>NZ_CP162004.1:0-1200000 GCF_040822115.1 Flavobacterium sp. WC2421 | reverse complement strand
AAAACAAAAATCAAAAAATAAAGATTGTTTATTAGCAATTTTTTATTAGCAAAATACATTATTTGTCCGTTTTGGAAAGTTTAAAAATTTAAGCAAAAAAGCTTCTAAAAAGAAAGTCTGTTCTTATTGTTGAAAGGAAGTGATTAATTAGGTAGCATCGTAAGGAGAGTATTTCCCAAAGAAATAATCGTTTATGCTTTCCAAATTCCTTTTTGCCTTTAAACGCATACGAAAAATAGGTTATAAAAGCTATAAAACAAAAAATGCTTCCCTTTTAGGAAGCATAAATAATTTTGCAGAGAGGATGGGATTCGAACCCACGATGCAGTTACCCACATACTAGCTTTCCAGGCTAGCTCCTTCAGCCACTCGGACACCTCTCTTTTTATTTGAGGCTGCAAATAACATGAAAAAAAATGAGTTAGAAAAGCAAAATCAATTTATTATGCAATTTCTCCTCTCAAAGAGGTTTCAAAAACTGTTTTAAAAGCATTTGGCGCAATATCATGTCCTAATAGGTACATTAATTTTGTGATTGCAGCCTCAGTGGTAATGTCTTTACCAGAAATAACACCTATTTCTTTTAAAACGGTACTTGTTTCATATTGTCCCATATTCACGCTTCCGCCCGAACATTGAGTAACATTAACAATGTGTATTCCGTCTAAAATTGCTTTGCGCATTAGGTTTAAAAACCAATCTTCGGTAGGAGCATTTCCTGAACCATAGGTCTCTAAAATAATTCCTTTTAAATCTTTTATTGATAAAATACCTGACAAAACTGTTTCACTCATTCCTGGGAACATTTTGACAATAGCCACATTATTATCCATTTTTTTATGAAGCTGCAAAGGCTTGTCGCTGATTTCTGAAAGAAACAATTCAGGATATAATTTTAAATGTACTCCTGACTCCACTAATTCAGGATAATTAGGAGATGTAAAGGCTCTAAAATGTTCCGCATTAATTTTAGTTGTACGGTTTCCTCGGTATAATTTATATTCAAAATACAAACAAACTTCCTGAATAACGGGCTTACCATTTTCCAATAAAGAAGCGATTTGAATAGCGGTAATTAAATTTTCTTTGGCATCTGTACGCAAATCACCTATAGGCAACTGAGAGCCTGTAAAAATGACTGGCTTAGACAAATTCTCTAGCATAAAACTCAATGCAGATGCTGAGTAGGACATCGTATCTGACCCATGTAAAACTACAAAACCATCAAATGAGGCATAATTTTCTTCAATGACAGAACCAATATTACACCACTGTTCTGGATTCATATTGGATGAATCTATTGGATCTTCAAAAGAATAGGTTTCAATTGCACAATCTAATTGTTTCAATTCAGGTATGTTTTTCAATAATTTACTGAAATTAAACGCCTTAAGTGCGCCAGTTTCAAAATCTTTACTCATCCCGATTGTACCACCAGTATATATCAATAAAATCCTAGCTTTTGTATTCATTAAATGTGTTTTAATTGATTAACAACTGGATTAGCATACATATCCAAAATACCTTGTAAAGCAACTGGGTTTTCAGCATCAATTCTCATCTCCAGCCTACGTTCAAAGAGTGATTTTTCATTTTCAGTATATAAATGAGAATAAGTATTCGTTTTATTCAAAATATCATACGCAATGAAATTGGTAGGCCAAAGCTTATAATTGCGAAGTATTGCATCATCAATAACTTGAGCTAAAGCTTGTATTTGCTTATTTGAATTTTCAAATTCATTTTTAATACCATCAATTTCTTTATCAAGAACGTCACCAATATGGATATGGATTCGCTTCTTTTGACCCATTACTCCACTAAGAAGCGTCATGAAGTCTTCGTTTTTTTCCTTAATATAAACTTCGTTATTGGCCTCAGCCATTAATTGCGGAATTTTTAAAACATCCGTTGGATCGTATTCGTAAGAAATAGAAACGGGAACAATTTTTATTTTTTTAAAATAATCCATTAAATTTGACTCATCAGAACCCATTCCGAGCATTTTCAAAACACCTGGATTTGTCTCGTCATTCCCATCTTTTGTTCTACCTTCTCTTTGCGCAATCCAAACAGAACGGTTTTCATGTTGCAACAAGTGGCCAATATATTCAGAAAGTGTTTTGGAGCTTAGTAACATTTCCCTTGGTGTCAACCCTCTTTGAACCAAAAAATTACGATTTAGTTTAGCTAACGTATTTAAGAAATCTTTCTTAACCAGATTATCTCCAATTGCCGAAGCTGTCATTACCAATCCATGTTCAAATAATGCAACATTTAGCAGGGTCGTATCCAAAAGGATATCTCTATGATTAGAAATAAACAAATAAGACTCTCCTTTGTCTAATTTTTCAAAACCAGAAGTCGTCAATCCGTCAGAACTTTTTTCTAAAACTTTTTGTATCGTATGATAGATAAAATTACATTGAAAATCACGAATAGAATGTGTTTTTCTAAGCTGTTCTTTCCAAACCTCATCTTCTGAATAAGGGAAAGTAAAATTCATCATAGCTTTCATCATAGGATGATTCACTACATCTAGAATGGCATCATTAATTTCGGAATCATAAAATGGCCGAATAGCGTCAAATTTTTGCATTTTGGTAATTTTAAGTGGGCAAATGAACAAAAAAAATATCAATTTATAGCGAATTTAGCTTTAAATACCGAAAATTGCTTTAGAATTTTCAGTTGTTATTGCAGCAATAACTTCTATCGGAGATTCATATATCTGAGATAATTTATCAGCTACATTTAACAAATAACTACTTTCATTTCGTTTTCCTCTATAAGGAATAGGGGCTAAATAAGGAGAATCTGTTTCTAACACAATATTTTTTAAATCAATTTGTTTCAAAAACTGATCTATTTTCCCATTTTTAAAAGTCGCAACCCCACCTATTCCTAGTTTCATATTATACGAAATAGCTTGTAAAGCTTGTTCTTGCGTTCCCGTAAAACAATGAAAAATTCCAAACAAATCATCTCCTTTTTCTTGTTCTAAAACTTCAAAAACTTCATCAAAAGCATCTCGGCAGTGAATCACAATGGGTAACCTGTATTTTTTAGCCAATTGAATTTGTTTACTAAAAGCGTCTTGCTGCTCCTTTAAATGGGTTTTATCCCAAAACAAATCAATTCCAATTTCTCCTATAGCATAAAACTTCCTTTTGGCTAATTCTTCTTCTACGTGTTGTAATTCTTCCAGATAATTCTCTTTCACATAGGTAGGATGCAATCCCATCATCAAGAAAACATGATCGGGATGTTTCTTTTCTAACTCATACATTGCATTTGTACAACTAGAATCTATGGCAGGAATAAAAAAACGACTAACACCAGCTTCAATAGCTCTTTGTATCATCTCGTCTCGATCTTGATCAAATTCTTCTGAATATAAATGGGTATGCGTATCCGTTAGTATCATTTTATTAATTTAAAAATGCAAAGTTACTATTTTGAATTGTTGTTTTTTTAGATTCTTGGTAATTTAGATTACTTTTGAATATCAGTTTCAAACTATGAAAAACCTCCACGAAGTCTTAAAAAAGGAAAAATATAAAAAAATTAAATTTAAAATTACTAAAACACAACATCTTTTATTAAAGGCAAGAATTAATGGTGTTAAAGGAAATTTTATTTTGGATACGGGAGCTTCCAATAGTTGCATTGGATTTGAAAGTGTAACCTTATTTCAAGTCGAAGCTGAGGACTCAAAAACATTGGCTTCAGGAGCAGGAGCTACAGGAATGCAAACACAGATGGCTTCGAATAATACGCTACAATTGGGCTTCTGGAAAGATGTTGAATTCAATTTGGTGATTTTTGATTTGTCTCATGTCAATGAAGCATTAATTCAGCATAAATCAAAACCAGTACATGGTATCATTGGCGCCGATGTATTGATGAAAGGAAAAGCAATTGTAGATTATTACAACCATTGTTTGTATTTACTATAATTAAAAAAAAAACTGCCTCAATTATTGAGGCAGTTTTTTTTAAAATTTCAAACTAGTAAATTATAGTTCAAAAGCTCTTTTAGGATTGTTGTCTAACAATAATTCCATTGGGTTTTCTAAAGCTTCTTTTACAGCTACTAAGAAACCAACAGACTCACGACCATCAATAATTCTGTGGTCATATGAAAGTGCTACATACATCATTGGGTGAATTTCTACTTTCCCATTTACTGCAATAGGACGCTCGATAATGTTGTGCATTCCAAGAATTCCAGATTGAGGAGGATTGATAATAGGTGTAGACAACATAGACCCAAATACACCACCATTAGTAATAGTAAATGTTCCACCAGTCATATCATCAACAGTAATTTGTCCATCGCGTGCTCTAATTGCTAATCTTTTGATATCCGCTTCAACACCACGGAACGTTAAATTCTCAGCATTACGAACAACAGGAACCATTAATCCTTTTGGTCCAGATACTGCGATAGAAATATCACAGAAATCATAAGCAATTTTATAATCACCATCCATCATAGAATTCACATCTGGATATAATTTTAATGCTCTTGTTACTGCTTTTGTGAAGAAAGACATATACCCAAGACCTACACCAGCGTGTTTTGCCTTGAACTCATCTTTATATTGATTACGGATCAAGTTGATTGGCGTCATGTTTACTTCGTTGAAAGTAGTTAACATAGCCGTTTCATTTTTGGCAGCAACTAAACGCTCCGCTACTTTACGACGCAACATTGATAATTTAGTGCGCTCACTTCCACGGCTTCCTCCTGTGGGAGTTCCCATTGATGGTACTGCATTTACAGCATCATCTTTAGTTATTCTTCCGTCTTTACCAGTTCCTGTTACAGTTGTTGGAGCTATATTTTTTTCGTCTAATATTTTTCTTGCTGCTGGAGAAGGCGTTCCTGAAGCATATGTCGCTGCTGGAGCTGCTGCTACTGGAGCTGGAGCTGCTTTTGGCGCTTCGGCAACTGGAGCTGCTGCTGGTGCAGGAGCTGAACCAGATGGTTTTGCTGCCGCAGTATCAATTAAACAAACTACTGCCCCTACTGCTACTGCATCACCTTCTTCTGCTTTTAATGTGATAATTCCACTAGCTTCCGCAGGTAATTCAAGAGTTGCTTTGTCCGAATCAACCTCAGCGATTGCTTGGTCTTTCTCTACATAATCTCCGTCTTTTACTAACCAAGTTGCAATTTCAACTTCTTTTATAGATTCCCCTGGTGATGGGACTTTCATTTCTAAAATCATCTTGTATAATTTTTAAATTATGAATTTTATTGTTTGAGTTGTTATTGAAACAACTACTGTTTATTGTTTGTTTTATTTTTTAGCCCTGATGGTAGCGGCATCCTTTCTTGTCCTAAATTTAGTTCAGGATCCAGAAACAAGTTCTGGACAAGAAAGATACAGCGTACAGCAGGAAATAGCTTCTAATTGAATAAATTTTTATCAAAAACCATTTTTATAGCATCGGCCTGACGACGTTTTGCTCTTGTGTAACTTCCTGATGCTGATGCTGAATATGCTTTTAACGAAGCTAATCTCCATTTTACCAAGTTGAAGTTCATCAACATAAAGCTGTAAGCTCCCATGTTTTTTGGTTCTTCTTGTGCCCAAACATAATCATCGGCATTAGGATATAGTGCAATAATCGCTTTTAATTGTTCTACTGGAAGCGGAAATAATTGTTCGATTCTTACCACTGCCACATCTTTACGACCATTATTTTCTCTTTCGGCAGTAATGTCATAATAGAATTTACCCGTACAGAAAACCAATGTTTTCACATCTGCTTTATTTACTGTTTCATCATCTATTGTTTCTTGGAAACTTCCGTTTTCTAACTCTTCGATGGTAGATACACATCTTGGGTCACGCAATAAACTCTTAGGTGTAAACACAATTAATGGTTTACGGAATTTTGTTTTCATTTGTCTTCTTAGCAAGTGAAAGAAATTCGCTGGAGTGGTACAGTCGGCCACAAACATATTTTGTCTTGCACAAAGCTGTAAGTAACGCTCCATTCTTCCTGATGAATGCTCAGCTCCTTGCCCTTCATATCCATGTGGCAATAACAACACGATACCGTTTTGATTATTCCATTTATCTTCTCCACAAGAGATGTATTGGTCAATCATGATTTGAGCTCCATTGCTGAAATCTCCAAATTGAGCTTCCCAAATAGTCAACGTATTAGGATTTGCTAAAGCATAACCATAATCAAATCCCAGCACTCCGTATTCAGATAAAAGAGAATTAAAGATATTAAAATTTCCTTTTTTACCTTCTAAGCTATTGATTAATGTTACCTCTTCTTCAGAATCTTCCACTTTTACTACGGCATGACGGTGAGAAAAAGTTCCTCTTTCTACGTCTTGCCCAGAAATACGTACATCATATCCTTCTTGCAATAACGAGCCATAAGCTAAATGTTCCGCCATTCCCCAATCTAATTTATTCGTTTCGAAAAACATCGTTTTTCTGTCGTTGATTAGTTTTTGGATTTTGCTGATGAATTTTTTATCAGAAGGTAAATTACAAACTGCATTTGCTACTTGAGTCAAACCTTCTTTTGAATAAGAAGTTTCAACATTTTGCAACATTTGTTTATCGGTAACTTGCTCAAAACCTAACCATTCATTTCTCATAAATGGAGTTATAATGGTCAAATCTTTTTTACGAGATGCTTCCAAATTCTCTTCCATTCTAGATTTGTACTCAACTTCTAGTCCTTTTACAAAATTAGAATCAATAACACCATCTGCTAATAATTTCTCTGCGTAAAGATCCCTTGGGTTTTTATGCTTCGCTATAATTTTATACAATACGGGTTGTGTAAAACGAGGTTCATCACCTTCATTATGACCGTATTTTCTATATCCTAATAAATCAATAAATACATCACGACCAAATTGCATTCTGAAATCCAAAGCAAAATCAATAGCATGAACTACCGCTTCAGGATCATCTGCATTTACGTGTAATACTGGTGACAATGTTACTTTGGCCACATCCGTACAATAAGTTGACGAACGAGCATCTAAATAATTTGTAGTAAACCCAACTTGATTGTTAATTACAATATGTATGGTTCCACCTGTTTTGTATCCATCTAACTGTGCCATTTGCACAATTTCGTAAAGTATCCCTTGTCCTGCAATCGCAGCATCACCGTGAACGGCGATTGGTAATACTTTAGAAAAATCATTTGGAAAATATTTATCTTGTTTTGCTCTTGTAATTCCTTCAATTACCGCACCTACTGTTTCAAGGTGAGAAGGATTTGGAGCCAAATTAATATTGATTTTTTTACCTGTGCTCGTGATCTTATCAGCAGTGAGTCCTAAGTGGTACTTAACATCCCCATCAAAATATTCTTGATCGTAATCTTTCCCGTCAAATTCTCCGAAGATATCTTGAGTAGACTTCCCAAATATATTTGCTAAAACATTCAAACGGCCACGGTGTGCCATTCCCATTACAAACTGCTCCACTCCTTTTTCGGCTGCTCTTTCGATTAAAGCGTCAAGTGCAGGAATAATAGACTCACCCCCTTCTAGTGAAAATCGTTTTTGTCCTACATATTTAGTATGTAAGAAATTTTCAAAAGAAACGGCCTGATTCAATTTATTTAAAATTGATTTCTTTTCGTCTGCAGAGAAATTAGGCTGATTGTCGTTTACAGTTAGTTTATCTTGAATCCATTGAATAATCTCTGGTTTTCTAATATACATATACTCCACACCAATGTGTTGACAGTAAATGTTATCTAAATGTTTTATTATATCTGTTAATGTACAAGGAGCTATACCTATTACTTTTGCCGCATCAAAAACAGTATTTAAATCTGCAGTTGAAAGACCAAAATTAGTAATCTCAAGTGTTGGCTCAAATGTTCTTCTGTCTCTTACTGGATTAGTTTTGGTGAACAAATGTCCACGAGAACGATATCCTTCAACTAATTTCAAAACATTAAACTCTTTTTGAAGTTTTTCAGAAATTTGAGAATAGTCAACGTTGCCTGAAGTTTCACTGATTATATGCTGAACTGGATTTTCACCGTTATAAGTTTCCATTCCAAAGTCAAAACCTTGAAAAAAACTTCTCCAACTTGGCTCAACGCTATCTGGATTCTCTAAGTACTGATCGTATAATTGTGCAAAAAATTCTGTATGTGCTGCGTTTAAAAATGAAAACCTATCCATAATATTTATTGAATATACTTTTTGTTAAAATAGTTTGGCAAAAGTACAATAATCAACTAAATTTACATTTACTTTTAAATACATTTTATCTATTAAAATGTTAAAAAACTAGATACTTATGAAAAAAAGTGCCTTTATGAGGGTTTCAAAATCAATTTCACTTACCATTATCTTATTTGTTTGCAATAATTTAATTGCTCAACAACAACCTTCTACTAGTAAATCAAGAAGTGATTTTTGGAATCATGTACAATTTGGTGGTGGCCTTGGTTTAGGTTTTGGATCTGGTTATACTGATATTTCTATAGCACCTAGTGCGATTTACAATTTTAATGAATATGTAGCTTTGGGATTGGGCGCACAATATACATATGTAAAACAGCGAGATTATTACGCCTCCCATTTGTACGGTGGCAGTATTATAGCCTTATTCAATCCTATCAATCAAATTCAACTCTCAGTAGAATTAGAAGAATTACGTGTCAATGTAAATTTAGACGGTTCTAATAGTAATTCTCAAGATTACTGGAATACTGGTTTATTTTTAGGAGCGGGTTATCGAGCTGGAAACGTAACTATTGGAGCACGTTACAATGTATTACAAGACAACAAAAGCGTCTATAGTGATGCTTTCATGCCTTTTGTGAGGGTGTATTTCTAAAAGAGATTAACTAAACTTATTCCTAAACCACACTTTTTGCCATTCTCTTTTTAAAACTAAAAAAGAAACCTGTTCCGCAAGCGCAACTAGATCTGAACCATCTAATCTTTTTATCTCTTCTTCAGACACATCAATAATATAAAGAAGATTCAGATATTCGGCAAATTTATACTGAATCAATCTATAGATTTTTTCATGCATTTGAATTTTCAATTCATTAGGTGAGATACTCATTGGGAAATCAATTCCTTCATTTGCCAAATTAAAATCCTTATTAATTTGTTCAATTAACTTAAGATACAATGATTCCCCTTCGGCCTCAGATAACAATAAATCGGTATTTTGTGGAGCTATAAACATCTAAAGTGATTTGTATTTGCGATTCATTGAATTCTTTCAACAGTACTAGTTACGCACTAGACCTTCCTATCCATTAAGTTTTCACCAAAGCTCTTTAAGATTGCTTTTTTATCGGCAGTGATATTCATTTTTTCTAATGTATCAAAAGCCTTAAAAGTATATTCTTGAATAGCATCTTGAGTTGCTTTTGATGCACCAGATTTATTAAAAATATCTTTTGCATGATTGACTTTTTCTACATACTCATCTGGTTGAGTTGAAAACAAAGCCATCAATTTATCGCGATCCTCTTTAGAAGAAAAAGAAATTGCTTTCAAGTACAAATACGTTTTTTTATTTTCGATAATATCTCCACCCACTTGTTTTCCAAAAGTCTCCGGATCTCCAAAAGCATCTAGATAATCATCTTGCAACTGAAAAGCCAGTCCCAAATTTAATCCAAATTCATATATCAAGTTTGCATTTTCATCTGAGGTTTGAGCAACTATAGCGCCCATTTTCATTGCAGCAGCAACAAGAACAGCCGTTTTATACTCAATCATTTTGAGGTATTCCGGAATAGTAACATCAGTACGTGTTTCAAAATCCACATCCCATTGTTGCCCTTCACAAACTTCAAGAGCCGTTTTACTAAACAACTTTGCTAAGTCTCTAAAAACGGTTGGTTCATATTGCTCAAAATATTGATAGGCCAAAATAAGCATTGCATCACCGGATAAAATACCAGTATTAATATCCCATTTTTCATGTACTGTTACTTTACCACGTCGTAAAGGAGCATCATCCATAATATCATCATGAACTAAGGAAAAATTATGAAAAACTTCAACAGCCATAGCTGCAGGAAGGGCTTTTTCATAATCGGCATTAAAAACTTCTGTTGCCATTAGCGTTAATACCGGTCGCATTCTTTTTCCTCCTAGGCCTAAAATATAGGTAATAGGATCGTAAAGATTCTTTGGCTCTTTAGTTATTGACTGTTTTTGTAGGAAATTTATAAAAAAATCTTGGTACTGAAAAATGGCATGCATAAAAAGTAATTTTTGGCTAATTTACTGCATTCACAATTGAATGCAAACTCCTTTTGTTAATGAAACGTTAAAAAAATGAAAAAACAATGGAAACTATTTCGGTATTCAAAGTTTCCATATTACATTTGCCCTCGAAATCAACACTAGGATTTAAAGTTATGAATACTACTCTACCACTATCAGCAACAAAATGGACTATTGATTCAAATCAATCTGACGTTTTAATAAAAGCAAGACATTCAATAATTGCATATATAGCCGGATCTATTAATAAGTTCAAAGGACACATCGACATTCATGAAAATGCAATTGAAGATGCATCTATTGAATTTTGTTTAGATGTAAACAACAAGGATACAAAACTGGAGCAAATGGACACTCATTTACAACTAAATGATTTTCTAGATATCAATGAGTTCCCATACATCCATTTTAGATCTACATCTTTTCAAAAAATAAACAACAATATTAATTTTCTAAAAGGAGAATTAACAATCAATAATATAACAAAAATAGTTGAACTAGATGCTGAATTTATAGGTATAAAAACTTATAACGGTATCGAAAAAGCTGTTTTTGAAGTGGTTGGTCAAATACAACGAAAAGATTTTAAATTAAGCTCGAACTCTTACAATCACAATGGAGGTATAGCGATGGGGCAAGATATAAAGCTGATTGCCAATTTAGAGTTTTCAGTGTAAAAAGTAAATGAACATGAAAGAGAAAATAATAAAAAAAGCAAGTGAAATGTTTTTAAAACTAGGTTTTAAGAGCATCACAATGGATGATATTGCTGGAGAAATGTGTATTTCAAAAAAAACAATCTACAAGTATTTTTGTAATAAAGAGTTACTGATTGAAGAAAGCACAAATGCCATTCATAAAGAAGTACATCAGATTATCGATCAAATAATTTCGAATAATTACAACGCAATTGAAGAAAACTTTGAAATTAGAAAAATGTTTAAAGAAATGTTTAAGTCATCCGACACCTCGCCTGTCTATCAATTGAAAAAACATTATCCAGAAATATATGAAAAAGTAATAGATAGAGAAATAAATGAGTGCAATGCCGTTTTTAGAAAAAACATAGAGGACGGAATTAAACAAGGTTTATATCGAAAAAATATTGATACTGAAAACTATACAAAATTTTATTACAACCTCATTTTTAGTATCAAAGGAAGCATTAGCTCAGAAAAAGAAGGTCAAAAAATAGAGCTTGAAATATTAGAATACCACACCAGAGCCATGGCTACTCAAGAAGGACTTATTGAACTAGAAAAACACTTACTTAACCCAGAAATATAATGAGAAAAATAATCATATTAACATTCTTAACTTTTGCCATTACAGCAAAATCGCAAGAAATTAAATCGCTAACGCTAAAAGATGCAATAACTTATGCATTAGAAAACAAAGCAGATGCAAAAAAAGCGAAATTAAAAGTTGAAAATAGCGAATACCAAATTCAAGAAGTACGCGCTAGAGCTTTACCACAAATATCCGCTAATGGAGGGCTTACTTACAATCCAATTCTTCAAACTACATTTTTAGATGCAGGATCTTTTGGAGGTACACCTGGACAAACAATAAAAGCAAATTTTGGACAAAAATGGAGCTCAACAGCCGGACTTTCCTTGACACAAAATTTATTTGATCAGTCCGTATTTACTGGATTAAAAGCTGCCAAATCAACTCGAGAATTCTACCAAATTAATGAACAATTAACAGAAGAACAAGTTATTGAACGCGTAGCTAATAACTATTATCAAGTATATGTACAAAGACAAAATTTAAATGTACTTGACAGCACTTTTATAAATACAACTAAAGTAAAGAATATTATTAAAGGACAATTTGATAACGGACTCGCTAAGAAAATTGATTTAGACAGGATATTGGTGAAAATTTCAAACATAAATACACAACGTCAACAAGTTTTGAATGCCGTACAAATTCAAGAAAATGCCTTAAAATTTTATATGGGAATGCCAATTGAGACTAAAATTGAAATTCCCCAAGCTGCATTTGAAGTAAGTCCCCAATCATTTACTGAAACTCCAAACACAGAGACTCGAACTGAGTTTTTGTTAATGAAAAAGCAAGAGCAATTACTAGAATTTCAAAAAAAGTCAGTAATAGCAGGTCTCTACCCAACACTATCTCTTACAGCGGGATATAACTACATCGGACAAGGACCAAAAATGCCTTGGGGAGGAAAACCTACTGACGGTGTATATTGGTCTGATTTCTCTTCCGTGGGATTGAATTTAAAAGTACCAATTTTTTCAGGTTTTGAAACCCGATCAAAAATAAGAAAAGCAGATGTGGAACTTCGATCTTTACAAGAAGATTTAAAGGATACAAAATTGTCTCTTGATCTGGATTATGCTAATGCCAAAACACAAATAGACAACAGTATGATAACTATTCAAAATCAAAAAGCAAATGCGCAATTGGCAAAAGAAGTTTTAAGTAATACTAAAAACAATTATGTTCAAGGTTTAGCTTCTTTAACAGATCTACTGGACGCAGAAAATGCATTTACTGAAGCACAAAATAACTATACAGCTGCAATATTAGATTATAAACTAGCAGAAATACAATTAATCAAATCAAAAGGAGAACTAAAAACACTTATAAATAACTAATAAAAATGAAAAAAAACATACTAATCGGAATAGTAATTATAGCTGCTTTAGGACTTATAGCATATACTTTAACAAGTAATAAAAAAGAGAACGAAGCAAAAACTGCTATTGTTGCAGAAAAAAACGCTAGTGTTACCGTAAAAATAAACCCTGTAAAAACAGAAGAAATTTCTTTGGATTTTTCTGTAAATGGTAGTTTTGAACCATTTCAAGAATTAAACTTCTCTGCCGAAAAACCAGGAAGAGTTGTTAGAGTACTTGTGGATGAAGGTTCAAGCGTTAGAATAGGTCAAACATTAGCTATTGTACGAAGCGAATCAATAAATGCTGATTTACAAACTGCTGAGGCAGCATACCAAAATGCAGTAACGGATTACAATCGTTTTGAAAATGCTTATAAAACTGGTGGTGTTACCAAACAACAATTGGATCAAGCAAAACTAAGTTTAGTAACTTCTAAGTCAAGATTACAGCAAGCCAAAGTAAATATTGGAGACACAAACATCAAGTCAACTATAAATGGAATTGTAAACAAAAAATACATTGAACCAGGTTCAGTATTAGGAGCTGCAACTCAAATGTTTGAAATTGTAAATGTATCTAAATTAAAACTAAAAGTATCCGTAAACGAAAGCCAAGTTGCTAGTTTAAAGCTAGGAAATGCAGTAAACGTTACAGCTAGTGTTTACCCTGACGTTACCTTTTCTGGTAAAATAACTTTTATCGCACCAAAAGCAGATTCAAGTTTAAGTTTTCCAGTAGAAATAGAAATAGCAAATAATTCCAACAATGATTTAAAAGCTGGTATGTATGGAACTGCTGAATTTGCTTCAAAACAACAAAAACAATCTATGATGACCGTTCCTAGAAATGCTTTTGTAGGAAGTGTGAGTAGCAATCAAGTTTTTGTAGCTGAAAATGGAATCGCCAAACTAAAAACCGTTACTGCTGGAAGAATTTTAGGAGACAAAGTAGAAATCATAAATGGGTTGTCAGATGGTGAAAATGTTATTGTAACTGGACAAATCAATCTACAAGACGGCAATAAAGTGGAGATCATAAAATAATTTAAAAAATGAATTTTAAATTTTAAAATCCATTTCACGACTTACAACTAAAAAAATATGAAATTAGCAGAAATATCCATAAAACGTCCCTCGTTAGTAATCGTATTATTTACGATTCTAATCCTAGGTGGACTCTTTAGCTATAGCCAATTGGGCTACGAATTGATTCCTAAATTCGAACAAAACGTAATTACTGTTTCAACAATATATCCTGGAGCTTCTCCAAGTGAGGTAGAAAACACAGTAACTAAAAAAATTGAAGATGCAATTGCTTCTTTAGAAAATATCAAAAAAATTGATTCTAAATCATACGAAAGTTTGTCAATTGTATCGATCTCTTTGAATTCAAATGCCGATGTCGATATTTCGATGAACGACGCACAGCGTAAAATAAATGCCATAATAAGTGATTTACCAGATGATGCTAAAGCACCATCGCTTTCTAAATTCTCATTAAGTGATTTACCAATTATGACTATTGGTGCTAATGGAAAAATGGATGAAGCCGCTTTTTATGATTTGATTGATAAAAAAATAGCTCCTGTATTATCTCGTGTTACTGGTGTAGCACAAGTAAATATTGTGGGTGGTCAAGAACGTGAAATTCAAGTGAATTTGGATGCCGTTAAAATGCAAGGTTATGGTCTTTCCATTCCCCAAGTACAGCAAACTATTTTAACTTCCAACCTGGATTTCCCAACAGGAAACATACAAACACGGGAACAAAAAATATTAATTCGTCTTGCTGGAAAATATAAAAGTGTTGAAGAATTAAGAAATCTTGTGGTTTCTTCAAATGGTGGAATTCAAATTAGATTAAAAGACATCGCTGATGTTCAAGATGCACAGAAAATTGCTGAAAAAATATCTCGTGTAGACCAAAAAAGTGCAATTATTTTACAAGTAATAAAACAATCTGATGCCAATGCAGTTGCAGTAAGTGAAGAATTGGTTAAGAGTATCAACCAATTAGAAAAAGATTATAAAACGAATGATGTAAAACTAGAAATAGCTAAAGACAGTACAATATATACTTTAGAAGCAGCAGATTCTGTACTTCATGATTTATTAATTGCGGTTATCTTGGTAGCCTTTGTAATGTTGTTTTTCCTGCACAGTATTCGTAACTCATTAATTGTAATGGTTTCAATACCTGCTTCATTAATTGCAACCTTTATAGGAATTTACCTTTTAGGATATACGTTAAACTTAATGAGTTTATTAGGACTATCACTCGTTGTTGGTATATTAGTTGATGATGCAATTGTGGTGTTAGAAAACATTTACCGTCACATGGAAATGGGTAAAAATAGAATTCGAGCTTCCTATGACGGTACAGCTGAAATTGGTGGAACAGTAACTTCGATTACTTTAGTAATTGTGGTGGTGTTTTTACCAATTGCAATGAGTTCTGGTCTGGTTTCTAATATCATTACACAATTTTGTGTGACCGTGATTATCTCAACATTACTTTCCCTTTTGGCTTCCTTTACCATTATCCCTTGGTTGTCTTCTCGTTTTGGAAAATTAGAGCATATTGAAGGTAAAAACTTGTTTGGAAGAATTATTCTTGGTTTCGAAAGCTATTTAACACGTTTTATCAACTGGATTTCAGGTTTACTAACTTGGTGTTTGGATCATTACAAAACTACATTAGCAATTGTTCTATTAATATTTTTTAGTTCTATTGCACTAATTCCTGCAGGATTTATTGGTGGTGAGTTTTTTGCAGCATCAGATAGTGGTGAGTTTTTAGTTCAAATTGAAATGCCTAAAGATGCGTCATTAGAACAAACTAATTTCATGACCCAAAAAGCAGAAGCATTTTTGAAAAAAGAACAATATGTTTATAGCCAAATTACAACAGTTGGACAAACAAGTGAGGGAATGGGTGCTTCACAGGCCACTGCTTATAAATCGGAGATTGATGTAAAAATGATTGACCAAAAAGAGCGTACAGATGGAGCATCAGTTTATGCCGCGAAAATCAAACGCAAATTGGAAAAAGTATTAGTTGGAGCAAAAGTAAAAACCGTTCCAGTTGGTATTTTAGGAACAGCTGAAAATGCAACACTTGGATTAATTGTTACGGGACCTTCAGTAGAAAGTGCCATGAAGTTTGCTAAATTAGCAGAAGCTGAATTGCGCACTATTCCTGGTACAACTGAGATCAAATTGACTGTTGAGGATGGAAATCCTGAAATCAATGTTCAAGTAGATCGCGATAAAATGAGCGCATTAGGACTAACTCTTCAAACCGTTGGTATGACAATGCAAACTGCATATAGCGGTAATACTGATGGTAAATTTAGAGCAGGAGAATATGAATACGATATCAATATTAAATACAATGCTTTTGATCGAAAAAGTATTACAGATGTTAGTAACCTAATTTTTATCAATAATGCGGGTCAACAAATTAAACTATCACAATTTGCAACTATTAGTGAAGGTTCTGGTCCTAGTCAATTAGAACGTAGAGATAAAACAGCATCTGTTACCGTTCAAGGACAAAATGTAGGAGTTCCTGCTGGTACTATTGTAGCTGAATGGCAAGTAAAACTAGATAAATTAGAAAAACCTGTAGGTGTAAATTACATTTGGGGTGGTGATCAAGAGAACCAAAGTGAAGGTTTTGGAACATTAGGTATTGCTTTATTAGCAGCTATTATACTGGTTTATCTTATTATGGTTGGTTTATATGATAGCTTTGCACATCCGTTTGTTGTATTGTTTGCAATTCCCTTATCGTTTATTGGAGCTCTACTAGCCCTAGCATTGACTAACAATACATTGAATATATTTACCATTCTTGGTATCATTATGTTAATAGGATTAGTTTGTAAAAATGCGATTATGCTTGTCGATTATACCAACCAGCGAAGAGCTGCTGGTGAAACAATAAGAACAGCATTAATTCAGGCCAATCATGCACGACTTCGTCCCATTTTGATGACGACCATTGCAATGGTTTTCGGAATGTTCCCAATTGCATTAGCTTCTGGTGCAGGTGCAGGATGGAAAAATGGTTTAGCTTGGGTAATCATTGGTGGACTGATCAGTTCTCTTTTTCTTACGCTAATCGTAGTTCCTGTGATTTATGAAATCATGGAAAAAATAATTGCTAAGTTCAGTAAAGGAGAAAAAATAGATTACGAAGCAGAAATGGTTGCTGACTATGAGCATAAAGAATTGAGTGAAGATGGATTTAATCCAAAACATACACTGTAATACCTTAATTTAATTTATAATTCTAAAAACCTGTTCATTAATTTGGACAGGTTTTTTTATACTAAAATCCTAGAAAGCAAAAAAGTCTGATACATTTAAAACACATACAAAACCGCAATTGAATGATAATTGTACATTCATCTGAGTTCTACAATTACTAACTACTAAGTCGAAATTATGTCTAATACTATTTTCTAAACTTCAAAATCGATTGCTCCATTGTTCGGGCATAAAAAAAGGCTTTCATAAACTGAAAGCCTTTTTATTGAATTATATTTTTTAATTAATCAACGTTAACTAAATTATCTTTTTTCCAGTTTTTAACAGAAGCAACTCTATTATCCGAATAATCAACTTCACTTAGAACGGAATCATTCCAGTAAAACCATTTACCAACTTTTTGTCCTTTATCGTATTCAGCAACTGCTAATTTATTCCCATTGGCATCAAAAGAAACCCATTGTCCTTGCAATTTTCCGTTTTTATAAAATCCTTCTTGTTGTACTTGTCCATTTTCATGGTGATAAGTAACTTTCACCATATTTCCAACAGCTTCTAATTTTGGTTCTTTATTTTGTGCGAATATCATACCTGAAATTAACACGGCTGCAATCATTATATATTTTTTCATCGTATAAGGTTTTAATTGTTATCTCCACAAATATAACGATGTATTTACAATTAAAAAACTATTTGATAACAATTTAGTAACATTGGACGAAAGCTTAACATTGGAAATTGAAAATATATTAACTTAGAATTACTAAAAAATCTAATTTCTCAATTCATTGTTCATAATTAGTCCTAAATTTGCAGCTGGGTCAAATGGCCTACTGTTGAAATAATATAAAATTGTAATAATGTATAGAAGTCATAATTGTGGCGAATTAAATGCCTCACATATAAATACTGAAGTAACTTTAGCTGGTTGGGTTCAAAAATCTCGTGACAAAGGATTTATGAATTGGGTTGATTTAAGAGATCGTTATGGTATTACACAATTAATTTTTGACGAAGGTCGTACTGAGAAAACGGTATTTGAACTAGCAAAAACTCTTGGACGTGAATTTGTAATTCAAGTTAAAGGAACGGTTATCGAACGTGAAGCCAAAAACAAAAACATTGCTACAGGAGAAATTGAAATTTTAGTTACTGAACTAAACATTTTGAACGCCGCCTTAACACCACCTTTCACTATTGAAGATGAAACAGATGGTGGTGAAGACATTCGAATGAAATACCGATACCTTGATATAAGAAGAAATCCTGTAAAAAACAGTTTGCTTTTTCGTCATAAAGTAGCCATGGAAGTTCGAAAATATCTTTCTGACTTGGATTTTTGTGAAGTAGAAACTCCATACCTAATTAAATCAACACCAGAGGGAGCTAGAGATTTTGTTGTACCTTCTCGAATGAATGAAGGACAATTCTATGCTTTACCTCAATCCCCACAAACCTTCAAACAATTATTGATGGTAGGTGGAATGGACAAATATTTCCAAATCGTGAAATGTTTCCGTGATGAAGATTTACGTGCGGACAGACAGCCAGAATTCACACAAATCGATTGCGAAATGGCATTTGTAGAACAAGAAGACATTTTAAATGTTTTTGAAGGACTTACCCGTCATTTACTAAAAGAAATAAAAGGAATTGAAGTAGATAAATTTCCTCGTATGACGTATGAACATGCCATGAAAACCTACGGGAATGACAAACCAGATATCCGTTTTGGAATGGAGTTTGGACAATTAAACGAAGTAGCTAAAAGCAAGGAATTCCCGGTTTTCAATGCTGCTGAATTAGTTGTCGGAATCGCCGTTCCAGGAGCTGGAAACTACACCAGAAAAGAAATTGACGCATTAATCGAATGGGTAAAGCGTCCACAAGTTGGTGCTTCAGGAATGGTTTATGTGAAATGTAACGAAGATGGGACTTATAAATCATCTGTAGATAAATTTTATGACCAAGCTGATTTATCCAATTGGGCAAAAACTACAGGAGCGCAAGCTGGAGATATGATCTTTGTACTATCTGGTCCTGCTGACAAAACAAGAGCGCAACTAAGTGCCTTGCGTATGGAACTAGCTACACGATTAGGTCTAAGAAATCCTGCAGAATTTGCACCATTATGGGTTGTTGATTTCCCATTATTGGAATTTGATGAAGAATCAGGACGTTATCATGCTATGCATCACCCCTTTACTTCACCAAAACCAGAAGACATGCACTTATTAGAAACCAATCCAGGAAAAGTTCGTGCCAATGCATATGACATGGTTTTGAATGGAAATGAAATTGGAGGAGGTTCTATACGTATCCATGATAAAGCAACACAACAATTAATGTTTAAATATTTAGGATTTACTGAGGATGAAGCCAAAGCACAATTTGGATTCCTAATGGACGCATTCCAGTTTGGAGCCCCGCCACACGGAGGATTAGCTTTTGGATTAGATCGATTAGTTGCTATCTTAGGAGGTCAAGAAACAATACGTGACTTCATTGCTTTCCCTAAAAACAATTCAGGTAGAGATGTGATGATTGATGCGCCGTCTCCTATTGACGAAACACAATTAAAAGAACTACACATCAAATTAAGCTAAGGTATTTAGTCGGTACTATTTGTTGGAAAACGTTGAATATCAATTATTTTAATAAAAAAAATGACATTGATAGTATTCGTATTATATTATATATTATATTTGCCTCATTATAAATTATTATTACTATTACAATGCGTACAGGTACAGTTAAATTTTTCAATGAGTCAAAAGGTTACGGATTCATTACAGACGAAGAAACAGGAAAAGACATTTTTGTTCACGCTTCAGGAATCAACGCGGAAGAATTACGCGAAGGTGACAGAGTTAGCTATGAAGAAGAAGAAGGAAGAAAAGGAAAAGTTGCTGCGAAAGTAGCAGTTATCTAAGCAAAAATTATTTTTTGCCTACGAATGTTTAAAAACGTTTCGATTTATTTCGAAGCGTTTTTTTTTGATTATACTCAAACCGAAATACACTACTATTTATAATCATTAAAAATTAATTAAAAAACACATTTTCAAATAAACTAATTTCATTCATTAACTTGTGTTTTAATTCCTTGAAACCTATCTTTGTCACTTATTTTAGTACCTAAAAATAATAATTATGCAATCTGATCAACTAAATTATATTCCCATTTTAATACAGTTTATACTTGCTGTAGGATTTGTAGTAGGAACCATTATCGTTTCTGGCAAATTAGGACCAAAAAGAAAGTCAGAAATCAAAGACAAAAACTTTGAATGTGGCGTTGAATCCGTTGGTAATGCACGTATTCCTTTCTCTGTTAAATACTTTCTAGTCGCGATATTATTTGTTCTATTTGATGTGGAAGTAATTTTCCTGTATCCATGGGCAATTAACTTCAAAGAACTAGGAATGGAAGGAATGGTGAAAATGGTAATTTTCATGCTTTTACTATTGGTTGGATTTTTCTATATCATCAAAAAGAAAGCGTTAGTTTGGGAATAAAGAATAATTTTAAATATTGAATTTCAATTCTATATTTCTAATATATAATTCAAAAAAATAAAAAATGAGCGATTCGAATATAAAAATGGTTGCCCCGCCAGAAGGTGTTGTAGGAGAAGGATTCTTCGCTACAAAACTGAATGATGTAGTAGGAATGGCTCGCGCCAATTCACTTTGGCCATTGCCTTTTGCAACTTCATGTTGTGGAATTGAATTTATGGCTACTATGGCATCACATTATGATTTAGCACGATTTGGATCTGAACGCGTTAGTTTTTCTCCTCGTCAAGCAGATATGTTAATGGTAATGGGAACTATTTCTAAAAAAATGGCTCCAATTTTACGTCAGGTATACGAGCAAATGGCAGAACCTCGCTGGGTAATTGCTGTTGGTGCTTGTGCTTCTTCAGGAGGAATTTTTGATACGTATTCTGTATTACAAGGTATAGACAAAGTAATCCCTGTAGATGTATATGTTCCTGGATGTCCGCCAAGACCAGAGCAAATAGTAGATGGAGTAATGAAATTACAAGAATTAGTTAGAACAGAATCTGTAAGAAGAAGAAGTTCTCCAGAATACCAAGAATTATTGGCTTCTTATAATATCAAATAACAAAATGGCTTTAGAAACAATAGAAATTCAGGATAAATTGACAGAGACATTTGGTGCTACGGTCTTCAATTTTAATCAAGAAAGAGATGTGTTTTCATTAGAAGTAGCTTCCGACAAAATAACGGCAGTGATCCTTTTTTTGAAAAATGACCCTATATTGCGTTTTCACTTTTTAACTGATTTATGTGGTATTCATTATCCAGATAACGAAGTAGACAGACAGTTTGCAATTGTATATCATATGCACAATTGGTACGAAAACAAACGCATAAAAATTAAGGCCTTTATTAATGGTGAAAAACCAGAAATAAAAACAATATCAAACATTTTCTTAAGCTCCAATTGGATGGAAAGAGAAACGTATGATTTTTATGGAGTTAACTTTATTGGTCACCCTCAATTGAAACGTATTTTAAATATGGATGAGATGATTTCTTTTCCAATGCGAAAAGAGTTCCCAATGGAAGACGGCGGAAGAACCGATAAAGACGACCGTTTTTTCGGTAGAACAATAGACAATTGCTAAAAACAGAATATATAATTTTTCACATTCTATAAATGTCAGAACTATTATTACCACCAGAGCATCGATATGCTAAAATAATAAAAGAGAAGCTAAACGAAGATGGAAGCGAGCTTTCAATTCTAAATTTAGGTCCTACTCACCCCGCTACGCACGGAATTTTTCAAAACATTTTGTTGATGGATGGGGAGCGAATTTTAGAAGCGGAACCTACTATTGGTTATATTCATAGAGCTTTTGAAAAAATAGCTGAAAACCGTCCTTTTTACCAAATTACACCACTTACAGACCGAATGAATTATTGCTCGTCTCCTATTAACAATATGGGATGGTGGATGACTTTGGAAAAACTACTGGATATTGAAGTACCGAAGCGTGCACAATATTTAAGAGTAATTGTAATGGAGTTAGCCAGAATTACAGATCATATTATTTGCAACTCTATTTTAGGAGTAGATACAGGAGCTTATACTGGTTTCCTTTATGTATTTCAATTTAGAGAAAAAGTATACGAAATCTACGAAGAAATTTGTGGAGCTCGATTGACAACTAATATGGGAAGAATTGGTGGTTTCGAAAGAGATTGGTCACCAGAAGCTTTTAGAAAATTAGATGTTTTTTTAGAAGAGTTTCCAGCAGCTTGGAAAGAATTTGAAAACCTATTCGAAAGAAACAGGATTTTTATTGATAGAACAGTTAATGTAGGTGCAATTTCTGCTGAACAAGCTATGGCTTATGGCTTCACAGGTCCTAACTTACGTGCTGCAGGTGTTGATTATGATGTACGTGTTGCACAACCATATAGCTCTTATGAAGATTTTGACTTTGTAATTCCTGTTGGAAAATCAGGAGATACTTACGATCGTTTTTGCGTTCGTAATGCCGAAGTTTGGGAAAGCTTAAGTATCATTCGTCAAGCATTAGCAAAAATGCCAGAAGGAAATGATTTTCATGCAGATGTTCCAGACTATTATCTTCCTCCAAAAGAAGATGTATACACTAATATGGAGTCATTAATCTATCATTTCAAAATTGTAATGGGAGAAGTTCCTATTCCAGTGGCAGAAATATATCATCCTGTTGAAGGTGGAAATGGGGAACTAGGTTTTTATTTAGTAACAGACGGAAGTCGTACTCCTTATAGATTGCATTTTAGAAGACCTTGTTTTATTTATTACCAAGCCTATCCAGATATGATAAAAGGTTCATTACTATCAGATGCGATTGTTATTTTATCAAGTTTAAATGTAATCGCAGGAGAATTAGACGCATAAATTATGAAATGTACCCCTTACAAACAAGAAATAAATATGACTGACGAGTTGATGAATCGCATCAATGAATTAATTAGTCATTATCCCGCAGACAAACGAAAATCAGCTTTATTACCCGTTCTACACGAAGTGCAAGATGCTCATGAAAATTGGCTTAGCACAGAACTAATGGACAAAGTCGCTGAAATTATTCAAATTCTACCAATTGAAGTCTATGAAGTAGTTTCGTTCTACTCCATGTACAATCAAAAACCTATTGGAAAATATATGTTTGAATTTTGTCAAACTTCTCCTTGTTGTTTAAAAGGAACTGAAGATTTGATGGACTATACTTGTGAAAAATTGGGCGTTAAAATAGGTGAAACCACTGCTGACGGTCTATTTGAAGTAAAAGGAGTTGAATGTCTAGGTGCTTGTGGATACGCACCAATGATGCAATTGGGTGATTTTTACAAAGAAAACCTTACCGAAGACAAAATTGATCAGTTAATCGCTGATTGTAGAGATAATAAAATAATATTACACGATAAATAAGATGTCAAAAAAAATATTATTAGATAAAATAAACGTTCCCGGAATCAAAACTTACGAAGTATATCGTAAAGAAGGTGGCTACGCATCTGTAGAGAAAGCAATGAAAGCAATGACTCCTGACGAAGTTGTTGAAGAAGTAAAAAAATCAGGACTTCGTGGTCGTGGTGGTGCTGGATTCCCTGCTGGAATGAAATGGAGTTTTATTGATAAAAAATCAGGAAAACCAAGACATTTAGTTTGTAATGCCGATGAATCAGAACCAGGAACTTTCAAAGACCGTTATTTGATGGAATTTATTCCTCATTTATTGATCGAAGGAATGATTACTTCTAGTTTTGCATTGGGTGCAAACCTATCGTATATCTACATTCGTGGAGAATACATGTGGGTTTATAAAATATTAGAAAGAGCCATTGCCGAGGCGAAAGCAGCCGGTTGGTTAGGAAAAAATATATTAGGTACAGGTTACGACTTAGAACTTTACGTTCACTGTGGGGCTGGTGCTTACATCTGTGGTGAAGAGACTGCATTAATTGAATCATTAGAAGGAAAAAGAGGAAATCCTCGTATCAAGCCACCATTTCCAGCAGTTTCTGGATTGTGGGCAAATCCTACTGTGGTAAATAATGTAGAAACAATTGCTTCAGTGCCATGGATTGTAAACAATTCAGGTGATGAATATGCCAAAATAGGGATTGGAAGATCTACTGGAACTAAATTAATTTCTGCTTCAGGACATGTAAAAAACCCTGGTGTTTATGAAATTGAATTGGGCTTATCTGTTTATGAATTTATGAATTCTGACGAATATCTTGGCGGAATGAGTTCTGATAGACCTTTGAAAGCTTTAGTACCTGGAGGATCATCTGTACCCATTTTACCTGCTGATTTAATTTATAAAACAGCAAACGGTGATGATCGTTTGATGACGTATGAGTCTTTAAGTGATGGAGGATTTGCAACAGGATCAATGCTAGGTTCTGGAGGATTTATCGTTTACAATGACACTTCTTGTGTTGTACGAAACACTTGGAACTTTGCTCGTTTTTACCACCATGAAAGCTGTGGACAATGTTCCCCTTGTCGTGAAGGAACAGGCTGGTTAGAAAAAGTATTGTGGCGTATTGAAAACGGACAAGGTCGTGAAGAAGATATTGATTTGCTTTGGAGTATTCAAAGTAAAATTGAAGGTAACACGATTTGCCCACTTGGAGATGCTGCTTCATGGCCAGTAGCAGCAGCTATTCGTCATTTTAGAGATGAATTTGAATACCATGTTCGTTTCCCAGAAAAAATAAAAAATAGAAATCACTTTGTAGAAGAACCATTTGCTCAAGTAAAGCACTTAGTAACAAAACAAACAGTTTAAAATAGTTTCAAGTTTCAAGTTTTTTTTAGTTTCAAGTGTAACAACCTGAAACTTTAAACTTTAAACTAAAAAAACAAAAGTAAGAAATGAAAGTAACAATAGACGGTCAAAGCATAGAAGTAGAACCAGGAACAACTATCCTGCAAGCAGCACGTATGATTGGTGGTGAATCTGTTCCCCCAGCGATGTGCTATTATTCTAAACTAAAAGGAAGCGGTGGAAAATGCCGTTGTTGTTTAGTGGAAGTAGCTAAAGGTAGTGAAGCAGATCCAAGACCTATGCCAAAATTGATGGCTTCTTGTGTAACAGGATGCATGGATGGTATGGAAGTAAACAGCAAATCTTCAGATAGAGTAAGAGAAGCGAGACAATCTGTAACTGAATTTTTATTGATCAATCACCCTTTAGATTGTCCAGTTTGTGACCAAGCGGGAGAATGCGATTTACAAGATTTAAGTTTTGAACACGGAAAATCAAAAAGCCGTTTCATAGAAGAAAAAAGAACATTCGAACCAGAAAATATAGGTCCAAATATTCAATTACATATGAACCGTTGTATCCTTTGTTACCGTTGTGTAATGGTTGCTGATCAATTGACAGACAATCGTGTACATGGAGTTATGGACAGAGGAGATCATTCGAATATTTCTACTTGTATTTCCAAAGCAATTGACAATGAATTCTCTGGAAATATGATCGATGTATGTCCAGTAGGTGCATTAACTGACAAAACATTCCGTTTCAAATCAAGAGTTTGGTTCAACAAACCCTACGATGCACACAGAGAGTGTACTACTCCAGGATGTTGTGGAAAAACTACGGTTTGGATGTTTGGTGACGAAATTCAAAGAGTTACAGGTCGTAAAGATGTGTACCATGAAGTAGAAGAATTCATTTGTAATGAATGTCGTTTTGACCACAAAGATCCAGCGGACTGGGTTATTGAAGGACCAAGAGAATTTGATAAAGATTCGGTTATCAATCAAAACAATTACACACAAAAACTAGACACAGTAACGATTGCTACCGAAGAAGGAATTCTAAAAGGTAGAGAACAAGATCGTAAAAAGATAAGCATGCCTGCTATCCCATTGGATAAAGAAGATCAAGAAAAATTTAATCACGGAAATCTTTAACCTATGATCGATAGTACTATAATTATAGAAAAAAGTGTCATCATCTTAGTTGTTTTTGCAATTACAATGGTAATGGCGATGTATTCTACGCTTGCTGAACGTAAAGTAGCAGCTTGGCTTCAAGATAGAATTGGACCAAATAGAGCTGGTAAAGGTGGAATTCTTCAACCGTTAGCTGATGGTTTAAAATTATTCTCGAAAGAAGAATTTGAACCTGACACAAAAAATAGATTTTTATTCTTCGTAGGGCCAGCAATTGCTATGAGTACTGCTTTGATGACCAGCGCAGTAATTCCTTGGGGAGATAAGTTTCACCTTTTTGGTAGAGACATTATTTTACAAGCGACTGATATTGATGTAGCCTTATTATATGTATTTGGTGTAATGTCAGTGGGAGTTTACGGAATCATGATTGGTGGATGGGCATCTAATAATAAATTCTCTTTGATGGGAGCGGTTCGTGCTGCATCACAAATGATTTCTTATGAAGTTGCTATGGGATTGTCTATTATTGCTTTGTTGATGATGACAGGAACATTGAGTTTGAGAGAAATTGCTGCGCAACAACCCGGAATGCACTGGAATGTATTTTACCAACCATTATCATTTTTCATATTCTTAATTTGTGCTTTTGCTGAAACAAATAGAACACCATTTGACTTAGCGGAATGCGAAAGTGAATTGATTGGTGGATACCATACGGAATATTCCTCTATGAAAATGGGATTCTACCTATTTGCTGAATATGCAAATATGTTTATTTCTTCTACCATTATAGCTGTTTTGTTCTTTGGAGCTTACAACTATCCAGGAATGGCTTGGGCAGTAGAACACTGGGGAGTGAATATTGCTAACGTAATAGGAATTGGAGTTTTATTTGGAAAAATATGTTTCTTCATCTTCTTTTACATGTGGGTAAGATGGACTATTCCAAGATTTAGATACGATCAATTGATGCATTTAGGTTGGAGAGTATTAATTCCGTTATCAATCATCAATATTATAATCACTGGAATTGTGATTTTGAGAGATCAAATCGCCATTTATTTCGGATTTTAAATAGCATCAAAAAAACGCCTAGCCCTGATAGCAGTGGAAATCCTTTTATCCTGAACTTGTTTCAGGATCCTGAAACAAGTTCAGGATAAAAGATTGAAACGAATAGCAGGAAGAAGCTTTAAATAAAAAATAAAAAAATGTCAATAGAAGCCATATCCTTATCGGGAAGAAAAAAGCAAGTCTCTAATAAAGAGATGAGTTTTTTGGAAAGAATGTACATTGTTGCAATTGTCAAGGGTTTGATGATTACAATCAAGCATTTATTTACAAGAAAAGTTACGATTCAATATCCAGAACAAGTACGTGAAATGAGTCCCGTTTACCGTGGTCAACACATGTTGAAACGCGATGAGCAAGGAAGAGAAAACTGCACTGCTTGTGGATTATGCGCTTTATCATGCCCTGCGGAAGCAATTACCATGAAAGCCGAAGAACGTAAGCCGGAAGAAAAACATTTGTACCGTGAAGAAAAATATGCTTCGATTTATGAAATCAATATGTTGCGTTGTATTTTTTGTGGTTTGTGTGAGGAAGCTTGTCCAAAAGACGCTATTTACCTGACTACTTCAAAAGTATTGGTTCCTTCCAGTTATGAAAGAGAAGATTTTATTTTTGGAAAAGATAAATTGGTTATGCCATTAGATATCGCAATGAAAAATGCACAACTTAAAAACGCCAACTAATGTCAACTATACTTATTATATTTTGTGTTTTAGCTGCCATCACATTGTCAACTGCATTTTTGACAATCTTTAGCAGAAACCCAATTCACAGTGCGCTATATCTTGTTGTTTGTTTTTTCTCGATTGCAGGACATTATTTATTATTGAACTCACAGTTTCTAGCAGTAGTTCATATCATAGTATACTCGGGAGCAATTATGATTTTGTTTCTATTCACGATCATGTTAATGAACTTGAATAAAGAAAATGAAGTTCATAAACCTAGAATCACTCGTTTAGGAGCTATTGTTTCCTTTTGTTTGATTTGCTTGGTTCTACTTGCTGTTTTCATCAACTCGAAACCAATTACTGGTGAATACGACTTTACTGGTGAAGATTACCAATCAATAAAAGTTTTAGGAAAAGTACTATTGAATGAGTACATGGTTCCATTCGAATTTGCCTCTATCTTGCTTTTAGTAGCAATGATTGGAACGGTTCTATTGTCTAAAAAAGAAAAAACAGAGAAATAACATGAACAATATTTTAAATGAAATAGGCATCGAAAACTATATCTTCCTTTCTGTGATACTTTTTAGTATTGGAGTTTTCGGAGTATTATATAGACGTAATGCCATCATCGTATTTATGTCAATCGAAATTATGCTTAATGCTGTCAATCTTTTGTTTGTTGCTTTTTCTACTTACCATCAAGATGCACAAGGACAAATTTTTGTATTTTTCTCTATGGCCGTGGCCGCTGCCGAGGTTGCTGTAGGATTAGCAATACTAGTTTCGATATTTAGAAATTTAGGTTCAATTGACATCAATAATTTAAAAAACTTAAAAGGATAAATTTCAATGGATACAAGTTTAACTTTACTCTTATTACTAGCTCCTTTTATAGGATTTTTATTTAATGTTTTCTTCGGAAAAAGCATCGGTAAATCGGCTTCTGGAATTCTTGGGACATTAACTGTCGCAACTTCATTTGCAGCTTCTGTGTACTTTTTCATGCAGATTAGCCAAACTCATCAAGCAATCCAGATTCAATTGTTTGATTGGATTCAAATTAGTAATTTCAAAGTAGACTTTGGTTTTCTTTTAGACCAATTATCTATTTTATGGTTACTTTTTGTAACAGGTATTGGTTCATTGATTCATATGTACTCGATCAGCTATATGCATGATGACGAGAACATGCACAAGTATTTTGCTTATTTGAATTTATTTATCTTCTTCATGATTACTTTGGTAATTGGAAGCAATTTATTGGTATTATTCATCGGTTGGGAAGGAGTTGGACTTTGTTCTTACCTTCTTATCGGGTTCTGGCATAAAAATCAAGAATTCAATGATGCTGCTAAGAAAGCATTCATCATGAATAGAATTGGAGATCTTGGATTACTAATCGGGATATTCATTATTGGATCTATGTTTTCTACTTTAGATTATGCTACTTTAAAAACTGCAATTACAGGTGCTACTGATCTTAATATGTATTGGATTTCTATCGCTGCTTTTGCATTGTTCATAGGAGCTTGTGGAAAATCAGCACAAATTCCATTGTACACTTGGTTACCAGATGCGATGGCAGGACCTACACCAGTATCAGCATTAATTCATGCTGCAACGATGGTAACTGCAGGTATATTTATGATTACGAGATTGAATTTCGTTTTCGATTTAGCTCCAGATGTACAAAACATCATTGCCATTGTAGGAGCCGTTACCTCTCTTGTAGCTGCAACTATTGCTTTGGTTCAAACAGACATTAAAAAAGTACTGGCCTACTCTACCGTTTCTCAATTAGGATTAATGTTCTTGGCATTAGGATTAGGAGCTTACGAAGTAGCTGTATTCCACGTCATCACTCACGCTTTCTTTAAAGCTTGTTTGTTCCTTGGATCAGGTTCAGTAATACATGCGTTACATGGCGAACAAGACATGAGAAAAATGGGTGGATTGAAAAAAGTAATGGGTATTACTTTTATTACTTTCTTAATCTCTTCATTAGCCATCTCAGGAATCCCTCCTTTTTCAGGGTTTTTCTCGAAAGATGAAATATTGATGGTTGCTTTTGAGCACAACAAAATACTGTGGTTCATCGCTTCATTAGCTTCTTTAATGACAGCTTTCTATATGTTCCGTTTATTATACCTTACTTTCTTTAATGATTTTAGAGGTACGGCTGAACAAAAAAGTCATTTACACGAAAGTCCTTCTTTAATCACGTTCCCATTAATTGTTCTAGCAATTTTAGCAACTATAGGCGGATTAATTAGTTTACCTACAAATAGCTGGTTGAACGAATACTTGGCTCCATTATTTACAAAAGTAGCTACTGAAGAACACCATTTTGGAACAACAGAATACACTTTGATGTTAATTGCTGTGATTGGTGGATTAGTTGGAATAGGGATTGCTTACGCCAAATACATTAAACAAAATAGCGTTCCAGAAGAAGATTCACAAATTACTGGATTTGCCAAAGTACTTTATAATAAATACTATGTTGATGAAATCTATGATTCTATATTTGTAAAATCAATAAACGGTTTATCAAAATTCTTTAGAGATAATGTAGAAACTACTTTATCGTCTTTAGTTTTCGGTCTAGGAAAAGTAACCAACGAAATAGGTTTTCAAGGTAAAAAAATACAAAACGGAAGTATCGGACGTTATCTGTTTGTTTTTGTATTAGGCATTTGTGCCATCATAACCTATTTATTTTTAGCTCAATAATTTTATACTATGAATGTATCTCTAATATTAATTATACTTTTAGTTGGCGCATTTGCAACTTATATCGCTGGTGATAAACTAGCTTCAAAAGTGGCTTTGTTCTTTGGAATAGCAGCATTAGGCTGTTCGATTGTATTGTTAAACCATTATAATTTAGGTGAAAACATTAGCTTTTTATGCCAATGGATAAATCAACCCAATGTTTCTTTTGCTTTAAAGGCAGATGGATTAGCAATTGCCATGCTTTTATTGACAACAGCATTGACACCAATCATTATTTACACTTCATTTGGTACTGAATATAAAAATGCGAAAGCATTTTATGCTCTTATCTTATTTATGTCATTTGCAATGGTAGGAACTTTCCTTGCAGCAGATGGACTTTTATATTATATCTTCTGGGAATTATCTTTAATTCCGATCTACTTTATCGCATTAATTTGGGGTAATGGCGATGCTGAAGAGCGTAAAAAAGCAGTTGTAAAATTCTTTATCTACACTTTAGCAGGTTCTTTATTTATGCTTGTTGCTTTTATTTATCTATATCAAAAAGCAGGAAGTTTCTTAATCGAAGATTTATATAAATTAAATTTATCCGCAGCAGAACAATTATGGATCTTTTTGGCGTTCTTTTTAGCGTATGCTATTAAAATTCCAATTATTCCTTTCCATACTTGGCAAGCGAATGTGTACCAAAAAGCACCCGCTGTAGGTACGATGTTACTATCTGGTATCATGTTAAAAATGGGATTATATAGTGTGATTCGTTGGCAGTTGCCAATTGCTCCGCTTGCAGCCAAAGAATACATGAACATCTTTATCGCTCTAGGAATCGCTGGAGTAATCTACGGATCGATTGTCGCTTTAAGACAAAAAGACCTAAAGAAATTATTGGCTTACTCTTCGTTAGCACACGTAGGGCTAATTGCAGCAGGAACCTATACATTGACTATTGACGGATTACGAGGTGCGGTTTTACAAATGATTGCGCACGGATTTGTAGTAGTTGGATTGTTCTTTATCTCTGAAATAATCTTCAGAAGATATGAAACGAGAACCATTGCTGAAATGGGTGGTATTCGTACACAATCACCAAAATTTGCTTCCATGTTCTTGATTTTAGTATTGGCATCAGTTGCCTTGCCTACTACTTTCAACTTTGTGGGTGAGTTTACGGTTTTATATAGTTTATCTCAAATCAATGTTTGGTTTGCTCTTTTAGGCGGAACAACGATTATCCTAGGAGCTTACTATATGTTAAAAATGTACCAACAAGTAATGTTAGGAGAAACCAATACAAAAGTGTTTGCTGATGTAACTTTAAAAGAAGGATTAGCTTTGGTACTTATCATTGCAGTATTATTCTTTTTCGGATTGTATCCAAAACCAATTACAGACTTGATTACTCCAAGTTTGGAAAATATTTTAACTCAAATTAATAGAATTAACTAGTCAAATAAAAAAAATGAATACATTAATAGCTATAATAGGATTAGGTGTTTTATGCCTTTTATTTGAAATTTTCGAATTAAGAAAAGCCATTGTTCCTATAACAATTATTGGATTATTGGCCATTCTTGGTCTGAACATATCTGAATTTAATTCTCCACAATCGTATTACAATAATATGATTATTGTGAGTAAGTTTTCTACAGCATTCACTGGTTTGTTTATCATACTAACGATTTTCTTAGTAGCATTGAGTCATAAATTTTATGAAAATCACCAAACTAAGATATCTGATTTTATCGCCATTAAAGTTTTTTTATTGGCAGGGACTGTAGCGATGGTTTCATTTGGAAATTTAGCAATGTTCTTTTTAGGAATAGAAGTGTTGTCTATTGCTCTTTATATATTGGCTGCAAGCAACAGATTAAGTATCAAAAGTAATGAAGCAGGATTGAAATATTTCTTAATGGGATCTTTTGCTTCAGGAATTATTTTGTTCGGTATTTGTTTAATTTACGGAGCTATGGGAACTTTTGATGTAACTGAAATCAGTGAATTGTCAAGATCAGCTGAATTACCAATTTGGTTTCCTATTGGAATTGCATTAGTAACAATTGGAATGTTTTTCAAAATTGCTGCTGTACCCTTTCATTTTTGGGCTCCTGACGTATACGAAGGTTCACCTGCTTTAACGACTGCTTTAATGAGTACATTGGCAAAAATTGTTGCTATCGCTACCTTATTTAAATTACTAACAGTAATGAATGCAGACTTGTCTCCTTCATTCCAAATCGTAATTGTAATCATTTCTATGGCTTCCATGACAGTTGGTAATATTATGGCATTGCGTCAAGTAAATGTAAAACGTATGTTGGCTTTCTCTGGAATTTCACATGCCGGATTTATGTTGATGACTTTACTAAGCACTACAAATGCTGCAGGAAGCTTATTATATTATACATCTGCTTATGCGTTAGCAGGAATCGCAGCGTTCAGTGTTATATTGTATGTTTGTAAAAATACCGAAAATGAAGATATCACCAATTTTCATGGATTAGGAAAAACTAATCCCTTATTGGCCGCAATTCTAACTGCCTCCTTGTTATCGATGGCGGGTATTCCAATTTTTGCTGGATTCTTTGCAAAAATGGTTTTATTCAATCAAACGATTCAAGCTGGTTATATTGCTTTAGTAATAGTTGCTGTAGTAAATTCGATTATAAGCGTAGGATACTACTTTAAATTAATTCTTGCAATGTATACGAAAGAAGCTAATGAAACAAGAACAGGAACGCCAGTTGTAATATATGCTGTTGCGGTAATTGCAATTGTTTTGAATATTGCTTTAGGTTTATTTCCCTCATTAGTACTAGATTTACTAGCATAACAACATAATTAATTTCATACAAAAAGCCCCGTCAAAATATTTTGACGGGGCTTTTTGTATGAAATTACAAGAGCTTCTATTAAACTGAAGTCTTCGTTTTTAACGTATTTGTATAAATAATATATATCCCAAATAATAGCGCTAAAATAAATAAAACTATAATATTATCGTCTATTGGAAGCCCTGGTGGAGGTGGTGGTTTTTTTCCAGTCGGAGACGGTGGACCTGAACCAGCACCATTGCCAGCAGTAAGGTCCATAATCCAAAATAGGAAAATGAATAAAATATAAAATTTGTTTGACACAATCTTCATTGGCTTCAAAAATAGTAAATTAGCTGACAAAAAAAAATCTATTTAACCTTAAATAACATACAATCTCCTTTAACATATAAAGATACGATATTTTAACTAGTCTGGTTTTTGCCTATATTAAAAAACCCTTCAAAATAATAATTTTGAAGGGTTAATGTGGTCCCACCTGGGCTCGAACCAGGGACCACCTGATTATGAGTCAGGTGCTCTAACCAGCTGAGCTATAGGACCGGTTTAGAGTTTGCAATATTACTACTATTTTTTCTTTACTCCAAATATTTTTTACTTAGTTTTCTAGATAATTGCAATTATAAAACCATAAAAATTCAAAACTACTGATTATTAGAATTCTAAAATTATTTTATTTCTTGACACAACTCAATTAACACCCCATTTGTGCTTTTTGGATGCAAAAAGGCTACTATTTTATTATCTGCTCCCTTTTTTGGAACATCATTCAACACTATAAAGCCTTCTTTTTTTAATCGGGCAATTTCCTGAACGATATCTTCCACATCAAATGCAATATGATGAATGCCTTCTCCCTTTTTCTCAAGAAATTTAGCAATTGGACTATCTGGGTTTGTAGCTGCAAGAAGTTCGATTTTATTAGGGCCATTTTGAAAAAAAGAAGTCATCACACCTTCACTAGCCACTTCTTCTGATTTATAAGCTGGAGCTCCAAATAATTTTTCGAATAAAGCATTAGATACATCCAAATCTTTAACTGCAATTCCAATATGTTCAATTTTTCTCATTCCTCTAATTTTATTAAATAACTTTATCTTGTATAACCTGTTGTACAATACTCCAAATTTACTAATTAAAATCTCAAAAAAATTTTACCCAAAAATACAACTACAACTTATTTCATTATAGCATATGAAAGCGTTCTATTTCAATTCAAATTAGGCAATCATAATAAATCTATAAAAATTTCAATTACCGTAAATATAATTGTTATTTTGTATTATCAAATTCAAATTCTATATGTTGAAAAATAGCACACTCATTATATTTATACTTTTAGCATTATCACTAGCCAATTGTGCTAAAAGAGGAACTATAACAGGCGGTCTTAAAGACACTATTGCTCCCGTTTTAACAATGAGCTTCCCAAAAAACTTCAGCACAAATTTTAAAGGCGATGAAATCAAATTAGTTTTTGACGAAAACATAAAATTAAAAAACCTAAACAAGCAATTAATTATTTCACCTCCTATGAAACAGGAGCCTCTAATATTACCTACAACTGCTAGTAAGTTTCTAACCATAAAAATAAAAGACACCTTACAACCCAATACCACCTACAGTTTTAATTTTGGTCAAAGTATTGCTGACAACAACGAAGGTAACCCTTACAATCAATTTAAATATGTCTTCTCTACAGGAGATTTTATTGATTCACTAGCTATAGGCGGCAAAATAAAAGATGCTTACGATAAAGAAGTAGAGTCTTTTGTCTCTGTCATGTTGTATGAAGTAAATGACAGCTTTAAAGATTCGGTTGTCTACAAAGACACTCCAAGATATGTTACTAATACTTTAGATAGCTTAAAAACGTTTCGATTAGAAAATTTAAAAGCGGGAAAATATCTATTAGTAGCTCTAAAAGATAAAAATAGTAACAATAAATTCAACCCTAAAGAAGATAAAATAGGATTTAGAAAACAATATATTACTATCCCAAACGACTCCATTTTTGAGTTGGAGCTCTTCAAAGAAACACTAGATTATAAAGCTTTAAAACCTAGTCAAGCTTCTGGTAATCGATTATTACTCGGTTATAATGGCAAACAAAACTTAAAGAACTCAAAACCTCAAATCACGCTTAAAAAAGGTTCTGATGTGATTCCAACCATCATTACACAAATGCCAAAAAAAGATTCTTTACAAATATGGTATAAACCTATAAAAGCAGACTCTTTGGCTTTATCTGTTTCCAAAGGGAAATACCAAGAAAATTTCATGTTGAAAGTTAAAGATCAGAAAAAGGATTCTTTAAACATATCTGCCTTGCAGAATGGGATATTGAATTTTAGAGACCGATTCACTTTAGAAAGCTCAATACCGCTTATTAAATTTGACAATTCAAAAATTAAGCTGATTGCCAAAGATTCTACAGCAATAGACTTCACAACCGAATATGATGATTTTAATCAAAAACTATATTTTGATTTTAAAAAATCTCCTGCTGAAAAATACACCATTTCACTTTTACCAGGTGCGCTTACTGATTTTTATGAAAAAACTAATGATAGCTTAACCTACAATCTAACTACAAAGAATACTGCCGAATATGGTAATCTTCGTATACAATTGCAAAACGTAAAGCATTTTCCAGTAATAGTGGAGCTTACCAATGCAAAAGGAGAGGTCATCGCTTCAGAATATTCTGAAAAAAACAATGTCGTTGACTTCAATTTACTTGACCCTGCATTATTTACCCTTCGAATTATTTATGATGATAATAAAAACAAACAATATGACGCTGGTAATTATTTAGAAAAAAGATACGCCGAAGAAGTGGTTTATTTTTCTAAAGAAATAGATGTGCGTGCCAACTGGGATGTAGACCAAGTTTTTGATGTAAGCCTTCCTTATACGCCTGAGCCAAAAAAGAAAATAGATCCCAAGAAAAATTCTAGTTTTTAATTTATAATTTCAAAATTATCTTTATCACTTAAAAAATTAAGCTTTTTACGAACTTCAATTAATTTAGGTTTATCAAGAGTGGTTATAAAAACACCTTCCTGTTCCATTGGTTCAATCAAGGATTCTCCCAAGTAATCTAGCGCTTGTGAGTGGCCTACATATTCATACCCATTATTGTCGTTCCCTATTCTATTTACACCAATAGTATAACTCATATTCTCAATAGCACGTGCTGCAAGTAAAGTATCCCAAGCTTTAATCCTAGTTTTAGGCCAACTTGCTACATAAATCAATAGGTCGTAATCCTCTACGTTACGAGAGAAAACCGGGAATCGCAAGTCATAACATACCAATGGACAAATTTTCCAACCTAGGTAGTCTACAATCAATTTTTGAGCACCTCTAGAGTATACTTTATCTTCCCCTGCGAGTGTAAACAAATGTCGTTTGTCATAATGCTGTATTTCTCCAGAGGGAAATACAAATAACATGCGGTTGTAAAAAATTGAGTTCTCTACAATGACAACACTTCCAGTTATGGCGCAGTTTTTGGCTTTCGCCAAAGCTTGCATCCACAACACTGTTTTGCCGTTCATTGGCTCCGCCACTTGGCCTGGTTCCATCGTAAAACCGGTTGTAAACATTTCAGGAAGTACAATGAGATTGATACTATCCTCAATTGCATTGATTTTTTCTTCAAAATAAGTTCTGTTTGCATCTGGGTTTTCCCAAACTATGGCCGACTGTATTACTACTACTTTCATTTTATAAAGTTACTAAAAAATGAAATACAGATGATGGTGTTTTATCGTGAATTATGACATGTGAAATTGGAACGCAGATGACGCAGATGACGCGGATTTAAACGGATTTACACGGATAGTAAAGAAGGGTTTAAATAAAGATTATGCTATTTTAGTTTGTCGATTTGTATTTCCTGCTCCTTGTTGTAGGCATAAAGTTGGGAGACTTTGCGCAGCACGCACCGACAAACTAAACACTTCGGACAGCGGGTTTTTTTTAAGTTATAAAATAGGAGTGTTTAAGGCTAAACGAAAATGCGATTTATTTCTATTTAAGAATTTTTAATATTTTTTCAGAATAGGCATCACATTCTGAGTTGGTTAAATACAAATTAAAAGCTTGATTCAAAACTTCTTTAGTGATTATAGACAACTGCTGTATTGTAATGTCTTTTTCTGGAAAATCATATTCTATTGAAAGTCCAAAAATAATATCTTCAACTTCTGTTTCATAGTCATTTAAATCAGTCACCCTATGTTTAGCGTCTCCTAAAGGGTTCCAGTGCGTTAATATCTTCTTAACTTGTTCAATTTTTTGCTGATTCATTTTCTATATAGTTGTTTTAATTTAGCTTCACACGTTTATTTAACTTTTCAATATTTTCTTACTATGCAAAGTCTCACCACTTTGTACCCGTATTTAAATACACTATACTAACTTCAATCTGAAATTTAGACCCAAATTTAATCAAAAAAAATTATGCTGTTTTAGTCCGCCGACTTGTGTTTTCTTCTCATTGTTACAGGCGCAAAGTCTGGAGGCTTTGCCTTTACTTTATCTTTTTATTTGCAACCCAAGTTTCCATTTCATCAAGAAAGGAATTTGAGATTTCATATGACGAATTAAAAATTGGATCTATAACTGTAACATCAAAAATCAGCCAACGATTCCAAAACACGGTTACAATTTTAAAAAGTTCAGCATTTTTATTTTTTAGCAAAGATAGATGTTCAAGATAATCGTGAAAAACATGGTCGGCGTAAATTGATAGCAAATATCCAATAAATCTATTAATCGAATTTGCGTTATAAACATTTAGAAAAGATAATGAAAGTTGTTTAATATCAGAAATTGAACATTTTTGTTCTAAACCATTTACTATAAAATCTTCATCCGAATATCCCATTTCTTTATATTTTGGGTACATCTTATTATGATCGAAAAGGTTTTCAATATAATCGCACAAAAATTTCGTCATGATTTTTGATAATTTCGGATCAGATAAACACATCAAATAGATATGACTTCCAACATGATATTCAAATTTGCTCAACCAAACATGTAAAAGTTCATGCGCTATTGATGCATTGTTAAACTGCTTTGGATTATAGAAAACGGTAGCTGTATTGTTTTGTTGAGAAACACCACAATAATTCTCGTCGTGTGTTTCGAATCTTATATCGTGTTTCTGTTTTAATTCTTCTAAAAGGCTTAAAACTTCGTTATCAAATTGTTCCATTTTTGAAGTTTGTTTTTTTGGCAATAGTAACTAACTTATTTATACTAGTTGCAAACTTGCTCCTTTACATCCAATTTAGATCTTATAAGCGAAGGTTCGTTTGCTTATTTGTTATATCATCTCAATCAAATATAACAAATAATTTACTACAAATGAGTACTGAATTTTTAATAAAGTATATTGTTTTTTCTCTCCTCTTTGTTCTTTCTCGGGTGAGGGATAGCAGTGGAAATCCTTTTATGAAATGCAATGAAATAAAAGATTGCAACGCATAGCCCGACCGGAGCTTTTGCGGAGGACACCCCAAAAAACAAAAACGCATCCAAATGAATGAATGCGTTTTTTAAAATGTAGATTCTTTGCGTGTTCTCGACTGCGCTCGAACTGACAAAGAATATTTTGGATTATTATCCTTTTAAACTTGCTGACATGTACTCTCTGTTCATACGAGCGATGTTCTCTAAAGAAATTCCTTTAGGACATTCAACCTCACATGCTCCAGTGTTTGTACAGTTACCAAAACCTTCAGCATCCATTTGGTGCACCATGTTTAATACACGATCAACTGCTTCAATTTTCCCTTGTGGTAATAACGCATATTGAGAAACTTTGGCTGCTACGAATAACATTGCTGATGAGTTTTTACAAGTCGCAACACAAGCTCCACAACCAATACAAGCTGCAGCATCAAATGCTTTATCAGCATCCTCTTTGTTGATTGGAATGGTATTGGCATCGATAGTGTTTCCTGAAGTATTCACTGATATAAATCCTCCTGCATGTTGGATTCTATCAAATGAGCTACGGTCAACTACTAAATCTTTTACTACTGGGAAAGCAGCTGCACGGAAAGGTTCAATAGTAATAGTATCACCGTCCTTGAACATACGCATGTGCAATTGACAAGTGGTTACTCCTCTATCTGGTCCGTGTGCTTCACCGTTGATATACAAAGAACACATCCCGCAAATTCCTTCGCGACAATCGTGATCAAATGCAACTGGCTCACCCCCTTTACTCATTAAATCTTCATTGAAAACGTCTAGCATTTCAAGGAAAGACATATCTGGCTCAATTCCGTCGATTTGATAATCAACCATTGCTCCTTTATCTTGGGCGTTTTTTTGACGCCATATTTTTAATGTAAGTTTCATACTATTTTAGTTTGAAAGTCATAAAGTCGAAAGTCGAAAGTCGCTTGACATGGAGTCATTTGACTGTAAGACTTTTGCCTTTCGACTAATTGCTATTTGTAATTTCTTTGAACTAGTTTAACGGCATCAAATACCAAATCTTCTTTATGTAATACAGCGTCACTTGGTTTCCCTTTGTACTCCCAAGCAGCAACGTATGCGAAGTTTTCGTCATCACGTTTTGCTTCACCATCTTCCGTTTGATACTCTTCTCTAAAGTGACCTCCACAAGATTCGTTACGGTGTAATGCATCTTTTGCGAATAATTCACCTAGTTCAAGGAAATCAGCAACACGAGTCGCTTTTTCTAGTTCTTGGTTGAAACCTTTATCCGTTCCTGGTACTTTAACATCTTTGTAAAACTCTTCACGTAAAGCAGCAATTTCAGTAATTGCTTCGTTCAATCCTTGAGCATTACGAGCCATCCCTACTTTGTCCCACATAATTTTTCCTAATTTCCTGTGGAAATAGTCAACAGAATGTGTTCCGTTGTTGTTCATGAATTTCACAATTTGGTCTTTTACCCCTTTTTCTGCAGCTTCAAATTCTGGAGAATCAGTAGAGATCGGTCCCATTTTAATATCTGGAGATAAGTAATCACCAATTGTGTAAGGCAATACAAAATATCCATCAGCTAAACCTTGCATCAAAGCGGAAGCTCCTAAACGGTTCGCTCCGTGATCTGAGAAGTTTGATTCTCCAATAGAGAAACAACCTGGAATTGTAGTCATCAAGTTATAATCAACCCATGTTCCACCCATTGTGTAGTGTACCGCTGGGTAAATCATCATCGGTGAAGTATAAGGATCTTCATCTACAATTTTATAATACATTTGGAATAAATTCCCGTATTTACTTTTTACAACTTCAGTACCTAATTTAGTTACAAGCGCATTATCATTAGAATCAAGTCCTTTTACATAGGTTTGCTCTTTTCCGTAACGTTGAATTGCTGCTGCAAAATCTAAATAAACCGCTTCACCTGTTTTGTTTACTCCAAAACCTGCGTCACATCTTTCTTTAGCTGCACGAGAAGCAACATCTCTAGGAACTAAGTTACCAAATGCTGGATATCTTCTTTCTAAGTAATAATCTCTTTCTGCCTCCGTTAAATCTTTGGCTTTCTTCTTTCCTTCACGAATTGCTTTAGCATCTTCGATTTTTGCAGGAACCCAGATACGTCCATCATTACGCAAAGACTCCGACATCAACGTTAATTTTGATTGGTGGTCTCCAGAAACTGGAATACATGTTGGGTGAATTTGTGTGTAACAAGGGTTTGCGAAGTACGCTCCTTTTTTATGGATTTTCCAAGCTGCAGTAGCATTAGACCCCATTGCATTTGTTGACAAGAAAAATACGTTTCCGTATCCTCCAGAAGCAATAACAACTGCATGAGCAGAATGTCTTTCGATTTCACCTGTAATCAAGTTACGAGCGATAATCCCTCTTGCTTTACCGTTTACGATTACTATATCTAGCATTTCGTGACGGTTGTGCATTTTTATTTTTCCACGACCGATTTGACGGTTCATTGCTGAATAAGCACCTAATAATAATTGTTGTCCTGTTTGTCCTTGTGCATAAAATGTACGAGAAACTAAGGCTCCACCAAAAGAACGGTTGTCAAGCAATCCACCATATTCACGTGCCAATGGAACTCCTTGAGCCACACATTGGTCAATAATATTAGTAGAAACTTCAGCCAAACGGTGTACGTTTGCCTCACGAGCACGGTAATCTCCTCCTTTTACAGTGTCATAAAACAATCTAAAAACAGAATCTCCGTCTCCTTTATAGTTTTTCGCTGCGTTGATTCCTCCTTGTGCTGCAATAGAGTGCGCACGACGAGGTGAATCTTGAAAACAAAAAGCTTTTACGTTATATCCTAATTCTGCTAATGTTGCAGCAGCAGAACCTCCAGCTAGTCCTGTTCCAACAACGATAACATCTAAATTACGCTTGTTTGCAGGATTTACTAAATTAATATGATCTTTATAATCTGTCCATTTATCCGAAATCGAACCACTTGGAATTTTTGAGTCTAATGCCATTATAATTTAATATTAATGATTGAAATGATGAAATAAAGCAACTAAAATAAATCCGAAAGGAACTACATAAGCAAATCCTAATCCGAAATTTTTCATTCCTTTTGTGTATTTGTTGTTTTGTCCTATCGACTGAAAAGAAGAACTGAAACCATGTTGTAAGTGTAAAGACAACAGTACAAATGAAATACAGTACAAAGCGGTACGAACTGGGCTTTCAAACTTCTCTGCTAATTCATGAAAATATCTAGTGTCATCTAGTGGATTAAAAGCTACATATTTATAAACCATTTCTGGAACCCAGAAATCATAAAAATGTAATCCTAAAAACGCCAAAATTACTGAACCAGAAATAATCATATTTCTTGATGCCCAAGTAGAATTTGCAGCTCCGTTGTTTTTTGCATAAGCGATTGGTCTTGCGCTTCTATTTTTAAAATCTAAAACAAATCCCATAATAAAATGAAAAACAACACCTACAATTAAGATGGGTTGAATTACAAATTGAACCAAGGGATTATTCCCCATAAAATGAGATATAGAATTAAATACGTCGGGACTAAACACCGAAGTCATGTTGATAAAGAAGTGCTGTGCTAGAAACAACATCAGAAAAAGTCCTGAAAGCGCCATAGCCACTTTTTTAGCTATTGACGACTTCAATAATGCAGATTGTGCCATAAGTTTTGAATAAGTTTGTTTTGAAAAATAGGACAAAAATAAAGCAAATAGACTTGAACTACAACCTTTTCGTTGTTATTTATAATGATTTTAAAGTGTTTTAGCCAAAAAACTATTGAATTCCTAAAAAATAAGCGCTAACCCTTTATACAACGGTAAGTTAGTTAAACAAATGACAAAAAAGTCTTAAATATGGTTTTGTAAAATAAATAATAATGGCCCTCCATAAAGAGTTATAATTATCAATCATATAATTTTAGCCGCCCTTTCCTTTTAAATTAATAAAAACACAAAAAAGAGGCATTTTGTGCATTTAAAAAATTGCATTCTGCCTGCGTGATTTTAACTTTACAAGTTAAAAAAAATCAAAATGAAAGTAGGAATTGATAGCATATCTTTTGATGTTGCCAAGATACATTTACCCATTACCACTTTGGCGAAAGCCCGAAATATTGAACCCGAAAAACTAGAAAAAGGCCTCGGATTATTGAAAATGACTTTAGCAGATGTTCATCAAGATACTGTAGTTTTTGGAGCTAATGCCTTAACTAAATTAATTCAAGACAACAACATCAACTTGAATGAAATTGCCCGTATATATATAGGTACCGAAAGCAGTATTGATAGCTCAAAACCCATCAGTTCTTTCTTGATAGCATTGATGGAACAAAAATTTGGAGAAAATACTTTATCTCAATGTGATGTAGTTGACTTTACTTTTGCCTGTATTGGTGGCGTAGACGCGATGCACAACTGCATTGATTTTGTAAAACTAAATCCAACAAAGAAAGCCATAGTTGTCACTACAGATTTGGCTAAATACGATTTGAATTCTACTGGAGAATACACCCAAGGCGCTGGAGCAGTTGCGATTTTGATAGCGTCGAATCCAAGAATTATTTCTTTTGAGAATAACTGGGCAACAAGTACCAAAGGCGTTTTTGACTTCTTTAAACCCTACAGAACCATTTCTAAAGAAGCTATTACCAGAAATAACTCCAATGAACCTTGGTTTGATAACCTAGAATCCGAAATAGAAATTCACAAAGAGCAACCTGTTTTTGATGGACAATATTCGAATCAATGTTATATGGATCGGACTCGTGACGCTTATTTTTCTTTCAAAAAATTAAAACAAACGGAGGATCCTATTTACAATTCATGGAAAAGTATTATCATGCATTTACCGTATGCTTTTCAAGGACGCCGCATGTTATCTGAAATTTACACCTTAGACGCTAAAAACAAAACGATCACTGGAAACGAAGACGCTCAAGAGTACCAAAACAAACTAAAAGAAACCAGCAAATCCGAGGAATACAAGAATTTTGTAAACCAAAAACTACTACCTGCTGAACGGGCTTCGTCATTAATTGGAAACTTATACACAGGATCTATTTTTATGGGATTACTTTCTACTTTGGCACATTTTCAGGATACTGAGAAGGAAATAAATGGTGCTAAATTTGGCTTCCTAGCTTATGGTAGTGGCTCAAAATCAAAAGTTTTTGAAGGAACAATTCAACAAGAATGGACAGTCGCTATTGCAAATTGCAAGCTTTTTGAAACGTTAGCACAGAGTCACGAAATAAACTTTGACACTTATGAAAAACTACATAAAAAAGAACAAAGTGCTAGTATTCAAGAACCAAAAAATGAATGGGTTTTAGACCGAATAGAAAAAAAAATTCCAAATCTTCTTGGTGCTCGTTATTACAAATGGGTAGATTAGTACAACGGAAAACCTCGATTGCAACTAGTTTACAATCGAGGTTTTTTAATTAAAATATTTTTGACTAACTAAATTTAGCCATATACTGCTGTACAATTAAGTCGGTATTTTCATTCCGCTTTTTTTGCTCTAATTGAATGGGGGGTGACGCGCGTTCTTCGCAGTTTTTAACCGCACAAGTTTCACAAGTAACACCAACAATTTGTCTTTTAATACTTTCATTATCGATAAACTTGAATTTCTTTTTCATCGCAGGACTTATTAAAATCCCAACCGATATACTTCTTAAACAATCTTTCTTAAACGGATCATCGGTAGCTGATGAAAAAACCAAATACTCATTACTACTATTGTCATAACGGGAAATTTGAGCTCCAAAATAATGACTCTTTTTTTCGGCAATAGCCGCTTCAATTGTTTTTACAGAAATCCATCTTCGGCAATAATGCTCATTCATTTCATTAGCATGAGGCTCTTGCTGATTGGTAATATGCAATTCTTTTTTTATCTGATAGGTATCCGCTCCTATTTTATGAGAAAGACGCAGGAAAAATAAGTTTTTTAACTGAAAATCCTTTGGTAGAATGTTTGTTAACCTTTGATAAAAAGATTCTGGCGACACATTAAATTGCCCCATCAAATCAATCATTTCTTGTGATGTTGGATTACTCTTAGACAGAAAAATATTGAGCTCCCCTATAAGTTTTTTTCTTGGAATCAACAATGCGCCTGCAAAATAAGAGGCATAAAAATTATTCAAAACCTGATCAAAATTATCGAACTTTATCCAACTAAACGTATACAAACGATCTTGAATTTCTAAATAATTATAGGCAATTTCTTTTGCCAAAATAAACGCTTTTTGCTGTTCATCAATCTCAAGTGACAGCAATAAAGTTTTGCTTTTGGGAACATAAATCGAACGCAAATCCCCCAACTCTTCTTGCTCCGAAAAAACAAGTTCCTGAATCGTATAGCCGTATTCTTCTTTCAAAATTGCCGTTAATTCATCTAACGAAATTTTGTTGTTCATATCAATGTGAAACGCTTTGGAAAAATCCAAAACCTTTTGTTCTAAATCTTCAAAATAATTATTGTGCGCTTCTTGATAAGATCTCAAGGCGGCCAAGAAAAAACTTTCCCTACTTAAATTGTAGTGTTGCGCGATCTCAATAATCGTACTTATAAACGCATTGACTTTGGCTGGAGCATTTGCAATAATATCAATCAAATCATTTTCTTGGATTCCGAAGATGTCAAGCGGTATCTCTTTTAAAATTCCCGATTTTAAAATCTCACCAATAGGAGCCAAATTATTATCCAATTTCAAAGACACCATATGATCGTAAGAAACCTCGAGCTTTTCAGCTAGTAGAATAATCTTATCGGTCTTGGGATATTTTTTCCCCTTCTCTATTTCATTCAAATACGATTTAGAGAGCTCGGTGATTTTGGCTAAACCAAATAGAGACAAATTCTTATTCGTGCGTGCTTGCTTGAGTTTCAACCCAAAAATTAACTTGATGTAATCCTTTTCCATGTTCATATTTCAAATATACGCTAAAAAATAAAAACAGCAAAAAAAAGTTTTTTACATTTTTAGCGTACGTTCGCTTGTTTTGTAAAAAACTTTTCGTAACATTGTCATGTAAAACATATTAACCATGAAACAATCAACCCACACAATTGAAAAAACATTGCGAATTAAGGCTAATGCCAATCAACAATTCCCAGATGTATTAACTGAAGATGCGATGGAGTATCTAACTAATTTGCATCATCAATTCAACAATCGAAGAATTGCATTATTAGAAGATCGCAAAAAACAACAACTATTATTTGATGCAGGCGCCTTGCCAACTTTTCCATTGGAAACAAAAAACATTCGTGAAAATGAATGGCTAGCCGCTCCCACACCAGACGATTTATTAGACCGTAGAGTCGAAATTACTGGTCCAGTCGATAGAAAAATGGTTATTAACGCTTTGAATAGCGGTGCAAAAACATTTATGGCCGATTTTGAAGACAGCACCTCGCCTACTTGGAGTAATCTAATGCTAGGACAACAAAATCTAATAGATGCTGTAAACAAAACCATCGTTCTGGAAGATGTTTCAAAAAATAAAAAATACCAACTGAATGATACGACTGCCGTTTTACTGGTCCGCCCAAGAGGTTTGCATTTGCAAGAAAAACACATTTTAATTGAAGATCAAGAAACATCGGGCTCACTCGTTGACTTTGGATTATATGCTTTTCACAATTTCAAACAATTGCTAAAAGACGGTTCAGCACCTTACTATTACATTCCAAAACTGGAACATTATCTTGAAGCACGCTGGTGGAATGAAGTAATTGATTTTACCGAGGATTATCTAGGTATGCAAAGAGGAACGATCAAAGTGACGGTCTTGGTAGAAACGATAACAGCGAGTTTTCAGCTTGACGAAATCATATTCGAATTAAAAGAACATATCGTAGGATTGAATTGCGGACGTTGGGATTATATCTTTTCGTACATCAAAAAACTAAGAAATAACCCCGCTTATATTGTTCCAAATAGAGACCAAGTAACCATGACCTCACCGTTTATGAGCGCGTATTCGCAACTGGTAATTCAGCGTTGCCACAAAAGAAACATTCATGCAATTGGCGGAATGGCCGCGCAGATTCCGATAAAAAACAATCCAGAAGCAAACACAACTGCTTTCAATAAAGTAATTGCCGACAAAGAAAGAGAAGTTAAAAACGGGCATGATGGCACATGGGTAGCACATCCAGATTTGATTCCGCTTGCCATGGAAGTATTCGACAGAGAAATGCCAACAAAAAATCAGATTCACGTAAAAAGAACCGATTTACACATTACAGAGAGTGATTTATTAGAAGTGCCAAAAGGAATCGTTACAGAAGAAGGCATTCGAAAAAACATCAATGTTTCTATTCTGTACATCGCTTCTTGGCTTCATGGTCAAGGTGCCGCCGCTATTCATCATTTGATGGAAGACGCAGCAACAGCCGAGATTTCAAGATCACAACTATGGCAGTGGCTACAAAACGGAGTCACTTTGGACAATAACAAAAAACTGACCAACAATTATTACCATCGTTTAGCTATGGAAGAATATGAAAAAATTAAAAAACTAGTTGGAGAAGACAGCCACGAAAATGGAGAATATAAACTAGCCGAACAATTGTTAGATGTGCTCGTTGTAAATCCAAATTTTATTGACTTCCTAACTATTCCAGGCTACAAATACTTATAAACAAACCAAAAAAAATACCAAAAAAAAAGAAATTATGAAAACTAGAGAAGAAAGAATTCAAGCATTAGTTACGGATTGGATCACTAACCCAAGGTGGAAAGGCATTGAGCGCCCATACACAGCTGAAGAAGTAATCAACTTGCAAGGTTCTTATAAAATAGAACACAGTATTGCAAGAATGGGTGCTGAGAAATTATGGAAAAAACTAAACGCTCAAGATTTTGTAGCCGGATTAGGTGCCTTAACTGGAAATCAAGCCATTCAAGAAGTAGAAGCTGGATTAGAAGCTATTTATTTGAGCGGATGGCAAGTAGCTGCTGATGCTAATGTTGCCGGTGAAATGTACCCTGACCAATCTTTATATCCCGCTAATAGCGTTCCGCTAGTAGTAAAAAGAATCAACAATGCACTATTACGTGCAGACCAAATCCAGGTTGTAAACGGAGAAGAAAATAAAAAAGATTATTTAGTACCAATTGTAGCGGATGCCGAAGCAGGTTTTGGTGGAAACCTAAATGCATTCGAATTAATGAAATCCATGATTGAATCGGGAGCTGCAGGAGTTCACTTTGAAGATCAATTAAGTTCAGCTAAAAAATGCGGTCATTTAGGCGGAAAAGTATTAGTTCCAACCCAAGAGGCTATTAACAAATTGGTTGCTGCACGTTTAGCGACGGATGTTATGGGAACACCAACATTAATTGTAGCACGTACTGATGCGGATGCGGCAAATCTATTAACAAGCGACATTGATCCAAGAGATGCAAAATTTATTACAGGTGAAAAAACATCCGAAGGTTTTTTCCATGTAAACTGTGGTGTACAACAAGGAATTGATAGAGGGTTAAGTTATGCGCCTTACGCTGATTTGATTTGGATGGAAACGAGCAACCCAGATTTAGCTTATGCAAAACAATTTGCCGATGCCATTCACAAAGAATTCCCAGGCAAAATGTTAGCCTACAACTGTTCGCCTTCATTCAACTGGGCTGCAAAACTTTCCGTTGCAGAGATGGAAACCTTTAGAGAAGACCTTGCTGCAATGGGATACAAATTTCAATTCATCACTTTGGCAGGATTTCATGCTTTAAACACCAGTATGTTTGAATTGTCAAAAGCCTATAAAGAAAGAGGAATGGCAGGATATTCTGAATTACAAGAGCGTGAATTTGCGTTGCAAAAACACGGATTTAAAGCGGTTAAACACCAAGGCTTTGTAGGGACATCCTATTTTGATGCCGTACAAAATACCGTTACCACTGGAAGATCTTCAACAACAGCGATGAAAGACTCAACAGAAACGGCACAGTTTAAATAAAACAACTTACTAATTCAATTGCAAAACGCATTGGTTTAAAAAGACTCTTTTTAAGCCAATGCGTTTTTTGTTGTTTTTTACTTAAAATTATCGAATTCATAACTAGAAACAATTTAAACTTAGTATTTTTGAATAAATAAAAGTAAAAAACAAGATCGTTATGAAATACCATCAAATTGACCGTGACTTATTTATAAAAAATCGCGCCAAATTCATGGCTCAAATGAAGCCTAAAAGTGTTGCTGTTTTCAACTCAAATGACATCTATCCTATAAGTGCCGATAGCACCATGCCATTTGCGCAACACCGTGATATTTTTTATTTAAGTGGCGTTGACCAAGAAGAAAGCATCTTATTACTTTTTCCAGATGCTCCTTATGAGCATCAAAGAGAAATATTATTCTTAAAAGAGACGAACGAACATATCGCCGTTTGGGAAGGGGAGAAACTAACCAAAGAACGCGCGTTATCTGTTTCTGGAATCAAAACTGTGTACTGGTTACAAGAATTCGAGAAAGTTTTATTCGAATTAATGACACATTCTGATACGATTTATATCAATACAAACGAGCACTATAGAGCGACAGTAGAAACTGAAACTCGTGAGGCCCGTTTTGTAAAATGGTGGAAAGAAAAATATCCTGCACACACTGTTGCTAAAAGCAATCCTATCCTGCAACGCATCCGTTCAGTGAAAGAAAGTGAAGAACTAGACCTTATTCAAAAAGCATGTGACATCACCGAAAAAGGATTTAGACGCATCCTTTCTTTTGTGAAACCAAATGTAATGGAATACGAAATTGAAGCCGAATTTATTCATGAATTCCTCTACAATCGTTCCAAAGGTTTTGCGTACACGCCAATCATTGGTTCAGGAAATAATGCAAATGTGTTACATTATATCGAAAACAACCAACAATGTAAAGCGGGTGATTTAATATTACTAGACGTAGGAGCTGAATATGCAAATTATTCTAGTGATATGACACGTACGATTCCTGTATCAGGGAAATTCTCTGACCGACAAAAAGCAGTTTACAATGCCGTATTAAACGTTAAAAACGAAGCGACAAAAATGCTTGTTCCAGGAACAATGTGGAAACAATACCATGTTGAAGTGGGTAAATTAATGACTTCAGAATTATTAGGTTTGGGTTTAATAGATAAAGCCGATGTGCAAAATGAAAACCCAGAATGGCCTGCCTATAAAAAATATTTCATGCACGGAACTTCCCACCACATGGGTCTAGACACGCATGATTACGGAATCTTGACTGAACCTATGCAAGCCAATATGGTTTTCACGGTAGAGCCTGGAATTTATATCCCAGCCGAAGGTTTTGGAATCCGTCTTGAGGACGATGTTGTCATTCAAGAAAAAGGAGAGCCGTTCAATTTAATGCGCAACATTCCTATCGAGGCAGACGAAATAGAAAGTTTGATGCATTCGTAAGAAAATAGAATCAAGAGAAAAAAAAGACGGTTCACAGCAATGTGAGCCGTTTTTTTATATTCAAAGCCCAAATAAACAAACAACCATTAAACAAATAAACGATTAAACATTTTTCTTGGGCGCATCCCGCCTCCGTAAACTCCGGCAGGGTCGGGCTGTACACTTCTAGTCCTCGTCCCTAAAAAACGGGACTGTGGGCTATCCGCTGCCATCCCTTGCGCATTACAACAACGTTAAATTTTCCAAAACAAGAATTCTAAAATCACCAAAAAATGTAACTTTATCACTCCATTTACGTCTTATAAAAAGAATAAAATACAATGAACCTTAATTCCTTAATGGTTCATACACATAAATCATCTTTTAAAAATCAATACAATCAAAATTATGACAGCACACGAAATAGATTACCAGATTTTCGGGGAAGAAATGCAGTATGTAGAAATCGAACTAGATCCACAAGAAATTGTCATTGCCGAGGCAGGCAGTTTCATGATGATGGACAATAACATTCAGATGCAAACCATTTTTGGCGACGGATCACATCAACAATCAGGGATTTTTGACAAGCTTTTAAGTGCAGGAAAAAGAGTCTTAACAGGCGAAAGCATGTTCATGACAGCCTTTATCAATCAGCATCACGGAAAAGGAAAAGTCTCTTTTGCATCACCATACCCAGGTAAAATCCTCCCAATTGATCTAACCGAATTTCAAGGAAAATTCATCTGCCAAAAAAGTTCGTTTTTATGCGCTGCTAAAGGTGTTTCTGTTGGTATCGAATTTTCTAAAAAAATAGGTCGCGGCCTTTTTGGTGGAGAAGGTTTCATCATGCAAAAAATCGAAGGAGACGGAATGGCATTTGTACATTCAGGAGGAACGCTAGCCAAAAAAGAATTAAAAGCAGGCGAAGTACTTAAAGTTGACACCGGTTGTATTGTAGGATTCACCAAAGATGTCGATTACGATATCGAGTTCATAGGCGGCATCAAGAATTCCATTTTTGGAGGAGAAGGGTTATTTTACGCCACACTTCGAGGTCCTGGAACTGTTTATGTACAATCATTACCCTTCAGCCGACTAGCCGATAGAATCATAGCCTCCGCACCCAAAGCAGGTGGAAACAGCCGTGACGAAGGAAGCTTACTAGGCGGTTTAGGAAATCTATTGGATGGTGATAATCGATTTTAACAACTAACACTATTCCTCAAACATGTCATACAGACGTAGGAGCCATCTCACTAGTTTCTCCTATTATGTGATTTCTCCTCCGTCTAAATGACAAAATAACGACAGTTGTTAGAATTAGAAACTAAAAACTTACATGAACTTCTATACTTTATATCGTTTAAAAAACCATCTTCCCCCTACTATCCTGAAAACTTATAGGATTTAAACATAATTAAATTACTAATTTTGCAGCTGCTCAAAAACGAAAGTAAAAAGTGAATCACATACAATTCAAAAATACAAGTATTGCCTACTCGGATACCGGAAAAGGAACCGCAATAGTTTTCCTACATGGTTTCTTAGAAAATCAAAAAATGTGGAACAACCTCATCGCCCCTTTTACTAAAAAAAATCGAGTAATCACGATTGACTTATTGGGTCATGGCGAAACAGAATGTTTGGGTTATGTGCAAAGCATGGAAGACAATGCAGATGCTGTTCATGCGGTCTTGGCAGAGTTGCGCATTCGTAAAGCGATTTTCGTTGGGCATTCTATGGGCGGTTATGTTGCTCTAGCTTTCGCCGAAATGCATCCTGATGCCGTAAAAGGTTTAGTTTTACTGAATTCAACTGCAAAAGCAGATAGTGATGAACGAAAAACAAATCGAGATCGAGCAATTAAGGCTGTTAAACAAAGCTACAAAGGATTTGTAAGCATGGCGATAACCAATTTATTCAGTGAAAACAATCGAGAGCGATTAAATGACCAAATTGAAATTGTAAAAAAAGAAGCTTTAAAAACACCGCTTCAAGCTATTGTTGCTTCACTAGAAGGCATGAAAATACGCAAAGACCGAGAAGTTTTACTGCATCTTACTCCTTATCCAAAAATGTTGATTTTAGGCGAAAAAGATCCTGTTTTAGACTACGAAGAAACCAAAGTTCAAGTTGAAAATACCAATGTAGAATTAATTACTTTTCCTGACGGACACATGTCACATATTGAAAACCAAGAAGAACTGACAGGCGTTTTATTACAATTTTTTAAGAAAATTTAGAAATTTCCAGTTCTTAAATATCCTTTTTCAATCAATTCATTTTTATTGGTTAGATGATGGGCTTTTCCTTCTTTCATCAATATCAATTTAGTAGAAATAGCAATTACATTTTCATAATTATGATCTGTAATAACAATTCCTTTCTTTGTTGAATGTTCTTGTAACAAAAGATTGACTTTTTCAATCATTAATGGTGACAAACCGTTATAAGGCTCGTCTAAAAGAACAAACTGAGAAGTATTGTTAAGAATCAGTTTAATTTCGAGATAGCGCAACTCTCCTCCAGAAAGATGATTAATTTTTTTATCCTTGAAAGTCTTAATTATTTCATCATCATTAAAGGCATTTATTTTGCTTTTTTCTAATGTTAGTGCAATTGCTTTGTTAACGGTAAAATGATTTGGAATAAAATTATCTTGAGAGAGGTAACTAATTTGCTGGAACAAATCATTGGTTTTATCTTTCACGACGCCATCAATTCGGACAAACTTGAAATCGGCAATCTCAATTCCGAAAATAATTTTCAGTAATGTAGATTTCCCAGAGCCATTTCGACCTAATAAACCGATGATATCATTCGTTTCACATTTTAAATACACATCCGACAGAATGGATTTATTATCAAACCTTTTCTGAACGCTGTCTATTTCAAGTACATGTTTTTTCAAAATAGTAAACTGATAAAATTAATAGTAAGACTTAGAAAAATGAGAGCTACAAAATTACAACACCAAGCATACAACCAAAGTTCTGTTTTAGAAATATTATTGTTGTAATAAAACAAATATTCGTTTTTAGTATTGATTTCCTTGGCTAATAAACTAACCGCAAAACCAACCGTTAAAAAAGTATACTTGAAAGCAAAAAACCCCAAGTAAAGAACTGGCAGAACACAAAAAGCCAAATTAATGACTAAAGTACTTTTAAAAAATTCAAATATATTGAGTGCTTTTTTGATAGTTGCTCTTTTTTGTAAAGAAAATAAATTTCTAGAATATCAATGACAAAATAATGCTAATTAAAAATCACGCATATGATTCTCAATTATAACTTTTCACATTTCACGTCTCACAATTCACTAAATTATTTTTTCCTCAAATGGTACTTTTTCATCCAAAATTTCCTTTAAAAGCAACACAATTTGTTCTAAATAATTAGCCATAATAATATCGTTTATCACATATTCACTGTCTTTTTCCTCTTTAAAATTAAAAGGTAAAAATCCTGATTTTAAATTCTTAAACGAAATTATCCCAGCTTCAATAGGTTTTGAATCCGCTAGTTTATCATACATGAAAGCATAGGCCAAAACCTGAATGATCTTATCGTTTTTAATTTCTTCAGTTAGTCCTTTCCACGTTTTCAAAGTCACACTCGACTTCTCTACTTTACCCGTTTTATAATCGATAATTCGGATAGTGCCGTTACGCTCTTCGATTCTATCGACATTCCCTTTTATCAATACAGGAAAAGGCAAGCTTGGGTGCGTTAACGTCCGTTCAAAAGTTTGTTCTAAGGCAATGATTTTGATCGCATCACCTGCTTTGATACTTACTAATTCTACTTTTAAGAAATTAGACACATTGCGTTTAGCTACTTCAAAAGCGAGTAGATTTCGCCCTTTTTTAATATCTCCTTGTTTGTATACGGCCTTGAATTGTATAAGTACTTCAGCATCTATTTGCTTAAAGCAATTTTGAATGTCATGTTCGGCTATGAATTTACCAATAAAAGGCTCATACAAGACTTTTAATGTTTCATGAATAATAGTTCCTAACGTATTCAACGCAATATTTTCTTCGACTTCTTCGACTTCGCGAATGCGTAAAATCTTCTGAAAATAAAACTGAATCGGATTCCTGATATAGCTTGTCAATGCCGAAGGTGAAAAACCAACAGTGGCAATTTCCTTCAATCGCGTCATCACTGCTTCCGATTTTTGAATCTTCATTGGCGTATAAGCCGTTTCAGGTAGCACAGCATTGTATATTTCGTGCGTAAGATTATGATTGCGTTGCTTCTCTACTTCTAGCTGTGTAATAAATCGGCTTTTTTCACCTGCATCCAGTCCTTCACTTTCGGTGTTATACAGCAAATAGATGTTTTTTGCACGTTGCAGTAAATGATAAAAGTGATAGGTGTAAATCGCATCTTTTTCTTTGAAAGTAGGCAATCCCAATTCGCGTTTCACATCATAAGGAATAAAAGAATTCTGTGATTTTCCTGCCGGAAACTTCCCTTCATTCATAGAAGTAACAATTACGGTATCAAAATCCAAAACCCGACTTTCAAGGACACCCATGATTTGTAAACCATTGAGTGGCTCGCCTTCAAATGAAACCTCCGCCAAATCAATTACTTGTTTGTAAATAGCATGTAAAGTGTCTATCTTGTCAATATGTTCGTGTTGTGAATAATAATTAATCAATTTATTAATGACCTTAAAAATAGCAAAAACAAAGGCTTTTGTAATTTTTTCTTCTTCATTATCATTACTCAAGTTGTTCTTAATGGTCAGTAATAAACCGGAAATAGTATCTAAAACTGCAATTGACCCTTGCTCCCATTTTTTAAATAATAGTAGAAACAAATCAGTAGGTTCAGGATTTAATTCCATCACCTTTTGATGGGTAATAAATGTATAATTATTTTGATTGATGATAGTAACCAATCCTGATGTTTTGGCATAGGGTTCCACTAATGGATGTGTCAAAATATCCAAGACATCTTTGTAATACAACACATAATTTTTAGCATTACGAGACAGGGCATTGGTGTGCATCTTGAAAAGCTTTGCAATCAAAATTTGAGCTGGATTGTTTTTACTCGAATACCCCATGGTAATATTCAAAGCACCAACGGTTGAGGGTAGCGAATACAAAAGGGGAACTAACACATTTTCCTCACCAAGAACAACTGCTACTTTATCAAGTGAAGCTGAAGGATTCTTGTTGATGATTTTTTCAATTATACTTCCAGTAATTTTGGCCTGACCAATTGTTTTTGGTGTGCCAATGACTTGGATATTTTTTGTTTCCGAAAAATCATTTACAATCCATTCAAAAGGATTGGATTTATAGTGTTTCCAGTTCGCTTTAAATCGTCTTAAAAACAGCCCTGCATCATGATAGGGATCATTTAGAAACGTTTGATCTGCGTCCCAATATATTTTAGCTTGATCAGCAGCAATAAGGTGTTGAATAATTTTTTCTTCAGAAGCATTTAAGGCATTAAAGCCTGCAAAAACGTAATGCTTATCGGTGATTGTTTTCGAAAAATGAATAAGATTTTCTACTGCTTGACGGTAAATTAAACCTTGATAGCCTATCCCTTTTTTTAGCAAATGAGCATATAATGATTGGTAGTAATTGGGCAGTAATTTCCAGAAGTCAATGTAGTTCTCTAGTAGTTGGGTTTTGTTCTCTACCTCTATTCCCCATTTTTTGATATCCTCAATGTCTTTTAGGTAAGACAAAACATGAGTAGGATCTAATAAATAACGGTCAATTTCATTGAAATCTTGCAAAAGCATTTTGGCCCAATTTGCAAATAACTCAAAGGACTGTTGGCTTGAATTTTCGGTAACTGACAAATAAACCTCATAGAATTCAAACAATAATTCAATAGGATCTACCGTACGAATAGCCGCAATATCTTGAATAAAATCCTCAATACTAATAATCTCTGGAGAAAGTACATTAGAGCTTACTTGTTTTTTTAAGGCTTCGATTAAGAATATCTTGGCTCTTTTATTAGGTAAGACTACTATTGTATTCGATAATTTATCGGAGTAATCTTGAATTAAAACATGTGCAATTTTATCTAAAAAAGAAGTATTTATCATTTCATAAAAATAAAAAAAACGCCCCGATAAATCGAGGCGTTTTCTATAATTATTTTAGAAGAAATTATTCTTTAATTAAAGAAACTTCAACTCTTCTGTTTTGAGCTTTTCCTTTTGCTGTTTTATTAGTAGCAATTGGTTTAGTTTCACCATAACCTGTGTGCTCTAATCTATCTGCAGCAATACCATTTTCAATTAAGTAATTTTTAACGGCATGAGCTCTATTTTGAGATAAATCTTGGTTTAAAGCATTAGAACCATCGCTATCAGTATGACCTTCAATCATAAATCTAGAATTAGGATATTCTTTTAAGATTGATGCAATAGATTCTAAAACTGTATAAGATTGTTTCTTGAAAGTAGATTTTCCAGAATCAAACAAAATTGTTTTACCATATTCGTTTAATTGTTTGATAACTTCAGCAGTAACTTCAGGACAACCTTTGTTAGCAACAGTTCCTTTTACAGTAGGACATTTATCATCTTTGTCTAATACTCCATCTCCATCAGTATCTGGCCAAGGACAACCTGCGTTTTCTTTTGGACCTGCAACAGTAGGACATTTATCATCTTTATCAGTAATTCCATCACCATCAGCATCTGGACATCCTTTTAAAGCAGCTAAACCAAATACATCTGGACAAGCATCATCTTTATCAGCTATACCATCTCCATCAGTGTCAGGACAACCGTTTAATGCAGCTAAACCAAATACATCTGGACAAGCATCATTTCCGTCGATAATTCCGTCTCCATCAGTATCAGGACAACCGTTGAATTGTTTTAAACCTGCAACTTCTGGACAAGCATCATCTTTGTCGTAAATTCCATCTCCGTCAGTATCTTTTCCTCCAAATTTGAAAGTAAGACCAGCGGTATGTTGGAAGTGAGATGGAGCATCAGGAGTACCTGAAGCATCTTCTCTATCACCAAATGATTTTTTATAGCTTGTTTCAAATGACAAACCTATGTTTTCAGTAAACCATAAAGTTAATCCAGCACCTGGATTTACAGTACCATAACTACTATCTCCAAAGAAAGTATAACCTCCACCAACGTGTAACGAAGGATCGATAACTTTAGAGTTGATTAAGCTCATGAAGCTATATTTAACCGTTGCGTCAATACCATAATACATTAAATCTCCAGGATTAGAAACAACCATTCCACGAGAATCATGACCTGTTGCAGTAGGATCAAATTTTACATATTTTTCAATTTTATTCACAGATCCTTGAACACCAAAAGAGAAATTATCTCCTAGGTATTTAGATATACCAATGTAAGATACAGAAGGAAGAACATTCCAATTATCTTTAACAGCAAATGGCTGAGAAAAATGTTGATCCAACCATCCATTTCCACCACCAGCACTTGTTCTAGTGTCTACGGCATTAACTCCAAAAGAGATAGCCCACGGGTTGTTACTGTCTTGTGCGTGAGAGCTTAACCCCATCACCATCATTGCAGCAACTAAAATTTTGTTAAGATGTTTCATACTTAATTTATTTAATTACAATTTAGTTAATTACAAACAAAAGTAATGCGATATTTATTAATTACAAAACTAAATGTTAAAAAAAACCCTTTAAAATCACAAAAAGTGGCAATTTCATAACTTTCAATAATAATTATACAACATCTAATAAACGTCCAACCTCAATGAAAGCTGAAATCGCCTTATCTAAATGTTCCTTTGTATGTGCTGCAGATAGCTGAACACGAATTCTTGCTTTATCCTTAGGAACTACAGGGAAAAAGAATCCAATTACATAAATTCCTTTTTTCAATAATTCATCTGCCATGGTCTGGGACAACTTAGCATCATATAACATAACTGGTACAATAGCCGAATCACCTTCCACAATGTCAAATCCGGCTTTTTTCATTCCGGCTTTAAAGTAATTCGTATTCCATTCTAATTGATCTCTTAAACTAGTGTCTTTTTCTAAAAGCTCAAAAACTTTAATTGACGCCCCTACAATTGCAGGAGCTAATGAATTAGAAAACAAATACGGTCTTGAACGCTGACGCAACAATTCGATTATTTCTTTTTTAGCTGTAGTATAACCTCCCATGGCTCCACCTAAAGCTTTTCCGAGAGTTCCTGTTATAATATCTACCCTTCCCATTACTCCTTTTGCTTCAAGCGTACCTTTACCAGTTGCTCCTATAAACCCAGCGGCATGACATTCGTCAACCATTACCATTGCATCATATTTATCAGCGAGGTCACAAATTTTATCTAATGGCGCTACAACTCCATCCATTGAGAAAACTCCATCAGTTACAATTATCTTAAAACGACTTCCCGCTTCATTTGCTTTGATTAATTGTTGTTCTAGGTCTTCCATGTTACTGTTTTCATAACGGTAGCGCGATGCTTTACACAAACGAACTCCATCAATAATAGAAGCATGATTCAAACTATCTGAGATTATTGCGTCTCCTTCTCCTAATAAAGGTTCAAAAACTCCACCATTAGCATCAAAAGCAGCCGCATACAAAATCGTATCTTCTGTACCGTAAAATTCCGAGATTTTTCTTTCTAATGTTTTGTGAATATCTTGTGTCCCACAAATAAAACGTACAGATGACATTCCGAAACCATGTGTATCCATAGCATCTTTCGCAGCTTGTATCACTTCTGGATGAGATGACAAGCCTAAATAATTATTGGCACAAAAATTTAAAACTGTTTCACCTGTAGAAATCGTAATTTCTGCTCCTTGTGGAGAAGTAATGATTCTTTCTTTTTTAAATATCCCGTTATCTTCTATTGTTTGTAATTCGTTTTGAAGATGTTCTTTTATCTTTCCGTACATTTTTTATCTTTTTATAAGTTTGGATTTTGCGAATAATTCATTTTTAAGCTACAAATTTACTACATCGATTTCTTTTCCGATGTAAATCAATGATTTTTTTACGACTTTATAACCCATTAACTCAATTGCATATTGATAATTTTCTAATTGCTTTTGATATTTTGCATTATGCCCCCCCGTTTTATAATCTAATAAATAGACTTCATTGTTGTTATTCACTACCATACGGTCCGGTTTTATTGTACTTCCTTCTTTTTGAATAATAGTTTGTTCGTTCAAAATAACATTCCCTTCAGCAAAAAAGAATTCCAATTCCCTATGATTAACAATATCCTGGATGGTTTGGTAGACCAACTCTTTTTGTCCAAAATTGATCAATCCGTTTTCAATCGCTTTCTCGACAGCCAAAACGATATCTCCTTTAGTTTTCACAAATGATAAAATTTCGTGTACGACATTTCCATACTCAATGGACTCTTGTTGATGCGTCCCCCACATTAATGCTTCTCGTTGGGCAATCTTAATGTTTTTTGCATCTAACGTCTCAGCTACTACTTCAATCTTTTTTGAAGTATCCACATGTTTTGATGCTGATGATAATTTTGCCGAATTTCCAAATTCATATTCGAATTTCTCTGGTTCAAAACCATCTTTGCTATTCAAATAATTAATAAAGAAAGCTGACATATTATTGGTCTTCACCTCTCCTTTACTCGTTAAGTTCATATTTGAAATAATATACAATTGTTCTTCTGCACGGGTTAATGCCACATATAAAACATTGATATTATCTAATAGCTCTTCTTGTTTTTTTAAATCATAAGCTGATTTTGCCTCTTCACCAAAACCTTCAACAGCACTACTATTGTCTATTAAAACCTTAGGCAGACCAAAATCCATTTCGGAAGCATCCAACCACAATTTATCTTTTGGTTTCCTACTATAATCTTCCTCAGCAAAAGGCATAATCACTACTGGAAATTCCAGTCCTTTTGATTTATGTATGGTCATAATACGAACCGCATTATTTCCCTCTGGTGACGGAATACTAAACTTCTCAGCGTTCTTATCCCAGAAATTCAAGAAATCAGTAATTCCTGCTTGATTACGAACATCACGTTCTAAAACGATATCAAGGAAATACTGCACATACGCTCCGCCACCTTTAGCGAGTTCTGGCGACAAAAATTTTGAAATCACAATTTCTACAGCCTCATACAATGATTTTTTTCGAATGTTTTGAAACGAAAGTGAGATATCAAAACTCGTGAGCCAATTCTCAAAATCCACTTCGTTTTTTTGTTCCATACCTTGGGCGATGAAATCATGAACCGCTAATTTATCTTGAACGTGCTCTGCGATGTAATGCAGAAAATACGCTTTTGCCTCTAAGTCAGCGTTATTTTTTAAGTATTTTAAAAGATGAATTATCAAACGCACTTCAGTTGCATTTTGAATCATCAAGGTTTCTGACGACAAAAGCGGAATGTTTTGCTCTGTCAAATAATTAGCAATCGCAATTCCTTGATCTCGTTTGCGAGTCAAAATCACAATATCTTTATACTCAAAACCTTCACGTAACACTTTTTGTATGGTATTTAAAGTCGCTAAAACATATAATTCTGTTTTATCTAGCGCTTCCTCATCCTCTTCGGTTGCTTCTACTTTTGGTATAAATGAAATATTAACATAACCACCCGTTTTACTATTCGTTTTTTGATGACTATGGTTTTCATACAAATCTTTATAATCTGGATGTTCAAATTCACCAGAGATCAACTTAAAGAATTCATTATTAAAATCAATTACTTGAGAATAAGACCGATAATTTTTATCTAAATGTTCGAGTCTTTTATCGGGATTATTGAACGGATTTTGGTCTTTACTCAATTCAATAAATTGTTCCGCTTTTCCGCCACGCCATCTGTAAATGGATTGTTTTGGATCTCCCACAATCATCAAAGTTCCTTTTACACCAAAATCATCCTGACCTGAAAGTGCATTATCAATCAGTGGAATCAGGTTCTGCCATTGCATTTCGGAAGTATCCTGAAATTCATCAATGAAAAAATGACGGTAGCGTTCTCCCAATCGTTCATATATAAAAGGAGCAGGTTGGTTTTGAATTTCCCGATGGATAATTGCATTAAATTCCGAGATGGAAAGTACATTTTGTTCTTCCTGAATCTTGGCTAATTCATTACTCACCGTGTTCAATAAAGAAAGTGGCGTGATATTTTTAAGAAAGGCTTTGTAAAAATCTCTTTTTTCGAAATTTGTATAAATCGTTGCTAGAATCTGGATTAACTCTGGAATTAGATTTTCTATTAAAGCACGATCTTTTGCCGTTTTATTGATTGCAATATCATCAAACTCATGAAACATTTTATTCTTAGGATTGAATTTCCCTTGCTGAATACTATTAATGTGATTTGGAAAAGTGCCTCTAGAAAAGGATTTGGTGTCAATCCCGTTTTTATCAATTAAGGTCAATGCTTCTTCAGCAAAAACAATAGTTTGCTTTTCTAAATCTTTGCACGCTTCAGACAGTTTGTTTTTTATTTCGACAAATTCAGTGATGGATTTATCTTGAAAATGCGTGATTTCGTTTCTATTATTTTCGTTTAAAACCAACCGACCGGTTTCGAGAATTTCACGAGAAATATCCCAAGATTTGTCATCATCGGTTTTTTCCATCGTGAAATCGATGAGCAATTTAGTTAATGTTTCATCTTCTCCGGCTTGGGCGATGATGGCATCAACAGCTTCTACAAGCAGATTTTCGGTATCCAAAGTAACTTCAAACGTCATAGGTAAATTCAAATCATGTGCAAAAGCGCGAATCACTTTGTGCGTAAATTTATCAATCGTAGAAATATCAAAAGCGGCATAATTGTGAATAATATGCTTGATGATTTGCTGTGATTTGGTTTTGATTTCAATGATAGATAATTCCGTATCAATTGCCAAATCCTGCATTAAATCTTGCGCTTTATTGCTTGGTTCTTCTTTGGCAAATTCAGAAAGACTGCCTACGATTCGGCTTTTCATTTCGTGTACCGCTTTGTTGGTAAACGTAATGGCGAGAATGTTGCGATAGGCATCATTTTTTTTGGCAACAAGAATTATTTTTAAATATTCTTTGACAAGTGCGTAGGTTTTTCCGGAACCTGCCGATGCGTCGTATATGGAGAATGAAGGTCTTTGCATATTGATTTTTGTTTAATCATCATTAAATGTAATACAAAGATTTATAACTTTCTATTGTTTTATAATCTTAATCATGTAAGCCAATAAATTCAACAAAAAAACCTTTGGACTTAGCCTTAGCCAAAGGTTTTTTATAATATTGAAATGTCAGACCAAATTTAAAAAACAAAAAAACTTAAACTTTTAATCATTTTTACTGATTTGTAATCGGTTTCGTTTAACCCAGTTTTTATTGTTGGTGCTGCGCGCATAAATAACACGTAGCTGTTGCCAAATGCTTTTGTGGTTATTTATTAGGATGATAATTTTATCTTTTTATTGCATAGCTTATTCCAAATAATAAAAATTTATGTTTTACGTTTTTAATTATTTCATTCTTTCTCTAAATGTATTTGAAAACCAACATTTAAATATATGGATCGATTTTCAATGTTTGGATTAAGTTTTTGAGTTGAATAATTTAATGCAACTTCAATACCAACACTACTATTCACAAAGAAAACAGTCCCCGCTTTAATTAAAAATGTATCTGATTTAAAATTGCTACGATGTAATCTTACAATTTCATAACGTACTTCCGAAAAAATATTTATTTGCTTTTCTTTTCCTAAAAAGTAATATCTAATAAATGGGGATATATTATTTGAACTTATGGAGTGGTCACCTCCTTTCGGAAAAATATAACTGAATTGGCCAGCCGCGCCGATAGCTAGTTTATCAATGAAAAAATATCCAATATTTGGTGCAATTCCTAAAGAAGTTGAAGATTCAGTAGTACTTCCACCAATTGTTGATTTAGAGCTTGACAATCCTGCAGTACCCCCCATCATCCAGTTTCCTTTGTTTATTTGAGCATTTGAAGCAACTGCAACTAATAAAGTTGCGATGAATAAAATTTTATTGATTTTCATTTTTTTGTTGATTTAAGTTATTGTAAAAAAAAACAATTGCATTGCCTGTAGACAATGCAATTGAAGTTATTTTATTTGTTTAAAATGATTTTCCCTGTAAAAATGTTAGTATCTGTAATCACTTTGAGAACGTAAATACCTGATTTTAATTTTTGTGAAAGTTCAATTTGTAATTCAGTTTGATTGTCAAATTTTGCTTCTTGCACTAAAATCCCATTTATATCAAATATTTGATAATTACCCGAATAGTTATCAGGCAGCATAGCATTGATATTGCCGTTTGTTGGGTTCGGGGTTATAAGTAAGGTAGCAGCCAAAATCTCAGTAGATTCAACTTTAACACTTGTTACTGACTTGCCTTTTGAGGATAATTTGGCACTAGGAGTACAAGGAGCAGGAGGATAAACAGTAAACGTTTTACTGCTTGACAAACCAGTACACAGATTTTTATTAGATACAGTAACCGTTGTAGGTCTGCCATTTCTATAATGCAATTCATCCCCTGGGCCCCAAAGAAATTCAGGAGAAACAGTAGTTATTCCATTGTTAAAGCCATTTGTGCTTACAAATGACAAATCGAATATTTCCGCAGTACATATTGAACCACCATTTGAAGATGTTACAGTAAAATAACCCTGAGGAGTTGGAGCAGTTGTGCTGTCTAAAATTTTAAATAAAATTGAAGGAGTTGTTGCTATACAACCACCAATAAAAGAAACTTCGGCATAAATATTTATTGAACTCCCTGTTGCAATCGCACTAGTAGGGGTTATAGTTGGTGTTAATGTATTTTGACCAGAGATAGTACAATTTGGAGCCACCCAATTAATGCTTGAAATTCCGCATTGAGTAGGAATAATCATTTGCAACCCACCACTTCCTTTGCATATATAATCATAGGGTGGAGTGGTACTATAATTTGGAGTAAATGAGGCTGTTCTATTTGTTTTTGGGATTGTATTGGATTTTGATTTTTGATACATAATACTTCCATTACTTCTCGAAACAACACAATCTACTGTAACAAGAGCTTGTAATGGATCTGGGCTAACTGTAATTGTCGGAGAACCTTGACCTGAAATTATAGTAGCCCCTGAAATTAACCAAACAAATTTATTGGCAGTTCCATAATTTGAAGCTTGTATAGAAACATTGTTTGAACAGCAACCCAAAATCGTCGGAGAAGAAATTGTTGGTGCAAAAATTCGATTAATATTTACGGTGTAGGTCAAAGGATGAATTCTACTTCCAGTAGGATAAGTATTGCCTAAAGCATCAACTGCATAATAACTAACATTTGCAACAATAGAAATGTTGGAGGTCAAAGAATTTGAATTATCTTCCCATCGAATTGGGAAATTTATACTTTGTGATTGGCCAATACTGTAAGTGTTTAAAGATTGTGAGTTATTACTATACGAGCCATATCCAGAATTATTCATATTAGAACTTCCGTCATTAATAAACCAAGAGGTTAATTTATATGAGCTACTACCAGCAGGATAATCGGATGATTTAGGCATAAAAGTAAAACTAAATTGATTATTCAAACCTACTTCGACACTCGATGGTGCGTTTACTGTTATTTGTGACCAAGTAAAATTAGTGAATATTACACTAAAACATAAAAAGATAATTTTTTTCATTTCATTGATTTTTGGACTGCCTACTATCTTTTTGGGCATCTGTTCGGCTAATTTTCCCCGCTACAATTTACCGTTATCGAATGTTAGAATACTAACCGTTCCTTACATTTCTTGAATAAATCAAAGGTTTTCAAGTCTTTTTTCAGGTAACGTTTCTCAAAGGTATCTAATAACTCTAATCCTCTCACAAATCTACCATAGAAAAAATCGATTACTTTACGGTTTTCCTCATTTGGGCAAATAAATTTACGATGAGCAGATACAAAACAAATTTTGACTTGTCGTAAATGATAATTAAAATTTGGAAAAATCAAAACAAATACAAGTTGGCAAACGCAATTTTGAGAAAAGTAATAGGTCTAGATTAGAAGCTGGCAGAGCAAATGCAACTCTTTCTACCTTGTGAATAATGTCAAAAGCCTTGAAAATAAATACAATCGAATTATTCAAGTTTAACGATTAATAGTGCTTTTGAAACTCGTAAATTTTCATTCAAAAACCTAAATTTATTTTCTTCCCAAATCCCCTAGGCCCTGATAGAAGTGGAAATCCTTTTATAAAGCTGGAAGCCTTTTGAATGCTTTCAGCTTTATAAAAGATTGCAAAGAACAGCAGGAAATAGCTCCTACAAACACAACTATTTTTAGGTTACTTTTAAAATTTGTCCCGAAACTTCGGGATAAAACTTAAAAGTAGTATTTTTGCAGCATGGAAACAAATAGACAGAAAAAAATAGGTGGGGTTATCCAAAAAGATTTGGTTGATATTCTCCAAGGTGAAGTGAGAAAAAACGGAGTAGCTAATTTAATCATTTCGGTATCCAAGGTTACGGTAACTACAGATTTATCAGTAGCTACAGTGCATTTAAGCGTTTTCCCTCAGGACAAAGCCAAAGAAATCTTAGAGGCGGTTAAGTCCAATGCTAAAAACATAAAACATGATTTATCGCAACGAGTGCGTTTGCAATTAAGAAAAGTTCCCAATTTGGTTTTCTTTATTGACGACTCTTTAGACTACATTGAAAAAATTGACAATGCGTTAGCCAATAGAGATAATCCTATAGAAAATAGAGATCTTTTGGACAAACGCAGATTCCAATAAAATTTGAATTTTCCCCTTTACATAGCCAAACGCTACATTCTTAGCAATAGTAAAAATAATGCTATCAATATCATCAATCGAATTGCCAGCATGGGAATTATTGTTGGCGCAATGGCTTTGTTTGTGGTTTTGTCCGTTTTTAGTGGGCTGAAAGTTTTTAGCCTTTCGTTTACCAATGATATTGATCCCGATTTAAAAATAAGTAGCACTTTAGGGAAATCATTTTTTGTTACTCCAGAACAAGAAAACCAAATCAAAAAAATAGAAGGCGTTGTTTCTTATTCTAAAATAATAGAAGAGCGCGTTTTGTTTGTTTTTGATGACAAGCAAGAAGTAACCTATTTGAAAGGCGTCGACCAAAACTTTAGTAAAGTCAACGACATCAAAAAAACACTTTACAATGGGCAATGGATTGAGCCTAATACAAATCAAGTAGTGGTAGGTTATGGCATTGCTCAAAAATTTTCGATGGGCTTGCTTGATTATAACAAAACCCTAGAAGTTCTAGTTCCAAAACCTGGAAAAGGAACAATTGAAAATGCGGAACAAGCTTTTAACAAAAGTGAAGTTTTCCCTATTGGCATTTACGCTATCAGCGAAGATCTAGATTCTAAATATGTTTTTTCTGATTTAGGTCTAGCCCAAGAATTATTGGAATACAAAAACAATCAGATTTCTGGCATAGAAATTAAAGAAAAAACTGGAGCCGATGAAAATGCGATTATAGACAAACTACAATCTATTTTCAACAATAAAATAACTGTAAAGAATCGAGCACAACTCAATGAATCCTTATATAAAATGTTGAACACTGAGAATATCGCAGTATATTTAATATTTACTTTAGTAATAGTGGTAGCTCTTTTCAACCTCATTGGTGCATTGATTATGATGATTCTAGACAAAAAAGGAAATTTGAAAACCCTTTTTAATTTAGGAACTGAAATAAAAGATTTGAGAAAAATATTTTTACTTCAAGGTACTTTATTGAGCGTTTTTGGCGGAATAATCGGATTAGTTTTAGGAATAATTATCGTTTTACTGCAACAACACTTCCAACTCGTTATGATTACTCCTACACTGGCTTATCCTGTCATTTTCTCTCTTGAAAATGTGTTAATTGTGATGGGGACAATAGTTACGCTTGGCTTTATTGCTTCATTGATTGCTAGTAGCCGAGTAAGTAAAAAGTTATTGGATTAAGATTTCAGATGTAAATAGAAAAATTCCACTAATTTATACAAATCAATTTGTGTAAATTAGTGGAATTCGTGTTTAACTATTTTATCAAAAATTTCTACACCACTTCATAACCAGCATATGCTTGCTCTATGTTATTTAAAATAGCAAACAATTCGGCAGGATTATCTTGTGTAACTAATTGTTGTTTGAAGGGTTTAAAAGAGTGAATTCCTTTAAAGTAATTAGTATAATGAGGACGGGTTTCAACAATTCCCAATCGCTCTCCTTTCCATTCCATTGCCCAGGTTAAGTGATTGCGCACGGCTTCTACTCTATCAGCAACTGTAGGTTTAGCTAAATGCTCCCCTGTTTTGAAGTAATGTTTGATTTCGTTGAAAATCCAAGGATACCCAATCGCGGCACGACCAATCATGATTCCGTCGATACCGTATTCATTTTTATATTGCAATGCTTTTTCTGGACTGTCGATATCTCCGTTACCAAAAATAGGCATGGTGATTCTAGGGTTGTTTTTTACTCGGGCGATGTGCGACCAGTCCGAATGGCCTTTATACATTTGGGCACGAGTTCTAGCGTGAATACTCAAAGCAGCAACACCAATATCTTGCAAACGCTCTGCCACCTCATCTATATTAATCGAATTGTCATCCCAACCCAAACGCGTTTTTACCGTTACTGGTAAATGAGTACTGTCAATAACGGCTTTCGTCAAGCGTATCATCAAATCCACATCTTTTAAGACTCCGGCACCTGCACCTTTACAAACCACTTTCTTAACTGGACAACCATAATTGATATCAATTAGATCTGGATTTACAGTTGAAACAATTTTAGAAGACAAAGCCATCGCTTCCTCATCACCTCCAAAAATCTGGATTCCAACGGGGCGTTCGTAGTCGAAGATGTCTAATTTCATTCGGCTTTTGATTGCGTCACGAATTAAACCTTCAGAAGAAATAAACTCAGAGTACATCAAATCGGCACCATGCATTTTACACAACCTACGATAAGGTGGGTCACTCACGTCCTCCATAGGAGCGAGAAGTAAAGGGAAATCTGGTAATTCTATGTTGCCAATCTTAATCATCTTCGTTTAATTTTGTGCAAAATTACAACATTTAGATGAATCGCAGAAAGTAGTTATCGAAAAGACTTCTAACTTAACCTATTAGTTTACTAATTCTAGGCTTTGAAGCTATTGATTTTAGCGTATATTTGCAGATTAATTGTCGTTGTTCGACGCTTTTGCGTGAGGGGTAGCAGTGAAAATCCTTTTCCTTTTTTTTAAAGGAAAAGATTGAAACGAATAACCCGACCCTTGTGGTCACGCCCTAAAAAATTGACATAAATAGAAGATGAAACATATAAGGAATTTTTGCATTATTGCACATATTGATCACGGGAAAAGTACACTTGCTGACCGTTTACTTGGTGCTACACAAACAGTAACCGCTCGTCAAGAAAAAGCACAATTGCTTGACAACATGGACTTGGAACGCGAACGCGGGATTACCATAAAAAGTCACGCCATACAAATGGAGTATACCTACAAAGGACAAGAATACATCTTGAACTTGATTGATACTCCGGGACACGTCGATTTTTCTTATGAAGTTTCGAGATCAATCGCTGCTTGTGAAGGTGCGCTTTTGATTGTTGATGCTGCACAAAGTATTCAAGCACAAACGATTTCAAATTTGTATTTGGCTTTAGAGAATGACTTGGAAATTATTCCAGTTTTAAATAAAGTGGATTTACCGAGTGCGAACCCAGAAGAGGTAAGTGACGATATTATTGATTTACTTGGATGTAAATTGGAAGATATTATTCATGCTTCGGGAAAAACAGGTTTTGGTGTCGAAAATATTTTGGCTGCAATTATTGAGAAAATTCCACCTCCATCAGGAAATGTTGACGAACCATTACAGGCATTGATTTTCGACTCTCATTACAATCCTTTTAGAGGTATTGAAGTTATTTTCCGTGTGAAAAATGGGCAAATAAAAAAAGGTCAAAAAATTAAATTCATGGCTACTGGCAATGAATATTTTGCAGATGAGATTGGAACATTGAAACTGAACCAAGTTCCAAAACAAGTGATTTCAGCCGGTGATGTTGGGTATTTAATTTCTGGAATTAAAGAGGCGAAAGAAGTAAAAGTAGGAGATACGTTAACGGATGCTAAAAATCCAACAACAAATATAATTACTGGTTTTGAGGATGTTAAACCAATGGTTTTTGCTGGAATTTACCCTGTAGATACGGAAGATTATGAGGAGTTGAGAAACTCAATGGAGAAACTTCAGTTGAATGATGCTTCACTTGTGTTTTTGCCAGAAAGTTCGGCGGCATTAGGTTTTGGTTTCCGTTGTGGATTCTTAGGAATGTTGCACATGGAAATTATCCAGGAACGTCTAGAACGTGAGTTTAACATGACAGTAATCACTACTGTTCCCAATGTTTCGTACCATGCGTTTACTAAGAAAGATCCAACAACTGTACTTATTGTAAACAATCCTTCCGACTTGCCTGAGCCTTCTCGCTTGGACCATGTTGAAGAGCCTTTTATCAAAGCTACAATCATTACTAAAGCGGATTATGTAGGTAACGTAATGAGTTTGTGTATCGAAAAACGCGGATTGATTACCAATCAAACGTATTTGACTACAGAAAGAGTAGAGTTGACATTTGATATGCCATTAGCAGAGATTGTATTTGATTTTTATGACCGATTGAAAACAGTTTCTAAAGGATATGCTTCATTTGATTACACACCTATTGGAATGAGAACTTCCAACTTGGTAAAAGTAGATATTTTATTGAATGCTACTATTGTGGATGCTTTATCTTCCTTGATGCACGTTGATAATGCTTATTCTATTGGTAAAAAGATGTGTGAGAAATTGAAAGAATTGATTCCGCGTCAACAGTTTGACATTCCTGTTCAAGCGGCTATTGGAGTAAAAGTAATTTCTCGTGAAACCATTAAAGCTTTGCGTAAAGATGTAACTGCCAAATGTTATGGTGGAGATATTTCTCGTAAACGTAAGTTACTTGAAAAACAAAAGAAAGGTAAAAAACGTATGCGATTGGTAGGAAATGTTGAGATTCCGCAAGAAGCGTTTATGGCTGTATTGAAATTGAATGATTAAAAATTATTTTAAATTCTGAATTTTAAATTATAAATGAACCCTGATGATGTAAAAATTATCAGGGTTTTTTATAGAGCATTATTTATCCTGCAACCATACGAACAATCGTTTCGCATCTTCTAATTTAAACAGCTGTGTTCCTTCGTTCATTGTTGCTGCTGAACCGCAAGCTACTCCCCAACGAATTACTTCTTTCAAGCTTTTATTTTGAGACAATGCCCAAACCATTCCTCCTACCATACTGTCTCCAGCACCAACAGTACTTTTCTTAGCAACATTAGGAGCGGGAACATATTCATACACATCTTTAGTGACTAAAACTGCACCCTGAGGACCAAGGGAAACCACAACAATTTCGGCACCGCCTTTAGCAATGATTTTTTTTGCTGCTTCATTTACTTCTTCCATTTCGAGACGCTCCACTCCTATCAATTTTGCTAATTCTCCTACATTGGGTTTAATTAAATAAGCGCCAGTTTCTAATACTTTTTCTAAAGCTTCGCCAGCGGTATCAACAATGAGTTTTGAATTTGATTTTTTTGCGATTTCAGCCATTTTTTGGTAAAAGTCAATAGGTAACCCCTCCCTTAAACTTCCACTTAAAACGAGAAATTTAAACTCAAGTCCTTCTACAACTTGGATAATTTCATTTTTTTCAGTTTCCGTAACTGCAGTTCCAGGAAAATTAAAACGGTATTGCGAATTGGTATTATCATCAACTGCAACAAAACTTTCTCTTGTCCAATTTTTAGTTTCAATAGCTCGAAACGAAATTGACTCTTTATTTAGAATTTCTTTAATAATTTCGCCTGACGGACCGCCAGAAGCCATTACCGCTAAAGAGCTCCCTTCTAAACGAGATATCGCTTTAGAAACGTTTATTCCCCCTCCACCTGCATCATAAAGGGGTGCTTCACATCTTATTTTTTGTTCAGGAACTAATCCCGAAAAATGAGCGCTTTTATCCAAAGCGGGGTTTACTGTTAGTGTAATTATATCAAATGATTTCATTGTAAACTTTTTTAATTATTCTTAAAGATGCGAAAAAAAATTATATTCATAAAGGCAATTCTAAAATCTCTTCTACTTTATCTCATTAAAGGGTTACAACTTTGTACCTTTGCATCTTTAAAATAAAGATAATGATTGAAGATAAAAACCCGCAACGTACTAGTATAGCTCAATTAGGAGAATTTGGATTGATAGACCATTTAACAAAAAACTTTGAAATCAACCAAGCATCCACCCTAAAAGGAATTGGTGACGATGCTGCTGTTCTTGATTTCAAGGATAAAAAAGTGGTGATTTCTACCGATTTATTAATAGAAGGCGTACATTTTGATTTGGCTTACATGCCTTTGAAGCACTTGGGATATAAAGCGGTTGTAGTAAATATTTCGGATATCTGTGCAATGAATGCAAAAGCAACTCAAATCACGGTTTCTGTTGCCGTTTCTAATCGTTTCCCATTAGAAGCTTTAGAAGAATTATTTGAAGGGATTACTCATGCAGCAGCTGAGTACAAAGTAGATGTGATTGGTGGAGACACCACTTCCTCTCAAAAAGGATTAATTATAAGCATAACTGCTATTGGCGAAGCCAATGAAGATGAAATTGTTTATAGAAATGGAGCAAAACAAAGCGATTTACTAGTTGTGTCTGGTGATATTGGAGCTGCGTACATGGGACTACAAGTTTTAGAGAGAGAGAAACAAGTTTTTCAAGTAAATCCTAATTCACAACCAGATCTAGATTCTTATACTTATATAATTGAGCGTCAATTAAAACCGGAAGCCCGTAAAGACATTAGAACTTTATTACATGCTTTAGAAATAAAACCTACTTCAATGATTGATATCTCTGATGGGTTATCATCAGAAATTATGCATTTATGTAAACAATCTAAAGTGGGTTGTAATTTATATGAAGATAAACTTCCTCTTGATCCACAGTTCATCAGTGTTTGTGAAGAATTCAATATTGACAGCACCACAGTTGCCATAAATGGTGGAGAGGATTATGAATTGCTTTTCACTATTGCTATGGAAGATTTTAATAAAATAAAAGCAAATCCAAATTTCTCTATTATTGGACACATGGTTCAAGAAAGTGAAGGAATCCATTTAGTGACACGAGCAAATACTCGAATTCCTCTAAAGGCAAGAGGTTGGGATGCTATAAAAGAATAAAAAAAAAGCGACATCATTAGGTGTCGCTTTTTTTTATGTAATTTCCAATATTAAAATAACAAACCGATTTTTCTAGCTTCCCGAACCAATTCGATATCACTTCCATCAGTTACTTTTAATAATTCCTTGAGATTTAATTTTCGCGCTTCAATTGCGTTTAACGAAATTGGAATGTATTGAGGAATGTCTTTTGCTTTAGTTCCTTTTGACAAATGGAAAAGAATTTGCTTATCAAATAAATCTATTTCGATGTCATTTTCATGCGATTCTAACATCTCTAAAACAGATTTACTGTAATAAAATTCATTTTTGATCACTTTATCAAAAGCAAATAAAAGTTCATCAAAGGTTAAATCATTTTTAATTACTAACCCATTTGGATTTATATTACTTATGATTGTTTTAATTTTTAAAAACTCAGTAAACATAGTCAACAAAATTATTTTACAATTTGGCATGTTCTCTAAAATCAATTTTGCCAAATCCTCACCCGAATAAAGATTTTGTTCTTCATACGAAGGCATACTGATATCTAAAAAAGCGATATCAAAAATAGCCGATTCAGGATTAGTAATAACATGATAAGCTGACTCACAATCTTTTGCCTCTGTTATAAAAAACTCATAATTATCAGCATCATACCTAGTTATAGCATTTTTATATCCCTGTATAATGAACGGATGATCGTCAACTATTAATATGTTTTTTTTTACTTTTAGCATTAAAGTAGATTCGGTTGTCATTTCTATGATGGTATTTGTATTTGTTCTAATGGAACTATAACAGTAATAATTACGCCTTCTCCTTTTTTGGATTTTACATTAAATATCCCATTACATTCTTTAGTTCGAGATAACATATTTTGCATTCCAATTCCCTTTTTTTTAACTCTGGCATTAAATCCAATGCCATCATCTGTTACCGTTAATACTAAATTATCGCCTTGTTTTCTCAGCTCAATATTAATATTTTCAGCGTTGGCATATTTATTAATATTTTGAAGTGATTCCTGAATGATTCTATATAAATTGATTTTTACAGCATTTACTAATAATTCCCATTTAATGTTTCTATCAATATTAGAAATCAATCTGGGCTTAAAAGTATTACGCTGTTTTTCAAATAAATTATCAACAATTGCTACGAAGTTATTAATTAATTCCGATTTTTCTCTATTTAAGTCATGAGAAATTTCACGAATATCCTGCTCAATATTTTTTAATTCCGATAAATAACTAATTCTTTGTTCAATAGCCATATCATCATTAAACCTATTTAGACCATCTAAATTCATTCGCACCCCAAACATTCTCCCTAAAACCCCATCATGTAATTCTTGAGCAACGCGTTTTTTCTCTTTTACCCTGTTGGTCTCAATCGTATTTTGCTGCGAGATCATTAAGTTATAAATATCCTCATTTGCTTTTTGTTGCTGTTGTTTGTACAACAATTCTCTATTCTTGGTTTTTTGCGCTTTGATGATATATAAAAACAATCCTAAAATGGTGATGAAACTAAAAACATAAACTAAATTCCTGTTTTGATCGGCTAAACTACTGTTTTCATCTTTAATCCTGTCTGTTTCATATTCAATACGAGAAAATTTATCTCCCATACTGCGCTCTTCTTTTTGCATTTCTTCATTAATATGAATGTATTCTTTAGAATAAACGGATGACTTTTCTGGCTCAATTAAGGACAATTGTTTAAGAGCAACTAATATATCACGAGAAACATTAGTACTACGAGCTAACAAAAGTGCTTCTTTAGAATATTCTATTGCTCTAACGGTATCCATTTTAGAAGCAAAATATTCGGACAAATGTATTTTATTAATAAATATTCCAGAGGTAAGTTTTAGATTTTCTCTCATTTTCAACGATTGATAAAATAATTCTGGAAGATTATCTGTTTCGTTAAGTTTAAATTTAGAGTAGGCTAAATTATCCGATAAAACAGCAAATAAAGCAGGTTTAAACTTAAGTAAGTCTTTTTGTTCTAATCCATTTTGAAAAAATTTTTTCGCCATTAAAAATTTTTGAGAATTTAAATATAAAAAACCAATATTATTTAACGAACTGGCTTTTGATTGAAATTCTCCGGGAATCGACTGATCTTCACTAATTGCTAATGCTTTATTGGAATAGATCATCGCATTATCAAATTCGCCAAGCTCATTGTAGATAAGCCCCAAAAGATTATAAGCATCATACAAAATATTATTGACTTGCTTTTCATCTTTAATTTTTCTCAACACATTAAAAACTGAATTTTGTGAACCTAAAAAATCACCTATCCTATATTGTAAGTTCGCTTTATTGATTAGTATTTTACTTAAAACCAAATTATCACGAGGCTGAACATACATTTTTTCGGCTTTATAATAAAACATAAAAGCACTGTCAGAAATTGCTTGAGAATCATAATAATCTCCCAAATAGGTATAAGCTTTAATTAAATGTAGAGTATCTTTAGCATTTTCTGATTGCTTTAAAACCAAATGGACTGTTTTATTAAATTCTTTCCAATTGTTTATGTTGTAATATCGGTTGGCAACTTTAAATAAATTTACTCTATTAAGAGAATCATCCTTTTGATTTACAACAATATTAAATGCTTTTTCAGTAAACAATAACCTCTTCTCTTTGGCCATACTAAAATCATTGGCTAATGAAAAATAAGTGGATAGACTATCCTCTGATGAAGTTACTAGAGTATTTTCTTTTTTCTTTTTGGAACAACCCAAAAAAAATAAGAACAAAAATAAAAAAAGATATATGAGTGCTTTATTTTTCAAAAGTTGAATAAGAATTTCATCAAAAATAGTAAAATAAAGCAATTAACATAAAAAAAGGCTATCAAATAATTGATAGCCTAAGTATATTTTCTGATATAGATTTAAATTTAATCTAATTTTACATTTCCTGCTGAAGTAGAACCTCCGCCTATAATATCTAATTTTACATTTCCTGCTGAAGTAGAACCTCCGCCTATAATATCTAATTTTACATTTCCTGCTGAAGTAGAACCTCCCCCTATAATATCTAATTTTACGTTTCCTGCTGAAGTAGAACCTCCGCCTATAATATCTAATTTTACGTTTCCTGCTGAAGTAGAACCTCCGCCTATGATGTTTACATTATTTGTTTCTGGTGTAGTAAATGAAGTTAATACCATTACTAAAGAGAATAAAGCGATTGTTAAGATTGATTTTTTCATAATTTGGGGATTTTATGTTTTTAAAATTTTTTACTTGTTTAATGACCTGCATATCAGCAGTATCACGATGTAAAAATACACAGGACATCCCATTTTTTCTTACAAAAAAGAGTCTCAATGGTAGAATGCTATCGTCTGATAGTGAATGATAGTCAAATTAGGGTGAATGACTATTTTTTAAATTTCAAGGTAATTCCCGTTAGAAATTTCAGAGATAATAAGGTCAATATTTACCTTATATGTTTTAGAAAACGGAAGTTTTGTAGTCGTGTTTTTAATATAACACAATGAATTACCCGTATGTATCCTTGAAATGTAGTGGCTGTTAACAATATAACTGTTATGGATTCTTGTAAAAGGATAGGTTAACACCCCTTCAAAATGCTTTAACGTTTTGAAAGCGGTGACCATCTCTCCGTTATTTAAGTGTATATCAGTAGAGTTATTATCCGCTTGTAAATAACAAATATCTCTAGCATCAATATACCTGTAATCACCATAAGACTTAATACACAATATGAGAGGGTCTTCCTTACTAGTCGATTCATGCTGAACAAAAACGGTTGGTCGCTCTTCAGTAGAAACTGTTGGCTTCAAAATTTGAACTTCAGCTTCAGTATTTGATTTGTTTAATTTTAAAATAAATTTCACAAAATCAATACGCGCTAAAGGTTTTAAAAGATAATCAGTTACGCCATATTGTATTGCTTCAAAAGCAAAGTCTTTTTTAGAAGTGGTAACAATAATTTTTGGAATTACTTTTAAGTATCGGTGCAACTCATTAATAAGCAATAAGGATAAATTGCTTTTTTTATTTACCGGGTCTATTTCAAGAAAGACTAAGTCTGGCGTGTTTTCTAATATAAGATTTAGACCATCTTCATAGTTATGAGCTGTAGCTACAAAAACCAGCTCCGAAAAACTATCAGCCATGGCTTTTGTTTTCAAAACACTTTCTTGATTGTCGTCAATAATAATGTACGAATAGTTCATCTATAGCTTTTCCTAAATTATAGGCATAGTAACACACACTCTATAGTAGAGAATACATCATAAACAATAGCTTGATTATAGTAGTTTTGGGAAACTATATTAAATAAAATTATCGATTTTTACTTCAGAAATTGTTATTTAACATTTTAAAAATACATGTTTACAGCATTTTAACTCTCTAATGTTAACATATTTTAAATAAATGTTAATACATTTTGATGAACTGCAAATAAATCCGATAAAGAGCATATTCAGTAGAATTGAAAGAAAACAAACAATGGCTTTTTTTACTTTTTATTTATAACGCATAAAAAAAGCTTCCCAATAGGAAAGCTTTTTTTATGCAGCTGTAATTAGTGTCACTATATCTTCATTAACCAGTTTTTCATCGAAACTTCATTTTCAATGATTCCTTTCAAATCCGATATTTTAACACGATCTTGTTTCATGGTGTCTCTATGACGAATCGTTACCGTTTCATCTTCGATTGTCTGGTGATCAACAGTAATACAAAATGGCGTACCTAATGCATCTTGTCTTCTATAACGACGACCTACTGCATCTTTTTCATCATAAGTTACTTGGAAATCCCACTTTAGATCATCTATAATTTTATGAGCAATTTCTGGCAAGCCATCTTTTTTAACTAAAGGTAAAACCGCTGCTTTTGTAGGCGCTAAAACAGATGGTAATTTCAAGACCGTTCTAGTTGATCCATCCTCTAAAACTTCTTCTTTTAATGAAGTTGCAAAAACCGCTAAAAACATTCTATCCAATCCCACCGAGGTTTCCACCACATAAGGGACGTAGTTTTTATTCAATTCAGCATCAAAATACTGTAATTTTCTACCTGAGAATTGTTCGTGTGCTTTTAAGTCGAAGTCGGTACGAGAATGAATTCCTTCTAATTCTTTGAAACCAAAAGGAAAATTAAATTCGATATCAGCCGCTGCATTTGCATAATGAGCTAATTTTTCATGATCATGAAAACGATAATTTTCTTTTCCTAAACCTAAAGACAAATGCCATTTTAAACGCGCATCTTTCCAAAACTCATAATGCTGCATTTCGTCTCCAGGGCGCACAAAGAATTGCATTTCCATTTGTTCAAATTCACGCATGCGGAAAATAAATTGTCTAGCAACAATTTCATTTCTAAATGCCTTTCCAGTTTGTGCAATTCCAAAAGGAACTTTCATTCTACCTGATTTTTGAACATTCAAGAAATTCACAAAAATACCTTGAGCCGTTTCTGGACGTAAATACAAGTCCATAGCTGTATCTGCTGATGCGCCTAATTTAGTACCAAACATCAAATTAAACTGACGCACTTCGGTCCAATTTCGAGAACCTGATTCTGGACATGCAATCTCTAACTCTTCAATTAAAGCTTTCACATCTTCTAGATCTTCATTTCCTAAAGAGCGTCCCAATCGTTCCAGAATTTCTCTCTCTTTAGTTTTGTATTCAACAACTCTCGGATTTGTACCTACAAATTCTTCTTCATTGAATGCATCACCAAAACGAACTTTTGCTTTTTCGACTTCTTTAATTGCTTTTACATTCAGCTTTTCAGCATAATCTTCAATTAAAACATCAGCTCTATATCTTCTTTTTGAATCTTTATTATCAATTAATGGGTCATTAAAAGCGTCCACGTGTCCTGATGCTTTCCATGTCGTTGGATGCATTAATATTGACGCATCTAATCCCACAATGTTATCATTCATCTGAACCATTGATTTCCACCAATATTCACGTATGTTCTTTTTTAATTCCACTCCGTTTTGTGCATAATCATAAACTGCACTTAAACCATCGTATATTTCGCTAGACGGAAAAATAAATCCGTATTCTTTTGCATGCGAAATTACATTCTTAAATATATCTTCTTGTTTTGCCATAGTAATGCAAAAATATAAAAAGTCAACTTAAAAAAAAGAAAATTGATGAAGATTGAAGCATTGATTTTCATATTTTTATAAATAAATTACTATTTGTATGTTCAAAAACATTATAAACCTATTCTTTCCTAAGGCGTGTGCTGGTTGTGATTCTTTATTAGTTGCCAATGAAAATACAATTTGTACCCTTTGTAGACATCATATCCCTTTAACAAACCATCATTTGAACCCCGAAAATGAAGCTTTTAAAAAATTCTATGGTAGAATTCCGATTGAATATGCGTCGGCTCATCTCTATTTTCATAAAAAAGGAATCGTACAAGAAATAATTCATAAATTAAAATACAAAGGACAAGAAGAAATAGGTACTGTATTAGGGAATTGGTATGCCGATGATTTAAAAAAGATTACTATCCTACAAACTGCAGATATAATTATTCCAGTTCCGTTACATAAAAAGAAGCTTCGTGAAAGAGGCTATAATCAAGTCACCACTTTTGGGCTAGCATTATCTAACGAACTAAATATAGCGTATAACGACTCCATTTTAATTCGAAAAGTCTATTCCAAAACACAATCCAAGAAAAACCTTCTAGGTAGAACAGAAGGAATTGAATCTGTATTTGATGTATCAACTATAGAAAAATATCATAACAAGCATTTTATACTAATAGATGATGTTATAACAACTGGCGCAACACTTGAAGCATGTTCACGTGCATTGCTGAAAATTCCTGGTGCAAAAATCAGTATTGTTTGCATAGCAATGGCACAATCTTAAAATCGAATCAAATACCCAACTAATGTATTTAAATAATATCCATTTTCTTAGGAAAAATAAACACAAAAAAAACACATATCTTCTTGGTAATAGATTTTTTTAATGAAATTATAACTAAATAGAATTTCCAATTCCAAAGTTAAATGTTTAAATTTGAATAAATTTTATAAATCATTAAACAAATATATCATGGCTTTTGAATTACCTCAGTTACCTTATGCATACGATGCATTAGAACCTAATATTGATGCACGCACTATGGAAATCCACCATTCAAAGCATCATAACGCATATACGACCAACCTTAATGCTGCTATAGCAGGTACAGATATGGAAGGTAAAACAATCGATAACATTCTAATTAATCTTGATATGAAAAACGCTGCTGTACGTAATAACGGTGGAGGATTTTATAATCATAACTTGTTCTGGACTGTAATGTCACCAAATGGCGGTGGACTTCCAACAGGAGATTTACTTGCTGCAATTGAAGCTGCTTTTGGATCTTTTGAGGAATTTAAAGCTAAATTCAGCAAAGCAGGCGCAACACAATTTGGTTCAGGATGGGCTTGGTTATGTGTTCATAAAGGAGGTAAGTTAGATGTTTGCGGAACTCCTAATCAAGACAATCCTTTAATGCCAGGAATTGGTTGTGGAGGAACACCAATTTTAGGAATGGATGTCTGGGAACATGCTTATTATTTACATTACCAAAACAGAAGACCTGATTATATTGAAGCTTTTTTCAATGTTATCAATTGGACTGAAGTTTCAAGAAGATATGCTTCTGAAAAATAGTTTTTTCACAAGAACATAAAATAAATAGTATCAAGAATAGACAAATGACTAGAAAGTTGTTTGTCTATTTTTTTTGCTCTAAACCCACTTTTTTCTCGTTATTGAAGAACTTTATTCCAATAAAAAAAGACGAACAAACTAATTAGCTTACTCGTCTTTATTCTATGTCCGATTCTCTTTCTTCTTTTTTCTGTTTTTCTTTTTCAGAAACTTTAATCCAATAAAAAAGGTGGAATTCCTTCCACCTTTTTTGCCCCAAATCTACCATAAACTTAACCTACTAATGTTATGGTGATTCAAATTTATACTAGTTGCTTCATCAATCCAAATATTTAAGACAAACAACTCATAAAACCGATAAATTACCTGTTTTAACAATTCTTAATATGCTCTTGCATCTTTTCCTTCGTAAAAATTCATAAATGCCCTATTTACTACTCTATTCCCTCCAGGAGTTGGATAATCCCCTGTAAAATACCAATCCCCTAAATTTTTAGGACATGCTATATGTAAATCTTCAACTGTTTGAAAAATAATTTTAACTTCAGCTTTGATTTCAGGTGAGCTTAACATCTCTGAAATTTTATCTGAAACTTCTTGTGGCTGAAAAGGTGCATAAATCTCAGTTACATAATTCACAACCTCAGTGTCTACAAAGTTTTCTTGCGCTTTACATTTAGCATATACTTCATCAACAATATGATATAAGTTTCTTTCTTTCAATAACTCCAAAGCTGCTTTAAAGGCAACTAATCCTTCTAATTTAGCCATGTCAATTCCATAACAATCAGGAAAACGAATCTGAGGTGCCGATGAAACTACAACAATCCTCTTTGGATTTAAACGATCCATCATTTTTATGATACTCATTTTCAATGTAGTTCCCCTTACAATACTGTCATCAATAATAACTAAATTATCAGTTGGCTTAATAACACCATAAGTAACATCATATACATGTGCCACTAAATCATCACGACTACTATCTTCAGTGATAAAAGTTCTAAGTTTTGCATCTTTAATAGCTACTTTTTCTGTGCGGATTTTTACTTTAAGAAGCTCTTGTAAAGTCTCTTTAGTTAGTGTATTTCTATTTTCTAAAATAAAATTATTCTTACGTTGATTCAAGAAATCCTGAGCCGCTTCCACTAAACCATAGAACGAAGTCTCGGCCGTATTTGGAATATAGGAGAAAACTGTGTTGTCAGTATCCTCATCAATAGCTTCAAGAACAGCAGGCAATATCAATCTCCCTAAGTTTTTTCTTTCTTGGTATATTTCGGCATCACTTCCTCTAGAAAAATAAATTCTTTCAAATGAGCATGCTTTTTTTACTGTTGGAACTAGAATTTCTTCCATTGTAACAGTACCGTTTTTCTTGATTATTAATGCATTTCCAGGCTCAATTTCTTGCACTTTTTCGAAAGGAACATTAAAAACGGTTTGTATAACCGGTCTTTCAGAAGCGACAACAACAACTTCGTCATCTTGATAAAAATAAGCTGGACGAATTCCTGCAGGGTCTCTAAACACAAATGAGTCACCATGTCCTAAAAGTCCTGCCATAGCATATCCTCCATCTAAGTTTTTAGAGGAACGTCTTAAAATTTTAGCGATATCTAATCGCTCTGCAATTACAGGTGACGCTTCTCTTTTTGACAAACCTTCTTCTTTACAATCTTGATACAATTGCATCACTTCCTTATCTAGAAAATGACCGATTTTTTCCATAATTGTAACCGTATCCGCCATTTCTTTTGGATGTTGCCCTAATTCAACTAAGTTCTCAAAAAGCTCCTTAACATTAGTCATGTTAAAGTTTCCTGCCAAAATTAAATTTCGATGCATCCAATTACTTTGACGTAAAAAAGGATGTACACTTTCAATACTGTTTTTTCCAAAAGTTCCATAACGAACATGTCCTAAAAACAATTCCCCCAAATAGGGAATGTTTTCTTTTTGAAGCGCTACGTTATCAGCATATTCAGGATGAGAAGACATCTCCTCATTTATTCTATCATTTATTTGAGCAAAGACGTCTTGGATTGGTTGCGCATTATTGGATCGTACGCGGCTAATGTAACGCTCCCCTGGATTAACATCCATTTTTATGCTTGCAAAACCAGCACCATCTTGACCTCGATTGTGCTGCTTTTCCATAAGGAGATACATTTTTTGTATTCCGTAAAAAGCAGTACCATATTTTTCTTTGTAAAATTCAAGCGGTTTAAGTAGTCTAACTAAGGCTATTCCACATTCGTGTTGTAAAGCATCGCTCATTGTGTAGTTGTTTGTTGTGTTTATTTTTATACTATTAAACTCACTTTCGTAATCTTTAATATTTTATGTTTTGAAATTACAAAATTCCGACTTTTTTTGTTCTCCGTCTCTTAACCTAGCTTAAGAAAAACTTCTTTTAACTGGATAATCCTTACTTTTTATTTTGAACAAAAAAACCCCGTTTCCGAGGTTTGAATGTTATAATTCTATATCAAATTGTGTTAACGATTTAAATTGTTTCAATCTTGAAATCACTTCATTTTTATCTAAATCAACCATTCGCTCTGTACCAAATTTCTCCACACAGAAAGAAGCTAAATTAGATCCATAGATAATGGCATTTTTCATATTCTCAAAAGATACATTTTCACTTTGAGTAATAAACCCTGCAAATCCACCTGCAAATGTATCCCCTGCTCCTGTAGGGTCAAATACTTCTTCTAATGGCAAGGCGGGCGCAAAGAAAACTTGTTTATCATGAAATAATAATGCACCATGCTCCCCTTTTTTAATTACAACATACTTTGGTCCCATTGCTTGAATTTTGGCTGCAGCCTTAACTAAAGAATATTCTCCAGAAAGTTGTCTTGCTTCTTCATCATTAATCGTAATCACATCAACGCGTTTTATCACATCAAGCAATTCAGGTAATGCACAATCCATCCAAAAATTCATTGTATCTAAAACAACTAACTTAGGCTTGGTTTCCATTTGGTCCAAAACACTACTTTGTACTAACGGATGTAAATTTCCAAGCATTACTACATCAGCATTTTTATAATTTTCAGGTACTTTGGGTTGAAAATCAGCCAATACATTTAACTGCGTATCTAAAGTATCTCTAGAATTCAAATCGTTATGGTAGCGCCCACTCCAAAAGAATGTCTTACCTCCCTTAACTACTTCAAGACCAGAAATATCAATATTTCTTTCGGTCAATAAATCTAAATATTCTTGTGGAAAATCATCCCCAACCACAGAAACTATGGCAGATTGTAAATTAAAAAAAGCAGCCGATAGACCAATATAAGTTCCAGCTCCACCTAAAATTTTATCTGTTTTACCAAAAGGAGTTTCAATAGCGTCGAAAGCAACAGTTCCAACAATCAATAATTTGTTCATTTTATGAATTTCGAATTAAGGCGCAAAGATAGTTTATAAGTTTCAGAGTTGCAAAGGTTGAAACTCGCAAAATTTTCATAAAACTTTACCTTCTTCTTTCTCATAAAAAGTATCAACCGAAACCTCTTTTTGCACGGAAGCCATAACAGCAAGTTCATCACATCTTTCATTCTGAGGATGATTATTATGCCCTTTAATCCACTTAAAATCAACCTGGTGTTTTCTATAGATAATTAGGAGCCGTTTCCATAAATCGGAGTTTTTTCTGTCAACGAATTTCTTTTTCTCCCAGCCAAACACCCATTTTTTAACAACAGAATCTACTACATATTTCGAATCCGACACCACTAACACTTTTGTATTGGGATTTTTCAATTTTTCTAATCCTACAATTACCGCCAAAAGCTCCATTCTATTATTAGTAGTTCGTCTAAAACCTTCGTAAAATTCTTTTCTATACGTCTTACCCTCCACAACGCTTTCCATGACTACACCGTAGCCTCCTTTTCCAGGGTTTCCTTTTGCAGCACCATCAGTATATATATGTACTTCGTAGTCCATTTATTGAATTTTAATTTATCTAGCGATAAAAATGTATTGTTTTATTTTTTCAAAAGACCCCCTATAACTTCTGGGAAATACCTTTGCTCTAGATCGTGTATTTTTTCGGCAACAATTTCTGATGTATCCGTACCTAAAACAGTCACTTTCTTTTGAAATATAATCCCTCCTTCATCATAATGTTCATTAACATAATGAATCGTAATTCCAGTTTCTGATTCTCTATTTTCAACCACCGCTCTATGCACATTCATACCATACATTCCTTTTCCTCCATATTTAGGTAATAATGCAGGATGAATATTAATGATTTTATTGGGGTAAGCATGGATAATATTCTCGGGGAATTTCAATAGAAATCCGGCAAGAACGATCAAATCAGGTTGAATTGCCTTAATTTTTTGTAGTACTTTACCTTCAAATAGATCGTCTTTAGAAAAAACTTCCGTCGGAACTTCGTGTTTACTTGCACGCTCAATAACCATTGCCTTAGAATTGTTTGTAAACACTGCAACAACAGTCCCACTTTCATTTTCCTTAAAGTACTTTATGATATTTTCAGCATTAGTACCCGATCCGGAAGCGAAAACAACTATTTTTTTCATAATCAACACAATTTTAGTAACGCAAAAAAAGGAATAAAAAATGAAAATAAATAACATTGAGAAGCCTTTGTTTTAATTTATTTTATAATTTAGTTGACACATTTATTAACTTATTGGTTGTTTTAAAATAAAGTTTTTTATTTTTGCCAACAAATTAAATTCTAAAATTAAAGATTATGTCAGACATTGCATCAAGAGTAAAAGCGATTATCGTAGACAAATTAGGCGTTGACGAAAACGAAGTTGTAACAGAAGCAAGCTTCACTAATGATTTAGGAGCTGACTCATTAGACACTGTTGAGCTTATTATGGAATTCGAAAAAGAATTTGACATTCAAATTCCAGACGATCAAGCAGAAAACATTGCTACTGTTGGTCAAGCTATTTCTTACATCGAAGAAGCTAAAAAATAATAAACACACACTCGCTTGCAACTTTTGTAAGCGGGTGTTATTATTTTTTTAAATATGAAATTCGGGATTGAAGTTCAATCCAAAAGATATTTATAATCTAATACCCACGGCTTTTTTGTAATAACAATACAGTAAAGAAAGCGTGGGTTTTATTTGTTTAAAGATAACAAAATACATAAGTTATGGTATTAAAGCGAGTTGTTGTAACAGGTTTAGGTGCTCTTACTCCTATAGGAAATAATATTCAAGAATATTGGAACGCCCTTATTAACGGTGTTAGTGGCGCAGCTCCAATTACTTATTTTGACGCTACAAAATTCAAAACACAGTTTGCTTGCGAATTGAAAAATTTTAATGTCGAAGATTTTCTAGACAGAAAAGAAGCAAGAAAAATGGATCGTTATGCACAATATGCAATGGTTTCATCTGAAGAAGCAGTTCGTGACGCAGGGTTTGATTTTGAAAAATTAGACAAAGACAGAGCGGGTGTAATATGGGGTTCTGGAATTGGAGGACTTGAAACATTTCAAATCGAAATGTTGAACTTCGCCGCTGGCGACGGTACACCAAAATTCAATCCTTTCTTTATACCAAAAATGATTTCAGATATTGCCAGTGGTCATATCTCCATTAAATATGGTTTTAGAGGTCCAAACTTTGCAACCGTTTCAGCTTGTGCTTCTTCTACAAACGCCATTATTGACGCTTTTAACTATATTAGACTAGGACATGCAGATGTCATGGTAACTGGTGGATCTGAGGCCGCAGTAACAATTGCTGGTATGGGTGGATTTAATGCCATGCATGCACTATCAACAAGAAATGATGATCCAAAAACTGCTTCAAGACCAATGGATAAAGACCGAGATGGCTTTGTACTTGGAGAAGGTGCTGGAGCTTTAATTCTTGAAGAATACGAACACGCAATCGCTAGAGGTGCAAACATATATTGCGAAATAGGTGGAGGCGGTATGTCTGCAGATGCACATCACATTACAGCTCCACATCCTGAAGGATTAGGTGCTAAAAATGTAATGTTAAATTGCTTAAGAGATGCTGGATTGAAGCCTACAGATGTAGATGGAGTAAATATGCACGGAACTTCAACTCCATTAGGAGATTTAGCCGAATCAAAAGCAATTGAGCATGTTTTTGGCGATCATGCATACACCATGAATTTGAATTCAACAAAATCAATGACTGGTCACCTTCTAGGTGCCGCTGGTGCTGTTGAAACCATATCTTCAATTCTCTCCATGAAACACGGATTAGTTCCTCCAACAATAAATCATTTTACAGATGATGAAAATATTGACCCTAAATTAAACTTTACTTTTAATGTAGCTCAAAAAAGAGACATGAAAGTGGTTATGAGTAATACTTTTGGATTTGGTGGACACAACGCATGCGTATTAGTAAAAAAATTAGACTTGTAACCAACCTATGAGTATAATAAGAAAAATATTTTCGAAATCCCGTTCTCTAGAAGACGGGATTTTTTTTGATGCTATTCAAAAAATTTTAGGCTTTGCACCAAAAAATATTGACCATTACAGAAAAGCATTCACACACCGTTCTTCAAATAAATTAAACTCAGAAGGCAACCCAATAAATTACGAAAGACTAGAGTTTTTAGGTGACGCCATGTTAAGTGCTGTAATAGCCGCACATTTATTCAATAAAGCACCACATGGTGATGAAGGATACCTCACAAAGATGCGCTCAAAAATTGTAAGTAGAGAACACTTGAATGAATTAGGAAAAGACCTAAATTTAATTCGCTTTATCGAAAGCAAAGTACCCGTGCAACATTTTGGAGAAAATATTCATGGAAATATTTTTGAATCATTAGTGGGTGCAATATATCTTGATAAAGGATATGAATATTGCGAAAAATTTATTCAAAAAAGAGTAGTTCTTCCTTATGTAGATATTTCAAGGTTAGAAGGAAAAGTAATCAGTTATAAGAGTTTAGTTATCGAATGGTGTCAAAAAGAAAAGAAAATATTCCATTATGACATTTATGAAGATAACGGCATTGATGGAGAACGTCTTTTTGGAGTTAAATTAAGTATTGACGAAAAAGTCATCGCAAAAGCAAGAGCAACATCAAAAAAGAAGGCTGAAGAAAAAGCATCACAACGTGCTTATTTTGCATTTCAAGAAAAAATGGATAAGAAATAATATTAAATTCATTAAAACTACAACGTTTTCGTTCATAAATTAACGAAATCATTACATTTTCCGTTCTTTAACTTCGATAGAAATACTATATTTACAACATATTTTACATGAATATGGCTATTCATAAACTGGATCTTGGAGAATTTGACGAAATAGACTATAATCTTATTGCTATACATACTGCACTGGAAGATTATCGATTAGCGTTTTTTATCAATCAAAAACTTCCAATAATTCTAGGAAAAAGTAAGGATGAAGTTCAAATTAACATAAAAGAAGGAGAAACAAAATTTTCCAGATTTTATTATTATGACTCCGAAAATGCTGTTTCTTGGAATTTAATTCAAAATAAAAATGAGGTTTATCAGGATACAAAAGATACAGCTCAAAATTTATTTTCAAATATAACAATGGAGATTTCGACAAAAGTTTATTTGCTCCCAGAATTTAAAAAAGCAGATTATTTTTTAAAAATTGAAAATACTCAAGACACGATTAATGTGTCAAAAATTAAAGAAATATTAAATACCATTGAAAGTATATCTACAGTTTACACAGTAGATACAAATCAAATAAAATCAAAAAACAATTTAATTTTTTAATAAAAATGATTACAAACAAAAAAACCAAAATTGTAGCCACACTTGGACCTGCATGTAGTACCAGAGAGATTATAAAAGATATGATCGACGCAGGGGTAAATGTGTTTAGAGTTAACTTCTCACACGCAGATTATTCTGATGTTACAGAAAAAATCAATATCATAAGAGGACTTAACGAAGAATTTGGATACACTACAGCGATACTTGGAGACTTACAAGGACCAAAGCTTCGTGTAGGAGTAATGAATGAAGGAGTAGTTGTAAATGACGGTGACTTAATTACTTTTACTACTGCTGAAGAAGTTCTTGGAACAGCACAAAAAGTGTTCATGAAATATAAAAATTTCCCAAACGATGTAAATCCTGGGGAAAGAATTTTATTGGATGACGGAAAACTTATTTTTGAGATTGTTGAAACTGATAAAAAAACCGAAGTTGTTGCAAGAGTAATACAAGGTGGTGAGTTGAAATCAAAAAAAGGAGTAAACTTACCTAATACTAAAATTTCTCTTCCAGCAATGACAGAGAAAGATATCGCTGATGCTATATTTGCAATTGGACAAAAAGTAGATTGGATTGCTCTATCTTTTGTGAAAACACCTCAAGATTTAAAAGATTTACAGGACTTAATTGCAGAACATTCAGAATATAAAATTCCGATTGTTGCGAAAATCGAAATGCCTGAAGCATTAGAAAACATCGATAAGATTGTAGCTTACTGTGATGGATTAATGGTTGCTCGTGGAGATCTTGGAGTTGAACTTCCAGCTCATGAAGTACCCCTAGTTCAAAAAGAATTAATACGTAAAGCTAAAATGGCTCGTATTCCAGTTATTGTTGCGACGCAAATGATGGAAACTATGATTACTAGCTTAACTCCAACACGTGCTGAAGTAAATGACGTTGCGAACTCAGTAATGGACGGTGCAGATGCAGTTATGCTTTCAGGAGAAACGGCTACAGGTAATTATCCAGTACAGGTAATTGAAAAAATGACCCAAATCATTAAAGCTGTTGAAGATTCACCGCTAATTCAAGTACCTCAGAATACACCTCAAATTAAAACAAAACGTTTTATCACTAAAACAATTTGTCGTCATGCTGCCCTTATGGCAAATGCTATTCAAGCAAAAGCGATTTGTACTTTAACAAATAGTGGGTATACTGCTTTTCAAATTTCAGCTTGGAGACCATCAGCACATATTCTAGTATTTACATCTAACAAAAGAATCTTAACTCAGCTAAGTTTATTATGGGGAGTTAAATCTTATTTCTATGATAAAGTAGTAAGTACAGATGAGACTGTTACTGATATAAATGAAATAGCAAGAGAAAAAGGATATGTTACTAAAGGTGACTTTCTTATCAACTTAGCTGCAATGCCTATCAAAGAAAAAGGAATGGTAAATACCATGAGAGTTTCTGAAATAGAATAAGTAAAGCTTTAAAATAATAAAAAATCCGTCTTGTAAGAAATCAAACAAGACGGATTTTTTTGTGCTTCGTTTATTTTTCATTTATCTTTGATAAAAATTAGTTCAACTACTATGGAATTCAAATCGAAAAATCCTTTTTTAAATAATAAATCTTTTTCTGCTACAAGCAAAGATCAAGTACATCAGGCCATCTTCATTGATTACAATCAAGAAATGACTCTGTCTGGAACAATCAATAAAACACTGCTTTTATTCATGCTACTTACTGCTTCTGCGATGGTTATCTGGTGGATGACTTTCAATGGCATGAATCCAATGGTTCCAGCTTTTGGTGGCGCTATTGTAGGATTAGTGTTAGTTGTTATATCGGCATTCAAACCGCAATACTCCCCTTATTTAGCTCCTGGCTATGCGCTATTTGAAGGGCTTTTTATTGGTGGGATTTCGGCAATTTTTGAGGCTAAATATCCTGGAATTGTTATTCAGGCAGTTGGCGCTACTTTTGTAACATTCATTGTTTGTTTGGGGTTATATAAATTTAAAATCGTCAAAGTTACTGAACAATTTAAATCAGTGGTGGTAGCTGCTACGCTTGCCATTGCCACTTATTATCTTATTTCATGGGTATTTTCTATGTTCACTAGTTTTCAACCAGTACACTACGGAAATTCCATGATGAGTATTGGAATTAGCGTATTCGTAATTATAATTGCTGCTTTAAATTTATTCTTGGATTTTGACAGAATAGAAAAAGGAGTCCAAGAAAAAATGCCAAAATACATGGAATGGTTTGGGGCCATGGGGTTAATGATAACCTTGGTTTGGTTGTATATCGAATTCTTACGATTACTCTCTAAGCTTTCAAGTAAAGACTGAAAAAATAGCTCTCTTAAAAACCCTTTCAAATTTGGAAGGTTTTTTTTATGCTGCTTTTTCAAAAGCAATGAAGTGTGAAAATTCACCGCTTACATTATAGATGGGATAACCATTAATTAAACAGGTGTATATATCTCCATTTTTTTTATAGTTCAAAATCTTTTTTTCAAATGGTTGCTTAAGTTGAATTGCTTTTCTAATTTGTTTTGATACAAAAGCACTAGTCTTTTTCCCCTGAAACATACTTGGACTTTTACCAATCACTTCATCTGGTGTATAACCGTTCATTTTAGTGATGTTTTGCGAGGCAAAAACAATCGACAACTGAGCATCAGTTACAATAATCACTTCTTCTTCTGAAAGCTTATTTTTTATATCCCAATATGGATTATTCCATTTATACATAGAGGCAATTTGCTCTAACATATTAAAATCTATAAATGAATTTTTCATATCATTTATCATGACACAATGAAAATCCCAAGAAGATACTGGAGTCGTTTTTATTCTTATACTCTTATGATGTTCAGCGACAGCATTTTCGTAGTGTTCAAAGTTAATCATGAGACTTATTTTTATCAAATATAATTGATATTCGAAAAATAATACACCAATAAGAATGTTTTAACTATTGTTGAACCTTACACATTCCCTTGCTTAAAATGCAAATCTAAGTTGAACTATAACCGCTTTTTTAACTTCAGTATTTAGATTCCCCATGGATATCCCAAGTAATCTTACAGAATCTTTCATCTTTTCTTGATACAAAAGTTCCTTAACTGTTTCCAAAATCAACCCTTTGTCTGAAATAAAATAAGGAAGTGTTTTACTTCTTGTTTGCTGTGTAAAATCACTATATTTAATTTTTAAGGTAACTGTTTTTCCAGAAATCGTATGTTTTTTCAATCTTTTTTCTAATGATGTAGCGATTTTATCTAATTGCTCAATCATGAAAACCTCCGACGAAAGATTAACGTCAAAAGTATGTTCTGCAGCAACTGATTTAGTTATCCGATCCGATTTAACTTCGCTATTGTGAATTCCACGTACGACATGGTAATAAAAACTACCCGATTTCCCAAAATGTTTCTCTAAAAACTCCAATGATTTACTTTTTAAATCAACTCCCGTAAAAATCCCCAACTGATACATTTTTTCAGTGGTCACTTTTCCAACTCCATAAAATTTTCGAATGGGCAATACTTCCAAAAATGAAATAACTTCATCCGGATTTACTGTTTTCTGTCCGTTCGGTTTATTATAGTCACTGGCTATTTTAGCAACAAATTTATTAATAGAAATTCCTGCAGAAGCTGTTAGCCCTACTTCCTTAAAAATGCGTAATCTAATTTCTTCGGCTAATAAACTCGCGCTGGGGTTTCCCTTTTTATTTATTGTTACATCAAGATAGGCTTCATCTAGCGACAGCGGTTCAATCAAATCCGTATATTCTCTAAAAATTTTATGGATTTTTCCAGAAATCTCTTTATATCTATCAAAACGAGGTTTTACAAAAATAAGATCTGGACAATTTTTTTTAGCCATGACACCGCTAATCGCACTACGTACTCCAAACTTCCTAGCCTCATAACTAGCAGCAGCAACGACCCCCCTGTTTTCTGATCCCCCAACTGCAATGGGCTTCCCTCGTAGATCAGGATTATCCATTTGCTCTACAGAAGCATAAAATGCATCCATGTCAATGTGAATAATTTTTCTATTAATTGGGTTATCAAGCATGACACAAATTTAAATAGGTTTTACTTGAAAACATTCAAATGAAGGGAATTATTTGATACATTTGATGTCATCTTTTAGCCCAGATCGAAGCGACATCCTTTCTTATACTGAACTAGTTTCAAGATTTTGAAACCTAGTTCAGTATAAGAAAGATACAGTGAAGTGCTGGAAGAAGCTACAAAAAAAGACAAATCGATAAGAAATGATTGAAATAGAACGAAAATTTTTGGTTACCTCAGAAGCATTCAAAAAAGAAGCTTTTACTCAGAACAGAATTAAACAAGGGTATTTAAGCTCCGCTCCAGAACGAACTGTTAGAGTTCGAACAAAAGGAGATCGTGCATTTATGACCGTAAAAGGAGCCTCTAGCGAGTCAGGGTTATCCCGGTTTGAATGGGAAAAGGAAATTTCAATCGACGAAGCAACTAAATTACTTGAACTATGTGAAAAAGGGGTAATCGACAAAACTCGTTTTGAAGTAAAAAAAGGAAAACATATCTTTGAAATAGATGAATTTCACGGAGAAAACGAAGGCCTAATTATGGCCGAAATAGAACTTACTTCAGAAAATGAAAATTTCGAAAAACCATACTGGCTAGGACAAGAAGTAACAAATGACAAGCGCTATTACAATTCTTATCTAAGCGCTAATCCCTATAAAACATGGGGATAGTTATATAGTTATTTTGTAAAAACTTCAATAGTAACTGTCATAACTCCTATCCCTTTATTTTTAGCAATTTCCATAAAAGCTCTTTTAGAAAGATCAATTTCTCTTGATCTTACAAAAGGACCTCTATCAATAACTTCTACAATAACCGACTTACCGTTTGCCTCATTTGTCACTTTTAATTTAGTACCAAAAGGGAATTTTTTATGGGCAGCAGTATACTTATTCATATCAAATGGGATTCCACTAGCAGTACGTCGACCATGAAATTTGTCAGCATAATAAGAAGCATGTGACCCTTTTTTATAAGGAAGCAATTTTCCCATTTTTTCTGTCAAAGTGTCTTTCTCCACTTCTTGCTGTGCAATTATCGTTTTTGTTTTTTTTACAGTGTCTTTTTGTATTGTAGGTTTTTGTAGAGATGTTTTTATCTTATCCGCAATGGAGCTTTGACTACTTGCCAAACCTATAATAGCTATTAAAAAAAACAATGTTATTAATTTTCTCATATTTCTTTTTTATGTAATGCATTTTTACAAAAACCGTACCTAGATAAAAAAAGCCCTGTAAAAAGGACTTTTTTTTATTTTAAAACCACAAACTCCATGGTATTCTACTTAAAATTAGTACTAAACCTAACGTATAAAAAATAGTAAATGTTTTAAATTTAGATTCGCTTGTTGTTAATTTTTTGTGCTTTGACCAGCCTATTGTAATGAGCGTTATTGCAATAATATTAATCACTGGATGCTCTACAGCAGTTAATCTAAGTGAAGCATTTTTCATTACTTCACCCATTCCTGAATTAACAATAGCAGAAAACCCATTTGGTGAAATAAAATACAAAATCAATCCAATCAACAATTGCGTATGTGTCCCTATCAATCCAAAAATAGCAATTTTTCTGTCTTTAGCAGTAAATTCTTTTTTACCAACTAAACCAAGAACAGCATTAAAAACTGCAACAACTAACAATAAAAGAGCTAAATATGCCCAACCAGAATGAAATTTTACAATAAATTCGTACATAGAGTAATTATTTTTTTAAAACAAATATAAACAAAAAAGCATAAAAAAACGGCATTACACTTAAAGTGAATGCCGTTTTAGTATATATTAATTTAACTCTTAGAAGTTGTAACGCAAACTAAAGTTCCAAGTTCTTCCATATCCGAAATAAACTTGATTTGTAGTAGCAACACCATCATAAGTAGGTGTATTACCTGTAGCAAAGTTATTAGTTCTTGATTCAGAGATATAAACTTCGTCTAAAACGTTGTTTACATTTAATCTGAAACTAACAGAGTCACTTTTGTCTTTACCAACTAACATTTTATATGAAAAACCTGCATCCATTAAACCATAAGATGGCAATTGTAATGTTCCATCATTTTGTTCAGTTGTAAATTTAGTAGGGTCAATTGAAGCATATAATTTATCAGCAACTCTATAGTTAGCATCTAAACTTACTCTTTCAAACACTTCATATCTTGCTCCAATACTAGCTGTATTTTGAGCAGCATCACCTACTTTTAATTTATCTAAGTATAAAGTTGTAGAAGTACCACCACTTATTTTATTGTTTTCAGCATCGTATCTATTACTAGCTACGTTCCCTTTATATATCCAGTTTCCAATAGAAACCATTGCATTCAAGCTTAATTTTGGTAATGGCTTAGCATTCATTTCAAGCTCAACACCTGAGTGAATTTCAGTTAGACCATTAAAGTCATAATATCCACCAATATTATCAGCCGCTGAATCAGAATTTCTTTGGTATCTGTCTTTCCAAGAAGTGTAATACACATTTAAATTAGCACTAAACATTGAAGAACGGAAACCATATCCCCCTTCTAAACCTAAAACTTTTTCGTTAACTAAGTTTGAAGCTACTATAGATTGACTATTTGGATAAACCGCATTAAAGAATGGTTGTTTAGAGTAAAAACCTGAATTTACAAATACATTACTTTTTTCGCTGATGTTATAATTAACTCCACCTTTTACGTTTCCACCTAATAAATTTTCAAATTTAGTTTTATAAAGAGGATCGGTTGCTAAATAAAGGAAAGTATCTTCTCTTTTAAATCCTTGCTCAGAAATTGCTCCTTGAAAGAATGCAGAAAGGTTTTCATTAGAATATTCTAATTGTGTAAAAGCACCTAACCAGTTTACATAACCATTGTTATTGTAAGCAATTTTTTCTTGATCTTTAATATTTACAAAAGGATTCAAGCTTGGTGTAGCATCGTACGTTTTGTATAACACTCTTGATGGATTGTTTTTATCTGAAGTATCTTTAAATCCATCAGCACCAAGTAAGTCAGTCAAAATTCTGTAATGAAATCCAACATATGATCTTGCGTCAACACCAAAATCAAGAGTCAATTTATCCGATAATTTTGTATTTAAATCTATAACTGCACCGTACCAGTTATGTGAATTCATAGAAGCTCTTCTTATAAAACCTCCAGTGGAACTTGAAGAACTTGCAATACGCTCTCCACCAACTGAAGCAAGATAAGGCGCTGAATTTGTACCAACAGTGTTAGGCTGACCAGTATTATATTTAACAAACTCATCAATAGGAAGCAATCCGTCAGCAGTTTTGTAAGAAGAAGAATAAGGACTTTTTCCTATACTTCCCGTTCCTCCACCTCTACCCCATGAACCATAGAATACAGATGATAATTTTGTCTTGTCATTGATTTTATAATCCCAATTCAAAGAGGCAACCGGTTTACTATAGAAGTTTCTAGAAAAAGAATATTCCTCACCGTTTTTATAACCCCAATCAGAGTTGTATTTAATGTTTGGCTCCCCATTTTTACCATATTTAAGATAATCTGACAATGGGTTAGCAAAACTTCTTTGGTGATGCCATTGAGGAGCACCTGTAAAAGTAAATTGAATATCATGTTTGTCATTTGGTTTATAACCAAAAGCAATAAAATAATTTTTCCCTTCAAATTTAGTTCCGTCAACATAACCGTCTCCAGTAGTTGAACTTAACAATACAGAAGCTGAAAGACCGTTTTTCATTAATCCTGTAGAGTAAGAACCTTGAACTTTTAAATAATTTGCATTACCAAAACCTGTAGAAACTGACCCGCCTTCTTTCATTTCTGAAGTTCTAGTAACAACATTTATTGTTCCCCCAACAGATGAAATAGCTAATTTTGAAGAACCTAAACCTCTTTGAACCTGCATAGCAGAAGTTACATCAGAAAGTCCAGCCCAGTTGCTCCAATAAACAGCACCCGTTTCCATGTCATTCACAGGAACACCATTTATCATAACAGCTACGTTTTTTTGATCAAAACCACGAATATTAATCCTTGAATCTCCAAAACCACCACCTTGTTTAGTTACATATACTGAAGGTGTATTTGCTAAGATTTCAGGGAATTCTTGAGTTCCTAATTTTTCTTGAATTTCAGATGCTTTAATTGTTGAAACAGCAACTGGAGTTTTTCTGTCTTTTGCAATTCCAAGAATAGTACTTGTAACAACCACTTCATCTAAATCGTTAGAATTTGAAGTTAAAACAATAGCTCCTACATTTTTTGTAGCACCATTTGCAACAGAGAATTTGATTGTTTTAGGTTCAAAACCTATAAAAGAAATAACTAATTCTCCAGATGTAACTGTAGTATTAATTGAAAATTTACCATTAAAATCCGCAGATACTCCAGTTGCTGAACCTTTAATAGCAACATTAGCACCAGGTAATGAACCTTGACCATCAGTAATTGTTCCAGTTATTTTCCCTTGAGAAAATGCACTTACAGCTACTAAAAACAGTAATCCAGAGAGTAACCAATTTTTCATTGTCTTCATTTTTATTTAGTTTATTAATTTTTGGCAAAATTATAACATTTTTACCTTAAAAAGTTAACGCAATGTTAAGAAATTTTTTTTTCAAATAATATTTTTTCAAATAAAAAATCAATAAATCATTCATTTTACAGAAAATAATGCGAAATAAACCTCAATAACCCACTGAAAATAGCAATTCAGTAAAAAAAGTAAATATAAAATACAGAGTTGGGAAAAATAAAAAAACCCGAGTTTTAGTAAAATTCGAGTTTTTTTATAACAAATTAAAAAAATATAATTTATTTATTCTTCAAAAAATAATTCAATAAAAATTCAGTTGAACTATCGTGACTTTTAACTTTTTCAGTATTGATTTCTTCCAAAATAGAATTAGCCAACTGTTTCCCTAATTCTACACCCCATTGATCAAAGCTGAATATATTCCAAATCACTCCTTGTACAAAAATTTTGTGCTCATATAATGCAATTAACGAACCTAAAGAATTTGGTGTTAATTTATCAATAAGAATAGTATTGGTAGGTTTATTACCATTAAACACTTTGAATGGAAGAAGGAATTTAGCTTTATCGGCTGAAAGTCCCTGTTTATCAAATTCTGATTGAACTTGGACTGCCGACTTTCCTTGCATCAAAGCTTCAGTTTGTGCAAAAAAGTTAGACATCAATTTATCGTGGTGATCTTCATCTCCATATAATGGCTTTACATAACCAATAAAATCTGATGGAATTAATTTTGTCCCTTGATGGATTAATTGAAAAAAAGCATGTTGTGCATTTGTTCCTGGTTCTCCCCAAATAATAGTTCCCGTTTCATAATTAACTGGCTTACCGTCTCTCCCTACACTTTTACCATTACTCTCCATAGTTCCTTGTTGCAAATAGGGAGCTAGTTTTTGTAAATATTGTGTATAAGGAATCAATGCTTCACTTTCGGCACCAAAGAAATTATTATACCAAACACTTAATAAAGCCAAAATCACTGGCATATTTTTATCAAAATCTGCCGTTTTAAAATGATCGTCCATTTCATTAGCACCACCTAATAATTCATCAAAATTATCAAAGCCAATTGCTAAACTTATAGTAAGTCCAACTGCACTCCATAAGGAAAATCGTCCACCAACCCAGTCCCACATTGGAAAAACATTATCAGGATTAATTCCAAAATCGGTAACTTTTTGAATATTAGTAGAAACCGCAACAAAATGTTTCGCAACATCCTCTTGTGTAGCCGATTTTAAAAACCATTTTCTAATTGTTTCAGAATTCGTAAGTGTTTCTTGTGTTGTAAACGTTTTAGAAACAATTACAAAAAGTGTAGTTTCTGGGTCTAACTTTTTAACAACTTCATTTACATGATCCCCATCAACATTTGAAACAAAATGAACATTTAACTGATTGTTATAAAACTGCAAGGCTTCCACAACCATAACAGGGCCAAGATCAGATCCACCAATACCAATATTTACCACATCAGTAAATACTTTTCCTGTATATCCCTTTCTAGCTCCTGAAATTACTTCATTTGTAAAAGCTTTAATTTTACTTTTTACATCATATATTTCTGGGACTACATTTTCACCATTAACATTTACAACAGCTGATTCCTTAGCTCTTAAGGCAGTATGAAGAACCGCTCTATTTTCGGTTTGATTTATTAATGCTCCTTCAAAATATTCAGCAATTGCATCTTTTAGTCCCACTTCATTTGCCAAATCCAACAATAAAGTAATTGTTTCTTGATTGATAATGTTTTTAGAATAATCAATTAAAAAATCATTCCATTGTAGATTAAATTTTTCAGTTCTTGATTTATCTTCTTCAAACATTTCTTTCATAGAAACTTTTTGCATTTCAGTAAAATGATTCTGAAGCTTCCCCCACGAAAGGGTATCTGTAGGATTTATTGTATTTAAGGCCATTTATATCGAGATTCTAATATTAATATTATTTTTTTTGCAAAAATACAGAATTTAGTTTTAAATGATAAACACTTTTGATTTATATAACAATTTAATAGAAATAGAAAAGATAATAGGGCTACAATGAAATAGAGAGAACAAAATCAATTATAAATTGACCTGTTCTCTCTAAATTATGTAAACTATGATTAAAATTATAAATTAGCTATACTATCTAATTCAAACTTTAAGGGCTCTATATATTTTAAAAAACGAGTTTTATTAGCTCCATACATCGGCTCTCCATTTGGTAAGTTTAATTTTAAGGCATCGACTTGTTTTCCGTTTTTCCAAAATCGATAACACACATGAGGACCAGTAGCTAATCCCGTACTACCTACTCTTCCTATCACATCTCCTTGATTTACATGTTGACCACGTCTCACCAATATTTTTGACATATGTAAATATTGAGTAGAATAAGTACTATTATGCTTTACTTTAACATAATTTCCATTACCAGCTGTATATCCAGTCTTTTCAACTATTCCCGCTGCGGTAGTTGAAATAGGCGTTCCTGTTGGCGCAGCATAATCAGTTCCTTTATGAGCTTTCCATCTGTGTTGTACAGGATGAAATCTACTCATTGTAAATCGAGAAGTAATTCGACTAAACTTAATAGGGGTTTTAAGAAAGAAGTTTTTTAATGTCTTACCTTCTTCATCGTAATATTCAATCTTGCCCGAAGATTCGTTTTGAGCGAAAGGAAAGGCATATATGATTTTACCTTTATATTCAAAAAATGCCGCTTCCAGATTTTCTACTCCATCATATACAGAGTCATTGATAAATCTTTCCGTAAAAATGATGCCAAATCGATCCCCTTTTTTAAGTTTAAAAAAATCAATAGACCAAGAATATATTTTTGTTATTTTATTAGCTAGAGCTGCTTCAACACTTGCATTACCTAAGGTTTCTGATAGAGATCCTTTTAAAACCCCACCAATAGATCTTCTCTTAATGGTTATGGGCCTTGTTCTTTTATGAGCTACAACTACAGAATCACGTAAATCAAAAATATAATAATTTATAGCATCGGGTTGATAAATGAAAACCTGTAACTTATTTGTTTTATCCTTTGACCGAAGCATCGTATAAGGTTTATTAGGTCTTATTACCCTAACATCAAAAGTGTCTTTTACACTTTTGACAATCTCAAATACTCTTCTATCTCCAATATTTTGTTTATCTATAATTGTTCCAAAAGTATCCCCTCTTTTTACAGTATCTTGTACAACATTAAAATCAGAATAATTAAACCCAAAATCAGAATTGTCTGCAATAGGTTTTACGGTTTTAACCTTAACTACATTTTCGGATTTATCATTAGACTTATTACAAGATAGTATTGTGGTTAATACTATGATAATCATGAATACCTGCTTCAAACCGTCTCTTTTTTTTAATTCAACTTACTTTTCTACACCCCAATTAGCCAACTCTTCATCGCTCCATAATTCTGGAAAAAATATCCTTCGTTGGTATTTAGGGTGCATGTATTTTTTCCAATCACTTCCTCCAGTAGCTTCTCCATCTCCCTTACCGCTTTGATCGATGTATTTTATGGCAACATTTAAATGCTGCATCACCCAAGTAATATTTACCGTATAATCAAAATGACGCATTGCCTTTATAATTTCCGGTTTTTTTTGTTCTATTTCTGGTAGTTGTTTGAATTTTTGCCAAATATTAATGGTGCTATATTCTTCCATGTGACGCATGAAAATCCCTTTGTATTTTTTTTCGAATTCTTCTAGCAAATAGGATTTTTCACCTGTTTGATAATCTTTTCCGGCAGCTTGCCAATACAAATGTTCAAATGCATTTTCATAAGAATCTTTAACCTCTATTTTATTTCTAAAACGATAGTCAATAAGGTTAATTACATCAGTAGAAGAAAATTCTATTAAGCGATATTGTGCGCTTTGAAAACCACTTGCAGGAGTAAGAGTAGTTCTAAATTTCATATATTGATCAACATCCATGCCCTCTTCCATAATACCGAATGATGTGGTAAGCATATCAAAATAACGACTCACTCTCATTAATCGTTCTGAAAAAAATTCGGCATTACTATTTTGAGAATAACCAATTTGATTCATTTCCCAAAGAATCATTTTAAAAATTAATTCATTTACTTGATGATACATGATAAAAACCATTTCATCTGGGAGTGTCGTTCTTTGAATTTGTAAATTCAATAAGGCATCAGTTTGGATATAATCCCAATATGTAATGGGTTTTGACCAAAGTAAGCCCTCGAGTTGCGTTTCTGTTTTTTGATTTATGGAATCATATTTAAGTTCAATTTCTTTTAAAATTGCTTCTTTATTCGCATTAATGTTCATTAGTTTTTTATTTTAAACGGATTTTTTAATCCTTTAAATGCATCTAGATCTGCTTTGATTGACCCTACCGCAAGCTCTGCTTTTATCCGAATAGGCAATCTGTTGTCGTCGTCTGAAATCCAGACAGTTAAACTTTCTTGTTCTTTAAAAACACGTCCTGATTGAACTAATGGTCTAAAAACCATTGAAGACACGACGCCAAATTTAGTGGTAATATCTTGACGACCTATAAACTTTAACTTAAATTTTGTGGTTTCATCATCAAAAAACATATCAATCACGATCGATTCCCCAGGATTAATTTTATCAATACTTGGATAATTTCTTAAATAATAGAAAGCCGATAAGATATCTTGAGTATTTTTGGGAATTACAAAGGTTTTTTCATTCTTGTTTTTATAATCTTTCACCAAAATCTTATTTGATGCTTGATTAAAAAACCCTTCTTGACTTTTGGTATAGCCCCCTTCGTTTATTTTTCTTACAAATTGGGATGGATTCCCAGATTCTTTATCGATATAACTTTCGTATAAATCATCTACTTTGAAGAAAAATCGAGACATCCCTGTGGTATATCCTTTCCCAATTACATGAAATGCTTTTTTATTATTGATGGTGGCGTCTTTTACTTCAAGCGTGGCATAACCTGCATTGACAAACCCATAATGGATTCGAAACTTAAACCATTCACCCACATCATAGGCGTCATCATTATGAGAGTCAAAACTTACAGTTAAAATCAATATTAAGAATAGTATTATTTTTTTCATAACTTACTTTGTCTTTTACTGACTGTTCTTGCAAAAGTTGTTCCAAATATATTAAAACAAAAAAACTCAGTCAAATAATGACTGAGTTTTTATGCTATTAACTAACCAAAAAACTATAAATTATGAAATTTATATCAATACGGAAGGAAACCACCCCTTCCATTTTGCGAGTGCAAAGGTAGTCAACAAGTTTAGTTTTATATTCAAAAAAAAAAGTTTAACAAAACATTGACAAAATTACAGTCGTTTGAATAGTTATTTTTTCACATTATGCAAAAAAAACCGCCTTTTACAACGTTCCTCGCAATTGTTGCTCACGTTCTATTGATTCAAAAAGTGCTTTGAAGTTACCTGCTCCAAAACCTTTAGCACCCATTCTTTGAATAATTTCAAAAAATAAAGTTGGCCTGTCCTGTACTGGTTTTGTGAAAATTTGCAATAAATATCCATCTTCATCGGCATCAACCATAATGGCTAATTTTTCAATTTCATTGATATCTTCTTTCATCATACCCATATGCGCTCCCAAACGTTCCGGAATTGCTTCATAATAGGTATGAGGTGGTGCCGATAAAAATTCTACTCCTCTTGTTTTTAACTGGCTTACCGTTTTAATAATGTCATCAGTAGCGATGGCAATATGCTGTATTCCAGGTCCGCCATAAAAGTCCAGATACTCTTCGATTTGAGATTTTTTCTTTCCTTCGGCAGGTTCGTTGATCGGAAATTTTATTCTTCCATTTCCGTTAGACATTACTTTACTCATCAAAGCAGAGTATTCCGTATTGATTTGTTTGTCATCAAAAGAAAGGAAATTTACAAATCCCATTACTTCTTCATAGAACTTCACCCAAGTGTTCATTTCGTTCCAACCCACATTTCCTACCATGTGGTCAATGTATTTCAATCCTGTTGGCTCTGGATTATAATCCGATTTCCATTCTTTATATCCTGGTAAGAAAACACCATTATAGTTTTTACGTTCTACAAATATATGAACGGTTTCACCATAGGTATAAATTCCAGAGCGCACTACTTCTCCATGTTCGTCTTTCTCAACAGTAGGCTCCATAAAAGAGCGTGCACCACGTTTCATAGTCTCTTCGTATGCGCTTGTAGCATCCTCAACCCAAAGTGCCGCAACTTTTACTCCATCTCCGTGTTTTCTCAAATGCTCATGTATTGGAGAATCTTGTGTTAACGGTGTAGTAAGTACAATACGAATCTTATCTTGTTTTAACACATAAGAAGTGCGATCTCTAACTCCTGTTTCTAATCCAGCATACGCCAAGGACTGATATCCAAAAGCGGTTTTATAATAATGTGCGGATTGTTTTGCATTTCCTACGTAGAATTCTACATAATCCGTTCCTAATAATGGAAGGAAATCTTGCGCTCCTTCAAATATTTTTTCTAGCCCGTATTCTACTGATTTAACTTCCTTTGCCATTGTATTTATTTTTTTATGTGAAACCTACTTTTAGTACCCAACTGTTGCGGATCAAATTGATTTACACAGATTTTATTGATTTGAAAATTGTTATTTATTTGCACTTAAGCCCTAGCCCTGATAGTAGTGGAAATCCTTTTTTGAGGTTTTTACCGAAAAAAAGATTGCAACAGATAGCAGGAAATAGCTCCTTAAACTACTCCACCCACGACTTATAATATTGCCCATCGTCTAATCCCATAGCTTCTTCGGTTACCATCAGTGGGCGAAAAGTGTCTACCATAACGGCTAACTCCTCAGTACTTGTGTGACCAATACTACGCTCCATGGCCCCTGGCGCTGGACCGTGGGGAATTCCTTTGGGGTGCAATGTGATGTGTCCTTGTTCTATATTATTGCGGCTCATGAAATCACCATCTACGTAATACAACACCTCATCGCTATCAATGTTACTATGATTGTAAGGCGCTGGAATTGCTTTTGGGTGGTAATCATACAATCTAGGAACAAACGAACATACTACAAAAGTTGAAGTTTCAAACGTTTGATGCACTGGTGGCGGTTGATGAACACGACCCGTTATTGGCTCGAAGTTATGAATACTGAATCCGTATGGAAAATTGTAACCGTCCCAACCCACAACATCAAAGGGATGCGTAGCATAGACTACTTCATGCATCATTCCTTCTTTTTTGATTTTGATTAAAAAATCTCCTTTTTCATCGTGTGTCTCTAACTCGTTTGGTAAAATAAAATCTCGTTCGCAAAATGGCGAATGCTCCAAATGTTGTCCCGATTCATTTTTATATCGTTTTGGCGTATAAAAAGGGGCGAACGACTCGACGTAAAACAAGCGATTGTCTGTTGTGTTAAACTGAATCTGGTAAATAATTCCGCGCGGTATGATTAAGTAATCTCCATACTCAAAAGGGATATTCCCCATCATGGTACGTAATTTTCCTTTTCCTTTATGAATGAAAATCATTTCATCAGCATCGGCATTTTTATAGAAATAGTCTGTCAATGATTTCCGAGGTGCTGCAAGCCCAATTGTACAGTCTTTATTGACTAGCATGGCTTTGCGACTGTCTAAAAAATCATCTGCGGATTTTAATTCAAACCCTTTAAGCAATAATGATTTTATGTTTTTCCCAATAGCAATTTTAGGTTCAACTGAGTAGGACTTATTGATTTCCTTTACCTGTGTTGGCCTATGGACATGATATAGCAATGAAGAGTTTCCATGGAACCCTTCAGTACCAAAGAGCTGTTCGTAGTACAAACCTCCATTTGGCTTTTCAAATTGAGTGTGCCTTTTTTGAGGGAAAACCCCTAATTTATGATATAATGGCATGATTTTTTTGTTTTAAAGTGTAACTAATAAAGCGAGTAGGCTTTGCTATTCGTTATTCTAAATCAAAAAATAGTGACTTATTCAGGATTTCTCTTGATAAGGAATTGAAGATACTCTAATAAACCTGTCCATTTTGTTTTCATTATAACAAATATCGGAATTTTTAATGAAATAGATTGAATTTAAAATAAAAATCCGATGCTAAACCAAGTATACCCTTTTGCGTTTTCTGGTGACCATGAATATTTAATTTCTAAAGGACCAACAATAGTTTCTAAACCGTATCCTACTGCGTAACCCGAATATTTAGGAACTGATATCCAATCAACTGTTTCAAAAATATTACTGCCCAAATTGGCAAAATTAGCCGAAAAATTCAAATGGTTTTTTTTATAAAACTCATAATCAACCGTTCCTGTTGTTTTTATATAGCTATTGCCCGCTATACTTAAAAAATCATAACCATAAAACGGTCTAAAATTATTAATGGTATTGAAACCATACCCTCCTAATACAAAATTGAAATAAGGGACACTCTCATTACCAAATGAAAAACCTGCTTCGGATTGAATTTTTATTGTGGCATGTTTGAATAATGTGGCAGCTACACCAAAATCAGCTTTGGCAATAGAGAAAGGATTAAACTTTCCCGTATAATTTGATGACAAGAAATAGGACTGAATATCTCCCGAAAAATACAACCCTTTTTTCGGAAAGTCTTTGTTGTCAAAAGTATCGTATTTCATATATCCAAAAACACTCAGATAACTACTTTTGTCAATTATAGGATCCGTATTTGCTAAGGTTTCCGACTTAATTTTTAAATATTTATACTCAACTCCAGCACCTATTAAAAATTTTTGAACAAACAGGGATTGAAAATAAGCTTGGCTTGTCAAATCCGAAAAATCGACAAAGATTGAATTTACTCCCAAAGCACCATAATCCAAACCACTGACCTCACTTGGTATGTTTCGACTAAATTGATTGAAATTAGACTTAAACCCCAAACTTAGATTGTATCCATTTTCGATATAATAATCAAAATTATATCGAAAATTATCCCCTAAAACAATATCTAATGAAGCAATGTCATTTTTAAAAAAAGTTTTTTTGCGAGTGAAATTTACCAAAACTCCACTTTTAAATAAATCATCGTAATGTAAACCAAATTTCAAATAAGATTTTATTGGGTTTTCTTTTAAATTAAGGTCTAAATCATCATCTCCAGCATTGGAATTTAATGTATAGTTTATAACACTAAAGTTATTAGTCGCATTAATGTTGTTTATTCCTTTTTCTAGTTGTTGGTATGTTATTTTTGAACCTGGTTTGAAACGCAACTTCCCTAAAACATATTCTTTTGTAAAATTATCTAATTCATTACAATTTATATTCTTTAATTGTAAACTGTCCGATTGAATTTTTAATTTAGGTTTACTGTAATAATTTGAGCCCTCCCCCAACACTTTTATCTTTTCATAAACTGAAAAAGTTGCATCTTCTCCTTTTTTAATTATCTCTTTTCCTTTATCAAATGATATCACACCATAATCTTTTATATCAGGCTTTATATAAATGTCCGTTTTTTCAATATTACTTTTCATTTTTTCTATCGAATGAAGATTGGTAATTTGAACTAAAATTTTTGTAGCATCTTTAAGCGAGTTTCTGTCCCTTAAATCATCTTGAACATCCACCCCAATTATGATATCAGCACCCAATTTTCGAATTTCATCAATTGGATAGTTATTAGTAACTCCTCCGTCCACCAGAAGTGCTCCGTCAATTTCAACTGGAGAAAACAAAGATGGAAATGCAGAACTGGCAATCATCGCTTGCGCCAAATTCCCTTTATCTAAAATTACTTGTTTCCCTGTTTCTATATTAGAACCTATACATAAAAATGGAGTTGGTAATTTATTAAAATCTCTTACATGCCTTACGTTTCTAGTCAAACTGCTTAATAAGTTAAAATTGTACATCCCTTTAGAAAGCGCTTCCGGTATACCAATTTTAAATTTATCAAAAGGCAAGACTAATGCATATAACTCATCATTCCTTTTTTCATAAAAATTTTTAGAAGACCTAGGAATGAAATCATTTATTAATTCATCAAAATTAGTGGATTGAAATATAGAATCTATTTGTGATGCTGTATAACCTGAAGCATACAATCCCCCAACTACTGAGCCCATACTTGTTCCTCCAATATAATCAATTTTAACACCTGCTTCTTCCAGTACTTTCAAAACACCTATATGAGCAAATCCTTTGGCACCACCGCCACTTAACACCAAGCCTACTTTAGGTTTGTTTTGGACTTGGGAAAGCAATATAAAACTTGTAAAAAATAGGGAGATTAAAAGAATATATTTTTTCATAAATTATTTTGCTTTGTATCTATCTTACCATCATTTCGTTACAGATTTGTAAAAGTCGACAATTTTTTTTGCTTTTGATACTCCTATAACGTCAGAAATTTCTTTTTCTGTTGCTATTTTTAATCTTTTTACACTTTTAAACTGTTGAATCAATGCTAACATCGTTTTTTCTCCAATTCCAGGAATTGATTCTATAGATGAATTTAATGCTGCTTTACTTCTTTTGTCTCTATGATGCGTAATCCCAAATCGATGCGCTTCATTTCTTAATTGTTGTATTACTTTTAAAGTTTCAGATTTTTTATCTAAATATAAAGGCACTGAATCTCCTGGGTAAAACAATTCTTCAAGACGTTTTGCAATTCCTATTATCGCAATCTTCCCGCGCAATCCCAAATCATCAATGCTCTTAAGCGCTGCAGAAAGCTGCCCTTTCCCTCCATCAATAATAATCAATTGCGGCAGCGGCTCTTCCTCTTCTAGTAATCGTTTGTACCGTCTATACACCACTTCAGTCATCGATGCAAAATCATCTGGACCTTCAACTGTTTTTATATTAAAATGGCGGTAATCTTTCTTACTTGGTTTCCCGTCTTTAAAAACCACGCAAGCTGCAACAGGATTTGTTCCCTGAATATTTGAGTTATCAAAGCATTCAATATGTCTTGGCTCCACAGGCAATCGCAAATCTTTTTTCATTTGTGCCATGATTCTATTGGCATGACGGTCTGGATCTACAATTTGCAATTGTTTTAATTGTTCTATTCTGTAAAATTTAGCGTTGCGAATAGAAAGGTCTAGAATTTGCTTTTTATCTCCAAGCTGTGGCACAGTAACTTTTATATTTTCTCCCAAATCAACTGCAAATGGCACTAATACTTCTTTGGATAACAATTGAAATCGCTCTCTCAATTCTATAATTGCCAGCTCCAACAATTCTTCATCCGTTTCTTCTAATTTTTTCTTGATTTCCATCGTATGCGAACGAATAATCGAGCCATGTGAAATTTGTAAAAAATTGACATAGGCTGCTGCTTCATCCGAAACAATGGAGAATACATCAATATTCGTGATTTTTGGATTCACAATAGTAGAGCGCGATTGATAATTCTCGAGTACTTCTATTTTTTCTTTTATTTTCTGCGCTTCTTCAAAATGCATGTTCTGTGCCAAGTCCGTCATTACTTTTTTAAAGTCTTTCATGCTTTCCTTAAAATTCCCTTTTAGAATTTCACGAATAGCATCCACTTGTTTTTGATAGACTTCGAGAGATTCATGCCCCTCGCAAGGTCCTTTACAGTTTCCAATATGATATTCCAGACAAACTTTGAATTTACCACTTTCTATATTGGACTTACTTAAATCAAAATTGCAAGTACGTAAGGGATACAACTCCTTTATCAATTCTAAAATAGTATTGACAGTCTTGAAACTAGTGTAGGGACCAAAATATTCTGAACCGTCTTTAACCATTCTTCTAGTAGCAAATATCCGCGAAAAAGGTTCTTTCTTAATACACAACCAAGGATAACTTTTATCATCCCGTAACAACACATTATATCTGGGTTGTAATGTTTTTATCAAGTTGTTTTCTAATAAAAGCGCATCGGTTTCCGTAGGAACTACAATGTGCTTTATCGTTACAATTTTCTTGACAAGTACATTCGTTTTTGCAGTATCATGAACTTTATTAAAATAGGAAGAAACTCTTTTCTTTAAATTCTTAGCTTTTCCTACATACAATATTTTTCCCTCTTTATCATAATATTGATAAACTCCAGGGCTATCAGGTAATGTTTGTATTTGAAGATCTAGCGTTGGGTTTTGCATTGTATTATTATTTCACAAAGATACACAGTGGTACATATTGACCTATTGTGATTGTATTAATTTGAAGTTAATTCTTGAATTCATTTCAAATTTACGAATTCCAAATAATAATCTCTACATTTAGCTTTTTTATTAAATATGAGAAGCACAAAAACAATAACAATTTTAGGAGAATCTATTTTACCAGGCGAAAGCAAAACCATTGACATGGAAATCGCAAAACTGCATAATACGGCAAAACTTAAAATTCCAATTATTGTTTCGCGATCAAAAATTGACGGTCCTATTGTCCTTTTTTCAGCTGGGATACATGGCGATGAAATCAATGGAGTAGAAATTGTTCGCCAAATAATTACAAAAAAAATCAATAAGCCTAAAACAGGAACTGTTATCTGTATTCCTATAATCAACATGTTTGGATTTGTAAACATGTCCCGTCAATTTCCTGATGGTAGAGACTTAAATCGAGTTTTCCCTGGAAGTAAAAAAGGATCTTTAGCGAGTCGATTTGCCTATCATATTCTAACAGAAATAATGCCATTAGTTGATTATGCTGTAGATTTTCACGCTGGAGGCGCAAGCCGATTTAACGCCCCACAAATACGACTTGCACCAAATAATACAGAATTAAAAATATTGGCCGATGTTTTTAATGCACCATTTACCTTATACTCAAAAAATATTGCTGGTTCCTTTAGAAATTCAAGTTCGAAGCTAAACGTAAAAATGCTGCTTTTTGAAGGTGGAAAATCACTGGACATTAATGAATCAATCGCTGATGCTGGAATTGATGGAGTAAAACGAATTTTGTCACATTTAAACATGCTGGACCCCAAACATAGTATTGAAAAACAAGAGAAGAATACCATTTATATTGAAAAATCGGCTTGGATAAGAGCCAAGTGTTCTGGTTTATTACATGATAGTGGTTATATTGGTTCATTTGTAAAAAAAGGAACTGTCTTAGCAACAATTACTGATCCATTTGGGAAATTTGAACGCAAAGTAAAAGCACCCAATGACGGTTACATAATAAATGCCAATCATTCACCTATTGTATATCAAGGGGATGCAATTTATCATATTTCTAAAACTATTGGTGATGGAAAGTAATAAAAAAGAATTACGAACTAAGTATAAAAAGTTAAGACAAAATCTTAGTGAGATAGAAATTGAGGAGATGAGTTTGGCTATTGCCAATAGACTATTAGCACTCCCCATTTGGGAGAAAACGTATTTCCATATTTTTCTTTCTATTGTAGAACACAAAGAGGTCGATACTGAATTGATCTTACATCTTCTTTCAGGGAAAGATAAAGAAATTATTATTTCAAAATCTGATTTTACGACAAGAGAAATGACCCACTTTTTACTTACTGATAACACAAAAATAAAGAAAAACGAATACAATATTCCAGAACCAATTGATGGTATTGAAGTACCTTCAAAAAAAATTGACGTTGTTTTCATTCCTCTTTTGGCTTATGACATTAAAGGAAATAGAGTGGGATATGGTAAAGGTTTTTATGACAAGTTTCTTTCGGACTGCAAACTAGATGTAATCAAAATTGGACTCTCATTCTTTGAACCCGAAGAATTAATTACTGATATCTTTGAGGGTGATGTGAAATTAGATTATTGCGTGACACCAAATTCTTTTCACACTTTTTAAAATTGAATTCGTACTTTCGCATCAGATAAAATCTAATTCAGTTATGAAAACATTTAAATACTCAAGATTTGCTTTAACCTTTATGGTTATTTTATTTACTGCTTCAATATCAAGCTGCAGCATTCAAACCAGAACCAGCAGATCTACTTATAAAGCCAAAAAACTTCCGCCAGGTCAAGCTAAAAAAATATATGGTGGAAAAAGCGCTAAACGTTATGCACCAGGACACAACAAATAAATCTAATAAAAAACAAAGACCTATTCAAATATACTGAATGGGTCTTTGTTTTTATTTTGCAAATTATTCGTTGAAGAATTAATCTAATTTATGGTGAAACGCTTTTTTATTGAAAAAAATCAATATCCCTACTCCAGTTGATATTGCCATATCAGCAACATTAAAAATAGCATTAAAGAAAGTAAAATCTCTTCCGCCCCAAACAGGAATCCAGCTTGGTAAACTTCCATGCCAAAATGGGAAGTAAAACATATCCACTACTTGACCGTGAAACCATGTTCCATAGGGCTTTTCAGAAAATAGTGTAGCTAATTGTGCGTTACTATCGTCAAAAATAACACCGTAAAAAACAGAATCAATAATATTACCAAAAGCACCTGCCAAAATTAAGGCAATGGCTATAATTAAGTAATTAGAACTGTGTTTTCGCTCTACAGAGTCCCACAACCAATATCCAATCCCGCCCACAGCGACTAATCTAAAAAGGGTAAGGAATAACTTACCATATGCTCCGGGTATTTTTGTCCCCCAAGCCATTCCTTCATTTTCAATAAAAAGAATTTTAAACCAATTAAAAACTTCTACTTCTTCCCCTAATACAAAATTAGTTTTTACAAATATTTTCGAAACTTGATCAACGATTAATACAATGAAGATAAGTAGATACGCTTTTCGTAATGACATTTTTTAATTTTTAAGTGGCGTAAAAGTAATAATTTTATCAAAAAAAACGCTCCCAATGGAGCGTTAAATATTTAAATTGAAAAAGCGCTTATCGTTGTAGATTTTTAGCTTCAATACTCATCGTTGCGTGAGGAACAATTTTTAGTCTTTCTTTACTAATTAGTTTACCTGTTACCTTACACAATCCATAGGTTTTGTTTTCTACACGGAATAAAGCATTTTTCAAATCACGAATAAACTTTTCTTGACGAATCGCTAATTGTGAGTTGGCTTCTTTAGACATGGTTTCGCTTCCTTCTTCAAATGCTTTAAATGTTGGAGACGTATCATCTGTACCGTTATTTAAATCATTCATGTAGGCGCTCTTTATCAAATCTAAATCAGCTTGCGCTTTGTTAATTTTATTTAGAATTATTTCTTTGAACTCTGCTAAATCAGCGTCAGAGTATCTTGTTGGTGCATCTACCATATCCTAATTATTTAGTAATTTTTATTTTTGTTTTTATCTCGTCAAATTCAATTTCTATGCCATTTTCAATCTCTTCATCAAAAACCAATTCTTCTGTTAAGGTTTCTGATTTTATATATTCTTCATTAGAGCCTACAGCTTCTTTTAAAACATCATTTTGCTGTAAGTGTACTTTTATTTTATCTGTCACTTCAAATCCAGAATCTTTTCTAATGTTCTGAATTCTGTTCACTAACTCTCTTGCTATTCCTTCTTTCTTCAATTCCGGTGAGATAACAATATCAAGCGCAACCGTGATTCCATTTGAATTAGCAACCAACCAACCTTCAATATCTTGAGATGAAATCTCAACATCTTCTAATGTTAAAGTTATGCTTTTTTCACCAATAACAACATCTATGGTACCTTCACTGTCTAGCTTGTTAATATCATCTGCCGAAAACCCTTGTATCTGCTTAGAAATCAACCCCATATCTTTACCAAATCTTGGTCCTAAAGTTTTAAAATTAGGTTTAATTTGCTTTACTAAGACACCCGAAGCATCATCCAAAAGTAGTATTTCTTTAACATTTACCTCCGCTTTTATAAGGTCAGAAACCGCCTCGATTTCAAGCCTTTGTGCTTCGTCAAGTACTGGAATCATTATCTTTTGCAAGGGTTGACGCACCTTAATCATTTCCTTTTTACGGAGTGATAAAACTAGTGATGAAATGGTCTGTGCTTTCTGCATTTTACTCTCTAACATTTTATTAACATAGTTTTCAACCGAAATTGGAAACTGGGCCAAATGTACACTGTCATACTTTTCTGATTGTGTTGTTAAAGTTAAGTCTCTGTAAAGCTTATCCATAAAGAAAGGAGCAATAGGAGCACTAAGCTTACTTACCGTCAATAAACATGTATACAGCGTTTGATAAGCCGCAATTTTGTCTTGAGCATATTCTCCTTTCCAGAAACGTCTTCTACATAAACGAACATACCAGTTACTCAAATTTTCTTGAACAAATTCTGATATAGCGCGTGCTGCTTTTGTAGGTTCATAATCAGCATAAAAACCATCTACTTCTTTTATCAACGTGTTCAACTCAGAAATAACCCATTGATCAATTTCTGGTCTTTCATTTACTGGAATTTCGGCTTCCTCGTATTTAAACCCATCTATATTAGCATACAAACTAAAGAAAGAATACGTATTGTATAAAGTCCCAAAGAACTTACGGCGCACCTCAGCAATTCCTTCTAAGTCAAACTTCAAGTTATCCCAAGGGTTTGCATTAGAGATCATATACCAACGAGTAGCATCAGGTCCATATTCTGATAAAGTTTCAAATGGGTCCGCAGCATTCCCTAGACGTTTAGACATTTTTTGTCCGTTTTTGTCTAATACTAAACCATTCGAAACCACGTTTTTATAGGCTACTTTATCAAAAACCAAAGTGGCAATAGCATGCAAAGTATAAAACCATCCACGCGTTTGATCGACTCCTTCGGCAATAAAGTCTGCAGGGAAATCTTTATTCTCATCAATTTTGTCTTTGTTTTCAAAAGGGTAATGCCATTGTGCATACGGCATGGAACCAGAGTCAAACCATACATCTATCAAATCAGCTTCACGCGTCATTGGTTTTCCAGAAGGAGAAAGCAAAGTAATTTGATCAACTACATTTTTATGCAAGTCAATTAAATCATAGTTACTTTCGTCCATATTCCCAATTTCAAACCCTTTGAAAGGATTTTCTTTTTGGAAACCAGCAGCTATTGATTTTTCTATTTCGTTGTATAATTCTTCAACAGAACCAATTAAAATTTCTTCTTGTTTGTCCTCCGTTCTCCAGATAGGCAATGGAATCCCCCAATATCTTGAACGCGATAAGTTCCAGTCATTGGCATTCTTTAACCAATTCCCAAAACGACCTTCTCCTGTTGCTTTTGGCTTCCAGTTGATGGTTTCGTTCAATTCAAACATTCTATCTCTAACTTCGGTGATTTTTATAAACCAAGAATCTAGTGGATAGTACAAAATAGGCTTATCTGTTCTCCAACAATGTGGGTAACTGTGCACATATTTCTCTACTTTGAAGGCTTTATTTTCTTCTTTTAACTGAATGGCAATCTCCACGTCTATAGAACGTTCTGGAGCTTCACCATCATTATAATATTCGTTTTTAACATACTTACCTGAATAATCACCTAATCCCTCGATGAATTTTCCTTGTAAGTTTACCAATGGTACTGGTGTTCCATCCGCATCTAAAACTAACATTGGCGGAATTTCTGGACTGGCTTCTTTAGCAACTTTTGCATCATCAGCACCAAAAGTGGGCGCTGTATGTACAATTCCTGTTCCATCTTCTGTCGTTACAAAATCTCCTGAAATAACTCTAAATGCATTTTCAGGATTTTGATACGGAAGCACTAATGGCATTAATTGTTCGTATTTGATTCCAACTAAGTCTGCTCCTTTTGCTTCAGCGATCACTTGGAATGGTATTTTCTTGTCTCCTGCTTTGAAGTTCTCAAAGTCGGCTACTTCTTCACTAGCAAAAAACCCTTTCCCAAATTGTTTTCCAACTAAGTTTTTGGCTAAAACTACATTCGTTGGTAAAAAAGTATACTGATTGAAAGTTTTCACAACAACATAATCAATTTTAGGACCTACAGTCAGCGCCGTATTTGAAGGCAATGTCCAAGGAGTTGTTGTCCAAGCCAAGATAAGAATCTCGCCAATTTCTTGCCAAGCAGCTGGCAAGGTATCATTAATTGCCTTGAATTGAGCTACAACAGTCGTATCCGTTACATCTCTATAACTTCCTGGCTGGTTCACTTCGTGAGAACTCAATCCTGTTCCTGCTTTTGGAGAATACGGCTGGATTGTGTACCCTTTGTACATCAAATCTTTATTATAGATTTGTTTTAAAATCCACCAAACCGTCTCCATATATTTGGGTTTGTAGGTCACATATGGATCTTCCATATCTACCCAGTACCCCATTTTTTCGGTCAAATCATTCCATACGTCTGTATAACGCATCACGGTTTTTTTACACGCCTCGTTATATTCTTCGATAGAAATTTTCTTTCCTATATCTTCTTTTGTAATTCCGAGTTCTTTCTCAGTTCCTAATTCTACAGGCAATCCATGAGTATCCCAACCTGCTTTACGCTTTACTTGGAACCCTTTTTGAGTTTTATATCTACAAAAAATATCTTTAATGGCACGAGCCATTACGTGATGAATTCCAGGTAATCCATTTGCAGAAGGTGGCCCTTCAAAAAATACGTATGGTGTACTTCCCTCACGGGTAGTTACACTTTTCTCAAATATGTTTTCTTTCTTCCAAAAATCAAGTACTTCTGACGCTACTGTTGGCAAGTCAAGTCCTTTGTATTCAGTAAATTTTGTGCTCATTTTATCCTTTTCTTTAATCGAAGTGCGAAAGTAAGGAATTTTGAATAATTAAACACAAATTTCACGAATTGACATGAATTTTGTTTATACACTTGGGTTAAAGTCTAAAAACTTCCTTTAAAACCTCCAAAGATTTTGGCCTTTTAAAACCGTCAAGATGGTAACTGTAGTATTCAATAAGTATTTTCAGCACAATTTGGCGTTCGATTACATGGAAGACTTTTTGATCGTTATCTAATCGCAAATCAATTAGTTTTTTAAACAAATTGGTTTCATGCTCTGTCAATGAACTGACCGCATGAAAAGGAGAAAAAACACCTTCGTTTACATCAAAAAAAGGCATATCTATATCGGATATATCAGGATAAAAACCAAGGTATTTTGTAGCTTCTAGCATTAGAATTAAATGAAAATTAGCTATTTCATCATGATGATCCAGCCAAAGCAAAGCCGCTTCCAGAAAGCTGAAAAGCGATTCGTTTTTTTCCTCTTCATGAATGGAATGGTACAATATTTCGGAAATAAAAATAACGATGGTACTTTTATAAATATCTGTATGAATGCTTGTAAATGGCGTGCTTAACTTAATTTCTTTGAAGTTTTCCAAAGTGCCTTTGTTCTTATGTACTGCTTCAATTTCTAGAATAGAAAGCGGTTGAAAATAAGCAATTTTCTGATTTGATTTTCTACCCGAAAAAGCATCCCGAACAAAATAGGATTTCAAACCATGCGATTGTGTAAAGCATTTCACTATCAAGCTTTTTTCTTGAAATTTTATTGATGAAATGACAATGGCTTTGGTTTTTACGAGCATTATTTTTGTTTAAAGTTTAAAGTTTAAAGTTTAAAGTTTGGGATTGTAGTTAATGACCAAAATGTAAACTAAAAACTAATTATCTGATTATCATTACTTTCTTCACTTTGGTTTCTACCCCGTCTTGTGCCGAAATAAAAATCATATACACACCCGAAGCTACTTTATATTTTCCAAATGCAGTGGTATCCCATTCAATCGTACCCCCTTCTGAAGTAGTTTCATAAACAAGATTGCCTTCTATATCAGTGATTTTAATATTTGCTTTATTAAGCAAACCTGCAATTTTTACTGTTCCTTGATATTCTGGCCGAACTGGATTGGGGTACACATACGCTTGTGTCAAATCTTCATTTGCAGCAGTAGAAACTCCTTTAAAAGAAACCAATCCTTTGGCTGTAGCTATAAAAACTTCACCTGTTGCACTATTTATATCAATATCATTAATCACATTGCTTGGTAATGGTGAGTTGTTTATGGTAAAATGATATTTGGTTTCTTGACCATTTGGCGACACCATAAACACACCCGAATCTGCAGTTCCTATCCATTTATTATTAGCGCCATCTACTACAATATCAGTTATAAACTGCTCATACAACAATTCTTGAGCAAGGTTATTATCCAATATAATAATGGAATTGGTTGTCAATTGATTGTCGGTTTGAAAATTACCTACATTAGATAATACCCGAAGTCCTTTTGTCGTTCCTATCCAAAGTTGGTTTCTATTGTCAACGGCTACAGCTCGCACATCCGAAATGGGCAAATTACCCGTATCTGGTCCAAAAGTAATTTTCTTAAATGTATTATTACTTTCATTAAATGCTATAACTCCATCTCGATTTGTCGTCATCCATTTTGTTCCATTGCGATCAATCACCATTCTACCAAAACTATTGTCTTGACTAGCATCTAAAATATTATCCATTGAAAAGCTTTGCCATTGCCCATTGGTTCCTAAAACTTTTAAACCGTTTTTAACCCTACTGTTAGTAACCCATAGATTACCTGATTTATCAAAAGCTGCTCCATTAATTCTAACATCAAAATAATTAGCTCCAGCAAAGGTTAATGTTTCTAAACCACTATTCGTTTGGTTATATAAAAAAGTAGGCACATCATTTTCAATTTTCAACAATCCCGAAAAGAAAGAACTAGCGAACACATCATTTTCATTACTTGGATTAATAGTCACCCTGCTTATTGATTTTGCTCCCAATACGGCATCATACGGAATATTTAACCAACCCGAGGACGAAAATTTACTCACTCCATAATTGTCTAATGGATACGGATTATAATCTACCGTATAATCCCCATATACAGCCCAAAAAAGATTTGGAGTTGCTTGAAGTGAAAAAATACTATTCCGTAGTGGCCCCATTGGTGTTATATTCTCAAAATCAGTAGCTGTAATTACTGTTGTATACAATCCATTTTGTTTTGTTCCAATATAAATTACATCCTCGATACTGGTAGCGCAACTAAAAATAGGGCTAGTACCCGGAATTTGATTGCTATTGATTTGACGTACTAGTACTAACTGTTTATTATAAATAAATATGCTATTGCTTGTGGTTACAATTAGATAAGAATCATTTGCCCTCATATCTAAAACAGGTTGAGAAAGAGCAATAAAACTTACAAAAGAATTGGTACTTGAATTGTATTTATGAATATCCCCTGAAGAATTTATAGCGATTAACTCCGTGTCAAAAGTTTCAATACTTGTCCAATTCCCCCCAGCTACTTGTTGCCATTGTGCATAATCATTCAAATTCTTATTAGCAATTAAGGCTCTTCGAATCCCACTATTTGTAGACGCATAGATAAACCCATTGTAAATTGCAGTTTGTGAAACAATTATTTCGGCACCATTATCTCCAATAAAATAAGTATCTCCAAAAAGCATCGTTTCTAAATTAAATTGTACGATTCCAAAATCACAAGAAACATAAACAACCCCTTCATACTCCATAAAATGATTGACTCTTTTCGTGCTGGCAGGAAGTTGCTTGTTAATAATATCAACCACATTTAACATGCTCCCATCGGCTTCGTTAATTACAATGAGTAAACCGTTTTCATAACCTACAATTGATTTATTGAATTGTGAACTATAATACAGTGCGCTTATGGTTTGACCCGAGAGTCCGTCGACAGTGTTTGTAGTTTTAATTAAGTTCGTGCTAGTATTTCTGGAAAAAAGTGCATTTTCAGAAGCGGCAAAAATAGTATTTGAAGAAGCCGATACATCTTTAATTTCATTGTATGAAAAATAGCCCTGCCATGACAAATTGTTTTGAGCAAATGTCATTTGCATTAGCAAGAGTAACAGCAATAGTAAAACGTTTTTTTTCATTCTTTGGATTGCAATTGATTCACAAATATAGCACAAACGAAAGTATTCGTTTTTTGTTGGGATCAAAAAAAAAGCCTTCCAACCAAAATTTGGCTAGAAGGCTTTAATCTATTATTTGAAAAAGACTTAAACCACCCCTTGAGCTAGCATAGCATCAGCTACTTTTACAAATCCAGCAATGTTTGCTCCTTTTACATAGTCAACATATCCATTACCATCAGAACCATACTTAACGCATGAAGCATGAATATTTAACATAATCCCTTTTAGTTTATCATCTACTTCTTCAGAACTCCAGCTCAATCTCAATGAATTTTGAGACATTTCTAAACCTGAAGTAGCTACTCCACCAGCATTAGACGCTTTTCCTGGAGCAAATAACAATTTAGCTTTTTGGATTACGTGAACTGCTTCTGGTGTTGTTGGCATATTAGCCCCTTCAGCTACACAAAGACATCCGTTTGCAACAAGTGTTTTTGCTTCGTCTTCGTTTAACTCATTTTGAGTAGCACATGGTAAAGCAATATCACATTTTACTTCCCATGGGCGTTTCCCTGCGAAATATTTAGCTTTTGGATATTTAGCAACATAGTCACTAATTCTACCTCTTAATTCATTTTTTATCTCCATTACATAGGCTAATTTCTCTGCATCGATACCATCAGCATCGTAAATATATCCAGCAGAGTCTGACATAGTCACCACTTTACCACCTAATTGAGTTGCTTTTTCAGTAGCATATTGCGCCACGTTTCCAGAACCAGAAACAACAACTGTTTTACCTGCAAAACTATTTCCTTTTGTTTCTAACATACTTTGAGCAAAATAAACTGCTCCGTATCCAGTTGCTTCAGGTCTAATTAAAGAACCTCCAAAAGAAATTCCTTTTCCAGTTAAAACACCCGTAAATTCATTTCTTAGTCTTTTATATTGACCAAATAAATAACCTACTTCTCTTCCTCCAACTCCAATATCTCCCGCAGGAACATCCGTGTTAGCACCAATATGTTTAGATAATTCCGTCATGAAGCTTTGACAAAAACGCATTACTTCATTATCTGATTTTCCTTTTGGATCAAAATCTGCTCCACCTTTTCCTCCACCCATTGGCAAAGTAGTTAAGCTATTTTTAAATGTTTGTTCGAAAGCTAAAAATTTTAAAATACTTAAATTCACTGAAGGGTGAAAACGCAGTCCACCTTTATACGGTCCGATAGCTGAATTCATTTGAATACGGTATCCTCTATTTACTTGAGTAGCGCCTTTATCATCAATCCAAGCTACACGAAACATAATGATACGATCAGATTCGACCATTCTTTCCAAAAGCATTTTGTTTTGGTATTTTTTATTTTCTTCGATAAAAGGAATCACAGTTTCAGCAACTTCCAAAACTGCTTGCAAGAATTCCGGTTCGTTTGGGTTTTTTTTAGTAACCTCTTCAATAAAAGTAGAAATACTTTGTGACATGATTATTAGATTATTAACGTTTAAGAAAACGTTTTCGTTAGAGTGTACAAATATACATTTAATGCGACTATTTCAAATTAATTATTAAGTATGTTTTATCGATTTATCTTTTTATTAATCATTCTTGAAGAATTCAGCTTTTGAAGTTGTAGTTTAAACGAAAACGTTGCTTTTTTCTTAGCCATTTTAGGAATTTAATTACTTATTTTTAATTTTAATTTCAAAGGTTGAATGATGTTTTTTATATATTTGTCAAGACTTGAAATTTTAACTAAAAAATGCTTAAACAAATAACCTTAACTCTATTGATTTTATTGGGCTTTTCAAACAGCTCAAATGCTCAATTTGGCTTTTCGCATGAAGTAGGAGTTATAGCTGGTCCAGTAGCTTTTCAATCTGACTACGGGGAACGTTATAATTTAACTACAAATGCTGGAAATACGGGTTTGGGTATAGGTATTATTCATTATATCAACTTTTCTTACAAGGCATCTTGTAACTGTTATACTCCCGAAACCTATTTTAACGATCATTTCAAGCTTAGGAGTGAATTGTCATACAATAAAACCGAGTTAAAACATTTTGGAGAATGGGTAAGCCCTGACAGAACTTCACTTGGTGCTGATCAATTAAGAGCAATGAGAGGTAGCACCGCTGTAACAAACATTGGTATGCAACTGGAATATTTCCCTTTTAGTATTCGAGATTTCACTTCTAGAATAGGTAGTCTAGGTCCATTTATAAGTCTTGGTGGGCAATTCAGTTATTACAATGCCACAGCCTCTTCCACATTAGGTCCTTTAGGCACACCATTAACTACTTTCCCTAAATACTTAACTCCTACTGACAATCGTCCCTATGGGTTTTCAAATGAAGGAGGTACAGTTTGGTCAGTAGTTTCAAGTGTAGGAACACGATATAAATTAACTCCTTTACGTGATTTAATGATTGACTTACGATTTCAATATTATTTTTCTAACTGGGTAGATGGTTTAAATCCAAACCCTGCTATTTATAAAGAAAACAAAGCTAATGACTGGTTAGTATGGCTTAATGTGGGTTATATATATTACTTACAATAGACCACAACAATAGCAATAAATAAAAATAGGCTGTCCTCAAAAAGGGCAGCCTATTTTTATAAGTATATTTTCTACCTATATTATTTTGTTTTGCTGTTTAATAAAGCATTAATCAATCACCATTTCAGGAATATCTCCTTCAATAATAAGTTCCGCTTCTGTGGAAGCAATAATATATTCTACTGTAACACCTGGAGCACGTTCTAGTAATTTAAATCCTTTTGGGGTTATTTCAAGCACGGCTAATTCAGTAACTACTTTTTTCACACAACCTACACCAGTTAGGGGTAAGCTGCATTTTTTAAGAATTTTAGATTCTCCTTTTTTATTTACGTGCATCATCGCCACAACAATATTCTCTGCCGAAGCGACTAAATCCATTGCGCCACCCATTCCTTTTACCATTTTGCCTGGGATTTTCCAGTTAGCAATATCCCCATTTTCAGCTACTTCCATTGCACCAAGAATGGTTAAATCTACTTTTTGAGAACGAATCATTCCAAAACTCAAAGCAGAATCAAAGAAAGAAGCTCCTGGTAAAGTCGTTATGGTTTGTTTTCCTGCATTAATTATATCAGCATCTTCTTCTCCTTCAAAAGGAAAAGGGCCCATACCAAGAACGCCGTTTTCACTTTGAAATTCAACAGCAATATCATTACGAACATAGTTAGCTACCAATGTAGGAATTCCGATTCCTAAGTTTACGTAATAGCCGTCTTTTACTTCTTTGGCTATTCGTTTTGCGATTTCTTCTTTTCCTAACATATACTTTATATTTAAACCATTAAGGAATTAAGGATAATTAAGTGTTTTATATAAAAGTAATCACCATGAATTTTGGGATTACAGAATCTATTATTTTTGTCTAACAGTTCTTTGTTCAATTCTTTTTTCGAATTTTTCACCTTGAAAGATGCGTTGTACCATGATTCCTGGAATATGAATTTCATTTGGGTCTAATGAACCCACTGGTAAAAGTTCTTCTACTTCGGCAACAGTAATTTTTGCACCACCAGCCATACAGGCATTAAAGTTACGAGCGGTTCCTTTAAAAATTAAATTCCCTGCTTCGTCTCCTTTCCATGCTTTTACGATGGCAAAATCAGCTTTGTAGGCTAATTCCATAATGTGCATTTTTCCATTAAATTCACGCACTTCTTTCCCTTCGGCTACTTCAGTTCCGTATCCTGCAGGGGTAAAAAAGGCAGGAATACCCGCTTGTGCTGCACGGCATTTTTCGGCTAAAGTTCCTTGAGGAGTTAACTCTACGTCCAATTCTCCAGAGAGCATTTGGCGCTCAAATTCGGCATTTTCTCCTACATAAGAAGAAATCATTTTCTTGATTTGGCGCTTTTGCAAAAGCAATCCAAGTCCAAAATCATCAACCCCAGCATTATTAGAAATACAGGTAAGTTCTTTGGTTTCTTTTATAACAAGCTCGGCAATTGAATTTTCCGGAATTCCACACAAGCCAAAACCACCTAGCATAATGGTCATTCCATCTTGCACTCCTTTCAGTGCGTCTTGAACTGTATTTACTTTTTTATTAATCATATATTTTGGTTCTAATGATGTAATTAATAGTACAATCTCTAGCCCAGATCAAAGCGGCATCCTTTGTGGCTGTTGTTCAGCCACAAAGATAAAGCGTAGAGCTGGAAATGGCTTCTAAAAAAATTTAAAATTCAAATTCATCTGTGTTTTGAACAGCTGTAGAATCTTTTACTTTTGGAGCCGAATAACAATCTACTTTTATAGACAGGTTTGCGGGTCTTTCAAATTCTTCTTTGGATACTTTAAGCTCCGAATCAGCATAACACAATTTCATGAAATAGGCCCAAACTGGTAAAGCTGCAGTGGCACCTTGACCATACGTAATGCTTTTAAAACGTGCAGAACGATCTTCGCAACCTACCCAAACACCCGTTACTAAATTAGGAACCATTCCCATAAACCAACCATCGGATTGATTTTGTGTGGTACCCGTTTTACCGGCAATAGGGTTTGTAAATTTATAAGGATATCCTGTGATTCTATTGTAACCATAACCACCACCTTCGGTTCTTAATCTGTTTCCAGATCCCCCTTCGGTAACTCCTTCTAATAATTTAATAATAGCAAAAGCGATGTCTTTATTTAGAACATCATGTGATTCTGGAATAGGCTCATAAATAATAACACCACTTTTATCTTCGATTCGTGTTAAAAACTGTGGTTTAGTATACACTCCTTGATTAGCAAATGTACTGTAGGCAGCTACCATGTCTTCCACTGTAATATCTACAGCTCCTAAGGCTATAGAAGGTTGCAAAGGAATTTCGGATTTTATACCTAATTTATGTGTCAATTTAACGACAGCTTCTGGCCCTACTTTATCCATTAATTTCGCCGAAATGGTATTGACAGAATTGGCTAATGCTTTTTTCAGCGTAATCATTCCTCTGTATTTATTGTCAGAGTTTTTAGGTGTCCAAGCAGCAGTAACATGGTGACGACCAACTGGAATTGTAAATGGTGCATCGATGATAGAATCACAAGGAGACATATTTAATTGCTCGATTGCAGTAGCATAAACAAAAGGTTTAAATGTTGAACCTACTTGTCTAGCTCCTTGCCCTACGTGATCGTATTGAAAATACTTGTAATTGATTCCTCCAACCCACGCTTTTATATTCCCTGTTTGTGGTTCCATTGCCATCAAACCAGATTGTAAAAAATGTTTGTAATAACGAATAGAATCTATTGGAGTCATGATGGTATCTTTTTCTCCTTTCCAGGTGAAAACTGTCATTTTTGTTTTGACTTTAAAAGACGCGATTATTTCCTCGTCACTTTTATCTAATGATTTTAAAACGGACCATCTGTTAGACGACTTCATGGCTTGGTTTAAAATACGTTGGGTTTCGGCATCAGAAATATTTACAAACGGAGCGTTTTTATTGGTTTTAGCCTGAATAAAAAACTCTTGTTGTAAGTTGGCCATATGAGCAGCAACAGCTTCTTCAGCATGCAATTGCATTCTGGAATCAATAGTCGTATATATTTTTAAACCGTCTTTGTAGATGTCGTAATCTGATCCATCTGGTTTTTTATTTTCATCAACCCATTTTTTCATGTAATCACGTAAGTATTCTCTAAAATAAGTTGCAGTCCCTTCCCTATGGCTTTCTAATTTAAAATGTAAAGTGATGGGCATTGCTTGCATTTTTACTTTTTGGTCTTCCGTTATCATATGCGCTTTTTCCATTTGAGAAAGCACTACATTTCTACGGTTTTTCACCCCTTGTGGGTTTCTTACCGGATTGTATAATCCTGAATTTTTGAACATCCCAACCAAAATTGCTGATTCATCAGTCGTTAGATTCTTTGGTTCTTTTGAGAAATAGGTTTGTGCAGCAGAACTCACCCCAACGGAATAATTACCAAAATCGTATACGTTGCAATACATGGCAAGAATCTCGTTTTTAGTATATTGTCTTTCTAATCGGATGGCGATAATCCATTCTTTAACTTTTTGCACAATTCTAAACGGCAAAAATTTAGACCCTTCACCGTGAAATAATTGTTTGGCTAGTTGTTGTGTCAAGGTACTTGCCCCACCGCTAGTTCCAAGACTTGCAATGGCTCTTAATGTTCCTCTTCCGTCAATCCCAGAATGCTCATAAAAACGCTCATCTTCAGTTGCAACCAAAGCATCAACTAGATTTTTAGGTAAATCAGAATATTTTAATTGTGAACGGTTTTTCTGAAAATATTTTCCTAAAACAACCCCATCAGAAGAGATTATTTCTGTAGCTAAATTAGAATCGGGATTTTCTAGATCTTCAAAGGACGGCATAGAGCCAAAAATTCCCCAAGAAGCAAACAAGAAAAAAAGAACAACAGCTCCCATTCCGTAAAAGAAAAACCTCCAAAATGTTTTAGTATAATACTTGAAATCTTTATCTACAGTATTACCTTTATTATTGTTTTTATTAGCAGCCATATATCTATTCTATTCTTTTTTTTCTATTCTTAAACCTACTTCTGTTATACCTTCCAGGCTTTCAACTCCAGGAACTTTCCCTGTTTCCCGTACCACCTGTTTGATATTGACTTTGTACTTTCCTCTGAAACGCACATTTTCTTTGTAAAACAATTTGCTTTCCTTAATATCCGTGAAACCATCCCCAAGTAATGTTCCATCGGGATCAGCCATTTGGTACTCTAAAGTATCTACTTTCGTGTAGCCATTTGGTTTTTCTAAGGTCACAATCAAAAAAAGATTGTTGTATTTATAATTGTTATTGTCTCTCAAGTTTATAAACAAATCATATCTTTTCGTAGAATCTAATTCCGGTAAATTAAAAGATACAATACTGTCTTTATGCCAGGCACTTCCAACGGATTTATACTCATCAAAAGCTCTTTTTTTATCACATGAAAAAAAGACTGCCGTAATCAAAAGCAATAAAAAGCTATTTCTTAGACTCATTTTTAGTAATAATTATTGGTTTTCTTGCTGGTGCAGGCTCTGTTCCAGTTGGCGTTTTTTGATTTGGATTTCCTTGTTTTTTATGTACCGGTTTTTTATTATTAGGAACAATTGCATTTTCCCCACCTTTTTTAGGAGCCGCAGTGATAACATTTTCACCTACTTTCTTCGGTTTTTTGTTCGGTCTTTTGCTTTTCTTAGGTTGGTCAAAACGAGTTAAACTCTCTTGTCCCATCGCATTATTAAAGTCTTTTTCTGTTTCTTGAATAATTTCAATAGCAAAATCTTCTAGTGATGAAACTTTGTTTTTCAGCTTATTCTCTGCAATGATTTCTTTGACTTTTTCGATTTTTAATACGTGCCAGTTTGCAAAATTATTGGTGTAAGCAAACCACATTAAGCCCTTAAAAATATCTTGTTTTTGACAGATAGCATCTCCTTTTTCAGTAACTAACTTCGTTTCAAAATCAGGAAACCCTTTCAACGCATCCATGTAAGTGTCTAACTCATAGTTGAGACAACATTTCAATTTTCCGCATTGACCAGCTAGTTTTTGTGGATTTAAAGACAGTTGTTGGTACCGTGCCGCAGAAGTATTTACACTTCTAAAATCCGTCAACCAAGTAGAACAACACAATTCTCTACCACAAGAACCAATACCACCTAAACGAGCTGCTTCCTGACGGAAACCTACTTGTTTCATCTCTACTCTAGTGCTAAATTCTTTGGCAAAATCTTTAATCAAAAGTCTAAAATCGACTCTATCATTGGCCGTATAATAAAAAGTAGCCTTAGATCCATCTCCCTGAAATTCAATATCAGATATTTTCATTTCTAGTTTTTGGGCTATAGCCAATTCACGTGCTCGAACTTTCATAGGTTCTTCACGTTCGCGTGCAGCAGACCAAATATCAATATCTTTTTGAGATGCTTTTCTATAGATTTTTGGGATTTCATTACCGTTGTAATTCGCTCCTTTTTTCTTCATTTGGATTTTAACCAACTCTCCCGTCAAAGTAACAATTCCGATATCATGACCTGGAGAAGCGACCGTAGCCACAATGTCTCCCATCGATAAAGTTAATTTTTCCGTATTGCGGTAAAATTCTTTACGCCCATTCTTAAAACGAACTTCAACACAGTCAAAAGGCGCCTCCCCATTAGGTAAACTCATATTAGAAAGCCAATCGAAAACAGTTAATTTATTGCAGCTATCGGTGCCGCAAGTCCCATTATTTTTACAACCCTTAGGTGAACCACCATCAGAAGTTGAACAACTTGTACATGCCATAATTTTATATATAGTGTTGTGATAAACACAACTTATGTTCTTAAAACGATTAATTCGTAAAGATAGTATTTTTTAAGCGTAAGATGCAAAAGTTACAACTGACAAAGAATTAAAGTTTTATTAAAAAAAAAGACCTTTTCCATCTATTTGGAAAAGGTCTTAATGAATTTTTAAGAAATAGGGGGTTAGTCTATAATTTTATATAATTTATCTGACAAACGAATTCGGAAAGAAAGCTTAAAAGTACATGTATCTCCCACAACCGCTTTTTCAGCAACTTTATCATTTACAAGCATTTCAGATATTACTACTTTTTGTTCTCCAGTAGTTTCTCCTTTAATCAGCATTGTATCTCCAATTTTTATTTCATTTTCTTCAATCAAGAATTGACCAATGCTTGGTTTTGGATAAAAATGAGTTCCTTTCCCAATGTATTGTTTTTTAATTTTTGGCGTTTTTTTAGCCAATGCTTTCGATTTTGTCAAATCGGCAAGATTGGGAACTGCGGCCAAAGGGTCTTGATTGGCTTCTCTATTTTTAAAAGTCAACACATCTGATTTTCCTTTTTTGAAAATCTTATTGCCGTTTTTTATTCCTCTTCTAATTGCTTTTTGCTCTTCTTCAGGTAAATGAATCACATCCACACATTCGGCGGAACAACAACCCTCCATGGCTAGCGCACATTCTTCACATTGAATAAACAATAAATGACACCCTTCATTGACACAATTGGTATGCACATCACAAGGTTTTCCGCATTGGTGACATTGTGAAACGATATCGTCAGTGATTCTTTCGCCTAAGCGATGATCAAATACAAAGTTTTTACCAATGAATTTACTCTCTAGATTTTCTTCTTTAATTTGTTTGGCATAATTAATTATACCTCCTTCTAACTGGTATACGTTTTTAAACCCTTGATGTTTAAAATAAGCCGAAGCTTTCTCGCAACGGATTCCTCCAGTGCAGTACATTACTAGGTTTTTATCTTCTTTAAAATCTTGCAATTGTTCATTAATGATAGGCAATGACTCTCTAAAAGTATCCACATCAGGTGTAATAGCGCCTTTAAAATAACCAATTTCACTTTCGTAATGATTTCTAAAATCAACCACAATTGTATTTGGATCGTCTAAAATAGTATTGAATTCTTTGGCTTTTAAATGCACTCCAATGTTGGTAACATCAAAAGTTTCATCGTTTAATCCGTCAGCAACAATTTTGTCACGTACTTTTACTGTTAACTTCAAGAAAGAGTGATCGTCATGCTCCACGGCAATATTCAAGCGCATTCCTTTCATAAAATCATATTCTTCTATAGTGTCTTTGAATGCATAGAAATTATCTGCCGGAAGTGATAGCTGAGCGTTAATTCCTTCTTTGGCCACATAAATACGACCAAGAACCACAAGTGGGTCCCAAGCGCGGAATAAATCGTTACGGAATTGTGTTGGATCTTGAATTTGCGCATAAGCATAGAAAGACAAAGTAAGTCTTTGTTTTCCGGCATCATCAATCATGATGGCTCTTTCTTCTGCGCTTAAAGTGTTATACAGTTGCATGCTATAAACGGTTTAAGTGTGAAAAATTATTTTTGCAAAAGTAGGGAAAAGTTAGAGAGTTTCAAAGTTGCAGAGAAATAGAGTTACAGAGATGCAGAGAATCAAAGTTTAGGCTTTTTATATCGCTTTTCGTCACTATAATATGTTACCACTTCAAGTGAAGCAATCTGGATTGACAATGAGTTCTGAATTGCAATTATTCAATTTTGACAAAGGAAATGGCACATTTTAGTAGGAGGTCTATTTGTAAGAAGAGGAGGACTTCAATTGTAAAAACTGTTGATTCTTTTATTGATTTGTAGTTGTTTTTAGTTTTACCCAAAATAAAAATGTTTATTAGCTTAAATATCAAACCATAAACCAATACCAACTAACTAAACCAAAAAACCATGAAAAACTTTATCCTTATTATTTTGGTACTTTTAAGTTCCGCCACCGTGTTTTCTCAGGAAAACAAAAACGATTTTGGAGGTTTAAAAAAGAATGCTATATCCTTTACAATTTTAGGAACAACCCCTGTAATTGGGTTGACTTATGAACGAATTGTCTCGAACTATGTGAGTTTAGAAATTGGAGTTGGACTACCAAGTGTAGGTATTGGAGCCAAAGTTTTTTTTAGTAAAATCCAAGAGCAAAAAATGATGTTTAATACTGGATTAACAGCAACTTATGTTGATTTTGGAAATGGTTATTTACTTAACGGTAATGCTGTAGTTATTTATTTACCCATCGGACTTAGTTATTACGGATTGAAAGGTTTTAATTTTGGAGTAGATGTTGGACCTGGGTTAGACACTGGTAATGAAGACGGAACTATTCTAATTCCTTATGCTGGTCTTAAACTAGGAAAACGATTTTAATTGAGATAATTTGGTTTTTAGAGCTATTTTAATTAATCAGTTCACTCTTGCCAGCGGTACACTATATTCTATTCTGGTGAACACTGCCAAAATAGGATATAGTGTACCGCTGGAAATAGCTCCAAATAAAAAACCGCAGCCCACACATTTAAAATGGGTGAAGCTGCGGTTAAAATCTTTGCGAACTTAGCGCAATACTTTGTGTTCTTCGCGTTTAAATACTAGCAGTATTCGTTAAAAGCATCTTGTAAGTTCTCAGCAATCATTTCAGCTGGGCGACCTTCAATGTGGTGACGCTCTAACATGTGTACCAATTCTCCGTTTTTGAACAACGCCATACATGGTGATGATGGAGGAAAAGGAAACATGTGTTGTCTTGCTGCATCTACTGCTTCTTTGTCAACTCCTGCAAAAACCGTGATTAAATGATCTGGTTTTTTAGCTCCGTCCAAACTCATTTTTGCTCCTGGACGTGCGTTTCTTGCTGCACAACCACAAACTGAATTCACAACTACTAGTGTTGTTCCTTCGGCTTTGATCGCATTGTCTACCGCATCTGCGCTATGTAAATCTTGAAAACCTGCTACTGTAAGTTCAGCTTGCATTGGTTTTACCATTTCTTCTGGATACATATCTTTGTATTTTAAATATTAATTGTTGAAAGTGCAAAGTTACGAAGTTTAAAAAGAACTCCATTATTTGCTTTATAAAGTTTTGTTATTGTTTGATAGCCATTTGATTTTTCTGGAATAAATAACGAACAGATCGCATTAAAGCCATGACAAAAGGCATTTTAGGGCATTTTAAAATTACTTTTATATCCTCATAAAGCGATGTTTCTTCGTCTAAGAATTTAAAAATCAAAACGGGACTCCCCTTTTTAAACATTGAAGAGAATATACTTGCTCCCAGTTCGTTTTTTCGATCCAGAATATCCAACAAAAGCAAGTCGTAAAACCAAAATTTAGTTTGTTTATGGAATTTCCTGAAGTCCTTTTCTCTTTGTAAAAAAGTGATTAAGCCAGTCGATTTTTTATCAGAATTCTTGAAGGTATAACCCGTACTGGCTTTGGTCCATCCGCCGGCGGTTCCAATGTTGAGGACGCGTTGGGTGTTTTTTTTCCAAAAAGGATAGCAGGTCATCGGGATGCTACCTTGTTCTTTTTCGATGATTTCATAATCCGTGATACCGAGTTTTTTAATGTAGTTTTGAATTTCATCTTCGTACTCGCTTTTGGCTAATAAATCATGTGAAAACAAGGTGTATTCCAGCAACGCTTCGGTTGTGGAAGTAGGCAAAACATACATAAAACGTGTATTCCCTTTTTGTTCTACCGAAAAATCCATGAAAGTGGCTTGCGCTGGATTGAAAGCCGCTTCTTTACTTTCTATAAACCAACCAATAAAATGCTGTTGCAAAACGGGATATTTAGTTTGGCTTTCGACGGCAAACTTTCTATAAATACTATTAAACAGTTTATCGCCAGTAAAATTTTGGGTTTCGGTAGCAACGTAAACATGCGTTTGGAGTTCGTTGATATCCGTTACTTTTTCGTTAAGGAAGTCGATATTTTTTTGTTTCGAAATCAAATCAAATACTTGATTGTAAAAATCCAATCCTTTTACTCTATTGTATTGATACGGCTTTAATTCTAAATCTCTACTGAATTTTTCATTGGCAAATAAAGCCAAATCCCATTTTTTAGTAATTGATTGTTCCCAAGTTGATTGCTCTACTTGCCAGAAACACCAAGTTCTATCATTGGTTTTCTTTGCATCTTCATCGATAAGCAAAATGGATTTTTCCCTAAAATTACCTGATTGAATCATTTTATAAACAGTCATCAATGCTGCTAAACCTGTGCCTGTAAAAATGTAATCGTAGTTTTTCATTTAAAGTGGTGTCCAATTTTTATCAAAAATAGACAATTAAAATTAGATTTTAAATCGGAATGAATAGCCCAAAGACAAGAAATAATCGGGTGAAATTTTAGATAATCCCAGTCCACCTGAAATGTCTAATTGATGATTTGGGTTGAATAAGTAAGTGAAGCCAGCGTCAAAGCGATGATCTGGTTTTTCAATTTGAGGGATAAAACCATAGAGTTCTACATATCCACCTAATTTCTCCGTAATCGAATACCCTGTTGTCAAGGTATAAACAAAAGTAGGTTCGGTCGTTTCCCCATTCCATTCGGCACCCAAGTTGTAACTCAATACTTGTTTATCACTAATGGTATGTTGCATGGTAAAGCGAAATTCAGGAGTATAATATTTTTGTTTGTATGGGGCTGATGCTAGCCTTGGAATTGTAATATGCCCAATAAAGGAAGTGGTAGGAATAATCCCTTTTTCGTTCATCAGTTTTGTTTTGAAACCAATTAAAATAGGATTTATTCCCGCTTTTTTCTCCAAATTATTTTTATCGATTATAAATTCAGAAATTAATCTCAATTCGAAATTTTGATTAATTCCATAACGAACTAATACGGCTGCTGCCTGAATTTCATTTGCATTCTGTTTTGTTTTTTCAAATGAAAATCCATTTTCTAATTGCAAATAACCCACAGGAGTAATAAAAGGACATTCGGTTTGATCCGGCCTGTCAGTTTGTATGGAAGGCATATTTTGTGCAAATCCAACATTGTATAACAAAATGATTACTATAATAGAAAGGTGTGGTTTTTTCATTTTTTCAATAGCTTAAATAAATATTTAGACAAAACTAAAATAAATATTTGATAAAACAAAAAAACATAATTATATTTGCATCAAACAGTTATAAAATGGGTAAGTCGTTAGAAGAAGTAAACCAATCGGTTTCCACTCAAAATAAGAAATCAGTTTTCCGAAAAATATTAGCCTTTTTTGGTCCTGCCTACTTAATAAGCGTAGGATATATGGATCCTGGAAACTGGGCAACGGACCTTGCTGGAGGAAGTCAATTTGGCTATTCTTTGCTTTGGGTTTTATTGATGAGTAACATCATGGCGTTGCTTTTGCAAAGTTTAAGCGCGCGACTGGGTATTGTAACCCAACGTGATTTAGCACAGGCTTCTCGTGAAACATACTCCCCGTTTATTAACTACATTCTTTATTTCTTAGCTGAAATTGCTATTGCCGCCTGTGACTTGGCAGAAGTTTTAGGAATGGCCATTGGTATTAATTTACTATTCGACATTCCGCTGATTGAAGGCGTAATGATTACCGTTTTAGATACTTTTTTGTTATTATTTCTAATCAACAAAGGCATCCGAAAAATGGAAGCGTTCATTATCGCTTTGGTATTGGTCATTGGGGTTTCGTTCATATTCGAAATGATTTTTGCACAACCAGAAATGGATAAGGTACTTCTAGGTTTAATACCTTCCATGCCTAATGAAACGGCTTTATATATTGCTATCGGGATTATTGGGGCGACAGTTATGCCACATAATTTATATTTACATTCCTCATTAGTACAAACCAGAAAATTTGATCGAACTACTGAAGGCATCAAGCAAGCCTTAAAATACAATTTCATCGATTCAACCATTGCCTTAAACCTTGCTTTTTTTGTCAACGCCGCCATTTTAATTTTGGCTGCAGCCACATTTTACAAAATAGGAATGCATGAAGTAGCCGAAATTCAAGATGCGCATCGCTTTTTGCAACCACTTCTAGGAACTAAATGGGCACCCATTTTATTTGCCGTTGCACTTATCGCTGCTGGACAAAGCTCCACAGTTACAGGAACATTAGCAGGACAAATCATCATGGAAGGCTATTTGAATTTAAGAATCCAGCCGTGGGTACGTAGAATCATAACCCGATTAATTGCGATAGTTCCAGCCGTTATTGTCATTTCTATTTTTGGCGAAGGTGTTACAGGAAAATTGCTGATTTTTAGTCAGGTGATCTTGAGTTTACAATTGGGGTTTGCCATCATTCCATTAATTCATTTTGTGAGTGACAAATCAAAAATGAAAGGGTTTCACATTGGAATATGGACCCAAATTGCCTCTTGGATCGTAGCCTCAATTATCGTGGTGCTGAACGCAAAATTAGTTTTGGATGAAATAAGTGGCTGGCTTGAAACTTCAGATAACCCAATGATATTGTGGTTAACAGTAGTTCCATTAGCAATAAGTTTCTTAATTTTGTTGCTGTTCATTGTGTTTAAACCTTTAATTACCAAATCCAAAACTGCATTCCACAATCATTCTCCGCACAACTTAAAACTCCGTTTTTCTAAATCAGAAACGTATGATAAAAAGAATATTGCTGTTTCAGTAGATTTCTCGAGTGCCGATGAAGTGGCTTTAAATAGTGCTTTTGAATTAGGCGGAATTGCGGCCAACTATACATTAATTCATGTTGTTGAAACCGTTGGAGCGCTCATTTATGGAGAACATATTGACGATCACGAAACTTTGGTAGATGAAAAATTATTGAAAGAATACCAAGAAATGCTATCTGAAAAAGGATTCAAAGTCAGTATTCAGTTGGGCTTTGGTAAACCAAACAAAGTGATACCAGAAATCATTAATAAAGGAAATTTTGACGTTTTGGTGATGGGAACGCATGGACACACAGGATTCAAAGATTTGATTTTTGGAACTACAGTCGATAAATTGAGACATAAAATTTCCATTCCTTTATATATCGTTAAAAATTAATATTCATAGGAGCTCATTCCCGCTATTCGCTTTATCTTTATCTTTTTTAAAGAAAAAAAGATAAAGGATGTCGCTGCTATCGGGGCTAAAAAAAAACAACAATGACACTTTCAGAAGAAAATTACCTAAAAGCCATATACCATCTTACCGTAGTTTCAAATGCTGATGTGAGTACTAATGCCATTGCGGAAATGATGGAAACCAAAGCCTCATCAGTTACGGATATGCTTAAAAAATTGGCTGAAAAAGACTTGGTTAATTATAAAAAATACCAAGGCGTTTCCCTAACAGAACCAGGTAAACTAGCTGCCAAAATGATTGTGAGAAAGCACCGCCTTTGGGAAGTTTTCTTGGTAGATAAATTGGATTTTTCATGGGATGAAGTGCATGATATTGCCGAACAATTAGAACACATCAAATCAGAGAAACTCATCAATAAACTAGATGATTTTCTAGGCAACCCCACCGAAGATCCACATGGAGATCCGATACCAAATGCGCAAGGGGAAATATTCAAAATCGAAAAACAATTACTTTCAGAACTTTTGGTAAATCAAAAAGGAATGTGTGTTGGTGTTAAAGACACCTCATCTGAGTTTTTAAAATATCTGGACAAGCAAGAAATTGCTTTGGGTTCTAAAATTGAAATTTTAAGTAAAGAGACTTTTGATTTATCACTAAAAATAAAAGTAGATGGCAAGAATTTGACGATTTCAAATAAGATTGCTAGCAACCTTTTTGTAAAGACAAATTAACCATTTTCAAGTAATCTTGACCCTAACCTAATCAATAGATTTGAAATGAAAAAATGTATACTGCTGTTATTATTGACTTTTAATTTAACCGCTTTTGCTCAAAATAAAAACCTAAGTTATTTTAAAATTACTCAAAAGGAATGTCTCCCAAAAAAAGGCTATCAATTCGTTTTAAAACAAATCGTTTCGGATTCCCGTTGTCCCAAAGGCGTGAATTGCATTTGGGCGGGAGAAATAAAATTGTTAGTTTCGGTATATCAAGACAAACATTTTATTACGGATGAAGCGGTAACTATTTCTGGAAATAATTTTCAAGAAAACAAAGATTGGTTGGTGCGTTATTTGCCTATCAATAAACAGAACCTACAAACCATCACTGTTTTTCCTTACCCTGAAGAAGGTATTAAAATCAACCCTAAGGATTACTACTTGAAAATTGGCTACTTGAAATAGAAAATCATCCTATTTGTTATCGCTTTTAAAACCTATTAATTTTCTAATTTTTTGTTCACTTTCTTCTAGAGCAACCTCCATGTTTTTGTAGGATGTAATGTCTTTTATATTGGCAACAGCCGCGATAATATAGTTGTTGTCATCAATTATTGGTCGGCCACTAATTACTACTCTTTTTTTATCTCGTGTTTCCGAGTCTTCTATTACTATTTCAACATCATCTGTAGACTCCCCTTTTAATGCTTTTTCTAAAGGAAGGTTTTGAGCTGGAAATATAGTACGCTCATCAGGATAGTATAAATCATATTTAGCCGACCAATCAAGAGTCGTTGGCATTCCTGAATCTTGTTTAATTCCTATAATTTCTTCGGCCATATGATTAGAAAGCACAATTCTCTTATGAGTATCTGTTACAATAATTCCTTCACCTATATTTTCTAGAATCAATTTCAATTTTAATTCATTAAGGCGTACCAATTTATCGGCTTCAATTTTTTCGTTTTCTAGTTTTTTACTTAGAGAAATGTCTTTTATAAATCCAATAAAAATATATTTCCCTGAAATAGTTGCTTGAGATACTGTTAATTCAATTTCAAACTCTTCTTTCTTTTTATTAAGCGCCGTGATTTCGACTGTTTTATTAATATATGGCCCTTCTGCCGTTTCAAGGAAATGTTGAAACCCTTTCATATGACTTTCTTTATACTGGTCCGGAACAATTAAATCCCTCATTTTTTTACCTAAAACTTCTTGAATTGACCAACCAAATATTTTTTCGGCTTGCGGATTCCATCTTATAATGTCCCCTTCATCATTAATCACAATCAAAGCATCAGGAGCTTCATTAAAAATAGTTTGTAGCTGTCCTTCACTTTCTTTTAGCTTTTGGTCTGCTAGTTTTCTTTCGGTAATGTCTCTCATAATAGAGCGATGTCCAGTTATTTTATTTCCTTCTCTTAATTGCATTACGGTTTGTTCAATCCATTTTTGTTTTCTGTCTTTAGTTATAATTGGAAAAGAAAAGGACGTTTCATCAATTTTATTTTTAAACTGATTCAAATAAAACTCAGCCACACGATCTCTCCAATCTGGCGCAACGAGATCTATAATATTGGTACCCATCAATTCGCTTTGCGTGAAACCTGTTAGTTTTTCGCACGCAGGATTAATGTAAGTAAAGTTGCCTTTGTAGTCTGAAGTATGCACGACATCACTTGTGTTTTCAACAATTTCACGGTATTTCTCTTCACTATTGCGAAGCGTTTCAATAGCATCAGCTAATTGAGCTGTGCGTTCACTTACTTTTTGCTCTAGTTCTTCATTGAGTTTTTTAATTAGATTTTCCGAATTTTTTCGCTCTGTAATATCATGAATAACTAAAACTCCTCCAACCGTTTCTCCAGATGTGTTTTTTAAAGGTCTGGCCGTTACGGTAACAAAAAGACCTGCTGTTTTTCTATAATTTTGGATAAACATTTCCTGATTATCGACTTCTTCTCCATTTAACGCTCTAACTAACGGAAGTTCATTTGTAGCAAAAAGAGTATTAGAATCAGGCAAAAAGAAACCATAAGTATCAGCCCATTTCTCTTTAGGGATATCAATAGCACCAATTCCTATAATTTTTTCACTAGCAGTATTCCACAACAGGAATTTATTACTTTCATCAACAACTATTAATCCATCTCCCATGTTTTGTATAACGGATTGCAAGAGTGTGTTTTGTTTATTTAATTGCTCTTTAGATTGTGCTACTTCATTACTTCTTTTTTCTATGGTTTCTAGCATATCATTGAGACCAATAGAAAGGGTACTAATTTCATCTTTACCTTCAACGGCCATTCTAATTTTATAATCTTCTGTTTCTTTTATTTGTTGAATAACAGTGACTAAATTCAGCAATGGTTTAGAGATGTATTTTTTAATAAAAATGGCAATTAAAAATGCAAGCCCAATTCCCACTATAAGCAGCACGATTCCCAGACGCAAAACATCCATCTTTATTTTATTCAATTCCGAAAGTTCAAATCGAATAAGAACACTACCTATTACTTCATTGTCTTTTTTAATTTTACTGTATACAAAAAGTTCATTACTAGTAAATTCGAATCTATCTGAGACATCTTTAGAAACATTAAATTGATATTTTGAATCGGTACCTTCTTTTGCATAAGAGGCAAATACTTTTCCTTTCTTGTCTAAAATTACCGCATTTAAAATATCATGCTGAACATTTAATTCAGATAAAATTTTACTTGCAGCTGAATTGTCCAAAAAATCAAGTGCAGAAATACTATTAAAACCAACTACTTGAGCTATGGCTTTCGAACCTACTGCCTTACGGTCTTTAAAGCCTTTTATGTCGATTAAAACAAAGGCTGTGATACAAATAATCAGTACAAATGCAGAAGTAAATACTTGCATTAGCACGAGTTTGTTTTTAATGGATATGTTACGTGGATTAAGCATATGTATATTATTTTAATATTTTAAAAACTCTTTTTCATTCCATAAGTTGACAAATGGAGCTTCAGTACTATTGCACAATAATCGCGTGTTGCAATAAGAATGAACTAATTCCAATTCCCGCTTTATTTATTGCTTTTAGATTTACCTCAAATTTTAATTTGTTATCGACAATAACAAAATTCATTTGAGCTCCTTTTTTGCCATAACCATTTCGCTCAGTGACTATCAATACTGGTTTGTCAGAAAATTTAGAAAGAATAGTTTCAATTGGTATCGTGCTATTGTAAGGAACAAATAAAATATTACAAAAACCGATTTCCTCCAAATTTCCATATTCGTTAATCTCAATTTTTTTAGTTTTAGGCACAGCAAGCAATGAAGTTGTAATTGGGCTTCCTTCTAAAATAGCGATCTTAAAAGCTTGGTTTTTAGAATAATCTTTCCAATTAACATAATCTATAAAACGATACAGAAAAGCCGCTTTTAAAGCATATTCCTTTCCTCCAGCATTCTCTTGGGCGGTTACTAGATTGCCATCCAACAACAATACGGTCAACGACAAAAAAAACAATTGAGTTATAGTTTTCATACTTTTATTTTTAAAACAGTTCTTTTATGCCTTAATAAACCAGCTCTTTTTGAAATCAAAATCTATAGTTAAGTGCCAGACTAAACTGGGTTCCCAATTGGCTGAAATGATATCCTTCATATGTCATTTGAGAATAACGCCCGTTGAAAGTAATCAAATTAAATTGTGACTTAACTTGTGACGAATCTTTTAAAATTGCAGCTCCAGCTTCATTTTCGGCTTTAAATTTCCATTGGGGCAACACATTAAATAGATTGTTGACATTAAAAGCAAAAACCAATTGACTTGTAGGGGAATAATTAATGCCTAAGTCAGTAACTATTTTTGGGGTAAACTCTGTTCTTAAATTTGGATTTAAACCGTCTTGCTTGAATGTTGTTTTTCCAAAATAGGTGTTATTAAGAATGAATTCGTATTTTGAAATTTTATAAACCCCACCCAAAACCCATTTTGTTTTAGGTCTTGAGGTAAACATTAAAGCGCTTAAAGTAGGACTAAAATTATCGCTAGTAACAGCTGAAATTCTTTTGTTTTCAAAAACCACATTTCCCGATAAATTCATCCCTAATTTCCCATTTCCAATGGGAATCTCTCCATAATTCATAACTGCATCTAATCCAGATGTTCTGGAATCAAATGAGTTTTCAAACCAAGAGACTGTTCCAAACTGTGTTTCCACTTTGTCTCCCAAAAGTATTCGATCATTCACTGTAATTGTATAATAATCAATAGTAAAATTTACATTTTTAAAAGGGTTTGCCCCTATACCCATAGTCATATTTCTAGATTTTTCTGCATCTAATTTTGGGATTCCTAAAATGCGCGCCTGAGCAGAAATGTTATTGATCAATCCACTAATTTTTATTCCTTGTCCTGCTACAAATGAATACTGTGATTTTTGGGAATAAATTTGATGCAATGTTGGTGCTCTAAATCCTGTAGAAAAGGATCCACGAATGATGACTTTATCATTAGGAAATTTATATCTTGAACTGATTTTCCAAACCGTTGCGCCCCCAAAATCGCTATAATCTTCATAACGAACGGTTCCATTTAGTATAAATTTTTTAGAGAAATCATATGCCAAATCGATGTACCCTCCAAAATTATAACGGTTCCATTTACCCGAATTTTCAGGTCTATTTCCAGAAAAGGAATCGGCTCCTTCTCCCTCCCAAGACGCTCGGTCTCCTTCGGTAATTTCAAAAGTTTCAGTTCGGATTTCTGAACCAAATGCAACACTAATTTTATCGGAAACAACTTTTGAAATATCTAAATTCCCTACTACATGATGGAAAGCTACTCCGCCTGGTTTAAAATTTATGGGACTATTTTCTTGATAAACGCTCACCCCATTCTGATCTTTTATGACTGATTTATTTTGTGAATCTTCTACAGTATAGGCTTGTGAGTTTCCCCCAATTGTAACACTTGCATCAGTGTTCCATCCATTTCTTATGGACTTATATCCTAAGGTGGCATTATAATCATTTAAATCTCCCGTAAATGTGGGAAGATATCCATTGTATGAAGCTACCGTTCCATTGCCAAAAAAATCTTTCAAATAAGTGGGATATGTTGATGCGGTACTCCAGTTTGGAATAGAATTATTTTCAAAAGGATTTTGTATGGATCTCCAATATGGAGTTCTATAATTGGCAAATGAATTAACTTTTTTAAACACATAGAGGGCATTGTAGTACACTTGTGTTTCACTGGATAAATTAAACCCACCATTAATTAAGAATTTAGCTGTAACAGTTTCTGGCGAACCATTTATGTTTTTCGCATCAGGATTGTTTTTTAAAAAAGAATCAACTGCTTCTCTCCCTGAAACATTCCCTTTATTTATAGTTGCAAATTTTGCATTATAATCGGGTGAGCCTTTGTATCCTTGAAAAACTGCACTAATCCCATCCTCGGTCATTCCATCAATATTTGTTCCGTTTAGGGTATGATCATCGTTTATATAGCTGGACGGTTCATTAGGGTCTATTTTGATAAAATCATTAAATTCTCCTTCTGCATCTACTTTTCCAGGTCTATTAGCCAAATTTACTTTTGAAAAATCAATAGTATAGTTTACAAAGCCGTTGTTACCCGATGTAGAACCGTTGTTCAAACTCACCCCAAATAGTTCTCCATCTCCTTTTTTAGTTATTCCAGTTCGTACTGTAACTGCCCCGTTATTTGGTCTCTTTTTTAAAATAACATTGATCACACCTGCTATTGCATCAGAACCATATTGCGCTGAGGCACCGTCACGTAAAACTTCTACCCTCTCAATTGCATCAATTGGAATACCCGAAATATCGGCAGCCGTTTCACCTCGACCAGGTGAGGTTTGCAAATAAAGTAAAGCACTTAGGTTTTTGCGTTTGCCGTCGATAAGAATTAAGGTTCTACTAGGACCCATGTTTCTAATTTCATAGGGATCCAATAAGGAAGTGGCATCATTTACAGGTGTTTGAACGGTATTGAAGGAGGGAATTTTGTATTGCAATACTTTATCCAATGTGAATTGGCCTGTAGATATAAGATCTTCCGATGATAAAACATCTATCGGAAGTGAACTTGTAGTATTACTCCTTGGTACAGTTCTAGTTCCTGTAACCAAAACCTCATCTCTATTTTGCCCCCCATTTTGTGATAATACCGCATTCAATATAGATTCACTGGCTTCATATTCTTGTTTAGAAAAGCCATAATAACTAACAACCAAAGTGGCACCTTCTTTTACAATAATTGAATACGCCCCATTAATATCAGTAAAGACACTATTATTGGTTCCTTTTTCCGTGATGTTAGCTCCAGCCAAAGCGACACCAGCATTGTCAATGACAAAGCCTGAAATTTCTTTTTGTGAATAAAGAAAAGCAACCTTCAGAAAAAATAATATTAAAATAAATTTTTTCATAATGTGTTGGTATTGGTTCGCTTTTGTTTGAAATCAATGGCAACATAAAATCATAAAAGTGATTTCATCAATACTTCGCTGTTTCCTTTTGGAATAAGTATTGAATAAAAAGACTCATCAAGAAAACGCAACAAACTTACTTTTAATTAAAACGGCTTATTTCCTTGTCCTTTCTATTAAAATTTTTGAAAAGAAGTAGCATAAAACACTCTTACTAAGAAGTAAGCACTAATTCAAAAGGAAGTGATTTTTTGAGTTATAATTTTTTACGAATAAGATAAAGCACTAAAAATTATGAATGTTTAAAATTCATAATAGTTCTATAATTTCAATTGCTATTGTAGATATAAAGCGGGAAGTCTTGAAATTACTTTTAAACAGCTTCTATTATTTGCAATATCTTAAATATTGTTTTTAGGAATAAAAAAAGATAATCAATTGACTTTAAGCATTTAACTACAAGATTTGTACTATAAATTTAATCAAAATTTATTGATTACAGTGGTGTTTATTAGTATTTTAAGAAAATTTTACTGGCTTTAAGTTAGTTTTTACTTTAAAAGAAAGTATTAAAACGATACTCCTTTAATGACAACCACAATCCGTACCATCACCACAATTTTTATCCGATTTTTTCTTTTTAAAAAAGAATTTTTTGATTAAAAAAACTAGGGCAATTCCGAGAGCTGTAAAGGCGATTATTTGCTGGAACATACTGTTTTACTTTAAAATTTGGTAGGCAATTAATGCTACAACGTAGGCAAAACCACTCATGAAAATAAGTTGTCCTAAAGGCCACTTCCATGAATTGGTTTCTTTACGCGTTATGGCTAATGTACTGGCACATTGTAAGGCAAATGCATAGAACAATAACAAGGAAATTCCAGAGGCAAAATTGAATATTTTCTTTCCAGTTTCAGGATTTATTTCCGCAGCCATTTTGTTTTTAATGGTATCTTCATTATCGCTTCCACCCACACTGTAAATAGTTGCTAATGTGCCCACAAAAACTTCACGAGCTGCAAATGAACTGATGATAGCAATCCCTATTTTCCAATCATAACCTAATGGTGAAATGGCAGGCTCAATGGTTTTTCCCATGATTCCGATATAAGAATTCTCCAATTTGTAAGAAGCCACTTTATTATCTAATTCCTGTGGAGTAATGGTCGTGTTTTCAGATTTAGTGCGTATTATTTCGTCGGCATTATTGAACTTCTTTCCTGGTCCATAAGAGGCTAAAAACCATAATACAATGGAAATAGCTAAGATTATTTTTCCAGCTCCAAAAACAAAAGCCTTCGTTTTTTCAATTACATTAATAGCTACGTTTTTAAACATTGGTAATTTGTAGTTTGGCATTTCAACTACAAAAAATGTTTTCCCTTTAATTTTTAATATTTTATTTAAAACATAAGCAGAGAATATTGCCATTCCAAAACCCAAAAGGTACAATAACATTAAGGTTAAACCTTGAAGATTAAATATTCCCAGAACACGAGTGTCAGGAATTACTAACGCAATGATAATAGCATAAACAGGCAGTCTAGCTGAACAGGTTGTAAAAGGGGTGACTAGTATGGTAATGATTCGTTCTTTCCAGTTTTCAATATTTCGAGTAGCCATAATTGCCGGAATAGCACAGGCAGTTCCTGAGATTAATGGAACAACACTTTTTCCTGATAACCCAAACTTTCGCATGATTTTATCCATCAAGAAAACCACTCTACTCATATAACCACTTTCTTCTAAGATGGATATGAATAAAAACAAAAATGCAATTTGAGGAATAAATATTAAAATTCCGCCGATACCAGGAATGATCCCTTGAGAAATTAAATTGGTTAAAACACCTGCTGGTAAAGTATCGTTTGCCAAGGTACTCAATGAGGCAAACGTGCTGTCTATAAAGTCCATTGGTATTTTTGACCAATCAAAAATAGATTGAAAAATAACAAACAAAATGACGAAGAAAATGAAGTACCCCCACACTTTATGCGTTAAAACACGATCCAGTTTAGAACGGAAATCTTTTGCAACTGAGGCATCAACGTTTAATCCTTCTTTGAGTACGTCATTGATAAACTGATATCTTTTTATCGTTTCTTTTTGCTGTAATCGTTTTAAATCCGAATGTGATTTTGTAAAGGAACTGTGAATTTCTTTACGTTCTAAGTTTAAGAAGTTAACATCCTGAGTAATAACCAGCCATAATTTATACAACAATTGGTTTGGGAACGCTTTGCGCAAGCTGTCAAAATACTCCGGATCAATTACCGATGCATTCAAACAAGGTTCGCTTGATATCGTTTTGTAAGTGATTATCATTTTTTTTAACTCCTCTATTCCAAATCCTTTTCTAGAACTGATTAAAGCAATTTTAGTTTTTAAATGTTCCTCCAGATATGGAATATTCAAAGTGATTCCCTTGTGTTCCATTCTGTCAGCCATATTAATGACTAAAATGGTCGGAATTTCAAGGTCTTTTATTTGGGTAAAAAGTAATAAATTACGTTTTAAATTTTCAACATCAGTAACAACAAGCGCAACATCAGGATATAGTTTATCGTTTTTATTAAGCAACAGTTCAATAACCACATTTTCATCAATAGAACTGGCATTTAAACTGTATGTTCCTGGTAAGTCTAGGATATTGGCTTTTATATTATTGGGTAATTTACAAAAACCTATTTTTTTCTCAACAGTAATCCCAGGGTAGTTTCCTACTTGTTGATTCAGTCCGGTTAATTGATTAAAAACTGATGTTTTTCCTGTATTTGGATTGCCTATTAAAGCTACGTTGATGTTTTTATTAATCATTATAGCTTGATTTTTATCATTTCCACTTCAATCTCGTTTGCTGTTTCCACTCTAATGGCCAAATGAGAACCATTAATATTTAAATATAATGGGTCTCCAAATGGAGCAATTTGCAATAATTCAACCATATTACCAGGTAAACAGCCCATTTCAAGTAATTTCAATGGAATGATATCAATATCAAAATCTTTGATAATGGCCTTTTCGCCTTTTTTAAGTGAATTTATCGTGGTGCGCAAGTCTTATTTAGATTGAATTAATATTGCAAAAATACATATTATAATATAAAAATGAATGATATTTATCATTTTTGTCTTTATTCCAAGAAAATTAAAATTCTGAAAACAAGACTGTTCTTTTTACTTTTACAAGTAGGAAATAAAAAGAAATTATTGGTTTGATAAAAAATTAATATCTTCAATTAACTTTTGAATATCTTCTTTTTTAGTACCGTCATAAAAACCACGAACTCTTCGTTTAGCATCTACTAACACAAAATTCTCCGTGTGAACCATATCGTATAATTCACTTGGCTTTCCCATTTTGACTGCTAAATATGATTTTCGAGCCATCGTGTATATTTCCTTTTTATCACCAGTAACTAAATTCCATTTGCTATCATTAACACCATATTTTATAGCATAGGCTTTTAAAGCAGCAACACTGTCTACCTCAGGAAATACAGTATGAGAAAGCAACATTACTTTTGGGTTATTGAGAATGGCTTTTTGAACATCAAATAAATTGGCGGTCATTTTAGGACAAATAGAACCGCAAGTAGTAAAGAAAAAATCAGCCACATATATTTTCCCTTCATAATCTTTTTGGGTAATGGTTTTCCCATTTTGATTTGTAAAAGAGAAATCGGCAATAGTATGGTACTTACTAATGTACTGCACCGTACTGTCAACTAGTTCAGGATTTACATCCGCAGGATTAAATATTGGAAGTGTTTTACTTGGTTTTAGGGCCGTATAGAATAAATATAGTATAATGGATGATAGTACAACAAAAACACCTAAAAATTTTCGGTATCTACTGAAAATTGATTTCATAAAAAATAATTTTTGCAAAAATACGAAAAGGTAATTTTAAAAAAGAATCTACAATGAAATCAATTTTAAATATCAAAAAAAAACTTGTTTTGTAAATCCATATTCTTGAATTCTTTTTTTCGTTGTTAAAATTTAACAATTACATTGCAAAATAGTTGTCTTCCATGCTGTAAAAATTGTTTTGGTCCGCCTATTCTTATATTGGGTTGGTAAAATTGGGAATTAAACATATTAGTAACAAACAATTGTGTAGCAATTTCGACATCATAGACTTTTATTTTTGTGTACGAAAATGTCAGATCAACTTTAGAAAAAGAGGGGATCGTCAGTATTTCATTAATGTCTTTATTACCGTGTTTTGCTTTTATTTCTGAATAATAATTTATTCTAGAATTGACTGTAAAGTCCTCTGTTATATTATACGTCAAGCCTCCAGTTATTCTATGTGGATAAACACCTAGATTTACCGTGCTAACACCTGCATATTCATCAGCATCTTTTCTAACATAGGAATAACTTATTTCGGTTCTGATTTTTCCTGTTTTATAAAATAATTGACTCTCAACACCAAAGACATTTATTATTTTACCAGAATTTACGAAACCACCCGTTTCTGTAGGCTCAATAAAATTTGTTGCTGTATTTCGATAGGCAACAACATTAGCTATCAAATTACTTGTAAACGATTGATTTATTCCAAGTTCGAAAGTATTCATCTTAGCTGGATTAAGCTCGTTAATAACATTATTTACTGAGGAAGCGCCCAGTTCAAAAATATTAGGTTCACGGAAAGCCTGCCCAAAAAGAAATCGAATAGACGTTTTTTGAAAAGGGGTGTAAACTAAACCACTACGAAAGGTAAAAATAGATTTATAAATATTGTGATAGTCAAATCGTCCACCTAGCGTAACGTATAATTTATCAAATAGTGTTTTTTGCAATTGTAAAAATAATGAGTTTTTATACTGACGATAAAAGGGTTTACGCATACTATTTTCGATCGAACGTGTTTCATCAAAACTAGGGTTTAATCGCTCTGTAGAAAGAGCTAAACCTAATAAATCAAACTCATCAAAAGTATAGCCACCGATTATAGATAACGTTTGACTCGGTTCATAATCTAATTGTACATTTCCTTTATATCGTTTTGAACCCGAGCTCGATTGTTGTGAATAAGCCATCATAAAATTGTCTTTAATTTCTTGTTCAGTAAGGGGAAATTCCGGATTATGTCCGTTTTTTACCATAGTGTCATAGATTACATTATCAAAAGTGTAGTTCACTCCCCAAAATCTTTCTTTATAAAATTGAATTTCTGAATTAATTTTAAGTTTAGCTGTAATGTTTTTTTCAACACCTGCATAATACAAGGCCAATTCACGGAAATCACTTTGATTTGTGTAATCTAATGAAATGTTTTCAAGTCCTTTACTTCCTTGAAGCTCATACCCTTCAATTCCCACATAAAACCCTTTGTAAGAAATTTTGGCAGCATAAGGAAGTGACCAACTTCTCTTTTTAAATTCTTGATTTACAGGAAATGCTTTAGTAGGAACTGCTTGTCTAAAATTTACGGTGTCTTTTATAAAGTCTTTGTAATCCCAAAGGTTAGATCGAAAATATCGAAAACTACCACTAATACGAAAATCAGCAAAATTTTTCCCAAAAACAATACTCTGAGATTGTGTTCCTTGTGTTCCAATTTCAGTGTGATACTCCGTTTTATTAAAATCAGAAGAGTCATTTTTTGTGATAATATTAATTACACCAACCAAAGCATTTGCACCATAAAGGGCTGATGCAGGACCTTGCAGAATTTCAACCTGCTTTATATTATGCGTTGCAAATTGTGTTGAAATAAAAGTCTCGGAAGCAAATAAATTTTGCATTTCTCTCCCATTGACTAACAGTAGTGTTTGTGAAAAATTACTTAGAAAACCTCGTTGTCCTCCAAAAGTAAAATGGTCAGTTCTTATCGGGACCACACCTGGAATGTTTTCTAATAAACTGGTTAAATCATAATATCCTTTTTCTATAATATCTTTTTCGGTGACTACATAAATTGTTGCAGGTGCAATTTTTTGATTCTGTGGTTTTTTCGAAGCTGTTATCACTTCAATATTCATTAGTTCATCCAAACTGAGTTCAAATAAATCAACATCAGTAATCAAAGACATAGTTATGTTTATAACATCATTGGTAATTTCGACTACTTGATCTTTATAGTTTTCTTTAGTGAATTCAAGGGTACTATACGTTTCTGGCACTTCAATAGAATACTTACCAGCGGCATCTGTAAAAGTTTTTAGGGCCGTATTTTTCACACTGACTTTTACACTTTCAATAGGCCTGTTTGTTTTATCACTTATTACCCCAGTTACTATTTGTTGTGCAAATGCAATATTTACTGTGAGAACCAATATAATAAATAAAGACTTTTTCATCGTTCCTTTTTTTATTACTAATTGATATTCGTTGACTAAAATAGTCACTTCAGTTTTGCCTGATAGATCTCGACCAACTCTATAAAATATTTGTTTATAGTTGCATTTTAAATAGTCATCAACTTTGGAGCATTTTGTTGGTAGACGTTGTCAATCCCTATTTTTATTAAATTTATCTTTTTCAAAAATAGCTTTATCGTATTTCCTATTTGAGTTTGACACAATACTGCTAAATTATTTCTAAGAATGAAGTTCTTCTTGCAGAATAAAGTTAGTCATTTTTTTGTTTAGAACAGTTGTTTTCCTATTAAAAGAAGTTGAAAAACGACTCTTCTAATAAAATTAGTATTATAATTTTCAACCATTTATATTATAACTGGGAGAAATAATGTTATTCAAAAAAAGCCTTTGAATAGATTATTTAACAAAACATCGACTACATGTTAATTTTAACATCTTATTTAAAATATTATTGATATGTTTGTGTATCAGTCTAAACCATTATAAAAATGAAAAAATATTTCAACAACACTCTTTTCTTTACGATTCCTGCAATTTTTGGATTAGCGACCATTCAGGCTCAAAACGTTCCGGTACATCAAAATCCTGGGATTAATGTTTCAAATATGGACAAAAGCATTCGGTCAAATGATGACTTTTTTAGATTTGTAAATGGAGCTTGGCTAGACAAAACAGAAATTCCAAGTGATAGAACTTCTTGGGGAAGTTTTAATGAATTACTTAAAAAAACGGATAAAGATGCACTTGCCATTTTGAAAGAAGCTGCAAAAAATCCTAAATATAAGTTCAACACAGATCAAGGAAAAGCGATTAATCTTTTCAATTCAATTTTAGACACAGTCAACAGAGACAAACAAGATATCATTCCATTATTACCCTACTTAGCCAAAATAGATAAAATAAGAAACTCTCAAGACCTTCAGAAAGTATTGATTGAAATGGAACCCATTGGTGGCCTTGGTTTTTTTGGAGTAAGTGTAGGAGCTGATGATAAAAACAGTTCTAAAAACGCACTTAACTTAGGAGTAGTTCGATTAGGGTTACCTGATAAAGATTATTATACATCAGAAGAGAAAGACACGAAAGAAAAAAGACAAAAATACGAATTACATATTGCTCGAATGCTACAATTCATAGGAGAAACTCCAGAGCAAGCCAAAGAAAGTGCTAGTGCGATTTTAGCCTTGGAAATTGAATTGTCAAAACCACGTTTAGACAGAGTAGAACGTAGAGACGGAAGATTGCAATACAATCCAATGACTATTGCTCAATTACAAAAAATAACTCCGCTAATAAATTGGGGAAATTATTTTTCAGGTCTTGGTTTTACAAAATTAGACACAGTTATAGTTTCAGAGCCAAAATACATGAAAGCATTGCAAACTATTCTTGTAGAAAATAATGTTACAGCTTGGAAAGAATACATGAAATGGACATTATTAAACAAATCTACTAGCTTACTTTCTACTACAATTGAATCAGCCAATTTTGATTTCTATGGTAAAACATTAACTGGTGCAATTAAGCAACGACCAAGAGAAGAAAGAGCACTACAAACCGTAAATGGATCTGTGGGAGAAGCTTTAGGGAAATTATACGTTGAAAAAATGTTTCCTGCTGAAGCAAAAGCAAAAGCGGAGAAAATGATTAGAAACATTATTATTGCGTATCAAAATCGAATTAATGATTTAACTTGGATGTCAGCAGAAACCAAAGTTAAAGCAATTGAAAAATTAAGTAAGATTGCCATCAAAATTGGATATCCTGACAAATGGAAGGATTACTCCAAATTAGATATTAAAGCAGTTACTGATGGTGGTAGTTATTTTGAAAATTCAAAAAATCTAGCAAGATGGAGCTTTCAAAAAGATATTGACAAACTATACAAACCAGTAGATAAAACGGAATGGTACATGTCACCACAAACGGTAAATGCCTATTACAATCCCTCTTATAATGAAATTGTTTTCCCAGCAGCAATTTTACAACCTCCATTTTATAACTACCAAGCAGATGAAGCCGTAAATTATGGCGGAATAGGCGCCGTTATTGGTCATGAAATTTCTCATGGATTTGATGATTCAGGAGCGCGTTACAATGCTGATGGAAACCTAGTAGACTGGTGGACTGCTAATGATTTAAAAGAATTTACTGCACTAGGAACTTCACTTGCGGATCAATACAGTGCTTTAGAACCTTTACCAGGAGTTCATGTAGATGGTAAATTTACCTTGGGAGAAAACATTGGTGATTTGGGAGGCGTGAATGCAGCTTATGATGGATTACAATTGTATTTAAAAGACAATAAAAACCCAGGTCTTATCGATGGCTTTACACCGCAACAACGTTTCTTTATTGCTTGGACAACAGTTTGGAGAACTAAATCCCGTGATGAAGCCTTAAAAAATCAAGTAAAAACTGATCCGCATTCTCCAGGAATGTATCGTGCTTACGTACCTATCCAAAATGTGGATGCTTTCTATGATGCATTTGGAATAAAAAAAGGAGACGGTATGTATATTGAACCCGAAAAAAGAGTTAAAATCTGGTAAGAAAAAGTATTATAAAATCAAAACCCAAGTGAGAACTTGGGTTTTTTTGTATCTATAAGTAAACATGTTTTTATGCTATATTTTCCAAGGCTATTTTACGGGCTTTTCGTATCGAATGATTCACCATATACAAGCCACAAAGCGTAACTGCTCCACCTAAAGCAATGGCCATTGTAAGTAGTTCTCCAAAGATAAATGCACCTAATAGCACCGCTACAATAGGATTAATGTAAGCATAAATACTATTTATTTCAGGCGGCAATTTTTGTAGCATATAGATAAATGCAATAAAGGTTATAACCGATCCAATGATTACCAAATATGCAATTGCCCACCAAGAATTTACTGGAATTGATGTTATATTCACCCCCGTTCCTGTTGCCCCCGTAATCGTCAAAAGGAAAATACTGGAAATAAGCATTTGTAATCCGAGGCTGAAATAAGGATTAAAAGTGGCCGCTTTTTTCTTAGTATATAAACTTCCAAAAGCCCAACTTATCGTAGATATTACTGAAAGTAGAATTCCAAATCTGAAATCAGGCTGCAAGAAATCAGTTAGATGATCGTAAAAAATAACACAAACACCACCAAAACTTACTATCAAACCTAATATAGCCTGTTTAGCTAATTTCTCTCCTCTAAAAAAAGTAATAATCACAATCCATAAAGGAAAAACAGCATTTATAATTGCACCCAGTCCACTACTAATATATTTAACTCCCCAAGTACTCAAACCGTTACTCAATGCAAAATTAAGTAAACTCAATATGATAATTGTTTTCCACTGTTTCCCTTTTGGCCAAGGTGCTTTTTTATAAAGAAAAAAACAAACATAAAGTAACCCACCAATGAACTGTCTAATTCCTGCCAATTGCAAAGCAGGCATATGCTTCACTCCTTCTTTTGAAGCAATCCAAGTGGTTCCCCAAAAAAAACACACAACACAAAGTGCTAGAATAGGCAAGCCAATTTCATTAATCTTATTTGAAAATGAATTTTGAATTTTTTTTATCACTCTATAACTGTTTTATTGCAAATGAATAATGAAGTGTTTGTTCTAATTTATCACTTAATATCGTTTTTCCTACCGACCCTTTTTCGTGATTGAACTGTGGTGGGACTAAGTTATCTTCTAATGCTTTTTGAGTATAATATTCTTCTCTTGAAGGATGAAATGGAGTAACTGCATTGAAGGTGTCGCCCCAAATATTAGTTTCAATAATTTTCAAGATAATACCAATACAGTCATCTTGATGAATTAGATTGATAGGTGCTTCAGGATTGTCAACATTTTCTTTCCCAGCTAGAAATCGGGCAGGATGACGATCATTGCCAATTAAACCTCCAAAACGCAAAATGGTCGTTTTAAAATGAGTATTCTCTACTAATAATTCTTCTATTGCTAGTAATTGTTTGCCACTTTCAGTTACGGGTATCGGTTTTGTATGTTCATCAACTACAGCATTGGCCTCGCCATAAACAGCTGTTGAACTAATAAACAAGAGCTGTTGAACAGAAGACTTTTCGAGTGAAGGTAAAAGACCTGCTATTTTTTTCACAAATGAATTGTTATTGGCATCCGAATAATCCTTGTTCTTTCCTCTTAATTTGGGCGGAATGGCAATGATAAGTGTTTCACTTCCTTCAAAAAAAGCAGGAATAGCATCAGGAACGCTTTCGCTTTCAAGAGCCAACAAAAAAGGTTGAATTTCTGCATTTTCTAATGTAGAAAGTTTCTCTACTGAAGTTGTTGAGCCTTTTACAATAAATTTTTTTTCAACTAAAGCTTTCGCCAAAGGCAAACCCAACCAACCACAACCTAGAATGCTAATTTGTTTCATTTTTAACTTAAATAGAGAATACAAAAGTAGTATAAATCGAAAGGATTTTCGATAAAAATTTTAGTGTCATTTTTAGTTTTATTCTAAAATTAAAAACCGCAAATTCACAGCTTTAATTGGTGAATTTGCGGTTAATTTTAGACTTTAAAATCAAATAAATATTTAAAAAATAGAATTATTGCTCTACACTTAAACTATCCTTTACTTTTAAAACTGGCGTTCTTTGGACCGTTTTAATTGTCTCTATAATTATTGGAACTTCAATCACTTTAGGAGAGGGTTTTATTCTTTCTTTAATCACTACAGCATCATTTAAAACAAAGGGAGTTGGCATCATCCAGGGCGCCCTTGGAGTCATCTTAAATAATGGGTTAGACATTAAATCAAAAGAGCTTTCTAAAAGCTGCATATCAAACAGCCCTGATTTATCTATGGCAAATTGCATCTCTAGCGGTTCGTTATTAACTACATAATAACTTAGAATTTTCTTACCGTTGCGATTCATCTTTGATCCATTTTGTTCTAGTTGTTTTGCTCCATTGGCTTTAAAATCATAAAATACTATTTTTTCATTAGCAAAAATATCATAGCGATTAACGGTACGATTGGGACTGATTTTAATTTTAAAATAGCGGTGATTTCCACCTACACTGTCTTTTAGAAATTCAATGGTAGGTTTTGCCAATTCTTTCACAGGCGTTTCCGTGGCGTAAGTAAATTGAGAATCGTATTTACTGAACAACGGAGTTTCAGCCCAAGAAGTTGCATGTTTTGGGTTTTCACCCAAATAGCTTTTAGTCCAAACATCTAGGTTTTTATCATAGGTAACCCAATGGGCTTTATTTTTATCTGCGTCATAAATGTAAACCAAACTGTTCGATTTGGCTTTGCCTTTTTCATAGCCTGATTCGTAGTGTGCTTTCGCAAAAAATCCGATAGAAAGTAATAAAAAGACAACTGCCCATCTTCCCTTTTTAACAAAAGTCCCAAAAACTGGTAATAACAATGCAAAAGTTAATGCCGTAAGAATCGCACTTCCAAAAAGAATTTTCAACCCTAATCCTATAGGGAACATTTGAATAAAGGGCGCAATCAACAATAAAGCAGGGATAATTAAAATAAGGTTTAAAAGTAGACTCGATTTTTGTGTGATGATAAAAATTCCAAAAACAAAAATTCCAAAATATACAGGAATAATTAAAAATCCAGCGCCTTGTAAATAGAAAGCAATAAATCCATTAATAACAAGCCACAGGAACAAAGGAGCTACATAATGGTTCATCGTCCTTTTATTAACAGATAATTTTTGATAAAATGCAAAACAAATGGCCAAGCTTAATAACACAAAGGCAACAATATAAGCATGTCCATTGTAGGTAAAGCCATTGAGTAAATCAGTGTACTGCGGGTACACCATCAAGAGTCCTTTCCATCCAAAAAAGGTCACCAATCCAGCAGTTAGTATTGAACCTAAAAGGGGGACAAATCCTTTTATGATTTCTGAAAAAGTTAAAATTCTTTTAGCAATTCCTATAAAAATTAAAAACATAAAAAGAAGTAATGCTATGAATAACATTGGTAAAACCCAGCTAAAAGGGTAATGTATAAAGGTGTAAGGAATGGTGAAATAGATATCGTCATTTGCAATTTGAGTGCTGTTTAAGTCCGCATTCGAAAAGTAATGCAATATGGGCATCAAGTAACTTCCCTGATGTGCCAATGTGTTTTTATTTAAATGGCTACTATCATCTTGAGCGGTATGGTAATTATAGTGATCATCAATAAATGCAAAATTATACCCTTGAATGTTTCCTTTTTCTCTAAAAACAGTTAAATCAGTATCGTTAGGAAGCATTTTATAAATACTGTACATCAAAGAGTTGGTTACTGGCATTGGTGCCCCCGCAGCAGCAAATTCTTTTACTAACTCAGCGTTACCCCCGTTTGTTTCCATAAGCATGTAACTAGGTCCTGAAGAACCTCGCGCCTCAAAATTTAGAACCAATCCAATTTCTTTTGCCCATTGGTGTTCTGTTACAAAAAGAGCGGCTCCGTTTAAACCCAATTCTTCGGCATCCGAAAAAAGAATAATAACATCATTTTTATGAGGTGTTTTCGCATATAAAAAAGCACGTACACTTTCTAAAATTGTAGCTACCCCAGAACCAGCATCACTGGCGCCACGAGAAGACGAATGTGGGGCACTGTCGTAATGGGTAAGCAATAATAAGGCTTTTGTATTTTGAGTCCCTTTTATTCGAGCTAAGATATTTTTAGATTTAACTAAGTTTCCCCAGTCAGTTAAGGTATATCCTTCTTGTATAGATGTTTCTAGTCCTAATTTATGTAGTTCTTGTTGCAAGTATTCAGCGACTTTTTCGTGATTGGTCGAGCCTACATAATGGGGTTGTTTTGAAATCGCTTCTACTTGAGTGAAAGCTCTATTAGTTGAAAATTCAGATAGTGGAACGGCATCATTAGAAGTCCATTGTGGCATCATGGTAAAATAAAGTATTCCTAGTACAATAAGAATAAACAAAATGTAAAATAGGGAGGAAAAACCTTTTTTCATACTTGGGGGATTTGGGGTGTTGTGGTATTAAATATCTTTTTTAACTAACATATAGAAATCATTGTCCAAAAGCATATAGCCTTGATCATACAAGAAATAGTAGGTATTTCCTGTTTTAGTATTCAATATGTTAGTGAAAAATTCAAAATCAAACCCCTTACTAAGTAATTTAGCTCGGGTTGTTTTTGACTTTCCATCGGGATTAAGTTCTAGTAGGATGCGATAATTTTTGCGCAATTTATTATTAACATTGCGCATAAAATTATTGTTGTCTTTGTTTATTTTGTTATTATAGGCATTGCGACAACCATCACTACAGAATTTTTTATCTTCCCGCCCTACAATTTTCTCACCACATTCTAAACAATTTTTCATTTATTATATTTTTTTCAAACTATATAAATCGTGTCTTCTGTCTTTCATGATTTTTACACTTCCATGTTCGTGTAGTTCTCTTAAAAGATTAATGTCAACATCCACAATTAAAGTCATCTCCGTATTTGGTGTTGCTTCCGCTTTTACTCCATTACTTGGAAACGCAAAATCGGAAGGCGTAAATACAGCTGCTTGTGCGTATTGTATATCCATATTATTCACTTTAGGCAAATTACCTACACAACCTGCAATGGCAACATAACATTCATTTTCAATGGCTCTTGCTTGTGCACAGTGTTTTACTCGTGTATATCCATTTTGGGTGTCAGTAAGGAAAGGGACAAATAAAATATTCATTCCTTCATCAGCCATTAACCTAGAAAGTTCTGGGAACTCTACATCATAACAAATGACAATTCCTATTTTTCCACAATCAGTATCAAAGGTTTGTATCGTGTCTCCTCCTGTAATTCCCCAGTGGAAAATTTCATTTGGGGTAATGTGTATTTTGCGATACATTTCGTTTGTACCATCACGTTTGCATAAAAAACCAACATTATAAACATGTTCGTTCTCTATGAAAGGCATACTACCCGTGATAATATTGATATTATAGGAAATCGCAAATTCTTGAAATTTTAATTTTACTGCATCTGTATGTTTTGCAAGTTCACGAATCGCTTCGGCTTCTGACAAATGGTTGAAGTCAGCCATTAAGGGCGCAGTAAAAAACTCTGGAAATAAAGCAAAATCACTTCCATAACCCGAAACGGTATCAATAAAAAATTCAGCTTGTTCAAAAAGCGCATCTAGATTAGCTAATGAACGCATTTGCCATTGGATTAATCCAAGTCTCACCACACTTTTGGTTGTGTTAATTAACTTTGGACTGTCATCATAATAAATATTGTTCCATTCTAACAGAACAGCATACTCAAGAGATTCCGTATCTCCTTCTAAATAATTCTTAAGCACACGAACTTCATGGAAATCATTACTTAATTGAAATGATAAAACAGGATCGTATATTTCTTTTTTCTTTACTTTTTCAATATATACTTTTGGAGTAATTTCATCTTTATATTTTCCGTAAGATGGAATTCTACCTGCAAAAATGATTGATTTTAAGTTTAATTGTTCACACAATTCTTTTCTAACATCATACAAACGTCTTCCTAATCGAAGTCCGCGGTATTTAGGATTGATAAAAACATCAATACCATAAATAACTTCTCCTAAAGGGTTATGAGTTGAAAAAGTATAATTACCTGTAATATTTTTGTACGTTCTAGTCTTGAATGCAAAATCTTCTGTAACTAAAATAGATAATGCAGAGCCAACTACAATTCCATCAACAACAATTACCAATTGTCCTTCTGGAAATATTTTTAATAAGGTCTCTAATTGTTCTTCTTTCCAAAATGATTCAGCCATTTCTGGATACGACTCAATCATTGATTTTTTTAATTCTTTATAATCCTCTATTTTTAAATTTCTTAATTCAATAGACTGTATTGTACTTGGCATATGTAAATATTTTTTGACAAATATAAGGAATTTATTATCCGTTTACAAACGTTTACAAATATTTACAACCGAAAGTAATTGAATACTAACCGAATAAGTTTTAGTTATTGTCGAATCTTTGCCATGTCGAAACAAACAAACATCGGCACGATTTTTACACTTAACAATAACATTTAAAATTTACACGCCATGAATGCATTAAGAAACAAAGTACAGTTAATCGGACACCTAGGAAACGACCCTGAAATCAAAAATTTTGACGGAGGAAAAAAACTAGCCAATTTTACATTAGCTACTAATGAAACCTATAAAAATGACAAAGGGGAAAAGGTAGAAGAAACCCAATGGCATAGACTTATAGCTTGGGGGAAAACGGCCGAAATAATTGAAAAATACGTAACTAAAGGGAAGGAAATTGCTGTTGAAGGAAAATTAACCCACAGAAGCTATGACGATAAAAATGGGGAAAAACGCTATGTAACCGAGGTAGTGGTAACGGAACTCCTTTTATTAGGAAAGTAATTTTATTTAAGAACTATTTTTTAACAAGTCAATAAACACAAAAACCATCGATACTAGTCGATGGTTTTTTTATTTAAACTAAAATAGTTCTTACTTATCGTTGATCAAATCTAGGGCAACGTTTACATCGCTTATCTTCTCCGTCTTTGTAGTTCTCACAACACTTTTTCTTTAACCCTTTATCAGACTTATCTTTTTTAAGGAGTTTTTTTTTATCCTTTTTTTTGGCTTTATTTTTATCCTTTTTACTCAATTTGTAAAGAGTTAAAATTAAGAAAGCAATTATAATTCAGAAATTAAGAGTCTCTTACTTCGAATGACCTGAAGTCACACTATTTACCGTTAATTGTTGGATATCTCTATCAAACAAATACAAACCTCCCTTGTCATCTCCTATCAAATGTATTTTATCTAGTATGTTTTTAGCTTGCGCTTCTTCTTCTATTTGTTCAGCAACATACCACTGTAAGAAGTTATGAGTCGCATAGTCTTTTTCGGAAAGAGCAATATGAACCAATTCATTAATCGATTCCGAAACGAAAACTTCGTGTTTATACAACTCTTCAAACATTTCCTGAAAAGTGAGATAGGTTGTTTTGGGAGCCTTTAGTTGGGTTACTTGAGCATGTCCACCACGTTCGTTGATAAATTTAATTAACTTCAACATATGTACGCGTTCCTCATCTGATTGTGCATACATAAATTTAGAAATCCCTTCTAGTCCATGAGTTTCTGCCCATGAAGCCATTGAAAGGTAGGTTTGCGAAGATTCAGCTTCAATACGAACCTGATCGTTCAGTGCGGATTCAATATTTTTTGATAGCATAACTAAATGTTTTCTATAAAGTTACAAAAAAGAAAAGACTATTGATTCATTAACTCTTGAAAACAGTCTACAAATTGTCCTACATGCAAACCATCCATTAATCCATGATGAACATGTATTGACATTGACATCGTTTTTTTTCCAGCTTCATTAGTACTCATTTTTCCAAATGAAATTTTTGGGCAACTATCGGGAAAAGTATAACTGCGGGCATGCGAAAGGGATGTGAAATTAATCCATGGAATTGCAGAAAAATGAATTACATTATCCGTATCAAAAGCACGAGTAAAAAGGCCTGGTGCATTTTGAACCCGTTCTATTTCTAATACCGCATTGGCGGTAAAAATTTCAAAATCAGCATCGTATTCTATCCATGAAAAACCAAAAGAACCATCTGTTCTTCCTATCGTTGCTGAACCGTCAATTTTATCATAAATAATAATCTTATCCTCTGAAATTCGGTACCTAAAAGGTTCAATTGTATTCACTGCCACTAACGTTTTGTAGAGGTAATAAATAAAAAAAGTGCTTCCCAGTTTTTTTGAAGTTTGATAGGCTTTAGTACAATCAATTTCTACGGTTACACCAAAAAAAGATTCTTCAAATTTTCTAAAAAAATTAAAATGCTCTTTTCTAGGCCAGTTTTCAATATCTAAATATGTTTTCAAAATGTTGCTCTTAAATTATTTTTCAAAATTACAGCTATTTAATTTTAAGACGGTATTTACAGGAGAAAACTGTTTCCTTTTTTTAAACAACTAAAGTAGCACGTCTTGGAATTTCATATAATAATTGGCAGTAAAATCAAAACCAATATAGAAATACTATAGATAAGGATAATACAACTAAAAAAACATTCAAAAACAAAAGGAGAGTTAAAAAAATGTAGCTGATTTTTTGCTAAAAAAACAGCTGCTAAAAAAAATTCTTTCTTAATGATTATATTATAAAATCATACCATATAAACATAACAAATAGCATATAAATAGACTTACCTTTGTGTAAACATCTAATTTATTTTTATGAAAAATTCCGTTATCCTATCACTTTCTATTTCTATTTTGATTGTCTTTTCTAGTTGCAATCAAGGTAAAGCCGCGGACGAAAAAATAATTGAAAAACAAACTACTAAAGTCGTTACAGATTCTGTAAAGAAAAAAATAGTTTCTACTATAGATACCTTAGATTATAATAAAAGAATGCTAGCGATTAGCAATAATGACACTACAGGAAGATGGCCTGTAAAAACACCTTATCCTTTACCCGGAGCATTATTACCATACAATAGGATTATTGCTTTTTATGGAAATTTGTATTCCAAAAGAATGGGGATACTTGGAGAAATCCCAAAAGAACAAATGCTTAAGCAATTACAAGGAGAAGTGGCCAAATGGGCAGCAGCTGACCCTACAGTTAAAACAATTCCTGCTTTGCATTATATTGCAGTTACTGCTCAAGGCGCACCTGGAAAAGACAATATGCATCGCATGAGAATGCCGTTTAAACAAATTGACACCATAATAAGCTGGGCAAAGCCTATCGACGCACTAATTTTTCTAGATATCCAAGTAGGACATAGCACTGTAAAAACCGAAGTAACTCAACTAGAACAATATCTCGCTTTACCCAACGTACATTTAGGAATCGATCCCGAATTTTCATTGAAAAACGGGCACGTGCCTGGTACTAAAATAGGGACATTTACTGCAGACGATATCAATGACGCGATAGACATCCTTGCTAATTTGGTCAAAAAAAATAAATTGACTCCAAAGGTGTTAATCGTACATCGCTTTACACAAGGAATGGTCACTAATTATAAAAAAATAAAAACAGTTCCTGAAGTACAGGTAGTAATGGATATGGATGGTTTTGGTAGCAAAGTACTTAAAAGATCCACTTACCTTACTTATATCTATAGAGAACCTGTTCAATTTACAGGATTTAAATTGTTTTATAAAAATGACAATTGGAACGATTGGAAAATGTACACTCCTGAAGAGTTGTTGAAATTTACTCCAAAACCACTATACATTCAATACCAATAATTAATAGAACTATGAAAAAGAGTATATTAGTAGTTATAAGCTGCTTTACCATTTTGATAGGATGCCAATCTAAAACGGAGCAGAAAGAAACCGATAAAAAAGAAACTACCCAAGTTTCAATTGCTAGTCCGGAAAAGGCACCAAAAAAAGAAACTGCAAATACGGCCACTATTCTTGCTAAAAAGGAAGTGCCCATCTTATGCTACCATAATATTCGGGAATTTAGTAATACAGCTAGCGGAGATATAAAGACTTATACGGTTAAACCAGCTGTTTTTTCAGCTCAAATGAAAGCATTGGCAGATGATGGTTATCATACCATATTACCTGATCAATTGTATGAATATCTCCTTCATGATGGACCACTACCCGAAAAGCCAATAATGATAACCTTTGATGACACAAGAGAAGAGCAGTATACGTTAGGAGCAACTGAAATGAAAAAATACGGTTTTAAAGGGGTGTTTTTTGTGATGACCGTCTCTATTAATCGACCAAAATATTTAAGTAAAGAACAAATTAAAGACTTATCAGACTCTGGTAATGTAATTGCAGCACATACTTGGGACCATCATATGGTAACTAAATATAGTGGGGATGACTGGAATATTCAGCTTAATAAACCAAAAACTAAACTGGAAGAAATCATTGGAAAACCAGTAACGTACTTCGCCTATCCTTTTGGGCTGTGGAATACCTCTGTTATCCCAGAAATCAAAAAAAGTGGATATCAAATGGCTTTTATTTTATCTACAAAAAGAGACCCAAACGACCCTCTTTATACCATAAGAAGGATAATAGTTTCCGGTACTTGGACAGCAAATGGAATGCTAAAAGCAATTGAATCTAGTTTTAACAAGCCCTGATTTATATTCCTACTATCCTTTTTAAGAAGACTTCATTTTAAAAACAGCATATGTCAAAAACTAGATTTAACATCTTAGTAATGACTTGTGCTGTTTTCCGTGCTCTAATTCTTCATAAAAAGACCCAAATCACGATGATTTAAAGGGAGATAGTTTATAATACTGGTACTATAAACACTACTGAATTATCAATAAAACATAGAATAAAAATAAATCATTCAAAAAATTGATATTAAAAAAGGAATAGTATATTTATTATTGAATAATTAATAAATATAGTTATTTTAACAAATAAAATAGTTATTTTAGAGAAAAAATTGTGTTTTCCACACCATAAATAGCATTTGTTTAATTTTTTAATAACGATAATATATGATAAAATTAACACCTAGTTTAAATTCAAATGGATGGGATGAAATGTTCTCAAAAGAAGGTGTTAGAGACTCATACCGCCAAGTACTACAAACATTGGAAAGTTTAAGTATTGAGCAACTAAATGAAAAACAAAAACAGGCTTCAGATATTTTCATGAACCAAGGGATAACATTCACGGTTTATAGCGATGACGACCAGGGAATTGAAAGAATTTTCCCATTTGATATTATTCCTAGAATAATTACCCAGAAAGATTGGATAGAAGTAGAAACAGGGATAGCGCAAAGGCTAAAAGCTCTTAATTTATTTTTGGAAGATATTTATAACGAACAACTTATTATAAAAGAAGGCATTATTCCTGCTGCATTAATTGCTTCATGCCCTCATTATATTCAAGAAGTACACGGAATAAAACTACCCCATAATATCCACGTACACATTGCGGGTATTGATTTAATTAGAGGAGCCGATGGAGAATTTTATGTATTAGAAGACAATCTAAGATGCCCTAGTGGTGTGAGTTACATGATGGAAAACAGAGAAATAACCAAAAGAGTGTTTCCTGAAATGTTCAGCAACAATGATGTTAGCATGGTGGTCAATTACCCTATGATTTTTCATAATATTTTAATATCTCTTTCTCCAAGAAATATATCAAACCCAAATGTAGTTTTGCTCACTCCAGGAGTTTATAATTCCGCTTACTACGAACATACTTTCCTCGCGAGACAAATGGGAGTACCATTAGTTGAAGGAAGAGATTTAGTTGTGAATAACAACAAAGTCTATATGAAAACAACTTCCGGTCTTCAACAAGTGGATGTAATTTACAGACGATTAGACGACGAGTATTTAGACCCCCTTGTTTTTAAACCAGACAGCACACTTGGTGTTCCTGGATTGATAAGCGCTTATAAATTAGGAAACGTTGCTTTGGTAAATGCGGTAGGAAATGGAGTCGCTGATGATAAAGCCGTCTATGCCTATGTTCCAGATATGATAAAATACTATCTAAACGAGGAACCTATCTTAAAAAATGTGCCTACTTATCAAATGGGTAATAAGGAAGAAAGAGAACTTGTATTTGCTAATATGGAAAACATGGTGGTTAAAGAAACGAACCAGAGTGGTGGTTACGGAATGATCATGGGGAATAAAGCGACCGAAGCAGAACTTGAAGCCGCCAAAATTGCAATTATTGATAATCCTAGAAATTTCATAGCACAACCCATTATCCAGCTAAGCACCGTTCCTTGTTTTATCGACGGAGAACTTAAACTGAGACACGTTGACCTAAGGCCTTATGCATTATGTGGCCCAAACGGAGTTAAAATAGTACCTGGAGGGCTAACAAGAGTTGCGCTTACCGAAGGATCCTTAGTCGTAAATTCCTCGCAAGGAGGTGGTAGTAAAGACACTTGGATCATAAAATAAAAGCAATTGTTTACGAACTTAAAAACACACACACTATGGAAGTAAATATGCTAAGCCGTGTTGCTGATGGAATGTATTGGCTTAACAGATATATGGAAAGAACAGATGGAATGTTGCTCACCCTTAACACTCTTTATGCTTTATCTTTTGACAAAGAAACTAATGATTATCAAGGTTACAAACCGTTATTAGAATACTACACCATATTGTCAAATGATAAAATTAGAGAAGTTCAGTTTGATACTAATTTTGTTCTAAAATATATTATTTGTGATGAAAATAATCACAACTCGGTTAAAAACCTAATTACTAAGGCACGTGAAAATGCAAGAGGCTCTCAAGATAAGATAACAAAAGAATTATGGGAACATATTAACTCCATGTACCTTTATATTAATTCTCCAGACTTGCCTAAAAAACTAGAAACAGCCAAAGCACTAGATGTATTGGCCAAATTAAATAAAAACTTTTTGCTTTATAATGGTATCATTCAAGTTACCATGCCAAGAGGATTAGGATGGTGCTTTTCAAGCATAGGCAAGCATATTGAGCGTTGTTTACAAACCATTTCAATGACTCAGGCTTATTATGCTCCTATCAATTATAACGTAAATGGAAATGAAGATTTACTGTACTGGAGAAAATTACTGTTATCCCTTTCAGGTTATGAAATGTATATGAAGAGTTATAGTAATATTCCTCACAACCAGAAAGTAATTCAACATGTGATTTTTAATAAAGATTTTGCCCATTCTGTTTATTATACTTTAGAGTACATCGAAATATATTTAGAAAGCCTGTTGAAACAAAATTATTTAAACGAAGGACGAGTGTTACAAAATCAATTTGGAAGACTCAAAAGTTATATTGAATTTACCGATTATCAAAATTTAGATAACCAACAATTAGAGGAAGTACTTCACAATACAAAAAAACAATTGATGCAATTTTCGAAAGATTTTTCTAAATTATTTTTTTCTTATACCTAACAACTAATGGCGATTTATAAAATAGTACACACCACAAAATACCAATACAATTGGCCTATTAAGGAAAGTATAAACGAGATTCGTTTATTTCCTCATAATTTTGACAACCAAGATGTGTTACAATATCAGCTAATGATATCTCAAAAACCTGAGGTAGCACTTTCAGAGGACTACTATGGAAATAGAGTGGGGAATTTTAATATTTTACATTCCCATTCTGAAACAACCATAGAAACTAGAATGTTGGTACGTGTCAATCATTCTCTTAAAATTCCAGAAATCGATGATACGACGGTAAAAGATTTAGAAAAGGAAAAAGAAAAAAGCATCCTTTTACTTCGACTTTGTTACCCAGAAATCATCAACAAACAAAACGAAATTGATGCTATATTAGATGAAATCGATTATAAAAACAAATCCATAATTGAAATTGCCCAACAATGTAATCACTATGTTTTTACAAATTTCACTTATACAAAAGGGATTACCAATATAGAAACTACAATAGATGAAATATTGGAAATTAAAAAAGGAGTATGTCAAGATTTTGCCATTTTATTATTGCAACTATTACGTAGCGCGGGAATTCCTTCAAGGTATGTGAGTGGATATATTTGTCCCAATAAAAATGAACTGCGCGGAGAAGGCGCTACACATGCTTGGGTAGAAATATATTCTCCTAATCAAGGTTGGTTAGGATTAGACCCTACTAATGACATTTGGACAATGGACAATCATGTCAAACTTTCAACAGGGAGGAATTTCAATGATTGCACCCTTGTAAAAGGAACATTTAAAGGTCTTGCAAGACAAACACTGTCGGTTTCAGTTTCAATTGGCTATGAAGACGGCAGGCATTTTGAAGAAGTGAATGATGTACTACTACATGAAGTATCTGCAGAGCTTCAAGAACAACTAAATCACATTGAGAAACAACAACTTCAGCAACAACAACAACAACAACAACAACAACAACAATAACAATAACAATAATAAAAGTAATTAATACCAAAAAAGGAGGAATCAAAGCTTGATCCCTCCTTTTTTATAATATACAATATTATTTATTTGATAACCATCCTTTTGGATCCGTATACGTTGTATTTTGTAAAAGCAAGAATTTAATTACTGTTTTACCAGTATCACCATTTGTTCTTACTCTACCAATCGTTTGTTTTATACTTATTTTATCTCCTTTACTAACCGATACAGAACTTAAATTTTGATAAATAGTAAAGTAATCTCCATGTTGTATCATCACGGCTTTATTAACAGGCGATAATACCATAACACTTGCTACTTCACCACCAAAAACTGCTCTTGCAGATGCCCCTTCACTAGTTGTTATTTCTACACCGCTATTATGAATCACTAATGTATTATAAATAGGATGCGCTTGATCTCCGTAACCCAACGATATAAACCCTTTTTCTACTGGCCAAGGTAAATTCCCTCTATTAGCTCTAAAATTATCAGCTATTATTTTTGACTCTGGTGTCAATTCAATTCTGGAAGAAGAAACGGATTCTTTAGCAGCTTCTTTTGCAGCTTCTCGTACGGCTTCTTTAGTATCCCCTTTTGTTGTAGACTTCGCGCTATTTGATAATGCTAGTGCTTTGGCTTTAGCTCTCTCTATCGCTGCTTTTCTATTGGCCTCAGCAATAGCTTCGCGAATTAAACGGTCTATTTGTTTGTCAATCGTTTTGGATTCTCTTTGTTTTTTTCTAATATCCGAAACAATTCTATTCTTGTCTTTTTTAATTGAATTTACTAGTTTTTCCTGTTCTTCTTTTTCTTTTACTAATCCTTTTTTTTCTTTTTCGTTTTCAACGATTAGTTTTTGTTTTGCCACTTTTTGAACATTCAACTTTTTATTATAATCAATTAGTTGAGTCGACTTAGAAAATATTTCTTCTCCTTGTGCCTTTCTAAAATTGGTATATTGTTTTAAATATTGTGCTCTTTTATACGCTTGTAAAAAATTCTCAGACGACAGAATAAACATTGCTCTACTTTGCTCCGATCGGCTTTTATACGATTTCAAGATCATCTTAGCATAATCTTCTTTAAGAATCATCAACTCTTTATTAAGCTTATTGATCTTAACCTGATTAACATACATGTCATTTGCCAAAAGTTTGGTTTGTTTCTCAGTCGTATTTATCAATATTTCTTTCAGTCTAATTTTATTTTTCTGAATCGTAAATACATTCATCGCCGATTTTTCCTTGGACTTCACGGACTGCAATAACTTTTCGTTATCCCGTATTTCCTGTTGGATTTGGGCTTTACGTTGTTCTAATTTTTCTTGTTGAGAAGACTGACTCCATATAACTGAGGTCATGCATAAAAAAATTAAGCTAAGGAGAAATTTTGGCATCTTAAAAATATATTTTTTGCAAATTTACTTAATTATAATTCTATTGTAACCATTTGGGACACTATATGGAAAAGAAAGTTCTTCATTGAATGAAATTGTTTTATAGTCTAAGTTAATTTCCGTTTTTCCTTTGGCTTGATAGGCATTTATAAGCACGTTTGTAGGCATCAAGGCTTCTTTATATTCTTTAATGTCAACGTAGGCTACTTGAATCATCCTACCCTCGGCTACTTGTGTTATTTCTTGTTTATTAACGCTAAAATCATTTGAATTGATATAAAATGTCTTTTTTGTATTTCCATTCGATAAATCATCCAATCGATACAATTGCTCCACTAATGACTCTGTATATTTTCCCTTCTTTAAATCATCTAAAGCTTCTCCCAACAACATATTTTGAATTTTATTATAATCCAAATCAGTACCTAACCATTGGCTTAATGAACTAAAGTCTCCTTCAAAATAGGTTCCTTTAATTTTTTCATAATAACTCACAGATGTTGGAGTTATAGAAGCTTTTGCCATTGTAATCCCTAAAAAACGAATGCTTATTAGAATTTGTTCGTCCTTCTTAATTCTAATTTCAGCAGTAACATTTTGTGATTGTTTATCGTCACTATACCTCGCATTTGCTTTAATATATAATGTAGAAAAATCACTTTTATTGTTATAGTGACTGGCTATAATTTTTTTTGCGGCTAAGTAATCAACAGGCGCAGTAGCAGTTGTAGCCACGGCTTTTGACTTACAAGAAATCAATACAAGGATTGACAGAATAGCGAGTATTTTTTTCATTCGATTTTTATTGTTTTAATAATTGATTGGCTTTTGAAAAATAGAACTCTTTTTTCTTATTATCTCCTAAACCATTATAAGCTTCTCCCAATTGAATATTGAAGTTTATTTCTAAAGCAACATCTTCAACTAAATAATCCAACCCCATTTCGAGAATTTCTTTGGCTTTTTTAAACTGAACCAATTGATTGTATCCTAAGCCAGCATAATAATAAAACTGTGGCTGTGTAGGGAAAACATCTACCATATCCATGGCTTTTTTTGCTGCTAGATCAAATTGTTTGGTTTCAATATACGCTTGAAGCAAAAGTAAATTTGTTTCAACATCTACATCCGCCGTTTTTTTAATCGCTTTATCATAGTACACAATGGCTTTATCCCATTGTTTTTTAGCATGATAAAATTTCCCTATTTCCTTTGCCACATTCACTTCAGGATCAGAATCAAAATAACCAATCGCTTTTTCTAAGTCGGAGTTATATTGCGGATTTGCATTTGTAAAAATCAAGAATTCATTTAGAACCCGGTGTTTTATTTTTGAATCAATTTTGGAACTAGCCAAAACGATGTTCATCGCTTTAACTGCTTTATCCCCATCATTATTATCCAGATGAAACTTAAACAAACTTACTTGTGCCCATTCCGATGTTGGAATTTCACTCTCCAATTTTCGTGCCGTTTCAAGGACTTTATCTATTTCATTATTTTTAGAGTACAAATATATTAGTGAAATATAATTGGACTCCTCCTTGGGATACTTATTTATCTGATCTACTAAATTTACTATTTCCGCATTTTGGTATTTTCCTTGCGATAAAATTTGAATTTTATAGGATTCTCGTCTGTCTGTTTTTCCTGTGGTTTCATTTAATTCATTGATAAGTACTAATGCTTTATCAAACTGACCTGTGTTCATGTAAAGCGAAGTTAAGTCTTCTTTGAATTTTGGATCAAATGGAATTAGCTTATTAATGGTATATATTGCTCCCTCATAATCTTTAGTTGCATAATTCACATCATACATTCCTACCCAAAACCATTTGTTCGTAGGATCAATTTTACTGGCTTGTTCGAAACAAGTGTAAGCATTTTTATAGTCTTTTAAAGCCAAATAATTTTTTCCTAACTCAAAATGAACGGTCGCGTTTTGAGGGTCTATCTTTAAACATTGTTCTAAAGCTACTATTGCTTTATCATAATTTTCTATTGCTTTTTGTTTTAACGACTCGTAAAACAAATCTTGAAATTTATTATTATCTAGCTTTATTTGGTCCGGTTCTGTTTGTGCCAATACCAAAGCAGGATTGCCAAGCAAAACAAAAAACAATAGTACTAAAGCTGATCCTTTCATAATAAAAAGTAATTTCTAAAACTAGAAAAAATTATTCCAAAACAGAATAATCACCAATGCTGATACTGGTAAAATTACCATCAAAAACAACATGATTTCCAATCATGGCATTATCTAAATTAGCATTTTTGATGTGTACATGAGTTTGAATCAAACTGTTTTTTATAGCACTATCGACTACATGACTTCCTTTGCCAAGAGACACGTTAGGCCCAACAGTTGCATTTACTAAAACAACATCTTCACCAATGAAACAGGGCGGGATAATAGTCGAATTTTCTAACTTAACATCATAATCAACTAAATGCATTCCGTCATTATGCAAGAAGCCAAGCATTCTGGAATTGGTTTCAACGGTTACGTTTTTATTCCCGCAATCCATCCATTCATCTACACTACCCGTTTTAAAAACTTTACCCTTAGCCATCATCGCTTTGATTCCGTCATTAATCTGGTATTCTCCACCGTTTTGAATATTGTTGTCTAATACGTTTTGAAGTTCTTTTTTTAAATCACCAACTTCTTTGAAATAGTATATTCCGATCACCGCTAAATCACTTACAAATTCAGCAGGTTTTTCAACCAATTCTGTAATTTCACTATTGGCATTCATCTTCACCACTCCAAAAGCTTCAGGCTGGTCTACTTGTTTTACCCAAATAACAGCATCAGCAGTAGGGTCTAAATCAAAATCAGCTCTGATTAATGTATCTGCATAAGCAATTACTGCTGGTCCTGACAAGGATTCTTTGGCACACATAATAGCATGTCCAGTTCCTAGAGGTAAGTCCTGACGATAAATAGAAGCTTTGGCACCTAAACTTTGAGCCAATTCTTCTAAACTTTTTACTACATCATCCCCAAAAAAAGCTTCGTCGCCTAGAATAAAAGCAATCTCTTCAATTGGTTCTTTTAATATTTTAGCAATATCTTCTACCAATCGATGGACAATAGGTTTTCCAGCAACAGGGATTAATGGCTTAGGAACGGTAACTGTATGTGGACGAAGACGTGAACCACGTCCTGCCATTGGCACTATTATTTTCATTTTAATGATATTGAAAGATTAAATGATTGAACGATTAAAGAATTCTATTCGAATTTTTAAATATTACAATCTTTGAATTAATAAATTTTATTTTACACCTGTACTACCAAAACCACCAGCTCCTCTTGAAGTCTCTGACAACTCTTCTACTTCAATCCAGTCAGCCCGTTCGTGTTTTGCAATGATTAATTGCGCAATGCGTTCCCCATTTTGGATAACAAATGCCTGATTGGATAAATTTACTAAAATCACACCAATTTCACCACGATAATCGGCATCAACTGTTCCAGGCGAATTCAATACTGTAATACCGTTCTTGAAAGCCAAACCACTTCTTGGTCTTACTTGAGCCTCATACCCTATGGGTAACTCCATAAAAAGCCCTGTTTTAACAATAGTTCTTTCTAAGGGCTGTAATGTTATTGATTCTATTAAATTAGCTCTTAAATCCATTCCTGCTGAAGCTATGGTTTCATAGTTAGGCAGGGCATGTTGTGATTTATTGATGATGTTTATTTTCATTTTAATTTGTTTGAATTGTTAGCAGGATTTCTAGCCCTGATGGAAGTGACATCCTTTTCTTGACTTTTCAGGAAAGAAAAGATATAGCGGACAGCAGGAAATAGCTCCAAAAAACCAGTAAGGAAATACTAGTTATTTTTACGTTTTACAATTTTTAAAAGGGTTTCTTTTTCGTTGTGATATATAAAATAGAGGAATACAATCAATAATAAGATCCCTACAAAGTAATTCTCCCTGAATCCATAAAACGATATTGCCGAAAAGAATATCGATAATGACAGATAGCCTCCTATTTTCTTTAAATCATACGGAATTGGATAATATTTATTCCCCAAGTAATAGGAAATAAACATCATGCTTCCATAGGCGGCTATTGTTGCAATTGCTGATCCGTAATAACTCATTGTAGGAATCAATAAAAAGTTAAGTCCTAATGTTATCACAGCTCCTACAATGGAAATGTAAGCACCAATATACGTTTTGTCAATCAATTTATACCAAACAGAAAGATTAGTGTAAATCCCCAAAAAGAAATTGGCCAATATGATTAAGGGCACAACTTTCATGGCTACCCAATACGATTCATCACGAATCATAAGCATTTTGAATAAATCAGCAAAAACGATTACCGATAGCAAGATGAACGATCCAAAAATGACAAAATATTTTGTCACCATAGCATACGTTTGTGGCGCATTTTTATCAGAAGCATGACTAAAAAAGAACGGTTCAATTCCTAATGTATAGGCTGTTCTATATAAAACCATAAACAAGCCTAATTTGTAGCAGGCAGAGTAAACACCCACTTCGGCTTCAGCAATATTGTCTGGTAACAATCGTCCTAAAAGAATTTTATCAAACTGTTCATTGATTGCAAATGCAATTCCGGCTACCATTATTGGCAATGCATAGCGCATCATGCGTTTCCATAAATCCAAATCGAATTTCCATTTTAGAAAAACATAATCTGGAGATAATGCTACAAAAGTTAATAAACTAGCAATAATGTTTGCCAAGAAAATATAGCCTATTTGGAAATTTTCTACATACAAAGAGCTTAAAAATCCATGAGGATTTGAAGCGACTACCTTAGGCATATAAAGTAGAAAAAAGACACTCAAAATAAGGTTTACCAATACATTACCAATTTTTATAACCGCATAAACCATTGGTTTTTGAAAAGCCCTTAATTTAGAAAAAGGAATAATTACCAAAGCATCTAAAGCTAAAATCCAAATGGTATATCCAATATACTGTGAATCAATACCTGACCAAGCTGCCAATGTATTCCTAGATAATAACGCAATAAACAAGAAAGAAATAGTAGTCCAAAAGATAGAAACCATTGATGTTTCTAGCACTGATTTTTTATTGCTTTCATTGTTATAAAACCTAAAAAAAGCAGTTTCCATCCCGTAAGCTAGAATAACATTAAAGAAAATCATCCAAGCAAAAATGATGGAGACTTTTCCATATTCTGCTTTAGGCAGCAAATCGGTATAAAGTGGCACTAGCAAAAAGCTAAACATTCGCGGTAAAACTGTCGCGAGTCCGTAAATAGCTGTTTGTTTAAAAAGATTTTTATATAATCCCAAAATGTGGTGTGTCTATTAATTTTAAAAAACAAAAATAACTAATTCTTTGGTTTAATCACCGAAGCTTTGTTAATCATTGTCTTTCTTTTAGATTAATGATTTTAAAAAAATAAGTTTTGTTTTTCATTTTATATTCCAAAACGGCATCATTGGGACTTAATATGAATTTTGGTTTAGTAATTACGGGCGCTTCATTTCCATATTCTAATTTACTATCGCTATTTAAAATTAAATCCGGCTTAGGAACAAATTTAAAAAAAGAAGCCATAAAATTATTTTCATCTACTTTATCAATGTTAGACACCTGGTTATTGAAATACACTTTTATCAACTGAATTGTATTAGGTAACGCTTCGATAAAAACGATATGAATATCACTTTTAATAGTATCCTTTTCTTGACTCCCTATCTTCGTACTGTAATAAACTGAATCCATTGGCACTGGAAAGCGAGTTTGAAACTCATTTTGTGAAACACAAAATGAAAAGCAAAACAAGATTATAACAACGACAATACCTCTGTTTATAAAACGCATCTAACATAAATTTAAGTCAACCCTTCTTCATTCAAGATTTTCACAAAATGAAAACCTTTAGGACCATATCCCTGATTGTAATAAAATCGGTGGGCTGAAAAATTGGAAGTAAAAGCATCGAGAACGATATTAGTGCATTCTAAATCAATCGCTTTTTGCTCCACATAATCAGTCAACAATTTACCTATTCCTTTTGAACGATGGTCTGTATGAACTATAAAATTGTCTATTTCTAAATATTTACCACTCCATAATTTTGTTGAAAACCAACAACCTGTTATCCCTAAACAGATCTCATCTTCAAATACAGCAATTTGCGTATAATTATGAGGAACCATCTCTTGAAGATAGGTTTCATACTTCTCTACACTAAGTTTTGGATATAACTGTTGCATCACTTCAATTTGAGCTAGCATTTCGGCAATAGTGGTAAATTCTTTAATATTCAAGGGATTACTTTTTTAATTAATTTTGGGTTAAAATTAATCAAAAACTAATAATTGGCAAGTGCCGATACCATTAAAATAACGGGTTAAATAGTAATGAAAACAGTATCAAAAAAATTAGCAATATTAGATAAACAGCAAAATATGTAGAGAGAACTTGCTAAGATAGAAGTAAAACTGTTTAAAATCAATTCACAACTAAAGAAGTATTCAAAGCTGTTCGATCTAAACGAATTAGATAACTAGAATCAACATTCTTTACTGCCGCACTTTTAATAAATCTTGGACTGAATAAATTATTTATAAATTTATGTAATGGATTGTGATTGTTCTTTCCCAAAATTTTAAATTCAATATCATCTAAGGATAAAAGATGACGGGCAATTTTTATTCTTTTATATTTAAAAACAGCGGTTTCTTCTTTGGCTTCTTTTGCTATAATTAGAACATACGCATTGTAAATATTAGACCAAAAGATATTTTTCAATTCATCACTATCTAAATAAGACTCTAATTTTTTATCTTTAATATAATAAAGTTCTCTTCTTAAAGATGATGTGTCACGGCTAAGCTGTGCCTCTAACAAAATATTCTCAGACAACTGAATTGGAAAATTATCCATAGCTAGTACTATTATAAATAAATCATTTAATTCACCAAATGTAAATATTTATTTACAAAAAAGACTAGGTATTTATACGTGATTTTTAGGCATAAAAAAAACCAACTTACGTTGGTTTTTTTTATAAAATAAGATAAAATTATTCTTACCCTTTTAAAGCTTCTGCCCCACCAACAATCTCAAGGATCTCATTAGTAATAGCAGCTTGACGCGCTTTATTGTATGTTAATTTCAATTGATTTCTCAATTCAGTTGCATTATCAGTTGCTTTGTGCATCGCAGTCATACGCGCTCCATGCTCAGAAGCAAATGAATCACGAATTCCTTTATACAATTGCGTTTTCAATGATTTAGGAATCAAAGTCAATACAATTTCTTCTTTTGAAGGTTCAAAGATATAATCTCCTGTTGAAACTGTTAAATCAGATTTAATTGGTGCTAACGGTAAAAATTGTTCTGTTTGAACGATTTGAGTTGCAGCATTTTTAAACTGATTGTAAATCAATTCGATTTTATCATATTCACCTGAAACAAATTTTTGGGTTAATGTATCTGCAATTGCAGCTACATTATCAAATGTTAAGTTGTCATATACTGCACTTTCGTTAGCAACAACTGAATTTGTTTTAGTTAATACATCGTTTCCTTTTTTACCAATTGCAAAAACATCTACTTGTTTACCTTCATAAAAAGCAGCACGACTTTTAGCACCTTTAATTACGTTTGTATTAAATGCACCACATAAACCTCTATTAGAAGTAATAGCAACTAGTAATACTTTTTTTACTTCACGTTGTGTAGTAAACTCTCCTCCTGCATCACCTTCAAGTGTAGCAGAAAGGTTTTGTAATAATTCCGTTAATTTTTCGGCATAAGGGCGCATTGCTGTAATTGCATCTTGTGCTTTCTTTAGCTTTGCTGCAGAAACCATTTTCATCGCTGATGTAATTTGCATCGTAGATGAAACGGAAGTAATTCTATTACGGATTTCCTTTAAATTTGCCATTTATTTTTTTCTATTTTGAATTATAAATTTTAAATTTTAAATTACAAAAAGACTGACTTTTCATAATTTAAAATTCAAAACTTAAAATAACTTCTAGTTATATTTTGCTGAAACTTCTTTAGCTACAGATTGAATTACATCAGTAATTTCGTCTGTTAACTTCCCTGCTTTTAAAGCATCAAGAGTTGCTCTGTGTTTAGTGTTCAAGAATTCTAAGAAATCTTTCTCAAATTCTTTTACTTTATTTACAGGAACATTTCTCAATAAGTTTTTAGAACCAGCATAGATAATTGCCACTTGGTCTTCAACAGTATAAGGATCATTCAAACCTTGTTTCAAGATTTCAACGTTTCTTCTACCTTTTTCAATTACGTTTAAAGTAACTGCATCTAAGTCTGAACCAAATTTAGCAAACGCTTCCAATTCACGGAATTGTGCTTGATCTAGTTTCAAAGTACCTGCTACTTTTTTCATTGATTTAATTTGAGCATTACCTCCAACACGAGATACAGAAATACCTACGTTAATTGCCGGACGAACTCCAGAGTTAAACAAATCTCCATCTAAGAAAATTTGACCATCAGTAATCGAAATTACGTTTGTTGGGATATATGCAGAAACGTCACCAGCTTGAGTTTCGATAATAGGTAAAGCAGTCAATGAACCACCACCTTTAACGATAGATTTCAATGAATCTGGTAAATCGTTCATGTTTTTAGCAATTCCATCATCAGCAATTACTTTACAAGCACGCTCTAATAAACGACTGTGTAAGTAAAAAACGTCTCCAGGATATGCCTCACGTCCCGGTGGTCTTCTTAATAAAAGAGAAACCTCACGGTAAGCAACAGCTTGTTTAGATAAATCATCATAAACAATTAAAGCTGGACGACCTGAATCTCTAAAGTATTCTCCAATTGCAGCACCTGCGAAAGGAGCGTACACTTGCATTGGAGCTGGATCAGAAGCATTAGCAGCAACAATAATGGTATATGCCATTGCTCCTTTTTCTTCTAACATTTTTGCAATTCCTGCTACAGTTGACGCTTTTTGTCCAATTGCAACATATATACAAAATACAGGTTTTCCTGCATCGTAAAATTCTTTTTGATTTAAGATAGTATCGATACAAACAGTCGATTTACCTGTTTGACGGTCACCAATAACTAGCTCACGTTGCCCACGACCAACTGGGATCATAGCATCTACTGCTTTTACTCCTGTTTGTAATGGCTCAGTAACTGGTTGACGGAAGATAACTCCTGGAGCTTTTCTTTCCAAAGGCATTTCGTATAAGTCTCCACCAATTGGTCCTTTTCCATCAATTGGAAAACCAAGAGTGTTTACTACACGTCCTACCATTTGCTCACCTACTTTAAGAGAAGCGATACGTTGTGTTCTTTTAGCTGTAGAACCTTCTTTGATTCCTGTTGATGGTCCTAAAAGTACCACCCCAACATTGTCTTCTTCAAGATTCAATACAATCGCTTCTAAGCCATTGTCGAATTCTACTAACTCACCGTATTGAACATTAGAAAGCCCGTAAACACGAGCAATACCATCTCCAACTTGAAGTACGGTTCCTACTTCCTCTAGCGTTGCGCCAGATTCAAAACCTTCTACTTGCTTTCTTAATATTGCTGAAATTTCAGCAGGTTTGATTTCCGCCATCTTAATTTATAATTTAGACACTTAAATGTGCAATAAAACTAGTTACTTAATTCTCTTTTTAATACTTGTAATCTGTTAGCAACAGAAGCATTGTACTGCTTGTCACCTATTCTTAAAATAAACCCTCCAATGATTGAAGCATCTACTGTATTTTCAATTGTAATTTTCTTATCAGATAAAGAAGCTATTTTAGCTAAAACTTTAGCTTCTAATGCTGCATCCATAGGAATAGCTGTGGTAACCTTAGCTACTTCAACACCATTCATAATATCAAACAAAACATTGTATTCTACTGCTACTGCTTCTAGAATTTCAAATCTTTTGTTTTCAAACAACAAATGAAATAAACTCTTAGTCACACCATTAGTATTTGCAAAAACTTCCAATAAGGCATTTTCTTTAACCTCTACTCTTAAAGTTGGGTTTTGAATAAAAGTGCTCAATTCTACATTTCCATTTATAGTTGAAGCTATAGAATTCATATCATCACTAACTGCTTTTGCTACTCCTTTAGATTCTGCGATCTCTAGAATTGCTTTTGCATAACGAATTGCTGCTCTTGTACTTGCCATAATATTAGTTTAGCTTTACGTCACCTAACATTTTCTCTACTAATTTAGTTTGAGCTTCTTTGTTAGATAATTCGTCTTTCAATAATTTTTCTGCAATATTCAATGATAAAGTAGAAACTTGAAGTTTCAACTCAGCCATCGCTGCATTTTTTTCACTTTCAATTGCTGCTTTAGCTTGTTCGATCATTTTCAATCCTTGAACTTGCGCTTCATTTTTTGCATCAGCAACCATTTTCTCTTTCATTTCACGCGCATCTTTAAGCATGTTGTCACGCTCTAATCTTGCTTCTTGTAAAATACGTTGGTTGTCAGCTTGAAGGTTTTGCATTTCTTTTCTAGCATTTTCAGCAGAAAGTAAAGCATTTTTGATTCCTTCTTCTCTATCATTTACTGCATCAAGAATTGGTTTCCAAGCGAATTTTTTCAATAAGAATATTAATCCAACAAATATTAATACTTGCCAAACGAACAAACCTAACTCAAACTGATTTATTAACTTATCCATTATATATAATTATAAATTTTAAATTATCTTTTTTATTGCTCAAAGGCAATTTGTAATGTTTTAATTTAAAACAATAGTTACAACCAACCGTTGTAACTATTGTTTTTTTGATTTTAATTAAGCAGCGAATAACGCAGCGAAACCAATACCTTCAATAAGTGCAGCTGCAATAAGCATAGCTGTTTGGATTTTTCCAGAAGCTTCTGGTTGACGAGCAATAGCGTCCATTGCTGAACCACCAATTCTACCAATACCTAAACCTGCTCCGATTACAATTAATCCTGCTCCTACAATAGTTGGAATTTGCATAATATATATATTAAAAATTAAACATTCAATTTTTTTGTTTAATCGGTTATTTGTTTAATCGGTTAATCGATTTAAACAAATAAACAGCTAAACGGTTAACCCATTAATGATGAGCTTCCTCATGATGATGCTCTTCTACAGCTGAACCAAAGTACAATGCAGATAACATGGTGAAAATATAGGCTTGTAAAAAAGCTACTAATATCTCAAGAATAGAAAGTACAAATGACAATCCAAAAGACAAACTACTTCCTAACCAGCTTTTAAAAATAAACATTAAACCAATAATACTCATCAATACAATGTGTCCTGCAAAGATATTTGCATACAAACGTATCATTAATGAAAATGGCTTAATAAATACTCCTAACAACTCAATTGGAGCTAATACGATACGCATTACTTTAGGCACTCCTGGCATCCAGAAAATGTGTCCCCAGTAATTTTTATTAGCAGTAAGGTTTGTGATTAAGAATGTCATTATCGCTAATGCAAAAGTAATAGTTAAATTACCTGTTACATTAATTCCAAATGGCATCAAACCAAATATGTTTAAGAACAATACAAAGAAAAAGATAGTCAATAAATAACTCATGTATTTCTTATAGTGCTTTTCTCCAATATTAGGGATTGCAATTTCATCACGAATATACAATACGACTGGTTCAAATATTCTTCCAACTCCAGAAGCAATTCCTTTATTTTTAGCATATGATTTTGCCAAACCAGCAAAAATCAAAAACATGATTAATGAAGCAATCATTATAGACAAAACTGTTTTTGTAATTGAAAAGTCAATTGGACGAACATTAGCAGGGAAACCTGTTTCTTCGTTTTCAGTTATTTTACCATCAGCCGAATCTACTTTGTAAATCTTACCATCGTGGTGGTTGATTTTATAAAAGTTTCCGTTTGACTCCGCTACTGCTTCTCCATGTTCGAATTCAGAAGAAGAAAAAACGTGTAATCCATTATCCCAAAGAATAACTGGCAAAGAAAATCCGTAATGCTTCCCTTCTACTTCGTCAGAAAAGAAAGTGAAGTCGTGAGAATCTAACACGTGATGACCTATAAATGCTTTAATCTTAGATTTTACATCTGTTGGTTCAGCATGAGCTCCTTCATGTGTTTGTTCCGTTACTTCGTGAGTCATTTCGGTCTTAACTTTTACTGAATCCACTTCTGGATTTGCAAAACTCATTAAAGGAAGACACGCTACTAAAGTTGCTATTATAAATCTAAGTGGTTTGTTTGAAATCACCATAACTGTTAAATATCTTAATTTTTTACGTTTCTAAAATTTGGTGCAAAGGTACATTTTTTATTAATATTCAAAAGAATATAAAAATTTATTTTTTCTAATTATGTCCTCTTTATATCCAATTACTGTTTTTCGTTTAATATTCGTATCGTTAAAAGGGTCTCTATTGCTAAAAAGAGAACAAATGTCATAAAAAAATTAATTTTCTCTATTGTGTTGTCGTAAATTTTTATCTGCAAGATAGGTTTTAAAATTAGATAACAAAAAATCATTTTTACACTTGTACTCAAAAGAAATGACATTCCTACATTATCAAAACTTCGTTCTTTTACTTTTATTAAAATAATAAAAACAATAAACGATAAGCTGTAATAAAATAAATACAGAAACTCTATTGAATATAGAAAGGCATTATCATTAATATTTAGATAACTAAAAATAAGCTTATGAAGCAAATAACCTATTCCCGCCAAGATTGTTAAAAACAATAAAGGCTTGTAACTTTTAAAATTCATTGGATTTCATTTGTGCCCCGAAGACAGTAAGTAGCAAAGTTATTTTAAATTAAATTTATCACAAATAACCTATGTTAAATATTAATTACTATTATCTATTCTTTGAAATCAATTATTGCGACTTATTAATCTCATTCACTTGCCTGATTACATTGTATAATGCCAAAACAACTCCTACCATCACTAAGATTTTATTGTAATACACTTTTGGGCTGGGGTAGTTTTCGTCAAGCCAATTTCCCGAATAAGCAAAAAGGAAAATAATAACTCCCATTTGAATGGGAATATTAATAAGTGCTAACCACTTACTAGCTTGTTTTTTGTTGGGTTTCTTGTCCATCAGTAATCATCAATTTTTCTACATCAGATTTCATTATACAAGAAGCACTGAAATCAGCTCCAGGTTCCACAGATAACTTACCTACAGTAACTTCGCCATGAATACTTGCTTTTAACTTAACATTGAGCACCTCAGTAACTTGAATGTTTCCATTAACTTTTCCTTCTATATCGGCATTGTTACAACTGATATCACCCACAACACTGCCTGTTGGCCCAATAACTAATTTTCCAGTAGAATGAAAATTCCCGGTCAACTCACCATCTAAACGAAAATCGGCCTGTGAAATAATATCGCCTTTAATAATTGTTCCTTCAACAATTCTATTCGTTTTTCCTAAAAGTTCAGTATAAGGCTTTGGTTTCTTATTAAACATATTCTTTATTTTTTTGCAACTAAATAGTCATTAAGATTTTTCTTAATTTGAATCACTTTATAATTTTCATTAGAAATTAGTATTGCCGGATCTACTATTTTATATTCTTTGTTTTCTTTTAATTGATCAATCACGTTTTGCCCTTCGGTTTGACTATACATACCATGAATCACTATAAAACTTTCATTTTCCGTATAGACATCATACGAATAGGTAAGTCTTGGATTTAAATTGGCAATGAATTTTTTTATTTTTTCTTCTATGCTTTTTGTATTTTCGGCTTCCCTAGAAGCAACTTTATACACTATTTTCCAGTTCTTAGTTTCTACTGTTCCAAAATCAATTTTTTCTAAAAGCGGAATTTGATTCGTTAAAACATCCTGCGCTTTTTTTCCTTCTTCAGTATTCGAATAGGTATCTGCTACATATTGTAATGCATTTTTATAGGCAAGTAAGCCTCTTAGTTTCCCTATTGTATTGGCTCTTAATAATTCTAATTTAGGAAGAATTTCATCACCTGGAAATTGAGTAATAGCGATGTTTACCTGTTCTAAAACAGTTGTAAATTGTTCCTGTCCATATAAGGAATATAATTTTTCATACACAGCATCAGGACTTCCTTCTTGTGAAGTCTCCTCCTGATTTGTATTATTAATTATTTGTGCATAACGAGAATTAGGAAACTGCCCATTTATCTTGCTTTTCATCGATTCCGCCTTGCCGCTATTCGTGATTTGGTAAATTTTATATAAATTATACATCGTTGGGAGAATGAGTTTCTCCTCAGGATTATTTTGCAATAATTGCTCTAGCCTGTTGGTGGCTAGTTCGTACTCTTTAAATTTTTCTTTATAAATTACTCCCAACTGATAATAAGCCGTATTGCGTTCTTTAGCAATGCTATCAATTGCTATTTGTGCAGTAGGCAATTGTTTTAAATAAAAATCGGTTGTGTATTGTGGAATTATTTTATCAGCTTCTGTTTCTTTTTTATCAGCTACTGAAACACCAGAGTTCAAAGTGTCATTAGAAATTGTATTTGCTACAGCTTCTGACAACCTCCAATTTCCTTTTGAACTTCTTTCTCCCCATAGTTTTTTAAACTCTACTTTTCCAAATGAAACAGTTGAAGGATTATAAAAGTAAAATACACTTGTAGCTGCAGTACTAGAGGCCATAGTAGGTGGTGCAAGAGAAGATTTTCGTGTTGGCGCTCCTGGGTTTTGAGTAGAAATTGCATTGTTAACTGGTCCCGCTGAACTGTTTCTTGCAATATTTTCTTGTTTTTCTTTTTCTTTTTCTTCTAAAAGTCTTTTGACATCATCAGCTGCTTTTAACTTAACAATATAATTCTCGAAGTAGGTTATTCTATCTGGTCCAGACAAAGAAACAACATGAAGGATACTATCGTTTTGCATGGCAATGGCTTCATATAAAATGACATCATCTAAATCTTTTCTAATTTTACTTATATGGATAAACTCTCTAGTTTTAGGTTGCATTTTTACTAAAGTACTATCATAATATTTTGCTGCAGTAGCATATTCCGCACTTTTAAAATGCACATTTCCAATATTTCTATAATTTGAAGCAATTAAATATTGATCTGTTTTAGCATTTTTTAGAGAACGGTTATAAAATTGCAAGGCTTGTTTTTTATTGTTGTTTTTATCATAAAAAACCCCTTTTTGATAGTATAAGACATCCAGAAAAGGTCGGTTTTCTCGATCAGCAATTAATTTATTATAGGTTTTTAAAAAAGCAGTAGAGTCTCCCTTTTCATAATCGAATAACTGCGCTTTTCTAGCATGTGCTTGAATGACATATTTCCTTTCGGATTTTCTATTCATTTTTATAACTGACTCATAACTGTAAATAGCACTGTCTTTTTTCCCCAATTCTTCGTATAACTGACCTAGAATAAAACGATATCTCGCTCTTTCATTATTGTTTTTGGTATAATCTACAGCCAATTTTAGTTTAGCAACAGCACTGTCTCTTTCTTCAAGATTTAGAAATGCTTCGGATAGCAATGCATTTGCATCGGCCAGAACTTGCTTTTTAAGTTTTTGTTCTTTCAGCAGTTTGGTCATGTTTTTTACAACAACGGCGTCATTACCTAAACGCATGTTGGTTTTTTCACGCCATATTTTAGCTTCGTAAATTCTACTACTTGTTGGGTATTTGTATAAAATATAATTGAAAGCGTCTAAGGCTGGGATAAACCTTTGATCGTAATACCTTGATTTTCCAAGTAATAAATAGGCTTCGTCCACTTGGTAATTTCTTTCTCTTCCATCAATATTCATGGAATGTTTTTGAATTGCTTTGGTAGCTTTGGTTTCCGCCAATTCAAAATCTGCATTTTTAGTTTTTTCAGTGCTTGTAGGATCATCGCCTATTTGCATTCTTTCGATTGGCAAACGCTTCCAAAAATCATCTGTACTTTTAGATTTAATCCCTTCAACTCCTTTATCTAAACCAATTTGCCCATTGTATAAAATATTGTATTTCGTGCTCAAAGCGTGGGAATTTCTAGACAAAAAACTATCCTTTTTGGTAGAACAAGCTACCAAAAAAACCAAAAATCCTACAGGAATTGAATATTTAAATATATTAGTTTTCAATGGCAAACGTTTTTATCATTAAACTTTTAAAAAAGCTTTTTAGTATAGTGACTGGTAAAAATACGTTTCTTTTTGAGAAAGTGAAAATTATATGTAGTTATTTGAGCGATGCTGCATGAGGGATGTAGTGGAAATCCTTTTTTATTTTATTTTTTTAAAATAAAAAAGATTGAGAATGAAAGCCCGACCACGCTTTTTTTGGCGTGGTCATGCCCTGAAAAATATATTTTAAACGGCAAAAAACGCTTCTAACTCTTGAAGTGTCTCTCCAGATGTTTGAATATCTTTAACAATTTCTCCTTTATTTAAAGCAACAATTCTATCACAAACCTCAACGGTATGTTGCAAATCGTGACTAGAAACTAAAATGGTTGTCTCTGGATCTTGAGCCAGTTCTTTTATCACTTTTTTTAATCTGTTTACCGTTGTCGGATCTAAATTTGCGAAAGGCTCGTCTAGAATTACTACTTTGGGATTTCCAATAAGAGTGGCTATAATCCCTACTTTTTTCTGATTCCCTTTGGACAAATCGCGTAAATACTTTTTATTATTTAGAATTTCTCCATTAAAAAACTCCTCATATTTGGTTAACAACGCATCAATGTCGGCTTTATTTTGTCCGCGCAAATCGCCTATAAAGTAAAAATATTCTTCGGGAGTTAGATACCCAATCAAGAAACTTTCGTCAATAAATGCAGCCGTAAAAGGCTTCCAAGATTCGCTAGTATTAACCTGAATTTCATTGTTAACAATTGTACCCGTTGTAGGTCTAATTAAATCGAGTAGTAAACTAAAAAAAGTCGTTTTACCAGCTCCATTATTCCCTACTAAACCTAAACTTTGTCCTTTGGGAATTTCAAGAATGTCAATTTTTAAAACTGTAGTTCCGTTATATTTTTTTGAAATATTATTTACTTGTATCATCTTTTTCTTATTTGTTATTCCAGTCCAAAGTTAGCAATACTAATTTTCTTGTTGTTTGAATCCGCTAATGGTTTCGTATTTTCTCTTGGTGTACCCATCGGCGATTTTACTTAAAATAAAACTTCTAAAAACCAAACCAATAATACCTAATGTCGCAATAGCAACTGTTGCACTTTCTACATTGACTAATTTATAAAAAGCAAAGAAAATCAATGCAGGAAACAACATTAATGGCAGGCCAACAATCCATTGCGTTGCTCCAGTTCCCTGGTAATTCATGAAAGGACTTTTCTCGAGATCAATTCTTTTTTTATTATAGGATCCTGCAAATAATAAAATGGGGATGTTTACCCCTAAATTATAAACAGCACAAGACAGATTTATTGCTAATACATTCCAACCAAAATAAAGATAGGGCGTACTTAAAACTGCTAATACAATTACTGAAACCGACATTAATCCCGCTTTTGATGCTAAGTATTGTTTCATAGGAATGTTTTGTGACATCATCATTCCGTAATAATTACTATCCCATGACGGCACAAATTGCCCAAAATTAAGCATAAAAACACCTGTCATTAAAACTCCTACCACAACAAAAAACGCTGGTGTATCTTTGTAATGTGGATTGGTATAAATCAACATGCCATAAGCCAGAAAGATTAACGAGATCCAAATCACCGTTTTAGGCCTTTTATTTCTCCAAATCATTTTTAGATCCAATGCTAAGAATGGCGCTATATCACCAAAACGTTTCGTCCAAGTTAAATCAGACGTTTTTGCTTCTTCTACTTTGGACTGTAAAGAGCTGTCCAGATAAAAATTAGTTTTTAAGTAGTTGAAATTTAGAAAATACAATCCTACTAAAATCAGTATTGGAACAAGCACGAATAGTGGCTGCACTACTAATCCATTTAAAAGAATCCCCGATACAGTACTGATTTTAAAAGCACCATAATAATCTAGACCAAAGAACACAAGCCCTATTGCCACAAATGGAAGAAAGGCGATGATGTTTTCAGCGAATTTCTTTTTGATTAAAAAATTAGAATAATTAACCACTAAAGCCAAAACATACATTGAAACCATCCATACAATCATATTTAGTGCATTGTAATTCCCCTTGGTAATATTGTACACTCCAAAAGGGATAATGACTAACAATGGAAAAATGTTATAAATTGAAGTCAAACTTTTAAGTAATACGAAATGAATCACCGATTGTTTTTTAATTGGCAAAACAAGTAACGGCTTGATGTTCATTACAGGTAAACTTTGCATAAAAAAGCGAAGTACCAATTCAAAAAACAACCAAAAAACAACAAAACTATTAACTATGACTAATGGTTTTTGGTCAGGGAAACTTTTCTCTAGAATAGGATACAATGCAATTCCCAAAACAAGAAAAACAAGTAGAAAATAGACAACCAAAAACCCCATTAAAATTTTCAATCCAATACTTTTTCCAACACTTGCCGATCGAAAAAAGGCTTTCAATTCTAAATTTATAAAATGCTTGAACATGTCGTTTTTATATTTCGTTTAATAGTAAGTAGATAAAAATAATGAAAAGTTACCGTCTTACTAAAATAATCCTCAATTAATATCTTCCATTTATTTACCGTTTCCTATTTTTGTAAAAAAATTATCCTATGCCATCCTTTTTAAAATTAATTATAAAAGAAGTAAAACGCGAAACCGCTGCTGCCGTTTCGATACTTTTTAATGTTCCCGAAGAATTAAAACCAAACTATAAATTTGTTGCTGGACAATATGTTAACTTGAAACTAACATTAGACGGCCAAGAAATTCGTCGTGCCTATTCTATATGTTCATCCCCTGAAAGTGGTGATTTACGAATTGCAGTGAAAGCAGTTAAAAACGGTGCTTTTTCTCAATTTGCCAACACAAAACTAAAAGCGGGAGATGTACTTGAAGTAGGAAAACCAGAAGGAAAATTCACATTTGAACCCCAAGCAGATCGTCAAAAAAACTATGTGGCTTTCGTGTCGGGAAGTGGAATTACACCTGCACTATCAATTTTAAAGTCGGTATTAAAGAGCGAACCTAAAAGTTCATTTGTTTTGGTTTATGGGAATAAATCACCTGAAGAAACGATCTTTCATCAGGAATTGCATGACCTCCATTTACAATATGTGAGTCGCTTATTTGTACATTATGTATACAGTCAAGCCAAAGCTGATCATGCCTTGTTTGGTCGTATAGACAAATCAGTAGTCAATTTTGTTTTAAACAATAAACACAAGGAACTGGAATTTGACAAGTTTTATTTGTGTGGGCCAGAAGCAATGATTGAAACCGTTTCAAATGTCTTAAAAGAGAAAAATGTAAAAGAATCAGCCATAAAATATGAGCTTTTCACTACTTCTACCCATGAAAATGTAATTACAGAATCATTAGAAGGACATTCAAAAATTACTGTAATGGTAGATGATGAAGAAACTACTTTTGAAATGTCGCAAAAACAAACCATACTTGAGGCTTCCTTAAAACAAGGGATTGATGCTCCTTATTCTTGCCAAGGCGGTATTTGTAGCAGCTGTTTGGCACGAGTTACTGTAGGAACTGCTGAAATGACAAAAAACTCCATTTTAACAGATAAAGAAATTGCAAGTGGATTGATATTGACATGTCAAGCTCATCCTACTTCAGAAAATATTTATATCGATTTTGATGATGTTTAGAAACTCGTTTTTATCTCCATTTAATAAAAAAAGTTTGCGTAAAGCAAACTTTTTTTATTAATAGTAGAACTAATTATTCAAGATCAAGATCGAATTTATCTAATAAACCCGCAAGCTGAGATTTTGAAAATTTTGCTCTCTTCATTTTATTTTCTCCTGGGTCAAAAGAATAATTTTTAGCAGTACGAAAATCTGCTTTTTCAAGATTTGTCCCTGCAAAAATAGCGCCCGAGAGGTCACCGTTTTTAAACAAAGCCATCGTTAAATCGGCATTTGAAAAATCTACATTTTGTAAGGAACAATCCATAAAATTTGTCTTTTTCATTTTCTTTTGAAAAAAAGTAGAATAGTCCAGAATACAACCTTCAAAGCTCATTGAAAACAAGAAGTTATTACAAATTGTAAAATCCAAACCCATTAATTTACATCCAATAAATTTAATGCTTTTTAACCCAGTGTTATTAAGTATTGCTAAGGAGAAATTACAGTTTTGAAAACTACACTCCATAAAATCATTATGACTTAAATCACTTTTTGAAAAGTTACAGTTTATAAATTCACACTTAAAATATTCACTATTCGTTATTTTTTGTTCTGAATAATCAATATTTTCAAATGTTTTGTTTTGGTGAAGTAAGAGATCCATAATAGTACGTTGTTGCAGATTTTTGTTCAAATGTGATTAACCTTCTAATTCTATACAGTCAAAAATGCCATTATTTAATATCGATTCCAAAAATTCGGTTTTGCAATCAATTCTTAAAATATTATCGCAATCTTCAAGGTCAAAATTCCAGATAGTATTTGGTAAAAGCCTATTAAGCATAACCGTTGCCTCTTCAAATTTTAATTTTGTGTCTACTGATGTTTTAAAAATATAAATCATTATTTGGCTTATTTTAGGCCTGCAAATTTCAATAATTACCCGATAGGATAGTAGGATTCCATAATCAATAATTAGGACTTATCAATCCTTTTACGAAACTGAATTGGAGATATACCTTCGTTTTTTTTGAAAATTCTACTAAAATAAGACTGATCATAATGACCAACCCGCATGGCAATTTCACTGATACTCAGATTAGTTTGGTATAACAAATATTTGGCTTCTAATAAAATGGTCTCTTCAATCCATTTTGTAGGCGACTTATCTGTTACCGATTTTATTGATTTGTTTAGATGATTTGGAGACACATTAAGTATTGAAGCATAATAATCAACCTGATGCTGTTGATTAATATTAGCATAAATGAGTTCTTTAAATTTAGATGTTAGCACGGTAGCAGCTGTCCCTTTTTTAGCTGCTTTTAAAGCATTTTTATTAATCTCACAAAGTAAAGCAATCAAATATGGCTGTAAAATATCCAAATTTGTGATACCTGATTCTGTATATTCAATCTGTAACCGATGTAATAACTGTAGGATAAACTGAGATTCCTTATCTGGAAAACAAGGTTTTGGATTTCCCCCTATTTTTAAAAAATTAAAATCATTTATCATTTCTAAATTCCCATATTTTCCAATTAGAATATCAGGGTGAAACTGACAAATAAACCCCTTTAAGTCAATGGGTATCGATTCTATTGAAAAAATTTGACCTGCTGGAACTACTATAATCTCATTAGATTGGGTAGTATATTCCTCGAACCCAATCTTTATTTTGTGGGTTCCCGAAATAATAAATAGTAAAGTGTGAGAAATGTGTTTGGATGGTGGTACAGGAAATTTGAGTTGATTAATTTCTTCTAATTTTAAGCAAAAGAATTGTTCTGATTTTGACTTAAAAAGAAAGTCTTTGGCAATATCATTCTCAAGAAACCTATCTCGAAAACCCTGTTGACTATATGTTTTTACTCTTTCAGTTATTTTCACTTGCAATTTTCTTGTTGAGTATTTGTTATTCATCACTTAGATTTTCAACTAACAGTTGTCTTTCAAACCAACAGAATATACAAAGTCTATTTACTGAACACTAAGTACTATTTTGTCTACAGGAATCGTTCGCATGGCTTCTTCATAGCCTTCTACTTTTTTATTTCCATAAACGGAAGTAGGCAACAAAGGATATTTTTCTCTATCCGAAATCAAACTGTTTTCTATTGGCTGATTAAAAGGCATAAATCCAGCATACGGATGTGTGGCACCCCAAAGTGTAATGACTTTCACCCCCAACATAGCTGCAATATGTGCATTACCCGAATCCATAGAAAGCATCACATGAAGATTACTGATCAATTGTAATTCCTGTTGAAATTTAATTTTACCAGCCATATTAATCACATTTCTGTACGGTGCCGCAATAGCATCTAAAATCTCCATTTCTTTTTTTCCTCCACCAAAAAGCAAGATTTTGTGTCGCGGATTTTTAGCCAATTGAGCAATTACTTCTTGCATTAAATCCAAAGGATACACTTTAGAATCATATTGCGCAAAAGGAGCAATTCCAATTAACTTTTGGTTTTCAGTTCCAATTATGTTGGTTAGTTCCTCGTTTAAAACTGCTTTTGCAGGAAACATGGGATGAGACAAATCAATTGAAAAACCCAGTTTAGCAAATACGGCAACATGCCTTTCAAACATTGAAGCAAGTGGTTTAAAAACCTTATTTTCAAGACTGGTCAATCCTTTCTTTTCTGCTCTTCCTTTATCTACCGCCGCCACTTTTTTTCCGCTTAAAGCAAAAAGCGTACGGACTACTTGAGCTCGTAAAACATTATGTAAATCAGCAAAAGCATCGATTTCCAACCGTTTTAAATCTTGGAACAAACGCAACAATCCAATAAACCCTTTGTGTTTTTCTTTTTCATCGAAAGCAAAAAAGGAAACAGTGGGAATCGTATCAAAAAAAGGTTTGAAAAAGGGTCTGGAAACCACCGTGATTTTTATATCTGGATACTGATTTACAAAAGCGCGTAAAACAGGAACCGTCATGGCGACATCTCCCATTGCGGAAAGTCTCATGACGGCGATATGCTTGATATTAGTTGGCAATTTATTTTTTTCCTTGGTACAAAACAGGATTCAATTCATCGTCATTGTACATTTTCATTTGTTTGTACACTTTCATGAATTTATCACCGTTTTCAATATCAGTCAATAAATCATCAATTGCTGTTGATAGATCGGTTCTTTGTTCTAGTAAGATATTTAGTTTCGCTTGGCACTTATCTCTATGCTCTTGAGATGCTTCTTCACGAGTAGCTTCCTCATTCATGTGATAAATCTTTAATGCTAAAATTGATAATCGGTCAAATGCCCAAGCTGGACTTTCTGAGTTGATTTTCGCGTCTTCTTTTACTTTAACATCGCTGTATTTTTGTAAAAAATAACCATCAATATATTCCACCATGTCGGTACGTTCTTGGTTTGAAGCATCAATTCTTCTTTTCAAAGTTAAAGCGGCGATTGGGTCAATATTTGGATCACGAATGATATCTTCAAAATGCCATTGCACGGTATCAATCCAATTTTTCACGTACAATAAATGTTCAAATTTATCTTTTGGAAAAGGATTATTTATTGGTTGATCTACGTTATCAAATTGATGATAATCGTTAATACTTTGTTCGAATACGGAATAAGCTAATTTTGAAAACATATTTATATATTTTAATGAGACAAAGATACTTTTTATACTTTTATAAAAAAATTACAATTCATAAATCTGTTTTAGGATAACTATTTGCAGTAAAAACTGTCTTTTATCACCCAAATAAATAATAAAATTATACCATGCAAATTCACCATTTATCAGAAAAAAATAGTGTCCTCAATCATTTTTTAGGTCAAATTAGAGATGTAACTATCCATAAAGACAGTATGCGTTTTAGAAGAAACATTGAGCGCATCGGTGAAATCATGGCTTATGAAATGAGTAAAGAATTCCATTATAAAACAGTTGAAATAAAAACACCTCTTGGGGTTAAAAAAACAACAGCCATAAAAGATCAATTGGTTTTGTGTTCCATTTTACGCGCCGGTTTGCCGTTACATATTGGTTTTTTGAATTATTTTGATGAAGCCGAAAATGGTTTTATTTCGGCCTACAGGCATCATCCTAATAATGATGACTATTTTGATATTGTAGTGGAATACCAAGCCATCGCTGACTTTAATGACAAATACTTACTCCTTATTGATCCTATGCTTGCTACAGGGCAATCCATCGTTGCTGTTTATAATAAGTTAATAGAAAAAGGAACGGCTGCAGCTATTCATATCGCCGTTGTAATTGCCGCACCTGAAGGAATTGCTTATCTAGAAAAACATTTATCAGATAATTGCCATTTGTGGGTTGCTTCGATAGATGAAAAACTAAATGAACACGATTATATTGTTCCGGGACTTGGTGATGCTGGTGACTTAGCGTATGGAACCAAATTATAACTGGGAGAAAAAAGCAAAAAAGCTACAAGCGATCAGTACAAATAACACCATTTCTTTTTTTAATTTTACTTGAGGAATCTCGATATGACTTGTCGCCATTATAGCCAAAGGCGCAATCGTAAAAATTAGTATATCATTGCTTTTATTCGAAGAAACCAAATAAATTAATACCCCAATAAAAAAGGAAGCTATTATTTTTTTAAAAGATGCATGCAGTACTAAAGGCCTATTCGACAATGTTGCAAACATGGATATAACAAAGAATAAAACTACTGTTGCATAGATTGACAAGGCGGCATTTTGATAATTATTAGTAAAATAGTTAATTTCAAAATTGGTCATTACACTGCTATTAATGTATCCTTGAGCATCAATATTAAATACAATTGAAAAAAGAACAAAAATAATTCCCGCAGTAAAAAAAGCGATAAATGGTAAAATCCAATTTCTGTAATCTCTTGCTACGTGAAAAATTATAGAAATAAATACTAGTGCAATATAAAGAATACTCCAAAAATGAAACAAAGACGCTAAAAAAATCCATAAGGAGGCATCAAATATTTTTTCTTTTGATGATTTTAAGGACTGAAGCGAAATTAATCTACGCAGTGCTAAAAGGATAAAGAAATTAGAAAAAACCAAATTGATATTGTCCAAAACAGAAGGAAAAAAAAGCAAGAATAGAAAGTAGAATAAAATCGTGTAGCTGCTGTCTTTACTCAGTCCGTTGCGCTTTGAAATAAAGTTGGTCATAAAAATAGACGCCAATAAAACGGTAATTATTCCTATTTTTTCAAAAATTAAAATAGTCGAATTCGTCCAACTAAAATCTTGAAATTGATAGATTGAAAAGAAAACGAGTATTAAAAATACTACTAAGGTGAAATTTAATGGTGTAGATTTTTTAAAAACACTTGTTATCATAAGGATATTTTATACTTTTGTGACTGTAAATATAATACTTGTTTAAAAAGGAAACCCTCAAGTTGAAAAAGATTCTTTAAAAAGAGTTCTTTAATCTTGAGAAATTAAAAACAACAACATAACTTTATTCGATATGAAAGCATTTTTTGAAGGAATTCAATACTTATTTGTAAATATTTTATTTGCTCCTCATGATTTCTTACGTTCATTAGAACTTAGAACTTGGTTTGGTGCAAATACTATCAACTGGATTTTCATGGCTATCTGCGCAGCAGCAATGGTATACTGGATCAAACAATTGAGCATTTTTGATGCAAACGGAGAAGAAAATCAAGATACTACGGCACATTCTTTCTTAAAATAAAACCTCCCTAATCCTATTTACTTAGGATTAAGGAAGATTTCTTTATTTATAAAAGATCGTTACCAATATCTTTTCTAAAATTCATCTTATCAAAGCTTAGTTTACCTATGTTTTGATAAGATTTTTTTATAGCCTCTTGAAAATCATCTCCATATGAGGTAACTGTCAACACTCTACCGCCATTAGTAACTACTTCATTGTTCACTAATTTTGTTCCTGCATGAAAAACAATAGAATCAGTGATGTTCTCTAGTCCCGAAATTACTTTTCCTTTTTCAAATTCTTCAGGATAACCACCCGATACCAGCATCACAGTAGTGGCGCTTCTTTCATCAATATCCAAAGTGATTTCGTCTAGTTTTTCATTGGCTACAGCCAAAAACAATTCTACTAAATCCGTTTTTAATCTTGGAACAACAACCTCAGTTTCTGGATCACCCATTCTCACATTGTATTCAATAACAATAGGTTCATTTTTCACATTGATTAACCCAATAAAAACAAATCCTTTGTATTCAATACCATCTTTTTGGAAACCTTCAATTGTTGGTTTAACGATGCGCGTTTCGATTTTTTCCATCAAAACAGCATCAACATAAGGAACTGGAGAAACTGCTCCCATTCCGCCTGTATTTAATCCTGTGTCGCCTTCGCCAATGCGTTTGTAATCCTTGGCTGTAGGTAGAATTTTATAACTTTTACCATCTGTAAGTACAAAACAGCTTAGTTCGATACCGTCAAGAAATTCTTCGATAACTACTTTTGAACTTGCGTCACCAAATTTTTGACCCACAAGCATATTGCGTAATTCTTCTTTGGCTTCTGCCAAATCATGAATAATCAAAACGCCTTTTCCTGCTGCTAGACCATCCGCTTTTAAAACGAAAGGCGGTTGTAAGGTTTCAAGAAAGTCACATCCTTTTTCTACAGTCTCAGCTGTAAAACTATCATAAGCAGCGGTTGGGATATTGTGTTTTACCAAAAATTCTTTGGCAAACTCTTTACTTCCTTCTAATTGAGCACCAATTTTTGATGGCCCAATAACTGGAATATGGTTTATTTGATCATCGTTTTTAAAAAAATCAAAGATTCCTTTTACCAAAGGATCTTCTGGTCCTACAACTACCAAGCTTACATTATTACTTAATACAAATGCTTTCATCGCATCAAAATCAGTAGGACTCATGTTCACATTCGTCGCAATCGATGCGGTTCCTGCATTTCCTGGTGCAACAAAAAGAGTATCGCAAAGTGGGCTTTGAATCATTTTCCATGCAAAAGCATGCTCTCTTCCTCCTGAACCCAATAGTAAAATATTCATGTGTGTGTTTTTTAGTTGTGGTGCAAAAATAATTGCTTTTGGACGTAAAAAATAATTAATTTTTAAAAACTTGCTGGTTCTTCCTAATTAGTTGTTGTTAAATATTATTTTTGAAGAAATAAACACCTAAAATGCTACCACTTTTTGACTTATCGCTCCAGTTAAACGGTTATCCCATAAAGCAGTCCACTGCTGAATTGCGGCAAATTGCAGCTTTATCTCAAAAAGAATATGAAGCATTTTTAACACATAAAAAAAAGGAAATTGTATCCTTTCATTTAGAAAATAATTCCTTTTATAAAGAACTTGTTGGTACTTCAGATTATGAGAATTGGTCCAATTTACCAATTTTGAATAAAAAAAATCTCCAAAAACCTTTATTAGAGAGACTTTCTAGCGGATACAATACTAAAAATAGCTATCTCAATAAAACTTCAGGCTCTAGTGGTGATCCTTTTATTTTTGCCAAAGACAAATACAGCCATGCCCTAACCTGGGCTTCCAATATCTATCGTTTTGGATGGTATGAAATTGATTTCAATCATTCCTATCAAGCGCGTTTTTATGGAATTCCTATGGATTTCATTGGCAATAAAAAAGAACGTTTAAAAGACTTTTTAAGCCACCGCTTCCGCTTTACCATTTTTGACTTATCAGATGCTGTTTTGGAGGGTTTTATAATTCATTTTAGAACCAAAAAATTTGATTACATCAATGGCTATACTAGTTCGATTGTGTTATTTGCCAAATTTTTACAAAAAAAGAATATCGTATTAACAACTATTTGCCCAACCCTAAAGGCTTGTATGGTTACCTCAGAAATGCTTTTTGAAGATGATAAAATACTGTTAGAAAAACAATTGGGAATACCTATCATTAATGAATACGGAGCATCTGAGCTTGATTTAATTGCTTTTCAAAATCCAGAAGGAGAATGGCAAGTAAATTCAGAAACTTTATTTGTGGAGATACTGGACGAAAATAATAAAGTACTTCCTTATGGTCAAGAAGGGCGCATTGTAATTACTTCTCTTTTTAACAAAGCACATCCTTTTATTCGATATGAAATAGGAGATATTGGAATTTTGGATGAAAAAAGCACCTTGCAAAAACCCATTCTGAAAAAATTAATTGGAAGAACAAATGATGTTGCTGTGTTACCAAGTGGAAAAAAAGCACCAGGTTTAACCTTTTATTATATTACAAAAAGCATCATTGAAGACGATGGAAATGTAAAAGAATTTGTCATTAAACAAACTCAAACCAACACTTTTGAAATCAAATATGTTAGTGAAACGGAATTAAATTTGGTACAAATTGAAAAAATTGAAAAAGCCATTATTCTCTATCTAGAACCCAACCTCAAGTTTAGTTTCATTAGAAAAAATAGTTTAAAAAGAAACAAAAGAGGAAAATTGAAACAGTTTAAATCGATGGTTTAATATTCTTAATATACCTTGGTTTTATAAATAATTGAGTGAATAAAAAAAGCTTCATACAAGCCACCGCAATTAGAAAACTAAAACCGTGAAACCTTCTATAAACGGCAAAATTATATTTTATCAAATCCAACTTAGAAGTCGAAATAGAGTCGTTTCGTACTCTATAATAAGCCAAACTTTCAGGTACAACATGTGCTATTTTTATCTTTTTTAGTACCGTTAACCAAAGCATCCAATCTTGGCGTTTTCGAATGGAAGAAATGGGAATTTTTCCAAAGAAATTGACATCATAAATAGCGGTAAGATTCCCCACATAATTACAAAAAAACAATTCGCGATAACTCAAATGTACTGGTGCTTCTACTCTCTTATTTAAAGGATTTCCTGCTTCATCAATGCAATCATAAAAGGAAAAAGTAAATGGCAAATTCTTGTTTATAAGAAAATCCATTTGCTTTTTTAATTTTTCAGGTTTCCACAGATCATCGGCATCAAGGAAAGCAATATACTGTCCTTTGGCTAACGCCAATGCCGAATTTCTAGCCACACCAGTTCCAGAATTTTTTTCTAATCTAGAATATTGAATTCGGTTGTCTTTTATAGCTAGTTCCTCAACAAGGCAAAGAGTTGAATCTGTAGAACAATCATCAACAAGGATAATTTCCCAGTTTGTATATGTTTGGTTTTGCACGGAACGAATCGACTCTGAAATAAATTTTTCAGAATTGAATGTTGGAATTAGTATCGAAACCAAAGGTTGTCCCATATTAATATGCTTTTTTATCTCCTTTTAAGATATTGATAACGGTCATGTAAATTATCTTTAGATCTAAAATTAATGACCAGTTTTCAATGTAGAAAACATCCATTTTTATTCGGTTTATCATGTCTTTTTCGGTCTCAATTTCTCCCCTAAAACCGCTTACTTGAGCTAGACCTGTAATCCCTGGTTTTACATAATGGCGCACCATGTATTTTTTAATTTTACTACCATATATTTTATTTTGCGACCATAAATGCGGGCGTGGTCCTACTACAGACATTTCTCCAAATAAAACATTTACAAATTGAGGCATTTCATCCATGCTCGATTTTCGCATCAATTTGCCTATATTAGTTACTCTAGGGTCGTTTTTTAAAGCTTCTGTTTCCGTTGAACCGTTCATTCTCATAGAACGAAATTTATAACAGTAAAACTGTTTTTCACCAATTCCTGGTCGGCCTTGTTTGAATAAAACAGGCCCTTTGGACTCTAATTTAATTAAAATAGCTAATAAGGGAGCTAACCATGATAGAATACCAATAATTACTGTTAACGAAAAAACAATGTCAAAAAATCGTTTAAAAATTTTTATTACGGGCTCATTTAAAAGAGTTTCTTTTAACGACAATACTGGGAAAAAATCGTAATAGTCTATTTTTAAATTCTTTGAAAAAATATCTTTTGTATCTGGTATAAATTTTATTGTTTTATTGTTTTCATCGGCAAATTCAAGCAAGTCTTTTAGCTGTACATTAGAAACTTCGTTTAGTGAACAGTATATTTCGTCCACTTGATTAGTTAGAGCAAAGGTTTTCAAATCCAGCAAATTACCTTTAATCTCTTTATTTATTTTTTTATCTGAAAAATAGCCTAAAAACTGATATCCATACTCTTTCCTAGTTTCAAAAAGCTCCTTTAATTGAATCGATTCAGGTGTATACCCTACAATTACAGCATATCTAAAATTACTTCCTACTATTAATCGGTATTTTTTTAAACAATAAAATAAAAAGAATTTTGAAATTGTAATCAAAACCAAGCTACCTACAATAAATAAAACGATGCACTCTGAATTAAAAACAGCTTGATCATAAAATGGAAAAAAGGCAATGACAATTAGAAGAAAAATAATTCCTTGCTTAATTATTTTTGAGATTATTTCTATCGTTTTTGTAAAACGAAAAATCGCATAAAATTTCAAAAAAACTGCAGTTAAAACCCAACCAATATTGAGGTAAATAATGTAATAAGGAATGTTTAAATTAAGGTCACTAAATAAAAAATAAGCCAAAAAAGAGATCACCATCAAGTCCATTAGAATACTAATGGGCCTAATATATTTAGAATATCTTCCTATTTTGGATGTTGTCATGATTGGCTAACCTGTTCTTGATGCTTTGCATATTATTAATGCTTGCTTTATAAACCTACTATTTTATATAAGCCGTAAAATCTTTGTGCTCTTCTTTGGAAAGTTCTTCTTTGGATAAAGATTTGAAATAATCATACGTTATTTTCATTCCATCAGCACGATTTACAGTTACATCCCAACCCAATATTTCTTTGGCTTTAGTAATGTCTGGTTGTCTCTGTAAAGGGTCATTTTCCGGTAACGCGTGATAGACAATTTTTTGATTCGTTCCCGTCAATTTTATGATTTCTTCGGCAAAATCTTTAATAGTAATTTCGTCTGGATTCCCAATGTTTACTGGATATACATAATCCGAATGCAATAATCTAAAAATTCCTTCGACTTGATCGTCTACATAACAGAAAGAACGCGTTTGCAGACCGTTTCCAAAAATGGTTAAGTCTTCCCCACGAAGTGCTTGCCCAATAAATGCAGGAATTACGCGACCGTCATTGAGTCGCATCCTAGGTCCGTAGGTATTAAAAATTCGAACAATTCTAGTTTCCACACCATGAAAAGTATGATATGCCATGGTTATTGATTCCTGAAAACGTTTGGCTTCATCATACACACCTCTAGGCCCGATGGTATTTACATTTCCATAATACTCTTCGGTTTGAGGGTGTACTAGTGGATCACCATACACTTCAGAAGTGGAAGCAATCAAGATTCTGGCATTTTTTACGCGAGCCAAACCCAAAAGATTATGCGTACCAAGAGAACCAACTTTAAGCGTTTGTATTGGTATTTTTAAATAATCAATCGGACTTGCTGGTGAAGCAAAATGTAAGATATAATCCAATTGTCCTGGAACGTGAACAAACTTAGTAATATCATGGTGATAAAATTCAAAATGTTCTAATTTGAACAAATGTTCTATGTTTTTTAAATCGCCAGTTATGAGGTTATCCATTCCAATAACAAAATATCCTTCTTTGATAAAACGGTCACACAAATGTGATCCTAAAAATCCAGCAGCTCCAGTAATCAGTATTCTTTTCATATGGGTTTTTATAGTTTTGTAATGGGTTTGGGACTATTTTTTGCATTAAAAACGCAAAAAAATATGGTAAAAAAGACAACTCCCCGTTGTCTTGATAAAAATGATTCTGTCAAAAATAAACTTATCATTAATACTGCAAAAGAAATAGCAACAAAATCTTTTGATTTTATTGCGTTTCTCAAGCTCAAAGATACAATCAAGAGTAACAATAGTAATCCTACTATTCCTGTTTCGGCGAAAATTTGGACATATTGATTATGAAAATTCTTGTTTTGATAGCCATCGTGAGTAGCATCACCAGAAAAAATAGTATGCTCTTTGCCTTTTTCTTTTATTCTAAAATCGGATGCATTCAACCCATATCCTTTAAAAAACACATTATCTTCTTCTAGCATTTCTTTAAAAATCCGTATTTGATACACTCTAAAAGCAGTTCCGGAAAAATAATCATTCTGATTAAATTTTTCTTGTGTCCAAGCTTGATTGACACTTACAGTATTGACGGTCTCCGTTGTTGAGCTTATTGTGTTTTCAATTTTATTTGAATTCCATTCTATCAAAAAACGCTCTTTAATTTTAGTCGAAAACAGCAACATAATTATTGCTAATAGAAACAGACTCACGACTGCTTTTTTTTGTTTCAGTTGTCCTTTCGAATAAAACAATTGAAAAACAATTAGCAGTAAAACAAAAACTACAATGATATTTTTTGAAGACAGTAAAAAGATAAAAATGGCCAATAAAAATGCAATAATTGAATTTAATTTAGATCTTTTCTCTTTCGAATAAAAATAAAAAAAAGCAACCGACATATAAACCGAAACATGAATGGCATTTAGATCACCGGTTACCAACTCATGGTAAAAGAAAACAGAATTGTCTCTTGTAATACTATAACGAACAACTGCTTTGATCAAAAAATAAACAACATAAAAGAACATTCCGAAACTATAATATTTAAGCAACAGTTGTTTTTTACTTTCGTCAAAAGCAGGAAAACTCATGAAACAAACTGCAAAGACCAATAATGGAAGTTCCTTTGAAATTGCTTTAATAGAAGCGTTTAAATCGTGACTCCACAATAGTGAAAGTGCCATTAATACATACAGGAAAACTAGTAAAAATAGATTTTTATCTATCTTGAAATTTAATTTTTTAGCATAAAACAAAGTCGATAAACCAAAGATTCCCATTGCTATACTATTGATAGCATAACTTAACGGAATGGTGAGTAAAACAACTAATAGCAGCAGTAAAGGCGGACTTTGCTTATGAAGAAGCATCAGTTCCTGAAATGCTTTTTTCAAATAAGCGTAAATAGTCTCCATTTATTTTATCCCAATTAAATTCATTTATAATCGTCTCAAAATTCTTTTGAATCTTGTTTAAACAGTCTTCTCTTTTTACTGTTAAAAGTAGTTCTTTCACTTCTATAGCATTCGAAAAATAAAATGCGTTTTCTTTTAAAACAGCCTTATTAAAATTGTTGTCGTGAGCCATAATTAACGCCTTTGACGCCATGGCCTCTAATAAAGATGGGTTGGTACCTCCAACTGAATGCCCGTGAAAATACAGATTACTGAAATACCTTAAATTATTGAGGTGCTCCAAATTAAAAATCCCACCCAAAAATGCAATGTTTGTATGCGCTTTGAACTTCTTTTTTAAATAGTCTCCATATTTGGTTTTATGATTGCCAACTACAATAATTTTCATCATAGAATTGCTCAACACCACACCATCTAATACCATTTCCAGATTATTTTCGGGTTCAAACCGAGCCATAATCATGTTGTAATTGTATTTCGAGAGCTCATAATCCGTTACAATGGATTCATCAGGATTCATAAATGGATGTGCACCATAAGCAATATAAGCAGATTCTTTTTTATATTTATCTTTTAAATAGGTTTGAATTCCCAATGAATCAGCAACCAAAAAATCACTACTAACGGCAGCCAATCGCTCAGCAAATTTAAGAAATTGTTGCACTGGCTTGGAATATTTCGTTCGCTTCCACTCTAGCCCGTCCATATTTGTTATAATAATGGGTTTCTTAGGCAATAGGAAAAACCAGATCGAATTGCTTGTATATCCCAGTTGAAGTATGATGTCAAAATCCCTTTTTCTAGAATCCATAATGCAGTTGAAATCATATACAAATTGTCCAAAAGTTCCCATTTTATGCTCAGGATCATTTTTATGGATGATATTTACCCCTTTGAATGTTTTTTCCTGAAATACATGATTGTGAGAATTATAAACATATACTTCATGTCCTTTTTCAACTAGAAAAACAGAAAAGAACTCAGCAAATTGCTCAAAACCAGAATAGTTATTGGGTATTCCTCGCGTTCCTAAAATAGCTATTCTCATACTGTTTATTCCAATTTAATGAACCAAAAATAGGTCTTTTACTATTTATTTAAGTTGTTGATTCTCATTTATTGCTTTTAGAAAAACCTCAGCCGCAATTTCCCAATTGTATTTCTCTTTTATTATTGATGAAATAACACTGTTTTGCCCTTCTTGCTTCAATCCCCAAACAATAGCACGGTTCAAATCGTTTTCATCATTCGAATTAAATAATCCCTCCTTTAAAAAATAAAAATCAGACATGGCAGTTGCATTCGAACAAAGCGACGGAATTCCTACTGCCGACGCTTCTAGAGGAGGAATTCCAAAACCTTCAGCAATTGATGGGTAAATCGAAAGTCTAGCACCACGAACAACAGCAACTAATTCATTGAAGTCCAATTTATTTAAATCAATTATTTTTTCTTTAATTTCACTGCTTAACGTTTCAAAATAATCTAAATATGCCCTATTAGGTATGGCTTTTTCTCCTATAAAAACGAGATGATGGTTTTTGTAGTATTCCTTTTCAACAAAAACCTTCAATAAGAAATCATGGTTTTTTCTAGGTTCCCAACGGCTTATGAATAAAAAATAATCTTCAATTCCGTAGTTCTTTTTTACCTTTTCAGCCACTGTTTTTTTATCATAATCCTCAAAAAAAACAGGATCAACCGCATTGGGAGTTATAGTTACATCGGCACGATTAAAATGATTAACTATGCTGTTTTTGGAATATTCAGAAACCGTCAAAACAATAGCAGCTCGTTTAATACTCCATTGGAAAAGATATTTTTTTGAGAGTTTATAACCCAAGGGGAAATATTTTGGAAAATCTAAAAACAACACATCATGAATTGTGACAATGTATTTACAGTACGTAATGGGCGGTATGATGTATTGAAAATGAGCATAATCAATATTCAGTTTTTTTATAAACCGAGGAATATCAATCAACAATCTTACATATTTATTATTTGAAGTATATTTTAAATAGGTCACATTATCGTGTACTCCAAAAGTGTCTTTAAAATTATTGGTGTGCGATGCAAAATAAAAGTGGTGTTCTTTATTCTTTATTAATTCTGTATATAAACCCGCTATGTAGGTAGTAGTCCCTTGAGGACTTCTATCAAATACACTACAATCTATAAAAAATTTCAGCTCTTTCATCCTTCTATTTCTTTTACAAAAACCGAACTTCTTTCAAAATAAAGCAAGCCTCCTAATATAAAAATAATCACATCGCGTCCATTATAAATTCCTGTGATGGTCAAAGAGGTAAATACATATACTAAACCTATTCCCGAAATAAAAACCAAAATCATTCTCTTGTTATTGTGCTTGCGATACAATGCTAAATAGAGTGTTCCAAAAAACAAAAATAGTATGATTATCCCAATACTTCCCGTTTTATAAAACACATACATATAGCCATTATGCAATTCTGAAATGTACCTAATCCCTTCTTTCTCTCCTGTAAGTGGCGCTTTAAATTTCAAGTTTACCAATGAACCAAAACCTGTTCCAAACACAAAACTACTTGGGTTTTCTTGCATTAAAGCATAGGCTCTTTTGGCCTCATAGCCACGCCAATGATCCCACAAATCCTTATGATTTTCCCGGTCAATTTTGGTTTTGAATAATTCAGCAGGAGCAATTTTCACCTTAAAGAGAAACCCTTCCATCCCTGGTTTATTTCTTTCTATTTTAACCGTATACAAATAGCCGTAAAAAAGGGCAATGGCAGTAATAAAAAGCCCCAGAAAACGGATTGTTTTTTTGTTTAAGACCGTATATCCATAAATAGACAACAATAACACTAGAGCCACCACAATCATTGTTCTTGAGAAATACAAAACATTTGACACTAACAATATAAATACAATTACTCTAGTCAATAAACGACTTTTTAACAAGTATTCCTTTTGAAAATAGCTATACGATAAAAGGAAAAAAAGTGCAAAAAGTTCCAAGAAATTATCCTTTCCAAATTCTCTAATCGCATCCACAGAAACGGAAAAAATGTTCCCCATAAATATCAAAACTAGAAAATGTATAATAGCCGATGCCAATCCGCAGTAAACAATAGTCTTTATAAACAAATTGAAATTATTGATTTTCTTATAGAACAAAAAACCAATTAAGAGTCCTACAATAGGTTTAGAAAAATGAAAAATGTCTTTTATAAAACCATAAATGGGATAACTATTGAATATTGTTCCTATAAAACCCAATAAAAAAAGTAATAAAACTGGCGCAATAATCTTTAAGAAACGGGCTTCTATTGCTAGTTTTTCATAAAAGAAATAAAGCATCAAAACCCCTATTTGAATGAACAAATTTAACTTGAATGAAGGCAGATACAATTGCAACAAAAGTACAAGTATAAAGAGTGAAGTATAAAATTTCGATTTGCTTACAATCATCAATTAAAGTCTATTGTTTTTATAAAATATAGTTTCTAGTTTCTTTTTAAAAACTGCTTTATACGCTTTACTAGTTTGTTTACAGATAAAATAAATTCCAATGTTTTTTTATTAAATCCCTTGAAATGTTTAGCAATATAAATTTCATATCCCTTGACCAACAAATGATTTTTGGAACTATTAAACCCTACAAAGTGAATATAACTATAATTGGACAAGAAAACTCTTTTATAACCCTTGTCGGCGATTTTTTTAGAAAAATCTACATCTTCTACATATAAAAAATAATCTTCGTCAAAACCGTCTATTTCTTTAAACACTTCAGTGGGTAGCATCAAAAAAGAGCCGCTCAACCAGTCTACTTCATAAACCTTTTTAGTGAAAATACCAGTCCTAAATTCGGACCCTATTTTCATTAATTTTTTCATTTGAAACAGATTTTTGTAATTCGGAAAATTTCCCGCCGAGGCTAAATATTTTTTATTCCCATCCAGCATTTTTATTCCCACAACTCCTATTTTCGCATCGGATTTCAAAAAATTTAAAACGGGTAAAAGTGGATCTAGAACTATTGTATCATTGTTTAATAGCAGCAAATAATTCCCTTTTGCCTTTCTAACTGCTTCATTGTTTCCTTTTCCAAAACCAAGATTAACATTTGATTCAATTAAAATAATTTCAGGATAATTAGCTTTCAAATAAGCGCAACTGCCGTCTTGGGAATTATTGTCAATCACTATTATTTCGAACTCTATGTTTTTTAGATTCTGAAATAAAGCATCAAAACATTCCTTTAAATAAATTAATCCGTTATAGTTGACAATTACAACTGATAGTTCTGGAGGCATTTTTTAACTGTTATAAAAGGTAAATCTACATAAAAGTAAAGAAACCCAATTTCTTTTTAATGACAATAACAAAAACAATGTTTACCACAACATTAGTAATTAAACTTGCCAATGCGGCTCCTTCAATTCCATAACTAGGTATTAACCCTAAATTTAAGGCAACATTCATTAGAAAACCGAATAAAAATATGTTTCTTACTCCCTTTTGATGGTTCGTCATATTCAAAATCTGATCCACATTACCCGTCATTGCATTAAAAAGGGCGCCAAGCGTAATCAGTATTAAAGTCGTCTTGCCCGCTATGAATCCCTCACCGAATAATCGAAGGAGGTTTTCACTAAAAAAAATGATTCCTATGGCTAATGGAATTGTGAAAACAATGACCAATTGAGTCGAGCGGTTAATCACTTTTTTCATTTCGCTGAAATTGTTTTGATGAAATAACGCTGCTACTTTAGGCATAATAATCACATTCATCGACAGAACGAAAAAAAGAGTAAGATAACCCAATTTAAACGCAGTGTTATAAATTCCTATCTGGCTTTCACTTTCTATACGACCCAGCATGAGGATATCCGTCCAATTTAATAAAATGAGAAATATACCGCTAACCATCATTGGAAATGATTTTTTCAATATTTCTTTACTCCTTATTTCGGGGAAAGTAATTTTAGTTTTTTTATAAAATAATACTACTAACGCTATTAAAACTGTTAATATAATTGAGCTTACATAAGCTAGAAAAGTAAAAAATCCAGTTAGATTATAATAATAAAATGCTACTAAAAACAAGGCAAACGACACGCTTGGAAAAATATAGAAAAACAAACCATAAGCAATGATTTTTTTTACTGAAATAAAGTAATAACAAATTATTTCATGAAAAATCATAAAAGGAATACTGAAGGATACCACCAGAAAATAATTTAAAAGCGAGGGTTTTTGAAAAACAGTTTCCGAAAAAAATTGAGCACCAAAAGAAAAACATAGAATAGGAAAAAGAGAGGAGATCAAAACAATTGCACCCGATTTTAGTAATAATCCCTTTAGTTTTTCAACATTGTCTATTCTACCAGCAAAACTTACAAATGCATTTGGAACCCCCAATGCGAATACCATTGCTAAAATTTGTAAAACCGTTAATGCCAATGCGTAAGTTCCATAATCCGCTTCCCCATAAAAATTAGTGATAAACCACATGGAAATGAAACTAAATACCATGGCGAACATCCTAAATAAAAAGGAAAAACCACCTTGAGAAAGCAGGTATTGTATCGTTTCTCTATCTTTTATCCCCGTTTTAAACATCCTTATTCTTCTGTTTTTATTTCGCAAAGTAATTCAGTAGCAAGTTTTTCCCAATCTATGATTGGAGACATCGTTTCTTGATGCATATGAGTGCTTAAACTGGGAATTGGCGATACACAAAGGAGTTTATTGAAAAAAAATGAACGGCCAAAAAGGGTTGCGCTTAAGTAACCATCGTTTGCCCTTTTTGATGATTTAATGAATGTTTTTCTATGTTTGATCAACTCTTTTGCTTCAATTAAAAAAGTAAAAGTAGTATTCGAAATTTGCCTCCAATGGGAATCTTTGGTATGAAATATAAAATTCTTTGTAGCATATTTAATAGTGTATCGATCAGGGTAATCACAAGGATGAATAACTAGATTGGGTTTGCTTAAATATCTTTTAAATGAAAAAAGAGAAATGGTTCTTTTTCTTAAAAGTTGGTTTAGTTTAATTCTACCCGGAACAATTAGGTCTTTTACTTTTATTAAATTAAGTATCTTTTTAAAACTGTCCTTAGTGTGTAAATAATCATCTTCACAAAAATAAATCCACTCTTCACTATTGATTTTCTCAGCTATTTTTATGGATTCCAGTATTGACTTATCGTTACCAAATACACCTTCTATTAACTCAATATCATATTTCAAAAAAAAATCTCGCGTTTCTTTAGAAAGAGCATCCCCTATTACAATCATTTTATAATCGATTCCCTCTAACGCATTCAACAGACTTTTGAAACAAATTTTAATTAGTGTTCCTTTATCTAAATTAAAAGGTCGTGCTGAGTTATTCACGGCGTTTACAGCATCGCAAGATCTAAAAATCACATTAATTTTAATATTTTCCGAAGCTGAATTCATTAGATTATTAATTGGTTTTGTAGGTTTTAAAAACTTACTTAATAAGTTGCTCGAGCACCGCTTTTACCGCTTCGTCATGAGGATATAAGGATGCGCCTTTGACTGAATTGGGATCTTTTCTTTTTAACGATCTTGTTTTATAATCTATAATAGTTGTGCTTTCATCAGGTCTGAAATAATTGAAAATGGTGCTGTCATTGGCCACAAAATTTTTGTCAAAATAGTCAAACGCAACCGTGTTTAAAACAATCTCTTCGTTCTTTCTATTTACTCCAAAATCAATTCTAAGTTTTACAGGCAATACAGCTTCTGGTAGCATAAAGGTGACTTTTTGTCCTATTTCTTTCCCTTCAACTGGAAGCCAGATAGAATGTTCTTCGCTATAGTCTTCGGCCATATCTTGCCCGTAGTACAAATGAAGCGTGTCCCTTTTCTTAATTAATAAATCTAGTGAAACCTTAAATAATTCCTTTGTCTGGTCAATTTTCTCCGTTTTATCTACTTCTTTTTTACATGAAACTAAAGAAAGAAGTGCTAAAAAAAGGGGGATAAACAATTTTATTTTCATGAATTCAGTATGTTTTTTTGAGTGAATTGAAAACTATAATTAGAGTGTAAATTAATTATCAAGCTTTTGTTTTGCTGCTTGTTTTTTATAAAAATTGATAAATAAACTCCAAATAATGAAAAACAAAATAAGTAAAAAAGGAAGAATTAATTTTAACTTTCCACCAATAAAACTTTGGTGTTGTTTATTCAAAGTAGCGCTATTTTCTTTTATAACTTTATCCATTCCTATCAAATCAACCCTTAAAACTCCTTGTTGATAAATCAAGTCTCCTTTTGTTTTTATTATGTCATTTAACTGTGTGTTCTCGTTGTAATAAACCAGCTTATCACTTTGTTTTCTACTGTTTACATCACTAGAAAACCCCTTTAAAACAGCATCAATTTGGGCAATAATCGTATCATTTTTACTCAGTTTTATTTGAGCGTTTTTCAACTCCTCAATTTGAACTTTCTTAAAATAATCTGATTCATTCAAGAAATTTAGAATTGGCTCAATAGTTGATTTCTCGGTTATTAAATCATTCGTGGTAATGACTATTTCATGATTCGTATAATTTTTACTAGTCAAATTATCTTCCAATATTTTTTTAATATCCCCATCTTCGGCCATTAACTTGATTAGCTCAAAATTTTCTGATTTATTTTCAATGAATTTATATACATCTGTGATGGGTTCTATCTTAATTCCTTTTATCGTTTTTGGTTTTTTTAACCCTACACTATTTTTTAAAAATAAGGTGTCGCCTTCGATAATTTTAGCATTTATTAAATCAATTTTAGCATATAAATAATCCGCAGATTTAAAATTTGGGGCAACAATTATTTGCTGATCATATGTTTTTTGAGTGGTATCTAAGAAAAAACCAAGCCCAATCCCCACTATTAGTAAAGCAATTATTACAATCACATTTCTAATAAAGAACTGAATACATCTAAATATTAAAGCACTAAAATTTTGAAATAGACTCCCTATTTTATTAGAAATCTGTGATAAATCTATTTCTTGATTTTCAGTATTTTGGGGTAGGTTTACACTCATTATTTACTTTTGTTTAGTATTAAAAATTTGTTCCAATATTTTAATTGTAATCAAATAAGTGGGCTTTACACCAGTAGTTCCAAGACCTCCAGAAGCTAGAGTACTTCCAGTTTCAAGCGGATTATCCGATGCATAATAGGCATATCTTACTTTTATATCCTTGGGTACGCTTTTTCTAATTTTAGATGCTGATTGAATCGCTTTTTGATAATAAGAACCTTCCATTTCTAGACCAATTACACCCCAAGTCGATTCATGGAAAAACTTCAATAAATCCCTATTTTGTAATGATGTACCAAGAACAGTAACCATTGGCCCGGCAAAAACTGCAATATCATTTCCTTCAAACATATCGGCCGTTAATTCATTTTCAAAAAAGTAATTATCAGCCGTTCCTTCGTTTATATGTGCATTCGGAATCATGATATCTCCTTTTCCTCCTTCTAGAATTCCTGCTTTTCCCATGATAGAAACTGATTCTACATTGAGTAAAGTATCTTTTTTGAAGGGTTTCAATAGTTCGTCAATTGTTTCATAGGCTTGTTCCCCAAACGCATAATCCATTACAATTAACACTGGTTTTTTGTCTCCAAGTTTAGCTGTAGGGAAGGACGAATTAGCCCAATTGATTTTTTCAGTATCAAAAATTTGTACATCAATATTTGTTCCTGAATCATCTAAAACAGAGATCATTCCATGCTTCAATGCTACTTCTTCTACTTTGTTACGAACTTCATCCGCGCCAGATTTACTTAATTCCTCATAAATAAAGAAATCCGACTTGTCTTTAAACTTTGTTTTTAAAACTGTTGTTGCAAAAATAGAATTCATTACACTATGCATATTGGCACTAATCACATGAATTGGACGGTTTATAAGTCCGTTTTCTTTCAATACTTCCTTGATGTTGGTTGCCCATCTTTCACCATGAATGTGATGCCCTAAACGCTCTCTCAAAATAGGACTAAAAGTGATTGTTCTTTTATTATTGTCAATGATTTCTTCAATCGCTAATTTACCTAACCAAAAAATAATTTGCAAAAAACGATCTGGAGCGGCATCTGAACCAAAAGCATCATAGATATCTAGTACTTCTTCAAAAGTTCTTCCAAGGATATTTGCAGCATGCGAAATGGCTTTCTCTTTTTCAACAAGAGATAATTTTTTTGTCTGTGAAACTGCATGTTGTAATTTTACCCAATCGCGAGAAACTTCTCCTGCATCATCAAGTAGCACTCTATTTCTTATTTTATGAGACTCGATGAAAATAAACGTTAAATGCGTCAAAATATCGTAAATATCTGATCGCCCACGTGTAATTTCAACATTCATTTGCTCCTCATCAATTCGGTAACAATTACGACGCCTTTTTGGAGGAATAATTGCTTGAAAATGGGATTTAGAATAGCCTTCATCTGAAGTTAAATTGATGAATCTGCATTCTTCAATTCCTATAGGAAGTCGCTCAATAACATATAACAGTCCGTTTAATTCTACTTTTTCTTCGGCGATATTTCCATATATTTCTGGACGTAATGTCATTAAAGCTTCCCTTAAAGTATCTCCTGAAATACCCATCGGTTTATAAAAACCTCTATTGAATAAATGGCGCATCGTGATGTACATTTTTTCAATAGCTGCCGATGATTCTTGTGCTCTAGAGCGTGATATATTTTTACTGTCTTTCATTTCTTCTATAATTTCTAACCAACAAATGTAATTTTTATTTTTTATCCAAAAGCGCTACGATATCTCGATTATCAGAAAGTCTTGGTATTTTATTTTGACCTCCTAGTTTCCCAATCGATTTCATATATTCTTGAAAACCGTTTTTAGCAACTCTTGTTATTACCACTTTTTGTAAAATGTTTCCTCTTATTAAATCGTCGTAGTAAATGTTTTGTTTTCGCATAGCGTCATCAATCGCTTCCGCAAAAGTGATCAAGTTTACTGGTTCATTTTCAAATTCAATGAACCATTCATGATAGGGTAATCCGCTAGCAGGATTGATTTGTGGCGCTACAGTAAACTCATTGACACGAACATTTGTTCCTTCCATCGCTTCTTGTAAGGCATTTTCGACTTCTTTACCAATGACATGTTCTCCAAAAGCCGAAATGTAATGCTTGATTCTCCCAGAAACAATAATTCTAAACGGTTTTAATGAAGTAAATTGAACCGTGTCTCCTATATTATATCCCCAAAGACCCGCATTAGTAGAAATAATTAGAACATAATTCACCCCAAGCTCGACTTCACCAATCGTATATCGTCTAGGTTTCTCCGTATAAAATTCATCGCTTTTTACAAATTCGTAAAAAATACCCGCTTTTAAAAGCAGTAGCATTCCTTTTTCTTTTTGGGAATCTTGGTAGGCAAAAAACCCTTCCGATGCAGGGAATAATTCAATACTGTCTACTTTTCTACCTATTAAGTTTTCAAACTTTGCTCTATAGGGTTCATAATTCACCCCACCGTAAATAAACAAATTAAAATTCTTAAAAATATCTCCTACTTTCTTTCCTCCTTTTTGTTCTAATCGCTCAAAATACATTTGAACCCAAGAAGGAATTCCTGAAATTACGGTCATATTTTCATTAAACGTTTCCCCAACAATGGCATCAATTTTGGTTTCCCAATCTTCAATACAATTGGTTTCTAATGAAGGCATGCGGTTTTTTTGCAAATATTTCGGGACAAAATGCGCTACAATCCCTGATAACCTTCCAAATTGTATTCCGTTTTTTTCTTCCAAAATTGGGCTTCCCTGTAGGAAAATCATCTTTCCATCAACAAAGTCAGCTTTACCTGTTTCGTGAATGTAATGCAAAATAGCATTTCGAGCCGCTTGAATATGAAAAGGCATCGATTCCTTAGTCAATGGAATATATTTAGCTCCTGAAGTCGTTCCTGAAGTTTTAGCGAAATAAAGCGGTTTCCCTTTCCAGAGAATGTTTTCTTCTCCTTTTACTACTTTTTCAATGTAGGGTTTTAAGTCCTCATAATCCCTAATGGGAACTTGGTTTGCAAAATCTTCAACCGTTTTTATTGTATCAAAATGATGGTCAATTCCAAACGCTGTTTGCTTGGCTTCTTTTATTAAATCCATAAATACAGTCTTTTGACTCGCAACAGGATTTGAAACCCAGGTTTGTGTTTCTTTATATATTTTTTTAGCAAATAACTTTGCAGCAGCTGATTTTATCGACATTTTTAATTTGGGTTCTTTATAATATAAACGTATTGTCTATTTTATTTCGATTTTTTTGAAGTCTGTTTTTTTTCCTCTTTTGCCACTTGTTCTCTCAGTTCTAATTCTTCTTTTGAAGCAGATAACTTCCCTTTCGGGATTGTATCTTCACTATATACAAGAATGGAATCTTTGTTGAATTTCGCATATTCTAATTGACCATTAAGCACTTTTTGAATGGAGAGAATATAGGCCTCATTTTTCTTTAAGGCTAAAGTTAATGAATCTGATTTTAAAGATAATTCAGTCGCGTCTTTTTTTAGTTTTGAGGAAGAATAGCCAGGGATAAATTCTCTTAGCGGAGTAAAAGCAATAATAAACGTAGTAATTCCTATCAATAAAATAGCGCCAACCGAAGCAACAACGAAGACATTCATCAGATTTAGTTTCATTGAAAAAATCTCTTCAAAAGTATCTTCATTCAAAATAACCAATCGGTTTTTTATGAATAATTTATTATGGAGTTTTTTTCTTTTTAATCTTTTTCTTGACATATTTATGCTTTATCATACAAATATAATAATTAAAGTCATTGAAAGCACTTTGGCCGGTTACTAACGCCTAAATCCTTATTCTGATTTATTTTAATAAATTTTTAACTTTATCATAATTAAATAATTGAAATAAAATCAATTCATATTAACTTATTCTAATTACCTTTGCTCTTAGATTTATTACAAATTGCTTCGGCATAAATTATTCAATCATGGGAAGATTTGGTGTTACAGAAATCCTAGTTATATTAGCAGTGGTTTTATTACTTTTTGGAGGTAAAAAAATTCCTGAACTAATGAAAGGTTTAGGAAGCGGAATTAAAGAATTTAAAAATGCCGCAAAAGAAGATCAGCCATCTGATAAAAAAGAAGATACTGAAAACGAAAAAAAATAAAAAAAGTCCCGATAGTATCGGGACTTTTTTTATTTAAAACAGATAATTTTTTTAACTTATCAAACTGGTAAGTAAAAAAAGAATTACCAAAGCTATTGCTATGTATTTAGTGTATTTTGACATTTTTTAAGTTTTTAATAGTTTATAAAACAGTCTCAATTGTATATTTCAAAAGAAAGAAAAATAAATTAACAATCCTATAGTCATTGTTACAATTAGTCCTAAAGTTTCATTATCCTCCTTAGCGACGTTTTCCATTGATTTTTTTCCACTATAGTAAAACCACATACACAGGTTCCCAACCCACAAAAAAAGTAGTTTCCTTACTAACCGATTCATTTTTATTTAGTTCTAAAAAAACCAAGTTGCCACAAAAATAGCTGTAATTACACATATAAAATCAACTAGCAACATGGTTTGCAAGGCATAACGGGTGTTCTTTATATTTACAGATCCAAAGTAAACAGCAATCACGTAGAAAGTACTCTCGGCACTACACTGAAAAATACTACTCAATCTTCCAGTCAAAGAATCGGCACCAAAAGTATTCATAGAATCAATTAAAAACCCTCTTGACCCTGCAGAACTAAAGGGTCTTAACATCGCCACTGGCAACGCATCCGTAATTTGCTTATTAACACCCATATTAGAGAAAATAAAAGCAATCCAATTACTTATTATTTCAAATAAACCACTGTTTCTAAATAGTGAAATAGCAACTAACATTCCTAAAACATAAGGAAAAATAATTACTCCTGTTTTGACTCCATTATTGGCTCCTACTACAAATGCATCAAAAACAGTAGTATTGGCATCAGAAAATTTCTTCTCCTTGATAAACGAAAAAATCAGAGTAAACGCAATAATAGCAATCAAAATCATACTTGAAAGATTAGCCGTAAAATAATTTTTACCTATTAAATCTAAGTGGTTGATGTACATCAATAAACCAATAATAGCAGCAATCAAGGTAATCAAAGCCACAACTAAAGAAGCGCTTTTGAAATTGATTTTTTGTTTGATTCCCACAATTAAAAAAGCGGCAATTGTACCAATAAAAGAAGTGATAATACAAGGCAACATCACATCGGCAGGATTGCTTGCATTAGCAGCTGCTCTATACCCTATAATTGAAGTCGCAATTAAGGTTAATCCCGAAGCGTGTAAACACATAAACATAATTTGGGCATCACTGGCATTGTCTTTTTCAGGGTTGAGTTCCTGTAAACTTTCCATCGCCTTCAAACCAAATGGAGTAGCCGCCGAATCCAATCCTAAGAAATTTGCGGCAAAATTTAAAGTCATATAGGAAATCGAAGGGTGATTCTTTGGGATACTTGGAAACACTTTTACAAAAACAGGACTCAAAACAATGGCTAGTTTTCCCGAAGCTCCAGAAATAATTAGAAGCTCCATCAAGCCACAGAAAAAAGCCAAATAAGCCATCAATGGAAGAACCAAATCGATTAATGTGCTTTTACAAGTGGGTAATAAACCATCTGATTTTTGAACGCCACTATAAATTTTTACGGTTTTAGCCGAATAAACGTATGTAGTATCAGGGTTAGAAGCAATATTGTTAATCACCATCGTTTTATTAGGAGCGCTGGCGATACTGTCTTTTATAAAAGCCGGCAATTGATCAATGTATTTTTCAGATATTAAAATAGGATCGTCTTTCTTACCGTTTAGCACAAAATCAATAGTGTAACTGTTCCCAGAAAATAAACTCACCACAATAAAAACAATCGATGAAATAAAGATCACCAACCAAAATCTACTCAATACCATAATCTATAATTTTTGTAAATGTAAATATTTAACCGCAAAGTACACAAAGGGTTTTCGCGAAGAGCACTAAGAACTAAAATTCTAATAAATAATTTAAACATTAAGATATTTAGAAAATTAAGCTTAAAAACTAAATGATTCTTAAATTCTAAATGGTTTAAATGACTCTGGATTGTTGTGCTATTTTAAACATGTATAATTTCCTCTTCAATCAATAAATCTTCTCGGCGTAAGCGCAAGAAAATTTGAGCAACGGCAATGGTGTCTTTTTCACAATAGGTCACAATGCGATCAATATCTTTATCAACATAAAAAACATGTCCCACTTGACTACCGTCAATATCGCCTTTGGGCGAAGGAATCCCCAGCACTTTACACAATAATTTTAAAGAAGTGAAATGCTTATAATCGCCAAATTTCCATAATTCTAAGGTATCTAAATGCGGGATTTCCCATGGCTTTTTTCCAAAAAGATTTAGCTTATTAGGAATGGCAATTTGATTAATAATCATGCGACGGGCTAGAAACGGAATGTCAAACTCCTTGGCATTATGACCACATAAAACATGCTGTGCTTGATTGAAATGATTGTTTAATAAATTATTGAAATCGTTTAGAATTTTCTTTTCTTCTCCAAAAAAAGAAGTCACTCTAAAGTTTCGAATATCTCCTTTATTCGCAAAAAACCCAACTGAAATACAAACAATTTTACCAAACTCGGCCCAAATACCTGCTCGATCGTAAAATTCCTCAGGAGTATATTCCTCTTTGCGTTGGTATTGGGTTTTATGCTCCCAAAGGTCTTTCAACTCGGTATCTAAGGCGTTATAATCTTCGGCTTCTGGGACTGTTTCAATATCCAGAAACAAAATGTTATTGAGGTTGATTTTTTCTATCATTTATCTTAAGTTTAGCCGCGAATTCACGAATTTAATTAAATAAAATACAACTTGTGTTTATTGACTCAAATTATCAAAACAAACTTTGCTGAGCAGAAGGGTTTTCGTGTTCCAATAACCATTTTTTACGCCACAAACCACCAGCATAACCAGTAAGAGAACCATCAGAACCGATGACTCTATGACAGGGAACAACAACCCAAAGCGGATTTTTTCCATTGGCGGAGGCTACTGCGCGAATGGCTTTGACATCACCCAAAAGCTTGGACTGTTCCAGATAGGTTCTGGTTTTCCCATAAGGGATTTCTAATAATGCGTTCCATACTTTCTTTTGGAAATCAGTTCCTTTTGGGTTGAGTTTAAAATCAAAACTGGTTCTTTCTCCGTCAAAATAGGCATTGAGTTGCGAGACAACTTCTTGTAAAACTACAGGAATTACAGTAGAAACAGCACCTTCGTCAGCAACTGAAATTACTGAAACTCCGTTTTCATCTCCAATAATTGTTGCGATACCCAGTGGTGTTTTAATGTAAGCTGTTTCCATTTTTTTTTTAAGTATTAATCAAACATTATCCTGATTCTTCATGCATTTTTGCATTAAAAAACCCTTAGCTGATTGTACAATTTCAGATTGATTTCCCTTAGCAGTTGCTAATAAAATATCAGTATACAGTTTAACTTTATTGAGTTCAACATACCTTAGCTCTGGATAATCATAGCTTTTTAAAATAGAAGTTGGCACAATTGATATACCCAAACCATTTTTAACTAACTGGATTATAGAGGAGATATTATTAGACTCGTGAACTACCTTGGGTTCAAAACCATACTTTGCACATATTTCTAATAAAATGCCGTGAAAGTTAGGCGCATATTCTCTGTTAAAAAACACGAAGGTTTCATCCTTCAAATACTCTAATTCTTCCTCAAGAGTAATATTGTATTTATTTCGGTTAAAAACTAAGGAGAAACTGTCCTTGAACCACAACTGCGATTCTATTTTGTACGAATGCAAGGGTGCACGAATAATCCCAAAGTCGATTTTCCCTTCCTCTAGAGCAGCAATCTGTTTGACTGTAGGCACTTCGTACAATCGGAAATTGACATATGGATATTGCTTAGACAAATACTGAATTAACGCAGATATGTCACCAGAAAAAGTAGAACTGACATACGCAATTCGGAATTCACCACTTTGATTCTCACTGATTTTTTTGGTATTTGCATTGATTCGATCTAAGTTTTGGACCAATTCCTGTATTTCTTTTTGGTAATACTTTCCAGCATCAGTAAGAACAACGCGTTTATTGTTGCGTTCAAAAAGAGTTGCTCCTACTTCGGTTTCTAATTCTTTAATCTGGCGACTCAATGGAGGCTGAGAAATAAAAAGTTTATCCGCAGCACGAACAAAGCTCAATTCTTCGGCTAGTTTTAAGAAATATTTTAAGTGACGTAATTCCATGAATACTTTTTAAGTATTATTAAATGACAAAATAAGCATTTTTGAGTCATATATGAAAATTATAGTTTTGTAAAAAAAACGCTATGAAAAAATCAACAGTAATAGAAATCAGAGAACGCTTTGATAATGAAGTCGAACGCTTCTCAAATTTAGAAACAGGTCAAGTGGCAACCATGGATGCCAAAATTACATTGGAATTAATTACTTGTACAGCAAGGGCAGTAAAACCAGAAGCCAAAACTATCTTGGATTTAGGTTGTGGAGCAGGAAATTATACGTTGAAAATGCTATCTAAAACACCTAACTTGCATTGTACTTTGGTTGATTTGAGTCGGAATATGTTAGACAAAGCATTCGAGCGTGTTTCAGGATTAACCACTAATAAAGTTGAAACTATTCAAGGTGATATTCGTGATATTGATTTACCTAAAAATCATTTTGACATCATATTGGCTGGAGCAGTTTTACATCATTTACGTGAGGATTCCGATTGGGAAATGCTGTTCCAAAAACTATACGATAGTTTAACGACTGGTGGTTGTTTTTTAATTTCTGATTTGTTGATTCAAGATAACGAAGCTGTAAATAATTTAACCTGGAAAATGTATGCCAAATATTTAACCCAAAATGGCGGCGAAGAATACCAACAAAAAGTTTTTGATTATATTGAAAAAGAAGATACGCCTAGATCTATGACATACCAGTTGGATTTAATGAAAAAAGTAGGTTTTTCAAGCACCGAAATTTTACATAAAAATGCCTGTTTTGGCACATTTGGAGGCATAAAATAATGGCTCTAAAAAAAAAGAAAACCATCTCGGTCTTTGAGATGGTTTTCTTTTTAGCCCCGATAGTAGCGGCATCCTCATGTGGCGGTGTTCGCCACTTGAGATATAGCGTATAGCGGGATTAGCTTCTTATTTTAAAGTAGAATAGATATATGCTTCTAGTCCTTTTAATTCATCATCTGTCATTGTTTTGGTTAGAACAAGATTAGGTTGCATTACTGCAAATTGAGCAGGATCCACGATTGCTTCACTTTTTCCTTTAAGAAAATCAACGATATTACCATTTTTCTCTTTGTACATTTTGGCAATTTCTTGAAAACTTGGTCCAATTAATTTCGTATCCAGTTTATGACATGAGGCACAAGTTCCTCTGCCTTTAAATAATACTTCACCTAATTCTTCTGGTGTTTGATCTTGAGCTGGCATTCCTTCAGATACAGCTTCTTTTGATTCAACCTTTTTCTCAGTTGGTTCTGCTTCTTGCTTTTTACAAGCAAATGCTAAAAATGCGATTGCAATTATTGCTACTTTTTTCATTTCAGTTTTTTTAGTTTTCTCAAAAATAATTTATTTTTTTAAAATAGAAACAAAAAATCAGGATTAAAAAATAAGTGAAATCAATAAAAGTGTTATTTTACTTGTTTAAAAGTATCGCAGCTTCTTTGGCAAAATAGGTTGATATTAAGCTTGCTCCTGCTCTTTTGATGCACATTAATTGCTCCATCATGATTTGGTCATGATCCAACCAACCTCTTTCGGAAGCGGCTTTAATCATGGCATATTCACCAGAAACATGGTACACTGTTACGGGAACATTTACTGCATTTTTTACTTCACGAACAATATCTAAATAAGCAATTCCTGGCTTTACCATAACCATATCAGCCCCTTCTTCGACATCCCAAAGCGCTTCTTTGATTGCTTCGATGCGATTAGCATAATCCATTTGGTACGTTTTCTTATCTTTTGGAACTACCACATCAGACTCGCGTGGTGCGCTGTCTAAAGCATCACGAAACGGTCCGTAAAACGCCGAAGCATACTTAGCCGAATAGCTCATGATTCCCACATTATGAAAACCAGCTGCATCTAGACCTTGACGTAAACGCAAAACGCGTCCATCCATCATGTCTGATGGCGCCACAAAATCGGCTCCAGCCTCAGCATGAGAAACGGCCATTTTTACCAAGGCTTCATTGGTTGAGTCGTTTTCTACATCGCCGTTTGTAATAATTCCGTCGTGTCCATAAATAGAATAAGGATCTAAGGCTACATCAGGCATTACAATCATCTCTGGACAAGCCATTTTGATAGCACGAATGGCTTCTTGCATCAATCCGTTCGGGTTCCAAGCTTCTTTTCCTGTATTGTCTTTTAAGTTCTCGCTTACCTTAACATAAATGTTAACCGCGCGAATTCCTAAAGCATATATTTCTTGCACTTCTTTTACCGTTAAATCGATCGAACGACGAAAGATTCCTGGCATGGAAGATATTTCAACTTCATAGTTATCTCCCTCAGCTATAAACATGGGAAACATAAAATCGGACGGACTTAATGTTGTCTCGCGAACCAAACTTCTAATAGATTCATTGGTTCTTAATCTTCGGCCTCTTTGTAATGGGAACATATATTTTTAGTTTAAAGTTTCAGGTTTAAAAGTTTAAAGTTAAACCCATTTAAAATTTAAAATTCAGAATTTAAAATAAATTAAAGCCAATCTACTGGATTTTCTAATACGTTTACTAATTTCTCTTCTTCACTTCCCGCTTCCGCATGATGATCATACACCCATTGCACATGCGGTGGTAAACTCATCAAGATACTTTCTATTCTACCGTTGGTTTTTAAGCCAAATAAAGTGCCTTTGTCGTGCACTAAATTGAACTCGACATAACGACCACGACGAATTTCTTGCCACGTTTTTTGTGCTGGAGTATAGGGTAATTCTTTTCTTTTTTCTACAATTGGAACATACGCTTGCAAGAAACTATTCCCTACTTCACTAACAAAATCGAACCAGTTTTCCATTGACATTTCGTCTGTAGCTTTGCAATAATCGAAAAATAATCCGCCTATTCCTCTCGCTTCATTGCGATGTGCATTCCAGAAATACGTGTCGCATTGTTTTTTATATTTTGGGTAGAACTCCGGATTGTGTTTGTCACAAGCGGTTTTACAGGTTTGGTGAAAATGAATTGCATCTTCTTCAAACAAATAATAAGGTGTCAAATCTTGTCCGCCACCAAACCATTGCTGAATCACGTTTCCGTTCTCATCATACATTTCAAAATAACGCCAATTGGCATGAACCGTTGGCACCATTGGACTTTTGGGATGTAGAACCAAACTCAATCCACAGGCAAAAAAATCAGCTTCACCAACGTTGAACATTTTTTGCATGGCTTCAGGCAATTTCCCGTGAACAGCTGAGATATTGACACCTCCTTTTTCAAAAACTTTACCGTTTTCAATTACTCGAGTTCTTCCTCCTCCGCCTTCTGGGCGTTCCCATAAGTCTTCTTTGAATTTGGCTTGACCATCAACTGCTTCTAATTCTGCGACGATGATGTCTTGTAAGTTTTGTATGTATGTGAAGAATTTATTTTTCATTATAAATTTGCTTTTGCAGTAGCTATTTTATTAAATATCTCAAATGAAAAAGTCTTGCTATCCATTTGAATGTGATTATAAACAGCAATGGCTTTTGCAGAAAAATCAAATAGATTATTGATAGAATAGGCGATTAAAAAATCGGCAAATTGTTCTTTTTGAGTCCAATCCATTTCGTACTTATCCAACAATAAAATCAAGTCTTTCTCTTCAATTTGATCCAAAATAACAGTTGTTAAATCGAAATCCGTCAATTGATTATCAATTAAACTCGTGTCTTCAATATTCCAAAATTTGGGTACAAAAACCAAAGAAAGCAAAGTGCTTAACATATTGTCAATCTTTACTTTCTTTTCGTCTCTTACTCCTTTATTTAGCATTTTAACCTTTATTTTTTGTTTTTGCTTTCCTGCAAGGTTTTTTTCGAACCTTGTAGGTACAACTAGTATTGACAATCTTAATCAAAAAGACCCTAAAGGATTGCCACAATATTACTCAAATGTATGTTTTTCAGTCAAAAAATCGTTTTTTTGATAGTGGCTGAATATAAAATTTTCTAAACCACCAAACATTTTTGTAATCTCCTCTTTCTCTACCTTCGTTTCTTTATTGGAAACAAATGCTTCATAAGAAGAAAATTTATACTGTTGAAAGTCTAAATCCAAATGATGCTTCGGATTCAAATGAACGTACAGAATTAAATGTTTGAGATAACTCTCATCATTTAACCTTATCCTTTTGAAATGTTTCTCAAATAAACTCCCAGTTCGATCTTGCTCTTTATTAAACGACTTAGCGTAAGAATTAAAAAAATTAGAAAAACCTTGTGTCACTTCTTTTTCCACATCACTTATCTGAATAACAAAATGAAAATGGTTATCCATTAAACAATACGCCAACAACTTTACCTTTCCTCCCAAATACTTTGAAAACTGATTTAAAAAAAACCTTTTATTTTCATCGTTTTCAAAAATCAAACAACCATTTATTCCTCTATTATAAATATGATAAAAACCGTCTTTTTGTAAAACTTCTAATTTCATATTATGAAGGTTTTTGGGACTCCTGCAAGGTTTTTTTAACCTTGTAAGTGTAGCAGTTTTTTGGAAATCATTTCATAAACAATGTTCCAAGTTTCTCTCAAACATTTTGATTATTACGACTAAAAATAATTTTTCAAAACATACCTACAAGGTCAAAAAAGACCTTGCAGGAATAATATATTATTGATTGTATTCTTTCACCGCATCAATAAATGCCTTAGCGTGATCAACAGGAATATTTGGTAAAATCCCGTGACCTAAATTCACGATGTATTTATCTTTTCCAAATTCGTCAATCATTTCGTGTACCATTTTCTTGATCACCGGAATTGGCGATAACAATCTTGATGGATCAAAATTACCTTGTAAGGTGATGTTTCCACCAGAAAGGTATCTCGCATTTCTAGGCGAGCAAGTCCAATCCACTCCTAATGCAGAAGCACGGCTTTTTCCCATTTCGCCAAGAGCGAACCAACATCCTTTTCCGAAAACAATTACTGGTGCATCATCTGCCAAAGCTTCTACGATTTGGTTGATGTATTTCCAAGAGAATTCTTGATAGTCAACAGGAGATAACATTCCGCCCCAAGAGTCAAAAATTTGAACGGCATTTACGCCCGCTTTTACTTTCTCTTTTAGGTATAAAATAGTGGTGTCTGTAATTTTTTGTAATAAAACATGTGCTGCTTCTGGGTATTGAAAACAGAATCCTTTCGCTTTATCAAAGCTTTTAGACCCTTGCCCTTCTACAGCATAGCACATAATTGTCCAAGGCGAACCTGCGAAACCAATCAAAGGCACCTCATCATTCAACATTTCCTTAGTCAATTTGATCGCATCAAAAACGTACCCTAAAGTTTCGTGAACATCAGGGACAATTACGTTCTCAACATCTTGAATCGTACGAATAGGATTTGGTAAATACGGACCAAAATTAGGTTTCATCTCTACATCAATTCCCATTGCTTGTGGAATCACTAAGATATCCGAGAACAGAATCGCAGCATCTGGAGCGATTCTACGAATAGGTTGCACGGTAATTTCGGCAGCCAATTCAGGTGTTTGACAACGAGTAAAGAAATCATATTTATCACGCAAAGCAATAAATTCAGGTAAATATCTACCCGCTTGACGCATCATCCATACTGGCGGACGCTGAACTGTTTCTCCCTTTAATGCTCTTAAAAATAAGTCGTTTTTTATCATTTTATTGCTATTGGCTAGTAGCTTGTGGCTTTTAGCGGATGGTTTATCTTGTTTTGTTTATTCTAATTACCTTCTTCAGGCATTGGTGCGTAATGCTGAATTACTTCGAAAATTACCTCTTCGATAGTAGGTACTTCAGGAATTACTATGTTTTTGATTTTCTTCTCTTCTAATGCAGCAGCTGTTGTACTGCCTATGCAAAAGCAGAATTCTTTTTTGATTTTATTATTCGATAAATAACTTTCAACCGCAGATGGGCTGAAGAACATAATTCCGTCAAAATTTTCTTGATCTGATATTTTAAAAGGTGCCAATGTGGTTTGGTATACTTCTATTTCATTAAAAGTAATTCCAGCGTTTTTTAAAGCTTCAGGTAAAGTCTCTTTACGCAAGTTTCCGCTGAAAAAAGTATAGCTTTCTTGGTTGTAAATTAAAGTGATGATTTCAGCTAATTCAGATGCGTAGTCCAAATAGACATCCACAGTAAAACCATTTGCTTCTAGTAATTCTTTGGTTTTAATCCCTACACAAAAAACAGGTTTAGACTTTAGCGCTTCCCAACCGTTTTGCTCCATCAAACTTAACACCGCATTTTGACTGCTAAAAATCAAGTTGTTGTTAATAGTATTCAGTTCAAAAAGGTTGTTTTTAATTTCGATAAAATCTTGTTCCAATAGATCAAAATTAGCATCAATAAATACTTGTCTTTGTTCTGCCGACAATGTTTTGGTGGATAAAATGCTTGTTTGGCTCATTATTTCTTCAAATTATTTTTTATTTCTGTCATCAATTTTGTTCCGCCAGTAGTAAGAATTTCTTGAGCCGAATAAAACCCTAATTTTTTCCATTCTTCGATAGGAACAATTTTGTCGATTTCAATCTTTTCTTTTCCGTCAAGCGAAAATAAAACTCCTTGGAAATGAATGGTATCTTCCTCTTCATTATACCTAGCTAAAGCTCCAATTGGTGCTGTACAGCCTCCTTCTAAAGTTTTAAGAAACTGGCGTTCTATATAGGTTACAATTTCGGTTTCAATATCATTTAAATGTGATAAAGCATCGAGTGTAAAAGCATCTTCTTGCATAGCAACTACTAACATCGCGCCTTGTGCAGGAGCAGGAATCATCCAATCTAAATTGATGAAATTCTCTGGTTTCAAGTTGATTCGCTCTAGACCCGCAGCTGCAAAAACAGCTCCGTTCCAGTCGCTTTCATTGAGTTTCTTCATGCGTGAATTTACATTTCCACGTAAGTCAACTACTTTATGTGTGGGGTATTTATTCAACCATTGTGCTTGACGACGCAAACTACCTGTAGCGATAGTTCCTGATTCATTAAGAAAATCAAGATTTCCTTTATGAACTAAAATATCTAAAGTGCTTGCTCTTTCTAGAACCGCAGCTTGTACAATCCCTTTAGGTAGTGCTGTAGGAACATCTTTCATGGAATGCACTGCAATATCAACATCTCCATTTATCATGGCAACATCTAGAGTTTTTGTGAAAATTCCGGTGATTCCTAATTCATAAAGTGGTTTATCAAGAATGATATCACCTGTAGATTTTACAGCAACAATTTTAGTTTTATAGCCTAAATCGTTTAACTTTTTCTCAACTGTGTGTGCTTGCCAAAGTGCTAATTCGCTATCGCGAGTTCCTATTCGTATTACTTTATCCATTATTTTGTAGTAGCTCCTATTTTAAAAACTTTCTCAATCCATTCAATACTTTCATCCACCATGGTGTCATCATCTTTTAAATGATTGGCAAAGTGAGTCGTTATTTTTTGGATGATTCTGGCGCTTATAATTTCGGCCTGTTCCTCGTTGAAATCGGCTATTTTTTTACTTTGAAAATTCAGTTCTGAGTTCTTGATTGCATTCAGTTTTTCTTTCAATGCGTGAATCGTAGGTGCAAATTTTCGCCCTTTTGTCCAAACATTAAATTCTTCTTTGATTTCCTCAATGATTGCTTCGGCTGCAGGAATATGATTCTTTCTATTTTCCAAGGTTTCATCTGTCAATTGCGACAAATAATCCATGTGAATTAGTGTAACTTCTTCCAACTCCTCTACATCAGCATTTACATTTTTAGGAATTGATAAATCTAAAATCAATAGCGGCTTTTTTAAGTTTAAAATTGCCTTATCTACAGTTGGGTTTTGAGCACCCGTAGCAACTACAACAACATCCGCTTTTTGTAATTCTAAGTGTAGTTCCGAATAATCTTTAACAATCAAATTTAGCTTTCCTGCTAGTTTTTCTGCTTTGTCTTTGGTCCTATTGATAAGTGTGATGTGCTCGTTCTTAGTGTGTTTAACCAAGTTTTCACATGTATTTCTACCTATTTTTCCTGTACCAAATAATAAAATGTTCTTGTTACCAATATCTTCAACATTCTTGATGATATATTGAACCGCCGCAAAAGAAACCGAAGTTGCTCCGGAGCTAATTTCGGTATCGTTTTTTATTTTTTTGCTCGCTTGAATCACTGCATTTACTAATCGTTCCATGAAATTATTAGCTAATCCCATCGATTTTGATTGCGTAAAACTGGATCGTATTTGAGATATAATTTCAAAATCACCTAGAATCTGACTGTCTAATCCAGTTCCTACTCTAAAAATGTGACCTATTGCTTCTTGGTTTTTATAGACAAAACCTACTTTTTGAAACTCTTCAACACTTCCATTACTGTTTTCACAAATCAATTTTATCAATTGAAAAGGGTGTTCTGCAAATCCGTAAATCTCGGTTCGGTTACAAGTCGAAGTAACAATTAAACTCTCGATTCCTTCGGTTTTTGCTTGTTCTAGCAAACGTGTTTTTGCTAAAGTATCTAAGCTGAATTTACCCCTCATCTCGGCATCCGCTTTTTTATAGCTTAGACCAACAGAATAAAAATAGTGATGCTTTGAAAGGTTATTATTTTTCATATTAATACTTTTCCAGAAAGTCGAACAAAATTATCACTATAGTCTTTATAAAAGTAACGCTGTAAGTACTATTTGTGTCGCTCTGTGTTTTTTTATTTCTAAAGTGCTAAAAATGGACAAAAAACGCTATTTTTGTACTGAAATCAAGTTGTCTGGCTCAATCTATTTAGAGTCGTTCTAAATAAATAATACTGATAATTATCATTTTACCTCAAAAAAAATGTCGCTATGGGTTCACAAGAAATTATAAAAATAGAGGATGATTTTACATTAATTCGCTTTCAAAATGACGGTGTTGAAACTTTTAATGCACAACGCGAAGTGAGTAGTGGGCTGATTCAGTTTCACTTTGGTCTAAAAGGAAGTGCTAAATTTATTTTCAACCAAGGAAATTATGCATTGGATTTAAAAGAAGAAAAATCGTTACTTTTATATAATCCACAAAAAGAATTGCCCTTAAATTTAGAATTGGCACCAAATTCATGGGTAATATCAGTAATTATCTCCATCAAAAAATTTCATGCGTTGTTTTCTGCAGAAGCGGATTATATTACTTTTTTAAGTGGAGACAATAAAGACAAAAAATACTATAACGAAGGAAACATTAGCCCGTCTATGGCAATTGTTTTGAGTCAGTTGTTTCATTATAATTTACATCCTTCTATAAAAAACCTCTATTACAAAGGAAAAGGATATGAACTTCTAAGTTTGTATTTCAATAGAACTGAAGATCCTAATGCAGAACAATGTCCGTTTTTAATCGACGAAGACAATGTTATGAAAATTAGAAAAGCCAAAGAAATCATTATTGCCAATATGGCTGAACCACCTGGTTTACAAGAATTAGCCGATGAAATAGGTTTGAATTTGAAGAAATTAAAAATGGGTTTCAAACAAATTTATGGCGATACTGTTTATGGGTTTCTATTTGATTATAAAATGGATTTTGCTCGAAAACTTCTTGACAGCGGTTCCTATAATGTAAATGAAGTAGGGTTGAAAATAGGCTATAGTACTGGAAGCCACTTTATAGCAGCTTTCAAGAAAAAATTTGCAACAACTCCCAAAAAATATTTGATGTCAATCAATCCAAACACCTAGTTAAGATTGATTTTCTATATTAAACAATAAATAAAAAATAGTTAATCCCAATTTATAAAAAAGTAAATTTAGTTACTTTTACGAAACAAATTCCTCATTCTTCGAACACGAGGTTTTACCCGAACTGGCGAAGCAATGACAACAATAAAAAATTATATAATTTATGAAAGGTGTATTATTAGTAAATTTAGGTTCTCCCGAAAGTCCCACTCCCAAAGACGTTAAACCCTATTTAGATGAATTTTTAATGGATAAATACGTAATTGACGTTCCGTTTTTATTGAGAGCATTATTAGTTCGCGGAATTATTTTACAAACAAGACCTAAAAAATCGGCTGCTGCTTACGCAAAAATATGGTGGGACGAAGGTTCTCCATTAGTTGTCATTTCTAAAAGAATGTTTGCAAAAGTTAAACAACAAGTCGAAATACCCGTTTCTTTAGCGATGCGTTATGGAAACCCATCCATCTTATCTGGACTTCAAGAATTACGTGATAAAGGCGTGACTGAAGTGTTGCTTTTCCCTTTGTACCCACAACATGCAATGGCATCAACTACAACAATACTAGTACTTGCTGAGGAATTACGTAAAAAACATTTCCCAGAAATGAAATTTACATCGGTACCTGCGTTTTACAATAAACCTGATTACATCCAAAACCTAGCGGATTCTATAAAAGGACATTTGGCTAATTTTGAATACGATCATTTATTGTTCTCTTATCATGGAATTCCAGAGCGTCACATTCGTAAAACAGATGTTACCAAATCCCATTGTACAATTGACGGTTCTTGCTGTAATACTCCTTCTCCAGCTCATGAATTTTGTTACCGTCACCAATGTTATGAAACGACAAAGCAAGTTGTAAAATTATTGGGTATTCCAGAAGGAAAATACAGCCAAACTTTTCAATCGCGATTAGCAGGAGACAAATGGCTTACTCCATACACTGATGTTGAAGTAAACAAAATGCCCGAGAAAGGGATCAAAAAACTAGCAGTTGTAACACCCGCTTTTGTATCCGATTGTTTAGAAACACTGGAAGAAATTGCCATGGAAGCCAACCACCAGTTCAAAGAACATGGAGGAGAAGAGTTCCTTGCAATCCCTTGTTTAAATGATGGAGATGAATGGTGCGGTACGGTAAGTAAATGGATTAACAATTGGGCAATATCAAAAAATTTAAACTATTAAATGGCTGTAACTGCCGATGAATTAGGAACACAAGACATAAAGAAACTCTTGATTAAGCAAGCAGTTCCTGCATCAATAGGTATTCTCTTTATGTCAGTTAATATATTAATTGACACCATATTTGTAGGCCAATGGATCGGTTCATTAGCTATTGCGGCTGTAACCGTCGTCTTACCCATTACTTTCTTAATTTCCTCTTTAGGAATGGCTATTGGCGTAGGTGGCGGTTCCGTACTTTCCAGAGCTTTGGGTGCCAATAATAAAGAAAAAGCATTACTTACTTTTGCGAATCAAATCTTGATGACTTTTCTATTGTCCTCACTTTTTGTAGTAATTGGTATTTTTTTTAGCAGTGAGATGTTATTGTTATTTGGAGCAAAGGGCGCCATTGTAGCACCTGCAACAGCATTTTTCTTCCCCATTATATTTTCTGTGCCTTTTTTAGCACTTTGTATGATGGGAAATAATATTATAAGAGCCGAAGGAAAAGCAAAATTTGCGATGTTTGCCATGATAATTCCTGCATTTGTAAACATTGGTTTGGACATTCTTTTTATAAAAATTATGAATTTAGGAATGCATGGAGCCGCTTTGGCTACAGCCATATCCTACTTTATGTGTTTCTTGTTTGTACTTTGGTTTTTTGTATTTAAAAGTGAATTAAAACTTAAAAAGAAGCATTTTAAATTCAACTTTCCCATTATAAAAGAAATTACAGAACTTAGTTTTGTCACTTTTTCAAGACAAGGCGTAGTCAGTATTTTATCTATTATACTCAACCATACTTTATACACCTATGGTGGTGAACACGCCATTGCTATTTATGGAATAATCAGTAGAATGCTCATGTTTTGTTTATTCCCTATTTTAGGAATTACCCAAGGTTTCCTTCCCATTGCTGGGTATAACTATGGTGCTGGCAATTATAACAGAGTAGAAGAAAGCATAAAAATTTCCATTAAATACGCCGCACTTTTGGCAGCTATTATTTTTATTTTCATCTTGTTTTATGCAACACCAATTGTCGCAGTTTTCACTACAGATCCAAAAGTAATTGCAGAAACTCCCAATGCTTTACGATGGGTTTTTGCCGCTTCACCTATTATTGCGATACAATTAATTGGCGCAGCCTATTTTCAAGCTGTAGGAAAAGCAAAAAAAGCTTTATTGTTGACATTAAGCAAACAAGGATTTTTCTTAATTCCATTAGTACTCATACTACCAAATTTTTTCGGTATTTTTGGAGTATGGGTTGCCTTTCCAATTGCAGACGTATTGTCAACACTACTTACAGGCTATTTTTTAAAAAAAGAAATCAATCTTAAATCGATTAAAAATCAAGATGGAATATTATAATTATCTAAAATCCTTACACCTCATCTTTGTAATCACTTGGTTTGCAGGTTTATTTTACATTGTCCGTTTGTTTGTTTATCAAATTGAAGCGGCTCAAAAACCTTCGCCAGAAAAAGAAATATTACAAAAACAGTATAAAATAATGACGTATCGGTTGTGGTATATTATCACCTGGCCGTCAGCAATTTTAGCGAGTATATTTGCATTTTGGATGTTGCTTTTTACAGACTTAGGAAAATCATGGTTGCAAATGCCTTGGATGCATGTAAAACTTGGCTTTGTATTTGTATTGTATTTATATCATGGAAAATGCCATCAAATATTCAAGCAATTGCAAAACGACGAAGTAAAATATACAACAAATTTTATGCGCCTTTGGAATGAAGGAGCTACAATAATCCTTTTTGCAGTAGTCTTTTTAGTTGTTCTAAAAAATGCGGTCAATTGGATTTATGGTGTTGTTGGAATTTTTTTATTTTCAATTTTAATCATGTTAGGATTTAAATTTTATAAAAAAATTCGAGAAAAAAATCAATCATAATTATGCTAAAGGGGTTCAAATTATCTATGCTTTCACTGCGAATTCGAATTTTTCTTTCGATGATCGTATTGATAATTGTAGCCTCTGTTTTACTTGCTTCTATTTCAATAATCCAATTTAAAAACGAAGCCAAAGAATACCATCAAGAGCGATTAGAACGCAAAGAAAATGCAGTACGTGAGCATATTAATTATGTCCTTTCCACTACTACATATCCTTTGACTACAGAGAATTTAGATTTAATATTCAAAGATAAAATCCATGAACTGGCCCACATTCATAATATTGAAATAAACATCTACAGTTTAGACGGAAAGCTATTAAAATCATCCAAAGAATCCTTTTCGGTGGATAGCGTTTCTCCTCCTATTCCTAAATACATTCTAAAACTAGTTCGGTCTTCAATTGAAAAGCGATATGTAGACATAAAGACCGTAAATGGAGTTAAAAACCGGTCTTCTTTTACACAAATTAAGGACGATAAATTCAAGCCGTTAGGGATTTTAAACCTCCCTTATCTGGAAGATGACGGATTTTATGACAAGGAATTAAATAGTTTCCTCATTCGTTTAGGCCAAGTATATTCCTTCATGTTAATTGTTGCCTTTGCATTAGCTTACTTTCTTTCCTCTTACATTACAAAATCGTTAAAGACTATTTCTGACCGATTATACGAAACGAGTTTGAATCAAAAAAACAAGAAAATTGTATTAGAAGCTAGCAGCAAAGAAATAAATTTATTGATTACGGCTTACAATCGAATGGTGGACGAACTAGAAATTAGTGCTGTAAAACTGGCACAAAGTGAAAGAGAGGAAGCTTGGCGCGAAATGGCCAAACAAGTGGCTCATGAAATCAAAAATCCGTTGACTCCTATGAGATTAACGGTACAAAGTTTTCAACGAAAATTTGACCCAACCGCTGCCGATGTTAAACAAAAAATGAATGATTATTCAGAAACATTAATCCAGCAAATTGATACTATGAACGCTGTTGCTTCTGCTTTTTCTAATTTTGCCTCTATGCCTGCGCAGCAAAACGAGACGTTGAATGTTGTTGAAGTTGTCGAATTGACCTTAGATATTTTCAATGAAGAGGAGATTGTTTTTAAAAGTGAATCTCCAGAGATCATATCTAAAATTGACCGAACACAACTCATCCGCATTATAACCAACTTGGTTAAAAATGCCATTCAGTCTATTCCAGAACAACAAGATGACAAAACAGTGCATGTAACGGTTAAAAGAGATAATGATAAAGTATTAATTATGGTTAAGGATAATGGAATAGGAATTAAACCTGAGGATATTAGCCGTATATTTGAACCTAAGTTTACTACTAAAAATAGTGGAATGGGATTAGGTCTTGGTATTATCAAAAATATTATTGAAAATTATAAAGGAACAATTACCTTTGAAACAGAATATGGACAAGGAACTACTTTTACGGTTTCTTTACCAATAATTAACTCTTAATTTACTACAATGAGCTACGAAAACCTACTTATTACTTCCGAAAATAATATTGCTACCATAACGATTAACCGCCCTACAAAGTTGAATGCGCTGAACAGATTGACTATTCAAGAATTGCATCAAGCATTTCAAGAATTTGAAAAAAGTCACGATATAAGAGTAATTATCTTGACTGGTAGCGGAGAAAAAGCGTTTGTCGCTGGAGCAGATATTGCTGAATTTGCTGATTTTTCTGTGGAAGAGGGAGTTCAGTTAGCAGCTCAAGGACAAGACACTTTATTTAATTTTGTTGAAAACCTTAAAATCCCAGTAATAGCAGCCATTAACGGCTTTGCTTTAGGTGGCGGTTTAGAACTCGCTATGGCTTGTCATATTAGAGTAGCATCAGAAAATGCAAAAATGGGCTTGCCAGAAGTATCTCTAGGAGTTATCCCAGGTTATGGAGGTACACAACGTTTGCCACAATTGATTGGTAAAGGCCGTGCCATGGAAATGATTATGACGGCAGGAATGGTTAACGCTGATGAAGCATACAGAACAGGCTTAGTGAATCACATCGTTTCTCAAGCGGACCTTTTGGATTTCTGTAATGGAATAGCTCAAAAAATCATGAAAAATTCTCCGGTAGCAATTAGCATGGCAATCAATGCAATCAATGCAAATTATAAAGAAGGAGAAAATGGTTTTCAAACAGAAATAAAATCCTTTGGAAAATGTTTTGGAACCGAAGACTTTAAAGAAGGGACTACTGCTTTTTTAGAAAAAAGAAAAGCCGTTTTTACTGGAGAGTAAATCTTTACATTTAAAAATAAACCGCAGATTCACAGAATATAAAGCTATGAATCTGCGGTTTTCTATTTATAAAAACAAAGTTTTCATAGAATACATTCCTCTTTTCACTTACAAAACCTAATTTTGCACTCTCCCTTTTTGAGAAAATCAAACCTAAAAATAAACTCATGTCATACGAACCAATATTTGCCCTTTTTTGGGAAAGCGTAAAAAAAAGCATTCAAGAAGGTACTTATGCCAAATTAACTTTGGCAAAAACCATAGGTGATACCGAATTGAAAAATATTTATATACGACCCGTTTTATTAGATGAAGGTGGATACACACTTTCGCTTATGGCTCGTTATAAAACAGAAGAAGTGGAAAGTTTTCACACTTTGGAAGATGCCTATGCAATTTTGTTTCCCTATATGAACAATCCATTTTTGACTGCTTTATTATTCACAACCGAAAATGACATCACTTTTAAACTGAATAAAAAAAGGGTTGGAAGTATTATTGAACAAGCGCCTACCTTTAAAAATGCGTCGGATGTAATAATCGAAATGAAAGAAAAAGGGATTATTTAAGATATTCGATTTTTAATTAACGATTTTTGATTTCAATCAGCAATCAAAAATCGTTAATCTTCATTCATGAATCATTATTTTTCCCCATCCCATTCCGCATAAAACTGGGACAAAAACCCTTCCATATAACGGTGTCTTTCTGTTGCAATGGCTTTTCCTGAAGGAGTATTCATTTTATCTTTTAAGAGTAATAATTTTTCATAAAAATGATTGATAGTTGGAGCCTCATTATTTTTGTACTCTTCTTTATTCATTTTTGTGTTTGGAGCAATATTAGGGTCATACAGCGCTCTATTTTTGAATCCGCCATAATTGAACGTTCTCGCGATTCCAATAGCTCCAATAGCGTCTAAACGATCTGCATCTTGAACAATATCCAATTCTATAGACGAGAAATTCTTTTCAAAATTCCCACCTTTAAAAGAGATGTTTTCAATGATTTTTACAACATGATCAATAATAGATTCATCTACATTTTCATATTCTAGAAATGTTCGTGCCGTTTTGGGGCCTATTGTTTCATCACCGCCATGAAATTTGCTATCGGCAATATCATGAAGTAACGCTCCTAATTTCACTACAGTTAAGTCACAAGCTTCCTCATTAGCAATCAATATACTGTTCTTATACACCCTTTCGATATGAAACCAGTCATGTCCACCCTCAGCATTATTGAGTTTTTCTTTTACAAAAGCGATTGTTTTACTAATAATATCTGTGTTGTTCATTTTTTATAATTTTAAAAAAAATGTTGATTTTCAAAGTTTTAACACTTTAAAAATCAACATTTATATATTTGAATCTATCTATTCAGTCATAAAGACTATAATCTTGCAGGTTCAACCCATTTAAAAATATGAGTTTCTTGAGGAATTACAATTCTTTCCGAAATTCTAGCCATTCTTGCTGGTAGTTTCATCAAGTAATCCCGCGCTTTCTCGGCTTCATCCGTTAAACCTGAGATTTTATCAATTTCCCATTTGTCAATTAATTTTTGCATGATTTCGACATAATCATTAGCTGTGTAAACACCAATACGTTGTGCTGAATCAGAGAATAATTCAAAAGCAGAACTAATTTTTGCTCCTGATTCTCTCAAGAAATGCGCTGGCATCACAATTTTAGCTTTCATCATGTATTGAAAAGCAAGCATCATTTCGCTAGGATCAATTTTGAAAATCTGATTTACAAATTCACTATACGCATGGTGATGACGCATTTCGTCACCAGCAATCATTTTACACATTTTAGCTAATTTTTTATCTCCATAGCTTTTCGCTAATTGAGAAACTCTATTGTGAGAAACATAAGTAGCTAATTCTTGAAAACTAGTGTAAACAAAGTTCTTATAAGGATCTCTACCAGTACCAATATCAAAACCGTCGTTGATAAGATGCTGTGTTGTCATTTCAATTTCGCGCATATTTACACGACCAGATAAATACAAATATTTATTTAGTAAATCTCCATGACGGTTTTCTTCACCTGTCCACTGACGAACCCATTGGGCCCAACCGTTTCTCTCTAGATTATCTACACCTTCAACTTCCATTAACCAGTTTTCATAGGTTGGCAAAGCCTCTTCGGTAATCATATCTCCTACCATTGCTACCCAGAAATCGTAAGGTAAGTCCTTAGATATTTCACGTAACTCTTTTACTTCTTCTAAGAAATTATCGCTTTCAGAATTAGGTAAAAAATCAGAGGGTTGCCATATTTCTTCAACAGGTATTAAATACTGATCAACATAGCTTGCCACGTTTTTTTCTAAAAACTGCATTACTTCTAATCGAATGTTTTTTATTGACATTTTATATAAATTAAAATTTTATTCCTTTTACTATGGCGCTTTCAGCCTTTTCTATGATCTCTTCAAATTTAAATTCACTAACCTTTAAAGGCTTATGAATTACAAAGGTAAGGCGATTTCCTAAACCAAGTGGAAAAAAACCATATTTCACCACTTTCCATGAATTATTTATACTTATTGGAACTACATAAGCCGATGGAGCATACTTGCACAATATCTTTAGTCCGCTTTGTGCAAACGGTTTTGGATGACCCGTTTTACTTCGTGTTCCTTCAGGGAAAATTACAGCTGAACGATTGTTTTTTTCAATATACTCGGATAATCCTTTAATTGCTGGTATGGCTTGTTTTGGATCTTTTCTATCAATAAGCGCTGAACCTCCGTGTCTTAAATTATACGAAACACTTGGAATTCCTTTACCCAATTCCTTTTTGCTGACAAACTTACAATGAAAACGACGCATAAACCAAATCATCGCTATGATATCATACATGCTTTGATGATTGGATACAAATATTAATGGAACTCCTTCAGGAATGCTATCCAGATTTTCAAACTTGTAGGTTGTCCCTAAAAGATTTGTGCATTTGAGTAAAAAAAAATTTAGATAATCAACGCTCACTTTATGGGCTTGATATCCAAATAAATTAAAACAAACCCATTGAATAGGATGAAATACAACCAACGTAAGACCAAAACACAAATAATATATGACGGATATGGGATACGAAATCAGTTTTTGCATGCTAAATAAATTAGACACAAAAGTAATAAATATATTTTTAGTGGTATTTAATTCCTAAACAATAATAGGTTTCGGGTTTAATTGTACCTTTGCTTTTTAGAAATCTTTGCCTTTTTTTATAGAAATGAACTTCACTTATTCCAAAAACGAAAAACTTAAAAGTAAAATTACGATTGGATTATTGTTTTCTGAAGGGAAATCGGTTTCCAAATACCCTTTACGATTGGTTTACTATGCCGATGACACCGTTGATGCTCAAAAAATAAAAATGGGCGTTTCTGTTTCGAAAAAGCACTTTAAAAAAGCGGTTGACCGAAATTATTTCAAACGAGTGCTCCGGGAAACCTACCGCCTTAACAAGCATCTCCTTATTGATAGTTTAGATAAACCCTATGCTTTTATGTTTTTTTACCAAAGCAAAGACCGCCTATCATTCGAAGAAATCAATACCAAAACAATTCAATTGTTTGAGAAGTTTATAGCTCAAACTGCAAAAAAAGAAACCCATGAAAATGGCAATGATTCTATTACGGGATAATTTTTCTTTTTTCAAATAAAATGAACATACAGTTTACTACATAAATGAATTTATTATTGCTTAATTTAGTAATCTTTAAAGTTAGAATCTAAATGCTATGGCCCCTTTTTTCAAAAAAAAATACATCATCCCTATTGTCGCTTCGGCCTTTATATTTGTAGGTGCGAGTTTCAAAAACGATTTTTTTGAAATTGCGAAGCAAATAGAAATATTCACTACTCTTTTCAAGGAATTGAACACTAATTATGTGGACGAAACAAATCCGGGAGAGTTAATGGATAGCGCTATCAAAGGCATGCTAGCCAGTCTTGACCCTTACACTGTTTATTTCAATGAGCAAGATGTATTACGATTTAAAATAAACAACACTGGCGAATATACCGGAATAGGCGCTTTAATTACTCGAAAACAAGATAAATTAATAATTAAAGAAATCTATAAAAATTTCCCTGCCGATAAAGCGGGTTTCAAACCTGGAGATGAAATTATACAAATAGGTGATGTGCTTTTATCTGAATTCAAAGAGGATGCTTCACAATTATTAAAAGGGGCAAAAAACACCAAAATTGACATCAAATACATCCGTCAAGGTAAGGTGAATACGGCACAGATTATTTTGGACGAAGTTGAAATCAAATCAGTTCCCTTCTTCACCAAAATAGATGAAAAAACGGGCTATATTGTTTTAGCTCATTTTAACAAAAAAGCATCTAATGAAACCAAAGAAGCATTAGAATCACTAAAGAGACAAGGTGCCGAAAGAATCATTTTAGATTTACGAGGAAATCCAGGCGGGCTTTTAAATGAAGCCGTGAACATTTGTAATTTATTTGTACCAAAAAATGAAGTCATTGTCACTACAAAATCAAAAATTGAAAACCACAACAACACTTATAAAACCGCTTTTGACCCTGTAGACACTCAAATTCCATTAGTTATTATTGTAAACGGAAGAAGTGCATCAGCATCTGAAATTGTTTCGGGAGCCTTACAAGATTTAGACCGCGCCGTTATTGTGGGGAGTAGAAGTTTTGGGAAAGGACTCGTGCAAAAACCAATTGATTTGACCTACAATACCCAGCTAAAAGTAACTATTTCTCGTTATTATACTCCGTCAGGCCGTTGCATTCAAGCATTAGACTATGCACATAAAGACAAAAATGGAGTAGCAACAAGAACTTCTGAAAAAAATTACAATGCTTTTAAAACACGTAAAGGAAGAACGGTTTATGATGGTGGAGGCGTTTCTCCTGATATCGAACTTAAAGAATCAAACACTAGTGTTATCACTGATGCTTTACTAAAAAATGATGGTATCTTTAATTATGTAACTCGTTATTATTATAAGAATCCAAATCTAGGAGATAAAATCCCCACTATAACTGATGCCGATTATCAAGATTTCAAACTGTTTTTAAAAGCAGAAAAATTCTCTTTTGATACGGAAACAGAATTGGCTTTAAAGAATACTTTGGCTGTAGCCAAAAAAGAAAAAATTGACGATACTATTAGTACTGAATATCAACAATTACTAAATGCTCTTCAAAAGAGTGAAGAAACACAATTAGACAAAAATAAAGAAGAAATTAAAAAAATTATTGTTGAAGAAATCATTAAAAGATATCAATATCAAGAAGGATTTTATCAATATTATATAAAAAACAATTCGGAAATTCAAAAATCAATCGACATTTTAAACAATACCACAAACTATAAAAACATCCTGAAAATTTAATGCTCAACTATTTAAAGTTAATTACATTACTGTCTTTTGGTTGTCTTTTTGCGCAAGAAAAAAAAGTCGAAACAATCTATTTTGATTTTGATAAATATAGTATTGACAATCAACAAGAACAAGCCATTCTTGATTTTGTCATAAAAGCGGATACCACAGTTATAGAATCCATACAAATTTATGGCTACTGTGACGATAGAGGCAATAATGACTATAACTATAAATTATCCGAAGACAGAGTTAACACTGTAAAAGCAGTACTCACTTCTCATGGATTTAATAAAAATAAAATTTTAATTATTGAAGGAAAAGGGCGCGTAATAATAACAGAAGATGTCTTCGCAAACTTAGCAGAAATTCGCTCCAAAAATAGACGTGTAGATTTATTAATAGTTAAAAAAAATAGTTTTGGAAAAGGAATTTATAATTCTATTCAAGAGAAGCATAGTGTAGGTGATCGTATTTATTTTGAAAATATCCTATTTCAACTTGGAAGTAGTAAATTAAGTTCAAACTCAAAAAAGGAGTTGGATAAGATTGCCGAACAACTTCAGAAAAACAAAAATATTGAATTTGAAATTAGAGGTCATGTGTGCTGTACTCCCAGCTACTATTATGATGCAATTGATCGGGCAACCAACGAAAGAAAATTGTCTTTAAATAGGGCCAAAATTGTATTCTGGTATTTAATTTCAAAAAATGTCAATAGCCTTCGAATGACTTATAAAGGTTGTGGAAACAAATTCCCCTTGGGAAAAGGGGAAGCGGTTGATCGTAGAGTGGAGTTTTTAATTACTAAGATTTAATCCTTTGTCATCTCAATATGTGGAATATCATCCTCTAAATACATTTCACTCGTTTGAACAAATCCATGACTTTCATAAAATTTTTTTAAATACAATTGAGCACCAATCGTAATTTTACTTTGGTTAAAGTGTTGTTTAATTCCAGCAATTGCTTCTCGCATTAAATCATGCCCCCATTTTCTGTCGCGATAATTTGCATCTACAACTACTCTACCTATTGAAGCATTATCAAAACTAATTCCTGCTTTAAAAAGGCGAGCGTGTGCCACAATTTTACCATCATATTCCGCAAAAAGATGCAATGCAATCTTATCCTTGCCGTCAAGGTCCAAATAAACACAGTTTTGCTCCACTACAAAGATCTCACTTCTTAATTTTAGTAAATCATATAGCTCATGAACTGAAAGTGCGTCAAAAGGCTTTATTTTCCATTCTATTGTCATTGGTAATTGTTATCTTGAGTGTGAATATAAAATTTAAAATCGCGAATTTAACAAATTGTTATTTAATAATTTTAACTGATTTAATAATAGACTCCAACTCGTGCATTAGATCTCTTTTTTCTTTTGAAGGGGAGTAACTAAATCCTTCCAAAACTAAAACTCTGTTGTGTTCTTCATCTATAATCGCATAATTAATAAAGGGACCCGACATAAAATCATTCTTCAATTCCCATGTTCCCTTTGTTTCATAAGCTACTTTGCCGTCTAGTTTTATCTTGAAAAAATATGGTGCATACGCTTCCTCAGTAATTAAATCCGTATTGGGTTCTTTTCCATGAATGTACAATCCTCCAATAGAATCGCGCATACTTATGATACTTGTAACTAGGTTATTTCCTTTCTTAAGTGCATTTATAGGAACTTGATAAAGTAACAAACTTGTATTTCCACTTATAATTTCTTTTTTCAACCATATAAAGTTTTCCTGTTGTATTACGTATTGATAACTGGTAGGAACCTCTAAATTTATATGGAATTTATCAGTAATTATTTTAGGGTCTAGTAGTGATTTTTTATTTATCCTTTGACATTCTTCAATTTCAGTTTTACGAATTAGTTTGATTATTTCCGGGCTGTGCTTTTGAATAATTGCAATAATATCTCCTCCCGTTTTACCAGAAATATGGAATACATTTTGAGGTGAAGCATATTGGTCTTTATTTATTTCAAAGTTATTTTTTTCGCCTTTTTTTATAACGATAATATTGCGACTGTCCGTCATAAATCCCTCCATTAGTTTAACTGGATATTGATTTATAGTAAAAAGAGGTTCTTCTTGTGGCAGTCCAATAACTGGTGAAGCAAACTTATTTCTGACACTGTCACCTACTTCACCATTCCATAATTGATCATCAATAATTACTGAAATAGTATTTATTGCTCCTGTTGTTTTACGTGGAATTGCATCGTCTTTCTTTTTGCAAGAAACAATTAGAATGAGAATTAAGGAAAATAAGATAAGACTTTTATTCATTGTTTTTGTAAAGATATTAATCACTAAATAAAGAAAAAATACACCAACTTCTTATTTAAAAAAGGAAAAGTATTTTGGCATTATAATTTACGAATGTAATTCAACTTAATATTTTTAAAATCAATTGGTGAACCTTCATAATTTAAAGAAATTTTACCTTCATTAGATGATGCCTCAATACATTCATTTACTAACTTTCCATTCAAATATTGAGTGCATTTCCCATTGTACGATAAAATTAGTATTTTATTCCATTGTCCATAAGGGTTCTCGTTACTATCAAATTTAGGAGAAACTACACTTGCACCAGCATCAATAAATATACCATTTACTTTTGCTTTTATATTATCTAAAAAAACAAAATCGCCAGTACTATTCTCTTTTATTTGAAATTGTATTCCTTGTGGCCAAATATGATCGGGTGCATCTGAAGGAATATTGTACATCACACCACTATTTTTTTTGCCTGTGTCTCTTTTATATTTTTCATCCATATTCCATCGGAACTCTAAACTTAGTTCAAAATTTTCATAGGATGCATTTGTCATTAAATAACCGATGTTGTCACCATACATTCGTATCATACCTTCTGTGAACTCATATACCTGTGAAGGAGCAATTCTTTCTGTATCGTTTTTTGTAAATCCATACCAGTCATTCATGGCTAAGCTTTTTTGCTTAACTTCACAGGAATTGAAAAACATAAGAAATATAAATGCAACAGTTATTGCTTTGAACATTGTGTGTATTAATAAAAGGTGTCTGTTCAATTAATCTGAAAAATTGAAATTTTATAGTTTGAAAACAAACTATTTTTATCCATTAATTTTCAATTTCATTCCTGGTTTAATCCCTTCAGTGCGAATATCATTCCATTTTTTAAGATCTGAGACGGATACTCCTGGATATTTTTTTGAAATGCTATACAAAGAGTCCCCTTTTTGAACATAATAATCAATTGCTTTGTTTACTGAAGCTTTCGAATAATTATCTTTTTTCTTAAACGAACTTGCTGTTGCATTATCGGTAGTAATGGCTACTTCATTTTTGGCCACAATCAAAGAACTTCCAACAGCTATATTTTGATTCGATAAATTATTCCATTCTTTTAAATCAGCTATTGCTGTTCCAAATTTTCTTGAAATAATACTAAGATTATCCCCTTTTAGAACCGTATAATTAATGTCTTTTAACGCTGCTGGTTCTGGTGTAATTGCGACTACCTCTTCTTTGGTTTCTTCTACTATAGTAGCCGAGACTTGTAGTGATTTTCCAGGTTGAATTGTGGATGCTGAAAGATGATTCCATTCTTTAATATCTGCAATCGAAACATTATTTTTTTCAGCAATCACATTTAAATTATCCCCTTTTTGAACAACATAAAAAGAAGTATTATTAGGTGATAAACTATCCGATTTTACTTCTTTTTTAATTTTTAATTTCATGGAAGCAATTCTTTGGTTTTCTAAAATAGTTTCTCTTGAAATTGGTGCTACTTCAGGTTCTTTCTTCATTACTTTTACAATGCTTTCTGTTGAGATAATTTTTAAACTTTTACCATAGGAAATGGTATTGCTTCTTAGTTTATTCCATTTTTTTAAATCAGTTACAGCGACATCATATTTATCAGCAATATTACCTAAATTATCTCCACGTTTTACCTTATAATATTTGGTTATTGTATGTGTAATTGTTTGAGTTCTTCCATCTGTATTTTCTTCTTTAGAAACAATTGCTCTTGAGTTTTGAAAAGGTTTTTCTCTACCATCTAATTCGTGTTGAACATAGGCATATATTCTATCTTCATTTGAAGTAAATAGTGCAATCTTTTCTTTGGGTAATCTTAAATAATGGTTTTCATCTCCATAAAAAGGAATTACATTTAACTTATAAGACGGGTTTAACAATTGAAGTTGAGTGACAGGCACATCCAATAAATCAGAAACTTGTTTAAAGGACATTTGTTTTTTCATTAAAATGGTATCCGTTTCAAAACGCTGCACTAGCGCTTTATCAGGTCTGATTCCATGTTCATTGTGGTATTCATAAAGATACATAGTTGCTAAAAAAGCAGGAACATACCCTTGTGTTTCTTTAGGAAGGTTTTTTCGAATGTTCCAATAGTTTTGTTTTCCTCCTGATCTTCGTATTGCTTTAGAAACATTCCCTGGACCAGAATTATAAGAAGCTAATACCAGCTCCCAATCGCCAAAAATGCCATACATATTAGACATGTATTGTGCTGCTGCAGCAGTCGCTTTTAGAGGATCACTGCGCTCATCGATATAAGAATCAATTTTTAGATTGTACTGTTTTCCTGTTTGATACATAAACTGCCATAAACCCGTTGCTCCTACTCTTGAAACGGCTCTTGGGTTTAATGCCGATTCAACCACTGCTAAATATTTGATTTCCAACGGGACATTTTTTTTCGCAAAAGCCTCTTCAAACATGGGGAAATAATAATCCGAAATAGCCATCAACTTTTCAAATGATTTTTTTCTGTACTTTAGAAAAGACCGAATTACATTTTCAAGACTCTCATTGTATTCAATTCTAAAAGGAGATTTTGCATTCATGGCCTCCAATCGCGATTTCAACAATTCAGTTGGCAATTCATAATCTACTTTTTCATCAATATTTATGTTTTCAATATCATTTGTAATGTCATTATACAAATCAAGATTTGTCAATTCTTTCATCCATAAACTATCTACACAAGACGCCATTTCATCATTGACAAAGGTTTTTTTGATAGAATCGAGATAAGATAAATTGTTTTCTATAACAACAATTCCTTTGCTTTCAGCAACTTCTTGCGAAAACAAAGGAATCGATAGCAATAGTAAAAATGCTATTGTGGTATTTTTTATATTCATGCTTTTTTATGTCAACATCCTTAATTATAAATGGTTACTACGCCATTTTTTTACAAACTTAATATGTTAGAACTAAAAAATTCAATAAATATTGTTAAAAATGTATTTATTAATCTAGAATTGCAGCTATTCCTGGCAATACTTTACCTTCAAGCATTTCTAACATTGCACCACCACCTGTTGATACGTAACTTACTTTATGTTCAAAACCAAATTGTTTTACTGCTGCAACTGAATCTCCTCCACCTACAAGTGAAAAAGCACCATTTTCTGTAGCTTCTGCAATAAAGTTTCCTAATTCGATAGTTCCATTAGCAAAACTTTCCATTTCAAAAACACCTAAAGGTCCGTTCCAAAGAATCGTTTTAGATTCTAATATTACTTTTTTGAAGTTTTCCAATGATTTTGGACCTGCATCAAGACCTTGCCATCCATCAGGAATTTCTCTTACATCCACAATTTTAGTATTTGCTGTATTTGAAAAATCATCCGCAGCAACTACATCTACAGGAATATGAATTTGAACTCCTTTTTCCTTAGCCAATCTCAAGATTTCTAATGCTAATTCTTGTTTGTCATCTTCACAAATAGATTCTCCAATTTTTCCTCCTAATGCTTTAACAAAAGTAAAAGTCATTCCACCACCAATAATCATATGGTCTACTTTGTCAAGAATATTCTCGATAACTGTAATTTTAGAAGAAACTTTAGAACCTCCAAGAACTGCTGTTACTGGTTTTTCACTGTTCTTTAAAACTTTATTTAAGCTTTCAATTTCTTTTGCTAATAATGCTCCAAAACATTTTTCTGTTGGGAAAAATTGTGCAATAATTGTTGTTGAAGCATGTGCTCTGTGTGCTGTTCCAAAAGCATCATTTACATAAATATCTCCAAGTGAAGCTAATTCTTTTGCAAAAGCAACATCTCCAGCTTCTTCCTCAGCATGAAAACGTAGATTTTCTAATAATAAAACTTCTCCTGCTTTTAAGTTTGCAGCAGCGTTCTTCGCTTCTTCACCAATACAATTTGAAGTAAATTGAACTGGAACTCCAAGAATATCTGAAGCTGTTTTTAATATATGTTTCAAAGAATATTTTTCTTCAACTCCTTTAGGTCTTCCTAAGTGTGACATCAAGATTACACTTCCACCTTGAGCAAGAATAGTATCAATTGTAGGTTTTGCTGCTTCGATACGAGTAGCATCAGTCACATTAAAATTTTCGTCCAAAGGCACGTTAAAATCAACGCGTATTATTGCTTTTTTATTTTTGAAATCAAAATCGTTTAAAGTCTTCATCAGGTTCTTTTTTAGTTTGTTTTTTTGAAAGAGTAACAAATATAGAACTTTTAGATTATTATTAAATTTGAAAAAACTAAAAAATTAAGATTTTTAACAACGAAATCGATGTAAATTAATAATAAATCCGACTTTTACTTTTTATATCATCAAAAAATACTTAAAAAGAAAAAATGATGATCATAAAATTGATCGTATAAAAAAAATCCGCTCTTATCTCGTTTTAAAATAAGAAAGACTTTATCAAGTGTAGATACCTGTTTTTTTTACTCTTCTTTGTAAAAACAAATAGCTAAATTAGGTTGCGCTGGAAACATAATCGTGTCAAATTCATTGCAGTCAGTACTGTTTTTTGAAACCAAATAGTTTTTCTCAACCATGCCTAAATACGCCAAAACAGGAGAATAAAACGTTATGCCTATTTTGTGCTTTACGATGTCAGTGCAATCTGTATTAATGATATCCAATTGATAATTTGTAAAAGGGAAATATTGATTTCCCAATACATCAGTAACCCGATGAAAGTTCCCTTTGAGCTGGTCTACATAATTGCTAGCTGCAATCCCAACTAAATAATGCAATTGATTGGCTTTTTCATTTTCTGAAAGCAACTCCCGAAAGGTATTTTTAGGATTTTCCTTAGAATTGAATTGTTGATGTTGCATGAAATATTCCTTGAAAGTATCTTCATGAACATATTTGTCCCAGATAAAAGTCGAAGCGCTGTCAATTACCAATCGATAGGCTAATCGGATTTTAATATTATTCATAAATCAGTTCTTTATCTAATGGTATTTCTAACAGCAAAAAAAGAGCATTTTCGGATAATGCTTCCCATTCAAAAAAATCTGTTTTTAGCAAATGCAATCCGTCTCTGGATTCCAACAATCGATTATCAATTTCGAATGCGCCACTAATCACAAAAATGAAAACGCCATTTGATTTGTTTTTCAACTGATAAAGTCCTTCGATCCTACCTTCATAATTTCCAATAAAACCAAAACTATTTGCAGTTTTGAATAATGAAATCAATTGGTTTTTTTGGTTCAAATCAAAATCAAATTGTTTGAACCCAGTTTTTGAATCCTGTTTTCCGGACTTAATCCAAATTTGTAAATAACTAACATTCTCCACTCCATAAGGATTAAAAAGCTCAAATGACATTCCTTTTTCAGCAGAAAAACTCCTTATTTGTTCGACTCTAATGAAATCCTCGTTTCCTAGACTGTCTTTGTATTCAACACCTCCAAATAATGGTAAAATAATTATTTCAGTATCCGTTTCTATACTTGTTTTAGAACAATGTTGAGGCAAAAGAATTTCTTCATTTAAAACGTGTAATAAGCCAAACGGTTTTCTAAAGTCATCATAATAAGTACCAAAATTGAAAGTAGACAGACAATTATCCCCATCTGAAATTAAAAGTCCTCTTAATTCCGATTTGTATATTTGAGCTTGACTTTGTTCCTTCATTTTAACCAGCAACATTTATAGCATGCTCAAGCACAAAACCTTCAGCAACACTTCCTGTAACTGTTGACAATTCATTGGCCACTCCATCCGAAAAAACATTATCAGAACTGTTATATGTATAACCTGACATCCCTTTTGTATAGCCATTGGCAGATGAAGTATTTACCAAAACTACGGCGCTATTTGACCCTTCAGGAAACGCAATTTGAGTAACTAGTAAAGAAGTTCCTGAAGAGTTATAAACATGGACATGTATGTGTGTAGCTCTACCGCTATACCATCCTGGGAAAACAGAAGTAAAACTAACTTTACCATTTGCGTTTGTGGTTTGTCTTCCTCTTAAAAAATGAACCGAAGTAAAGTCAGCTGATTGCATTCCTGTTCCTCCATATTCTGAATAATACCCATCCTTATCACAATGCCAAATGTCTACAATTGCTCCAGCCAAAGCAGCACAACTGGCATTTGTATTGTTGATTGTTATGTTGATTGTAAATCCAATGCCAGTTCTATCACTAACAATGTTTGTAGCAACCAATGAAGAAGGTGATTTTGTAGGAAACGGCCCTGCTGTTTCAGATGAAGTAACAGAACAACTACTTGTAGAAGTTGATCCGCTAGTATCGGTTGCTTGGGTTGTGTCAGATGTTGATGCATTAGTATTATTACTGCTACAAGCTTTGATTACTGGAATAGTCAAAGCGCCTAAACCTGCAAATCCCAATCCTTTTAAAAATTGCTTTCTTTCCATCTCTAAATGATTTTATTGTTGTTTTCAATAAAAGTATTTAAATGGAAAGAATCCCTGAAATTTATGAGGTAACAGCATGATTTTATGAGGTAAACTAACATAAAATACAATAATGTAATAGTTTTATTCTTTTAAAATGATTTTTTATTCCTTATGAATTGCAGTAAAAAAAGCCAATTCATAACTGGCACTTACAGGAATTTCCTCCTGATTGATGTAAATTATCTTATTTCTTACTTTTTCAATTTTAGAAATAGGGACAATATAAGAACGGTGCACTCTTATAAATTCAGGTACAGGCAATTTTTGGAGTAGTGCTTTCAAAGTCATTCTGGCCACAATTGTCTTTTGATTTTCTAAGTGAATTTTCAAGTAATCGTCTAATCCTTCTACATATAAAATATCAGAAATAAGAATTTTATTTAAACTGTAATCAGCCCGAATAAAAAGATATAGTTTTTCAGGATCTTGATTTTGCAATTTCCATTGTGAGTATGCTTTTTCAACCGCTTGTTCGAATCTTGGAAAAGAAAAAGGTTTCAAAATATAATCAGTAGCACTTAAAGTAAATCCTTCGACTGCATATTCAGAATGAGCAGTTGTAAAAATTACCATCACTTTATTTGGTAACTTTTTATAAAAATCAATCCCCGAAATGGACGGCATATTGATATCTAAAAACAATAAATCAACTGGATACTTTTTTAAATATTTAAAAGCATCTTCCGATTTTGCAAATGTTTTTTGCAAATCAATATACTCAATATCGTTGCAAAAACTTTGCAATATATCGAGTGCTAAAGGTTCGTCATCAAGAGCAATGGCTTTAATCATCCTACTTTGATAGTTAAAGTTACACTATATTTTTTGAGGTTATCATCAATTGTCAAAACATGATTATTAGGGTACAAAAGGGACAATCTTTCTATTGTATTTTGCAATCCAATGCCACTGTCTGATTTTTTTGATTGTACTTTATTATTGGAAACAAATAAAGTCAAATAATCATTAATAATAGTAATTTGTATAGCAATCTGTGAGTCTTCATTTGGATTAACACCATGTTTAAAAGCATTTTCTATAAATGAAATCAAGATAAGTGGTGTAACACATTTTCCATATGTATTTCCTTCGATTGAATAATCAACCTGTACGGTATTACCTAAACGCGTTTTTTGGAGTTGAATAAAGTTATTGATGTAGTTTATTTCCTTGTCCAAAGCAATTACATCATCATTTGCATTTGTAATTATGTAACGCATGAGTTCTGATAATTGCACAACAGCATCAGCCGTTTTATCATCTTTTTTAATAGCTAAAGCATAAATACTGTTCAAGGTATTAAACAAAAAATGGGGGTTAATTTGTGCTTTCAAAAAAGACAATTCCGATTTCATTTTATCTTTTTCTACTTTTTGTAAACGAATATTAATCGCAAATAACAAACTGGAAATTACCCCAATCAAATAGACTAAAATCGTATGACCATATTGAGTAGGTGGCCCGCCCTCCATCAAAGGCGGCGTCCCCATATATTTTGGTGGTAGAAAACCATCTTTAGGATGAATTCCCTGCCCGAAATCAAGAAAGTTACGTTCTGGATGGTCAAAAAATTTAGAAATAAAAAGAAAAAAAACTAAAAAAAAGATAATTATTGAAAAGTATAGAATCAGTTTATTTGAAAAATAAACCTTAGGGATCAAATAATAATAATTGAGGTAAAAGAAAATAAGCAACAAAAAATAAATTAGAAAATAAATTCTATCATGACCATTACTTACCAAATCTGGCAAGCTTAAAACGGTTCCCGATGAAGTAAATGCATAGGGCAAAACCATGAATGCAAGACATAGACTAAAATGCAATGCGTAAAAAGAAATCGTTTTTTTCATGAATACTACTTATCCACTCAAATCTAGGGTTCTAATCGTAAAAATTCTAATTATTGCGGTGAAAACTGCAATAATTGCGGTAAACACATTCATTTCTAAAAGGATCCCATTGATAGAAAGTAAAATTAGACCTAATTTTAAACAAGCTTTTCCTCAATTTTGAGAATTAAAACTTTGCTTCTTTAAAATTTTTGACTAACCCAATTTCTTCTATCTTTGCTTTATGCAATTTTCTCAAATCTTAGGACAAGAACACATTAAAAACCATCTGACAAAAAGTGCTGATTCTGGTAGAATACCTCATGCACAATTATTTGTTGGTCCAGAAGGAAGTGGTACTTTACCTATGGCGATTGCTTATGCACAATACATTTTATGCAACAATCAAAATGGGGAGAACTGCGGTTCTAATGAATCTTGCAATCTGAAATTCCAAAAAATATCCCATCCTGATTTACACTTTGCTTATCCTACTGTAACCACAGATGCAGTAAAGAAAAGCCCAAAAAGCCTTGATTTTATTGCAGATTGGAGACAATTTGTTTTGCAAAATCCTTACGGAGGTCTTTTCGATTGGTATGCTGTTTTGGGAGTTCAAAACAAACAAGGTGAAATAAGAGTTGATGATGCTCAAGAAATTTTAAAGTCATTATCTTTAAAATCATACGAGGGCGGTTATAAAATTATGATTGTTTGGATGGCTGATAAATTAAATATTGCTGCCTCTAATAAACTATTGAAGTTACTAGAGGAGCCACCAGAAAAAACAGTATTTATTTTAATTTCTGAAAACGAAGAAGACATAATTCAAACCATACGTTCTCGATGCCAGATTTTGCATTTTAACGGTTTAAGCGAACCCATAATTGCAGAAGCATTGGTTTCTCGTGAACAAGTAGATCCAAAGTTAGCTTCAAAAATTGCCCATCAAGCACAAGGCAATTATAATCTTGCCTTACATTTATTACGTGATGACAATGATGAATTTCCATTTGAACAATGGTTTGTTACATGGGTGCGAGCTGCATTTAAAGCAAAAGGAAATGCCGCTGCTATTCAAGATTTAATTCTTTGGAGTGAAAAAATAGCTGGTTTAGGGAGAGAAACTCAGAAGAAATTTCTTGAGTTTTGTATCGAAATGTTCCGCCAGGCTTTATTGATTAACTATGAAACGCCCAATTTGGTTTATTTTGAGCCCAAAGTTGATAAATTTAAACTCGAGAATTTTGCTCCATTTGTCAATGGCAATAACATTCATGATATTTTCAAGGAACTTTCGGATGCCATGTATCACGTGGAACGCAACGGAAATGCAAAAATTATATTAACCGATTTATCTATTAAACTTACCCGCTTAATCCATAAAAAATAACAATATGAACAACGCTGCTTCTATTTTAATTTTAGTTTTTCTTGCAATTTCATTTATTCAATCTGGGTATGACAAACTCTTTTATTGGAAAGATAATGTGACTTGGTTGAAAGAACATTTTGCAAAAACACAATTAAAAAACCACGTGCCTTTAGCCTTATTAAACATTCTGATATTAGAATTAATTTCAGGAATTTTATGCATTGTAGGATGTATCGAATTATTAATAAACAACGGCCGTTTATTTGGGTTCTATGGCGCTGTTTTCTCTTGTATTACTTTAATAATGTTGCTTTTTGGACAACGTTTAGCAAAAGATTATGATGGAGCCAGAACCATAGTTATTTATTTTATTCCTGCTATAATGGCGGTCTATTGGTTGAATTAATATTAAAAATACTATTTACATTAATAAAAAATATGACACCTAAACATCCTTCAGAATCTTTAACAACATTGACCGATTTAGTTTTACCAAGTGAAACAAATCCTTTGAATAATCTTTTTGGTGGTGAGCTATTGGCTCGAATGGATCGTGCTGCCAGCATTGCTGCGCGCAGACATTCTAGAAGAATTGTAGTAACAGCATCGGTAAATCATGTGGCTTTTAACAGAGCCATTCCATTAGGAAGTGTGGTTACGGTTGAGGCCAAAGTATCTAGATCGTTCAAAAGTTCTATGGAAATTTATATTGATATTTGGGTAGAAGACAGAGAATCTGGAAACAAAACCAAAGCTAATGAAGCCATATATACTTTTGTCGCGGTGGATGACACTGGAAGACCTGTAGAAGTGCCACAAATAATCCCCGAGACTGAGCTGGAAAAACAACGTTTTGATGCTGCTTTAAGACGCAAGCAACTGAGTTTACTTTTGGCAGGAAAAATAAAACCCGAAGATGCTACGGAGTTAAAAGCCTTGTTCATGTAAAAACTGTATTTACTTCTTGAAAGTGAAAAATTTAATTAAAAAAAGAAGTATTTTTACGAGCATAAAAATTTAAAAAAATGAAAATTGTAGCAATCTAACAGGTTCTCCAAATTTCTTAGAGCGATAAAATAATACAAATGAAAGAAAAGGTAAAAGAGAAGATGAGTACAGAGAAAGAAGCAAAATTAAAAGCGCTACAATTGACGCTTGACAAATTAGATAAAACATACGGAAAAGGAACTGTAATGAAAATGGGGGATAAAGCGATAGTAGAAGTGGAAAGCATTTCTTCTGGATCTTTAGGAATCGATTTAGCATTAGGAGTTGGTGGGTATCCAAGAGGAAGAATTATAGAGATATACGGTCCAGAATCATCTGGAAAAACTACTTTGACGCTTCACGCTATTGCTGAAGCACAAAAAGCAGGTGGAATTGCCGCTTTTATTGATGCTGAACACGCATTTGATAGAAATTACGCAGAGAAATTAGGAGTAGATATCGAAAACTTAATTATTTCTCAACCAGACAATGGAGAACAAGCGTTAGAAATTGCAGAGAACTTGATTCGTTCAGGCGCTATTGATATTGTTGTAATTGACTCGGTTGCTGCATTGACACCAAAAAGTGAGATTGAAGGTGAAATGGGAGATTCTAAAATGGGTCTTCATGCCCGTTTAATGTCTCAAGCTTTAAGAAAATTAACAGGAACAATTAGCAAAACAAACTGTACTGTATTTTTCATCAACCAGTTGAGAGAGAAAATTGGAGTAATGTTTGGAAATCCAGAGACTACAACGGGAGGAAATGCATTGAAGTTTTATGCTTCGGTACGTTTAGACATCCGTCGTTCAACTCAAATTAAAGACGGTGATAATGTTCTTGGAAACAGAACTAAAGTAAAAGTGGTGAAAAATAAAGTTGCACCACCTTTCAAAATTGCTGAATTTGATATCATGTATGGTGAAGGAATTTCAAAAACAGGAGAAATCTTAGATTTAGCTGTTGAATTTGAAATCATCAAAAAAGCAGGTTCTTGGTTTAGTTATGGCGAAACCAAATTAGGACAAGGGCGTGACGCTGTTAAGTCTTTAATAAAAGACAATCCAGAATTAGCTGATGAACTCGAAGTAAAAATTAAAGCTAGAATAAAAGAATTAGCAGAAGCATAAAAAACTAAAACCCGAAAATTTTCGGGTTTTTTTATTTCTATACGCAACCTTTTTCAAAATTTATTATCTATTAAAAACAAGCTCATCCTTATCTAGTGAATGTGTCTGTTATAAATTTAAAAAATAGTAAAAAAATGAAAAAGTTTGCGTTATTTATCCTGTTAATTACCACTGTAACAGGATGTAGCCTTGATAATGGTAATCAAGATACTTATAACTACGAAGTACTACCCGTTAATAGTTATACTCTACCTGAGAATTTTAAGCTTGGGGAGACTTATGAAATAAAACTAAAATATCAAAAACCCACTGCCTGTCACATTTTTCAAGGAATTTATTATAACAAAGATTTAAATGTAAGAACAATAGCTATTCAGACCGCTGTAAAAAACAATGAAATATGTACCACAGAAATCCCTGCATTATCTGAAGTTTCTTTTAATTTTTATGTAACTAATACTGGATCCTATATCTTTAAGTTTTATAAAGGAAAAGATACTGCTGGTGCAGACCTATATGAAGAAGTAGAAGTTCCTGTAGTCAACTAACAACTAGAAAAAACCTGTGGGATTAGATCAAATCATTAATGATTGTAAAAAAAATTACCCTAAAGCTCAGGAACAATTGTATGAATTGTTTGCTAAAAAGTTTTTTGGGGTATGCTTGAAGTATTCCAGTAATTATGCGGATGCTCAAGATAATTTACAAGATGGTTTTTTGATAATCTTTAGAAAAATAGACCAGTTTAGTGGTAAGGGATCCTTTGAAGGTTGGGCGAAAAGAATAATGATCAACAATGCACTTCAAAAATTCAAAGGAATACGATATATGGAAGTGATTAATGAAAACATTCCTGACGATGAAGTTGAAATTGATGATGAAAATGTACCCATTGAATATTTGATGAAAATCATCCAAGAATTACCAGATCAGTACCGACTCGTTTTCAGCCTCTATGTTCTTGATGGTTATTCCCATAAAGAAATTTCAGAAATACTAAAAATAACAACTGGAACCACAAAATCTAATCTTTCAAGGGCAAGGCTTATTTTAAAAGAAAAAATTGAAGCTTATACTAGAATCGAAATAAAGTCATTGGCAAAATGAACGATAAAAAAAACATTGACCGATTGTTTCAAGAAAAATTCAAAGATTTTGAAGCAGAGCCAAATAAACAAGTTTGGCTCAATATAGAGGCCGAATTAAAGGAAAAAGAAAGAAAAATAATCCCGTTTTGGGTGCAGTTTTCAGGAATTGCTGCTGCTTTTATTCTGGGTCTTTTTACCTTAAATATGGTTTTCAATACAAACACAGAAAATAAAAAAACTATTGTTTTAGACTCAAAAAATACAACCGAAAACAAAGATTCAATTGCAACAAAAAAAGAAAATAAGAATATCCCTTTTCTCATAAAAAATAAGCAACAAATCGTAATAACTAACCCAAAAACTGTTAGAAATCATGAAAAAGAAAATACAACTTTTATTTCCTCAGAAACCAGTACTGAACAGAAGAAAAATCAAAATGATACTTCGCTTTATAAATCAAAAAATAATTCATCGTTAAAATCAGTAGCTTCTAATACTAACAAAATAATTTCAGATCAGTTTACTGTTGAAGGAAACCCTTTTATAAATACAAATACGCCAAAAAATACTGGGAATGAAATCAGTGGAAATATCAAATCAGTAAAGAACTCTGACACTAAAGTTGCAACAACTGATGCTATAAATTCAACAGAAATTATTCCAGAAACACAAAACGAATTAGAAGCAATTCTAAAAAAGAAGGAGGAAAAAAAATCGACAGTCGTTCTTACTAATTTGGATAAATGGCAAATCGTTCCCAATGTTGCCGCAGTCTATTTGAATTCAAATTCAAGCGGATCATCGATTGATCCACAATTCTCAGAAAACCAAAAAACAGCCGATAACAGCCTTAGTTTTGGAATAGGGGTGAATTATGCTGTTTCAAAAAAATTAACCGTAAGAACAGGTGTTAATAAGCTTACATTGGGATATAATACTAAAGATGTAATCTATTCATCAAGTTTGATAGCTCATAATTTGACTAACATTAATTACACTTCCAATGAATCGATTGAAATTAAAAACGAATCGGAACTCAATACGCTAGCCACCCTTGAAAGAAGCTACCAAAATACAAATACAGGCGCAATCAATCAAAAAATGGGATACTATGAAGTGCCTTTGGAGCTTTCCTATGCACTCATAAATAAAAAATTTGGCATTACTGTTATTGGAGGAATTAGTACTTTATTTTTAAATCAAAATAAAATATCATTAGTGTCTAATACTATTAATTTAAAATTAGGAGAAGCTAATAATTTAAACCCAATTCACTTTAGTACTAATGTTGGGATGGGATTTAAGTACCAATTTATAAAATCATTTCAAATTAATGTTGAACCCATGGTCAAGTATCAATTGAATACCTATTCAAACAATTCCGATAACTATAAACCTGTTTTTATTGGGTTGTATTCTGGAATTAGCTATACCTTTTAATTAGCATTAAAAGTCATTAATTGAGCATAAACAATATCTCGAACGTTTTCACGAATTGCTTTTCTATCTGTTCCTGTTTTACTAATCGTATCCACTTGAGAATGAATTTTAACTCTCATTATACCTGGGCTTCCACTGAAAAAGGTATAAGAAAATCTTTTTTTATTATCTCCAAAGGTAATCGGGACAATGGGAATTTGATGTTCAATAGCTAACCGGAATGCCCCATCTTTAAACGTATCCAAAACAATCGATTCATCATTTGGAACTCCACCTTCTGGAAAAATACATACGCTTAATCCTCTATTAATTCTTTTTTGAGCCTGATTGAAAACTTCCATTCGGCTTTTTGAACAGCCTCGATCTACTAAAATGCAGGTTCTTTTATAGAAAAATCCAAATAACGGAATCTTGGCTAATTCTTGTTTACCTACAAAAACAAACGGATTTTTAATTACTGCCAGCATTAACATAATATCAACCATTGAAGTATGATTGGCAACAATCATATAGCTTTTATCGGTTTCTAACTTTTGATTTTTGTCAATTTTATAATAAAAACCCATCCCGTACAGAATGAATTTGGCCCAAATTCTGGCCATTTTAAAGAAATAAGGATAGCCTTTTTCAGAAAGAATAGAAGCTACTAAAAAAGGAAACATAATCAATATGGGGATTGCCATAAGGACATAAAACCAAATACGCCAAAGTGTCCAAAAAATAATTTTTATTCCTTTCATGAGTTCAAAAATAAGGAATCAAATGATACTTTTATTAAAAACAATTAAATTTGGGAACTATTTAATAGTATAAAAACAGAAAACCTTGCGCGCTTTGCAAAAATCTTTACGAACTTTGCGGTTCAGAAAAAAATTACAATGGCAAAAATACTTACCGGAGTTCAAAGTACAGGAACACCACATTTAGGCAATTTACTAGGAGCAATCATTCCTGCAATTCAATTATCGAATGATCCAAAAAATGAATCTTTTCTTTTTATTGCCGACTTGCATTCCATTACACAAATAAAAGACGGAGCAACTTTAAGAGCTAATACTTACAGTACCGCTGCAGCTTGGCTGGCTTGTGGACTAGATGTGAATAAAGTAGTTTTCTACAGACAATCTGATGTGCCTCAAACGGCGGAGTTGTCCTGGTATTTAAGTTGTTTCTTTCCTTTTCAAAGATTGACATTAGCACATTCATTCAAAGATAAAGCAGACCGACTGGAAGACGTAAATGCAGGATTGTTCTCCTACCCGATGTTAATGGCCGCTGATATTTTATTATACGATGCACAATTAGTTCCCGTAGGAAAAGACCAATTGCAACATTTAGAAATTACCCGTGATGTAGCCTCTCGTTTCAATCACCAAATGGGAGAAACCTTTGTTATTCCTGAAGCTAAAATCCAAGAGGACAGCATGCTAATTCCTGGAACCAATGGTGGAAAAATGAGCAAATCGGCCAATAACATTATCAATATATTCTTAGATGATAAGGCGTTGCGCAAGCAAGTCATGAGCATTGAAACAGATAGTACGCCACTAGAAGATCCTAAAAATCCAGATACTTGTAATGCTTTTGCTATTTATTCTTTATTGGCTAATGAAGAGCAACTAGCAACAATGAGAGCCAATTATTTAGGTGGGAATTATGGTTATGGTCATGCCAAACAAGCCTTGTTTGAACTGATAACGGAAACGTTCAAAACCGAAAGAGAAAAATACAATTACTATATCAATAATCTTCCAGAAGTAGATGCTTTACTGAAAATTGGTGCTGAGAAAGCAACCGTTGTGGCTAATGGAGTGTTATCTCGTGTTAGAGAAAAATTAGGCTTTGAAGTCGTTTAATTTTTGAAAAACAACATAAAAAAAACCCTTTCTATTCAAAACTAGGAAGGGTTTTAGATTTTAAATTGCTTCAAACAATTTCCCTGGTAACGGTCTTACAACACCTTTCAATTCCATGTTCAAGAGCAGTCCTGAAATCCTGTAAATAGGAAAATCACATCGCAAAGCGATAATATCCATTAGTTCTTTTCCTGTTTTTAAAAGGTAATCATAGACTTTTTGTTCGTCCTCATCTAGAGTAACAAACAATTGTTTCTGAACGGGTTTTATTTCTTTTTGAATGTCCCAATTGAGGATGTAAACTACATCGGCAGCACTGGTGAGTACATTGGCTTTTTGAGTTTTTATCAAGTTATTACAGCCTTGACTGTATTTGTCCGTTACGCGACCCGGGACTGCAAAAACATCGCGATTGTAATCATTAGCCATGTTAGCCGTAATCAAGGAACCACCACGATCCGCTGATTCAATTACAATTGTAGCCTCAGACATTCCTGCAACAATCCTGTTTCTTCGAACAAAATTTTCTTTGTCGGGATTCGAGGAACTCCAAAACTCAGTCATAAAACCACCGTTCTCTTCTACTTTGGCGACATATTTTTTATGCGTTTTGGGATATATTTGATTCAAACCGTGTGCTACTACACCAATGGTTTGTAAATTATATTCTATCGCCAGTTGATGCGCCACGATATCCACGCCATAAGCAAAACCACTTACAATGATGGGATCTAGAGGAGCTAAATCTTCAATCAGTTTTCTACAAAACTCCGTTCCATACGACGTAATTTGGCGGGTTCCCACAATACTGATTATTTTACGGTTTTTTAGATTGATATTCCCAGAAGTAAATAATAAAAGTGGTCCATCAATACACTGTTTCAAGCGCTCAGGATATGCTTCGTCTTGGAAATAAAGGCCTTTAATACCATTCGTTTTTATAAACTCCAGTTCTTGACTAGCTTTTTCAAAAACTAACTTGTCCTTTAGGTTTTTCAACAACATCGAACCCACGCCGTCAATAGCTGCAATTGCAGCAGTTTTTGTTGTAAAAACAGCTTCGGCACTACCACAATGGGTGATCAATTTTTTGGCCATAATATCGCCAACTCCCTCTACTCTTTGTAAGGCTAATAAATAAAATAAATCCTGTTCCGTCATGCTAATTAATTGTTGCTGAAAAGTATAAAATTATTATCTCAATTGTTAATAAAAATTGTGAATAAAATTTTGATAGCTGTTTTCATTGTATAACTTTGTATGTATGAACATCGAATCTTACATAGCCCAGCTTTTATATCGTTATCAATGTGTTACCGTTCCTGGTTTCGGTGCATTTTTGACTGAAATTCAATCAGCTCAGTGGGTTGAAAGTGCTAATTCATTTTTTCCTCCTAAAAAAATGATTTCTTTCAACGCTAATTTAAAAAATAACGATGGCTTGCTTGCTAATCATATTGCTCAAGCCGAAAAAACATCTTACGACTATGCCGTAAGTGCTATTCAGTATGCAGTTGTGAATTGGAAAAAAACATTAGAGCAAAACGGAGCTTTCTCACTAAAAAACATTGGAGATGTTTCATTGAATGCCGATAATAATTTGATATTTAAACCTTTCGATCAAACGAATTACTTAACTAGTTCTTTCGGTTTAAGTTCATTTGTTTCTCCAGTTGTAAAAAGAGAAATTTTCGAACAAAAATTAGAATCTTTAGAAACTGGAAAAGTAATCTCATTTGAACCAGAAGAAAGAAAAGAAAGTTCGTTCTTAAAATACGCCGCAATTTTCGTTTTAGGATTGGGTTTAACTGGAACTGTTGGCTATTCTGTTTATCAAAATCAAATTGCTACACAAACCGTTTTAGTTGAAACTGCTGTTCAAAAACAAGTACAAAACAAAATTCAAGAAGCTACTTTCTTCATCAAAAGCCCTTTACCAGCTGTAACACTTGCTGTAAAAGAAAGAAAATTACCATATCATGTGGTGGCTGGAGCTTTTAGAGAAGAAAAAAATGCAGACAAAATATTCAATCGTTTATCTAATTTAGGATACAAAGCCCGAAGAATAGCGCCAAACAAATATGGTCTTTTCCCAGTACTTTATGGTAGTTATGCTACGTATGCTGAAGCACAGAAAGCAAAAAAAGAAATTCAAGAAAAAGACAATCCTGAAGCTTGGTTGCTAATTGAATCTTTATAAAAAATACATTTCACTATTTAAAAACCTCCAAAGGCAAATGCGCTATTAGAGGTTTTTTTATTAGATTACTGACCCAATTGAAAACCTAAAATTTCTTAATTTAAGCTGGCTTTGAACATTCTCAGTTCGTCCCAAGAATACTTATCACCAAACTGCTCTTTCATTCCTGTTAGTGATTCTTCTTTGTAATGCTTGAAGGCTTCACTCAATTCAGTTATTTTATCATTAGGTAGAATGTCATTTACTTTTACTTTTTTAGATTGTATTAGTTTTACTAGATGGCTTTCGATAGTTTGAGTGGTCAGTTTACGAATGGTTGCTATATCCTGAATTGAATTTTTAGCCAGCCACAACTCATAGGTTTCCTCGACAGTTGATTTCTTCGGTGCTTTATTTTCTGATTTTTTCTTTGCCGAATAACGCTCTACATCTTTTTCATCTTCAATCAAAGTAATATGCACTTTCTTAAATTGATTTTCGATTGCCTCTTTTTTCCTCGGAATGTATTTTTTTATTTCGTCTGAAGTTAGTTTCTCTTTCGAAATAGTTTCTCCAGCAACTACGGTTTCAATTAACAATTTGGCTTTCATCAAACGCAAGACCGCTTTCGTCTGCAACTCTTCTAAAACAATTAATTCATCAAAAAAAGCTTTTACTTTCTTGATGCGTTTTACCTCTTCTAGCTTCCACAAGATCTCAAAAACCAACTCATCCATGGGTTTGAAGAAATAATCAAAAGCAGCTTGAATTCTTTCAGAAACATGAATTAAATCGACCGTTTCGTTATTGAAAATTTTATTGAGCTGTATGATGAATTTTTTGGATGGATCCAAAAGTGCATCAATAGCATTCATTTGCTTGGTTGCCCAAATTGTATGTTTGGATTTCTCGGAACTTTCGGATTTTTCCGAATAACTGTACTTGTGATTGCGCCATTCTTGTGCCAGATCTGACCAGTCAAAACTATTAATCAAGTAATTATGAATAAAGTTTTTAGTTTCAAAATGCAGCGAATTTTTCAACACCTCTTCTGAGGCTTTGTTCAGTGCATAGTTCATCACATCTTGGTCATTTGAAATTCCGTTCATCCGCAACGGAGAAAGTAAAACAAGGCCTTCTAAGGAGCGTAAACGCGAAAGAGCCACATACGCTTGTCCAGGCATAAAAACTTGCGAAACATCAATCGCTGCTTTGTCAAAAGTTAATCCCTGGCTTTTATGTACCGTAATCGCCCACGCCAATTTAATAGGATAATGAACAAAAGTTCCTAAAACCTCCTCTTCTATTTCCTTAGTAACAGGATCTACTTTATAGCGAATGTTTTGCCATTCGTATTTTTCGACTTCAATGGTTTTGTCTTCCTCTGGAAAATGAATTCTAATTTCTTGGCTCGAAAGGGACTTGATAATCCCCATTTTTCCGTTGAAGTAATTTTTATCAAAGGATAAATCATTTTTCACAAACATGACTTGTGCTCCTACTTTAAGTAGCAAACGTTCTTCAATTGGAAATAATTTTTCAGGGAAATCACCTACTATATCCGCTTTATAATTAATTAATTCTCCTTTTAAATCTTCTAATGCTTGCGCATTCATGGTATCCGCCTTGGCATTATGTGTAGTTAATGTGATATAGCCTTTGTTTTCTTTGAGATCAAAATCAGGTTTCACGTATTTATTGAGCAACTCAATGTCTTCAGTAGAAATTTGGTTATTTCTTAAATTATTTAAAACCGAAATAAAACCAGTATCTGTTTGGCGGTATATTTTCGATAATTCGATATACAGAGGTGGACTTTGTTGCACAACATGCGAATGAAAAAAGAATTTTCCTTGGTAGTAAGCACGCAACGTTTTCCATTCTTCATCACGAATAACGGGTGGAAGCTGTAATAAATCTCCAATAAACAAAACTTGCACACCACCAAAAGGAGTTGTTTTCTTGCGTACGGTTTGCATCATGTAATCCATCGCATCCAATAAATCAGCACGAAGCATACTCACTTCATCAATTACCAGCAATTCCATATTGCGAATTACGGATTTCTTCAATCCACTCATTTTAAAATGCCTCCGCAAGGTGTCTTTGGACTCAAATTTAACTGTATCCGTAAATTGAGAATCGACATTAAAAGAAGGAATAAAACCTCCAAAAGGCAATTGAAACATGGAGTGAATTGTAACACCGCCAGCGTTTAAAGCCGCAATTCCTGTAGGTGCAACCACCACCGTATTCTTATGGGTCGTTGCTATAATTTCACGAAGCAAAGTGGTTTTACCAGTTCCTGCTTTCCCGGTCAGAAAAACAGATCGTTGGGTTTGATTGATAAATTGTAGTGTGTAAGCGGCAGCTTCGGAAATGGTTTGCATTAGGCGTATAAATTAAAAACGGAAAATAGTTTCGGTATAATCAACCGAATTAAAACAAAGTAAATGTACCTTTTTTTAAGATTATAAAATAAAAACAAAAGATACAATTCGTAACAAAAAAAAACCTTCATTCTAATAAAAGAATGAAGGTTTCAATCGAATTAAAAATAAAATTATTTTTTAGTTTCTGTTTTAGCATCAGCTTTAACTTCTACTTTTTCATCTGCTTTGGCAGCTGATTTGTATTTGTCATTTAATGCTTTAACAATATCTTTTGTAATGTCATATTTCTCTTCAGCATACAAAATAGAAGCAGCATCACCAGTACCATAAATGTAGCTGTACCCTTTTTCTTTACCATATGCTTTGATGAATTTTTTAACACCACTTACTAAAGTATCCATTTCAACACTACTATCTTGTTGCAATTGTTGCGATAAAGCTTGTTGTGCATACCCTAATTGTTGTTCTCTTTTTTGCAATTCAGCACCTTTTTTCTGAGCCCACTCTTGACCATTCGCTTGCGCTTGAGATTGAAAATTGGCAGCTTCTTGTTTGAAACGATTAATCTCTGCTTCAAGTTGTCTTCCTTTTTCAGCAGACTGTGCTTTATATTTAGCTTCAAGATCTTTTGCTTCTGTATATTCTTTCATTAATACTGAAGTATCTACATAAGCTGTTTTTACTTCTTTAACTTCTGCAGTTTTGTTACAAGCAACAACTGAAATAGAAATTGCAATAATTAATAATACTTTTTTCATTTTGGTTTATTTGTAATTTAATGTGTGTACGACAAAAATATAAAAAAATAGATAGTAACCTAAAAAAGTTTAGATTTTACGAGTTTATTTATACTATTAGATTTTACTATTAAAAAAAACAAAAGTATAATTTGTAATTATAAAAAACGGCTTTAATAGCGTTAAAATAAGCTTAAATCTAAAAATAGCCAACAAAATATACGTCTGAAGCAACAATCGAGTCTTAAAACTATATTAAAATCGATTTTAGTTGTTTTTTAGAACATAAATATGGGATGAATATTCAAAACTACCTTTTGCTTTCCAGTTGGACCATAAACCAACAAAAGATGCTTTTATAAAATTCATTTTTCCGGATTTATATTTTTCTGAAAGTAAACTAACATAAAATGAATCAAACTTCATAGGAAGTACTTTTTCCAATTGTATGTTTTCTTTTTCAAAAAGTAATTTTATTGCTTTTTTAGAAAAATGCCAAAAATGAATCGGTACATCATATGCTGCCCAAAACGCGCCATAATGTTTTGCGTCAAATGATTTAAAATTAGGTACCGCAATAATTAAAGATCCATTGGGTTTTAATAACCGTTTCAATTCTTTTATTTGAAAATCCAAATCGGGTACATGTTCCAAAACATGCCACATCGTAATCACATCAAAAGATTGATTTTCTAGAGTTCTTGTTTCTTCCACAAAAGCAACTCCTTTTTTACTTGCTATAGCTTTTGCTTTTTCACTTGGCTCGACTCCAATTGTTTCCCAACCATTTTGTTTGGCCACCGATAAAAAATCACCTGTACCTGCACCAATATCTAAAATGCGTCCTTTAGCTGGTTGAAGTGAATTGATTAAATCTAGTTTGTTTTTTAAAGCGATGCTTTTTACAAAATGATAGGCTTTCTCAAATAAAGAACGTTTCCCATCCGTATGAGAAATATAATCTTCACTTTCATAATACTTACCTAAAACGTCTAAACTAGGTTGCGGATGTGTTACTAACATATCCAGATTTTCATCATAGTATAATTCGAAAATTTCTTTTGAAACGGAATGGTCTTTTACGGTAAGGAAATGTTTTTTATTAGAAATGTCCATTTATTAAATTATATACTATTTATACTTTTTCAAACCAAACCCCAAAAGCACAGAAATACTTTTAGGGTTGTGTTTTATTTATTTTTAAAACTATTCAATAATAACAAGGGTTTCAGCAATAGTTTCACGTGGAACAAAATGAATTTAGATTGTAGATTAACGATTTTAGATTGCAGATCTAAAACTCAGAAATCGCTAATAATACTACAGCAATCTAAAATCTTATCTCCCCATGTAAATCAACAAGACCGAAATATCACTTGGCGAAACTCCACTTATTCTTGACGCTTGAGAAATAGTTACTGGACGTATCTTAGTTAACTTTTGCTTTGCTTCAATAGACATGGATTTGATTTTATGATAATCAAAATCTTCTGGGATTTTCACATCTTCTAAACGAGTTAGCTTATCCGCATTGTTGCGTTCCTTTTCTATGTAACCAGAATACTTCACTTGAATTTCGGCTTGTTCTAATATTTCTTGATCCACATCATTCTCGGAAACATATGTTTTTACTTTTTCAAATTTCATCATATCCTCTAAATCGATTTGAGGACGCGAGAAAATTTTAAACATTTTATCTCCTTGCGAAATCAATGCAGTTTCTTTTGATTCTAAAATTGGATTTGCTTCTGCCATTGTAATACTAGATTCTCGGAAGAAAGCAACCATTTTTTCTGACTCCTTCAATTTGTGCTCCATTCTGCGTAAACGTGCCTCAGAAGCCAAGCCAATTTCGTGTGACATTGGTGTCAACCTAAAATCAGCATTGTCTTGACGCAACAACGTTCTATACTCCGCGCGAGAGGTAAACATTCGATACGGCTCTTCAGTACCTTTGGTAATTAGATCATCAATTAATACTCCAATATAAGCTTCGTCTCTTTTTAAAATCAATGGCGCTTTTTCATGCACTTTTAAATGCGCATTAATTCCAGCCATCAATCCTTGAGAGGCGGCTTCTTCATATCCTGTAGTTCCATTAATTTGTCCCGCAAAATACAACCCTTCTACCAACTTAGTTTCTAAGGTATGTTTTAATTGTGTAGGAGGAAAATAATCGTACTCGATTGCATAACCCGGACGCAAGAACTGTACTTTCTCAAAACCCACAACGGAACGCATGGCTTTGAATTGAATATCTGCAGGAAGAGAAGTAGAAAAACCATTTACATAAACCTCACAAGTTTTCCAACCTTCGGGCTCTATAAATAGCTGATGTCTTTCTTTATCGGCAAAACGATTTATCTTATCTTCAATAGAAGGACAATATCTAGGTCCTATACTTTTTATACGACCATTAAACATCGGTGAACGATCAAAACCTTCACGCAAAATATCATGTACTTCCAGAGATGTATATGTCATATGACAAGAACGTTGATGAACCAACGGAGAAGTTATATCCGAATACGAAAACTTATCTGGTCTCGCATCACCCTTTTCTTCATTCATTTTAGTAAAATCAAGAGAACGACCATCCACACGAGGAGGTGTCCCAGTTTTCATTCTACCAGATTCAAAACCTACTTTTATCAAATCTTCGGTGATTCCATAAGCAGCACTTTCCCCTGCTCTACCACCACCAAATTGTTTTTCGCCAACATGGATTAAACCATTCAAAAAAGTTCCATTAGTCAACACAACTGATTTCGCTTTGATTTCGATTCCAAGCGAAGTACGAACTCCTTTTATTTTTCCGTCTTCAATAATAAGACCCTGCACCATCTCTTGGTAAAAATCCAAGTTTGGCGTTCCTTCCAACATCAACCTCCACTCTTCAGCAAAACGCATTCGGTCACTTTGAACACGAGGAGACCACATTGCAGGACCTTTCGATTTGTTAAGCATCTTGAATTGAATCGCCGTACGATCCGAAACAATTCCAGAGTAACCACCAAGTGCATCAATCTCACGAACAATCTGCCCCTTGGCAATTCCACCCATGGCAGGATTACAAGACATCTGCGCGATATTCTGCAAACTCATTGTTACCAATAAAGTTTTGGAACCTAAATTTGCAGCGGCAGCAGCGGCTTCTGAACCAGCGTGCCCTGCACCAACTACAATAACATCATATTCTTCTTGAAACATTTTCTTTATAAATTAACTCGACTTCGTCGAGAATGGTATTAAAATCTAAGTACTATTTTATTTTTCTAAAAGCACAACTTCCATTGTTCCACGTGGAACTACATTCGCGCTAAAAACAATCAACAAGAATTGTTCCACGTGAAACAAAACCAAGAATATCTAATTTAAGAATTTACTGTTCCACGTGGAACATGGCGATTTTTTCATCTTCCTTGGAACGCATTAAACGTTCGTTATCCTCACCTTTGTCTTTATAGCCACAATAATGTAACACACCGTGGACTAAAACACGTCTCAATTCTTCTTCGAAAGCCACATTAAAATCAACAGCATTGTCTTGCACACGCTCTACAGATATAAACACATCTCCACTAATTTCATTTCCCATTGTGTAATCAAAACTTATAATATCAGTCAATGTATCATGATCTAAATATTCCACATTTATTTTATGTAAATACTCATCATCGCAAAAGATATAATTAATCTCCCCTTCTTTTTTACCTTCAGAAATAATTACAGCAGAAAGCCAGTTAGCGATTGCTTCTTCATTATCTAAATTAAACTCGTTTTCGTAATTAAAATTGATCATTTTTTATTAAAATATTCTTGAACCTTTTGGTTGAAATTGGAGCGCAAAGGTAATGATTGTCTATTTAAAATCTCTATCGTATTTAAATAATCTAACAATGCGTCTGGTAACGGTTTAGATTCATTATTAAAGTCTTTTTTATTTGTTTGTGATTGGCGTTTATTTTCCTCCCCTTGCTCTTGAACAGCTGTTTTTAATTTCAATAATTCCTGCTTAAGATTAAGAATCTTTTGCAGTGTTTCATTCTTAAATCCTTTGTTCAGCAACTGCTTCTCAATTTGTTTCATTTGTTCTAAAACACTTTGTCCTTGATTGCCGAGCCCTTGTTTATTCAACTCGTTTTCTAGAGCCTCTCTAAGTTGTTGTTGCTCTTTATAAATCTCCATTATTGCCTTAGCATTTCCTTCTCCTTCTTCCTCAGATTGTGAATCTCCTTTTCCTGGTTTAGAACCCTCACCAGGCTTCCCTTCTTTGTCTTCGCCAAGTTTCTTTCCAGCTCCCATTCCCTCCTTGACCTTCTCTCCTATTCCTTCTTGCTTCTTAATTATATCTGGCAATTGCATCCCTGACCCTTCACCCGGTTTTGGTTTACCTGAACCCATTCCTGATAAAGACATTTGCATGCTATTTAATATATCGCTTAAAAAATCACCTAATTTATTAGCTGCAGAAATAGTATATTGCTGATGTGATAACCCTTTTGGAATTTGAGAGTCAGATAAACTCTCCAAAGACTTATCTATATTGTATTGCATGTTTCCTATTTCACGAGTAACATCTTCGGCAATTTTAGGATTACGAAGTGACATTGCAAACAGACTATCATCAACATGCTTGAACTGCTGTTTTAAATCCTGTTGCCATTTAATTTTTTTATTAAAAGCTGGAGAACCTGTTTTTAAACTTTTAAACTGCGTCATTAAGTCCTCTTGAGACAAAGAAAAAGCCAATAAATTATCTAAAATTTGGCGCAACATTTTTACATCTTCATCTAATTGTTCCATCTCACTTGACTCCAAACTCTGCGCCATTTTCTTAGACATAGACTTCATGTTCTTAGCCGCATTTTTTTGTTTTGGCTTAGCCTTATCTTTATTGTCTTTTTGCAGTTCATCCGAAGCTTTCTTTAAATCATCATCAATATTCTTTTCATTGGCAGCGTCATCAGGCAAATCAAGTGGCGCCCTCAACTCCTTATTGTCTTTCTTTAAATCTTTCAGATCTTCTTGGATTTTGTCAAATGCCTTATTAATTTCATTCTGTTTATCTAACGAATTCTCCTTTACATTATCTGACAATTGATCTTGCTTCTGTGAAAGTTTGTCTAGCTTATCCGCAATCTGTTCTGCCTTTTTATCTACATAATACTTCTTAGTAAGCTCCACCAATTGCTGTAAATTTTTTACTTGGTTTTTACTGTTTTGTTTGAATTTGTCCAGCTTAGATAACAACTCTTCATTTTTAATTTTATCATTCAGATCTTTAAGTTCATCTAATAATTTTTGGTTCTTCTCTAAATCTTTATCGGCATTATCTAATCGCTTTTGTAAAGCCTCCTTCAACTCATCCTTTTCTTTTGATTTGAATTTATTAAGATTGTCTTTCATTTTATCAGCAAATTGCTTCATCAAATCATCTTGTTGTTTTTGACGTTTGATAAAATCATTTACTTCCTGTTGTTCTTTAAATTCAAACTTGTCTTTTTCCTTTCCCGATTTCTGAAGTTTATCTAATTCCGAAATTTGCTTGTTTTGATTTTTTAATGAATTTTCTAAACCCTTGATATTATCATTTTGCTGTTGCAAAAATTGATCTTTCTGCTCTTCATCTGTAGCCACACGATTAGAAAAAACAGATGATTTTGAACTTTTGAAATTATGCACTCCATCGTTATCAAAAACTTCAAAATAATACTCATAAGAAACACCTTGTTCCACTGGAAGATTAGAAGGAAAAGAAAATACGAACTGATCAAATGGTGATGACTTTATTGCAATTGTTCCACGTTTTACATTGATGGGATTCGATTTAGGATAATAAACAACCTGAAGCTTTGATAATCCATAATCATCAGAAATTTGACCTAAAACATAGTTGCGATCCACGTTTAAACTATCCGGTGCAGTATGCACTTGTATGGCAGGGAACTGATCTTTGATTATAGATAACTGATAATTTAATTTTTCGTAATTATTTACTCTATTATTGGAGGTAATAATTTGATAATCTGTATTTTGAAGTATATTTTTAGACAAAACAAACTTGTTTTCCTCTTTTGAAAAGGGAAATTCCACCTTATCACTAGACCACACTACATTTTCAGTAGCCAGCGTCTTCATTTTCCATACAACACGTGTTCCTTCGGGTACAATTGCATTACCTGTTCCTTGAATTACTTCTGATTTCTTATTTAAATAAGATGGATAATTCAATTGCATTTCAAAATCAACAATAGATGGAACAACTATAACTTTTAACTCATAATCAGGAGACGAAACTGTGTTGGCTTCCAAATGAAAAGAAATAGCCGTACTAGGATTTGCTATTTTAAAATGAAACTCGCCGTTGCCGTTTTTTTCTAAAAAATAACTTTCGTTAGCTATAAAAATCATAACATTTTCAGGAACAACAGAACCAATAGTTTTTACTCTAAGAATAAAATCCTTATTCTGTTCTGTTTGTAAAGCGGAATTCAGCACCATAAATTGAAATGGAGCTGGTGGCAAAAATGCAGTATTAAAGTGCACTACTCTATTTAAACTTTGAGAAATAATACTTTTATTGCCGGATACAAAAAAAGCACTAAATAACAAAACAGGAATAATGGCTAATGGCAAATACTTTTTATTCGAATTAAAATTAATTGCATTACTAAAAGGAATCGGTTCTAAAGCATTTGCCTTTTGTTCGATTGATGCGAGTAACAATTCTGATTTAGAATTTATAGACGTAGCATCCGAAAGTTGAATAAAATTAGTCAACGTATCATTAACATTTGCAAAATGACTACCAATAATTTGGGACGCTTGTTTATAATCTAACCCTTTTTGAAATTTAAACAATTTAAAAATTGGGAACAGAATATAGCGAAGGAAAAGAAACCCTTCAACTCCAAGAAAAATCCAAAACAAAAACATCCTCCCTATTGGCTTAAGCCAAAGAAAATATTCTACAAAAAGAGTAAATAGAAAATACAGCAAACCCAAACCGATAAAGAAAACGATTCCTCGTATCAATTCATTTAAATAAAACTTTCTAATGAAAGCTTCTAATTTTTGATAAATAAAATTTGAATTCTCCAAAATCTATAACTGTTTTATATAACCAATAAAAGTAACAATTTATATGAAATGAACATCAGAAAAAAGTACTCAAAGTACGAAACATAATATGTGAATTACACATGACCAATGAAAAACAATAAATAGCTACATGTCAATAAAGAAATGTTAAAAGGATGCAAAGTTGAAAATGATGGAATTACCCGATTTCAAATAAACCATTTGAATAATTGAAATTGTATCTTTGCACCAAAATTTACAAAAATGTCAAACCCAATTCGCGTGCGTTTTGCACCAAGTCCAACAGGACCTTTACATATTGGCGGTGTACGTACTGCTTTATTTAATTATTTGTTTGCCAAAAAAAATGGTGGAACTTTCTATTTAAGAATTGAAGATACAGATCAAAATCGTTTTGTTCCAGGTGCCGAAGCATATATAATGGAAGCATTAGAATGGTTAGGAATTGCCCCTGATGAAACAATTGGAAAGAACGAAAAGTTTGGACCTTACCGTCAAAGCGAAAGAAAACATTTGTATAAAGAATACGCTGATCAATTAATCAATTCAGGTTGGGCTTATTACGCATTTGATACTCCAGAAGCGTTAGATGCTTTTAGAAAATCAGAAGAAGAACAAGGGAAAACATTCATTTACAATCATACAAATAGAGAAAAACTAGATACTTCTTTAGTTATTTCAGCAGATGAAACTGCTAAAAGAATTGCAAATGGAGAACATTATGTAATCCGTTTTAAAACACCAGTAGATGAAACGTTACAACTTCATGATATCATTCGTGGTGATGTAAAATTTGAAACTAGTTTACTGGATGATAAAGTATTGTTTAAAAGTGATGGAATGCCAACCTACCATTTGGCAAATATTGTAGATGATCATTTAATGGAAACTTCGCATGTAATCCGTGGAGAAGAATGGTTGCCTTCCATGCCTTTACATGTTTTATTATACAGAGCTTTTGGTTGGAAAGCACCAGAATTTGCTCACCTGCCCTTGATTTTAAAACCTGTTGGAAATGGTAAATTATCAAAGCGTGATGGAGACAAACTAGGTTTTCCAGTATTTCCATTAGAATGGAAAACAGAAGAAGGTATTTCAACTGGTTATAGAGAAAACGGATTCTTTCCTGAAGCTGTTGTTAACTTCTTGGCTTTATTAGGTTGGAATGATGGAACGGAACAAGAGTTATTCTCCTTAGAAGAATTAGTTGAAAAATTTGACTTAAACAGAGTACATAAAGCGGGTGCTAAATTTGATCCAGAAAAAAACAAATGGTTCAATCACCAGTATTTAATCAAGGCAGATGATCCTACTTTGGCTAAAGCCTTCACTCCTATTTTAAAAGAAAAAGGATTTACAGTAGATGAAAATGTCGTGACAAAAGTGGTTTCTTTAATCAAAGAAAGAGCACATTTTGTATCTGAATTTTGGGAAATGAGTGATTTCTTTTTTGTGGCTCCTACAACCTATGATGAAAAAGCAAGAAAAAACTGGAAGGAAGATACTCCTGCATTAATGCAAGAATTGATTTCGGTTGTTGAAGAAATTACCGATTTTACCTCGATGAACATAGAAACGATTGTTAAAGACTGGATGACGAAAAACGAAATAGGAATGGGTAAAGTAATGCAACCTTTCCGATTGAGCTTAGTTGGTGCGTTAAAAGGTCCGCACCTATTTGATATCGTAGAAGTCATTGGTAAAGACGAAACGATAAAAAGAATTCAAAAAGCAATAGCTACTTTATAAAAACAAAAAAAGTCCCGATAAACTCGGGACTTTTTTTATAAATACAATAGAATATTACCATTCAGAATTCCTGGGTTTCCTTTAAAATCATATCCTAAATTTTTAGAATTTAAATTCCCTAGCATATTATTGACACCATATTGATAGGACACATTAAATCGGAAATGTTTCACTCCAGTAGTTAATCCAACTGTTGGATAAAAATTAAACTTAGAAATATCCACAATATCTTTAGCTAATAAAGTAGTTCCTGAAATAACATTATTCTCTTCTTCGGGTTTGATTTTAAATTTTCCGTTTATTTGTACAATTGGGCCAAACTCAACACTCAACACATTTTCAACTAAAACAAAACTTAATTGCAATGAAATTTGAGCTGAAGGTAATTTATAGTTTACATCTTTATGCCCAAATCCAACATTATTTGTTTGAACTAAAAAATTGTTTTCTGAAAACTGAATTGAATAAACCATATCCCAATTGTCGTAGAAATTTCCTCGAACGGAAAGCCCCGTATTCCAACCCAAATCAGGTTTTGTTTGAAAGTTATTGGTGTTTAAGGTAAATTGATTTACACCAACAGTAATTCCAATTCTATTAGAATCCCTATAGCCATACTGGGCAAATGTTATACAAGTAAAAAAAAATAAAACGAAGGATGTAACTAGCTTTTTCATATAATAACAGTAAACTAACACAAACCTAAAGATTTTTCGTAATTTAACAGTAATTTTTAAACTAAATTATATAATTATGAACATTGCATTACTTATTATTCTTGTTTTTGGATTCTTTATCTTACTCTCCTCCTTCTTTACTGTCAAACAACAATCGTCAGTAATTATAGAACGATTTGGAAAATTTCACAGCGTAAGACAATCGGGTTTACATTTAAAAATTCCATTGATTGATAGAGTTGCAGGACGCGTAAATCTAAAAATCCAACAACTGGATGTTATTATCGAAACCAAAACAAAAGACAACGTATTTGTAAAACTTAAAGTTTCAGTACAGTTTATGGTTGTAAAAGATACCGTGTATGATGCCTTTTATAAACTTGAATATGCACATGATCAAATCACCTCTTATGTATTTGATGTGGTTCGTGCCGAAGTTCCAAAACTAAAACTGGATGATGTATTTGAAAGAAAAGATGATATTGCTATTGCAGTAAAAAGAGAATTGAATGAAGCTATGACCACTTACGGTTACACTATCATCAATACTTTAGTTACTGATATTGATCCAGATATTCAAGTTAAAAACGCCATGAACAGAATAAATGCTGCTGATAGAGAGAAAACAGTAGCTGAATTTGAAGCAGAAGCATCTAGAATTAGAATTGTTGCCAAAGCCAAAGCAGAAGCCGAAAGTAAGCGTTTACAAGGACAAGGTATTGCTGATCAAAGAAGAGAGATTGCAAGAGGATTAGTTGAAAGTGTGGATGTACTGAATAGAGTTGGAATAAACTCACAAGAAGCCTCGGCCCTTATAGTAGTTACGCAACATTACGACACATTACAAGCCATTGGCGCAGACTCCAATTCAAATTTAATTTTATTACCTAATTCACCACAAGCAGGAAGCGAAATGCTAAATAACATGGTAGCTTCATTTAGTGCATCCAATCAAGTGGGAGAAATGATGAAAAAAACAAATAGAAAACAAGCGAAGAAAGAAGTAAAAGAAATTGAACCTTCAAGAGAAGAAGATGAAGCAGAAGAAGAAATATAACAACAACAAAAAAGAGGCTTAACGGCCTCTTTTTTTAAATATCCATTTTGTTATAAATGGAAATGCTAATCCTATAATCTTTCCATAAGGTCCTGGAATACTTGGACTAAATGAGCTTACAATACCACTTACAGCATTTTTCATGATGTTTTTTGGCTCTAAATTCTCTTTTACACCTTGTATCTCTAAATGGATTTTTTGAAGGTTTATTTCCTTCTCAATTTTTAAAATTTCTAGTTCTCTATCAATCTGAGCATAAGACGAATATTTTCTTGTTCCCATAATTTAGTCGTTAAAAAATATTTCTGAAAATTTCTCTAAAAGAGGTCCTTCAATCATTTTATCTTTTATTAAAAATAACAGCATAGTAAAGAAAAAATATATCCCTCCTACAATTAAAAAACCCAAAGGATAACTATCAAAATAATTTCCAATAGCAAAAGCTAGAGCAAAGGAACAAAAGAATAAAACCATAGCAATACCTAATAAAATTAATGAAAATTTTAAAAATGCTGTAGTCGATTTCATCGCCATCTTGAAACTACGTAATTTATAATACTCAAGACTATTTTCTAAGTATTTAGTAACATGTTCCTGAATATTCTCTGAATTTTCTTTTAATTCTTCAAAAGCCATATTTTGATTTTTTTAAATTCTATTCGTTTATTTTTGAAGCTTGGCATTTTGTTCTTTTAATTCGGCCAATTTTATTTCCAGAAAAGAAATAACATCTTCAGTTTTGTGACTCATATCAGAAAGTAAATCAACATACGTTTCTTCTAAATCTAATTTAGCACTTTTTAGTTTGTGTTTCATTTCACCAGAAAGATCATCTAATTTATATTTAAAATCCTTTTGCGCATCTTTATATCCGTCTTTAATTTTTCCTCTTGTTTTTGAACCTTTATCTGGAGCAAATAAAATTCCTATTCCAGCTCCAATAGCAGCACCAGTTAAAATGGCTAATAATGTATTTCCTGTACTATTTGACATAACTCTATTTTTAAAATTTATACTTTTTATAAAGTTAGCTATTTTATTAACATAACGCTGTTAACAAGCCGTTAAAGTGAGAATAATTGTGCTAAAAACGATTATAAAGATTATAGAAGGATAAAAAAACATAAATCATATAAGATAACGTTAAAATATAAAAAGGCTTTAAAAACGTTCTTTTAAAGCTGTTTTTAATTACTAAATCTGATGTTTTTTATAAAAAGTATAGAAAATATCAATAATAAAAAAACACCTTAAATAAAGGTGTTTTTGATAATTATAATTGATGAAGTACTTGGTCTATAATCTCCGATTCTCTTTCGGTAGTACTTTTGGTTGGATTTGATTTTAGTTTTAAAATCTCCTCTTTAAATGAATTTACAAAATCTAAATCATAATCAAGGTCTCTTAAATTCAAAAGTGTTTTAGATCGTACAAATGTAGATTCACTTCTCAAAGACATTAAAAATAATTTAGAAAGTTCTTCTTTATCAAAATCGGCTGATTTTAAATTGGAATATTTTAAAATAAAATTAGCAAACAACAACGAAGCTTTATTATTGTTAATATTCTTTTTGAAAGAATTTTGTAATAAACTATAATTCGCAATCGCTGCTAGGGTTTCACCAATACTATTTTCAATAGCCAAACGTTCCGGTTTAGTAGCTACTTTAAAATATTTATTGATGTCTTTTAATGAGTTATTAATACTATTTAGTTCTTTCTTTCCTTTTTCTTCCCAGGCATCTTTTAAACCAACTGTTTTATTAAATACTAATTTAGAAGGAGTTGAATCTTTATCCACATTGAAATAACCCAATCGTTGAAATTGGAATTTATCTCCACTAACAGCAGTTGCTAGACTAGGTTCAACATATCCCGTAACCGTTTCAAGAGAAGTTTTGTTCATGAAATCAAGAAAGTTTTTATCTTTATGACTGTCTGGTGCTTCATCTATAAATAAACGATCATACAAACGAACTTCAGCTGGAACGGCATGTTTAATAGAAACCCAATGCAAGGTTCCCGCTACTTTACGTTTAGATGCTTCACTCCCACTCCCACTTAAAGAATCCGTATCATAAGTAACATGAATTTCAGTAATATTTCCTTCACTATCTTTTACAACACTTTCTCCTTTAATGATATAGGCATTTTTAAGACGCACTTCATTACCTAAACTTAAACGGAAAAATTTGGCTGGAGCCACTTCTAAAAAGTCTTCTCTTTCAATATATAATTCTCTAGAAAAAGGAACTTGTCTAAAACCTGCAGTTTCATCTTCTTGATTATTTTCTGCTTCTAATGATTCTTCTTTTCCTTCTGGATAATTAGTAATAATAACTTTAACAGGATCTAAAACTGCCATCACTCTAGGAGCCGTTTTATTTAAATCTTCGCGTAAGCAAAATTCTAAAAGAGAAACATCAATAATATTTTCTCTTTTAGCAACACCAATCGTATCACAAAATTTACGGATAGAATTAGCGGTATATCCTCTTCTTCTTAATCCAGAAATAGTAGGCATTCTAGGATCATCCCAACCATTTACAATGTTTTCTTGAACCAATTGTAATAACTTACGTTTGCTCATCACTGTATAATTCAAGTTCAAACGAGCAAATTCATATTGATGTGGTTTCACCTTAGTATCATCGTAAATTTGATCTAAAAACCAATTGTATAATTCTCTATGCATTACAAATTCTAGCGTACAAATAGAGTGCGAAATTTGTTCTATATAATCACTTTCGCCATGAGCATAATCATACATAGGATAGATTTTCCAATCGTTTCCAGTTCTATGATGATGACGATGTAAAATACGATACATTAATGGATCACGCATTAACATATTAGTAGAAGTCATATCAATTTTGGCACGTAAAACATGACTTCCTTCTGGAAAATCACCGTTTTTCATTCCTTCAAATAAAGTCAAATTCTCCTCGATAGAACGATTTCTATAAGGTCCATCAACACCTGGTTGTGTAGGAGTTCCTTTTTGAGTAGCCATATCTTCGGATGATTGACTGTCAATATAAGCCTTCCCTTTATTGATCATGATAATCGCCCAATCGTATAATTGTTGGAAATAATCAGAAGCATAATGTTCTTCATCCCACTTAAAACCCAACCATTGCAAATCTTCTTTAATAGCATCTACATACTCCTGCTCTTCTTTAGCAGGATTTGTATCATCAAAACGTAAATTTACAGGTGCATTATAACGTAAACCCAATCCAAATTGCAAACAAATCGATTTAGCATGACCAATATGTAAATAACCATTAGGTTCTGGCGGAAAACGGAAACGGAGTTTATCTTTTGGAAATCCATCAGTTAGGTTTTCCTCTATGATTTGTTCTATAAAATGGAGTGATTTATCTTCAGTTGACATTATTTTGTTTTATTTTAGCAAAGGTAAAAAAAAGTTTAAGGATTAACGTTTAAAGTTAACACAAGAAACAGTAAACTGCTAACATTAAATAAAAAATTAAAATGGGAACTATTAAACTAAAAAATATACGCACCTATTCTTATCACGGTTGTTTGATAGAAGAAGGAAAAATTGGTTCAGATTACTCCGTTGACTTAGAAATTAAAACCGATTTAAGAAAATCATGTATCAGTGATGATCTACATGATACGGTAGATTATGTTCTATTAAACCGAATTGTAGTTGAAGAAATGGAGATTCGTTCCCATTTATTAGAACATGTAGGTCATCGAATCATAACAAGAGTTTTTAATGAAATTCCCGAAGTTTCAAGAATCCTTCTTGGTGTATCAAAACTAAACCCTCCTATTGGTGGTGATGTAGAATCAGTTACAATAGAATTAGAAGAATATAGAAGTTAAAAACAAAACTTTTGGACTAAAAGTTTTAAACTTTGGAGATTTTAGTTACTTTTGCAGTCCATTAAACAATGGCGTCGTGGCCGAGTGGCTAGGCTGGGCTCTGCAAAAGCTCCTACTGCGGTTCGAATCCGCACGATGCCTCAAAAGAGATACAGCAATGTATCTCTTTTTTTATATCTAATTTTTAAAGAATTGTTTCGCAGATATTCGAAAAGGAAACAAAAAAATTACTTACTTTTAAAACTATTGACATAATAAAAGCTATTTATAAAACGTAACTTTTCTTAATATTACAATGTTTAAACCTTAATTCAATACATTTTTAAACATAAAAAAACCGCTCAATTAGAGCGGTTTACATCTATTTTATAAAAATTTAATGTTGTTTTTCTATTTTCTGAAAAGCGTTTTTAACCATTTCTTTTTCTTTTGGAAACCAGCCTTGAGTTATTAACACTACTCCAAAAACCATTAGAACTACACTTATTCCTTTTTTTATTTTAAGAATATTAGTGGGTGTCATCTTCGTTTTTAATTGTTTAGCTAATAATATTTTAATACAATCAACCAATAAATAAGTGATGATTACAGTACTAAAAAAAGTTAACATTCTGGAATTTTCCATATCTAATTTTGGACCAACAGAAATAATAATAGCTAACCAAAATCCTAATACTCCAATGTTAATAATGTTTAAAAAGAATCCTTTTATAAAAAGACTTAAGTAATTTTTTTTGATGATTTCTTTGTCAATTTCTGCAGTATTTATTTTTTTTTCTTTTCGTAAACTAATGAACGAAATAACACCATAAGCCAACATTAAAATACCTCCAAATATAAAAAGAGCAGGTTTGTCTTTTAAACTTTGAATTAATCTAAAACTACCTAAATATGCAATTCCAATAAAACAAATATCACCTAAGACCACACCTAAATCAAAAACTAAAGCCGCTCTAAATCCTTTTATTATACTTGTTTCAAGTAAAATAAAAAAAACGGGACCTATCATAAAGCTTAAGAAAATTCCCCAAGGAATACCTGATAAAATATCGTTAACCATTAATAATTGAAATTTGTTTTGGAATAAAAAGATTGCAATTTAATTTTTTTCTATAATTTTTCCACCAAAAAGGGTTTCTTTATTTATCTGTTCTGGTTTTCCATACACATAAATAGCTCCACCAGCCTTTACTTTTGCATCCACTAATACACTAGCATTAATTTCAGCATTTCCTCCTGCAGAAACGTTTATTGAGGTTTGTGATGTCTCTAATTCTTTGGCTTTTAAAACACCTCCAGACATAATTACTACATCTTGATTAACAGCAGTCCCGGATAATTCTATTATCCCACCACTAACGGCTTTTACATTTACTTTTTTAGTTCCATCTAATTGTAAATTGATCTCTGCTCCTTCTCTAACATTTAAATCTAAGATAGTTTCTTTAAAAACACCATCACTTGAAACATAAGAACCTTCACTAGCTGCTATTCCATCAATGTTTTTAAAATACAATTTGATAGAAATATCATTTCCTGATAATAATTTAGGAAATGGCATTCTTATTTTAAGTTCTCCATTATTATTTACAAACTCAACTTCATCTTCCCTATCTCCAGTAATAATTGCTTTATTTTCTGAGGACGAAATTAATTTAACATTCAGTTTATCAAAAACTTTAATAGTATTAAAGTCACCAATGTTCTTAGTGACTTGAGCAAAAGTAGTTTGAACTACTAATGCAAGAGTTAAAATCAATACTTTTTTCATAATTTGTTTATTTTACAGGTTCATCAATTCTTCTTAAAAAATTAAAATCCAATTGTTTTTTAACTAAATCGGCATTTTTAACCTTAACGAAGATTTCGTCTCCTAATTGTAATAATTGATTTGAAGTTGCTCCAACCAATGCATATTGTTTTTCATCAAAGGTGTAATAATCGTCTTTTATATCCCGAATACGCACCATTCCTTCACATTTGTTTTCTATAATTTCAACATAAATTCCCCATTCAGTCACTCCTGAAATTACACCTAAAAACTCTTGATCTTGATGATCTTGCATGTATTTTACCTGCATGTACTTGATAGAATCCCTTTCGGCATTAGTTGCTAAACCTTCCATAGTAGAACAATGCAAACACTTGGTTTCATACAATTCTTCATCGGCCGATTTAGCTCCATCTAAATAAAACTGTAGCAAACGGTGTACCATAACGTCAGGATAACGACGAATAGGTGAAGTAAAATGAGAATAATAATCGAATGCTAATCCGTAGTGACCAATATTGTCTGTAGAATATTTGGCTTTACTCATCGAACGAATAGCCAAAGTATCAATTAAATTTTGCTCTTTTTTACCATTTACATCTTCCATTAATTTGTTTAAAGCTTGGGAAATAGAACCTTGCTGAAAATCTATTTTATAACCAAACTTAGAAATAAGCGCTTGCATAGCAAAAAGTTTATCTTCATTTGGCTCATCATGGATTCTATAAATGAATGTTTTCTTTTGTTTTCCAATAAATTCTGCTACTTTTTTATTGGCTAAAAGCATAAACTCTTCAATCAAATGATTGGCATCTTTAGACACTTTAAAATAAACACCTTCTGGTTCGCCTTCTTCACTTAAATTGAATTTTACTTCCACTTTATCAAATGAGATAGCGCCATCTTGCATTCTTTTTCTTCTAAAAATCTTAGCTAATTCATCTAATTTTAGCGTTGCTGCGACAATTTCAGGAGAAACTTGATATGAACTACCTGTAATCGAAATTTCTTCCGGAATGGTATCGTCTTTCGTTTCGATGATGTATTGCGCTTCTTCATAAGCAAATCGTTGATCTGAATAGATTACTGTTCGACCAAACCATTGGTTAATAACCTCACATTTTTCTGAAATTTCAAAAACAGCTGAAAAAGTATATTTTTCTTCTTGTGGACGTAATGAACAAGCAAAATTAGACAATACTTCAGGTAACATAGGTACTACCCTATCTACTAAATAGACTGATGTTGCACGTTGATAGGCTTCATCATCTAGTATTGTTCCTTCTTCTAGATAATACGAAACATCGGCAATATGAATTCCTATTTCGTAATTTCCATTTTCTAATTTTTTAAATGATAAAGCATCATCAAAATCTTTTGCATCTTTTGGATCAATGGTGAATGTTAGTGTATCACGCATATCACGACGATTAGCAATTTCAGTTTCAGTAATTGAAGTATCAATTTTTTGTGCATACGTTTCTACTTCAATAGGAAACTCTGATGGTAAACCATATTCGGCTAAAATAGCATGAATTTCCGTATCGTGCTCTCCAGGTTTACCTAGTACTTTTATTACTTTTCCAAAAGGACTATCGGCTCTGGAAGGCCAATCTTCGATATGAACTAAAACAACATCTCCTTGCTCTGCTTCTCCTATTTTATCCTTTGGAATAAAAATATCGGTATACATTTTTGGGTTGGCTGTTGAAACAAAAGAGAAATTCTTTTGGATGTCAATCACTCCAACAAAATCAGTTTTATTTCGTTCGATAACTTCAATAACCTCACCTTCAGGTCTTTTCCCTTTTCTTCGGTTATAAACATATACTTTGACAATGTCTTTATCTAAAGCATGATTTAAATTATTCGTTGGAATAAATACATCTTCCTCTAATTCAGCACAGACAAAATAAGCTGTTTTACGGCCCGTCATGTCTATTTTACCTTCGTAATATTCTTTACTGGCGGCTTTAATTAAATATTTTCCAGGTTCCGACTCGATAATTTTGTTTTGAGAAGCAAGAATCTTTAAATCTTTAATAATTTGATTTCTACTTTGTGTATCATCAAGTTCCAACTTTGCTCCTATTTGTTTATAATTGAATGCTTTATTAGCACTTTGCGATAGTATTTTTATAATTTGTTCAGAGAACTCTTTCTCTTTTTTTACCGGCTTTCTTAATCTTTTACTCATAAATCTTTTCTTAAAAGTCGAAAATTACAAAATAGTTAACAGTTATAAGAAAATAGCGGTCAGTTTTAAAGAAAATATAACTTTCACTAGATAGTTGTATCTTTATACAAAGAATCAAATTATGGAAGCATTTATCACTATCGCCGTTTTTGACTACATTCATGAAATTGAAATACTGAAACATCGATTGGATCAAGAAGGATTGCAATACTATTTTCAAAACGAAATTATGTCTTCTTTTGCACCAATGTACTCAACCGCTTTGGGAGGAATCCAACTTAAAATTCATCCTAACGATTTTTCAAGTGTCAAAACTATTCTTCAAGAAATGAAGTACGATAACAATTTAAAAATTGTCTAATTTTTTTGAAAGTTGTCAACACATATATAATACAACAAAAAGAAAAATTAAATTTAAATTATTTATTAATGGGTATTATAGCATGTTAATAGCTACTATAAATTTATTTTAAAAAGCTATGATATCAAGTTATAGTATGTTATTTATAGTTATTAACATAGTTATTTTTATCTAAGTCTTTAGTTTTAAAGAGTTACTATATTTTAATTAACAACAGTTAATAAACTAAAATTATTTGAATTTGTAAATAAGTATTTTTTTTATTTTTGTTGATAAACCTATTTTAAGTATTAATAACTTTTCTAAAAATTCAACAAACTAAATTAGGTTTTTAAAAGTGGGTTTTGGATTACTTATTTTTTCAATAGAACCAAAAAATACTTCTAATATTCTATCCGAAGTTATTAACATTTAATATTAATTTAAAGTTAACTGAATATCAAGCAATTGCGTTTCACTATTAACAATGTAAAATATTAACATTTTATTTTCGAATTATTTATTGATTATCAATGATTTATGTATTTATGAAAATTGTGGATAACTCATAAATAGATAGCAATCTGATAGTTATAATACATGTAAATAGATACTTTTTAAAGGACTTTATTTTTTTAACAAATAAACAAAAGCTTCATTTATAATATCCAATAATCTTTTGGTAAATTTGCACCACACAACTTAACAGATATAAAATGAAAATCTCAATAGGGAACGATCACGCTGGACCAGATTATAAAAAAGCCATTGTTGAAATGCTTATAACAAAGGGTCACGAAGTAACTAATTATGGAACAGATTCAGAAGATAGTGTAGATTATCCTGATTTTGGACATCCTGTAGCTACAGACGTTACTGAAGGAAAAGCAGATTTTGGGATCGTTATTTGCGGAAGCGGAAATGGAATTGCAATGACAGTAAATAAACATCCTAAAGTGAGAGCTGGTTTATGTTGGACTAAAGAGATTGCATATTTAACACGTTTACATAACGATGCTAATATTGTAAGTATTCCTGCTCGTTTTACCTCTATTCCGCAAGCAGTAGAAATTGTAGAAACTTTTCTAGCTACTGAATTCGAAGGAGGAAGACATCAAAATAGAGTGAATAAAATTTCTTGTTAATAAGGATTTTATAAAAAAATTGCGGGCCAAGGCCCAATTATTTTAGACGAGCTGAGTTTTAAACTAGGCTCGTTTTTTATTTCTATTGACTGAATTAACGTTAATTTAATTATTGTACTGACTGAATTAATGTAAATTCAGTCAATGTACTGACTGAATTATTATTTTTTATGTATATTTGAATTGTGTTTATAATTCAAAATAAATGAAAAGTCATTTAAAAAGAGCGATTTTTGATTCCTTTAGTAAAAAAGTACTACCTAATAAAGTATTGATTTTACTAGGTGCACGACGTGTTGGTAAAACAGAATTGATTAAAAATTATTTAGAAAATATTCCATCACCGACCTATTTACAATTAAATGGAGAGGATATTAATGACGCTAATTTACTCAAAGAGCGGTCGGTGGTTAATTACAAACGATTATTAGCTAATATAGATTTATTAGTTATTGATGAAGCCCAAACAATTCCTGAAATTGGTTTGATTTTAAAGTTGATTGTTGATAGTATTGAAGGTATTAAAATTATAGCTACAGGTTCTTCTATTTTCGATTTAAACAACACATTAGGCGAACCATTAGTAGGCCGTAAAAATACCTTATACCTTTATCCGCTGGCACAATTAGAGTTTTCAATACAAGAAAATTATAAGCAAACCATAGAAAAATTAGAAGAAAGACTGCTCTTTGGTAGTTATCCCGAGTTAATGCAATATCCTGATTGGGAAGAAAAAAAAGAGTATTTATTCGAAATAATTAATTCCTACTTACTTAAGGATATCCTTGTTTTTGAAGGGATAAAACATGCCGATAAAATATATAATTTACTGCGGTTGATTGCTTTCCAGATTGGCAAGGAAGTTTCAATACAAGAGTTAGCGAATCAATTGCAATTATCCAAAAATACGGTTGTTAATTATTTAGACTTATTGTCTAAGGTGTTTATCATTTTTAAAGTAGAAGGATTTAGTCGTAATCTTCGAAAAGAAATTGTAAAATCAAGTCGTTGGTATTTTTATGATAACGGTATCAGAAACGGAATTATAAATAATTTCAACCGATTAGAATCAAGAACAGATGTTGGTGATTTATGGGAAAACTATTTGGCTGTAGAGCGTATTAAGAAGCAAGAATATCAAAAATTGAACACTAAAAATTATTTTTGGCGCACCTATGACCAGCAAGAGTTAGACTGGTTAGAAGAAAAGGGACAATCATTGGCCGGCTTTGAATTTAAATGGAATGAGAACAAAAAAGCTAAAGTTCCTACGGCTTTCGCCAAAGCGTATCCAGAAGCTAATTTTGAGGTAATAAATAAGTCAAATTATTTAGATTTTATATTGTAATCTAAGACTAGATCAACTCTTAGGACCTAGTAAACCAGTATAGAATAAAGCATATATAATTGCAATTTGCAGTACTAGAATTCCAAAATACTTCCATAAAAACGAGTATTTTGACGTTTTATGTCTAAAAATCAACATAGCAATTCCAGCTCCAATAGTGCCTCCAAAGGCTACAAAACTTAAAAGAGTTTTCTCTGGAATTCTTCTTTTTTGTGCTTTTGCTAAATATTTATCATAACCAGTTAATACAAAGGCAATACCATTTATAATCAAAAAATAGTAGAATAAAAGAGTCATTTAACTTAATTTAAGACTCAAAGATATTATTTTAGCTGTTCGAAAAAAATTAAAATGAACAACATACAATTCATCTCCAAATTTGTAGCTACAGCAGCGATTAACATTCAAAAAACAGTTGAACTTTTACAAGAAGATTGTACGATTCCGTTTATTTCTAGGTATCGAAAAGACACTACAGGAAATCTAGATGAAGTGCAAATTGAAAATATAGCCAAGTTTCAAAAAGAATATGAGGTGATTGTAAAACGCAAGGAAGCAATTTTAAAATCAATCATGGAGCAAGGTGCTATGAACGAAGGATTGTTTGCTAAAATCGATAAAAGTTTTGATTTACAAGAATTAGAAGATTTCTACCTGCCTTTTAAAAAGAAGAAAAAAACTAAGGCTGATGTTGCTCGCGAAAGTGGATTAGAGCCATTGGCTAAAATTATCATGGCACAAAATAACGATGATGTTGATTTTATTGCTACAAAATACCTGAATGATACTATAATTAACGAAGATTTAGCCCTACAAGGCGCCCGTGACATTATTGCCGAATGGATTAATGAAAATATATATGTTCGTAAGCAATTGCGCCGTTTATACGAGCGCAAAGCGACGATTACAACTAAGGTAGTTAAAACCAAGAAAGAGGAGGAAGGCGCACAAAAATTCAATCAGTATTTTGATTGGTCAGAGCCGTTAACGAAAGCACCTTCACACCGTTTATTAGCGATGCTTCGTGCCGAAAATGAAGGTTTTATCAAGTTTAAAGTGGCCGTTGATATCGATGATGCCTATGCTATTATTGATGAATTGGTTTTAAAAGGACAAAATAAAGCAACTCCACATGTACAATTGGCTATTGAAGACAGTTACAAACGATTGTTGAATCCAGCGATTTCCAATGAAGCTTTGCAAGAAGCAAAAGCTAAGGCGGATGCCAATTCGATTCAAGTTTTTGCTAATAATCTAGGGCAGTTGTTACTAGCACCGCCTTTAGGAGAAAAACGAATTTTAGCCATTGATCCCGGTTTTAGATCGGGTTGTAAAATTGTTTGTTTGGATGAAAAAGGAGATTTGTTGTACAACGAAACCATTTATCCGCACGCGCCACAAAAAGAGGAAGCGATGGCGATGAAAAAAATTCGTTCGATGGTGAATTCTTATAAAATTGATGCTATTTCTATAGGAAACGGAACTGCTTCACGGGAAACCGAATTCTTCATAAAGAAAATTGCTTTCGATAAACCAGTACAAGTCTTCATAGTTTCCGAAGCTGGAGCCTCGGTATACTCAGCTTCTAAAATTGCAAGAGACGAGTTTCCTAATTATGATGTTACGGTTCGGGGTTCGGTTTCTATCGGGAGAAGATTGAGTGATCCATTGGCTGAATTGGTAAAAATTGACCCAAAAGCTATTGGCGTAGGTCAATACCAGCATGATGTGGACCAAAATAAACTAAAAGAAGAACTCGATAATACGGTAATTCGTTGCGTGAATTCAGTAGGTATAAACATCAATACGGCGAGCAAACATTTACTAAGTTATGTGAGTGGAATAGGAGAGAAGCTAGCCGAAAACATTGTGAACTATCGATCTGAAAATGGTCCTTTTGAAAACAGAAAACAACTGAAGAAAGTACCTCGATTGGGTGAAAAAGCATACCAACAAGGAGTCGCTTTTATCCGAATTTCGAATCCTAAAAATCCGTTGGATAATTCGGCTGTTCATCCAGAATCGTATGGAATTGTAGAGAAAATGGCCAAAGATTTAAAATTGACTGTGAATGATTTAATTGCCAATAAAGAAAAAACGGCCCTAATCAAACCAGAGAATTATATCACACCAGAGATAGGATTACTAGGATTGAAAGATATTATAAATGAGCTTGAAAAACCAGGATTAGACCCAAGAAAATCAGCTAAAGTATTTGAATTTGATCCCAATGTAAAAACGATAAAAGACGTTAAATCAGGAATGATAGTACCTGGAATTGTCAACAACATTACCAATTTTGGTTGTTTTGTAGATATTGGAGTCAAAGAAAGTGGTTTAGTTCATATCTCTCAGCTTAAAGCAGGCTTTGTAAGCGACGTAAATGAAGTAGTGAAGTTACACCAACATGTTCAGGTAAAAGTCACAGAAGTCGATGAGGATAGAAAACGCATTCAGTTGACGATGATCATTTAAAAACAAAAGCCTGACAACATTGTCAGGCTTTTGTTTTATTTATAAAAACTGTAATCGAATTAATAATTAAATCTATATAAATAATAAAATTAAGGTTAATACAATACCTGCAGCGGTAAAGTATAGTCCTTTTTTAAATATTGTTGTTTTTGGCATAAACATCCAAAATGATGATAGTACAAAAAAGAAAAGTGATAGTCCAAAAAAGACATTCAAAAAGAATAATGGTTCTCCTGATCTTGCCTTATGCAGGTGCGTCATTTTTTCTACAATTGCAGGAAGGCTTTCTGTTTTATAGTCAGCTACTCCTGTTTTTTTATTATAAGTTCCATCCTTAAAATAAACAACGTCACCTTCTTCACGATCTGGTTTAAAACCACGGATCTCAAGCATACGACCTAAATCCTCTCCACTAGCATTGGTCTTTACTGTTTTAACGATCTGTTTTTGTTGTTTTAGAAAACTAGTATCTCTAAAAATTAATACTAATCCGCTTAGGGAATAAACAGCCATAATTCCAGCAAGGAAAAAGCCTAGATAGCGGTGAACTATGCGCATTGTCGCATTAAGGTTTTGTTTTTTTGACATAAGTAAATGGTTTTTTTATAGTTTTTTATTTTTCTTTATTTGACCTCAAAAGCTATAAAAGGTTTAATCAAGTAAATATTTTTTTTAGTTTTATTTACTTCACGATTTTCTATAAGAAAGGTTTCAAGAAATAATTCTTCAAACTTCAATTGTAATGCTACTTTTAGAATAGAACATTCATGATAATTTCATTTTCATTGGTTACACATCAATAGAATCATAAACAAGTACTTTGGTCCAAAGATGGGAACAGTTCTTCACAAAAGCTTGATGAATTGGGTGATCCTGATATACTTTTTGACCCGCTTCATCATCAAAAAACATGAGTTCCGATACATCCCAAGAGGTGTCTACTACCTCCCGTTTTTCAGTAGAGGCCAAAACACCTACATGAATATGACGAATCGTTGGAATGGCAGCTAAGGTTTTTAGACCAGAAATTAATTGTTGTTTATCTGCTTCGGATTCTGGGTTTTTTAACCAAAAAAATACATGGTGTAATAAAGGTTTTTCAATTGGTCGTTTTGCAAATCCAAAAATACCAGCAATTCCCAATAAAGCTGTTGATCCTATAAATCTTCTTCGTACCATCATTTATTTATTTTTAAATGTAAATATCGAATTTTTAAAATAAAAAAAGAGAAAAACTGCTCCTTTATTTAACACCTATAATTCAAATGTAGATTTTACGTTTATAAAAGTTTCTTTTGTGCATTATTTTGCTGAGTAACAGAAAAAGCGGTGAATGGTTTTGAATATTTAATCAAAAACGAAATAGTTAAATCAAGCCGGTTAATACTACTGCTTATGATCTAATTATTCCTACTATTTTGTATCTTATCAAATAAAAAGCAAGTTATACTTCAAGCAGTCACCCTTTAATAAATAAAACCCAATAATTGTGAGTTGTAGTCAGTCTCCTTTTTTTAATTATTTTTATACCGTTTTTTAAAAACAAATAATGGAAGCAATTTTAAGACAACATATTGAGAAAATAGTACTATTAACGGATGATGAATTTCTATTTGTGCTTTCTCACTTTTCGATAGGAAAATATAAAAAACATCAATATCTAGTTCAGCAAGATAATCCCGTTCCGTATGTTCATTTCGTAGTTAAAGGTTTGTTGAAATCGTATTATATAGACCACTCGGGTAAGAGTCATATTCTTCAATTTGCCATGGAAGATTGGTGGGTAACGGATAGTCACGGATTTTATAATAATCAAAATGCCACACTCAATATTGATTGTTTAGAAGATGCACAAACGTATTACATCACTCTTGAAAACAGGCAAAAGCTGTGCGCAGAGTTACAGAAAATGGAGTTCTTCTTTTTGCAAAAAATGACCGCTGGTAATATTGCACTTCAAAGCAGGATTCTATCGTTAATGAGCAAGAATTCTGAGGAACGATATGCGCAATTTATCCAATTATATCCAGATTTGATTCACCGTATTCCTAAAACTTTAATAGCCTCTTATCTTGGAATTTCGAGAGAGACATTGAGTCGTTTATCGCATTGATGTGATATAGGTCACAAAAAAGATGTGATGTATGTCCTATATTATTCCATGGCTGTTTTCGAATTTTGTACTTCAAAATTTAAAAACACAAATATGAAAAATATAGCGTTAATAGTTGGGGCAACAGGGATTACAGGTAATAATCTTGCAGAAAGACTTATTGCTAGAGGCTGGATCACTTTTGGCTTAGCCAGAAACCCTCGAAAAGATATAGAAAATCTACAGCCTGTTGCTGCTGATCTTTTAGATCTTGAAAATTTAAAGCTAGCTTTAAAAGATGTTTCTCCTACCCATGTTTACATTACAAGTTGGATGCGTCAGGATACTGAAGCAGAAAATATAAGAGTAAATAGCTTGATGGTTAGAAATCTTCTAGAGGCCTTATCTTCTAAAAAATCAGTGCAGCACGTAGCGCTTGTTACAGGATTGAAACATTATCTTGGACCTTTTGAGGCTTACGCCAAAGAAGGATTTTTACCCGAAACCCCATTTAGAGAAGAACAACCTCGTCTTGACATAGAAAACTTTTACTATGCACAAGAGGACGAAGTTTATGCCGCAGCAGCACGTGATGGTTTTACATGGAGCATTCACCGTCCGCACACTGTTATTGGGAAAGCGGTGGGTAACTTAATGAATCTAGGAACAACCCTTGCTGTGTATGCTAGCATTTGCAAAGAAAATGGAAAATCGTTTCAGTGGCCAGGTTCAGAAGCACAATGGAATGGACTTTCGGATGTTACGGATGCTAGAGTATTAGCAGAGCATTTAATTTGGGCTTCTACTACGGAAGCGGCCAAAAATGAAGCATTTAATGTCGTAAATGGAGACTATTTTCGCTGGAAATGGCTGTGGGGAAAAATAGCATCTTCGTTCGGGATTGAGGCAATAGGTTATGATGGTATGATTCATCCTCTTGAAGAGCAAATGGAGAATCAAGCTCCTGTTTGGGGAAAAATAGCTCTGGAACATGCTCTTGAAGAATCAAATATAGATAGATTGGCCTCTCCTTGGCATACGGATCTTGACTTGGGACGCCCCATAGAAGTGATGACTGATATGTCTAAAAGTCGTACACTGGGCTTTAGTGTTTATCAGAGAACTGAAGAATCTTTTTACGATTTATTTGAAAAGCTCCGCCTAGAAAGATTAATTCCTTAATTAAAAAAGCTAATGAATTTATCATAATAAAGTGACTAAAAAAAGGTTTCAGGAGCTTATTCTGAAACCTTTTTGAGTTTTCTGGCAGGTCTTATTTTCTTATTTCATTGCTGGCATACCACCACCTTGATTGTTTTGTTCTCCTTCTTTAAGATCATCATTATTGATGCCTTTCTTTTTAGCTCCAGTGAATTTCATGGAACCAAAATTATAGCTGAAGGTAAGTCCAAATGAACGGATTGGGAATTTAAAGGTACTGCTTTGACTGAATCCCTGTCCGCTTGAAACTTGTTTAAATTCTAATTCTTTTTTGAACGGAGATACTATATTAACACCAAGTGATGCGGCTTTATTCCAGAATTGTTTTTTGACACCAAAAACCATTAGATTAAAAGCGGGACTGGTTCCTTGAAGCGTTTTCTTAGACGAATTTTGGATTATAAAAGCTTCGGCTGCAATGTTGTTTTTTAATTGCAATGTACCACTTACAAATGCGGAATATTGAATGGATGTTCCATTACTTGATTGCTCTAAGCTGTAAATTCCTGTTGGATCTGGCTTGTAAGTAAAAGCATTAAAGTTACCACGTAGGGTTAAAATTTTAAACGGATTTACAGATCCAAAAAAGCTCATTCCAAATGATTTATTGCTTCCAATATTTTGATAATTTGTAATTGTTCCCGTTTCGTCTTGCAATGGTGTTGCAATGCCTTCAATTAAATCGGCAGTGTATTTATAATAAGCCGAAATATTTATCGTGCGCTTTTGTGAAAAGGTAGAATACCCTAGTTCTACAGTTTGAGAAATTTCAGGATCCAGTGTTGGATTTCCTTGTGTTTGTGCTTGAATATTTGATTTATTGATAAACGGGTTCAAGTAAGTAAGGCTTGGTCTTGAAATACGTTTGCTATAAGTCAGTTTTAATGATGCTGATTGTGATAATGCTTTTTGTAAAGTAAAACTAGGAATAAAGGTTCCGTATTTTATTGTAAACGGATTCAAATCTGTTTGTAGCTCATTTGTAGGATCGCCTTTGATAGCTGTATTTTCAAATCGTGCCCCCGCCATTACCGTAAAACCTTTAGGCAAAGTTACCGTTCCCACGGAATAGATTGAAGTAACATCTTGATTGTAATTGTATAAATTAGAACTAATAGGGTCAAAAACAAATGCGTTTTGACTATCAGGAACATAATTTTGAAAATCGCTCGAAATCCTTCTTGTGATTGATTTACCACCCGCTTCCAGTTTGAATTTTTCGGTTACTGGTAAAGTATAATCTAATTGTAGGGTGTATTCATTGTTTGCTCCGTCATTATTCGCCTTTTGGTTGGTATAAAAACTAGAGTATATATTTTGATAATTAGTTTCTACAATGCTGTGACTCCATTGTGATGAAAAGGTAAGTTCATGTCCTTCTTTTGAGAATTTATGAGCATAATTTAGATTCCAATCAAATCCTCCAAATGCATTTTTAGAACTGCTTTCTCCTTTATAAACACTACTATTTGAAGCATTCATATAATCAGTAAATTGATTATCATTTGTACCTGTTCGCTCAAATCCTCCCTTATTATATCTAAATGTAGTAGTCAAACTATTGAAAGTATTAAAATCATATCCAGCGTTTACGGATGCTAGTAAACCGCTGCGTTTTACTTCGTTTATGCCTTTGGTAACTTGCAGACTTTTGGCTGAACTATTGTCAAAAGCTTGTGTTGATTCAGATGATGATTCTTGTGGCCATCCATTGTTGAATCCAACATTTGCCGAAAGGCTGAAACGATTTTTGTTGTAATTTATATTGGCATTAAAGTTATTTTGTCTCGTACCAATACCACCACTTACAGATCCACTTACACCCGAAGTGCTTTTTTGTTTAGTAATAATGTTTATGATTCCTGCAGATCCTTCTGCATCATACTTTGCCGAAGGCGAAGTAACCACTTCTATGTTTTTAATCTGGTCAGCAGGGATTGTTTTCAACACATCCGCAAGGTTGGCAGAAGTAGCTCCTGATGGTTTTCCGTTGATTAATACACGTACATTTGCGTCTCCACGAATCGATACATTTCCATTGATATCTACATTTACCATAGGTACTTTTTGCAATACATCAGTAGCATTACCACCACCAGCTGTTAGGTCTTTTTCTACGTTGTAAACGATTTTATCAATTTTATTAACTACCTGTTGTGCTGTTCCTACAATTACCACTTCTTTCAAAGTATTCGTTTCAGGACTCAAGGCTATTTCACCAATTTCAAAATCTAATTTTGAATCAGTTGTAGTTATTTCTTTAATAGTCTTGTCTTTGTAGCCAATAAATGAAATGGTAAGGGTATAAGTTCCAACTTGAATTTCATTTAATTTAAAGGTTCCAGAAGCATCGGTCAAAGTACCAGTTAAGGGTTTGTCTAAATTAATTTTAGAAATGCTTATAGAAGCATAATCTACTGGAGCCTTTGTTATCGAATCGATGACAGTACCAGTTATTTTACCTTTTAAACTAGATGTACCTGTAAAAGTTTGTGACTGTACAGCTATGGCAGAAAAAAGCAACACGGTGAGCAGGATAATTTTTTTCATTTTTAAGATATTTTAAGTTCTAAATCTCGGAGAATCGTTTTAATCAATTCGTTTAGATTCAGTACAAAGCAATATCTTAATAGGAACATATACCAGCACATTCGACAGAGAGACCGAGAACGTCGACGGAAGTTTAGTATTTTAAAAATTTAAGACCACCCTTGGAAGAATGCTATAAAATTCTCTTTGTATTGATCTGTTACCGTAATGGTTACTTTATCAATTTGTACAGAATTTTTAGTGGCTGATTTTATTTTGTCCAAAGACACAATGAAAGATCGGTGAATGCGCATAAATTTATTTTCGGGAAGCTTTTCTTCAAGAGATTTCATACTGGTTAAAGACAATAAAGGCTTGTCTTCACTTAGTCGATACACTTTTACATAATCTTTCATACTTTCAATATAAATGATATCGTCAACAGCAATTCGTACGAGTTGGTATTCAAATTTTAGATAAATGTAAGCTACTTCGGCTTCGGGAATAGGAGGGCTAAATTTTCTTATTTCCTGTTCTGGATTTCTAATAAGTTCAAAATATCCAAGCGCCTTTGCAACCGATTTATTGAAATCAAGAAAACTAAAAGGTTTAAGGAGGTAATCAAGAGCATCTACTTTATAGCCGTCAAGCGCATATTGATCAAAAGCAGTTGTAAATATGATTCTTAAATTCCCTTTTACACGGTATTGTTCTACAATTTTAGCGAGTTCAATTCCATTGATGTCGGGCATTCTAATGTCAAGAAATAATATGTCTATATCTTGCTCATGAATTGTTTTTAATGCTTCAATGGCATTCGAAAATTGTCCTATTAACGACAAGGAAGGTGATTGCTCTATGTATGAAACTATAATTTGTAGCGCTAGCGGTTCATCATCAACCGCAATACATTTTAATATCATGAGATTTGTAATTTTAAGGTTACACAGTATTCCTTTTGAACTAGATCTTCGGTGGTTGTCAATTCATACTTGTTTGGATATATTAGATCGAGTCTTCTGCGGGTGTTGACTAACCCAATTCCGTTACTTTCTTCTTTACTTAGTGTTTGATTTTCGAATATAGAATTGCGAACTTCAATTTGAATAGATTTTTCCGACTGTTCAATACCTATGTAAATATAGCTTGGATAAATCCCGCTAATTCCGTGTTTATAGGCATTTTCGATAAAAGGTAAAAATAGCATTGGCGCAACTTCTACATCTTTTATGTTTTTTGGTTTATCAAATATTACCTGCACTTTATCCGTAATTCTCAACTCCATCAGTTTAAGGTAATCTTCTACAAAGTTTACTTCTTTACGTAGCGTAGTTAGATTATTTTTGGTATCATACAATACATATCGCATCATGTGAGATAGAGTATAAATGGCTTCACGTGCAGGATTATTTTCGGTACCCGCTAAGGCATAAATACTATTTAGGATATTAAAAAAAAAGTGTGGGTTGATTTGGGATTTTAGAAAAGAGAGTTCTGAAATGACTTTCTCCTTTTCCAGATTTTGGCGCACTTGTGTTTCTGTTTGCAGTTTTTTGGCCACACTTATTACGGTACTGGCACCCACCATTAGTAAGGTTATTATGATTTCGCTTAAATTTGAAATCAAAGCACCATGCATATTGTCTTTTTTGGATAATTTAAAATGCTGGTTTAAAATAACATCAAGATTTGTAAACGAAGTATACGTATCACTAATGTTTAAAACCAAAACTATTAGAGCGCATATTGCGATAAAAAAAAAGCCGTTCTTACCTTGAAATAAAAGTTTTGGGATAATTATTTTATAAGTGATATAAAACACTAAAATCCATATAAAATACATGAAAGTTTGTTTTAACCAAAATTCTATTGGAAAACTAATATTCATATATAGTGGCATACTTTGAACTATAAGCAGCCCTAAAAAGATCAAAGCTTTTGAAAAAATAGAAATGTCTTTGACTGAAAAAGGTTTCATTTGTTGCAATTTAAAAAATAAATATACGCAATAAATTAAGTCTTAAAATGCAAATCGACAGTTTCCTATAGAACGCCGATAGAAAGACGTACTTTCTCTAAAGGAAATAAAATACATTGCCATTCATTTTTGAATTTGAGGGTTTTAAGTATCGAATTTAAAAATCAGTTCAGTTGTAAATTAGGACATAGAACTCCATTCGTTTTAAAAAGTCTAATCTCTTTTTATAAAATAAAAAAGAAGCTAAAAACGATCTAAAGTAGTAGTATAAAAATAAATTACAGCGTTTTTAAATAATCGATACTTTTTTTCAAAGCAATGTCAGGCGATTGTACCATATCTTGTTCGACGAAGAAATGCTCAACACCATTTTGTTTTGCGGCTGTAAGTATTGTAGATAAATCTAGCACACCTTCACCACATGAAGTCATGAAAGGAAAAAGACTAATCCATTGGGAGGCATCACCACCATCTCCTGAGAATCTTTTAGCTTCTTTCATATCTTTTATATGTACCATTTTATATCTGTCTTTGTGTTTTTTAAACAACTCAACAGGATCTGCTCCACCAGCAATTGTCCAGTAAAGATCCATTTCAAAAAAGACTAAATTGGGGTCAGTTTGATTAAAAATAATATCCAATGGCATCACCCCATCCACATGGTTTAAGCCATATCCATGATTGTGATAAGCAAAACGGATTCCTGCTTTCTTAGCTTGATCACCTATTATGTTGAATTTTTCAGCTGTGCGTTTATAGTCATCCAAGGTTTTTCTTTCGGCATCAGGAATCGAAGGGAGTACCACATATTTTGCACCTATTAAATTAGCGGCTTCCGCCAATGGGCCCATATTATTTAGTAGTGTATCAAAGTCAGTATGCATAGAAGGAATACTAATTCCATTTGATTTTGCTGCATTATAAAATTCAGAAGCTGTTTTATTAAAGAAACCACTTCCTTTGAATCCTAATTGTGGTGTAACCGCATTCCATGAAGTTTTTGCTTTTTCGGTACTGAATTCATAAGGTCCAAAACACTCCACTTCTTTGTATCCCATTTTAGCTAACATTGCAAAGGCTCCATCAAAGTCATTTTCTAACATTTTAGGGATAGAGAACAATCCCAATCCTACTTTATTGATAAGTGGATTTTTGACAAATAGTTCATTTGCGTTTACGAATGAGGCTACAGAAAATAGGGCAGTAGTTTGAATAAATTGGCGACGTTTCATAAAAATTAATTTAGTATTCTAATTTATTAATTTTTTTTTAAATAAAAATTATATTGTTAATTTAAAACGAATTTAATAAAAACGCACAAAATTATAACAGTAAATTTTAGATGTTTATTTAATTAAAAACTGGCTTTTTGTCAATTTAGCTTATTTTTTTAGGTGGTTTAAGTACTAAATTAGGACTCTCGATTTAGTCATTTGTCCTTTGGTTTTAACCTGATTGTTGGTATGTATAATTATTGAAATTAAATGAGTTAACTTAGGAGCTTATTGCCATAATTTTCCAAAGATTCCAATCCAAGATTACTTTGTTTTCGTATATAAAAAAAACAGAAACCATGCGCATTTTAAAAATCACCGTCCTTTTATTCAGTAGTCTTTTATTTATACAGTGCAAACACAACCAAAAGCAATTGGTTGCCGAAACGTATATCGATAGTTTAATTACTAACTATGGCACTCCAAAAGCCATAACAGATAATGAAAAAGAAATACAATTTTGGCAAAGTCGTATTAACGGTAATGCTTTTGATATGGTAAATAAATCGAGATATGCTGGAAATCTGGTAGCGCGTTTTCATTTAACAGGAGATATTAATGATGTTACAAAAGCGGATAGTTTACTTTTGGATATCGAAAATAAATTTGAAAATAAACAAGCTGGACCCTTTTTGGCGTTAAGCTCTAATGCTATTTTACAGCATCATTTTAAAAATGCTGAAAATTATTTAAAGCAAGCTAAGGCTATTGGAATTAAAAATGCCGAAAGTTATGCGACTACTTTTGACGTCGATTTTGAGTTAGGAAATATAGAAGAAGCCACGGCAAATCTAGATAAAATGAAAGATCCTAAAGATTTTGGTTATCAATTTAGAAAATCAAAAATGGCACATTATTTAGGAGAATTAGAGGAGTCTATTTCCCGAATGGAAAAAGCAGACAGTCTTGTAGAAAACAATCCAATACTTAAATCGACTGCGCTGTCCAATGTTGGGGATCTTTACACACACGCCGGAAAATTGGATAAAGCACTAGCTTGTTACCAACAATCTTTAAAAATCAATAATTCTGATTTACATAGTTTAATGGGAATCGGATGGATTGCATTGGTAAATGACGGTAAAGATGCCTTGGCTACAAAAATATTCGAATTTGTTCAAACCAAAACAAAATCTCCAGATCCGTTATACAAACTAATTCTAGTGGCACAGCATAAAAAAGATGCAGTTGCCGAAGCCAAATATGCGAAGGAATTTGAGGCAATTGTTACCGACTCTATTTATGGTAAAATGTACAATAAATATTTAATTCAATTGTATACTGGAATCCTTAAAAACCCTGGTAAAGCAGAGGCTTTGGCTAAAGCCGAATTACAAAATAGAGCTACGCCACAAACGTATTCTTGGTATGCATTTGCCTTATTGAACAATAACAAAATAGATGAAGCAAACGCAATCTATAAAAAACACATTTCTGGCAAACCATTGGAAGCATTGGAACTTTATTATATGGGTAGGCTTATGGAAGCAAGCAAAAAAGGCTATAATGCCACAGCATTTTTTAAAGCCGCTAATGAAAACTTCTACGATTTGAGTCCAAGTATTGGCAGGGATTTAGAATCTAAATTGGAATAATTTGCGCTAAGCAAAACAGGTTTTTAATAATAAAGGAGATACTAATTTACATCATTAGTATCTCCTTTTTGTTTTTTAGTAAATCGAATGATTTAAGTAACACTCATTTTTAGAATTATTTATTCGTCATGGATTTTAATAATCTGAGCTAACTTGTAAAATAAATGATTGTGGAAGGTGATGGATTTGTATAGAAGTCACTTTTTAATAGCTTTTATGTCATTATCTATGTAGAAACAACATGCTTACAATAAGTTGGTATTAGCTAAAGAATATGCGTTCGATAGTCCAATAGGTTGCAATTAGGAATATGGCCGCAGATACAGGAACTACAATGTATTTGCGATAATATGGCTTATCGCCAAAGAATTTTGCTAATAAGAAATAGGCTAAAACAATTACTGAAATTTGCCCTAACTCTACGCCAACATTAAACATCAGTAGCGAAGTTAAAAAAGATTCTTTGGGCAAACCCAATTCGCTAAGAACACTTGCAAATCCCATTCCGTGAATTAATCCAAATAGAAATACAATTCCTATTCGGGTCTTTTTTAATTGTTTGGATAAAATATTTTCCATCGCAACATACATGATAGAAATCGCAATGATAGGTTCTACAATATAACTTGGCGGATTAATAACTTGATACATCGATAATCCTAAAGTAACTGTATGCGCAACGGTAAATGCCGTTGCTTGCATCAACACAGGTTTTAATTTAGGACTTAGTAAAAACAAGCTGAGCACAAATAGAATGTGATCTATACCAAGTGGGATAATGTGTTCAAAACCCAATTTGATGTATAGAAAAACCGTGTCAGTGGCCGACATGTCTTCTAAATCGACTATGGCAACATGGGCATTTGCTTTAGTGGCAGTAAAAAGAGTAAGTAAAAATAAAAAAGCAATCGTTACATATTTTTTGTTGAAAAGGGGATTCTTCATTTTAGTACGGTTTTGTATGTCTAGATACGTAATTTAGTAAAGGTTTGGTTTTTATAAAAGCCTTATTTTAAAATTTATTTAAAAGATAGGTTTATTACTAAAATTGGAGTTGAGGTTAAAAGTAATAAAACTTGGAATTTTTTTTCATAACTTTTGGGTTAGGTGGGATAGGGGTTTGGCACCATTTTAAAAGGAGGATACCTTTTATAAAAGAAGTGTTACCGAATTGGATGCCTTTTTTTCCTAAAATCATTGTAGAAGTTGTCAACCGACAAATATTTCCCTTTTATAGTTAAACGTGCTAAAGTCTTGATTTCACTATGGCTTAAAAACAAAAAAGACCTTACATTGCTGTAAAGTCTTTTTTATTATTAAAAAGATTCATTCTCTATTTGTAATTCTTCAAATAGTGAAAATGAATCAAATCTTGATATAAATTTTATTTCGATTTAAAAAATAACCCACAATCCAACAAGTCAGCAGGATGGAAACAGCAAACCCCAAAGAACCCATATAATCCCCAAGAGTCGCCACAAAAACATTCTCTGCAATCCAATCGTAGGAGGAGACTCCTTTTATTTTAAATTGATAAAGCGTGATCACTAACAATTCCGAAAGGAGGTAAATAAACAATGGATTTTTACCTAAAACGTCAAAAAAGAAAGTCCATTTGGTCTTTTTTAAGATATCCAATAGGTAAACCAATACTGAAAGGATAATGAGGTCGAGACCAATAGTAAGCACAACAAAGGAACTGGTCCATAATTTTTTATTTATGGGTAAAAAAGAGTTCCATCCTACGGCAATTATAATTAAAACGATACCCGCAAGAACCATTTTCATAATGGTATTATAATTTTGACCGCTTTTTTGAAGAAACGAACCCGCAAGATAACCACCAATAACGTTTACAATAGCGGGAAGGGTACTAAGCAAACCTTCAGGATCAAATGCGATTCCGTCACCATGATACATATGATTTGCTCCAATTAACCAAGTATCTAGTTTTAATACTGCATTTCCTTCTAGCGTGAGATCACCAAATGTATAGAGCAAAAATTGATAAGACAGCAGTGCGATGATACTAAAAATGATTGCTACTTGGGTTTTCCAAAAGCGTAAAATAATAGCGCCAAAAAAATAACACAAAGCAATTCTTTGCAGGACACCAAAAATCCGCGTATCACTCAAGGGTTTCAGTGCGCCATTTTCAAAAAACGGAAACCAATACATTAAAAACCCAAGTAGAAAGAGTAGTACTGTCCGTTTTAATACTTTAGTTAAAAACACTTTATCAGATAAATGGCTGTATTTATTCATGCTTAAACTAATTGAATTCCCTACAATAAAAAGGAACGTAGGAAAGACCAAATCAGTAAGTGTAAATCCATGCCATTTGGCGTGCAATAAGGGGGCAAAAGTAGTGGCGCTTTTGCCTGGTGAGTTAACAATGATCATAAGGGCGATATCTAGACCCCTAAAAATATCTAATGATAGGTATCTTTTTTTTTGTAGTTCCATGTAGGTTTTATTTTAGAAAAGGATGGTGTGCAGCTTTTTCAACTAGTGAATTAATGAAATGTTTTTAGTAATGGCTTTCTCTAATGAACGACTGGAGATAAGCCAATTTAACCTTTATAAGACCACCTTTTCTACTGTTCCTTTTAAGCGGCTTTTTTCGGCGGTAAACCCAATAATATGACTTTCCACTGAGGCGTCTATAGAGGAAGATAGTAAACCTGCATTTTGTTGCGATACGGCTTGTATCCAATCGGAAACTAAATTCCAATCGCCTCCACCGTGGGCATCACTGTTCTGTTGCCATTCGGTTTTTTCGCCCGTCAAAAAGTTAGTTAATGTAAATTGCGACATGTCCCCAACAATATCTCCATGACTTCCCATGACACGGGTGCGTCTTCCTTCATAAGAGGTAAACGCTTCCATGCTAAATGCTGCTGTAACGCCATTAGAAAATTGAAGGTTGGTAGTGTAATGATCGGGTTGGTCGTTGTCCATTTGGTACACACAACGGCCGTAATTAGTAGTTTTCAGGCGATCTAATATAGCTTCTCCTTGTTTTTCTACTTCGGTAGGAAGGTCAAATACATGGGTTCGCTGTCTGTCTCGGTAGTAAATTTTCAAAGCACTATACGGGCATTCTTTTTCTATTGCACATCCATCCGTACAACGAGGCGTTGCGCCTACAGGAGTGTTTTCTTTTTTAAACCATTTTAAGTCACCAAAAGCCGTTATTTTTTCACAAGAACTGCCTACCAACCATCGCAAAATATCAAGATCATGGCAGGATTTGGCCAGAATGATAGGGGTAGTTTCTTTACTATTGTGCCAGTTGCCACGTACATAACTGTGAGACATATGGATATGCTGAATCGGTTCGAGATGTTGAATACTAATTAGTTCTCCAATTGATCCTTTTTGGATGAGCTCTCTTACTTTAATAAAATAAGGAGAATAACGCAATACATGACATACCGCCACGATACGGTTTGTTTTTTTGGCTAAAGCCAATATTTTTCGACATTCTTTTTCAGTGGGTGCAATTGGTTTTTCTAGTAAAATATCGTAACCCATTGACAGCGCTTTCATGCAAGGCCCATAATGCAAATTATCGGGTGTAGAAATGATGATGGCATCAGCAAATTTGGGACGTTTAAAAACATCTTCCCAGGTTACAAATCTATTTTCGGCAGGAATAGCGTGTTTTTCACTATAGCGTTCTTTTCTTATATCAATGGGGTCTGCAACTCCTACAATTTTTAAATGTTCTGGATATTGAACGGCATAATTACCATATACATTACCACGATTTCCAGCGCCTAGTGTAATAGCGGTAACTGGTTTTATTGGAGCAGGATACTTTTTTGGATCGGGTAGGTGCAATCGTATCGATGTTTCGGCAAAACCATGTAAAGGCATGGTTAATATACCTCCAGTAACAAGGCCCAAGGTTTTAAGGAGATTTCTTCTTGAAAGTGCTTTTCCCATTGTAAATACGTTTTTAGTTTATGGTATTAATTGATATTTTAGTTATTAATTCTTTAAGAATGTATACTAATTACTTGGTTATTAATTAAAAGAACTGTTAAATATAAATAAAAAAATAAAACCCAACACAATTTATTACATCTAACCTGTGAGATGTTATTCAATGTCTTTGATTTTTTAATCACCTAAGAACATTGATTATCTATTTTTTGGAAAGACGTTTCAGTCCAATCGAGAAAATAATAGTAAGTTGAATTAAAAAACGGGTCTATTATTTTTTTGTTTATCTTTGCGGTTAAATTGTTAAACAAAAAAATAGATAGTCATTTTAAATTAAAGGGGCAGATGATGAAAAGTAAAATACCTGATAATGTGGTATATTCAGTTGATGAAGGATTTAATGCTAATATATTGCCTTATGCTACTAATGTAGGTGCTCCGGTAATTAGAGTAGATGATGTAGTTTCTTGGAAAAGTAGTGGTATTGATAACGTAAACAAAGAGCTAGGTAATAAATTTAACGAACTCCAATTGCAGTATCAAAAACTGATGGAAGAATACGAATGGAACGAACTGGTCTACAGTGCTAAGTTCTCTTTTGAGCCCGTTATAGGCGAGATCTATCATTTGTATCGCGATGGGGCAGGAGTCAACTTCTTATCGTTGATAAGCCCACAAGAATGGAATAGAGAGCACATTGGCACCTTTAGATTGAACAGCGATAAAAAGTGGGTGGTGTTGGATGGGAATCGTGGGGGGTATTGATGGAAACTTAACTATTTTAAAAACAAATAATGTTTTTAATAATAATAGTTTGTTGCAAAATAATTTATTATTTTATTTAAATAAGAGAACTATATTTTAGTAAGATTGATACTGTATCTCCTTTTTACTAAAAATATTTTGAAAGCAAATTTTTAATTATCACCTAAAAAACTTTCAAAACTATCCGATTTTGCTTTGTCAATTTTATAATTCCCTTCTTTATCTTTGTAAATTATAACACTATCAAAACCTAATTCTTCTAATATTTCAATTGTTGCTAATTCACCTTCTGGTAAATTCAAAATTTTCCTCAATAACCAGTCTGATAAAGCTTTATTAGGATTAGTCATTAGGGCTTTGGAGTTTTCTTGACAAACTTTTGCAGTAAATTTTTGCCCTGTGGGGATTTGTAAAATAAATTCTTTATCTCTTTTTGGAAAAAAACCAGGATATAGTTGATGTATAATTATTGGAATAGGAATATAAATCTCACCAAAATCTCTCTTTCTTCCTCCTGCATTCCATTGGTTCAAACCACTTTTTTCAAAAACAAATTTCTTTTTATCTTTAAATCCATACAAAGGTAAAATAACATAATTTTCTCCTTTTGAATATAAATCAGTTGCTTTATCAATGCCTTTGTTTTCTTCAAACAATTCCATTAACAACTTATATGGATCGTCAATTATTTCAATTGGTAATCGAAAAACATTTTGTGGAATTTCAAATTTTCTAAATAATGTACTTTTAGAAAAATTATATGAATAAAAATTATTTCCATCATTAAACTGCAAGCTACTTCCAGTTTCTTTTACAGAATTAATATTATCAATATCAATGATATCATAATCCGTTTCAAACAACATTAATTCATTGCTTTTTCTTGCAACAATATGATATACTGAATTTTCAATATCATACAACCTATTAGCTAGTTGAATTCTATCATTTCTAAATTCTGCCAATTTTAGTGCCAAGGCCTTTCCTTTAAAGTCCTTAAGTTGACTAGATAATTTATTAAATTCGGCAATTTTCTCAGTACTGTATTGATTTTGACTGATAAAAGTTTTTAAACCAACACCAACAGAATTAAAATTAGCATCAAAAGCACTATCTCCTCTTGATAAATTTTCAGCGTCAAAACTTCTACAAAATATATTTTCAGCTGCCCTGTAATATAAATAAGGTGTTTCGCTCTCACTAAAAAGCTTAGAAAGCCTTGCGGTTACAGAGTGTAATTTCAAATAATTACCTTTATTTTCGAGATCTATTTCTGCAAATGATTTAAATTAACCTAATTCAATATAATCATAAATGAAGTCATTTATCTGTTCATAATCATCATCATACTTCAAAACAATTCTTGAAGTTAATTTATCAAGCCAAATTACAATTTCTTCTCTAGTTGTTATTTTATTCAAAAAGCTCAACATTGGATTTGCTATATTAAATTCATCGAAATAAAACAAAATATCAGTTTTAAAACTATCTGAATAGTTCTCGATCGGCTTTGTTAAAATTTCTTCTAAACACGAAATTTTCTCTTTTAATGTTAACATATATCGTTACATAAATGATACTCTTTAGTCTCCTTTGATTTAATTATTTTTTCCTCGAATTTTAAATTTTTCAAAGGATTATCTATTGTCAAAAAAGTAGGTGAATCATCTAAATTTAAAACTAAAGTGACAATATAATTCGATTGATATTCTTTTGCTTTAGTATATTCATTTTCAGTCAGTCTAAATTTTCCCTTTTTTGCTCTGATTCCTTTAACTTCTGCTAAAAAGGTGTTAGCATCTACGCTTATTTGAAAATCATATCCATCTCCATATAATCGGGCATCTTCAATGATTCCATTTTTAAAAACATCAATTAAATTATAGTTGTTTATAAAATACAATTCTGCTTCCAAACCTGTTTCTTGGAGCTTCTTAAATCTTGATTGAACGATGGGTTTAACCTCAACATAAAGATCTTCGACTTTATAATTTTCTTTTAAAAATAATTTCACAATATTTGAATATCCTTTTACATTTTCATTTCCAAACAAACTATCAATTAAATGCTTACGATTTATATAAGCATCGCCTTTTTGCCACCAACCTTTTCGTCCATTATCTGGAAAAAAGGGATCAAATAAATCCATTCTATTTTTCACTACACTTCCAGTGTCAACAATTTCTATTTCAACGAAATAGTTAAAAAAACTATTTTTTGTACTAAATCCAAATTCCTTTATAAATGCATTATCAAATTTTGACAATCCATAACCTAATAAATTTAGAATTTCATAATTTTCATGTTTGCTTTTATTTTTAATCATCAATAATAAGTTTTAACAAATATAATTATTATTTATGTTTAGATTTAAAATTAGACATTTACTTACAAATTGACCCGCCTACAATTGTAAGCGTGTAAAAGGTATTTGTAAACAAGTTGTTAGCGTTTTATAAATCTGAAAAAAATGTAGTAATTCTTAAATTGATGTCTTTTAAATAAAAACTTTCTCCTAAACTCAAATCCCCCTAGCCCTGACTGCAATGGAATTCCTTATGCGAGAGGCTGCTGTTTTTCTAGGTATAAAAGAGTGACTGCAAGAAGCTCCTTTTATGCTGTAGAAAAGCTAAGGCTATACATAAGAATGAAAGGAAAGGCAGGAATAGCTCCTGTACTACAAAGAGGTTTTAAAAAAGGGTGTAGTGGATATTTTGGGTTTTTATAAAACTAAGGCACTCTAGAACGCGAGCTGCCCCCAAATACGAAAGTATTAAAAACAAAAAAGACCTTACATTGCTGTAAAGTCTTTTTAAAAAGCTCCCTCTCTTGGGCTCGAACCAAGGACCCTCTGATTAACAGTCAGATGCTCTAACCAACTGAGCTAAGAAGGAAACTGTATATTTTTATTCTAATACTGAATGAACGTTTTTGTGTGCTTAGTAGTGACGTTTGTTTCACTTGTAAAGCGGTGCAAAGATAGGGGTAAATTTCATTTCTGCAAGCAAAAATTAATTTTTTTTTACTTTTTTTTACTTCCCTATAATTGACTTGTAAATGTCGTTTCCATTAGCAAATAGTAACAGTGTTATAAGTAATACGAAACCAACCATTTGAGCATTCTCTAAGAATTTATCAGATGGTTTTTTACCACTGATTATTTCGTATAATAAAAACATGACATGACCACCATCAAGCGCTGGAATAGGCAATAAGTTCATTACTCCAAGCATAATTGATAATAAAGCCGTGATTCTCCAAAAAACTTCCCAGCTCCATGTACTTGGAAAAATGTCAAATATGGCTTTAAAACCACCAACCTGTTTGTAAGCACCTGTACTTGGACTGAAAATCATTTTTAGTTGTTTTCCGTATCCTACTAATTGGTCTTTCCCTTTGGTGATTCCCACAGGAATTGCCTCAATTAAACCATATTCTTTTGTGCTTACCTTGTAATATCCTAGTTTTTCTAAAGATTCCATGCTTATTCCGCCTGCATTCACTCCTAGTTTTCCATCTTTAGATACTATTAGAGTAATGTTTTCTTCTTTTTGATTACGAAGTATAGTTGCAGGAATGGTTTTTCCTTTACTATTTGCTAAAATCACTTTAGCTTCATCAAAATATTTTGTTGGTTGTCCGTTTAAAGAAGTAATAATGTCTTTAGCTTGTAAATTAGTGTTTGGAGATTCTTCGCTAACAGCACCAATGGCAAATGGCATACGAATAGCAATTAGGGAACCTTTTTCATACTTTGATAATTGATCTACAAAATCAATTGGCATTTTTATTTCTTGTTGAATTCCGTTTCTTTCAATCATCACTTTTTTAGCCATGATGATTTTCATGTTGATATCGTTATCAAATTTTGCAATAGTGACACCATCAGCAGCCAATATTTTATCACCTGTTTTAAATCCTGCTTTTATCATCACAGGATTTTCGATTAGCATACCGTCTTTGAAATCCGTATTGGCTACAAATGTATCGCCATAAGCAAATGCCATCCCGATATAAATGATGAAAGCCAAAATGAAATTAACAGTCACACCACCTAACATGATAATCAAACGTTGGTAAGCGGGTTTAGAACGAAATTCCCAAGGTTGCGGAGGCAAAGCCATTTGCTCTTTGTCCATACTCTCGTCAATCATTCCTGAAATTTTTACATAACCACCTAGAGGCAACCAACCGATACCGTATTCAGTCTCTCCAATTTTCTTTTTTATAAGGGAGTATTTAACGTCAAAAAACAAGTAGAATTTTTCGACTCTGGTTTTAAATAACTTAGCAGGAATAAAATGTCCTAATTCGTGAAGTATAATAAGTAATGATAAACTCAATAAAAATTGAGAAAGCTTGATAAATAGATCCATTTTTAAATTTTAATTCTTTTTACAACTCACAAAAGTAAGGTTTTCTATTTGTTTAATTTGCAATAATTGTTCCATACCCTTTTAAATGTTTGTTAATTATTGGAATTTGAATTTTTCCTTAAGGTTATGTCCCTTAACTTTACTTTTCAATAACGGTTTTTCCGTTGTCCTCATTTATAATACATTAAAAATATAAAGTATGTCATCTAAATTATTTTCACCACTTCTAATAAAAAATATTACCCTAAAAAATAGAATTGCGATTTCACCCATGTGTCAATATTCTGCTATAGATGGGTTTGCCAATGATTGGCATTTGGTACATCTAGGGAGTCGCGCATCGGGTGGGGCTGGATTAGTCATCCAAGAAGCGACAGCGGTTTCCCCTGAAGGAAGAATTTCTCCCGGTGATTTAGGAATTTGGAATGACAACCAAATTGAAAAATACATCCAAATCAATCAATTTATCGAAAGTCAAAATGCAGTTCCTGGAATCCAACTCGCACATGCTGGAAGGAAAGCGAGTGTTTCGGCTCCTTGGGAAGGCAATAAAAAATTAGACGCGACTCAAGGGGGATGGCAAACCGTAGCGCCATCTGCAATTGGCTATCATGATAATGAAGCAAGTCCTGTGGCTTTGGATGCAAACGGAATTCAAAAAGTACTTTCTGATTTTAAATCAGCTACCAAAAGATCCGTGCAAGCCGGTTTTAAAGTAATGGAAATTCATGCCGCGCATGGGTATTTGTTACACCAGTTTCTTTCGCCTTTGTCTAATCTAAGAACGGATGAATATGGAGGAAGTTTTGAAAACCGAATTCGGTTTACGCTTGAAGTAGTAGCTGCCGTACAAACGGAATGGCCAAAAGATTTGCCTTTGTTCGTTCGAATCTCGGCTACCGATTGGGCAGATGGAGGGTGGAATGCGGAGGAATCAGTACAACTTTCGAAAATACTAAAAGAAAAAGGAGTGGATTTAATTGATGTCTCTTCGGGTGGGGCGGTTTCACACCAACAAATTCCTTTGGGGCCTAATTACCAAGTTCCTTTTGCGGAACGCATTAAAAAAGAAACAGGAATTCTAACCGGTGCTGTAGGTTTAATTACCGAAGCGCACCAAGCCGAAGAAATTGTTGCTTCTGGAAAAGCCGACTTGGTTTTATTTGCTAGAGAATCATTAAGAGACCCCAATTTAGGATTGACATTTGCTCATGATTTACAAGTAGAAACCGTTTGGCCAAAACAATACGAACGCGCTAAACAATAAAGTTTTTAAAATATATAAATCATATCAGTTTTTTTCTAAAAAGTAGAAGCTTTGAACCATATAAGGTATTTAAGGTCATGTAAGTTTTGTTTATTTATATGTTTAATTTTTTTTAAGGTGCTAGAATTTTAGCCCGCAGAGCTGAAGAATTGAACCGGTTTATTGAATTTAGAACAGTGCAAAAAGAAAATCTGCGCTAATCTGTGGAATCTGTGGTAAAAAAAATAGGACCGCAGATTAAAAGGATTCTCACAGATTTTTTATGATAGAACAAAGTAAAATGATATGCAATAATCACTGTTCCATAAGGCAATACTGAGTAGACGCATCACATTTCTTAAATGAATTATATGGTTAAATTTTTTTAACATATAAGTCATATAAGTTTTTTTCTAAAAAGTAGAAGCTTTAAACCATATAAGGTATTTAAGGTCATATAAGTTTTATGTTTGTTTATTTATATGTTTAATTTTTTTTAAGGTGCTAGAATTTTAGCCCGCAGAGCTGACGGATTGAACTGGTTTATTGAATTTAGAACAGTGCAAAAAGAAAATCTGCGCTAATCAGTGGAATCTGTGGTAAAAAAAATAGAACCGCAGATTAAAAAGATTCTCACAGATTTTTTATGATAGAACAAAGTAAAATGATATGCGATAATCCGCGTTCCATAAGGGAATACTGAGTAGACGCATCACATTTCTTAAATGAATTATATGGTTAAATTTTTTTAACATATAAGTCATTAAAGTTTTTTTCTAAAAAGTAGAAGATTTGAACCATATAAGGTATTTAAGGTCATGTAAGTTTTGTTTATTTATATGTTTAATTTTTTTAAGGTGCTAGAATTTTATCCCGCAGAGCTGACGGATTGAACCGGTTTATTGAATTTAGAACAGTGCAAAAAGAAAATCTGCGCTAATCAGTGGAATCTGTGGTAAAAAAAATAGAACCGCAGATTAAAAAGATTCTCACAGATTTTTTATGATAGAACAAAGTAAAATGATATGCGATAATCCGCGTTCCATAAGGCAATACTGAGTAGACGCATCACATTTCTTAAATGAATTGTATGGTTAAATTTTTTTAACATATAAGGCACATAAGTTTTTTTCTAAAAAGTAGAAGATTTCAACCATATAAGGTATTTAAGGTCATGTAAGTTTTGTTTATTTATATGTTTAATTTTTTTTAAGGTGCTAGAATTTTAGCCCGCAGAGCTGACGGATTGAACCGGTTTATTGAATTTAGAACAGTGCAAAAAGAAAATCTGCGCTAATCTGTGGAAAAAAAAATAGGACCGCAGATTAAAAGGATTCTCACAGATTTTTTATGATAGAACAAAGTAAAATGATATGCAATAATCCCTGTTCCATAAGGCAATATTGAGTAGACGCATCACATTTCTTAAATGAATTATAAGGTTAAATTTTTTTAACATATAAGTCATTAAAGTTTTTTTCTAAAAAGTAGAAGCTTTGAACCATATAAGGTATTTAAGGTCATGTAAGTTTTATGTTTATTTATATGTTTAATTTTTTTTAAGGTGCTAGAATTTTAGCCCGCAGAGCTGACGGATTGAACCGGTTTATTGAATTTAGAACAGTGCAAAAAGAAAATCTGTGCTAATCTGTGGAATCTGTGGTAAAAAAATAGGACCGCAGATTAAAAGGATTCTCACAGATTTTTTATGATAGAATAAAGTAAAATGATATGCGATAATCCCTGTTCCATAAGGCAATACTGAGTAGACGCATCACATTTCTTAAATGAATTATATGGTTAAATTTTTTAACATATAAGTCATATAAGTTTTTTTCGAAGAGGTTTTTTTTGAACTATATAAGGCACATAAGTTTTTTTCTAAAAAGTAGAAGCTTTGAACCATATAAGGTATTTAAGGTCATGTAAGTTTTGTTTATTTATATGTTTAATTTTTTTTAAGGTGCTAGAATTTTAGCCCGCAGAGCTGACGGATTGAACCGGTTTGTACCGATTTATTAAATTTTGAACAGTGCAAAAAGAAAATCTGTGCTAATCTGTGGAATCTGTGGTAAAAAAATAGGACCGCAGATTAAAAGGATTCTCACAGATTTTTTATGATAGAATAAAGTAAAATGATATGCGATAATCCGCGTTCCATCAGAAACAGAGTACTTGAATACATTTCTTAAATGCCCTTATATGCCTTATCTAGTTTAAATATAAAAGGTGTTACTATTAAAAAGTTTAAATTCGTGTTTTATAAAATAATACTATGCAAAAAATAAAAACCGCTTTACTTTCCTACGGAATGTCTGGAAAAGTATTCCATGCCCCATTTATAGAATTTCATCCCGGATTTGAATTGATGGGTTCTTGGGAAAGAAGTAAAAAATTAATTCAACTGGATTATCCTGAAGTGAAAAGTTATGCCTCTCTAGAAGAAATTCTAGCGGCTGATGTTGATTTAGTAATTGTCAATACACCAGTAGGAACGCATTTTGAATACGCCAAAAAAGTGTTGTTAGCAGGCAAACATGCGATTGTCGAAAAAGCTTTTACGACAACTGTTGCCGAAGCGCAGGAACTAGCAGCTTTAGCCAAAGAAAAAGGAGTGAAATTGGCCGTTTTTCAAAACCGCCGTTGGGATAGTGATTTAAAAACGGTTCGTCAAGTGTTGTTAGACGGAAGCTTGGGTGATATTGTGGAAGCCGAATTCCATTTTGACCGCTACAATCCTAAGCTGAGTCCAAAACAACACAAAGAGACAGCCAATTCTGGCGCAGGGATTTTAAAAGATTTAGGTCCGCATCTTATCGATCAAGCCCTTTATTTATTTGGTTTTCCTACTGCTGTTATGGGGGATATTCGCTTCACTAGAGACAATTCATTAGTGGATGATTGGATCGATATTACCTTGTATTACGATACTTTACGCGTCCGATTAAAAGCCAGTTTTTTTGTTCGAGAAGCTATTCCTGCCTATCAAATTCAGGGTAAAAAAGGTTCCTTTTTAAAACCGAGAGGGGACATACAAGAGAATGATTTAAAAATTGGAAAAAAACCAAACTTAGCGAGTTGGGGAACAGAATCAATTGATAATGAAGGTCTGTTGCATACTGAAATAGAGGGAAAAATAATCCATGGAAAAATTCCAACATTGCAAGGGAATTATTATAGTTTTTTTGATGGTGTTTATCATTCCATTGTGAACAATACGATAGAACCAGTTACGGCGCAAGACGGCGTTCATGTGATGCAAATTATTGAGGCAGCTATTCAAAGTAGTGCTCAGAAAAAAATAATCGAATTATAGTTAAGATTTCTATTTTAAAGTAATAACCATTGAGAGATTAAGTTTATCCATTAATCTCTTAATGGTTTGTAAATCAGTTATTTTAACTTGTTTTTTATAAATAAAATATACTTTACAAGTGATATTTTATTTTTTTATAAACAATAACGATGTATTTATAAGTACCGGTGTAGTTTAGACACAATGAATCAATGCTTTTTGTATTTTTGTCCATTAATTATAAAAGCCTGTCATTTTGATTGATTTACAATTTATAACGCAGTTTAAAGCCAAAGGGAAATATAAGAAAACGTATCAAAATGCTAAGATTTCTTATCTTAATAGAATACGTTGGGCGGTTTCCTCTTTTTATTTTGGTATGGGATTGTGTTTTGCCACTTGGGCAAGCCGAATTCCAGATATTAAAACGGCATTAGATTTAGGATCAGCTGAATTAGGAACTATTTTATTCGCCGTTCCGCTTGGGCAATTACTGATTATGCCTTTTTCGGGTAAATTAGTAACCCGTTTCGGCAGCCATCGCATCTTGATATTTTCTTCCATATTATATGTAATAAGTTTGACTAATCTAGGTTTAGCCACAAATCCTTGGCAATTGTCATTAGGATTATTTGTATTTGGAATCTTTAGTAACCTTACTAATATTGCCGTAAATACACAAGGCGTATATACCGAAGAGCTTTTTAAAAAAACCATCATGTCTTCTTTTCATGGCATGTGGAGTTTTGCGGGTTTTACAGGCGCTTTAGTTGGTTTAGGAATGTTGGCATTACAACTTACTCCCTATGTTCATTTTTGGATAGTGGGTGTAATCGTGTTTTTGCTGATGGCATTCAATTATAAATTTCTGATAAAAGCCAAAGAAATCCCCAAAACCGAAGAGAAAAAATTATTCACAAAACCGGATTCTGCCCTTATATGGTTAGGAGTCATCGGTTTTTGTTGCATGGCCAGCGAAGGCGTTATGTTTGACTGGAGTGGCGTTTATTTCAAAGATGTCATTCACGCTCCAGGACCATTAGTAATTTTAGGATACACCTCCTTTATGATTATGATGGCTGGAGGACGCTTTTTTGGAGACGGACTCATTCATAAATTTGGCCGAAAACCAGTAATGCAAATCAGCGGATTTTTAATTTCCGGAGGGTTGTTCACAGCCGTATTTTTCCCCTATATTATTCCTGCTACCATTGCATTTATGTTTGTGGGAATTGGAGTTTCAACGATTGTTCCAACACTTTATAGCATTGCAGGAAAAAATCCATCTGTTCCACCAGGCGAAGCTTTAACGATAGTTTCAAGCGTAAGTTTTCTAGGGTTTTTAATGGGACCACCAGTAATTGGCTATATTGCTGAGCTTTCCAGTTTGCGATTTTCGTTCGCATTCATAGGTGTATTTGGAGTGTTAATAGCCTTTATGGTTTCTCGAATTAAGGCCATTCAGTAATTTTTTTAGTAATACCACTTCTCTTTTTCACAATAGTATTTAGCCCCGCTATACACAGTATCTTTATTGCCAAAATGGGGCAATAAAGGATACTTGTTGCTATCGGGATTATTTTACAACTTTTTGTGAAATTCACCTCATAAACTTCCGGGGTTATTTTTTTTATTGGAAACGAACAACTTAATAGTATTTTGATTACATTTAAAAAATATTATTATACAATACAGTCTGTTAGGTTTCTCAATACCACTATTTTATAGTTTTTAAAATTCCCAAAAACATTTTTCTATTATTTTGATTCACGAATCCCAAACGGGATGTTTTACTGTAGGATCAAAAAATAAAAATCAATTAAATTTTTATCTGAATCAAAATTTCCCAAAATGAAAATGGATAGTTTTGGGCTATATAACACTTGCGTATTTATGAGAAAAGTTCTCCTAATTCTTATTGCTATTTTTCCACTAGGACTTGCTTTTGCACAAAATCAAACTGGTATTTCAGGAAGAGTGATCGATTCCAAAACCCAGAAACCACTCCCTTACGTAGTGATCTCAGTACAAAATACGAATCTAATGCAACTCACCACATTTGACGGGGAGTTTGTTTTCGAGTCCGTTGCTAGCGGAGAGCACCTATTGCTTTTTCACAGTCAAGGTTTCAAAGATGCCTTATATCCAGTGACGATTGTAGCCAATCAAATCACAAATCTTGGAGACGTATTCTTAGAAGACGACCAAATTACCGACTTACAAACAAGTGTAATTCGCTTGTATGAAAATGATTTAACGGATGACAACAGCGGTTCCGAAAGTACTTCGGGTTTATTGCAATCCTCCAAAGATGCTTTTCAACAAGCCGCCGCTTTCAATTGGGGACAGGCCCGATTTCGAATACGAGGATTAGACAGCGAGAATGCCACGACCATGATCAATGGTGTTACCATGAACAAACGTTATGATGGTAGACCACAATGGAGCAATTGGGGTGGACTCAATGACGCCACTCGCAATCAGGAATTTTCCGTCGGAACAACACCCTCCGATTATAGTTTTGGTGGAATTCTGGGAACCCAAGAAATCAATACTCGGGCCTCGATTTATAGACCCGGCACCCGAATCACATTTTCAGGGACAAACACGAATTACAGTTGGCGTACCATGGGAACCTACGCTTCTGGAATGGGAAGCAGTGGTTGGGCTTTTGTAGTTTCGGCAGGGAAAAGATTGGCGGAAGAAGGGTATTTCGAAGGAACAACATACGATGCCAACTCTTTTTTTATGAGTGTGGAAAAGAAGTTAAGCGACAAACATTCCTTGAATTTCTTAGGATTTTACACACCCAATACCCGAGGTAAAAATTCCCCAAATACTGCTGAGGTAACGCAATTGACCTCGGAAAAGTACAATTCTTATTGGGGATATCAAGACGGAAAAAAGCGAAATGCAAGAACCAAAACCATCGAAGAACCCATCTTGATGCTCAATCATTTTTTCAAAATAAATGACCATACCAATTTAAATACCAGTGTGATGTATCAATTTGGAAAAATAGGAAATACCAATATTGATTATCAAAGCGCCAATAGTCCAGATCCAACCTATTTTAGAAAATTACCTTCCTATTATTTGTCGCTTTATGCCAAGGATAGTGGAGAATTTTCGGGGGATTTCACACCTGATTATGACAATGCAGAGAAAAGCAGGATTGAATTTTTAGCCAACCCACAAATCGATTGGGACGCCATGTACCGAGCCAATCAAAAACCAATTCTAGATGCAAACGGAACTATAACAGGTTATGAAGCCGCACAAAGTCACTACGTTTTATACGAAGATAGAACCAATGACAAAACGATGACAGTGAACACCAATTTCAATACCCAACTCAATGAAAACTTGATTATGAATGCAGGAGGTTCATTCAGTAATTTAAAATCACATAATTATCAAAAGGTTTTGGATTTGTTAGGCGGGAATTATTTTGAAGATATTGACGGTTTTTATGATGGGAATCAAGCGCAATCGGATTTAAATAATCCCAATAGGCAAGTGGTGGTAGGAGAGGAGTACGGGTACAATTATAATTATGTGGCCAATACACTAGATGCCTTTACTCAATTTAAGTTCAATTACAGTAAGGTCGATTTCTATTTGGCACAATCTTTTTCTAGTACTAATTATCAAAGAGAAGGGCTCTATAAAAACGGAATTTATGAAACGATATCTTTCGGGAAAAGTGAAAAAGTGCAATTTGAAAACTTCGGATTCAAGGGCGGATTAACCTATAAAGTTTCAGGAAAACAAATGCTGACTTTCAATGCAGCTCATTTGACTAAAGCACCTACAATACGCAATACATTCCCTAATTCCCGACTCAATAATTCCATTGTTGATGGTTTGCAAAGTGAAAATATAAACAGTGTGGATGCCAGCTACTTATTCCGTTCTCCTAAAATGAAAGCAAGGATTACAGCGTATTATTCTACAATAAAAGACGCAACGAAAACTTCTTTCTTCTACGCCGAAGGAATTTTTGATAATGGGGCGGGATATACGAACACCAACGCATTCGTGAGTCAGACTTTAACCCATTTAAACAAAAAGAATATGGGTGCCGAGTTCAGTTTTGAGTACCAAATATCGGCTACTTTTAAAACGAGTTTATCTGCTGGGTATGGACACTATATTTATGATAGTAATCCGAATGTGAGTATCAATAATGATGCAGTAGCATCTATAGAGAATACAAATCCATCCTATGATTTTGGTACCGCTTTATTAAAAAATTACAAACAAGCCGGTCTGCCACAACAGGCCTATGCTCTAGGAATTGAATACCGTGATCCTAAATATTGGTGGATTGGTGCCAATGTAAATTATCTAGCAGATACCTATATCGATGTTTCGCCCATTTCTAGAACGAGTCATTTTTATACTAACCCCACAAGTGGATTTCCATTTCCAGAAGCATCAGAAGCACGAGCTGCTGAATTATTAAAACAAGAAAAGTTTGATCCCGTGTTGCTACTCAATTTCACAGGAGGGAAATCGTGGCGCATTCGAGGGAAATATGTAGGGCTATTTGTAAGTATCAATAATGCCTTAGACACTAAATACAAAACGGGTGGATATGAACAAGCTAGAAATGCAAATTTCAGACAACTCAATCAAGATGTTTCCAGTGGAACTCCTTCTTTTGGCAACAAATATTTTTATGGTTATGGAAGGACTTATTTCGTAAACCTTAGTTTCAATTTATAAATCATTCATTATGAAAACTATATATTATACAATTATTTCTTTGCTAGTTTTAGTTATCTTCTTTTCCTCATGTATTAGTGATGAAGTTACTGTTCCTAAACTCACCTGCAATCAACCTGATTTGATCGTGAATAAAACGGTTGCCGAAGTGCATAGTACTGCAGCTGCTATTGTTTCGCAATATTTGTACGATGATGTCATTGAAGCCTACGTCGTTTCTACAGATGAATTTGGAAATTTTTTCAAGACGATATCCTTTCAAACATTGGCTACAGCCACAAGTCCAGCCATTGGATTTAGTGTTCCAATAGACGTTACAAATGCCTATGTTGATTTTAGATTAGGGAATAAAGTATATGTAAAATTAAAAAATCAATATACCGATATCAATTATGGGAGTTTACGAATTGGAGGAATTTATGTCAATACGTACAACGAAGGCGCGGTGGGGCGACTTTCTCAAACCGATTATAAAAATGTATTGCATGCTTCATGCACGACTTTAACAGAGGATCAATTGGTACGATCGATTTCAATTGCCGATTTGCTGCAGGATTCTAACTTGAATACGCTAGTTGAACTGTCAGATGTTCAGTTTACGGAGGCGGCAATAGGGCGTCATTACTTTGAAGAAGCAAACAATATTGGTGGGGCGACTAATTGGAGTTTAGTAGACAAACAAGGAAATCAAGTCATTTTTAGAACCAGTAGTTATGCTGATTTTGCGGGTAAACTAGTGCCTGATGGAAGCGGAAAAGTAAGAGGGGTATTGACTAAATTTGGATCCGATTATCAATTAGTAGCTCGCTCAGAAAAGGATGTAGTAATGACAGGAATAAGAAAGGCTCCATTCTTTGCTGAGGATTTTAAAAATGTGGTGGACAAATCCAATTTAAGTTTGCCGGGTTGGGCTAATATTGTACAAAGTGGCACCCTTTTTTGGAAAGGAACTGTCTATTCGGGTAACGGTTATGCTGAGTTTAATATTTCTGGCACAAAAGTAAACTCTAATATTGCGTGGTTGATTTCACCAAAAATTGATATGGATATGCATACGAATGAGGTACTCACTTTTAGAACCGCCCAGCATCATCTCGATGTAGATTCTCCTTTGAATACTTTAGAAGTATATGTTTCTACTAATTTTGATGGACTGAATGTAAAAACGGCTACTTGGATTCCTGTTTCGGTGATTTTACCCAAACAAGCCACGCCTTGGTATCAGTTTGTAGGAAGTGGTGGAGTTGATTTATCATCTTATAAAGGAAAAATCAATATTGCGTTTAAATATATTGGATCAGGAAAAAATCTAGCTTTAGATGGTGCTTTTCAGGTTGATGATGTTCAGATTTATGGAGACAAATAATTTTTATAAAAGGCAATTGTTGAATTGACTATATTTGCCATTCTAAAAATAATTTTACCATGAAATACACTTTTATTGCATTAATTTTCACTCTTTTTATTTCTTGTAAACAAGACGATGCTGAAGTAACAGCACCAACAGAAACAATTGATTATGTTGCTAAAAACGACCAAGAAATTGTAGACTACATTGCCAAAAACAAATTGACAGCTACCAAAACAGATACAGGTTTGTATTATGTCATTAATGAGCCAGGAACAGGTATCAAACCTACAGCGTCTTCTAATGTAACAGTAGCTTACAAAGGATACTTTACAAACGGAACTGTTTTTGATCAAAGTGATGCCTCAGGAATTTCATTTGGTTTGAATCAAGTAATAAAAGGATGGACAGAAGGAATTCCTTATTTTAAAGAGGGAGGAAGCGGTGTACTTTTGGTTCCAGCTCAATTAGGTTATGGAAACAATACGACTGGGCCAATTCCAGGAGGTTCTGTTATTCTTTTTGATGTTAAATTGATCAAAGTAAATTAGATTAAAAATTCTAAATATTAAAAAAGGCTGTCCGATTTGGACAGCCTTTTTGCTTTTTATTAATTCTAATATTAATTCTATCTATTTTTTCAATTGATAAATAACGGCTTCATAAGGTCTTAATTCTCCTGACTTAGAAGCTTTGCCGTAATTGTCAATTAATACTTTTCCTTTTTTACTCATTAGATCTGTATTTGCTTCAGCATTTTTGGAAGAAAAATTCAACAAGACCAAAACCTTTTCCCCGTCCAATTCTCTAGTGTACGCATAAACATCTGGATTTTCTTTGTCTAATAAAGTATATTTACCATAAACCAAAATAGGATTTGTTTTACGCAAATGTGTCATTTGTCTAAAGTAATTTAAAACCGAATTGGGGTCTTTTTCTTGTGCTTCAGCATTTAGACTAACGTGATTGTCATTTACTTTTAACCATGGCGTTCCAGTTGTAAATCCTCCGTTTTCTGAATTATTCCATTGAAAAGGAGTTCGTCCGTTATCTCTGGCTCCTCCCGTTTTTTGGTTTTCTATGAATTGATTTAAATCGCCTCCCGTTAATTTTAAATGCTCGTATTCAGCTAATGTTTCTATATCGCGGTAGTCTTCAATTTTATCAAATTTAGCATTGGTCATCCCAATTTCATCTCCGTTATAGTAGTACGGAGTTCCTCGCATGGAAAGCAAGAAGGTGGTTAGTAATTTAGAAGAAACTGCTCTAAATTCAGGCGCATCATTTCCCCAACGCGAAGTCATTCTTGGCTGATCGTGATTTCCTAAATAAATAGTTCCCCATCCTTTATTTTCATACACTTTGTCCCAATCCGAATAGATTTTTTTGAAATCAACTAGAGAATAGGGCCCCATTTTTTTGAAATAACCAGGTTCATAACCCAAGTTGGTTCCCTCAAAATGATAGCCCATATTAAGTTCTTTACGGTCTTCATCAACAAAATTTAAAGCTGTTGAAGTTAGCATTCCTGCACCTTCAGCTAATGACATACAATCGTATTTACTCAATACTTCGCGATTCATTTCTTGAAGGTATTCATGCAAATGTGGTCCGCTTGCCAAATAGACATCCCAACGGCCGTGGTAGTTTTTGTTTAACTCTTCTTGAGAGATTTCTGGAAAAGCAGTGTCTTTTGAGATAAAAGGAATCACATCCATTCTAAAACCGTCAATTCCTTTTTGGAACCACCAATTCATCATGCTATAAATCTCCTGACGTAATTTTGGATTTTCCCAATTCAAATCGGGTTGTTTGTAGTTGAAATAATGCAGGTAATATGCATTCGTTTGTTCGTCATAACGCCATCCGCTTCCATCGGCTTCAAATGAGCCTGGGCGAAAAGCAGGTTTCCCTTTTTCGGCTGGCCACCAGTGGTAATAATCTCTATAGGGATTATCTCTTGATTTTCTACTTTCTTGAAACCATTTGTGTTGGTCACTACTGTGATTTACCACTAAATCCATCACTAATTTCAATCCTCTTTCATGCATTCCTTTTAGTAAAGCATCAAAATCTTCCATCGTACCAAACTCTTTCATTATAGCTTGGTAATCTGAAATATCATACCCATTATCCGCATTTGGAGATCCGTATATGGGATTTAACCAAACCACATCAATACCTAGACTTTTGATGTAATCTAATTTTTGAATGATTCCCTTCAAATCACCCACGCCATCTCCATCACTGTCTTTGAAACTGCGTGGATAGATCTGGTAAACTACTGCTTCTTTCCACCATTTACGGTCATTAGCTGATTTATTTTCTTGTGCCATAGTTTTGTTGATTACTAACAATACACAGCAAAGTACAAAAAGGACAACGAATTTTGAATAGACTGATTTCATTTTTTGGTTATTTAGTTCTTTTTTATTAAGTTGATATAAAAAGTTGATTTAGAAAGTGTTATTAATAAAAAAGGCTGACCAATTGGACAGCCTTTTTGTATTTGTAGTAATCAATTATTATTTGATTTCAATAAGGCTAATCGCATAACCTCCACCTGGAGCAGATAACTGTGCTAATTTTGATTTGCTAGTTACCGTCATTTTACGAATCGTATACGCTTGAGGATTTGTTTTATAATGAGCGTCTTTTGCATCAGCATAAATGGTAGCAATATATTTTTTTCCTTTTTCTAAGAAGTCAAATTTTATGTTTGAAGTACGTGGCGTTTCTCCATTTACATTTCCTACAAACCAGTTGTTAGTTCCTTTTGCTTTTCGAGCAACAGTAATGTATTGTCCCGGCTCTGCTTCTAAGTAGTTACTTACCGTCCAATCGATTGCTACATCTTTAATGAATTGAAATGCATCAGCAAAACGATTGTAGTTCTCCGGTAAATCAGCTGCCATTTGTAACGGACTGTACATGGTTACATACAAAGCCAATTGGTTAGCAAGAGTACTGTTTACATGCGAATGATTGTCAGGGTTTAATTTTGATAAATCCATTTCAAATATTCCCGGAGTATAATCCATTGGTCCACCTATTAAACGAGTAAATGGCAATACTGTTACGTGGTTTGGTTTAGACCCACCAAAAGATTGGTATTCAGTTCCTCTTGCTGCTTCGTTACCAATTAAGTTGGGATACGTTCTGCAAATTCCAGTAGGACGAACCGCTTCGTGAGCATTAACCATAATTTTATATTTGGCCGCTTTTTCGATGGCATATTGATAATGGTTCACCGTCCATTGGTCGTAATGATTTTCTCCTTTTGGTAAAATATCACCTACATAACCACTTTTTACAGCATCATATCCGTTGTCTTTCATAAACTGATATGCCTGATCCATATGACGCTCGTAGTTACGAACAGATCCGGAAGTTTCATGATGCATAATCATTTTTACCCCTTTTGCTTTTGCGTAAGCGTGAATTCCTTTGACATCAAAATCTGGATAAGGCGTTACAAAGTCAAAAACGTAATCTTTGGCATGACCAAACCAATCTTCCCAACCGATATTCCATCCTTCCACTAAAACACCGCCAAAACCATTTGCAGCAGCAAAATCAATGTATTTTTTCACATTAGTAGTAGTCGCTCCGTGAGTTCCATTTGGTTTTGCTTTTGAGTAATCTGTAATCCCTAATTGCACTGATGGAAATTCATTAGTGTAAGACCAAGAACTTTTTCCAGTAATCATTTCCCACCAAACTCCAACGTATTTAACTGGTTTGATCCATGAAGTATCTTCAATTTTGCAAGGATCATTCAAGTTCAAAGTCATTTTTGAAGCTAGAATATCTCGAGCATCGTCACTCACGATTATCGTACGCCAAGGCGAAGTTTGTGGTGCTTGCATGTTTCCTTTATCACCATTGGCGCTAGGAGTCAACCACGATTCAAAGACCATGTTTTTATCATCTAGATTCAAGTGCATGCAAGAATAGTTGATTAATGCTGCTTCGTGTAAATTGATGTAGATTCCATCATTCGTTTTCAACATCAATGAAGTTTGAACTCCTGTTGGAGAAAATGATGTTTGTGAAACGTTGTCTGTTTTTGCTTTTTCGGTTAACCCTCTAATTTCTGATAATTTTGAGGTAGTATAATCGTATTCTTGTGTGTCATAATCTCCTGGAATCCAAAAAGCAGTATGATCGCCTGTCATAGCAAACTGGGTTCTTTCTTCCTTGATTATAAAATAAGTCAGGTTTTTTTGAGCAGGGAATTCATAACGAAAACCCAACCCATCATCAAACAAACGGAAACGAATTACGATTTGTCTGTCAGTTCCGTTTTGATTTAAGGTAACAGCCAATTCGTTATAATGATTGCGAATTTGATCTTCTTCACCCCAAACTGGTTTCCAAGTTTCATCAAAAGTACTTATTTGTGTATCGATTGTCGTGAAATCATTTAGTAACGATTTTTTGTCATTTTTTAATTCCAGACCTAGTTTACTTGGTTTTACAACTACTTTTCCTTTGTAGTTCAAACTGTAACTTGGAGTACCATCACTAAGCAATGAAAACTCCATTTGGAATTTTTGATTGGGTGATTTTAATTGTTGTGCCGAAACGTTGCTGAAAAATGCTAACGTGAAAAGTAGCGAAAAAAGAGAATGCTTCATTTTATTTAATATAAATTACTAGTTAATTTTTGGTTTTTAATTTGTTCGAAATTTGAAAGTGCTTTTATAGGACTTCCTTCTAAATCTAAAAGCGTGAATATTATTTTCTCAAATACAGTTTTCCGCAAACGATTTATTTAAAAGGCAACACTATACTATTTGTCTTTGAAATTTCTGAAAAGTAAAATTAAGCTCTTTATACTCGTTAGATTTTTTCGATTTTAAAAAAGTAGATTAAAAAGCAAAAATAAAATCATAAATATTATTATATCAGACACTTAGAAAAAATAAAGAATCTAAAAAAGTGGTGACTTTAGAACATAAAAAAGTCATTTAGGCTTGATTTATACAGAAACAGACTTTCAAAAAAGAATTTTATGATTTTATATTTGTGCCAATTTGCATTACTTTGGTTTCAAATTCCTCACGAGGACCTGCCGCTTTATTTTTAAGTTGGGAACGATAATTATAAATTGTGGATACCGAATAACGTAAAAAAACAGCAATTTTGGCACTGTCTTTTATTCCCAATCGGATCAAGGCGAAGATTCTTAATTCGGTATTTAATAATTCCCCGTCTTTCAATTGTGTTGCTTCATCATCAATTAGCAAAGCCGAAAATTCTTTGATAAAATTGGGAAAAAGCTGTAAAAAGGTCTGGTCAAAATTAGTATAAAACGTAGCGAGTTCGTTTTCAATAAAATCTTTTGACTTCACGGCACTTACTAAATCGTTCATTTTCCCCGTGGTTGCCATCAAGTTCAATTTACGGCGGTACCCTTCTAGTTTGCCTATATAGTCCGAACATTGATCCATATAACGACCAATGTAAATTTCTTTTACCAAATTGGTTTCAGAAAGGGCGTTATTGGTTTCGTTCAATTTCTCATTAAAAACGGATAATTCTTTATTCAATTCCGAAAGTTGATTGTTAGCCAAACTGATTTCCTGTTTGGCAGTAGACAATCGTTTCATTTGTTTGAAAAGAAGGAACAAAGCCGTCATTAAAAATAGAGAGAGAATACTGGCACTTATTAAAAACAGGATTAACTGGAAACGGTTGGTTTCATTTTGCTTTTGATACGCTTCATTAATAATGGGCATCATCTTAGAAATCTCGTAGGTTCTCAAACGCGCATTACAAAAAACAGCATCTTCCAAGGAACGCTTCATGTATTTATAAGAGCGGTCAATATCGCCTTCTTCGTATAATAAAAAGGCTAAGGAACGTAGCGAAATATATTCTTTTTTGGCCAACTGCAAGTCGGAAATTGCCGAGATAGCCAACCATTTTTTTTCTTGTTCAGTCTCTTTTTTTCCATGGTAGGATTGTGAAATGAGATACGCCACAACAGCTTGCTCAGGATTATCTTTCGCAATTTCTGGAAAATGCTTTAGCAATAGGGTTAAGGTTTGATCGAATTTTTGTTGTTCGATGAGTTTGCTGGCTTGGTCAATAAATTTTAAACTGGATTGAGATGGGTAGGACAGCATGGTGGAATCTCTATACCGCTGTGTTAATACATCATATTTCTTTTTTTCCTGAGGCGATGCCGCATAATCTGACATAGAGCCATAAATAGTAGTACTAACACGGTAAAAATCACTTTTAAGATTGGCTAGGGATTTGAGGTCAATTTTATGGAGAACATCTGTGGCTTCCTTGTACATACCTAAGGTTCCCATGATGGAAGCTAAGTTTAAGTTAGCCGAATTAATTTTGGGTATATCTTTTAGCGTACTAGCTATTTGAAAATTTTTTCTGGCGTATGCTAGTGCTGAATCCGACTGATAGAGTTTGTATTCTTCGAATAATTTTTGACCAATTTCATATTTTTGAAGATTGGTTGAAGTGTATTCTAACAACTCTTTCAGCTTGTTTATTTTTTCTTCTTTTTTATCCGAATATTGTTGGTAATTGTCTACAGTTTTATCCAACTCACCCAATAAAGAATCAAAATTATTTTGACCAATAAGGAGTACAGGAAAGAGTAAAACAATAAACAATGTCAAAAACCGACTCATTCAATTGGGATTTAATTTGTGTAAAAATAAATAAAATAAGTTAGTAGGTGTTTTTTAAACATATAAGTCATATAAGTTTTTGAGGTTTAAGTTTTTTTTGAACCATATAAGGCATATAAGGTCATATAAGTTTTAGGAAAATAATTAAATATGCGTTCTGCGTGCCAATAGACACAGAGCATCTGCAGTACATATCTTCAATGAGCTTATATGCCTTATATGGTTTAAATTTTTTATTGTGTAAGGATTTGAGCCCACAGATCTAGCAGATTAAAATGATTTTCACGCCTTTTACTTATAAAGAACATATAAATTTAATAAGTCCCTCACAAATGATTAAATTTGTAGCTTATTCAAAGATATGTTAGAAAAAGAAGTATTAAATTTCGAAAAAACAGCCATTGTTGGTATTGTAACTCAAAATCAAAGTGAAGAGAAGCTCAATGAATATCTTGACGAATTAGAGTTTTTAACATTTACCGCAGGCGGACAGGTAGTAAAACGTTTTTCTCAAAAAATGGAACGCCCTAATCCCAAAACTTTTATGGGTACAGGGAAGATCGAAGAGATTCATTCGTATGTAAAAGAGAATGATATTTCGACCTTGATTTTTGATGATGAGTTAACGCCTTCACAGCAAAAAAATATTTCAAAAATAATTACCGAATGTAAAATACTGGATAGAACACACCTTATCCTAGACATTTTTGCACAACGTGCCGAAACTTCGTATGCAAGAACCCAAGTAGAATTAGCACAATGCATTTATATGTTGCCAAGATTATCCGGACTTTGGACGCATTTGGAACGTCAAAAGGGTGGAATTGGAATGCGTGGACCTGGAGAAACTGAGATTGAGACTGACAGACGTATTGTACGTGATAGAATCGCCTTATTGAAAGATAAAATCAAGGCAATCGACAAACAAATGGGAACCCAACGAGGCAATCGTGGTTCTATGGTGCGTGTCGCTTTGGTGGGATATACGAATGTGGGTAAATCAACCTTGATGAATGCCGTAGGGAAAAGCGATGTGTTTGTCGAAAACAAATTGTTTGCAACTCTAGACACAACTGTTCGTAAAGTGGTGATTAAAAACCTACCGTTCCTATTGTCAGACACTGTGGGATTCATCCGTAAATTGCCTACTATGCTAGTTGATTCTTTCAAAAGTACGCTGGATGAGGTTCGTGAAGCTGATTTGTTATTGCACGTAGTTGATATTTCGCATCCCGAGTTCGAAGATCATATTGCCTCCGTGAATCAAACTTTGCAAGACATCAAAGCCAATGACAAACCTGTAATCATGGTTTTCAATAAAATAGATGCTTATAAACATTTGACTATTGATGACGATGATTTAATGACCGAAAAAACGCCAAGACATTACACACTCGAAGAGTGGAAATCGACTTGGATGAGTCGAGTAGGCGAGGAAAATGCGTTATTCATTTCGGCGACTAACAAAGAGAATTTCGAAGAGTTTAGAGAACGCGTGTACGAAGCAGTAAGACACATTCACATTACCCGCTTCCCGTACAACAAGTTTTTATATCCAGATTACAAAGACGCGATAGAAAAAGAAGACAAAGACGAGGAAGAAACCGAATAATTTTCTCCAAAATATAAATTACACAAATCCCTTTTGAATTTTCATTAGGGATTTTTTTTGGGCATGCCCCAGCTTCCAGTCCTTAGCATCAGGGTCGGGCTGTACGTTACAAACAAAGTTCACTGAACACCTATAAAAAATATATACTAAGTGAAGTAATCTTTTATTTCACTGCGTTACATAAAAGGATTTCCAGTACCATCCTTCATGCGAGACTTTGGAATTCATGGTGTATGTGGTTTTCTGGACAATTTGTAAGAAAAAAGCAATATATTTGAGAATAAACAAAGTAGGACGGTTGTCAGAGCTAAATTATAAGTTGTCAGGAATATAAAAAAATAACGAATAGAAATGAAATTAAAATTAATCGGATGTGGAATTATATCGTTGATGATCTCTTGTAAAACATATACAATTACACCAGAAAGTTTCAAAAGTCAATTTACAAAAACGGATGTTAACGGAATGAAAGAAGTTAAAACAAACAATCCTCTTTTTTATAAAAATTTCAAATATTTATCAAACGATATTAAGTATTTAAATGTGTTAAACAAGAATGGAAAATTAGTTTTTATACAAAATTCTCCTTCGCTCGAAATGAGAGTAACATTACTTAACGGGAAAAGAAAAAACTTTTATTTTGATACGGTTATGTTGGAAAATGACACGCTAAAAGGAGGCAAATCAAGATTTTTGCCGGGGTTAACAAATGTTATACCTTTTGACCAAATCGTTAAAATAGAAGTTCAAGAAGGTGGAAAAAACTATTATTACAATAATTAATAAAAAACATTTTCTCTAATTCTCGTTTGCTAGGAGCTTCGCCTACTTACTTTTAGAAACAAATTGAAGGATTTGCAACGTGACTCATTAAAAAAAGAAAACTTAAAGATTTGAAATTAGTATAATTTATTCCTTCACCAAACCTAATTTCTTAGCTGATTCACTATCAATAGGTTTAAATTGAAAATCGGAGTCCTCAAATTTTAAAGTCCCATCAATAAATAGAGGAATGTTCATAAAAGTAGTGGCAACTCCGCTTCCCATTTTGAAAGTTTCCCCTCGCTTTAGCAATACAAATGGTGCCCATTTCTTGCTTCCTCCATATGTTCTATAATCAAATTTTCCTTTGAGAGTATCTCCTTTTTTCTCACCTCGTACTTCCCCAGATTCTTTGCCTACACCGCCGTATCGTATTTCTAATTGACCATAAAATTTGTTATCGTATTGCGCTAACTTTAGTAGTGCAGTATCCTTGCCTTTTACAGCCTGATAAAATTTAAAATCATTAGCTTTATCTGATTGGCAACCCATTAAAATTAAAAACGTAACAATTCCTAATATAGTTTTCATTCTATTTTGCTTTTAGGATCAAAGATAAATAAAAACGCCCTTTTGAAATTCATCAAAAGGGCGCTTCTTGTATTAATATAACGGATTAGAAACCGTAGTTCACACCTAGTCCAAAAAGTTCTTTTACTTGTACAGCTTGTACTGAGTTGTCATCATAAATGGCTTGTAAAGCAACATTAGCCGAAAGGTATTTGTTGATTCTCATGACCACATTCATTTGGTAATCTACATCTACATTTTGTGGTGCATCTAAATAATTAGAATATAAATTCAACCGATTCTCAATAGATACGTTAGCCATCACGCTAAACTTATAATAAGCAGATATGCTGGCTCCAAATTCAAATCTAGTGTTGTCCCCTTGCAATACTCCGTAAGACGGTCCAAATTCAGTAAAATGATCGTGAACAACTATTAATTTGGCTGCAGCTGGAGCAAAATTCACACTTAAATTATTACTCTTTTTCCATAACATCCCTGGTCCAAACTGGAAATAAGCGGGAGAGAAAAAATGTGAAATTTTCATGTCATTCTTATCTAATCCCGTATCCATTTGAGACTTAAAATTAAAATAAACAGAGTAGTACCATTGTCCAGATGCTTTTTTACCCCATAATGAGTTGAGCTCTAGGCGGTCGTCTGTTTTGGCTGTTTTGTTATCTCCTTTTATTTTACTTAAACCATAAGCCAAAATAAATTTATTGTCCCAAACAACATCTTCATTTTTATAATTGAAATCGTAGTTTAATCCAAAATTCCCTGCAACATTTGAGGTTCCGCCACCTAGCCATTGTTTGTTATAAGAGGATTGGTTAAAAAGCAAAGAAATATTTCCTTTTTTGGTCCAGTGTTTAACGGTATCTTGTGCTGTTTCCTGTGCATGTACAGAAAGTATAGCCATTAGTAAGACGAATACAAATAGTATCTTTTTCATATTGTGAAAAGGTATTTATAATTATTTTTTAGCTTTAAATAAGGGAACAGCTGAACAAGCTTCTCCATACATAATACTTCGTGCAACAAGTTGTAAAAAGTTTGCAGCAATGATATACGCTCGCATTGGTACCGGTTTTCTGGAACATCCTTTTATAATAACAGGCTTGTTATTATATACGGAGTAATCAATTTTTGGAAGTAGTTCTTCATACAAAGCTACATCCAAATCTTCTAGACTACCATTGATTATTTTCTTAGCAAATGGTGCTAATTGTATTGACACTAAAATAGAAGCCCAAGCTGGAACAATAGCATCTGTACTGCAATTAATAGCGACTAGTTGGTCTTGATATTGTGTCCAATCGTGATTTTTAAGGTGTTCTCTAAAATCTTTTTCTTTCAGCAAAAAACCTTCCAACAACCATTGTGAAATATCAATTTGTGTGCGGATTCCTTTTGGATAGTAATTTTCAAGATCGAAAACTTCCAAAACACTATTCGCTACTTTATTTATTATTTCTTCCATTTGTTTTTTTGTTTAAAGGTTAAAGTTTCAGGTTTACTATTTTGCACGTATAACTTGAAACCTTAAACTTGAAACCCTTTTTTTATAGCATTCCCAATTCTAATTTTGCTTCTTCGCTCATTAAGTCTTTACTCCAAGGTGGATCAAAAGTAATTTCAACCTCGGCATCCTTAATGTGCTCAATTGATTTTACTTTTTCTTCTACTTCTCTTGGTAAACTTTCTGCAACAGGGCAGTTTGGAGATGTAAGTGTCATTAAAATTTTTACTTCGTAATCAGTGTTGACCATTACGTCATAGATTAATCCTAATTCGTATATGTCAACTGGAATTTCAGGGTCGTAAATAGTTTTTAATTTTTTTACGATTGCTTCACCTAATTCGTTAGTGTCTATTTCTTGTGTCATAATTTATTTTTTTTTGAACCATATAAGGAATATAAGGTTATTTAAGGTTTGTTTTAACTCTGTTTTAAACATATATTTTATTATATGTTATATTTAATTTTTGAACCACATTAGGAATATAAGGTGATTTAAGGTTTGTGTTTAACCATTTTGAACCAAATATTTTATAGGTAATTTAATCTTCTAGATATCTATATTTTTCATTCACATATGTTTTTTGCCCTTCTTTGAAAAGATGTGTTACATTAAAATTGAGCATTAGTCCTATAGGAACTTCTAAAAGTTTCATATAGGTTAAAATTTGAGCTTCATGGATGGGTAAAACTTTTTCTACTGCCTTAAGTTCAACAACCAAACAATTTTCAATTAATAGATCACATCTTAATCCTGTTTCAAGTTCTAAACCTTTGTAATTTACTGGAATCTGTAGTTCAGTTTGAAAATTACAGTCTCTAATTGTCAATTCTTTTTTTAAACAACTGTGATAAACACTTTCCAAAAGACCTGGCCCAAGATGTTTGTGAACTTCTATAGCACAACCGTTTACTTGGTATATTAAATCTTTTAGGTACGTTTTTGTCATAAATTTTCAAGAATTTATTTTTAAAACTATAAGCAACAACTTATATGAACTTATATGCCTTACATGGTTCTTTTTAAAACTTATATGTTTAAATTATCCTTTTTTGGCATCGAATGCCAATGCATACATTTTAATATTTTTTATCATCGAGACTAAGCCATTAGCTCTAGTAGGTGATAAATGTTCTTTTAATCCTATTTCGTCAATAAAACCCATATCGGCAGCAATGATATCTGCAGGAGTTTGGTTTGAAAAAACTCGAATTAATATGGCAATAATTCCTTTGGTTAAGATTGCGTCACTATCAGCAGTGAAAACCACTTTATCGTCATTTTGTTGTCCCTGTAACCACACTTTTGATTGGCAACCTTTAATCAAATTATTTTCGGTTTTGAACTCGTCTTTAATTAACGGTAGGTTTTTCCCTAGATCAATGATGTATTCGTACCGTTGCATCCAGTCATCAAACATGGAAAATTCGTCTACTATCTCTTCTTGTATGTCTTTAATTTTCATCCTTTTGTTTTGCAAATGAATTTATTTTATTCACTAATTTTTTAATCTCAAACGGTGGAAATCCATGATCGAAACTAGGTGATTCATAGGAGATTCCTTTGTAGGTTATTTTTATATTGGCAATGGCAGCACCATCATACAATCGTTTTTCTGTTGGTGATTTTAAATCTTTAATTTCATCTAGATTTACATCTTGGAATAAATCAATTAACTCTTTCCAATCGGCATCCGAAATCTTTGTTGGTTCTGTTTTCTCTTTTCCAGAACGGTCATTCGAAATAAAAACCATTTGTTTCTCTATAGTTATCTTTTGATAAAAACCTCTAGTGTTTGCTACATACTCAATTACAGCAGTTTCAATGTCTTGTTTTTTGTCGCCTTCACATCCTTTTCCAAGAAAAAGAGTTAAAAATAATAAGGAAAGTATTTTCATATTTGATGTATTAAGATAACATTGTTTGCGCTCTTTTTAACGCTTCAACCATCTCGTCAATCTCTTCTTTAGTATTATAAAAAGAAAATGAAGCTCTAATTGTCCCCGGTATTTTGAAATAATTCATGATGGGTTGCGCACAGTGATGTCCTGTTCTAACCGCTATTCCTAATTTGTCAATTATCGTACCAATATCATAGGGATGAATTCCTTCAATATTAAATGAAATTACCGAAGTTTTTTCATTTGATGTACCCAAAATACGCAATCCTTCGATTTCTAACAATCGTTTTGTTCCATATTCTAGTAATTCTAATTCTTGTCTTTGAATGTTGTCAAACCCTACTGCATTCATGTAATCAATAGCAGTTCCTAACACAATTCCACCAGCGATATTGGGTGTTCCTGCTTCAAATTTATGAGGCAATTCTGCATAAGTGGTTTTTTCGAAAGTTACTTCCTTGATCATTTCACCACCACCTTGGTATGGAGGTAATTTATTCAACCACGCTTCTTTTCCGTATAAAATACCAGTTCCTGTTGGCCCACACATTTTGTGTCCAGAGAAAACATAGAAATCACAATCTAATTCCTGAACATCTGGTTTTAGATGTGGAACCGCTTGAGCACCATCAATCAAAATAGCAGCACCTACTTGATGCGCTTTTTCAATCATATATTTAACAGGATTTACCGTTCCCAAAGCATTCGAAATATGATTTACAGTGACAATTTTGGTTTTGTCTGACAGTAATTTGTCATATTCTGCCATAATCAATTCGCCTTTGTCATTCATGGGAATCACTTTTAGCGTGGCTCCTGTTTTCTCACACAACATTTGCCATGGCACAATATTGCTATGGTGTTCTAATGCCGAAACCAAAACTTCATCACCGGGTTTTAAAATGGAAGCAAATCCATTTGCTACTAAGTTAATTCCAAAAGTCGTTCCTGAAGTAAAAAGTACTTCATGAGAAAATTTGGCATTGATATGATTTTGCACTTTGCCACGAGAAATCTCATAAGCATCAGTTGCCAATTGGCTTAAAGTATGAACCCCACGGTGAATGTTGGCATTGATTTCCTGATAATATTTGGAAATAGCGTCAATGACAATTTGTGGTTTTTGTGAAGTTGCTCCGTTATCGAAATAAACTAATGTTTTTCCGTTTACTTTCTCTGAAAGTATTGGAAAATCGGCTCTTATTTTTTGAATGTCTAGCATAATTATTTAGAAAAATTCTAAATACAAAAGTACTAAAAACTAAATTGTTTTAACCATCATTTTTAGATTTTCATTCCTGCTTTTTTGGGTTTCTATTTTAAAATAAATTAATGAAGTCGTGCCAAAAAAAGAATTAAATTGCAGAATAAACAATTCATATAATATGAAAAAAGTATTCAAACTTGTTGGTTTTGCCTCATTTGCAGGTGTTTTTTATATCGGGTTCACGACTTATCCTAAATTGGATTTGATTTCTGGTTTTTCAGCCAAAAGTATTGCCTCAGGACATTTTATCGATAATCGTTCTCAAGTAATGATTGAGAAAGGGGATAATGATATCAATTTAATTGACTTGGCTAGTAATGAAATTGATCAAAAAGACAATTTTGCGACCGCTTCTGTTTATGGTTTGAAAGAACGAAAAGCGATTTATAGACCGGGTTTGGGCGCTACTTTGATTGATGATAATTTTGATACTTCTAAACCCTATGAGATTCCAAAAAGGACTTTTTTAAAAAATAATTTACCCTTTCCGTATGGAAATAATGAACCAATGGATACTGTTTTCACCAATGTTGATTATGGTAAATTAAATGCGGCTGTAGCAAATGCTTTTGATAAAAAAGGTGCGATCGAAAAAAGGACGCGTTCTCTATTAGTGATTTATAAAGATAAAATCATTGCCGAAAAATACGATACTGGTTTTACTAAAGACAGTAAAATTCTGGGTTGGTCGATGACCAAAAGTATTACGGCAACCTTATTTGGAATTCTTGCTAAAGAAGGAAAGTACAATATTAATACACCTGCTCCCATTGCTGAATGGAAGGATGATGATCGTAAAGTAATTACGACCAGTGATTTATTGCACATGAATTCGGGATTGGCTTGGGAAGAAAATTACAGCACGATTTGTGATGCTACAAAAATGCTGTTTCTAGCCGAAAATATGGGTAGGGTACAGCTCGAAAAACCCGTAGCTTTTAAACCTAATTCACATTGGAATTATTCATCGGGAACAACAAACTTGCTATCTTATATTTTGAGAAATCAATTTAAAACGCATCAAGAATACCTAGATTTTTGGTACGCTGCCTTAATTGATAAAATAGGAATGAACTCGATGGTTGTTGAAACCGATATGGCAGGAAATTTTGTGGGTTCGTCTTATGCATGGGCAACCACGCGTGATTGGGCTAAATTTGGCTTATTATATTTACATGAAGGAAACTGGAACGGTGAACAGTTGTTTGATACTGGTTGGGCTCAATATGTTGCTACACCTACTAATGGATCAAGAGGAGATTATGGAGCCCACTTTTGGTTGAATGCTGGCGGGCGTTATCCTGATGCACCAAAGGATTTATACTCGGCTAATGGATTTCAAGGGCAAAAAGTATTTATTATTCCGTCACTTGATTTAGTGATTGTGAGAATGGGATTGACTGAAGATGCTAAGTTTGATGTAAACGGAATGTTGAAAGGGATAATTGGGAGTTTTAATAAACAAGGTTTAACCGCAAAGTACACTAAGTAAAAAGTGCGAAGTTCGCAAAGCTTAATGTTTTTAGCCCCGATAGCAATGGAAATCCTTTTATTGTTTTTCTTTAAAACAATAAAAGATTGCAATGTATAGCGGGAATAGCTCCAAAATAAAATTACAAAGGGCTCAAAGTTTAAATAACTCTGCGCCCTTTGCGTATTTAATAGAATAAAACTACAAATCAAATCCCATTTTCACACCTAATTTATTGGCGATAATTTTGGTAATTCGTTGTTTTAATTCTGGTATTTTGATATTTTCAATTACGGCATTCGAGAACGCATACATCAATAATGCTTTGGCTTCTTTTTTAGGAATTCCACGTGCTTGCATATAGAACATCGCTGTTTCGTCTAATTGACCAACAGTACAACCGTGAGAACATTTTACATCATCGGCAAAAATTTCTAATTGTGGTTTCGCGTTGATTGTTGCTTTGTCACTCAATAAAATATTATTGCTTTTTTGGAAGGCATTTGTTTTTTGAGCATCTTTCTCCACATATACTTTTCCGTTGAAAACTCCTGTAGAACGATCAGAATAGATTCCTTTATAATCTTGGAAACTCTCGCAGTTTGGAGCTGAATGTTTCACAAGCGTATAATGATCCACGTGTTGCTTCTCACCAATAATCGTGATTCCGTTTAAAGTACTTGTCAAACGTTCTCCAAAGTGATAGAAATTCAAGTTGTTACGCGTTAAATTCCCTCCAAAAGAGAACGTATGCACTGATACATGGCTTTCTTTTTGTTGAGATACGTAAGTGTTATCGATTAGATTAGCAGTCAGATTGTCATTTTGAATTTTGTAAAAATCTACAATTGCACGTTTTTGAGCAAAAATCTCGGTAACCGAATTGGTTAAAACAGGATTGTCATTCAAACTTTGATGACGCTCGATAATTTGCACATGAGAATTTTCCCCTACAATCACCAAGTTTCTTGGTTGTGTCATCAAGGCAGCTTCAGAACCAGTAGAGAAATACATGATTTCAATCGGTTTATCAGCCACTTTGCTTTTTGGGATATTGATATATGCTCCTTCATTGGCGAAAGCCGTATTCAACGAAGTCAAACTATCGTCTTTACTGGCAATTTGGTTGAAGTAGGTATCGATAATCATTTTGTATTTTGGTTTAGTCAATGCTGATGCCATCAAGCAAACGTCAATTCCTTCGTGAGTTGTTGATGATAAATGCGAACTGAAAACACCGTCAATAAACACTACTTTGTAGGTGTCAATCTCGTGTAAAAAGTATTTTTTTACATCCGAATACTGAATGTTACTTTCTGTTTTTGGAAAAACGGTAAAGTCATTTTTTAGGATGGCGTTTAGCGAAGTGTATTTCCAAGCTTCATCTTTTTTGGTTGGGAAACCTTTATTTTCAAAGTTTTTTATCGCTTCTGTACGTACATCATGAAGTTCAGAGTGAACATCGATGCGCTCTTCAAAAGCCATAAAAGACGATACTAATTTTTCTTTTAAATCCATTTTTATATTTTTTGTTTAAAGTTTAAGGTTTAAAAGTTTAAAGTTGTTTTGAAGTAACTTTAAACTTTAGACTTTAAACAAATTTTAGTTTTCTGCTTTAATCCAGTCGTATCCTTTTTCTTCTAGCTCGTGTGCTAGTTCTTTTCCACCTGATTTTACAATTTTACCATTGTATAATACGTGAACAAAATCAGGAACGATATAATCTAATAAACGTTGGTAGTGCGTGATTACTACGATAGCGTTTTTATCACTTTTCAATTTGTTAACTCCATTTGCAACGATGCGTAAAGCATCGATATCTAATCCAGAATCGGTTTCATCAAGAATAGCCAATTTTGGTTCTAACATTGCCATTTGGAAAATCTCGTTACGTTTTTTCTCTCCACCAGAAAATCCTTCGTTAAGAGAACGAGATAAAAACTTACGGTCAATTTCTAATAATTCAGATTTCTCACGAATTACCTTCAACATTTCGTTAGCTGGCATTTCGTCTTGTCCTTTTGCTTTACGTGTTTCATTAATAGCCGTTCTCATGAAGTTCGTTACCGACACTCCTGGAATTTCTACTGGATATTGAAACGAAAGGAAAACTCCTTTGTGTGCTCTTTCTTCTGGAGCTAGTTCCGAAAGGTCTTCACCGTCTAAAGAGATTTCGCCTTCAGTAACTTCGTAAGTTTCGTTTCCTGCGATGATAGATGCTAGGGTACTTTTTCCAGCACCGTTTGGTCCCATTATCGCGTGAATTTCTCCTGCTTTTACTTCAAGATTAATTCCTTTTAATATTTCTTTGTCGCCTATTGAAGCGTGTAAATTTTTTATGCTTAACATCCTTTTTTAGTTGTTTAAAGTTTAAAGTTTAAAGTTCTTGTGTTTACTGAAACTTGGTTCCTTTAAAATCTTTCTTGTTTAAATATGATATAAAATTGTTTATTTTTCCACTTAAATTTTCGAAGTCAGTTTTTAAAATTCCAAACTTAACAACGTCGATATAATTGTAATCTAGCACTCGGTATAATTGCGATCTTGTTTCTCCAGCGGATCCTTTTGCAATAGACAAAAATTGTCTAAATTCTAAATTTCCATTTCTTTCAAACCCTTCGGCAATATTATCCATTACTGAACCAGATGATGCTTTTATTTGATCTCTAAACCTGAAATCATTTTTCAAATCGGTTTCTACAGTTATCAAATAAATTTCTTTGGCTAGTCGTCTTGCTTCTTTCCAAATTTCTAAATCTTCAAAACGTGTAATTGTAGCCATTTATTTTTGTTTAAATTTTAACGGTTAAAGTTACTCATAACTTGCTCAACTTTAAACCTTAAACTTTAAACTAATTTTTAACCTACACTTCCTTCTAAACTAATTTCAAGTAATTTTTGTGCTTCAACTGCGAATTCCATTGGTAACTTGTTCAAAACCTCTTTACTGAAACCGTTTACGATTAAAGCAATTGCTTTCTCCGTTGGAATTCCACGTTGGTTGCAATAGAAAACTTGGTCTTCACCAATTTTACTAGTCGTAGCTTCGTGTTCTATTTTGGCTGTTGGATTTTTACTTTCTATATATGGGAATGTATGCGCTCCACAATTGTTACCCATTAATAGGGAATCACATTGCGAAAAGTTACGTGCATTATCCGCACGTGCGCTAATTTGTACTAATCCTCTATAACTGTTTTGTGATTTTCCAGCAGAAATTCCTTTAGAAATAATAGTCGATTTAGTGTTTTTACCTAAATGGATCATTTTAGTCCCCGTATCGGCTTGTTGGAAATTATTGGTAACAGCAATCGAGTAAAATTCTCCTACTGAATTGTCTCCCTTTAATATCACTGATGGATATTTCCAAGTAACAGCAGAACCTGTTTCTACCTGTGTCCAAGAGATTTTTGCGTTTGTTTCGCAAATTCCTCTTTTAGTCACAAAATTGAAAACTCCCCCTTTACCTTCTTTGTTTCCGGGGTACCAGTTTTGTACGGTTGAATATTTAATTTCAGCATCTTCAAGGGCAATCAATTCAACTACAGCTGCGTGTAATTGGTTTTCATCACGGCTTGGAGCGGTACAACCTTCTAGGTATGAAACGTAACTTCCTGCATCAGCAACGAGTAATGTTCTTTCAAACTGTCCTGTTCCTGCTTGATTAATTCTAAAATAAGTCGAAAGTTCCATTGGACAACGAACCCCTTTTGGAATATAACAAAAAGATCCATCAGAGAATACAGCCGAGTTTAATGCGGCGTAAAAGTTGTCTTTTTGTGGAACAACAGTTCCTAAATATTTACGAACTAATTCTGGATGCTCTTTTATTGCCTCAGAAATACTCATAAAAATAATTCCTTTTTCTCCTAATGTTTTCTTGAATGTTGTTGCTACTGATACAGAGTCAACCACGATATCCATGGCTACATTATTCATCATTTTTTGTTCGTCAACTGAGATGCCTAACTTTTTATACATTTCTAAAAGTTCAGGATCTACATCGTCTAATGTTTTATTAGGATCTACGGCTTTTGGAGCTGAATAGTAGGAAATCGCTTGAAAATCTGGTTTTGCATAATGTACGTTTGCCCATTCTGGCTCCGTCATTTCTTGCCATGCACGAAATGCTTCAATTCTCCAGTCGGTCATCCATTGTGGCTCTCCTTTTTTATGGGAAATAGCGCGAACGATATCTTCATTTAAACCAATAGGAAACGTCTCCGATTCCAAATCAGTATAAAATCCATATTCATATTCTTTAGTTTCGAGTTCGATTTTTAAATCGTCTTCTGTGTATTTGCTCATTCTTATTTAAAGATTTAAAGATTTAAGATTCAATAATTGAATAGTAATCTTTATTATTTGTGTCTAAATTTTATAAAGAGAAACTCTCTCCACATCCACAAGTTCTAGTTGCGTTTGGGTTGTTGAAAACAAATCCCTTTCCGTTTATTCCACCTGAAAACTCTAAAATAGTCCCAGCTAAATAAAGGAATGATTTTTTCTCTACGGCGATAGTTATTTCGTTGTCTATGAAAATTTTATCTTCTTCGTTTTTGGTTTTGTCAAATTTCAAATCATAAGACAAACCAGAACATCCGCCACTTTTCACACCTACTCTTACGTAGTCTGTAGCAGCATCAAAACCGTCCTCTTTCATCAAATCGACGATTTTCTTTTTGGCAGTATCAGAAACCTTTATCATTGTTATATTGATTTTGTCTAAATTAACCACAAAGATAGTATATAAAAACCTTTTTCCATAATTGATAACATTTTTATAACTAATGTCAAAATAGAAAAAAGCTATGTTAAAGCAGAAATAAAAATTAATATATTTATAAAATGTTATTTGTAAATAAAACCTTGTTATTAACTTACTAAAATCTTTATGGAAGAAATTTTGCAAACTGAAAAAAAATACAAACTTGATTTTCAAGGAAAAGGGAATGATTTCTTTGGAATTATAATTGTGAACTGGCTTTTGACGATATGTACTCTTGGGATATATTATCCTTGGGCAAAGGCTAAAAAACTACAATTTTTATATGGGCAAACATCCTTAAACGGAGATGCTTTTGCTTTTCACGGCACTGGAAAAGAAATGTTTAAAGGATTCTTGAAGGCAATTTTATTATTCTTCATTTTAGGAGGAATATTTGGACTTTTTATATATCTAAAAATGCCAATGGTGGGATTGCTTTTATTTTATTTTGGGATTTTCGCCATTTTGCCTTTGGCAATACATGGGTCGTATCGCTATAGAATGTCTAGAACTTCTTGGAGAGGAATTCGTTTTGGATATCGAGGAGATAAACAAGAATTAGCCATAAATTTTGTCAAATGGATTTTCTTGACGATAATTACTTTTGGTATTTACGGACCTTGGATGAGTATTAATTTGAGAAAATATTTAGTTGGGAATGTTCGTTTTGGTGACGCTGAGTTCGATTATAGTGGAGATGGTTCGGATTATTTTATATTAAATCTTAAAGGCTATTTCTTATCAATTTTCACTCTTGGGATTTACTTTTTTTGGTGGCAAAAGGATCTTTTTGAATACTACATTGACAACCTAACAGTTAACAAAGAAAATAAAGAAATACGTTTAAATTCAACGGTAACAGGTGGTGGCTTCTTTAAATTGGCAATCGTAAATTTGGCGATTATTGTTTTTACACTTGGACTAGGTTATGCATGGGCGGTGACAAGAACGTTAAATTATATTTTCAATAATATTCAATTAGACGGGAATATCGATTTAGATGCGCTTAATCAAACAGAAGAAAATTATAAAGATGCAACTGGGGAAGATTTAAGTGATTTCCTCGATTTAGATTTTGTTATGTAAGCCAATGAAAAATCAAGCAACAGGAATTTTCTATGATGGAAATTCATCGGTGCCACAGGAAGTGGTATTTCTTTTTGACTCTAATACAGCAACACTTGTTTTTGAAGCATCAAATGGAACTATTTATCAATGGAAATGCAGCGAAATAGTATTCGAAAAAACAGGTTCCAAATTGAGTTTTCGTCACAAAGTAGAAGTTTCCCAAAATGGATATACTACTGATTCGAAATTTATAGACGAAGTACTCACTTTTACAAAGAAAAAGGGACAATATGGTTGGTACCAAAGTCTTTTGGATTTAGGGACTACAATTCATCTAGGATTAGCAGTGGTTATTCTTGCAATTATAGGGTTATGTTATCTTTATGCCATTCCCTGGGTTGCTGAAAAATCAGTTGTTTTGATACCTGAAGAATATGATACTAAACTAGGAGATACTTTTTTTGAACAAAATGTTATTTTTAGCTCTATTGACTCTTCTAAAACAAAGGCTCTAAATGAGTTTGCCAAAGAATTAAAATTAAACAATACAAAAAAGCTGAAGTTCTCCGTTGTAGATTCTGAAATTGTGAATGCTTTTGCACTTCCTGACGGCAATATTGTTGTTTATACAGGGATATTGGATTCGATGCAAAACTATGATGAGCTAGTGGGTTTATTGGGCCATGAAGCGGCACATGTAAACCACAGGCATTCCATGAAAATGTTATGCAGGAATTTATCGGGTTATTTGTTTGTTTCGGCAATTTTGGGAGATGTAAACGGGATTATGGCCACTATTGGGAACAACATAAATAGTTTACAATCGCTTTCTTTCTCTCGAGAATTTGAGCACCAAGCCGATGTTGAAGGATTTAATGTGTTAGTTATTAATAAAGTTAATCCCGTGGGAATGACTAATTTATTTAAACGATTGGAGAATAAAAACTACATTTCCGTTCCGCAGTTCTTAAGTTCGCATCCTATGACTGAAGATAGAATTACATTTATGGAGAAAATGATTAAAACAAAAACGTTTCAGATAGTGGACAATCAAACACTAAAAAATTTATTTCAAAAAATGAAGAAGTAATTTTTCAAAGGTTTATAATGTACAACCTCAATTTAAAGTTTAAGTTACTTTAAAATTGGGGTTTTGTTTTTTAAGTTTAAGAACTAGATTTAATTGAAAGTTAAATACAGTCTTACTTTGATTAAAGAAGTGAAATTTACTTAAATTGCAAGACTTATTTGGTTTTGTATTTAGATTCTCTTACAACCATATAATTTATTAACCTTTCAAATCCTAAAAATGAAATTATATCCTATAGAAACTGGTAATTTTAAACTGGACGGTGGCGCTATGTTTGGTGTTGTTCCCAAAACAATTTGGAATAGAACCAATCCCGCTGATGAAAACAATTTAATTGATATTGCTGCAAGATGCTTGCTTATTGAAGACGAAAACCGATTGATTTTGATTGATACCGGAATGGGGAACAAGCAATCCGAGAAGTTTTTTGGGTATTATTCGCTTTGGGGTTCTCATTCTATGGATAAATCTTTGGCTAAATATGGTTTTCATCGTGATGATATTACAGATGTTTTTATGACACACTTGCATTTTGACCATTGTGGCGGAAGCGTGCAATGGAACAAAGATAAAACGGGTTATGAACCTGCGTTTAAAAATGCCAAATTCTGGTCGAATGAAAATCATTGGGAATGGGCAACAAAACCAAACCCAAGAGAGAAAGCATCGTTCTTGTCTGAAAATATTTTACCAATGCAGGAAAGCGGGCAATTGAATTTTATAAAAAGACCTGAAGGTGATTTTCTTGATAAATCAGAGTTGGGTTTTGGGATATTCTTTGCAGATGGTCATACGGAGAAACAGATGATTCCTCACATTCAATATAAAGATAAAACAATCGTTTTTTGTGCTGATTTATTGGCTACAGCCGGACACATTCCAGTAGCTTATGTTATGGGATATGATACCAGACCATTATTAACGATGCCCGAAAAAACTAAATTCCTAAATGCAGCTGCTGATAATAATTATTATTTATTTTTGGAACACGATGCTCATAATGAAATTATAACAGTGCAACATACGGAGAAAGGCGTTCGATTAAAAGATGTTTTCAGTTGTGAGGAAATCTTAAAATAGTGTTAATCTGCCTATTTTTGTAACAAAATAAATTATTTTAGACAAATATTTAAAATCTTATAAAATATCAATAAATGAATAGTATTAAACCTATTTTACTTTCTGCTTTTGCCGTTATGGTGTTGGCGGGATGTGGAGCTCAAAAACAAGTTTCAAGCCTTAGTTCAGTTGCCCTAATAAGTGCCCCTTTAAATATTAAGAAAGTTGCCCCTTTAAAAGAAAGCGAATTAAAACGCTGGAGTCACTTAGATATTGTAAAAGATACGATTCCAGGAATGAGTGTTGATAGAGCGTATTCGGAATTATTAAAGAACAAAACGGGTGTAAAAGTTATTGTTGGAATTGTAGATTCTGGTGTGGACATCGAACATGAAGATTTAAAAGATGTGGTTTGGACCAATACAAAAGAGATTCCAGGAAACGGAATTGATGATGATAAAAACGGTTACATTGATGATATTCATGGTTGGAACTTCCTTGGAGACATTACAAAAGAAAATTTAGAATACGAAAGAATTATCAAGGACAAAAGTTTAGTTGACGAGGCGACATATCTTGAAGCTAAAAAACTAAATGATGATAAAATTGCTGAAGCAAAAGCTGGAAAAGAGCGTTTGGAAGAATTGTTATTTGGAACGTCAAATGCAGATGCCGTTTTAACCAAACATTTTGCAAAACCAGTATATACCATTAAAGAAGTGAATGAAATAGAATCAAAAGATTCTACACTTTTGGGAAGCAAAGTAATGATGCAAAGAATGCTTTCTTATGGATTAAGTGTTCCGGAATTAAAAGTTGCTATTAAAGATGATATTGATGGAATGATTGCATTGCTTAATGGTGATAATCTAAAACAAAACTATAGAGCTGTTGTTGGTGACAATCCAAACGACATTACGGATACAAAATACGGAAATAATAACGTGATGGGTCCAGACAAAGAGAAAATCCTTCATGGAACTCATGTTGCCGGAATTGTAGCTCAAGTTAGAAATAACGGTATAGGTGGAGACGGAATCGCATCTAATGTTGAAATTTTAACGGTACGTGCTGTGCCAGATGGTGATGAGTATGATAAAGATATTGCATTAGGAATTCGTTATGCAGTTGATAATGGAGCCAAAGTAATTAACGGAAGTTTTGGTAAAAGTTTTTCACCACACAAGCAATGGGTTTACGATGCAATTAAATATGCCGAAAAGAAAGATGTATTAATCGTTCATGCTGCAGGAAATGATGCGGAAGATATTGATAGTTACAATAATTATCCAAATGATTCTGATGACAAGAAAACAGAATTTGCTGATAACATGATTACTATTGGAGCATTAAATTTTGATTACAGCGATAAAGTGGTGGCCCGTTTTTCAAATATTGGAAAAGTGAATGTGGATGTTTTTGCTCCAGGAGTAAAAATTTATGCTTCGACACCTAATAATACGTACAAATATTTACAAGGGACGTCAATGGCTTCACCAAATGTTGCTGGAGTTGCGGCTATTATTCGTTCGTATTATCCTAAATTATCTGCTTCACAAGTAAAACACATATTGATGGATTCTGGAGTGGCTATTACTACAAATGTTATTGTTGGAGGTAATCCAAAAGATACACGTTCATTTACTACTTTGTCTAAATCAGGAAAAATAGTTAATGCATACAATGCCTTAATCATGGCGGATAAAATGTCAAAAAAATAAATTGCATACTTATTAATCTAATGGAAGGACGAATGTCCTTCCATTTTTTATTTTAAAAAAAAATGAGAAAATTACTTTTACTTTCAATTGTCACATTCAATTTCGGGTCCTTAATGGCTCAAAATTCTACCTATTGGCAACAACATGTTGATTACAAAATGGAGGTTACTATGGATGTGAAAAATTATCAATACAAAGGAAAGCAAGAATTGGTATATACTAACAATTCATCCGATACTCTTAAAACAGTTTATTACCATTTATTCAATAATGCTTTTCAGCCAGGAAGTGAAATGGATGCACGCTTACACAGCATCAAAGATCCTGATGGAAGAATGGTAAACAAAGTTACTGTAGAGGGTAAAGAAGTTAAAGTAAGCCGAATTGAAAGTTTAAAACCGAACGAAATAGGATATTTAAAAATCACTAATTTCAAACAAGATGGTGTTGATGCTGCTGCAAAAACTGTAGGGACAATTCTAGAAGTTACTTTGGCTAAGCCAATTTTACCTAATACAAAAACAACATTTACGCTTGATTTTGACGGACAAGTCCCAGTACAAATTCGTCGTTCTGGTAGAAATAATTCCGAAGGAGTAGAGTTGTCAATGGCGCAATGGTATCCAAAAATGGCCGAATTTGATTTTGAAGGTTGGCATGCTGATCCGTATATCGCTAGAGAATTTCATGGTGTTTGGGGAAATTTTGATGTAACAATCAATATCGATAAGGATTATACTTTAGGAGGTTCAGGATATTTACAAAACCAAAACGAAATAGGACATGGGTATCAAGATGAAGGAGTTACTGTAGCATATCCGAAGAAAACTAAAATGTTATCTTGGCATTTTGTAGCGCCTATGGTGCACGATTTTACTTGGGCTGCTGATAAAAATTACATCCACGATGTAGTAAAAGGACCAAATGATGTGGCTTTACATTTCTTGTATAAAAACTACCCAAAAACAGTGGAGAACTGGAAAAAACTAGAGCCAATGATGGTAAAGGTGATGGATTTTTACAATAAAAACATTGGAAATTATCCTTACAAACAATACTCTTTTATTCAAGGTGGAGATGGCGGAATGGAGTATGCTATGTGTACGTTGATGTTAGGAAACGGAACGTTGGATGGTATTTATGGAACTGCAACGCATGAGTTAGGACATTCTTGGTTCCAACATATTTTAGCTTCAAATGAGTCTAAACACCCTTGGATGGATGAAGGATTTACTACCTACGTAGAAGATTTAGCTACAAATGAATTATCAGGTAAAAAAGTAGCGAACCCTTTTGAAGGAAATTACAAAGCCTATTATAGTTTAGTAAATTCAGGTAAAGAACAACCACAAACTACGCATGGAGATCGTTATGATGAGAATAGACCCTATAGCATTTCTTCCTACGTAAAAGGAAGTATCTTTTTGTCACAGTTGCGATATGTTATTGGAGATGATAAATTGGCAGAAACTATCAAAAGATATTTCCATGATTTTAAATTCAAACATCCTACGCCTAACGATATCAAAAGGAGTGCAGAACGTGTTTCGGGAGCAAATCTAGATTGGTATTTAGTAGATTGGACTGAGACTACTAACACGATTGATTACGGAATCAAAGCCGTAACGGAAAATGGAGATCAAACAACAGTAAGTTTGGAAAGAATTGGCAGAATGCCGATGCCGATTGACTTAACTGTAGAATACACAGATGGAACTTCAGAAAGTTTTTATGTTCCTTTACGTATGATGAGTTTTGTAAAAGAAAATCCAAATCCATTAGTTAAAAGAACGGTTTTAAACGACTGGACTTGGGCAGCATCTAATTATGATTTTACGATTGCTAAACCCAAAAGCACGATCAAGAAAATCACTATTGATCCAAGCGGATTAATGGCTGATGTGAAGCAAGCTAATAACGTTTATGAAGTAAAGTAATATTTTATTGAGCATAAAAAAAGTCCAGTTTTAAACTAGACTTTTTTTTGTTTTATTTTCCTTCAATCTTTCTTAGATTCTCTAACATATCCACTGTCATCGTTTCCAAATCATATTTGTGTTTCCATCCCCAATCTTCTCGAGCTTGATGGTCATCAATACTAGCAGGCCAACTGTCGGCTATTTTTTGACGAAAGTCGGGTTCATAGGTAATTGTAAAATCTGGGATGTGTTTTTTGATTTCAGCTGCAATTTCTGTTGGTGTAAAACTCATGGCAGCCAAGTTATAGGACGAATGAATTTTGATTTCTCCTTCTGGTGCCTGCATTATTTGAATCGTTGCTGCAATCGCATCATCCATATACATCATCGGCATTTTAGTTTCTGAGGATAAAAAGCATTCGTATTTTTTATCCGAAAGGGCTTTATGAAAAATATCCACAGCATAGTCAGTAGTTCCACCCCCTGGAGGCGATGACCAGCTAATTAAACCAGGATAACGGATGCTTCGTACATCCACTCCAAAAATATTATGGTAGTATTCGCACCATCTTTCACCAGCTTGCTTACTGATTCCATAAACCGTTGAAGGCTCCATAATGGTATATTGAGGGGTGTTTTCTTTAGGTGTTGTAGGTCCAAAAACAGCAATGCTGGAAGGCCAGAATATTTTTTTTATTTTTCCGGCTTTCGCCAAATTCAGAACGTGAAATAATGAGTTCATATTCAAATCCCAAGCAAATGCAGGGTTTTTCTCAGCAGTTGCTGATAGTAAAGCTGCCATTAAATACACATCAGTTATATTGTGGATTTCTACTAAATGCTCGATTTGGTTAAAATCCAACGCATTTATAACTTCAAAAGGCCCAGAATTAACAACATCAATATTTAGTTTTCTGATATCAGACGCTATAACATTTTCGACTCCATAAATTTTTCTCAGTGAAAGAGTCAACTCGGTACCAATTTGGCCACAAGCTCCAATAATCAATATTTTTGTACTCATTTGAATGTGATTTAAAGGACAAAGATAACGTTTTCGTAAACAGTTTAATCGCCTCGAAGCGAGTTTGCAAATTGTATAAATAAACACTTAAAATCATAATTGTATAAATCTTTTTTTGGCATTTTTAATGCTAAAAACGCAGTGTTTGAAGCTGAATTGTAATTCCTGTTTTCAGGCCTTTATTTATAAATTTACTTTGTAACTTTGTGCTTCAATGCAATTACGATGAAATATAAAATTATATATGCTTTTTTTACGGTGCTAATTCTTTCTTCATGTAAAAATGACAATCAAAAAAGAGTAGCTGAAAACGAAAAAGAAGTTAAAAAGAAGGAGCTTATTTTTTCTACTATAAATAAAGGTTGGGTTTTTTATGACACACCAATTAATGATGCTTCTGAAGCCAGTGTAGCGTCTTGGAATGAGTTCCGTCAATTTTTGGCTGAACTAGCCATTAAGCCCAAAAAGACTATTGGGGCATTTCAACAAAAATCGGCAGCCATTTCAAAGAAAGCGATGGCGTTGAATAACAATATTCCATATCAATACAACAAGCCTCAAATAAAAAGTAGGATTTCGACCTTGATTACTAAAGTTCGTATGTTAGACTTATTCATTCATTTAGACAATATTCCTGATCAAAAAGTCATTCATTTAATTGCTGAAATAAATAATGAACTGAGTTCCTTGCAAAGACAAATGGATAAAATTGTTGAAAAAGGCAAAATTCCAGTCGAAGAAGGAGAGTCTGAGTTAAAACAAATGATGGACGCTTCAAGAGCAATCCCAAACACCCCAATTGACCCAAATACCCCTCGCGTTGAGTAAAAAAAATCTATACAACACTTACGATAGTTCGCCTAAAACGAAACAAATTGTTGATTGTTTACAAGAAAATAATCAAGTAAAAATGCATCTTAGCGGTTTGCTTGGATCGGCCGTTTCATTTGTAATTCAAGCTTTATTCAAGAAAGCCGAACTTCCTTTTTTAATTGTATTAAATAATAAAGAGGAAGCCGCTTATTATTTGAATGATTTAGAGCAAATGATAGGCGATAAAGATGTTTTATTTTATCCAGGTTCCTATCGCCGTCCGTACCAAATTGAAGATACCGATAATGCGAATGTTTTGCTACGCGCTGAGGTGTTGAACCGCATCAATTCTCGCAAGAAACCAGCTGTTATTGTCAGTTATCCCGAAGCGCTATTTGAAAAAGTAGTAACCCGCAGAGATTTAGATAAGAACACACTAAAAGTAGCGGTTGGAGACCAACTTTCTATCGACTTTATCAATGAGGTTTTATTCGAATATGAATTTAAACGGGTTGATTTTATTACGGAACCAGGGGAGTTTTCGGTACGTGGTGGAATTGTAGATGTTTTTTCTTTTTCGAATGATAATCCGTACCGAATAGAGTTTTTTGGTAACGAAGTAGATAGTATTCGAAGCTTTGATGTAGGGACACAATTGTCTATCGAAATTCAAAAAAAGATTACCATTATCCCTAATGTGGAGAATAAAGTATTTCAAGAAAACAGAGAAAGTTTCTTGGATTATATTTCGGAAAAAACGGTAATTTTTATTCAAAACACAGAGGATTTATTTTCACAATTAGACAAACAATTTGCGAAAGCTGAAGAAGCTTTTGAGAAATTATCCAAAGATATAAAGCACGCAACACCAGAACAATTGTTTCTCAATCAATCGGCTTTTATCAAGAGAGCTTTAGATTTCTCGGTTGTAGAATTCAGTTCTAAAGCCATTTTTCGAACTACTAAAAAATTCGAATTCCACATTCAACCGCAACCATCTTTCAATAAGCAATTTGATTTGTTGTTAAATAACCTGAATGAAAATCATTTTAACGGATATAAAAATTATTTGTTTTGTTCGAATGAGGCCCAAGCCAAACGCTTTCATGATATTTTTGAAACCTTAGATGAAGCCAATTCTGAGAATATTCGAAAACAATACAGCACTATCGTTTTACCTTTGTACCAAGGTTTTATTGATGAAGAAAATCAAATTGCCTGTTATACCGATCACCAAATTTTTGAACGCTACCATAAATTTAGCATCAAAAATGGCTATTCGAAAAAACAGAATATCACTTTAAAAGAATTAACGACTTTGTCGGTTGGGGACTATGTGACGCATATCGATCACGGTATTGGGCGTTTTGGAGGATTACAAAAGATACAAGTTGAAGGCAAAACGCAGGAAACAATTAAATTAGTTTATGCTGATAATGATATTGTTTATGTGAGTATTCATTCGCTACACAAAATCTCAAAATATACGGGTAAAGACGGAACACCTCCTAAAATTTATAAATTAGGATCGAATGCTTGGAAAGTTTTAAAACAAAAAACTAAGGCCAGAGTCAAACATATTGCCTTCAACTTGATTCAGTTGTATGCCAAAAGGAGACTCGACAAAGGATTCCAGTTTGCACCAGATAGTTATTTGCAAAACGAATTAGAAAGTTCGTTTATTTACGAAGATACACCGGATCAAACTAAATCTACAGCCGAAGTAAAAGCGGATATGGAAAGCGACCGACCAATGGATCGGTTGGTTTGTGGAGACGTAGGATTTGGAAAAACAGAGGTGGCGATTCGTGCCGCTTTTAAGGCAGTTGATAATAGTAAACAAGTAGCGATTTTGGTTCCTACAACCATTCTAGCCTACCAACATTACCGAACATTTACCGAAAGGCTAAAAGACATGCCAGTTTCTATTGGGTACTTAAATCGTTTTAGAACAGCCAAACAAAAAGCAGAAACGCTAAAGTTATTAGCAGAAGGAAAATTAGATATTGTTATTGGAACACATCAATTAGTCAATAAAAATGTAGTCTTTAAGGATTTAGGTTTATTGATTGTAGATGAGGAACAAAAATTTGGTGTCAATGTAAAAGACAAATTAAAAACAATAGCAGCCAATGTGGATACGTTGACCTTAACGGCAACGCCTATCCCAAGAACCTTGCAATTCTCATTGATGGCAGCGCGTGATTTATCCGTAATTACAACGCCACCGCCTAATAGATATCCTATTGAAACGAATGTAGTAGGTTTTAGCGAAGAGCTAATTCGCGATGCTATTTCGTATGAAATTCAGCGTAACGGACAGGTTTTCTTTATTAATAATCGAATTGAAAACATTAAGGAAGTTGCTGGAATGATTCAGCGATTAGTTCCTAATGCCAGAGTAGGTATTGGTCACGGCCAAATGGAAGGAAAAAAACTCGAGGAATTGATGTTAGCCTTCATGAACGGAGAATTTGATGTATTGGTTGCAACTACTATCATCGAAAGTGGATTAGATGTTCCCAATGCGAATACCATTTTTATTAATAATGCCAATAATTTTGGATTGTCTGATTTGCATCAAATGCGTGGTCGAGTAGGGCGTAGTAACAAAAAAGCATTCTGTTACTTTATATGTCCTCCATATTCAGCGATGACAGATGATGCCAGAAAACGAATTCAAGCACTAGAACAATTCAGCGAACTAGGAAGCGGATTTAATATTGCCATGAAAGATTTAGAGATTCGTGGTGCAGGAGATTTATTAGGTGGAGAGCAATCTGGTTTTATAAACGAAATTGGTTTTGATACCTATCAAAAAATCATGAATGAAGCTATTGAGGAATTGAAAGAAAACGAATTCAAAGACTTATATCCTACCGAGAATAATATAGAAACCAAGGAATACGTAAAAGATCTTCAAATTGATACGGATTTTGAATTATTATTTTCTGACGAGTACATTAATAATATTAGTGAGCGTCTTAATTTGTACAATGAATTAGGAGCGATTAAAAGCGAAGAAGATTTACAGGTTTTCCAGAAAAAATTGATTGACCGTTTTGGTCCTATGCCACCACGAGCAATTGCTTTAATGAACAGCATACGAATCAAATGGATTGCTAGTGGAATTGGTATAGAGAAGCTAGTAATGAAACAAGGCAAGATGATTGGTTATTTTGTATCTGATCAACAATCGGATTATTACCAGTCGAATCGTTTTATGGCTGTGATGCAATTTGTTCAAAAACACAGTTCTATTTGTAAAATTAAAGAAAAAGAAACCAAGAACGGCTTGCGTTTATTGTTGACTTTTGAAAATGTAAAATCAACCAGAAGAGCCTTAGAGTTAATGAAAATGTTAGGTGGTATTGAAGAATAAAGTAACCGCTTAATATCCTTTGATAAATTAAATTAAAAGCTTCCAGTCTTAAATGATTTGGAAGTTTTTTTTATTCTTATATTTGATTTTTGCAAATCGACACCTCATGAAATTAAAATCCTTAGACGAGTTTTATAACGAAATCACCGATGGTACTACTACAGAACCAAATGCTTTATTGCCAGATGGAATCCAAAAAGAAATAGGACATTTCAATGTTTTTAATATCAAAGAACTTTATGAAAGATTAAAGGAAAAGTCATTTATGCCTTATGATCGAAGGGCCTATTATAAAATAAGTTTGATACGAGGAAAAAATAGAGTGGAGTATGCTGATAAAGTAATTGAAATTGAAAAGAATGCCCTTTTATTTGCTACGCCAAAAATACCTTATAACTATGTCCCACAGGATACCCAGCAGTCGGGGCATTTTTGTGTCTTTACCAGTGAATTTTTGACGAAGGACAAAATTGGAATTGAATTAGATAGCCTTCCTATTTTTCAAACAAATGGCTATCCTGTTTTCCAATTGACCGATGAAGAAGTCATTGAGGTTGATATGTTATTCAATAAAATTCATAAAGAAATCAATTCTGATTATGTGTATAAGTACGATTTGATTCGAAATTATGTTGCTGAGCTCATACACTTTGGACAAAAACTACAACCAGTAACGGCTTTGTATTCAAAACACAATTCGGCAGCTAGAGTTTCTTCGTTATTTTTAGAATTACTCGAAAGACAATTTCCCATAGAGTCGCCTCATCAACGATTAGAGCTAAAATCGGCCAAGGATTTTGCTGCGCGATTGGCTGTTCATGTCAATCACTTGAATAAAGTATTAAAAGAGAATTCAGGTAAAACTACAACCGAATTAATCAGTGAACGATTGATTTATGAGGCAAAGATTTTATTAAAAGAAACCGATTGGAACATTTCGGAAATTGCCTATTCACTGGGTTTTGAGGAACTGGCACATTTTTCCAATTTCTTTAAAAAACAAACTACATTGACGCCTTTGTCTTTTAGAGTTTAAAACGACATGATTTGAATTTTGCAAACTATGGATTGATATTTACAATTGATGAAGTGTACATCTGTATTAATTTTGTTCTATCAAATAAAAACAAATCAAAATGGAAAACAAAAAAAATAAAATCGCTCTAGTGACTGGTGGTAGTCGCGGATTAGGAAAAGAAATGGCTTTAAGTTTAGCTAAAAAAGGACTTGATGTAGTATTGACTTACCACAGTAAAAAGGAAGAAGCAGAAGTGGTTGTAGGTGAAATTGAAAAACTGGGACAAAAGGCAGTTGCAATTCAGTTGAATGTAGCGGAATCAAGTAGTTTTGATTCGTTTTTTCAAAATGTAACAACGGTTTTAAAAAGCACTTTTAATACGGATAAATTTGACTTTTTAGTTAATAATGCAGGTGTGGGAGTTCATGAAGGTTTTTTAACAACTACCGAGGCTCAAGTAGACAACATGGTTAATATTCATTTTAAAGGAGCATTTTTTCTAACTCAAAAAGCGTTAGCAGTAATGAATGACGGTGGTGGAATTGTAAATATTTCTTCAGGATTAACTCGTTTTTCATTCCCAGGTTATGCTGCTTATGCAAGTATGAAAGGAGCAATAGAAACCTTGTCCAAGTACCAAGCAAAAGAATTGGGAGAACGAAAAATAAGAGTGAATATCGTGGCACCAGGAGCTATAGAAACTGATTTTGGTGGCGGTGCAGTTCGTGACAATGAACAATTAAACCAAATGATTGCTGCAATGACAGCATTAGGAAGAGTAGGCTTGCCAGACGATATTGGTAGCGTAGTTGCTTTTCTATGTACAGATGATGCTAAATGGGTCAATGCACAACGAATTGAAGTTTCAGGCGGAATGAATTTGTAAAAATAAATTCAAATAAGCTAAACTATTTTGAAAATATAAAAGGGTGTATGAAAAGTAATTCACACACCCTTTTTTTAGTTAATAGTTTTTTTAACTATTTTATAATCAGTTTTTTGGTAGCGTCTAAATTATTCGAATGAATTGAAATAAAATACATACCAGTTGCTAAATTGTGATTAATTATTGTAGAGGTATTAATCTCTTTTGTAAATACAATTTTACCGTTCAAATCAGTAATTTTAACAGTTGCTATATCATTTTGTTCTAATTCAGGTAAGGCTATATTAAATTGATTGTTGGTTGCTGGATTAGGATAAATAGTAATCGAACTAATTAGGTCTTCTTCATTCGAAAGAGTTTTTGAATTTGATACTTTTGAAGTAGAAGTTCCAGCCGCTACAGCATTCAATTGCCATTGTGCACTATAAAAACTGTCTTGAGCACCAGAATATTGGGCCGCTCCCGTTTGTCCTTCTACATTGACAATACTTGCCGGCTGCCATTTATTTCTAATTCTGATCCAAGTTCCATCAATATATTCTGGAGTCCATTGCGCACTCGACCAACCTGCCGTAATTGCGCCACATTGTACAGAACCGGTTTGATTTTCGATGTGCATGAACTCTCCTGTACCTAGGTTTTTGAATTGAGTGTAACGACCATCAATCATTACTTTTTCCCATCGATAATTATTGTTTGCTACTGTTGCCCCATAGGCTACATTATTCCCCGCATCGTAGAGATAGGTTCCTTTCCATCTATTTTGAATTGTATAATAATAGAGGTTTGTGACAACAAGATATTGATAAGGATTCAAAGTCATTGTTGCTCCTGAAGTCAAGTTAATTGTTGTACCAGAATAGACTTCTTTATACGAGCCTGCCATGGTTGCTGGGACAACAAACGTAGATGATGAACCTCGGAGGTTGGTAAGAACAATAACTTTTTCGCTACCTGATGTTTTAGTAAAAGCACAAACATTGGTGTTTGAATAATTGGTCATTGTGCCACGTCTTATAGCTACGCTTGAATTTCTGAAATTTAGAATTTTAGTAAAATCATTTTTTGCGGTAGTGTTACCCCAATTAATTTTTACAGAGGTATACGGCCATGGAATTACCTGATTAAAATCTACTTCTTGTCCACTGGTTAACATAGGGACCCCTCGCATGTAAGCTGATACCAGAAAATTTGCAATTACTCCATCGTGACCTCCAAAAACATTCATGGCTGTTTCTGAAGTTTCGGTATCGTGATTAGCGGTATATCTAACCAGCTGCTGTGAGGCATTTGCCGAAGTGTATTCCGTATTTGTGGTCGTTTGAATTTGCGCAACAGAAGTGCCAGTATGTATAGGTTTCAGTGCCTCACCATACCATTTAAACCCAAAGTTCATGTCAAAACCGGAGGTGAAATTTTGTGCAAAGGTTCCTTCTGCAAAAAATATTAATTTGTGGGCACTAATTCCTCTTAAATTACTGATGGCTTGAGTCCAGAAAGCAGCAGGGGAATTGTCGGCAAAATCACAGCGATAGCCATCAATATTAGCAGCAAATACCCAAAAACGCATAGCATCAATCATAGCCGTTTTCATTGCTGTGCTGTTAAAATTTAATGCCGCGACATCAGGATAAGATCCTAATTGCTGAATTGCGCCGTTACTTTGAACATAGTAATCGGGATGTTGTGTAATCCATGGATGATCCCAAGAAGTTTGATTGGCAACCCAGTCCAAAATAACAGCCATTCCCCTGCTGTGAGCTGCATTAGTAAGGTTTCTTAAATCTGTTAAAGAACCATATTCAGCCCCTACTGTTTTAAACTCTTTGATACAATACGGTGAATTGGAACTTCTAGAGTCAGTTCCATATGGGTAAATAGGCATTAGATACAGTACATTAATACCGAGTGCTTTGATACGGTCTAAATCAGCAGTTACTGAGGCTAAATTTCCTGTCGCACTATGAGGGCGAATATGTACTTGATAAATAGTTGCATCTCTTGGATCTGGCACTCCTGTATATGGAGTTCCATACTGAGCAGGATCTTGAGCATAGATGGAGCTTGTAAATAAGATAATCAAAAGATTTAAACAAAGTAGTAGCTCTTTTGATTGGCTTAAACAGTTTATTAATAGTCTCGAAATGGTTTTTTTCTTCATTGGTTTTTTTTGGTTTTTTGGTTAATTTTAAAAAAAGTCGGTTTAATTGAGTTTTACTTTTCAAGCAATACTGTAATTAACACTATAGGGTTACTAGCATTAAAATCAATTAACTTTCCTTTTTGAAGGTTGTTAAGATGTATGCAAATGGGTTTGTATTATAATGTTAACGTTTAATTAAAAAGGAATTTTGAAATAAAAAAAACACCTCCTAAGAGGTGTTTTAAACAAAACTAAAATGAACTTAAAACGTATATTGTAGTAAAATTTCATTGGTATTTTTAGCACTAGCCATTGTTGAAATCGTACTCATTTCATAAGCATACCCAATGATGAATTTCTTGTTAAGAATAAAATTAGCCATTGCAGCATAGGCTTTATCAGTTCGGTATAATGCACCTACTTCAAAGTTTTGTTGTATTTGCAACATCGTGCTAATATCAACTGAGAAAGGTGTAGCAGTAGCATATCGAGCCAAAACAGAAGGTTTCAATATTAATGTCCCTGCTGGATTAAGATTAAAATCATAACCACCGCTTAGATAAATTCTAGGTTTGTTAGTTTCTAATGTTGCATATCCATTGTCATTTTTTGCGTTTTGGATATGTAATAATTTAGGTACCGAAAGCGAGACATAGAATTTTTCACTTTTTAATAGGGCACCGGCTCCAAAGTTAGGGTTAAACGTTTTGATGGAACCAAAAGCAGGATCTGATTCAACAGAATATAGTTCTAGCCCAGCTGTGTTTAGATTAAAATTAGTACCTCCTGCATTAATACCCAAATACAAATCCGTGCTTTGACTCATTTTTACTTTATATGATAAATTAATATCTACTGCTGTTTGTTTTTCTATAAAAGTAGAAGAATTGACAACAGCGATACCAAAGCCAAGATTATTTGCAATTGGCATTCCAAAAGAAACGGCTTGCGTTTTTGGGGCATTTGCTATTCCGCTCCACTGATTTCTTATGGAACTTGTAATTACGGTTTGCTCATCAACACCTGCATAAGCAGGATTGATAACGTTCATGTGGTATTTGTAAAAAGCAAATGAGCTTTCTTGTTGGGCAAAAACGGAACTACCAATTAAGAGTAGTGTGGTTGCCAATATGTAATGTATATTTTTCATGTTACTTTTTTTATAAATTATTTAGCAATGTAAATCCACCCTTGTTGATCAATAGAACCATCATTACCTAAATCAATTTGATAGAAATAAGAACCTATGGCTACAATTTTACCCGTGTTTTTGTATTCTCCATTCCAGTCATTCTGATAATCAGGAGAAAAATACACTTCAGCTCCCGTGCTGTTGAAAACACGAACAGATGAATTGGGGTGATTGATTAAATTATTTATAAACCAAGTATCATTTTTACCATCACCATTTGGTGAAAATCCTTCGGCTACATTTATTTCAACTAAGTCACAAGCATCGCCAATACCATCATGGTCAATATCTGCCTGATCTTGATTATACGTTGTAGGACAATTGTCATTGACATCTAGAATTCCATCAAAATCATGGTCTTCATTGTACACTTCGATAGAGAAGCTCTTTGATGTAGAACCTATTGCATTAGTTGCGGTTACTGTATAGTTGATAACATCAGTTTCGATTGTGGGTCTACCTGATACTGTTCCGTTAGCAGTATTTAAAATTAGGCCAAAAGGCAATGACGGATTTATACTAAAAGTCGAAATTGGATTTGAAATTACAGTTGGTACTACTGTTTCCATTACAATGTTTATGGGTAGTCTAAGGTCTCCTGTATAAGTTAGGTTTGTTGGTACACCTTGTATTTCTATACTAATTGTTTTGGAAGAAAAACCATAACTATTGGTTGCAGATACTGTGTAAGCACTTGCAGATTGAATGCTTGTTGGTGTTCCACTGATAATTCCAGTAACAGCGTCCAATTGCAATCCTTCAGGTAATGATGGATTTACCGTGTAAACAAGATTGCCAAGACCTACATCTACTGATGGTACTAAGCTCGAAATTGTTGTATTTGAAACAAAAATATTTGGGGTATTATAAGTTAATTTACTTGGTGCTGAAGGGATTAAAATACTATATTCTGCTGTCGTTTTATTAAAAGTAATATTGTAAGTGCCAGCTGTAGGCACTGTTATAGGATCAGCATCCACTACTGCAATTCCTGAAGGGAAAGCTGTTCCACCCCAGTTATAAGGCAATGTCCAAGCATGATTCCCTCTAAATTTTAGAGCACCAGGAATTAAAGAAACTCCATCAAGAGTATATAAGTTACCATCAGTAGTAATCATATCGGTATCCGTTACCCAAGCACCCGGAGTCGCATCACCAAAAATACTTATTACTTGATGATTTACTGTTGGAATCGCAATCGAATAAACAGCAGTTTCAATGTTAAAAGTAATATTGTAAGTACCAGCGGTTGGCACTGTTATAGGATCAGCATCAACAACAGCAGTTCCTGAAGGGAAAGCAGTTCCACCCCAATTATAAGGCAATGTCCAAGCGTGATTTCCTCTAAATTTTAGAGCACCAGGAACCAAAGCTACACCATTCAGCGTATACGTAATTCCATCGGTGGTAACCATATCGGTATCCGTTACCCAAGCACCTGGAGTCGCATCACCAAAAATACTGATTATTGGATGGTTTACTGTTGGAATCGCAATCGAATAAACAGCAGTTTCAATGTTAAAAGTAATATTGTAAGTACCAGCTGTAGGCACTGTTATAGGATCAGCATCAACAACGGCAGTTCCCGAAGGAAAAGCAGTTCCACCCCAGTTATAGGGTAATGTCCAAGCGTGATTTCCTCTAAATTTTAAAGCACCAGGAACCAAAGCTACACCATTGAGCGTATACGTAATTCCATCTGTGGTAGTCATATCGGTATCCGTTACCCAAGCACCTGGAGTCGCATCACCAAAAATACTGATTATTGGATGGTTTACTGTTGGAATCGCAATCGAATAAACAGCAGTTTCAATGTTAAAAGTAATATTGTAAGTACCAGCGGTTGGTACTGTTATAGGATCGGTATCCACTACCGCAGTTCCTGAAGGGAAGTCAGTTCCACCCCAGTTATAAGGCAAGTCCCAAGCGTGATTACCTCTAAATTTTAAAGCACCAGGAACCAAAGCTACACCATTGAGCGTATACGTAATTCCATCTGTGGTAGTCATATCGGTATCCGTTACCCAAGCACCCGGAGTAGCGTCTCCAAAAATACTGATTATTGGATGATTTACTGTTGGAATCGCAATCGAATAAACAGCAGTTTCAATGTTAAAAGTAATATTGTAAGTACCAGCGGTTGGTACTGTTATAGGATCGGTATCCACTACCGCAGTTCCTGAAGGGAAGTCAGTTCCACCCCAGTTATAAGGCAAGTCCCAAGCGTGATTCCCTCTAAATTTTAGAGCACCAGGAACCAAAGCTACACCATTGAGCGTATACGTAATTCCATCTGTGGTAGTCATATCGGTATCCGTTACCCAAGCACCTGGAGTCGCATCACCAAAAATACTGATTATTGGATGGTTTACTGTTGGAATCGCAATCGAATAAACAGCAGTTTCAATGTTAAAAGTAATATTGTAAGTACCAGCGGTTGGTACTGTTATAGGATCAGCATCAACAACGGCAGTTCCTGAAGGGAAGTCAGTTCCACCCCAGTTATAAGGCAAGTCCCAAGCGTGATTTCCTCTAAATTTTAAAGCACCAGGAACCAAAGCTACACCATTGAGCGTATACGTAATTCCATCTGTGGTAGTCATATCGGTATCCGTTACCCAAGCACCCGGAGTAGCGTCTCCAAAAATACTGATTATTGGATGATTTACTGTTGGAATCGCAATCGAATAAACAGCAGTTTCAATGTTAAAAGTAATATTGTAAGTACCAGTGGTTGGTACTGTTATAGGATCGGTATCCACTACCGCAGTTCCTGAAGGGAAGTCAGTTCCACCCCAGTTATAAGGCAAGTCCCAAGCGTGATTTCCTCTAAATTTTAAAGCACCAGGAACCAAAGCTACACCATTGAGCGTATACGTAATTCCATCTGTGGTAGTCATATCGGTATCCGTTACCCAAGCACCCGGAGTAGCGTCTCCAAAAATACTGATTATTGGATGGTTTACTGTTGGAATCGCAATCGAATAAACAGCAGTTTCAATGTTAAAAGTAATATTGTAAGTACCAGCGGTTGGCACTGTTATAGGATCAGCATCTACTACTGCAGTTCCCGAAGGAAAAGCAGTTCCACCCCAGTTGTAGGGTAATGTCCAAGCGTGATTTCCTCTAAATTTTAAAGCACCAGGAACTAAAGCTACACCATTGAGCGTATACGTAATTCCATCTGTGGTAGTCATATCGGTATCCGTTACCCAAGCACCTGGAGTGGCGTCTCCAAAGATGCTGACGGTTAGAAAAACTGCATTCTGTTTTTCAACTGAATGAAGTGGTGGCTTTTTTGCATTTGCAAAAGAGATTGTCAATAGACAAATAATAAAAAAGAGTAATTTCTTTTTCATGGTTTTTTGGTTTTAGTTAATAATCGTGGTTTTTGTGATGTTGTTTAATAAGCCCTATTACTAAAAGAAGATTTTGTAATAGGGCTTGTTGTTGTTGTTGTTGTTGTTGTTCAAATTACAGTTTTTTCAATCCCTTCATTTCTGAAGCATCCCCTTCTTTAATACTGATGGCAGTCCCTCCACCAGGAGCAATGTATTGTTTCAAAACACTTTTTGAAGTCACTATGATTTTTTGAATCGTATAATTTTGTGGTTTTTCATTCCAACTAGCATCTTTAGCATCTGCATAAACAGTTGCTATGAATTTTTTTCCTTTTGGTAAATAGTCAAAAGCAATAGTTGCCGTTCTTGAATTTTCATCAGTGATTCCTCCTACGAACCATTCATTTTTCCCTTTTGCTTTTCGGGCAATAGTAATGTAATCTCCAGGCTCTGCTTCTAGGATATAACTATTGTCCCAGTCTACTGCAACATCTTTTATAAACTGAAAAGCATCAGGAAAACGATTGTAATTGTCCGGAATATCAGCTGCCATTTGCAACGGGCTGTACATCGTCACATAATAGGCCAGTTGTTTTACCAATGTAGTGTTGACACGTTGATTCCCACCTGTTTTGTAATACGTAAGATCCGTTTGAAAAATACCGGGTGTATAATCCATTGGCCCACCCATCAAGCGAGTAAATGGTAAAATAGTGGTGTGTTCTGGAGCTAATCCTCCCATGGCTTCAAACTCCGTTCCTCGAGCTGATTCTTGAGCAACCCAGTTTGGATAGGTACGGTTTAATCCCGTAGGGCGAACTGCTTCGTGGCTGTCGATCATAATTTTATAATCGGCGGCACGCTCTGCAACATGTATGTAATGATTTACCATCCATTGTCCGTCATGGTGTTCACCACGCGGAATAATTTTCCCTACATATCCTGTTTTTACAGCATCATATCCGTTATCATTCATAAACTGAAAAGCACGATCTAAACGGCGTTCGTAGTTTGTTGCAGCTCCCGAAGTTTCATGGTGCATGATAATCTTTACCCCTTTTGAGGCAGCGTATTCATGAACTGCTTTTACATCAAAATCAGGATAGGCAGTTGTGAAATCAAAAACCTCTTCTTTCCAATTGTTAATCCAATCTTCCCAACCTACATTCCATCCTTCGATAAGGATGGCATCAAATCCATTTTTTGCAGCGAAATCAATATATTCTTTGGCATGTTCTGTTGTTGCGCCGTGTTTTCCATTTGGTGTAAGCTTAGTAAAATCTTGGCCAAGCTTCACATTGTTCTCTTTCCCATACGCCCATGTGCTTTTTCCAGCCACGAAGTATTCCCACCAAATTCCAATGTATTTCACTGGTTTTATCCATGAAACATCTTTGTAAGCAGTGGGTTCGTTGAGGTTCAAGATCAGTTTTGAAGCCAAAATATCAGTGGCTTTATCGCTTACTACGATTGTTCTCCAAGGCGTTTGTGTATCCGTTTGCATGTATCCTTTATTTCCAACGGCATCAGGCGTAAGATGACTGCTCATTTTAAAAGTGTTTGCATCAACGTTTAAAGACATCGCTGGGTAATTAATCAATGCAGCCTCGTGAATATTGATGTATAAACCATCCGAAGATTTCATCATCGATGGGGTTTGTACAGCTAGATTTTTTATAGGCCATTGTGAATTAATTTCAACGGTAGCTTTTTTCATCAAGGAAGGAATTTCTGAAATCTTTGATGTGGTATACGCATATTCATTGGTGTCATAATCTCCTGGAATCCAGAAAATTTTATGGTCTCCAGCCAATTGAAATTCGGTATGTTCTTCTTTGATTACAAAATAATTAAGATCATTTTGTTTTGGAAATTCATATCTAAACCCCAATCCATCATTGAACAAACGAAAGCGAATTCGGATGAAACGATTGTTGTTTTTGGCTTGTGCCAAAGTAACTACCAATTCGTTGTAGTTGTCGCGAATGGTTTTTTCCTCACCCATAACTGGGTTCCAAGAATCATCAACTGATTTTTGTTCCGTATTAGTAATGGAAAAGCCATCCATAAACGAAGGCACATCTTTTATTTCTAATCCCAAAGTACTAGGCTTGATTACAGGTTTTCCTTTATAAGATAATTGATAAGAAGGAACACCATTTGCTACAAGTTCAAATTTTAGAACAAGATTCTTATTAGGTGAATTTATTTCTTGTGCTTGTACCAAAAAAGGAGCAAGGAAAATAAATAAAAACAACTGATGTAGATTTGTTTTTTTAAGTTTAAAGGTCATTTTTTTATTTTTTTAATTAATAGAGAATGCAATTCTGGTTGTATTAAAAATCTCTTTTGAATGCGTAGGAGGAGTGCGAAAAGTTCCCATTGAATTTTCCCAGCAGCTTAGGAGTGGATTTTAGTCCCTCCTTAATAATTTTCGAATAGACACAACACACAAAGGCAAATAGTTTCGAAGTATTTAAAATTTAAAAAAAGAATCAAATTACTTATAAACAAGAAAGTGATATGAATTAAATCTTTTATGCCTTTGTGTTTGCGCCAATAATAGAGTCGTTTTTTGGCTAACCGATGTTACCAAAAACTAGTTTTTAGATTAGTTTTTCAATACCTTATATTCATAGGGCAATAAACTTATTTCAGTAGTGGCCGTTATTGCAGCACTAGTAAACCCATCTTTCCATGTCATTTTTGATAATGAAACAGGAATAGTGTAATTAACAGTTGACGAAGTTAAGTTGGATAATACAAAAACTTTTTCAGTCTCTGTTTCCATGGTAAATGCACTTACCGCATCACTACTATATCCTTTAAAAGTTCCTTTTTTAATGGCATTGCTAGAATTTCTAAAAGCTATGATTTTCTTGTATTCGGCTAGCATATCTAAATCAGCTGTACTCCAGTCAATAGGGGTGCGGTTAAAATAATCGATTCTTTTATTGTACCCTACTTCTTGCCCATTATAAATCATAGGTGTAGAATTCATGTATGCTGCAACTACAAATGCGGCAATAGATCCTTTTTTTCCACCAAATAACTCTAAAGGGGTACCATCAGAAAGGTTGACATCATGATTGCTTGTATACCTTACCACTTTATTTTCAGGAGTGTAATTATTAGCATATTCTATAGCATTCGAATCTTGTAGAGTAGTTGCTGATTTGCTTTCGCCAAAAACTTTTTCAATAGCACTGAAGAAATTAAATCCAAAAGTAAAATCAAAACCAGCAGCAAATTGACTCACTTTTGAACCTTCTGCAAGCATCAATATGGTTTGATTTTTCTTAATTTTTCTTAATGCTGTAATAGCTTCTGACCAAAAATTTTGGGGTACAAAATCAGCATAATCACATCTAAAACCATCTATGTTTGCACTGTATACCCAGTAGGACATGGCATCAATCATAGCGGCACGCATTTCAGTATTTGTAAAATCTAGTTGTGCTACATCATTATAATTAGTTCCTGGAGGAATAATAATATTTCCGCTAGCATCTTTTTGGTACCAATCTGGATGAGCAGTAATCCAACCATTATCCCATGAAGTATGGTTAGCTACCCAGTCCAAAATAACTGCCATATTTTTTTTGTGGGCTTCTTCTACTAAAACGCGTAGGTCTTCCAAAGTTCCAAAATCAGTATTTACTGCTTTGTAATCTTTAACAGAATATGGAGATCCTAATCCGCCAGAAGATCGCACTATACCCACTGGATAAATAGGCATTAAATAAATAACATTAACTCCAAGTTCTTGAATAGTAGTTAGTTTTTCTTGAACTCCTTTTAGAGTTCCTGCTTCACTAAAGGCACGAATGTTTACCTGATAAATTACGGCATCTTCCTTTTTAGGCATTTTTTCAAAACGGGTTCCGTATTGTGGATATACTGATGCTGGATTTGGCTCATTATCCGAAGAACTGCATGAAGCGAGTACCGAACTAAAGACAAGTATAAAAACGATGTTGATATATAATTTCATTTTTTTTTGATTTTAATAATAAACGTATTGCACATAGCGATGAAAACAGGAGCTCCATTTTGTAATTAGGAGCTCCATTTTTAAATAGATAAACTACATCTTTTAATGCTAAACGAATATTTTGTTTTTAGATTTTTGTAACTGTATAGGTAGCCGTTGGAGGATATCCATTAGTTGCGGGATCAATATCATCTATTTTAAATGTTATTTTATAGGTCCCTGCTTCTGATATATAATGTGCTCCTGGGTCATCTAAATAAACTATCCCATCATCATTATTTTTTGGACCATAATTAATAGTCCAAGCATTATTAAGTCTGAATTTTACATTTCCAACTTTCAAATCACTTGTAATCTCCCATTGTTTTAGTTGGTGATTAAAAGACATATTTGTAGAATTGTCCCAACTTCCAGCTGTAGCATCACCTACAATTCCCCAAGTATAGGGCGTAGCTTTCCATTTTGCTGTATTTAGATTGACATTAATTTGAAAAGAACCAGCTTGAGGCATTAAAAAATCAGCATCACTATGGTCAACTAATACATCATTAGTTGCGCCAGCACCATAAAATTGATCCCAGTTTCTATTGGTGTTAAGTTTAAATCCTAAGCCAGCACCTGCCGGAATCGTAACATATCCTTGATAAATACCTGCATTAATTGCTGTTAAAGATGCTGCTGTATTTATATCCCAACCTTGGTAACTTCCGGGCATGTAAATTTCTCCAAAAACGACTGCTTTTGCAAAAGGAGTTACAGTTAATTCAATTGCATCGGAATAGATAGTTCTGTCTAAAGTGGATACTACACGAACAACTATTTTTCCTGATTCATCAACGGGAAGTCCTAGTTTGATAGCCATTTTATTAAAATCGCTTCCTGAGAAAGCTTTACTTAGCACATCAACTCCTGCCTCAACACGAACTGCTTTTGACCAAGCTGTAGCGCCAACAGCATCTGCGGGAACATCAAATTCCAAAGCATAAGTTACAGGAGCGTTTACAGGAAATACTACTGTAGGCCAAGAAATAGTGACTACAGATAGATTTTCGTTTTCTGATGAAAGGACAATAGTGCTAGACGAAGCTTCTATTGGGGCAGAAAAACTTACTGTTTTTAAAGTAGTAAGTACGGCATCATTTTCACAAGATGCACCTAAGAAAAGTAAGGTGCAAAGTGCGAATATCTTGTTTATATATTTTTTCATAATAGTTTCTATGTGTTAGTAACCTGTATTTTGTTTTAGTCCCTTGTTAGCATCTAATGCTGCGGTAGGTATAGGGAATAATTTTCGGTAATCTGCAGAAACGCCTCTAAAATCGTTTGCTAATGAAAATTTATCAAAACGAATCATGTCTTGTCTTCTATGTCCTTCCCAGTTTAACTCAAATCCTCTTTCATTATAAATATCATCTAATGTTGGATTTGCAGCTAATATTCCAAGACCAGCACGTTGTCTTATTTGATCGATAAATGGTTTGGCAGCTGTAGGGTTACCTAATCTTACATTGCATTCTGCTTTCATTAATAACACATCGGCATAGCGATAGATAGGAAAGTCATTTGATGCACCACCACCATCCATAGGTGTCACAGGGTAAAATTTAGTATCACGAACACCAGCTTGTGGTGCTGCCCCAGGATTGTCAAGTGAAGCGACGTCTATAGAATAATTAACTCCACCACCTTGATCTCCATAACGGAATTGTTTTTTACGAATGTCTTGGTCAGCATATTTCAAGAAGAAATCCTTTGGGACAATAGTTCCATTCCAACCACTAGTTCCAAATAATGCATTAGCATCTGGACCATTCAAACTACGAATAGTAAAAATGTTACGGGAAACTACATTTGCAGTAACGAAAATAGATAGGATCGTTTCATCATCTGGAAGGACATCACCAAATAATTCATAATATTTGTTACCCAGAGGGCTAGAAGCATCGGCAGCACCTGAATGCAGAGAAAATCCTCCTTCGCTTACTTTATCGCAAGCAGCCAAACATTTTTCCCATTCAGGAGTTCCAGTGTATACTTGTGCATTCAAATAAACTTTGGCTAATAAAGTATAACCTGCCCATTTATTGAATCTTCCGTAATAGTTACCGCCTTTAGTGCTTGAAAGGGTTTCTACATTTTCGGTAAGTTCTTTTACTACAAAATCATATACCTCTTTACGACTAGATTGAGGGATTTGATCTACAGTAATATTGTTGTCTGTATAAAAAGGAACATTACCAAAATCATCTATTAGTAAATAATAGAAAAAGGCTCTCAATACTTTGGCTTCAGCAATTTTTGAAGGTTCGGCATTGGATTTTTCTAATTGATTAACGGCCAAATTGGCATTGAAAATAGATTTGTACAACCATTTCCAAGTGTTATTTATAAAAGAATCCGTAGGCAACCATTCGTGTTTGTATAAACGAGCAAAATCCAATTCCCAATCACCCGTTGTTCTATGAGGAATTACTTGCTCATCTGAACTGAAACTGTTTAAGTCATACCAACCTCTATCAGCCCCAGCATAACCTACACCATCCCAATTACCGCCAACTTGTGCATAAACACTAGCCAGCGCTACATCGGCACCTTGAGCAGAGCCGTAAAAATCGTCTGCGGAGTATTTATCATATACATTTTCATCTATGTTCGTACATCCGAATAGAAAAAGGAAACAAATGCTTCCTGCTATCAATATATTTTTCATTTTCATTTTCTTTTACTATTTAAATTTTACATTTAATCCAAAGGCAAAACTTCGGGTACGAGGGTAAATACCATTGTCGCCCCCAAAACCATTACCACCACTCAAATTTAATTCGGGATCAATTCCTGAATACGGTGTAATTAGCAATAAGTTATTTCCAGTAAGAGAAAGTCGAACAGATTCAATATATTTTACTTTTTCAAAATGAAAGTTATAGCCTACAGTTACATTTTCTAATCGTAAAAAAGAACCATCTTCAAGCCATAAGTCAGAACCATATTTTGAAGTAAATAACCCTAAAGGAATAGCGCTTTCCAACACGTTTGATTTACCAATATTTTCTAGGTAACTTAAATTTGATTTAAGGCCATTGTAAATTTTGTTTCCACCTGATCCTCTCCATAACATAGAGACATCTAAGTTTTTATATTGAAAAGAGGGGTTGAATGCATAGGTGTAAGTTGGTAATGCAGAACCTTGTATTAAGCGGTCTGGACTAGTAGTTCCTTGATCAATAATACCGTTTCCATCAACATCAAGCACTGTTTCCGAATTTTCATTGTCTTTACCTGTATGATGTAAGATATTAAACGTACCTATAGGTTGTCCTTCAATTAAGTAAGAACTTGGTCCCCAAGGAACATTATTCGTGTTTAATGGTACACCATTGATACTTCCGCTAAGGTTCAATATTCTATTTCTTAAGAAAGACACATTCCCAGCAAGGGTAAGTGTTGTGTTGTCGGTTTTTATTAAATCATAACCAATTGCAATTTCCAATCCTTCGTTTAATAAACTTCCAACATTTGCTTTGATTGTATTATATGGGAAAGGAGGTTGTGGAACGGTATAATCAAATAAAAGATTATCGGTAGTTGCTGTAAATACATCAATACTTCCTCTTACTTTGTTGTCGAAAAGACCAAAATCTAAACCAATATTGGTTTGTTTTTTTGTCTCCCAACGTAAATCGGCATTGGCATTTTGGATTACATTGAAATTGGTGATTTGTTGACCTCCAAAATAAGTTACTCCAGATCCACCCACAAGTGAGATAGAGTTTTGTGGATATAATCCTTGTTGATTACCTGTAACTCCATATCCTCCACGTAATTTTAATTCGCTAAAAATAGTTTGATTGGCCATAAAAGGCTCTTTGTCTATTTGCCAAGCAACCGAAGCCGATGGGAAATCTCCCCATTTATTATTTACACCAAATACAGATGAACCATCTCTTCTAAAACTAGCTGTAAATAAATATCGGTTTAAAAAAGAGTAATTCACACGCCCCAAAAAGGAAACTAGTGTTCGGTCATTTTTATAGGATGAGATATCACCAGGTTGCACTTTAGATAAGTCACCTAGTTGCAAAGCATTATAAGTTGCAATGTCATTGATAAAACCTTTGGCTTGAGCAAAATTACCTTGGTAGGCCTGATTTTGCCATTCATACAAGGCTAATGCATTAATACTATGGTCTCCAAACACTTTTTTGTATGAAAGACTAATATTCATTAATTTTTCATTTTGCTTGTTGTTGCTTATGTTCGCATACCCATTTTGATCCACCGCATAAGCATTAGTTGATTCCGCAGGAAGATAGTACCCATTTGTACTATTTGTTTTTCTCCAACTTCCAAACCAACCAGCTGTTAACCCTTTGTATAAATCTAAATCGGCTTTAAGGCTTCCAAACAAATTATCATATTGCCCTTCATTGGTCACTGTTTGTGCAGCAGCATAAGGATTCAAGTATTGGAATACATTTGGGTCTGTAAAATAACTACCATTTGTATTATAAACGGGATCAGTAGGACGCATTACATACGCATTAGTGATCAAATTTGAAGTAAATGCAGCTCTACCAATGCTACCAATACTGTTAACGGCATTAGTAACCCCACTATTCAAATTAAAAGTCAATTTCAATTTATCATCCATTGCGGATTGCGTAGCTTGAATTCTTCCAATGTATTTTTTATTGCTGGTATTAATTACAACACCATCCTGTAAAATAGCACTGATCGAAGCTCTATAGCTAAATTTATCTGTTCCTCCGCCAAATGATAAAGTGTGAGTTTGTGTAGCACCACCTTTGGTAAGAATACCATACCAGTCTGTATCTGAACCATGATTTGCCGAAGCAGGAACGCCAACTAATTGAGCTTGTTGCCACCATTGGTCAGCATTCAACATGTCTAATTTTTTTGGAATATAATCGATAGCTGTTGAAGCAGAATATTCGACGGATGTTCTTCCTGCTTTGTTTTTCTTTGTAGTAACAATGATTACTCCCGCAGCTCCTCTAGAACCATAAACGGCAGTTGCTGAGGCATCTTTTAATATATCCATAGAGGCAATTTCGCTAGGTGGAATTTGGTTTAATAAATCCATATTTCCTTGAACTCCATCTACAACTACCAAAGGATCATTTCCCCCAATTAAAGAAGAGATTCCTCGTATTCTAACACTAGGAGCTGAACCTGGTTCACTTCCTGTTTGTGTAATATTAACCCCAGCCAATTTTCCCGAAATTAATTGCAATGGGTTGACAACAGCACCCTGATTCATGTCTTTTGCAGCTATAGAAGATACAGCACCAGTAACATCTTTTCTCGATGAAGTTCCATAACCTACCACTACAATCTCTTCTAAGGTAGTTGTATCTGGAAAAAGTTGAATTACACTATTATCTTGGTTTGCAGAGACTCTTTTCTCTTTATAACCTATATAGCTTATTATGATTATAGCGTCACTGTTTTCAACATCAATTTCAAAGTTTCCATTGATATCTGTGACTACTACTTTTTTGGTTTTTTCTTCCATGATCGAGGCACCTGGAAGAGGCATACCATTTTCATCGGATACTTTACCTTTTATAGTCTTTTTTAAATAAAAAGTCTGATCCGTTTTTTCAATTAGAGGTTTTTTCAAAATAATTTGAGTTTCTCTAACTTTAAAATCGGTACCTGTTCCTTTGAACAGTTTGTCTAAAACTACATCAATTGTTTGATCTTTTACACGAATAGAGATGATTCGATTTAAATCGATATCATTCATTTTGTAAATAAATCTAAAATCTGTTTTTTGCTCAATGGTTTCAATAACCGTTTCAACTGTTGTATTGTTTAATTCTAAACTTACTTTTGTTTTTTGGGCATAAGTATTCGCTCGGATATTAAACATGACAACTAAAAGAAGTAGCGTAGTTAGTTTCAATTTTAGGTTGTTTTGGAACAATGGGAATTGTATCCCACTATTCTTTGGTTTTTTTTTCATAATTTTGTAAATCGATTGTATTTAATCAGTTAGGTTCAATCACTTATTCAATCGGAAATTGTTCGCAGCTCTTTCCGATTTTTTTATGCATAATGGTTAACTCGTCATTTTTATTTGGTTTTTAGTTGTTATTTAATTAATATCTCATTGTCTTTTATCGTGTAATTAATGCCGTGAAGGTCATTAAAGTAGCTCAGTACTTTTTCTATTGGCTCATCACCAAAACTGGCATAAAACTTCTCATTAGCCAATTTCTTGTTGTGGTTCACAATAGTAACATTGTAGTGTCTTTCTAATTTTTTTGTTATATCAGTAAAACTCATATTTTTAAAACTCAATCGTCCTTCCATCCAGGCAGTATAAATGTCAGTATTGACTGCTTTTGTTTCAATATGGCTGTCTTTTTTATTAAAACTACCTTTATATCCTGGTTTAAGAATAGTGTTTTTATTGGCGTCAAATTTCTCGTTTGTAGTATAAAGTCCAACAGAACCTTCTACCAAAACAACGTCAGTTACAGCATCTTCAGGATAGCTAGAAACATTAAAATGTGTTCCTAAAACACGAACGTTTAAATTATTAGCATTAACAACAAAAGGGTGTTTTTTGTCTTTTGTAACATCAAAGAAAGCTTCTCCATCTAGAAAGACTTGACGGTTTTCACTAGCAATAAATTTCACAGGGTATTTAAGTGTGGTTCCTGAATTCAGGTGTACAATAGTTCCATCAGACAATTCCAATTCGAATCGTTTTCCATATGGTATTTTAATGGTGTTGTAAACTAGTTTTTCTAAAGAGGTTTCGGTATCGTACGCAATTTTATTTCCATTGTGACTTGCTACTACATTTCCTTCTGAGTCCGTAACTTGAGTTTTTTTAGTACCAGAAATAATTTGAACATCACCGTTAGCTAATTGGAGGGTGATTTCATCACCATTTAGTATTTGCGCCTTTTTTTCAATTAAAAGAGTATGTTGATAGGACCATCCAATAGACAATATAACAAGAATTGTTGCTGCAATTGAAAGGTATTTTAGAATTGGAATCTTTTTGGTTTCAACAGTAACTGCTTCCGTTTCTTTTGTTTGAGATAGAATATTTGAGAAAATTTTATCTGCTGTTGATGAATCCATTTGAGGAGTTTCAGCCAGCAAAATTTTTATGTCGTCAACTGTTGGAAAATCAGTTGTGAGATTGTTTTTTCGATAATAGGCAACAACTTCATTACTTTCCTCCACATTGCATTGGTTTAAAATAAATTTATGAAGTAATTTTTGTAATTCTGAATTTTCATTCATTTCAAGTAGTTTTTTGTTCCGGTACTATATTATACAGTTGAAGTGGAGTTGACTACTACTCAAACGTTGTAATTTTTTTAATTTTAACATAAAATAATTTAAATAGCACAAAAATATTGAATATAAGTAGTTGATTAAAAGCAACTTACATTCATTTAGTGATGTTTTATTTTTTTTAAAAAAAGTCAAAAAAAATCACCCATAAAGAGTGATTGAGAGAAAAATAGTTAAAGCGTATCATAAAATCCCATCATGGCCTTTTAAAAATAGCCGCATTGATTCAAGTGCTTTGCTCATTTGGCTTTTTACAGTATTTACTGATATCCCTAATTCATGGCTAATTTCTTCATACGTTTTGCCTTGTTTTCGTGACATTTTAAAAATTTGCTTGCGCTTGGGAGGCAATTGTTTAATGGCTTGTTTTTTGAGTTTTTTGCAGTCGTCTTCTCGAATAGAATAATCACCTTGTTCATGTGATTTTTGGCTTTTGTAGAAAATTTCTTCTTTTAGAAGGACATCATTGGCCGCTTTATTCAAAATATTAAAGGCTTGATTTCTGGCAATAGTGAACAAATACGATTTAAAGGATTGCTCTAAATTTAGATTTTCACGATGTAGCCACACTTTTAAAAATACTTCTTGAACATTTTCTTCAGCTAATTCTTTTGATTTAAGTAGGCTAATACTATACCCATAGATATCTTGATGGTAATGATCAAAAAGGGAACGAAAGGCTTTTTCGTTGTTGTTTTTGAGTTCACTAACTAATAATTGATCGCTATAGTTTTTTGTTTCTGACATTAATTGTATTACCCTTAATTTTTATAAGATTAAAATAGCACACTCTCAATTCTAGCCTCTTAATTGTCTGATGAATTAGCAAATATATAAAAATAATATTCTCATTGATTTCTTTAAGTAAAAATCTATTTATAATTTTTTGTTCAAAATTTGGTGATAAGTAGTTAATTTTTAATTGAAAACGGAATTAAGCTGAGCCCAAAAATAAGTGTGAATTAAAAAAGCTTCCAACCTTTTTTAAGACTGGAAGCTTGAAAATATACAATTTGAAAGGATTAATTCTTCAAATCTTTTATTACTTTAAAAGCAACATCAACTTGCTCTTCGCTTACTAAAATGGTAAATTCATTAGAAGTAGAAATCACCTCGTTGATTATAATTCCTTCCCAAGCCAAACGTTGAAAAATGAAATAGTAAATACCTGGAATTACAATATTCTCTTTTGGTAATTTTACCGTTATAGAAGCTAAATTGTCTAGTTTTTGAATCAATTTTTCACTTACAAAATGCTTGTCAACTAATTGATTTACACTGTTACTTATTACAATGTTAATTTCATTTACACCTCTTGATGATGTATAAAAAACATCGGGCAATGCATTGATATCCGAGATTAATTCAGCTTGTTTATTTAAAACAGTTTCTGATACTGCAAAAGTATAGTCAGTCAAAGCAGATCGAACCGTAATCTCTCCAATGTTTTTTATTACTTTATTGATTTTGTGATTTAATCGGAAGTCTAATTCTTCGGTCAGTCTTTTTAGTGACATTACGATGGCTCCTTGTTTAACTTCTTTTCCAAATTCACTTTCCAATTCGGACATGATATTTCGGGATAATGAGGTTAAGTTGATTATCCCAAGTGATAAAGCATTTAATAAAAATGGCTTTGTTTTAATGTAATTTTCTACAATTGAAGAAACGGTTTTCATAATAAATTAGGTGTTTTTACTTAGTTTTAGTAGTTAGTTTAGTTAGTTGTTGTGTCAAAAATCGCTACAAATATAAATAAAAAACAATTTGTTACAAATATAACATGATAAAATTTACTTAAAAATGATAAAAAGCATCGATAAGGTGTTCAATTACAAAAGATTTACCCTCTTTATGGATAGCAATAATGTCAAAACGAACATTGACATCCATATTTTTTTCTACTACGTAGGCGTCTACCGCCTTAACTAGAAGTTGAATTTTTTTTGGTTTTACAAAATCTTGAGGCAAACCAAATTCAATTGAGGAACGGGTTTTAACTTCAACAATTGCCAAAATATCTTCTTTCTTAGCAATTATATCTATTTCAGCTTTTTGAAAAGTCCAGTTAGTATCTAGAATTTCATAGCCTTCTTTTTGCAGAAAGGCAAAAGCCATTTCTTCACCAAATTTCCCTAATTCATTGTGTTCCGCCATTTTATCAATTTTAAATCACTTGAATTTTTAAAGAAAATTATTACTCAAAAGTTACTGAAGCGTTACTTGTAGTAACTTCTATGTGAATGATATCTCCTAAAACTAGAGCACGATTGTCCCTTATGTGACCTGCGGGGAAATTGTAGATAATAGGAATGTTGTATTTTTTAGTAACATCTTCTATAATTTCGACAGCATTTTTGCCCCAAGGAATATCATTGTCTTTCATCTTAGTCATGGAACCCACAATAATTCCTTTAATACTTTCTAGACAGCCATTGCGTTTGAGGTTCATCATCATGCGGTCAATGTGATATAAATATTCATCGAGATCTTCAATAAATAATATTTTGTCTTTACAGTCAATAGCCGAATTTGATCCTAGTAAACTATATAGAATAGATAGATTTCCTCCTACTAATTCTCCAGAGGCACTTCCAGTTCTATTCATAGGGTCAGATGCAATACTGTAATTCAGTTTTTCTCCAAACAAAGACAAACGCAAACTTTCGATTGCTTCAGGGGTTGCTCTCGGCACCGTTATAGGCATCACACCATGAATAGATTTGAAACCCATTGTATTGAGGTGATTGTGTAAAACGGTAATGTCACTAAAACCCACAATCCATTTCGGGTGTTGTTTGAATTTTGTAAAGTCTAATAAATCAATCATTCGCACCGTACCATACCCTCCTTTTACACACCAAATTGCTTTGATGTTTGGGTTGTCCAATTGCTTTTGAAAATCCGCAGCTCTTTGTTCATCAGTACCTGCAAGTTGGTTATTGTCTAAACCAATGGTACTTCCTATCACTACTTCTAATCCCCAACTGTGCAATAAATCAATTGCCGGCTTAAGATTGTCGTCAATGTTTTTTCTTGCTGTTGATACTATGGCAATGGTATCTCCTTTTTGTAAAATAGGTGGTGTAGTCATTAGTGTGTGGGATTGGGTATTGATAGAATGTAAAATAAAAATTAAAAGTAGGAATTTAGTCCAACAAAAATTAATATTTAACGTCCAAAATCGAGTGGTAGGCATGTTTTTATTTTTCTGGGGTAAATATAATTTGAGTAGCTCCTCAATAGGATTAAAACAAAGATAGCAAATTTGAAATAATTTATTATTTACTTCTCAAAATGAAGTATTTTTACTTGAAGATATATTCTGGACGGTCATTCCTTTTTAAACGGTGCTTATGAAAATTTTACGATCGATTCTCTTTCTCCTTTTATTTTTTCCGCTGACAAAGACAGTAGGTCAACAAAAAAATTATTCGATTCATACCGTTGCTTTTTATAATTTCGAAAATCTTTTTGACACTATTAATAATCCGGATACTAATGATGATGAATGGACTCCAAAAGGAGCACAACACTGGACTTCCAAAAAATACTATCAAAAACTTCAAAACCTTTCTAGAGTTTTATTCGAAATAGGTTCTTCTGAAAACACTAATTCACCTACATTCATTGGATGTTCCGAAATTGAAAATAGAGGAGTCTTAGAAGATTTGCTCAAAGAATCTAAACTCATTAATATTGATTATGGTATCATCCATTTTGATTCTCCCGATAAAAGAGGAATTGATGTGGCTTTATTATATCAAAAGAAATATTTTCGACCAACAAGTTATACTAACATTCCATTATATGTATACAAAGACCAAGTCAAATTAAAAGAAAAAACTAAAAATGAATCTGTTGAAAAAACAGATGATGATGAAGAAATTAACCTACAGAATAATCGTGTTTTTACGCGGGATCAGCTGTTAGTCACAGGTTTTTTAGAGGGAGAAGAAATCAATATTATAGTAAACCACTGGCCATCCCGCTCAGGAGGTGAAAAAAAGTCAAGTCCATTTAGAGAAGCTGCTGGAGCCTTGAACAGGAAAATAATTGATTCTTTACAACGAATTAACCCAAATGCAAAAGTGATTACTTTAGGAGATTTAAATGACGGGCCGTCAAATAACAGTGTCAAAAAAGCACTTGGAGCCAAAGCTAAGAAAGAAGAGGTTTCGGTATTAGGAATCTATAATCCATTCGAAGAAATGGCTAAAAAAGGATTGGGTACCATCGCTTTTCGAGATTCTTGGGATATTTTTGACCAAATCATGGTTTCACAATCTTTAATAAGAAATGATTTTTCCAGCTTTCAATATTGGAAAGCGGGTATTTACAACAAACCTTTTTTAATACAAACTTCAGGACAATATAAAGGCTATCCTAAAAGACATTCCGCCACCGAAATCGGGTTTAGCGATCATTTTCCCGTTTATATTTATTTAATTAAAGAAGTAAAGTAGGAATTTAAGCATAAAAATTTTGATGTTCCTATTTTATTAAATAAACGAATTGTCGTTAATGACATATTATCCTCCCTTAAATTAGAAAACGTACAAAAACAAGCAGTCTTTTGGTTTAGCTGGCTTTACTGCTAGGGACTTTTTCACTAACTTAGCGATTCAAAAATTTAACACCCAATCAAAATGTCCATAGCTAAACCATTCAACCTCAATAAATGGATTGATGAAAATCGTAAACTACTGAAACCACCAGTTGGCAACAGGAATTTATACAGAGAATCAGGGGATTATATTGTTATGATTGTTGCGGGTCCCAATGCCCGTAAAGATTATCATTATAACGAAACTGAAGAGTTGTTTTATCAACTTGAAGGCTCTATAAAAGTAGTTATTCAAGAAGATGGCGAGCGCAAAGAAATGGAACTTCATGCAGGGGATATGTACTTACATCCCGCCAATGTCCCTCATTCTCCAGTACGTTCTGAGGGTTCTATAGGTCTTGTAATTGAACGCAAGAGAGTAGGAAAAGGTTTCACAGATGGGCTACAATGGTATTGCGACAATTGCAACCATAAATTGTACGAAGTCCGTTTTGAACTTCATAACATCGAGAAAGATTTCTTACCTCACTTTGAGCATTTTTATGACTCTGAAGAACTAAGAACGTGTGACCAATGTGGAACCGTTATGGAAGTCGACCCTCGATTTGTTGCCAAAAAATAGTTTTTTATTTAGGAGCTATTTCCCGTTATCCGCTGTATCTTTTGTGGCTTAAAGAAAGCCACAAAAGGATGTCGCTACTACCGGGGCTAGGATTTAGATGTAATTTACAACTCAAATCGCTTCCCTTGTTCTGGGAATATAAATTGCAAACCCAAGTCATTTTGCTTTATCAATTGATTTTTGATTTTTATATAATTGTCAACTGGTGGCTTCATATGGGTAATCACAATTTTAAACCCATTCAACCCATCTTTTCCAGTAAGTTCACTTAACCTATGGAGTTCACTCAAGAGATGATTAGGTGTTAAATGTCCAAATAACTGAGTGTCGGGTTGCTCGTTTGGGAACGAAACTTCAATAAAAATTCCTTTTAATTGGTTGCTTTGGATCAAGGGAGCGATTTCGGTCCAAAGCAAACGTAGTTTATCACTTTTTTCAACAGAATCGGCACCAGTATCGCCCAAGTACAAGGCATAAGCATCTTTGTTTTTAATTAAAAAAGCAGTACTTTCAAAAGGATTGACATGGCTTAATGAAAATGCTTTTACGGTCATTGTGGTGTTAGAAATTGGAGTTTCTTCAAGAGTATTTAGCGTTTGAAAATGGTATTTTTTTATTTGATAACCAGTGCCTTCATCTCCAAAATTAGCCCAAGTTTGTCCGTTGAAATAATGTTTTTCCATCATTTCCATACAACTATGTGTTGCATAGACCGTTTTTGATGAATCGGCAGGTGAATTAATGATCAAACCCGAAACATGATCTAAATGGGCATGGGATATTAAATACCCTTTGATATATTTTTTTAAAACCGTCTCTGAGGAAACTTTAAAAATTTTATTTGCAATTGCCTTTTCAATTCCTGCATGCAGGGTTCCCGCATCAAGACAAATATATTCGGTTGTATTTGATGGAGCGAGTAAATAAGCGGAAAGATTGGTTTCGTCAATACCGCCTCTTATACCCAAAGGAATAACTTGAAATGCAGGGTTTTGTGCTTGTTGGGCAAATGTATTCGCAGACAGTAAAAACAAGTAAATCCAGAAATTTTTAAAAAGGGTCATAGGATATTATTATGAATTAATTTCAGACTATAAAATTAGTTTCTTCTTTTTAAATTGAAGCTTTTTTTTGCTAAATCAACTACATGTCACCAAATTGGTCTAATTTTAGTCCGATTTTAACACTATAATTGGGTTGAAATTCAACACGAAATTATATCTTTACAAAAAAATATAACAATTTTAACCAAAAAAGTTACAATGATAACAATAGCAAATCAATTCGGAATGAAAGAAGCTTTAACTCAATTGGGTATAAAGGACATAAATGAAGGAACATCAACAGGATTAAATCATTTTTCAAATGGAGAAATCCTAGAAAGTTATTCTCCCGTAGATGGTCAATTGATAGCAAAAGTAAGAACAACTACAGCAGCAGATTATGAAAAAGTAATGGAATCAGCAACAGCTGCTTTCAAAACTTTTAGAACCATGCCAGCACCACAACGTGGAGAAATTGTTCGTCAGTTTGGAGAAAAATTACGTAAAAATAAAGAGGCTTTAGGTAAATTGGTTTCTTACGAAATGGGAAAATCATTACAAGAAGGATACGGAGAAGTACAAGAAATGATTGATATCTGCGATTTTGCAGTAGGTCTATCTCGTCAATTGCACGGGTTAACAATGCATTCTGAGCGTCCGGGACATCGTATGTATGAACAATACCACCCAATGGGAATTGTTGGAATCATTTCAGCATTCAATTTTCCAGTAGCGGTTTGGGCTTGGAATACGGCCTTGGCTTGGATCTGTGGGGATGTTTGCGTTTGGAAACCATCTGAGAAAACACCGCTTTGTGGAATAGCTTGTCAAAATATTATTGCTGAGGTAATCAAAGAAAACAACCTTCCAGAAGGAATTTCTTGTTTAATCAACGGAGATTACAAAGTAGGAGAAATGATGACTAGTGATAAACGTGTTCCTCTAATTTCGGCTACAGGTTCTACTCGTATGGGTAAAATTGTTGCTCAAACAGTAGCGGGTCGTTTAGGAAAATCATTATTAGAATTAGGTGGAAACAATGCCATCATTGTAACACCAGATGCTGATATTAAAATGACAGTGATTGGAGCTGTTTTTGGAGCAGTGGGAACTGCAGGACAAAGATGTACTTCTACACGTCGTTTAATCATTCATGAAAGTATTTACGATACTGTAAAAGACGCAGTCGTTTCGGCTTATGGTCAATTGCGTATTGGGAATCCATTAGACGAAAACAATCACGTAGGTCCAGTTATCGACAAACATGCAGTAGAAATGTACAATAATGCATTGACTAAAGTGGTTGCCGAAGGTGGGAAACTACTTGTTGAAGGTGGCGTTCTTACTGGTACAGGATATGAAAGCGGATGTTATGTAAAACCAGCGATTGCAGAAGCAGATAATTCATTTGAAATTGTACAACACGAAACATTTGCTCCAGTATTGTATTTATTGAAATATTCAGGAAATGTTGAAGATGCACTTGCTGTTCAAAATGGAGTGGCGCAAGGATTGTCATCAGCGATTATGACCAATAATTTAAGAGAAGCAGAATTGTTCTTATCTGTTGTAGGTTCTGACTGTGGTATTGCAAATGTAAACATTGGAACTTCTGGCGCAGAAATTGGTGGAGCCTTTGGAGGAGAAAAAGAAACGGGTGGAGGTAGAGAATCCGGTTCTGATGCTTGGAAAGTATACATGAGACGTCAAACTAATACCATCAATTACACAACGAGTTTGCCATTGGCACAAGGAATAAAATTTGATTTGTAATCATGAATAATTAGCATAAAAAAAGGCAATTTGAAAATTCAAATTGCCTTTTTTTTATTTCTGAATTTTCAGAAGTTTCTTTATAATTAATTGTATTACAAATTAAAAGAAGCACCAACGTTTAAAGTAAACTGATTGTTTAAGTGGTCAAAACCAGTTATCGTTTTGTCATATTTAGCCAATGGGACACCAGCTTCTCCAAACAATCCAAAACCATCCGTAAAGAAATAACGGAAACCCAAATGAGCACCAAAATTTCTTAAACCTAAATCCAATCCTGGGTAGATGTCCATGTTAGGTTGCATTTGTAAAACACTCCCTAAATTAGCGTTGAATCGTGCTTTTAAGTCAATTCTATCTCCAAATTCCGGTAGATTTCCCATAGCATCTTTATTTACTGACAATAAGTAATTACCAGTAAGTCCCAATGACATGTTTTCTCCAATTCCAAAATCAGATGATAAGAAAATACCAGTTCCTCCATCTTGAATGTTAAATCCTACTTGCCCTTTAACATCTCCATTCCCTTTGAAGGCTTGAGCGTTAATTAGACCAAAAGCTAATAGTAATGATAATGTAATAATTTTTTTCATAATTCGTGGAGGTTATAAATTCCAAGACAAAATTAGTTTAATAAATCTTAATTTCTACCTTTTTCATCAAAATACAGGTTGTTTAAGGGTTCACTTTGCCAGAATTCCTTTGTATCTACATCCATAATTGTTAAAGGTCCTTTGAAAGCTGCTCCCGTATCTACGTTCCAAATACAAGCCATTTGCAAAGGTTCTGTTTTTCCAATTCGGGTGACTGGGGTGTGGCCAATATAAACTTCATCATATAGCGTCAAGCGTTTTGGATACAATAAGTCATTGGGTTTGATGCTTCGATCCAATGCTAGTGCCGTTTCCCAAAGCGTTCGATCCCAATAAAATAATTTAGGATAAAATTCATACTCCACCCCATTCATATTGGTAAAACCAGCATGAACAAAAAGCCGATTTTTTTCATCTAAATAATAGTCGTCCAGTGACAATAAAAAGTCAATGTGTAATTGTTTAGTAGTATCATTAACATTTTGGTAGGCAGTGACGGTTGCCTCACCACCATGTTTGTACCACATGAGGTTGTCTTTGCTGTCTTTTAACCAATGCAATAATAATTCATCGTGGTTACCACGAATAAAAATGCAGTTATTAGTGGTTTTTAAATGAATCAAATAATCAATTACTTGTGGAGATTGACTCCAGCCATCTACATAATCTCCCAGAAAAATTAAAGTATCTTCTGGAGTTACTTTAGCTCTTTCTATAATTTGGTGTAAAGCGCGTAAGCCTCCGTGTATGTCGCCTATAACTAGTGTTCTCATTTATGTTTGGTCAATCGGGATTATGAAAAATGATAAGAGTGTCGTTTTTCTAATTGATAAAAATAGCAAAAAGAGTTGGGACAGGCTGATTTTTTTATTTTTTATTTTTTACAGCATGCGGTATTTGTACTATTTTTGTTTTTCCTAAAATATCACTACTTTTAGTGATTGTTTGATATGAAATTTTTTATGTATTTTTACATAAACATTAAAAACTTCAAAAAAATGAATGCACTGATCGCCTTATCACTTTTGATTATCCAAGCAGTTTGTAGTTTTTTAAATGATATTATATCATTTTTTAATCTTCATTTTTAGTATCGTATTTCATTTTTCTTAAAATCCGCATGGCTTCCTTGAAAGACAAATAAATTTGCGGAAACGGTTTTATAAGTAGTTTAGCATCAATCAATTTTTCTTTGGCATCTTCAAATCCATTGAGATAACAAATCATGAAGGTAGACGGCAGGTTTTCTAAATCTTTATTTTCTCTATCAGACAATACAATTCCTTTTCGTAGTTTTTGCAACAATGCTAGATTAGAATTATAAATGTGAAAAAGCATTTTTCTATTAAATTCTGGGGGCTGAAACAGCATTTTACTTTCTATTTTATAATACCCATTTTCATAAAAATAAATCGTTTGTTGTTCTAATGGATAATAACTGGTTTTATCGTTTAAACCCAAAGGAACATATTCAATAATAGTAAAAGTATCTTCATCAAAAGTTATAGTAACTACATCTTGAGCGGAGTAGAAGAGTTTGATTTGTTCATTAATGAGTTCGATGTCCACACGAGATAAATAAGTACTACCTCGCACTTTCTTTGGGATTCCAGCCCAACAAATCACAAAAAGTTCTTTGAATACTTTGTATTTTGGCGCCATGTCTTTATGGCGAAAATTGATAAAATCAAATACGCCGTCCAAAGTGTATTTAATATTGTTTCTGGAATTATTTTCAATATCAATTACAGTTTCGGTATTGAGATAATTTTTCTCAATTTTATCTTCGGTTGGTGTGGTATTGCTACCCCGTCTTATAAATGTTGCTTTGGCTGGAATGGTATGAATTCCTTTTTTGAAAAAAGAAGGTTTGTTTTTGGGTTTTATCGTTACCAGTCCTACAACTTTATCTTTGGGCAAATTAGGAAAAGGAACATTTTCGTATTGAATTTTGGGAGGATTCTCAAGATAGGCATTTACTAAATTCTGAATATGACTGTCGTCAAAAAAATCATCACCTACAATCTCATTATCTTGATCTTCAACACCTACAACTATATACGAATTATTGGCCGGATTAGAATTGGACAAAGCACAAATGTGTTTTAAAAATTTGGCTTTGCCCTCTCTGGTATGCAAGTTCAATTGTCGTTTTTTATCATAAAAACTGGATTCGTCGTTATGAGCGAGTAGGTTTTTAATTAAAAGACGCTTGTTGATCATTTATTATAGTGATTTATTTACGATTGTTGAAGACGCTTGCGCCGTACTCATAACAACTAAATCGGCGATGTTTACATGATACGGTCTTGACACTACAAAATGAATAATATCGGCAAGGTCTTCCGCTTGTAATGGCGTAAATCCTTTGTAAACATTTTCGGCTTTGGTAGTATCTCCTTTAAAACGCACTTCGCTGAATTCCGTTTCCACCATACCAGGATGAATGGCACCTACACGAATTCCGTATGGATTTAAATCGATACGCATGCCTTGACTTAGTGCATCTACTGCATGTTTTGTAGCACAATATACATTTCCGTTTGGATACACTTCTTTGGCTGCAGTAGAACCAATGTTAATGATATGTCCTGATTTTCTTTCTATCATTTGTGGAATAATCGCTTTAGAAACATACAGCAATCCTTTTACATTGATGTCAATCATAGCATCCCAATCGTCAATATCACCTGTTTGAATAGGATCTAAACCATGCGCATTCCCGGCATTGTTAATTAAAATGTCGATAGTAGAAAAAGCTTCTGGCAAAGAATTTATCGATTCAAAAACGGCTTTTTTATCTCGAACATCAAATTGTAACGTGTGTACTTCTGTCAGTTTAGCAAGCGAAGTTGCTAGTTCAGTCAATCGGTCTTCCCGTCTTCCGCAAAGAATGATTTTATAGTTGTTTTTAGCTAATATTTCGGCAGTTGCTTTTCCAATTCCGCTGGTAGCACCAGTAATAAAGGCAGTTTTATTCATGTTTTTGTGGTAATTCAATTTGTAATTGTTGTTAAAGTTGCATTTGAAAAATAAATGCAAATCTTAAATTTTTAGGGAACGTCTTGTCCCATACTTTCAGACCATATAGCAAACCAATCTTCTTTTTCTAGCTCTAAATCAACAGCTTTCATTAACGATTGAATTCTAGCTACATTTACAGTTCCTGCAATTGGGATTACTTTGGCTGGATGTCTTAAAACCCAAGAAAGTAATAGTGTATCAGAACCCAAATGGTATTTTGAAACTAATGTTGCCAATAATTTTTTCAAGCGATGCGTTTGTGGAATGTCTTTTCTAAAAACACATCCCAACGGATTCCAAGACATCGGACGAATGTTATTCATTTGCATATAATCAAAACTTCCATCGAGCATAGGTTCAAAATTGGTTGCTGAAAACTGAACTTGATTGTAACTAATTTCTGTTTTTTGGCTAAGTAATTCAGTTTGTGAAGTCGTGAAATTAGACAGTCCAAAATCAATGATTTTACCTTCAGCTGTCAATTTTTCAATCGCCTCAGCAATTTCATCCACTTCAATTAAAGGGCTTGGTCTATGCAATAAAAACACATCTAAATAATCAGTCTGTAAATTCTTCAACGATTGTTCTGCTGACTTGATTATGTGTGCTTTAGAATAATCATAATGCTTGATAGTGGTGCTCTTATTTTCGGCTAACATTTGGATGCCACACTTGGAAATTAACTGTAATTTTTCTCTGGCTATTTTGCTTGAAGCAAATGCTTTTCCAAAATCAGCTTCGGTAGTATAGGAGCCATAAATATCGGCATGATCGAAGGTGGTTATTTTGTTTTCGAGACATACATGGATCATGTTTTCCATTTCCTTTGGGGTTAGGTTTTTATCCCAAACTCCCCAATTCATTGTGCCAGCAATTATTGGTGATAATGTTGTTTTGCTCATAGGTTTAATTTTTTATTGAAACTCAGTATTCTCTGATTTCAAAGTATATTTTTCAAAGTTCTTAAAAATATGAAAATTGTATCATAATTCGTCCTTAAAATTAAGTGTTTGGTAGAAGTTTTAACCATTCTTTAACATCTTTCCTCTAAAAAAAAATTCAATTTGCACTACCAAAAGTAAGGCATTAAATTCAAGGTTTTAAAAATAATAATATGGAAGAGAATACATCGACTTTAGACATTAGAGCAATCAATGAAAAAATAGAAAGAGAGAGTGCGTTTATCGATCTTTTATCTATGGAAATGAATAAAGTGATTGTGGGTCAAAAGCACATGGTGGAGCGTTTGTTAATTGGACTTTTAGGTCAAGGACATATTTTATTAGAAGGTGTTCCGGGATTAGCAAAAACATTAGCCATCAACACGCTTTCTCAAGCAATTCATGGTTCGTTTAGTAGAATCCAGTTTACCCCTGATTTATTACCTGCGGATGTTGTGGGAACTATGATTTACAACATTAAAGCGAACGAATTTTCGATTAAAAAAGGACCTATTTTTGCTAATTTCGTCCTAGCCGATGAGATTAACCGTGCACCAGCCAAAGTGCAATCAGCGTTGCTTGAGGCGATGCAGGAAAAACAAGTAACTATTGGTGATACGACTTTCAAGTTAGAAAGACCTTTCTTGGTTTTGGCAACCCAAAACCCTATTGAACAGGAAGGAACATACCAACTACCAGAAGCGCAGGTAGACCGCTTTATGTTGAAAACAGTTATCGACTATCCAAAAATGGATGAAGAACGATTGGTAATTCGTCAAAACTTAAAAGGAAGTTATGAGAAAGTAAATCAAGTGGTTTCGGTAGAACAAATTTTACGTGCACAGGAAGCCGTACGCGAAGTGTATATGGATGAGAAAATCGAGAAATACATACTTGATATTATTTTTGCTACTCGTTACCCAGAGAAATACAAATTAGCCGACTTGAAACCTTTAATCAGTTTTGGATCTTCACCACGTGGAAGTATCAATTTAGCTAATGCGGCTAAATGTTACGCTTTTATCAAACGTCGTGGATATGTAATTCCTGAAGATGTTCGTGCGGTAGTACATGATGTATTGCGTCACAGAATCGGAGTGACTTACGAAGCCGAAGCGGAAAATATTACTTCAGTAGACATCATCAATAAAATTATAAACGAAGTAGAAGTACCTTAAAATTTGTTTAAGGTTTAAGGTTTCAAGTTGCTGTAGCAAACGTGAAAACCTTAAACTTTTTTAAACTTTAAACAAATTAAATAAATGGATACAAAAGACCTTTTAAAAAAAGTACGAAAAATAGAAATCAAAACCAGAAGGTTGAGTGATCATATCTTCTCGGGGGAATACCACACTTCTTTCAAAGGACGTGGAATGACTTTTAGTGAAGTACGTCAATACCAATACGGGGATGATATTCGTGCCATTGACTGGAATGTGACGGCCCGATACAATGAGGCTCATGTTAAGGTTTTTGAAGAGGAGCGTGAATTGACCATGATGTTAATGGTGGATATTTCAGGTTCAGAAAGTTTTGGTTCAAAAAATCAATTCAAGAAAGATATCGTAACCGAGATTGCCGCAACAATGGCTTTTTCGGCAACTCAGAATAATGATAAAATTGGATTGATTCTTTTTTCTGATCAAATCGAATTGTACATTCCGCCAAAAAAAGGACGTTCTCACGTATTACGTATCATAAGAGAATTAATAGAATTTCAACCGAAAAGTCATAAAACAAATATTGCTCAAGCCTTAAAGTTTTTATCGAGTACTCAGAAAAAGAAAGCTATTGTATTTATGATTTCTGATTTTATGTGTGAAGATTATGAGCAAACATTAAAGATAGCTTCAAAAAAGCATGATATTACTGGAATCCGTGTCTATGATATTAGGGAACAAAAAATGCCTAATATAGGAATGGTTCCAATGCAGGATGCTGAAACTGGAGAAATACAATTAATCGATACCAGTTCAAAAACCGTCCGATTTAATTATGAGAAATACTATAATGATAAATTAATGTATTTTAAAGAAACCTTTAGTAAATCAGGTTCAGGAGTTGTAAATACTAGAGTTGACGAAAGTTATGTAACTAAATTATTGAGCTATTTCAAATCGAGGTAAAACTCTGCTTCAATCTCCATGAAGTGCGGGGAGTTGGAAAACAAATGTTTCAAAAATTACTAATGAAAAAATATATAAGCCTACTAATACTACTTCTTTGTACTACCATTTTTGCCCAACAAAAAAGAGTAGTTACAAGTATAGATACCACAAAAAATAAAATTGGAGCAGAGTTTAAACTGACCATAAAAACAGATGTGGATACTTTGTCTAAAGTTGTTTTTCCTAAGTTGAAAAATATAGGAGCGCTTGAAGTAATTCAATCCTACCCAATCGATACGGTTAAAAATAATGACCGCTATGAATTAATCAAGAAATACGGATTAACTCAGTTTGATTCTGGAAAATATTCAGTTCCTAGTATAAAAATCTTAATTAATAATAAACCCTATTATACGGATTCACTTAAGGTAGAAGTAGCTAATGTAGTAGTAGATACTTTAAAACAAAAAATGTATGATATTAAGGATATTATTCCTGTAGAAAACACATTGGGAGACTGGTGGAAATATCTTTTGGCGCTTGCGATACTTGGTGGAATTGGCGCTTTGATTTATTGGTACATTAAAAAGCAACAAAAGAAAAAAATTGAAGAGGATGTGTATAAAACGCCAATTGAAAGAGCGACCAACCTACTCAATGATTTAGAGAAAAAAGAACTTTGGCAAAAAGGAGAAGTTAAAGAGTATTATAGTGAGTTGACTGATATTGCCAGAAATTATATCGAAGAAGCAATTGAAATTCCAGCTATGGAAAGTACTACTTCCGAATTGATTTTGGGGCTTAGAGCAGCATCTGTCAAAAAGAAAATGACGGTTTCTCAAGAAACAATTGAAAATTTAGAACGGGTATTGAAACAAGCCGATTTAGTAAAGTTTGCAAAATCAAAACCAGTAGAATATGAAATTGCAGAAGATCGAAATAAAATTCAAAAAGCAATTTTAACACTAGACAGCGCTATTCCTGTTGTAGTTGAAATGGAAGAGGATACTTTGTTGAATGAGGTGCAAAGACAAAAGCAAATTCAAATTCAGTTAAAGAAAAAAAGAAATAAACGCATAGCAATAACTATAGCGTCTGTTCTTTTCTTATTGTTTGCAACTACTACTTTTTTAATCGTTACTAAAGGGTTTGACTATGTAAAAGACAATATTATAGGACATCCAACCAAAGAGTTATTAGAAGGCGAATGGGTGAAAAGTGAATATGGAAATCCAGGAATTATAATGGAAACGCCAAAAGTACTTAAAAGAATAGATTTAACAAAATCATTACCTAAGAATGGAATGGCATTGATTAAAGAAATGAATTCGTTTGCTTATGGTAGCCTTTTAGATAATTTCTATTTAATGGTTTCTACTTATAAGTACAAACAAGACTCGACTTCAGTTGATTTAAAAAAATCAATGGAAGGAACGATTCAAGCATTAGAATCACAAGGAGCTCAAAACATGATTGTGAAACAAGAAGATTTTCAAACACCTGAAGGTATAAGTGGTCTAAAAGGATACGGAACGTTCACTAGAATAAATGAGGCGACTAAGAGCAGTGAAAAATTATATTATGAATTGTTGTTGTTTGGTCAAGATGGAGGATTACAACAAATTATGATTTTCCATGAAGAAGGGGATTCATATGCAAATCAAATATCGGATAGAGTGTTGAGTTCTGTCGAATTAAAACAAGTAAGTAAGTAATGGGGAAAATATCTTTTTTAAATCCTGAGTTTTTCTGGTTGTTTCTTTTAATACCACTAGCTGTTATTTGGTTAGTTTATAAAAGAAATAAACAATCAGCAACCTTAAAAATTAGCTCGATTCAAGGGTTCAAGACAACGCCTTCTTTACTAGCTAAACTAAAACCTTTTTTAAGTGTTTTTCGTTTATTAGCGTTGAGCTCCTTAATTGTGGCAATGGCGAGACCAAGAACGGTAGATATTAGTAATAAAACAAAAACAACAAAAGGGATTGACATTGTAATGGCTGTCGATGTTTCAGGAAGTATGTTGGCCAAAGATTTAAAGCCAAACCGAATGGAAGCCTTAAAAAGAGTGGCAGCTGATTTTGCAGAGGAAAGACCCAATGACCGAATAGGGCTAGTAGTTTATGCTTCGGAGGCGTATACAAAAACTCCAGTTACTAGTGATAAAGCAGTTGTTCTTGAAGCAATAAAAAGCATCAAATACGATAATGTTTTACAAGATGGAACGGGAATAGGAATGGGTTTGGCAACAGCTGTAAACAGATTGAAAGACAGTAAGGCCAAAAGCAAAGTGATTATTTTATTGACTGATGGGGTGAATAACGCTGGTTTTATAGAACCAGAAACCGCAGCGGATATTGCCAAACAATATGGAATTAAAGTATATACTATTGGAATTGGTACTAATGGAATGGCTGAATTTCCTTATGCCGTAGGGCCAAACGGACAGTTTTTATTTCAAATGATGAAAGTGGAAATCGATGAAAAATTAATGCAAAGCATCGCTAAAAAAACGGATGGAAGATATTTTAGAGCAACGAGCAACAGTAAATTGGCAGAAATTTATGGTGAAATCAATAAGTTAGAAACCACCGAAATTGAAGAGCTTAAGTTTTATGATTACGATGAAAAATATAGAGCTTTTGTTTGGATAGCAGGATTTTTATTATTGGCCGAAATTGGTTTAAGAAACACAGTGTATAGAAGTTTTATTTAGTATCCCCACCCCAGTCCTCCCCAAAGGGAAGGGAGATTGGACGTGAAAATTGGAATCTAAAATTTGTCTTGATATTTCGAGACTGATATTTAAAAAAAAATATGGAATTAGACGAATCAAAATATTTATACCTCTTATTCGTACTACCAATTGTGGTGGTGTTGTATCTTTTGAATTTCTATTGGAAAAGAAAAAAACAACGTGAATTTGGAGATCTGGATTTAATTAAAAAATTGAGTCCTGAGACTTCTGTTTTTAAACCTGTTTTTAAACTAGCAGTTATTCTATTAGCATTAGTGGGATTAATTTTAGGATTGGTAAATCCAAAAATAGGAACCAAAATGGAAACGGTAAAACGAGAAGGTATTGATATCGTTTTTGCGATGGATGTATCCAAAAGTATGCTTGCCGAAGATATCGCTCCCAGCCGATTGGAAAAAAGTAAACAACTGGTTTCTCAAATTATCAATCAGTTAGGGAATGACCGCATTGGTATTGTGGCGTATGCGGGAAGTGCTTTTCCTGTATTGCCGATTACTTCTGATTACAGTGTGGCCAAAATGTTTTTGCAAAGTATGAACACGGAGATGGTTTCCTCACAAGGAACATCGCTGGATGAGGCCATAAAGTTATCAGGAACTTATTTTGATGATAAAAGCAAAACAAGCAAATTACTAATTCTTATTTCAGATGGGGAAGACCATTCTGAAGGGGCACAGGCAGCAGCCGAAGAAGCCAATAAGCAAGGAATGCGCATTATCACAATAGGAGTTGGAACCGAAAAAGGAGGGACTATTCCATTGAAAAGAAATGGAATTGTAGAAAGTTATGTTCGTGATAATAATGACCAAGTGGTAGTTACAAAATTAAACCGTGCTGGTTTAGAGACCATAGCTAAAGCTACTAAAGGCGGTTATGTGGATGGAAGCAATACCAAAGAGGTTTTGGAATACATAAAAAACACGTTAAACACGATTCAAAAAACGGAGTTTGAAGCCACGCAAATGGCCGATTTTCAATCGCAATTTCAATGGTTTCTAGGATTTGCTTTTATCTTATTGTTCCTAGATCTTTTCTTATTAGAAAGAAAAACAAGTTGGGTGAAGAAGCTGAATTTGTTTAACGAATAAAAAATAAATGTCAATTCCTTTACTGTTTTTACATTCGAGGATGAACATAATAATTGAAAAATGAAAAATTTTAAAAAATACATATTTTCCTTTTCTGTATTCCTTAGTTTGGGATTTGGAGGAGTGTTTGCTCAGGAGAAAGATAAAAATCTGCCTAAAGCAAATGAGGAATATGCTCAAAATAAATTTGTTGATGCAGAGGCTAATTATAGAATTTCGGGTTCTAAATTTCCAAACAGAACTGTTTCTCCATATAATTTAGGTAATGCAATATACAAACAAAACCAACCTGCTGAAGCTAAATATGCCTATGCCAAAGCTTTAAAAAGTGCTAAAACGAGACCTCAAAAACACAAAGCCTTTCACAACCTAGGTAATGTATTCATGAAAGAAAAAAATTATACTGAAGCGGTAGAAGCATACAAAAACGCACTTCGAAATGACCCTACAGATGAGGAAACAAGATATAATTATGCATTAGCAAAAAAAATGCTAAAAGAAAATCCGCCTAAAGACAATAAAAAGGATAAGGATAAAAAAGACAAAGACAAAGATAAAAAAGACAAGGATAAAGACAAAGACAAGAAAGACAAGGATAAGGATAAAAAAGACGGTGACAAAGACAAGGACAAAAAAGACGATAAGGGAGATAAGGATAAAAAGAACAATGAAAAGCCTGAGGATAACGGAAAGCCAAAACCAACTCCTGGCGGTATTTCACCACAACGTTTACAAAGTCTTTTAGATGCGGTCAATAATGAGGAAAAGAAAATCCAAGACAAAGTAAACGCACAAAAAGTAAAAGGAAAACCAACAAAAACAGAAAAAGATTGGTAAGATTTGGTTTATAACCTATTCGTGATTTGTTTTAATAACAAATTCATTAAGTAGTAAATCAAGGAATCAACGAACAAACAGTAATAATGAAGAATTTTTTAATTTTAATACTATTAAGTTTTCAAGGACTTATGGCTCAAGTGCAATTTGAGGCTAAAGTAAGTAAAACGACACTTGGTCTTAATGAAAGACTCCGTGTAGATTTTGCTATGAATATCGATGGTGATAATTTTAGTGAACCTTCTTTTGAAGGATTTAGAGTAATTGCTGGTCCAAGCCAACAAGTAAGTCAATCTTGGGTGAATGGCCGCAGTTCTTTTGAAAAAATATATTCCTATTACCTATTGCCAAATCAAAAAGGGACTTTAGTTATTAAGCAAGCATCCATAGAATACAACGGGCAGGTGTATAAAACTTCTCCAATAAAAATTAATGTTACATCGGCAATCGAACAGCCAAAAGATCCAAACGACACTAGTGTCTCTGCAGCAGATAATATTTATCTTGTGGCTGATATTTCGAAAACAAGTCCGTATATCAATGAACCTATTACAGTAGTGTATAAACTGTATTTTAGCTATAACATTGGAATTACGAATTGGAGAGAATTGAATAAACCCAAGTACAATGATTTCTGGAGTCAAAACATTGACATCAAGCAATTAGTTGCCGAAGAAGGCATGTTTAAAGGGGAAAAATACCGTTATGTAATATTAAGAAAAACAGTTCTATACCCTCAAAAATCGGGAAAATTGACTATAGAGCCATTGTCATTAGATATCGATGTGCAATTGCCTACTAATCGTAGAAACATGTTTGGTCAAGTAATTTTGACCGAAGGAAATAAAAGAGTTTCGGCTGGAGCCAAAGCAATAACGGTAAGAGCACTTCCTGAAGCTGGTAAGCCAGAAGATTTTTCTGGAGCAGTAGGTAGTTTTGATTTTAAAGTGATTCCATCCAAAACAAATCTTAAAAATGGAGAAAGCCTTGATTTAAATGTAAGCGTGACAGGTAAAGGGAATATGAAATTATTCAACTTACCAAAACCAGTAGTACCTAATGCCTTGGAAATGTATGACGCGGTTCATACAGATCAAGTGAATACCTCTTTAGCGGGGATGTCAGGAAAAGTGGCTGACAGTTATACAATTGTGCCACAATATAAAGGGAATTACCCAGTAAAACCACTTCGCTTTTCTTATTTTGATTTAGGATCAGGAACATATAAAACGATTAGTTCTCCTGAAATAATGATTAACGTTCTGGATGGCCCTACTGATACTAGAACAGCAGACAATCTAAACTCTAAGAAGAATACGGTTTCAATTCAAGAACAATTCAAATATATTAAACTGAAAACAAAATTAGAGTCAACAAAAAAAGACGACTTCTTTGGTTCCAATTTGTTCTTGGGGTTATTGTTTTTACCGTTCTTAATTGTTCCAATTATAGTTTTACTTCGAAAGAAAAAAGAAGCTATTGACGGAGACGTTGTTGGTAATAGAATTAGAAGAAATAATAAATTGGCTAAGAAATATTTATCTGAAGCCAAGAAACAAATCAATAATAAAGAACCGTTTTACGTGGCTCTTGAAAAAGCGATGCATAATTTCTTGAAGGCAAAACTTCATATTGAAACTTCGGAAATGAGTAAGGACAATATCAAGGACTTATTATTGACTAGAAATGCAAATCCAGAGGTAGTAAATGATTTTATTTCTCTAACTGAAAACTGTGAAGTAGCTCGATATGCACCAGCTTCAAGCGCAACTATTCAAAATGATTATGACAAGGCTGTTTCAATAATCTCTGAATTAGAAAAGCAGATCTAACAATTGATGATTAAGATGAAAAACATTTTTTATATAGTATTATTATTTACTTCTCAAATTTTCTTTGCTCAAAGTGGCTTTGAAACTGGGAATGATTTATACCAAAAAGGGAAATATCAGGAAGCCGTTCATGCATACGAAAGTGTGGTAAATAGCCATAAGCAGTCGGCTGAATTGTATTATAATTTAGGGAACTCTTATTATAAATTAAACAAAGTAGCTCCTGCTATCTATAATTATGAAAAGGCTTTGGTTTTAAAACCAAATGATAAGGACGTTCAAAACAATTTAAGATTTGCACAAAAAAGAACTATTGACGAAATAAAAGTAATTCCAAAAGTAGGTTTTGGTAAATTGCTTCGTGATTTCACGGCAATTTATCATTACAATACTTGGGGATGGATTTCTATAGGATTTTCAGTATTGTTTCTATTGTGTTTTATAGGATATTATTTTTCTCAAATGACTGTGGTTAAAAGAATATTTTTCTTCTCCATGTTTGTGGTTGTTTTCTTGCTTATGATAACTGTCGCTGCAGCCATTTTTGAAAAAAGCCATTTTGAAAACGAAAAGCCAGCAATCGTTTTTGCCGAAATGGCGGATGTAAAAAGTGAGCCCCAAAAATTAGCTTCTACCATTGTGGTGTTACATGAAGGTACAAAAGTCTTTGTAGAAGAAATTGTGGAAGGTTGGAAAAAAGTGCAGCTAACAGATGGAACAGAGGGCTGGATTGAAAATAATGCTATCAAAGAAGTAAAGTAATTCTCTCTTTATTCTTGCTTATTAGTAAGTGATTTATCTTCGTTTTTGCTTTTAAAATCATCGTACCAGGTTTGTAATCTTGGATAAATAAACTTTGACGTTTCTTGAATAGGGTTGTAAAACATGGACTTATCTAGCGTCTCTTGCTTGGTAAGCATATTGTTGATGTTGATTTTTTGAAAAAGATTCAATACAATGCTCAAGAGCAATATGGTTTTTATAACACTAAAAAAACCTCCAGCTAACTTGTTAATCCAACCCAAAAAAGCGAAGTCCATAATCCCTGTAAGCACCTTGGCTAATAAATGCACTACTAAGACTACGGCTATAAAAGTGAGCCCAAAAGCGATTATTTCTACGTATTTTGGAGACCATGAAACATGACTTGATACGACTTCACGAACAACATAGGAGAATTTTATGGCAATATAAATCCCTAAGATTAGCGAAATTAAGGAAGCAAGTTCTACAAAAAGCCCATTTTTCATACCTTTAAATAAAGCGTATATCAGTAATGCACCCAGGACAATATCTAAAATTCCCATAAAATTAGTTTAGTAATGATAAAGGAACAAATATAAAAGAATTATCAAACATCCATTGTCAATTTTCTAGTTGTTATCTTTGCCATAATAATTGGATGCTTTTTTTGAAAATCTGAAATGCTTTGCCTTTTCGCTATCGCTCGGGTCAAAAATCGTTAATCTACAATCAACAATCACAATGTCAAGAGACACACAACTTAAAGAACGCTGGGAACAGCTTGTAACTATATTATCAGATCAATTTTCACAAGGTGAAGATTTAGATCTAGACGCTATCATTTATTTAATTGGGGTACAAGAATTAGGAAAAGTACACCGTGAATATAAAAAAGACGAAAAACTCAACTTAATGCATATTGCTATTTGTCGATTATTAGAACCATACGGATTTTATGAATTCGATTTTTTTGACGAAGAAGGCTGGCCTCATTATACAGTAAAAGAAGAGTTGCCACCACTTAAAGCGGGAGAACAATCCGTATTGATGAAAGAAGCAATTGTTAATTATTTTCTTGAAAGAGAAGTAATAAAGTAGTGTTCAGTTATCAGTTTTTATATTATTTAACCTTATAGTAGTACTTAAATGGTAATCTCACAATTTATCAGGGAAACTTTAAACTTTAAACTTTAAACCTGAAACAAATTTTGTAAATTTGCACACGCAATTATTGAATGAAAATGATAGATAAGATAAAAGAATATATCGGTGAAGCACAAGCCTTCTCGACCCAAAGTCCAGCAGAATTAGAAGCTTTCCGAATTAAATTTCTTGGAAGTAAAGGGGTTTTAAAAGAGTTTTTTGCCGAATTTAAAAATGTTCCTAATGAAGAAAAAAAGGAATTTGGTCAAGTAATCAACTTGCTTAAATCATCTGCCGAAGAAAAGGTAAAATCAATACAAGAATCTTTAGAGAATAAAGAAGAAAGTAAAGGGTTGTTTGGTGATTTAACACGTTCTTCTGAACCAATAAAAATAGGTTCTCGTCACCCAATATCATTAGTAAAAAACCAAATTATAGATATCTTTTCAAACATTGGTTTCAACGTGTCCGAAGGTCCAGAAATAGAAGATGACTGGCATAATTTTACCGCATTAAATCTGCCAGAATACCATCCGGCTCGTGATATGCAAGATACTTTTTTCATACAAACCAATCCTGATATTTTGTTGCGTACGCATACATCATCGGTTCAGGTGCGTTATATGGAGAACAATAAACCGCCTATTCGTACTATTTCTCCAGGAAGAGTGTTCCGTAACGAAGCTGTTTCGTCCCGTTCTCACTGTATTTTTCACCAAGTAGAAGGTCTTTATATCGACAAAGATGTTTCTTTTGCAGACTTGAAACAAACCTTGTTGCATTTTACCAAAGAGATGTTTGGAAAATCAAAAATACGTTTGCGCCCGTCTTATTTCCCATTCACGGAGCCAAGTGCCGAAATTGATATTTACTGGGGTTTAAAAACCGAAACTGATTATCGAATTACCAAAGGAACTGGTTGGTTAGAAATTGGTGGTTGTGGAATGGTAGATCCTAATGTACTTAAAAATTGCGGGATCGATCCAGAAGAATATACTGGTTTCGCATTTGGGATGGGGATTGAAAGAATCGCCATGTTGAACTATCAAATAGGCGATATTCGTATGTTTTACGAAAACGATGTTCGTTTCTTAGAACAATTTAAAGCTAGTATTTAATAATTGAATTAGGAGCTATTTCCAGCTATTCGTTACAATCTTTTCTTGTTTTAAAGAAAAACAAGAAAAGGATTTTCACTTCTATCTGGGCTAGTATTTTAGTTGAATAGTCAATATTGATCAAATAAGGATTAAACGTAACAACCTTAATTTCTTAATAGTTATAAAAGTAGCTTTCAGAGTTATATCACAATGAAAAAAGACATAATTATCCCCGAAGTAGAGAACGTTTTCATAGCCGCAGTCCAAGAATGGAGTGACGACTTTATGGAAAAAGTTTGGTATGCCTATTTAGTAAATGACAGCGATTACCTAATAGAAAGTGTAATGGTTGTTTCTAAAGCATTTGGGACTATAGATGGAGAGATGAAAAAAACATCACTTTTACGTCATGCTTTTGTAGAAGTACCGTCCGTTTCGGTAGTGAAAATCGAAATGATTGAAAAAAGTGTATTACAACTTAACAATGAGTTTATGGTTACTTTTTTCATAGATGATAAATTATATGATAAGAAATTTATTTTTAAAGCCAATACCATTAATGAAACTGATGTGGAAGAAGTTCCTATCTTATTTGTTGATGGAGTTATTATAAGGTAATGTATAATTTATCATAATGAAAAAGGCGTTATCTTATGAGATAGCGCCTTTTTTGTGTTTAAAAATCGAATTATTTTAGATTAATCCAGTTGGTCTGTTAGTTTTTTAAAGACTGCTTTTGCATCCTTTCCGTCGTACAATATTTCATAAACAGCGTCTATAATTGGAGTTTTCGCCTGGTACCCTTGGTTGAGCTTATAAGCGCTTTTTGTTGCATAATAGCCCTCAGAAACCATGCTCATTTCCATCATTGCACTCTTTACAGTATAGCCTTTGCCAATCATATTACCAAACATTCTATTTCTGGAAAAAACAGAATATCCAGTAACCAATAAATCTCCTAAATAAGCAGAGTCATTAATGTTTCGTTTCATTTTATGGACTTTCTTGATGAATTTTTTCATCTCTCGGATACCATTACTCATTAAAACGGATTGGAAATTATCACCATAACCCAATCCATGAGCAATTCCAGCAGCAATAGCATAAATGTTTTTCAACATAGCTGCGTATTCGGTCCCAATGATATCATCTGTAATTTTAGTTTTTATAAAATTTCCTGATAGATTTTTGGCGACTAATTTTGCTTTATCAGCATCACCACAAGCAATAGTAAGGTACGATAAACGCTCTAATGCTACTTCTTCGGCATGGCAAGGTCCTGTAATTACTCCAATATTATAATACGGGATGTCATATTTAAAATGGAAATGTTCGCCAACAATTAAACTTGTTTCAGGAACAATTCCTTTAATAGCTGAAAAGATTATTTTATCTTTTAATGAAACAGTTAGTTTTTCTAACTCATCATTTAAAAATGCAGAAGGAATTGCAAAAATGAGGTAGTCTGCATATGCAACAGCTTCATTAATATCGCTAGTTAATTTTAGTTTTTTAGTGTCAAACTCTACCGCACTAAGATAATTAGGGTTATGCTTGTAAGTCTTTATGTGCTCAATAGCTGATTCATTGCGCATGTACCATGAAACCTCCGAAAGGTTTACACATAACATTTTTGTAATCGCTGTTGCCCAACTACCACCACCTATAACTGCGAATTTTATATTTCCGGCCATTTTTTAATAAATTTAACCAAAAGTACTTAAAAATGGAGTAATTAAACAAAAAAATTATTTAAGAAACTGGAGTTTTAATTGCTTGAAAAAAGCAATCATAAAAATAAAATATTTTTTTTTATAATTTCTTACAATATTTATATCGTATTAACGTTGTAACCTATTATAAATTAAGTTTTTAATAAATAAATGAAAATTGAGTTAGTTAGTTTTGTTTTGGTGTTATCAAAAAGGCGTCTTGAATTAAATTCAAAACGCCTTTTTATTTTACACTGTAATAGTTCCAGTATTCTGAATTAGTAACTCATTTCCACAATAGCTTTTACTTTGTCTAAAGTGATGTTTTGTCTTTCTCCTAAACCTTTCCATCCGCGTTCATCAAAACGATTTACAATGAAATCAGCAGTGTGATTATACTCTTTTGTATAGTCAGATAGCTTCGTGTCCATTCCCATTTTGTGGAAGAATTCAACCGTTTTATTTATAGCTTCGTTAGCAATTTCATCTTCCGTTCCTTCTAAGTTGAAGATGCGTTTTCCGTATTGTGCTAGTTTTCCTTTTTTAGTCTCAAACATTACTTTGTACAAACTTGGAGCAATAACAGCAAGAGTTCGTGCATGGTCAATTCCGAACATCGCAGTTAGTTCATGACCTATCATGTGTGTTGCCCAGTCACTAGGAACTCCTTTTTGGATTAAACCGTTTAAGGCCATGGTGCAACTCCACATAAAATTAGATGCCAAAGCATAATCTTTAGGATTTTCAACTACCTGTGGACCTACTTCAATTAAGGTTTGTAAAATTCCTTCGGCAATGCGGTCTTGTAAATAACCTTCGTGTGGATAAGTTAAGTATTGCTCCATTACGTGCGTGTAGGCATCGACAACACCGTTTTGCAATTGTCTTTTTGGCAAAGATTCAATCACCGTTGGATCGCAAATAGAGAATTGTGGAAACATAGCTGAACCACCAAAAGCCAATTTCTCTTTGGTCGATTCAATAGTTACAACAGCTCCAGAATTCATTTCGCTTCCTGTAGCAGGCAAGGTTAATACAGTTCCAAAAGGCACTGCATTCTCTTTAATTAAAATGCGTTTTTGCAAGATATCGATTGGGTTTCCTTCAAAATTAACAGCTGCTGAAATAAATTTCACACCATCAATTACAGATCCACCACCAACGGCAAGAATAAAATCAATATGTTGTTCTTTAACAATGGCTACTGCTTTCATTAAAGTTTCAAAATGAGGATTAGCTTCAATTCCGCTAAATTCTACAATTTCGTGCCCTTTAAGATTGTGGAGTACTTGTTCGTGAATTCCGTTTTTAAAGATACTTCCACCACCGTAAGCCAATAATATTTTAGCTCCTTTGGGTACAAGGCTTCCTAGTTTTTCAATTTGTCCTTTTCCGAATACAAGATTCGTGGGATTATATAATTCGAAGTTTAACATGCTTATTTTTTTTCGTTTAATTGATGTAATAATTTTTCAGCAACTAATTTAGAGGATGCAGGGTTTTGCCCAGTAATCAACAAACCGTCTTCTACTGCATAAGGATGCCAATCTTCAACTTTAGAATACGTTGCTCCATTAGCTTGTAAGGCGTCTTCTAATAAAAAAGGAACCACATCAGTTAATCCTACTGCAGCTTCTTCAGTGTTAGAAAAACCAGTTACGTTTTTACCTTTAACTAAAAATTCTCCATTTACTTTTACATTTTTCAATACCGCTGGTGAATGACAAACAAAAGCTACTGGTTTATTATTAGTGTAAAATGCTGAGATTAATGCATCTGAATTTTTATTTGAAGCTAGATCCCATAATGGTCCATGACCACCTGGATAAAAAACAGCATCGTAATCAGACTCTTTTACATCGGCTAATTTATGTGTTTTACTTAATTTAGCTTGTAATTCAGTGTCTTTGTCAAATCGTTTTGTGTCTTCAGTTGCCGATGACGGGTCTTCACTTTTTGGATCAATTGGAGGTTGACCACCAAGCGGAGTAGCAATATCAATTAGGACTCCTTTGTCAGCTAACTCATAATAAGGAGCAGCAAATTCTTCTGTCCAAAATCCTGTTTTTTCTCCGGTGTCTCCTAATTTATCGTGACTAGTAAGAACAAATAATACTTTTTTCATGTCTTTTTTATTTTGTTTTTGTGCGGTTGCTTTAATGCAACCCACAGTTAATGCAATAATTGTAAATAATGCTATTTTCTTCATAACTGATTTTATTACTACAAATTTACGGCGAATATGCTATTAGTAAAAATAATTTAAATTATGTTTGTGATAAATATATTTATATCATGGTCAATCTAGAATGGTACAGAACTTTTAAATCCGTGTATAAAAACGGGAACTTTTCTTTAGCTGCCAAAGAGTTGTTTATAAGTCAACCTGCAGTGAGTCAGCAAATAGCAATGCTAGAGGCCCATGTAGGCTACACGCTTTTTAATCGAAAATCAAAAGGTGTTGAACCAACAGAATATGCTAAGTTACTGAATAACTTGATTATAGAAGCTCTAGACCGATTGGAAAATGTAGAAAATGGATTTCGTGCTAAAGCTTTTAATGCAAACCGATTAATTACAGTTGGTATATCGAAGCATTTATTTAGTAGTATTGGTAGTGCATTGATTTCACAGTATGATTATATAGATTTTAGTTTTCATGAAAACCAAACGCTGTTTGAATTAGTAGATGCTAAAAAACTCGATTTTGCTATTGTGACCAAAAGGTTTGACACCTTCGATACCATTCAAAAAAAGGTAGGAGAAATGAAACAAATTATAGTTGGCTCCAACAATATTGATGCATCCGAGTTGAAATTAAAAATTAAAACTAAAGTTTTTTCACCAATTGAACAATGGTTAAATAATCAAAAGTGGTACAGTCATGATGCTGGAATTCCACACATCAAATTGTTTTGGCTACATGTTTTTAATAAAAAAAGGCCAACAATGATTTCTAATTATATTATTCCATCAGAATATGAAATGCTTGGAGTTCTTGCTAAAAATACAGGAGTAGCAGTAGTTTGGGATATTAATGCTAAGTGTTTTATAGAAGAAAAAAGAATTCAATTATTATGGAATAGCAAACTCATGCCAAGTACGGAAGTTTTTTTATTGTCAGGAAAAAATGATAATTTTAATACCGCTTTTCAAGAAATTGAAGTAGTTCTAAGGACAATATTTGAATAATTATTTTTTATAAAAATTATTGTGATCAATGTATTCCCAAACTTTAGTTGGCAAAAGTGGTTGAATATTTTTTCCTGCTTTAATATTATTGCGAATAAATGTAGAGGAAATTTCAACTACTGGTGCATCAATTAAATGAATTTTAGGATGGTTTTTAAGTTCTACATTTTGCTGCGCCAGTTCGCCTTTCAGGCTCGTGTCAGCTTCTGATGAAATGCGAGGATACACATAGATATCATGATTTTGTAAAATAACTTCGTAGTTTTTCCATTTGTGCAACGACTTTAAGTTGTCTTCGCCCATAATTAAAGAAAACTCGTAGTTTGGAAATTTCTCTTCCAAGTGAACCAAAGTGTTCACCGTATAATTGGGCTGTGACAACTTAAATTCTATATCGGAAGGTTTCAATTTTGGAAAATCTTCGGTTGCTAAATGAACCATTTGTAATCGATGGTAATCATCAAGCAAAGTACTTTTCTTTTTGTGTGGATTATGTGGCGTAACTACCATCCAAACTTGATCTAAATCAGAGTGCTCCGCCATATGGTTTGCAATAATAAGATGCCCAACATGAATGGGATTAAAAGTTCCGAAATAGAGTCCTATTTTCATCGATTTAATTTAAAGATTTAAAAAACTCAAGAATTGAAAGATTATCATTGGTTTTTAAATCTTTCAATTCTTTAATTTTTTAATTTTTATTTACTTACAAAATCCTTCACCAATTGATAGGCTTCTTCCAAAGCAATATCTAAATCGTAATTTTTAATTACAACATCAAATTGCGGAGCTGTAGCTAGTTCAACTGATGCTTTTGCAATTCGCATATTAATTTTGTCTTCACTTTCGGTGGAGCGCTTTTTTAGACGAATTTTTAACTCATCAATACTTGGTGGCTTTACAAATACGGCTAAAGTTTCTTCTGGATATTTAGATTTAATACGTAAACCACCAGCAACATCAATATCAAAAATTACATTTTTACCTTTGGCCCAGATGCGTTCGATTTCGCTTTTTAAAGTTCCATAGAAGTTGTCTCTATAGACCTCTTCCCATTCTAGGAAATCTTCGTTTTTGATGTGTTTTTTGAATTCTTCAGTTGAAATGAAATAATAGTCTTTTCCGTTTGTTTCTTCCCCTCGAGGATCACGAGAAGCTGCAGAAATAGAGAATTCTAAATTCAAATCAGGTTTGCTTAGTAAATGCTTAACTATGGTTGTTTTTCCAGATCCCGATGGTGCCGAAAAAACAATTAATTTTCCTTTTTTCATTTTATGCTGAATTTATTTCGGTATTTTTTTAATGCCGAAACCTACAATACGTTTAAAACCTGTTCTTTAATTTTTTCTAATTCGTCTTTCATTTGAACGACTAATTTCTGCATTTGTGCATGATTGGATTTAGAACCCATAGTATTGATTTCACGCCCCATTTCCTGAGTAATAAAACCTAATTTTCTACCGTTGGCTTCGGTTCCATTTATAGTTTCTAAGAAATAATCCAAATGATTAGTTAAACGCACTTTTTCTTCGGTAATGTCTAATTTCTCTAGGTAATAGATTAATTCTTGTTCAAAACGATTTTCATCAACGTTTACTTGCAATTCAGCAATGGCAGTTTGTAAACGGTCTTTTATAGCTTGTACGCGTTCAGGGTCTAATGCTAATGCATCAGTCATGTACTGGCGAATGTTACCTATTCGCAATTGAAATTCTTTTTCAAGTGACATTCCTTCATCTTTTCTAAAAGTCAAGATGTTTTGGACCGCTTCTTCAATAACAGTTTGGATCTGTACCCAGTCATTTTCGTCGATTTCGTCGCGCTCAATTTTTAATGCATCGGGCATTCTTACCGCCATTTTCATCAATTCGGTTTCATCAGCAGCGGCATAAACTTCTCTTAACTGGCTGATGTATGCTTTCACAATTGGGACATTAACTTTAGTTGTGGTTTGTTCAGCGGTACTTTCGATAAAAATAGAAAAATCTACTTTTCCTCTTTCTAATTTTGATGCGATTTGAGTTCGTAAACCCAATTCCATTTCGCGGTACAGCGAAGGCATTCTTACATTAAGGTCAAGACCTTTACTGTTTAAAGATTTTACTTCTACTGTTATTTTTTTGGTTGGTAGTTGCAAAGTAGCTTTACCAAAACCTGTCATTGATTGTATCATATAGTTGTATAAAGAGGTCAAAGATAATGAAAAGCGAATTAACCCACAAAGAGCCTGTTTTTTAAGGTTTATTCCTTTCTTTCAGATGGTTTTTGGGTAACCATATACACCCCTAAAAAGATTAAAATGGCCGAAATAATTTTCACTAAACTCAAATCATCTTTCCCAAGGCCAATCGCAAATACAGTTGCGAATACAGGTTGTAGATAAATAAATACAGCCACTGTTGTTGGTTTTAATTCCTTCATGGTAAGTAAATTCAATAAATAGGTTACAAAAGTCGAAATAACGACTACAAATCCTATTTTCCAATATATAGCTACAGGGACTATTGACCAGTTAACTATTTCAAATTGGCTCCAGCCAAAAGGCAAAACCATTAAAAAACCAAATAGATAAATCCATTTTACAAAAGTAAAAGCATTGTATTTCTCCATCAATTTTTTGACAATGATTAAATAAAAACCATAAGAAACGGCATTTAAAAAAACGAGAATATTTCCTAAAGTGGCATTTGTGGCGGTACCAATTGATTTGCCATAAAGAATTAAAAAACCAGTTCCTATTAAACCCAGAGAAATCCCAGCAACCATGCGTTTCTTCATTCGTTCTTTCATAATAATTGCCGAAAGGACTAAAACAATCATAGGCGTGGTAACCATAATTACGGATGCCGAGATGGGTGAAGTAAGGCTAAGTCCTTTAAAAAAAGTTAGCATATTGAAGGCCACGCCAAAAAAAGCAGCAACAATAATTCGGGGAAAATCATTAGTTGCTATTTTTTCTTTAGGCATAAACAACCAGCAGAACCAGAATAAAAGCATAGCACCACTTACACGCAATAAAATGAAGCCATAAGCATCAATATAGGTAGGCATGACATCTTTGGCAATGGTAAATGTAACGCCGTATATTATGGAAACAATAGTTGCACCAAAAAGAGCAATATTTCTTTTAGACATTATTTAATGCTTTCATCACTTGAAGCATGTTTTGCTGCGTTCCGCCAACAAAAACATTACCGTTAATAACAAAAACGGGACGACTTAAAAACGTATAGTGTTCTAAAATGTATTTTTTATAATCATCTTCAGTCAAGGTTTGATCCTTCAAATTCATAGATTTATACAATTGTGCTTTTTTACTAAACAATGCCTCGTAACTGCCTGATAATTGATACATTTCATCCAATTCTTCAGTAGTTAAAGGATTTTGCTTGATGTCTCTAAAAACAAGATTATTGCCTTTAGGTAAGGTTTTAATAATTTTTCGACAAGTATCACAAGAAGCGATGTAATAGATTTTGTTCATAATAATTTCAATTTCTTTGTGCAAAGAAAAATCATTTGAAACTGAAAATGATTATTTTTATCAAAAAATTAGAAATGAACACATCATTAGACGTTACCAGAACCAGTAGAAAAATGTTATCTCAAATTTTAAAAGGATATACATTAGCACAATTGAACACCATTCCTGAGGGACATAATAATAATTTAATTTGGAATATTGCCCACATCGTAGTGGTGCAACAAATGCTAGTTTATAAATTATCGGGTCTTCCAATGAATATTTCAGATTCGTTGGTCGAAAAATATAAAAAAGGGACAAAGCCAGAACAAGATGCAACGCAAGCTGAAGTAGATGAAATTTATAATTTACTGATGGATACCATCGATCAAACGGAGATTGATATGAATAATAATAGTTTTGTTAGCTACCAAGAATACCCCACTTCAACAGGTTTTGTTTTGAAAAATACTAAAGACGCTATGTTTTTTAATAGTTTTCATGAGGGGATTCATATTGGCGCTATTCTAGGTATTAGAAAATTCATTTAATTTTATTTTAATACCAAATAAGGATTTGCTTCTTTATAGGATATGAGCAACTCTTTTGGTCCATCTGCAAAGGATGCCGCTTCGTATGAGTTATAATACAATAACAATCCACGGTCAGTATAAAATATATTGAGCGGCAAGTGGAATACATTATTTTCAAATAAGTAGCCAGTTGAATTGATATTTTTGTCGTTAGGGATTTTATATTTAATTCTGAATTTATTCTCTGCAAACGCTTTAAATCCATTTTGGTCTTTAAACAATTGACTGTTCGAAATTGTTTTCCCTGTTGCAGGATCAAAAAGTAGTGAACGTAAGCCTTGGTATCCATGAGCTCCACCAGTATAAGTATAGTGCTTGATTTCAATATTTAAAATACTATCTGAGACGTATTTTACGGATCCCTCGATTTTTGCTTCCCAACCAAAACTGTCTTTTGGGAATTCTTTTTGTAGTTTTTCATAGGAATCAATAAAGGACCTAGAGAGATCATTATAATTGTTTGCTGCGTATGGCTTTTCGCCAAAGTATACAATCTCTTTTAAAACTGAAAAGACTTTTTTATTGATGTTGTCAGCTACATCGGGGACGTCTTTTGCAATTGGAATTTTTATACTAATTTGAGGACAATTCTCTTTGCAGGGTAAACTCGTTTTTTTTAAGAATGATTGATCTTCAAAAACTAGCTCCTTAGAACAACGTGCCATAGAAAAAAGTAATAGGCTAAAAAGGATAATATTTTTCATCTCAAAAAGTGTTAATTTAATACAAAGGTATGGACTTGCTCCTTGTCAGGAATAATTTTAGCGGTAAGTTTGAGTAACCATTAAAACAGTAAAATTTAAAGATATGAAATTCAATACAAAAACAATACATGGAGGGCAACATCATGATCCGTCAACTGGAGCAGTTATGCCACCCATTTTTCAAACTTCGACATATGCACAAACAAGCCCAGGCAAACCAATTGGTGATTATGTATATAGTAGATCTGCAAATCCTACAAGATCAGCTTTAGAGGAAGCATTAGCAAGTATTGAAAATGGAGCAAAAGGATTGGCTTTTTCATCTGGATTAGCAGCTACTGATTGTTTGTTGCGTTCTTTTAAAGCGGGTGACGAAATTATTACAATGGACGATTTATATGGAGGTACGTATAGAATGTTTACTAAAATATATCATAATTCAGGAATTAAGTTTCATTATGTTGATATGAATGATTTGAAGAATGTTACATCATTAATTAACGAAAACACTAAAATGATTTGGGTTGAAACACCTACAAATCCATTAATGAAATTAGCCGATATTGCTGCAATAGCAAAAATTACTAAGGCTAATAATATTCTATTTGCAGTAGACAATACTTTTGCTACACCTTATTTGCAACGTCCATTGGATTTAGGTGCCGATGTGGTAATGCATTCGGCTACAAAATACCTTGCTGGACATTCTGATGTAGTGGCTGGGGCTTTGATTACTAAAACAGCTGAACTGGGGAAGCAATTGCACTTTCAGCAATTTGCGACAGGTGCTACTCTTGGGCCAATGGATAGCTTTTTAGTTCTAAGGGGAATAAAAACGTTGCACTTAAGAATGCAGAGGCATTGTGAAAACGGAGAAAAAGTGGCTGAATTTTTAAATAATCATCCAAAAGTAAAAACAGTCTATTACACAGGACTACCAAGTTATCCGTTTCATGAAATTGCTAAAAAGCAAATGAGTGGTTTTGGCGGAATGGTTTCTTTTGATTTTGTTTCAGGTAAAAAAGAAGATTCAATTGATTTCTTGGAAAAAGTTAAACTATTTACTTTGGCAGAATCTTTAGGAGGAGTTGAATCATTGGCAAATCATCCTGCTTTAATGACACATGCATCGATTCCTGAAGATAAACGTGCCGCAGTTGGTATTACTGATGATTTAGTGCGTTTAAGTGTAGGTGTAGAAGATATTGAAGATTTATTGGAAGACTTAAAGAATGCATTAGCATAAAAGCCTCTTATTACAGGTTATTTATAAATAAAAAGCCCCAAATCTAAATTTTAGATTTGGGCTTTTATTTTATTTAAGAATAAATTATTTTATTCTGAAAGTAACTTTTCTTACTAGTTTTCTAGCTAATTCTGAATCTTTATCAACTGAATTATCTTCACCAGCTGCGATAACGTTCAATCTTGAAGCGTCAACATTAGCTTTTAATAAAATGCTTTTCACTTTAGCAGCTCTTGCATTAGATAATTTATCATTGTAAGCAGATCTTCCAATTTCGTCAGCATGACCAATAATATCAACTGAAGCTGTAGGATTGTTTCTTAAGTAAGTTAAGATAAAATCGATACCTTCTGTAGAAACATTTGTTGGTGTAGATTTGTTAAAATCAAAATAAGTAGCAACATAGCCACCATTAATTAAGCTTTTGATTAATTCATTGTTGCTTAACATTGGAGATTTGTCAGTTTTACTTGTATAGTTCTTCATGATGTAGTTTTCTACGTCATCTGGAACATTATTGTTGTTTGCGTCAACTGATACACCTTTAGTGTTAACTAAAGCACCTGCAGCAGTGTTAGGCTCTTGATCTAAATAATCAGCTACACCATCATTGTCAGTATCAAGCATTTTGTTCTCGATTGCAGCAATTTTTGCGTCAATTCCGTCTAAACGATCTTCATTGTCAATAACCCAGTCAGCATGTTTTACATTTTTACCTAAGTAAACTGTTAAACCAACTGTACCGTTGAAAAGAATTCCTTGAAATCCTTGGTGAGGACGAAATGTTGCAGCATCAAATGTGTGATCTTGTGCAGCATTAAGAATAGTTGTAAAATCACCTGTTAATGATACTCTGTTAGATAATTTAATTTGTCCAGTTACACCAGCCATAAAGTTACCCATTCTGTCTTTTACAGCAGAGTTTTGGTCTTCTAATTGAGCTAAACCAAAACCAGCGTGACCTAATAAACCAATTGTATTAGTCCAAGTTTCGAAACTCATGATTCTTCCTAAGTTAGCTACTGCTTGTAAGTCAACTCTGTAGTACTTAGTACTAAAGTCTTTAGAACTATTTTGTCCTTCAAAACTGTTGTAACCAAAGTCAGCTTTCAAACCAAATTTGTTATTAAACATGTATCTTGCTCCTAAATCAATTACATAAGGACTTGGTGTAGATGTAAAATAACCTGAAGTCATAGGTCTTTGTGGTTTGTTAACACCACCAGCCAATTCAATAGACCATTTGTTGTAATCTTCTTTTGTACTCTTTTCTGTCTCAGTTTGAGCACTCATTGTTGTAAATGCCGCAGCAAATACCAACGTAAGTATAAGTTTTTTCATTTTTTTCATTTTTAAATTCTAGGCAAAAATACGATATAATGTTTAATAAGAAATTTCAAACAGTTAATTATGTAATAATTAGCATTAATTCTGTAAATTGCGGGGAATGCTTAGGTTATTACTAATTTTTTACCTGTTTTTTTGCGAATATAAATTGCTAAACATTAATTTTTGTGACTTGATTTAGTTAGGGAAGTTATAAAAAGACGCGTTTTTATTTATAAAATGGTCTTTAAAACATCTGAAATTCTAATAAAGGCATTAAAATTAGTATGCTCCACCTTATAATCAATTTTTTCATGAGCCCAAGTAGTGTGAAACGGGATGTGAACAGCGTAACCGCCAATCGCTAAAACAGGTAAAACATCTGATTTTAAAGAGTTCCCTATCATAATGAATTCCTCTGGTTTTATTTCCAATCGCTTAATCAAATCAAGATAGTCCACTTCTTGTTTGTCTGACATGACTTCTATATGATGAAAGTATTTCCCTAATCCAGAATTGTGTAATTTTCTGCGTTGATCTAATAAATCTCCTTTAGTCGCTACAACTAGTTTGTATTTGCCATGTAAAGCTTCCAAGGTTTCTTCAACTCCGTCTAATAAAACAATAGGTTTCTCAATCAATTCCTTTCCGTACTGTATGATTTTTTCGATAATTTCTATTGGAATGGTATTGTTAGAAATTCTCATTGCCGCTTCAATCATAGAAAGGATGTATCCTTTTATGCCATACCCATACATTTTTAAATTATCAATTTCCACTTTAAACAGTTCTTGCGAAATTCCTTGATGCGATAAATAATCTTCCATCAAACCACAAAACTTCTTTTCGGTTTCATCAAAATAGGTTTCATTGATAAATAAAGTGTCATCTGCGTCGAAGGCTATTACTTTTAAATTTTTCATATTGTTTTTATGCTATCAAAGAGGTATCCTCTTTTGTTTTATTAAATATATTTTTTATTGAAAAGGTTTTCGTGTAAAAAGTAATTCGGATACCCAAAAGCAAAATCATACCACCAATTACCATATTGATTGTAATTTTCTCATCTAAAAACGCCCAAGCTAAAATAGAGGTGAGAACTGCTTGACCCAATAAACTCAACGAAACTCTTGTGGGACGCATGTGTTGGGTTGCGTAACTAACCGATAACCAAGCCATCAGTTGACAAACAACGGCTTGAATCAATAAAACGAACCAACCCGAATTTGAAAACCCAGAAAAAGGCTCATTCATCCAGATGCATACTACTGCTAAGTAGAGAGTGGATGCCAGTAAACTAATAGTCATAAAGGACAGTACATCTATATGAGTCAGTGCTTTTTTACTAACCAATAAATAGATGGAGTAGAAAATTCCTGATAATACAGCTAATAGAAAGGAATTGTTAAAATCTAATTCCAGAAAGAATTTAAATCCCACTAACATCGCCATTCCAAAAAGGGCTACTATAGTTCCTATCCAAAAATTTAGAGCTGGTTTGGTTTTTAAAAACACATAAGAAATAATTCCCACCCATAACGGTGACAAATTGGTCAATAAAGAAGCTTGGGTTGCACTTGATTCCTGAATGGCAATATTCCAAACCGCAACATCCGAAGCAAATAAAACACCACAAAGGATTGCCAGTATCAAGTGTTTTTTCTCAGGTAATTTAAATTTTTTAGTGACAAGCACATAAGGTAATAACAAAGAAACAGCAATTGCCATCCTGTAAAATGCAGAAATTAACCCAGGAGCCAGCTTGAGTTTAATCAATATAGGGAAAATCGAAATACAAAGTATCCCGAAAACTAAAGCTAATCTTGGTTTTGCATTGGTCATTCTTTTTGCTATTAACTAATATAAACACGAATTTCACTAATTTACACAGTGTAGTTGGTGAAAAATAGTGAAATTCGTGTTTATACACTTTTCTTTTTTCTTAATTTATCGTCTCCCCATTTGCAACACCATCGGTATCTGGATTTACAAAAACCAATTTTCCTTCAGTATTAGTAGACATCAAAATCATTCCTTGGCTTTCTACACCACGCAAGTTTCTTGGAGCTAAATTCACTAAAACTGTAACTTTCTTTCCAATGATATCTTCCGGTTTAAAGCTTTCTGCAATTCCTGAAACAATCGTGCGAACATCTATTCCAGTATCCACTTTTAAAATCAACAATTTGTTGGCTTTTGGCATTTTCTCTGCTTCCAAGATCGTTCCTACACGAATATCCATTTTGGCAAAATCGTCAAACTGAATCGCTTCTTTTTGTGGTTCTGCTTTTTTGTTTTCGGCAGTATTAGCGGTTTTAGTCGCTTCTAGTTTGTCAATTTGTTTCTGAATTTTCTCGTCTTCAATTTTTGCAAAAAGCAATTCTGCTTCACCTATTAAGTGTCCACCCGCAATTAAATCTGAAGTTTCTGAAATTGTACTCCAACTCAACGGACTTTCGATTTTCAATATTCGTGATAATTTTGTTGCTGTAAAAGGCAAGAACGGTTCGCAAAGTGAACTCAAAGCCGCAGCAATTTGAAGTGCTACATACATTTGAGTTTGAACACGACCTTCGTCGGTTTTTATCACTTTCCACGGCTCTTCGTCGGCCAAATATTTATTTCCTAAACGAGCCACATTCATTAATTCTCCAAGCGCTTCTCTAAAACGGTAACGCTCTAAAGAACTTGAAATAACTGCTGGATAGGCTTTCAATTCCGTTAAAGTTGCTTCATCCACTTCTGATAAGGTATTCGGGCTTGGAACAACTCCTTCGTAATATTTATTAGTCAAAACGACTACGCGGTTAATGAAGTTTCCAAAAATGGCAACCAATTCATTATTGTTTCTTGCTTGAAAATCTTTCCAAGTAAAGTCATTATCTTTTGTTTCTGGCGCATTTGATGTCAAAGCATAACGCAAAACATCTTGCTGATTTGGGAATTCTTCCAAATATTCGTGCAACCAAACTGCCCAGTTTTTAGAAGTCGATAATTTATTTCCTTCCAAGTTCAGGAACTCATTTGCTGGCACATTGTCTGGCAAAATATAGCTTCCTTCGGCTTTCAACATCGCAGGGAAAATAATACAATGAAAAACAATATTGTCTTTCCCTATAAAGTGAACCAATTTCGTATCTTGATCTTTCCAGTAAGGCTCCCAATCTTTTCCTTCGCGCAAAGCCCATTCTTTAGTAGAAGAAATGTAGCCAATTGGGGCATCAAACCATACATATAATTTTTTTCCTTCGGCACCTTTAACAGGAACATCAATTCCCCAATCAAGGTCACGCGTTACTGCACGAGGCTCAAGCCCGCCATCGATCCACGATTTTACTTGTCCGTAAACATTAGGTTTCCAGTCGTTTTTATGTCCTACAAGAATCCATTCTTTCAAGAAATCTTCGTAACGGTCCAAAGGTAAAAACCAGTGTTTCGTTGATTTCATAATAGGAGTTTCTCCCGTAATTGTTGATTTTGGGTTTATTAAATCCGTTGCGTTTAGTGTAGAACCACATTTCTCACATTGGTCACCGTATGCTTCTTCATTACCACATTTTGGGCAAGTTCCAGTTACAAAACGGTCAGCCAAGAACTGATCTGCTTTTGCATCATACAACTGCTCTGTTACTTGTTCTATAAAATCACCTTTTTCATATAATGTTCTAAAAAATTCCGAAGCAGTGTCATGATGAATTTTAGCCGAAGTTCTTGAGTAATTATCAAACGAAATTCCAAAATCAGAGAATGATTTACGGATTATTCCATCATATTTATCAATTACTTCTTGAGGAGTAATTCCTTCTTTTTTCGCTTTCATAGAAATTGCCACACCGTGCTCGTCGCTTCCGCATACAAACAAAACGTCTCTTCCTTGTAATCTCAAGTAACGAGAATAAATGTCTGATGGTACATAAACACCCGCCAAATGGCCAATGTGAATTGGTCCGTTCGTATAAGGCAATGCTGCTGTAATCGTATATCTTTTTGGATTCTGTATCATGATTCAATTTTATTGAGTGCAAAAATAAGCAATAGAATTTTATTTGTAGCTATTTAGCTCCGCTGAATCTTCGATGTCCCGCTATCCGTTGCAATCTTATTATTTTTAAAGGAAAAAGAGAAAGGATTTTCACTGCAGATGAAGTTCACTGTACTCCGCAAAAATAGAAATTAAGTGAAGTAATCGGGGCTATGGATCTCTACTTAACTTGAAATTTGAATGCCAATGTGGGAAACCGTAAAGGATTGTATTTCAGTTATATTAAGTTTGTAGTTAGAGTGGCAAAAAATGCTGTTTTAATTAAAAACCTAATTTAAGTAAAATGAGAAAATTAATTACATTACTAATTATTGTACTATTACTATTTCCTAAAAAAGTAGAAGCTCAAAATAATGCCGCTGGTGCTTTAGCAGCCGTAGCTGGTTTAGCTGCTATCGGTGCGGGTATATTTGCCGCTGACCAAATGGAAGAACAAGCTGAACTAACTGCAACACAATGGATATTAAAGAACCACCCTGAATTAACTAGTTTTTCATTAAAAACATTGGCTTTTAATGGTAAAAAATTGAAAGATATGTCTTCTGTTTCTGTTATTTTATATAATATCCAGGAATTTCAACCTCAAGAAAAACCAGTTTTAAATGGTAAAAAACAGGTTTTGTTCGGATTTACTAGTAATGGTTGGGTAAGTGAAAATGGAGTTAATTTTGATAAAGTAAAATGGTATTTAATTGATGAAAGCGAATGGGTTAAAATGATGACCTCTTACGTAAAAGTTGCTTCTGGAATTAATGATAATAGTTTAATTAAAAATAAATTAATTGAGGGTAAAATTGTAAATAAAGGTTTGAAAGTTAATGGCAAACTTGTTGTTCCTTTCTTTGAGTTGTCTGGTGATATGTATGTAGTTACTGATTATTCAAGCGAAATGAAATTTATATATAATGAAAGATCACTAGGGATTTTTCTAAAAGACACTAGGGATTTAGTTCAGATAGGAAGAAGTGAGATAATTGATATACACGAATACTTTTTTAGTAAATAATTTTAGTGAATTTGGCACAAGTTCGCAGTTTGTGCTTAAATTATTTTTAATACGTTTAAACAATTTAAGTTTGAACTTAATACATTAGTAGGTAAAGCCACATTTTTAATGTGGCTTTTTTTATATTTGCAAACTAGAATTTAAGATGATTGTATATCATGGCAAAAGGACCCGAAAAAAACACTAAAAACAAGGCTTTGCATACCAAATTGCTAAATCGAAAAAAAGCCAAGCTTCAAGAGGAGAAAAAAGCAAGTGCCTTACGTTTGAAAGCTTTAGTTACAAAAATGAATCAGCAAAAGAATAGTAACGATTCTGAGATCAATTAACAAGTAGCGTTAATTAACAAGTAGCTAAAAAAACATTTCCATTCCTCGCTATTTTACCCGAAATTTGCTCCACACTCCTTAAAAATTAAACAAATGGAATTTGGTAAAATAATTATTTCAGAAACGGCAGTAGGTAGCGAAAACCCACAAGATGTAATCAATTCTAATATATCGGTAATTAACTTAATGCGTGAGGAAAAAATGGAGGACGATTTGATTCATGAAGATGCAATCATGAGTTATTATTTAGATTATTATAATGCACAATGTACCGAAGGGAATTTTGCTCAATTTGTTTACAATTCAGGCTGGAATAGAGAATTAAACGAATTAGTAGAGGAAGGTTTGGCTTTGATTGGTGCTGAGAAACACTTGGAGTTTTTTCAACTACAAAGCAAGAAAGCTAAATTAATGAGCAGTGTAAAACGAGATAAATTCCTAAAAGGAAAACTAGAAGGTGTAAATCCTACTAGAGATATTTTAAACACACCATCATTTGCAACAATCGAAGAAGATTTAGTGACTTTAAACGCTAATTTTTTAAAATCCCATCCAGATACAGAAGTGCTTTCAGTAGATGATATGTTTGCTGTTTTGGAGGAATTTGTGGGTCACGAAATAAAAAGAGCTTAATGATTTAGATTATTTAGCAAATTATTACAAAGAAAAAACGAAAGGGTAAGCCCCTAAATTTAGCAAAACTTCGCAAATCTCTGTGTCTTCTTTGTGCCTCTTTGCGAAAATATTTCCTTAAAACTTTCCGCTGTAAGTATTAAACATTTCCTTAAATTTGCTTCCATTATATAAAAGAAGATTAATAAAATCAAGCTATGTTACAAATCGCATTTATTAGAGAGAATCAAGAAAAAGTAATCACCGCTTTGGCAAAAAGAAATATGGATGCCACTAGCGCTGTTGAAGAAGTTGTTCAATTAGATGAAAAACGTCGTGCTACACAAGTGGAGTTAGACGGAATTTTATCTGAATCTAATAAATTATCCAAAGACATTGGTGAATTGATGAAAGCGGGAGAGAAATCAAAAGCCGCAATCCTAAAAGAAAAAACAGTTTTACTAAAAGAAAAAAGCAAAGTTTTGGCTGAATCAGCTGATGCGTTTGCAGCCGCACTTTTAGAAAAATTATATACTTTACCCAATCTTCCTGCTGATATTGTTCCTGTGGGAAAAACGCCAGAAGAGAACTTAAATGTTTTTGAAGAAGGGGAGATCCCAGTTTTACACGAAGGTGCACAACCACACTGGGAATTGGTAAAAAAATACGACATCATCGATTTTGAGTTAGGAGTAAAAATTACGGGTGCAGGATTTCCTGTTTATAAAGGTAAAGGGGCAAGATTACAGCGTGCTTTGATCAATTATTTTTTAGACAAAAACACAGCAGCAGGTTACAATGAAGTGCAAGTTCCTCATATGGTAAACGAAGCTTCGGCATATGGAACTGGGCAATTGCCAGACAAAGAAGGGCAAATGTACCATGACAAAACGGATGATTTGTACTTAATTCCTACGGCTGAGGTTCCAGTGACGAATTTGTTTAGAGATGTAATCTTGAGCGAAAACGAATTACCAGTTTTAACAACTGCATATACACCATGTTTCCGAAGAGAAGCAGGTTCTTACGGTGCACACGTTCGTGGATTGAATCGTTTGCATCAATTTGATAAAGTCGAAATTGTACGCGTGGAGCATCCTGACAACTCTTACAAAGCGTTGGATGGAATGGTGGAACACGTAAAAGAAATTCTAAACGAATTAAAATTACCATACAGAATTTTACGCCTTTGTGGTGGCGATATGGGGTTCACATCGGCTTTGACTTATGATTTTGAAGTTTTTTCTACAGCACAAGACCGTTGGTTAGAAATTTCTTCTGTTTCTAATTTTGAGACTTTTCAAGCCAATCGTTTGAAATTACGTTTCAAAGACAAAGACGGAAAAAACCAATTGGCACACACACTAAACGGAAGTTCATTGGCTTTGCCAAGAGTATTGGCTGGAATTTTAGAAAATTACCAAACTCCAGAAGGAATTGTAATACCTGAGGTATTGCGTCCGTACTGTGGTTTTGATATTATAAATTAAAAAATGTAACATATAAGTCATATCAGTTTTTGTAAAAATTCCAAAATGAAGGTGATGCAAAAATTGATATGATTTATATGTTTATAAAATTGATGTTTGACAAAACAAACTATAATTAATAATGAAAAAACTCTTTCTACATATCACTTTGTTTTTTTCATTAGTTTGTTTTTCTCAAAACGAGCAATTGGCACAGTATTATTATGACAAAGGTGATTTTGAAAAAGCCAAAATAAGTTACGAAGAGTTACTGGAAAGCATACCTCAAAACTTGCAGTATTTCCTGAGAACTGTAGATTGCTACCAACAGTTACAACAATACGACATTGCCGAAAAAGCAATTCAAGCTCGCCTTGATAAATACAAACAAGGGAGTCTTCTAGTAGAATTAGGATACAATTTCCAACTCCAAAAAAAAGAGGATAAAGCTAAAATTAATTACGATTTAGCCTTAGACCGAATTCGGAAAAACCCGAATGAAGTATATGCGATTTCTAATTCATTTGAGAAGAAAGTATTATTGGACTATGCCTTAAAATCATATCAAATAGCTTCTGATCTCGTTCCTAATTATAATTTTAATTATCAAAAAGGACTGCTTTATGGGCAAATGGGAAATACTGAAATGATGATTTCGACCTTTCTTGACGAAGCTTTAGCCAATCCTCAAAATTCGATATTGATACAAAATCAATTAGCACGGTACATTACTGACGATGGCGATGCTGATTTTAGTAATCTTTTGCGAAAAGCATTAATTCTTAGAGTTCAAAAAAGCCAAGACCTATTTTGGAATCGGTATTTGAGTTGGTATTACGTCCAACAAAAAGAGTTTTCAAAAGCATTTATTCAGGAAAAAGCCATTTATAAGCGCAATCCAGAATCGCTAGCTAATATTGTTAGTTTGATTCAGCTTGCCATTGAAGAAGAGGATGAAGCCACTGCCAATGAAATGTTGAGTTTTGTAATAGAAAACACTAAGGATATAGAGTTGCTCGTTCAAGCGCATTCGTATATAATAAAATTAAAAATTGCTAAAGCCCAAGAAAGAGATTTTCCTGCAATCAACTCACAATTAGAGCGTTTGTTGACAGAATATGAAATAACACCTTTTACCTTATCTTTGCAATTGATTCAGGCGCATTTTGTAGCTTTTAATTTGAAAAACCCTGAAAAAGCAAGAGTAATAATAGCAAAAGCACTGGAATTACAATTGAATGATTATGATGTTGCGAAGGTGAAAATGGAGTTGGCAGATATTTTGCTGTATGAAGAAAAATTCAACCAAGCGTTGATTTATTATTCACAGATTGAAATGGATTTAAAGAATGATATTGTGGCACACGAAGCCAGTTTGAAAGCTGCAAAAACGAGTTATTTTAAAACAGATTTCGTTTGGGCGTTGAAGCAGTTCAAAGAACTAAAATCGGCAAATACACAATTGATTGCTAATGATGCTCTGGAGTATTTTTTGTTGATTAATGACAATACTGTTGCTGATTCGACACAAACGGCATTAGCGGCATTTGCCAAAGGAGATTATTTGTTGTATCAAAATAGAAATCAGGAAGCGATTATACAGTTTCAGTCCATTTTGCAAAAATTCAAAGGACAGGAAATAGAAGCAGTAACGCTATTACGATTGGGTAAAATCTATGAAAAAACAGCCGATTATAATTTGGCTTTAAGCCAATATCAAGCAATTATTGACCATCATAGTGACGGAATTTACATAGATGAAGCACTGTATTTTTCAGCAGAAATTTATAATAAAAAAATAAACGAACCCGAAAAGGCAAAGCCATTATATGAAAAAATACTCTTTGGTCATGAAGACAGTATTTATTTTGTAGAAGCAAGAAAAAGCTTCAGAAGATTAAGAGGAGATAAAAATCTATAGAAAGGTTAATCGGTTATTTGGTTAACCGATTAAACAATTAACCAGTTAACCCAATTAACACATGATAATATACAACGTTACCACAAACATACATGAAAGCGTTCACGATCAATGGATGATCTGGATGCAACACAAACACATACCTGAAATTCTGGCCACAGGGAAATTCTCTTCTGCTCGATTAGTTCGCGTTTTGATAGAGGAAGAAATGGGCGGAGTTACCTATTCGGCTCAATATACTACAGACAGCAAAGAAACATTAGAAAAATATTACCAAGAAGATGCCCCTGGATTTCGTGAAGAAGGAGCAAAATTATTTGGAGACAAAATGCTGGCTTTTAGAACAGAATTAGAAGTGATTTCGGATCATTAAATAAGTATTCAGTTTAGGTGTTTCTGCATCAAAAAGGAATTTAGTAGCTACATTAGAGGAAGCAAATGATCTTCTCTAATTTAAAAAATAGTTTAAGGAATAAGTATTGAGTTGGGAAACTTGGAACTTTAACATTAAACTTTAAACACAAAACATGGAAAAAGTAAAAGCCAAAAAACACCTCGGACAACATTTCTTGAAAGACGAAAGCATTGCTAAAGACATTGCTGATACGTTGAACCTAGAAGGGTATGATGATGTATTAGAAATAGGACCTGGAATGGGAGTGTTAACAAAATACTTGTTAGACAAGCCCATAAATACGTATGTAATCGAGATTGATACAGAATCTGTTACCTACTTAGATGAAAATTATCCAAAATTAAAAGACAAGATTATCTCAAAAGATTTCTTGAGATACAATATCAATGAAGTTTTTGAAGGCAAACAATTTGCGATTATAGGGAATTTCCCGTACAATATATCGACACAAATTGTTTTTAAAACGTTGGAAATGAGAGATCAAATTCCTGAATTTGCAGGGATGTTCCAAAAAGAAGTGGCGCAACGTATTTGTGAAAAAAAAGGAACAAAAGCCTACGGAATATTATCAGTTTTGGCGCAAGCATTTTATGATGCTGAATATTTATTTACTGTTGACGAAAATGTTTTTATTCCGCCACCCAAAGTAAAATCAGGGGTGTTGCGTTTGCGTAGAAAAGCAGATTACAGTTTGCCTTGTGGCGAAAAGTTATTTTTTACGGTAGTGAAAACCGCTTTTCAACAACGTCGTAAAACATTACGTAACAGTTTAAAAACGCTAAACTTATCCGATAATTTACGAGAAGATCCTATCTTTGATCTTCGTCCAGAACAGCTGGATGTAGCACAATTTATAGCATTGACCCAAAAAATTGAAGCCGATGGAATTTAAAATCAGTAAAGACTTAATTCAGCAAATAGCACAACTTATTCAAGAAAAAAATAACCAGCAACTGGAAGTTTTGTTGAATGATATGCATCATGCTGATTTTGCAGAAATTCTGGATGAGGTTAGCATCGAGGAAGCTACCTATATTTTCCAAGTTTTAGACAGTGAGAAAACAGCCGAAATTCTCCTTGAATTGGACGATGATTTACGAGAGAAAATATTAAGCCGATTGTCTTCGAAAGAAATTGCAGAGGAGCTCGATGAGTTAGAAACCAATGATGCGGCCGATATTATTGGAGAGCTTTCCAAGGATAGAAAAGCCGAGGTAATATCGGAACTTCAAGATATTGAACACGCCAAAAGTATTGTCGATTTATTGCGTTATGACGAGGATACAGCGGGTGGAATCATGCACAAAGAATTGGTAAAAGTCAATGAGAATTGGAACGTGATGACTTGCGTAAAAGAAATGCGAATACAGGCAGAAAATATTTCCAGAGTACATTCAATTTACGTTGTTGATGACGACAATAAGCTCAAGGGACGTTTGTCGCTGAAGGATTTGCTGACGGCGCCAACTACCAAAACGCCAATAAGCGAATTTTATATTCGAAAACTGAATTATGTAGGTGTTGAAATGGCTGATGTTGAGGTAGCCCGAATAATGGATAAATACGACCTCGAAGCTATTCCAGTTGTGGATGAATTGGGGCGTTTGGTAGGTCGCATCACGATTGATGATGTGATTGATGTCATAAAAGACGAAATAGAAAAAAGGGATACCGAAGATATTCAAAAATTTGGTGGTTTGGAAGCACTTGAATTACCCTATGTGCAAACAAGACTTTTCGAAATGGTCAAAAAACGGGCCACTTGGTTGGTAATTTTATTTGTTGGAGAAATGTTTACCGCTTCGGCAATGGGATTTTTTGAAGGAGAAATCGAAAAAGCGGTTGTTTTGGCACTGTTTGTTCCACTTATCATTTCGAGTGGGGGGAATTCTGGTTCACAAGCCGCCACTTTGATTATTCGTGCTATGGCGTTGAAAGAATTAGACCTCAAAGACTGGTGGTTTGTAATGAAAAAAGAAATTGCCTCAGGATTTTTATTGGGTTCTATATTAGGGATTGTAGGATTTATTAGAATAATGATTTGGCAACAAACGGGATTGTATCAATATGGTATTCATTGGGTTGCGGTTGCAATGACGGTTTCAATTTCATTAGTATTTATAGTTTTATGGGGAACACTTTCAGGCTCGATGATACCTTTTTTATTAAAAAAACTTAGATTAGACCCTGCAACATCTTCAGCACCATTTGTAGCAACTTTGGTAGATGTGACAGGTTTGGTTATTTATTTTACAATTGCTTCCTTATTATTAAAAGGGAAGTTATTATGAAAACCAGACTGAATTTAAAATTTATTAATTAATAAACCACAACCAGCATGAAAGTACATATTATTGGCGGAGGAAACTTAGGAGTTGCCATCGCAAAAGGATTATCTAAATTTTCGCAAGGAAATCAAATCACCATTACAAGAAGAAACACCGCCAGCATTTTATATTTGGAAGAACAGGGCATAACGGTTTCTACGGATAATACACAAGGAATTCAAGAAGCAGATATTGTGATTTTAACCATAAAACCATACCAAGTAGATGTAGTTTTGGCCGAAATTCTTCCCGTAATTTCAAATAAAGTAATCGCCTCAGCTGTAAGTGGCTTATCGATAGAAAATTTACAAAACAAGATAGGATCTGGTAATAGCGCCATCCGAATCATGCCAAATATTGCGTCCCAATTTGGTGCCTCAGCAACCTGTATTGCTTTTCATGAAAAAGACAAAGAGAAAGCCGAAAATACGGTCGCTCTTTTCAAAGATTTAGGGACAGCGCCTATAATTGATGAGAAATTAATGGATGCAGCTACAGTACTTGCCGCCTCTGGAACCGCTTTTGCCTTGCGTTACATCCGTGCATCGATGCAAGCTGGAATCGAAATAGGATTTGACTGGAAAACCGCATTGGCTATCTCAGCACAAACAGTAAAAGGAGCAGCCGAAATGGTCATGGAAGAACAAGTACATCCAGAACAATTAATCGACCGTGTAACTACGCCACAAGGCTGTACCATTGCGGGATTAAACGAAATGGAAATGCACGGATTCAGTTCGTCCTTAATACGCGGAATAAAAACTTCATTGAAACAAATCAAAGGATAATAATTATTTGGGCGTGCCCCCATTAATAAAAAGGGTCTTATCAGCAGGAATGTTGATAAGACCCTTTTTTTAATGGTGTCGAGCTATCCGCGCTACTTCGGTAGCTAGCTTCTATCCCTCACGCAGCCTCGAATGTGTTTTGAGTTTGGTTTTTCAAATCAAAAATCAGCAATCGTTACTCTTTATTCAAAAATCTTTTTTATTACAATTGAGGCAAATCACCATACTCTTTAGTTTTGTTGGTTTTTGTGGTAGTTTTTAAGCCAATTAGCTTAATTAACAATGATTATATTTGTTTCAATGGAGAAACAAAACTACTTTTAATAGTATCATTTGATATTATCGATAAAATCAAATTGCTTTTTTTAATAATAATTCAGGAAGTAACTTATAAATAAGTCAAAAAGTACGCAACCAATTGGAAAAATTCGTATCATATTTAAAACAATAATTATGAAAATACCTTTAATATACTTTGCGTTAATTTTCACTTTGTTTAGTTGTTCAACAAGTGAATCGACTATGGTTGCTAATTCTATTGTTGGAAAATGGGATTGGGTTCAATCTAGCGGAGGCATAACTGGAGAAACTACAACTCCAAGTTCCACAAATAAATCCATGAGTGTTGAAATTTCAAAGTCAGAAGTAAAAACCTATGAAAACGGAAATTTAACAACAACTGAATCCTATTCAATTCAAGCTAAAGAATCTATTTTTGGAGAAAAGAAACCAATGTTAGTTTATCTTTCAGGAAAACCTAGTCAATCATTTAGTGTAGAAGGAGCAAAATTGTTTTTGAGTGACGAGTGTTACGATTGTTATCAAATTGAATATGTTAAGCAATAATTTCCTAACTTGGAAATTTATTATTAGAAGTTAACAACAGTAGAATTAAAATGAAAAAAATAACCAATCTTATCCTATTAATCTTAACAACTTCTGTTTCATTCGGACAAAATCCATCCAATGAATATTATAAACTAGTTACTAAAGCAGATTCGCTTTACGAGGCAAAAGACTATTTAAATTCGGGATCGGTATACTCAAGGGCATTTGAAATTAAGGGATGGAAAATTAGAGCCAATGATCGATATAACGCTGCTTGTTCATGGGCATTAGCCAAAGTTCCAGATAGTTCATTTTATCAACTCGAATCAAAGGAAATAAAAAGAAGTTATACAAATTACGATCATACAATTATTGATGAAGATTTAGCTTCTCTTCATAATGACAAACGTTGGGCAGCCTTTTTAAAGGAAGTGAAACGAAATAAACTTAAAAAGGAAGCTAAGCTAAATTCTATTTTGGTAACCGAATTAAAGGCTTTAAATGATGAAAATCAAAATCTTTTAAAGGATATGCCTGAATTTGTAAATAAGAATGGAAGTAATACGCAAAAAATGCTCGCTTTTAATAAAACAATTGATGAGGGAAAGACAAAAATTAAACAAAAAATAGATGCTATTATTGCTAAGGATGGTTGGCCAAGCTCTGATTTATTAGGTTTGAAAGGGGAGTATATTTTATCAGCTCTAGTTATGAGTCTAGATTTAAAAGACAGTAAAAAGTATTTGCCTTTAATTAAGGAGTCTGTTAAAAAAGGAGAGTCAATGCCAGAATATTTGGCAATGTATGAGGATCGATTTCTTACCATGCAAAATAAAAAACAAATTTATGGAACTCAAGTTGGTCAAGATCCGCAAACAAAAACATATTATATTTTACCATTGAAAGATCCAGAGAATGTTGATAAAAGAAGAGGAGAAATATATCTCAGTCCTCTGTCTGAATACATTAAAGTATGGAAAATGAAATGGGATGCGAAGCAATATATAAAAGATTTACCTTCAATAGAAAAAAAACTCGGGAGCCATTATCAATAAAAATTCACTTTTTTTGCATTTAGATAATTAAAATTTAATTCAAAAAGAATGCTAAATTCATTTAGAGAACAACCTTATCTCTACCAGTTAAAGGATTGAAATATTTCGTATATTTCAAAAAAAAGCAAAATGAAAAAAGTATTAATAATTACGTTACTAATTATGGCAAGTTGTGCTACTGTAAATGCCCAAAAAACCCATAATAAACAATTGCTACGTCATGCGGTTATGTTTGGTTGGAATGAAAATACAGATCCTGCATATATCAATAAAGTGGTAGCTGCATTGAGTGATTTAGAACATAAAATCCCAGTTATAAAGGCATTCGAATGGGGAACTAATAATAGTCCTGAAAACTTAAATAATGGTTTGACGCATTGTTTTACTTTGACATTTACTAGTGAAGCAGATAGGGATGCGTATCTTATTGATCCAGCTCACAAAGCTTTTGTGGCGCTTTTAAATCCTGCACCAGATAAAGTGACGGTTTTTGATTATTGGGCTACAAACTAGATTCCCTTATTTATACTATTTTATAATTGGAACTTGATTCTTACAATCCAGCAGACAAATCATGCAATTTCACTATTAAGAATTGTAACTTTGAACAACATTAAATTATAGAACAATGTTGAAACCAGAAAACATTAAAATACTTCATATCGATAGCAATAACCCTATATTATGGGGACAATTGCAAACCCTAGGTTTTACCAATCAGGAGGATTTCACTTCTTCCAAAGAGGAAATTGAAGCCAAAATTCAAGATTATCACGGCATCGTTATCCGTAGTCGTTTCAAGATTGACAAGCAATTCTTAGATAAAGCCACAAATTTACAGTTTATAGCTCGTGTAGGCGCTGGTCTGGAAAGCATTGATTGTGATTATGCCGAAACTAAAAACGTGACGCTTATTGCTGCGCCTGAAGGAAATAGAAACGCCGTTGCTGAACATACTTTAGGAATGATTCTTTCGCTGTTCAATAAACTGAATAGTGCTGATAGAGAAATCCGTTCGGGGCATTGGAATCGGGAAAGCAATCGCGGTCATGAACTCGATGGAAAAACCGTTGGGATTATTGGCTACGGAAACATGGGGAAATCGTTTGCTAAAAAACTACGCGGTTTTGAGGTGGAAGTATTGTGTTATGACATTTTAGAAAATGTGGGTGACTCCAATGCAAAACAAGTGTCATTAGAAGAATTTAAGCAAAAAGTAGATGTGGTGAGTTTACATATTCCATGGACGCCAGAAACCAATAAAATGGTTAATGCTGATTTTATTAATGGATTTGCTAAGCCGTTTTGGATCATCAATACTTCGAGAGGAAAGAACATTGTTACTACTGATTTGGTTGCTGCTATGCAATCGGGTAAAATTATGGGAGCAGGATTAGATGTGTTGGAATATGAGAAATTATCTTTTGAAACGCTGTTTCAAGAGGAAAACACGTCTGAAGCTTTTCAGTATTTATTAGAAGCACCAAATGTAATTTTGACTCCGCATGTAGCTGGTTGGACCTTTGAAAGTCACGAACGACTGGCACAAGTAATTGTAGATAAAATCAAAGCAAAATATTTTGGAACTCCTGAAAATACAATAGCTGAAAAACGAGTTACAGGAATTGGCGGTATTTTTTTTAAATCTAAAAATCCAAAAGAACTAGTGGAATGGTACGGAAAGTATCTTGGGTTAAAGACAGATGACTATGGATCCACTTTTTGGTGGAAGGACAACAAAGGGCTAGATTGTTCAACACAATGGTCTCCGTTTGCAAATGATACTACTTATTTTGCGCCAAGCGAAAAACAATTCATGCAAAACTTTAGAGTTGATAATCTAGAGAAGCTGTTGTTGCAATTAAAACAAGAAGGCGTGACGGTTGTAGGCGAAATGGAATCCTATGATTATGGGAAGTTTGGTTGGATTGTAGATATCGAAGGAAATAAAATTGAACTTTGGGAGCCTATTGACAGTGTTTTTAAATAAAATTTAATACTTTTAATACTCGAAATCAATTAATTATAGTTGTCATGGAGCATTCAAAACAAGAACATTGGAACAATCCGCAACCAGTAGAAGAAGACAATAAAAGGCTAGCGGCAGGATTATTAGCGATACTTTTAGGTCCGTTTGGGATTCATAAATTTTTATTGGGATATACTTCCGAAGGAATTATTTGGTTGGTCATTAGTCTTTTTACACTTGGATCTGTTACAGGATTATTAGGGGTAATTGAAGGAATTATTTATTTGACAAAATCGGATGAGGAGTTTTATCAAACGTATCAAGTACATAAAAAAGGTTGGTTTTAAGTATAAAAAAAATCTCAACAATTGTTGAGATTTTTTTTATACTTATATATAGAAGACTTGTTTTTTAATCTTCCTTATCGACCAGTTTTCTTTCGAGTTCTGCTTGAAACTCTTCCATAACGGGTTTCATTGTGCTTTCAGGAATATCAGCAATTCTAATGTACATTAATCCATCAACAGCATTGTTGAACAAGGGATCTACATTGAAAGCCACTACTTTCGCATTTTGCTTAATGTATTTTTTGATCAATACCGGCAAACGTAACACACCAGGCTCAAGCTCATCAATAATTTTATCAAATTTATTTAAATCCGATTCGGCTTCGTCAAAAATGAAATCTTTATCGGCGTCTTTTAGTTTTACCTTATATGCTTTCTTTGGGTGGATGTATTGTGCAATGTAGGGATCGTAATAATTTGATTTCATAAACTCAATCATCAATGATTTAGAAAAATCTGAGAATTGATTGCTAATACTCACACCGCCAAGCAAGAATTTGTGCTCTGGAAAACGCAAAGTCGTATGAATAATTCCTTTCCATAATAAGAAAAGAGGCATTGGTTTTTGTTGGTATTCTTTGATGATAAAAGCTCGGCCCATTTCGATAGATTTAGACATCATATCATGCAACTCAGGTTCAAAACGGAAAAGTTCATTCAAGTAAAAACCTTCCATTCCGTATTTTGGATAAATTTCAGAACCCAATCCCATTCTATAAGCACCAGCAATTTTCTTAGCATCTTCATCCCAAAGGAATAAATGATGGTAATATTGGTCAAATTTGTCTAAATCAATAGATTCATTTGTTCCTTCTCCCACTTCTCTAAAAGTGATTTCTCTCAAGCGGCCAATTTCATGAAGAACATTAGGTATTTTGCTTGCTTCCGCAAAAAAGACTTCGTAGTTTTTACTTTGTAATAGTCGGCAGTCCGTATCTCTTAACGCATTTACTTCGGCAATCATTTTTTCTCCATTAGCAGGAGTAACGATTTCTTTTGGACTTTTTGGTATTTTTAAACTTGGCGTATTCAGTAATTTACTTTCCTTTTCAAATGGATTAGCTAACATATATGTTTTCTTTCTCAAGAATTCAGAGTAGGCTTCTATCGATACATGCTCGTTTTGCTCCGCTACCGAAATAGGTTTTCCAATACGCACTTTTATCACACGATGTTTTTGGCTAAAAACTTCTGAAGGTAGTTTAGCCGTGCGGAACGTGTCGCTAATTTTAGAAAGAAGATAAAAAAGTCTGCTGTTTTTAGCATGAAAATAAATTGGTACAACAGGTACTTGTGCTTTTCGAATTACTTTTATAGCTCCTTCTTCCCATGGCTTGTCCACCATGAGTTGCCCGTCTTTATAACTGGAAACTTCTCCAGCCGGGAACATTCCTAGAGGTTTTCCGTCACTTAGGTGGCGTAATGTCTCCTTAATTCCTACCACGCTTGATTTGACATCCTTATGGTTTTCAAACGGATTAACAGGCATGATGTAATCTTTCAAAGGGGCAATACGATGCAAAAGAAAATTAGCAATAATCTTGAAATTTGGTTCTCTTTCGAGCATTAATTTCAATAACAAAACACCATCAATTCCGCCTAGTGGGTGGTTTGAAATGGTGATATAAGCGCCCTCTTTTGGCAATCGTTTTAAGTCTTCTTCTGGAATTTCGAATTTTATTTGTAGATCGTCAATAATAGCATTTAAGAACTCTACGTCCTTTAAATGTTTGTTGCTATCATAAAATTTATTAAGAGTAGAAATTTTTAACACTTTCATTAATAACCAACCCGTAAAAGTTCCTAAAACTCCGTATTTTTCAGCATTTATTGCTTTTGCAACTTCTTTGGCGGTAACTAAACCCATTTACTTTTGTTTTTGAGCGAAAAACAAAGATAGAAAAAAACTCGATTAACTACTCATTCAGGCATCGGATTTTCTTGTTATTTATAGGTTAAGCTTTTTAATTTTTAGTATTTTTGGAAATCAAAATTTTATATAAATGAAGATTATTTCTTATAATGTAAATGGAATTCGTGCAGCAATTTCAAAAGGATTTATAGATTGGTTGCAACAAGCTGATCCCGATGTGATTTGCTTGCAGGAAATTAAGGCAACACCCGAGCAACTTCCATTGTTGGATTTTGAGCTTGCGGGTTATCCCTATCATTATTGGTTTCCTGCTACTAAAAAAGGATACAGTGGTGTGGCGATTTTATCGAAAATAAAACCAAACAATGTCGTTTTTGGTACAGGAATTGAGCACATGGATTTTGAAGGACGTAATCTACGTGTTGATTTTGATGATGTATCAGTAATGAGTTTGTATTTGCCATCAGGAACAAATAGCGAAAGGTTAAGTCATAAATTTATGTTTATGGATGACTTTCAAAATTATATTACGGAATTGAAAAAGGAAATTCCAAACTTGGTGATTTGTGGAGATTATAATATTTGTCATGAAGCAATAGATATTCATGATCCGGTTAGGAATAAAAAAACATCTGGGTTTTTACCCGAAGAGAGAGCTTGGCTTGATGCATTTTTAAAAAATGGATTTATTGACAGTTTCCGTTTTTTAAACAAAGAACCAGATAATTATACTTGGTGGACTATGCGTTTTCCTACTGCAAGATTGAATAATAAAGGTTGGCGTATTGACTATTGTTTAGTAAGCGAACCTTTGAGAGATAGAATAAAAAGAGCACTAATTTTACCCGAGGCAAAACATTCTGACCATTGTCCCGTTTTAGTAGAAATAGAATAAATTATGAAGCTAATCTTTAAATGATAAATATGATAAAAAGAATCTCCCTTGGATTATTAATTATGGCACTATCCACTTCTTGTGTGTCTAAGAAAATATATACGGATTTAGAAAACAAGTATACCGACTTAAAAAAGGAAAACAGAACCTTATCTGATGATAAAGATGCGTTGCTGAAAGATAAAAATCAGTTGGAACTGGATCAGTCTGCGTTAAAAACAGATTTGGATAAAGTAAAACAAGAGCGCGATAAATGGCTTGCAGAGAACAGTGCTTTACAAAGTAAAATGGATCTTTTGCAAGAATCGTATAAAGCATTAGAGAAAAACAGTAATGAGGCTTTGCAGGCTAACATGGGTAAAAATCGTGATTTATTGGCTCAACTGGATGCTAAAGGAAAAGCTTTGGCGATAGAACAAGAACGTTTAAATAAAAGTTCGCAACGTTTGCAAGAAATGGAATCTTTGATTGCTGCCAAAGAAGCGGCTATGAAAAAGTTGAAAGAAACATTGTCTAAAGCGTTAAACAGTTTTGAAGGAAAAGGATTGACGGTAGAGCAAAAAAACGGAAAGGTGTATGTTTCTATGGAAAACAAATTGCTTTTTAATTCTGGTAGTTATTCAGTAGGTGCCGAAGGAAAAAAAGCGGTTGTAGAACTAGGAAAAGTTTTGGGTGACAATCCAGATATTTCGGTTTTGATTGAAGGACACACGGATGATGATGGTTTTTCTAGCTCAGGGCCAATTGCTAATAACTGGGATTTATCAACTAAAAGAGCAACTGCAATTGTGGCTATTTTGAGTGAAAACAAAGCAATCAACAAGCAAAATCTTACGGCTGCAGGAAGAGGAGAGTTTTCTCCACTAGCTAGCAACGCTACCCCTGAAGGGAAAGCGAAGAATCGAAGAATCGAAATTATTCTTACTCCAAGATTGGATGAAATTGCTGAAATGTTGAATGAAATCAATTAAAAAAGAAACAAATATTTAAGATTGAAAGGTTCAGAGTTTTTACTTTGAACCTTTTTTTATTGGTGTAAACGTTTCGAAAAGATCTGTTAATACCTTCTGACAACTCCACTAATAAAATTTACCTTTGTATCTTTATCTTTTAAAATTACAATAAATGAAATATACTACTTTACCCAATACCGATATAAAAGTCAGCAAAATTTGCCTTGGAACAATGACTTTTGGAGAGCAAAACAATGAATTAGAAGGTCATTCGCAAATGGATTATGCTCTGGAACAAGGTGTTAATTTTTTTGACACGGCCGAAATGTATTCGGTTCCAGCACGACAAGAAACATACGGAAGTACAGAGAAAATTCTTGGAACTTGGTTTAAAAAATCAGGAAAAAGAGAAGAAATAGTTTTAGCCTCTAAAATTGCAGGACCCAATCCTAATTTCACTTACATGCGAGAAAAAAATGATTTTTCGCCAGCAAGTATCAAGTATGCATTAGACAATAGCTTAAAGCGTTTACAAACCGATTATATCGATTTGTACCAATTGCATTGGCCAGAACGCAAAACCAATTATTTTGGGCAACGTGGGTTCACGTTACAAGACGATCAATGGGAAGATAATATTCATGAAGTTTTAGAATCCCTTGACGGATTCATTAAAGAAGGAAAAATTAAGCACATTGGACTTTCTAACGAAAATGCTTGGGGAATCATGCGTTTCTTAGAGGAGAATAAATACAATAACTTGCCAAGAGTAAAAACAATTCAAAATCCATATTCGTTATTGAATAGACTTTTTGAAAGTGCTTCTGCTGAGGTTTGCGCAAGAGAAAACATAGGTTTGTTGGCATATTCGCCTATGGGATTTGGTGTATTGTCTGGTAAGTTTTTAACCGGTGAAAAGCATCCTAATTCAAGGTTAAGCTTGTTTCCACAGTATTCAAGGTACAGTAGTGAACAATGTACGCAAGCAACAAAATTATACCAGGAAATAGCACTTAAAAATGGCTTGACCTTAACAGAACTTGCTTTGGCTTTTGTTGAACAACAGCCTTTCTTGACCAGTACTATAATTGGTGCTACTACAATGGATCAATTAAAAGAAAATATTGATACAATTAACGTAACATTATCTGATGAGGTCTTACAAGAAATTAATGAAGTTCAGGCTATCATTCCTGATCCAGCACCATAATATTTAATTGTAAAATTTTTTACGCAAAGCCTACAAAGAAATTTTTTGTGGGCTTTATTTTTTATTGTAATTCAAAAATCTGTGTAGACTTTGTATCTTTTTTGAGAATTTTACAGTGGGTTAAAACTCAAATTCGTCTTTTACGGTTATTGAATCTACCGCTGTGCTGTCCTGTACTCGCATTTTAATAAGTGATTTTGCAGGCCCGGAAATCACGATAGGAAGTCTTTTGTAAATGGTGTCCTCAATAGGGATTAATCCTCTTCTTATCATTATATTCGTTAAGAACGAGACCTGTTTGTTAGCGAAATCTCTCAACTGCCCTTGGTCGTTAAACTGGTACATGAATTTTTTGGGACTTGGAATAATTCGCGCCAGATACAAACATTCATTTAGAGTAAGTTCTGCGGGAGTTTTTTGAAAATAATAACGACTCGCTTCTCCGATTCCATATACATTTGGTCCCCATTCGATTATATTAAAATACACTTCAAGCATACGCTCTTTACTTACAATTCGGTTATTTTCTAGGATATAAACCAAAAGAATTTCTTCCAGTTTTCGGGAAACCGTTTTTTCTCTTGTAAGAAAAACATTTTTTATTAATTGCATGCTAATGGTACTGGCGCCTCTTGAAAATTTCTTGGTTTTTATATTTTTTACAATGGACTGTTTGAATGCTTCATTAATAAAACCTTGGTGAGAAAAGAAAGAAGGATCTTCAGTAGTTAACACACATTTTCTTAAGTAAGGCGAAATTTGATCTAATGGAGTGTAATTGGGATTGGCATTTCCAACTAATACAGGACGTTGTAAAACATCATTGATTATTGCTCTGTATACAAATTCACCATTGAGTTTGTTGAGATTGGCTTCGCCGTATTTTGTAATTTTCAAGTTTTCTTTTTTCAAATTGCTATCAAAAACAAGTTGGTCTGGTTTGTTTTTGTTGAATTTAAAATTTAATTTATAATCAAATGTTCCTTCGGCTTCCATTCCTTGAAAATGAGTAAACAAACCGTCAGGAAGAGACGAGATGAAGTCTTGTGCTTTCATCTTTGGGATGTTTACTTTGAGTTTGTAAATCGTATCTGATTCGGTTTCATACGCTACATACGGATGAAATTTTATGGCATTAAACTGTGCTGTAGAACTACTGTCTATCGAAATAAAATCGGAACCTAAAAGCAAACGGTAGTCAAAGCGAGCGTTTTTAATAAGGACATCTTTACTGGCAATTTTTGGGTGATTGATTCTTAGATTGGTAATCGAAGTGAAGCCGTCAATATGCAGTTCTCCTCCACTTTTATCAATATTTTCAATGTTCAATCGGATGGAGTCAAAACTGGATTTTAAGTTATAACGCTCATCAAAATAAGGCACTTTTATAGCACCAGTATCAATGTTAAAAAACTGAAGATCTGCTTTTTTATTTCGAGGATCTGCATAGCCTTTGATTTTCCATCGTTGTGCAAAAGTATTGGTTTGTACATTTATCGAGGTTTCTATTTCGGTATTTTCTAAGACTAATTTTTTGATGTCTATAGTCGCTTTTTTTCCATTGTCATCAAGTTTAAATTTGAGATTCTCAATTTTCATATCCGTTGGAATTAGATTGAGTGCTTTGGAAATAATGCGATACGCAAAGGCTGCATAATCTCGTTTTTCACCAGTACGTATGTCGGTACTGTCTTTCTTTAAAAAGGCGGCAAAGTTTTTCACTTTTCCTTTTTGTACTAGTTGTACTAATCCATTGTTTATTTTTAAAGTCCCTAGTTGGATGTCTCCTAAAAATAGATGCCAAAAGTTAATACTGGTTTGCATTTTTTGAATCGTAAAGAGGGTATCTGCATTTTTGGGGACCAATGTTAATTCATTTACTTCTAATCCTGTTAAACCTGTAAAAGAAGCTTTTTTTATGGTTAAGTTACAATTGTATTTCTGTTCGATTTTAGTAGAAACTTGCGCTATGGATTGTTGTAAAAGAGAATCTCGGAATAGATAAAAAAGACAAAAAAGAACCACAAACAAGGCAGTAATTATTTTTACTGCAATCATTATCTTTCCTTTTTTGGTTTTCATGGATATCATTATTTTTTTATAAATAAATGGCTAATTTAAATGAATAGTTTGAATTTTAGCCTAAAGCGTTATAATCTTTTAGGTATATAAAAGCCACAATGATTTGAATTGTGGCTTTGGTAAATAAATTTTATTGAATAGATAATTAATGTGGTTCACTATAGAATTTTTTGACTTTGGCAACAATCTGATTGGAAGTCATATTATCTGATGTTTCCACAGATTTTAATTTTCCGTTACCGGTTAATTTGTCATCATTGATTTTTTGTTGTAGTTTGATTTTGGTTTCAGCTGGACCAAAAAGATAAAGCTCATCCGATTCTTGAACAGAGGTAACAACATCTTTAAGGAAATTATTCATTTGATGTTTTTTTCTTTCTTCAAAAGTCTTGTCCGAATTAATGTGTTGGTTTCCTTGAAAACTTCCTTTGTCTCCCTCTTTATCATGATACACTTTGTTTTCTAAATTCGATTGAATTTCACATATAAACTCCTTACCATCATTCAAAGTCACTATGATTGCTTTTGTTGAGTCAATCCAAATACCAGTTTGCTTTTTCATGTTTTTTTAATTTTAAATTATATTGATTTTTTTAATCCTTTTTAATTTTTTAACAAAGACATTATATATTTCAATTAGTAGTTTTCTTGTAGAATAGCAATCAATTTACTGATTAAAACATGTTCGGATTTATTTTTACCCGAAAATGATTTTGCAATAGCTTCAGCAGTTTTTAAAATTAATTCTTTAATGGTGGTCGTAAATAAGTGTTGATGCTCTTCTCTAAAAATTTTAAAATCAAAAAAAACGTTCTCTATGTCCCACTGGTTGTTAATTAACCAATCAAATACGATTTCAATTTGGTAGCCCGAATCAGAACCGAATTCATCAAATGTGTTTTCTAAAGGAAGCCATTCTTTCTGGACGATTTTTTTTAATTGATTTACCTCTTCTTTTCGAATGGTGTTATCCGCAGCTGCAATACAATAAAATAGTTTGCCAAGTAGCTGGTAGAAACGTACCATTGTTTTGTCGGATGGTTCCATCTTAGAGCCCTTTAAGTATTTTTTTCAGAATTATAAATTTACAAAAAAACAATGGTAATAAAAATATAAATTATAGTTAAATACTTGTAAGTGAGTGTTTTTTAATTTAATTCTAGAGGTTGTATTACATTTAATTAGGTATAAAAAAAGAGGACACCCTTTTAAGGACATCCTCTTTTTTTTAATATATTTTAAACTTATTTTTTTGAATATTCTTTGTCTAAAAATAAATAGCGGGCATCATTTTCAGTCTTCTTTGATTTTGAATTGACATCAATAATCATAATTTCAGGTTGCTCTTCATTTTTTGCCATAGGCCATTTTGGAAGTCCATCCCCGTTTGGATTACCCGTTTTTATAAAGTTAGCAAAATAATTCATCATAGTTTCTGAAACTTTATAATCATCTTCCGACCATGCATAATCTTTGTTACTCGCTAAATTTCCCATAGCATATTCAATTTCAGCCGAGTGAACAGCGCCTTTTGGGATTGGTGCCTTTGGGGTATTTGAGTTTTTCTTGATCACACCTCCAGCAAGACCCGCTTCTAGACTGTTGTCTCGCATTTCTGGTCTTGGGTGGGTATAATAGTAGCGATAGATAGGCTGCATGCTGTTTTTTCGATGTAAATCAAACCATTTCCAAGTGCTGTAAGCAATAAAACGGTCACCAGCTAAATCAGTTGCTGATTGTTCCGTTACTTCTGGACTTCCTGTAGGGTATAATTGAAGCACTTGATCTGCCTTGTCACCATAAAGCTCTTTTACTTTCTGGATGTAGGTTTCGTTATTGATGTCTTTACCCATTGTTAATGCTTTGTAGGTCATTTCTTCGGAGTTCCATCCTACTAACAAAGGAATCATAGCTTGTTGTTTAGCCTCAAAGATTTCAGGCAGTAATTTGGGTAAAAAATAACCATCTATTGTGGTTTTGAAAACACCTAAACTTGTTCCAAGTGATTTTTGATACAGTTCAAGAGTTGACATAGCACGGAGGTCTTTTAAAGTAGAAGCACCGATTTTATGTGCAAAATCAAGGCCTGTTTTTTCAGCTTCAGCTAAAGGCACAGGTGCTAAAGTAGGATAAATAGAACCACCACTTTCGCCAATAGCTCCTGCAATAAGACCTTTGGATAATGGGGAAGCCATTTGTGCACTCACAGCAATAGAACCTGCAGATTCTCCAGCAATAGTTACTCGTTTTGGATCTCCGCCAAATTTTGCAATATTGGCTTGAACCCATTTCAAGGCTGCATTTTGATCTAATAGGCCGTAATTTCCAGAAGCGTGATTGGGAGATTCTTTGGTTAATTCTGGATGAGAGAAAAAGCCCCAAATACCAAGGCGGTAGTTTACCGTTAGGGTTACAATCCCTTTCTTGGCCATGTTTTCTCCATCATATCTATTTTCTGATCCATCACCAGCGGCAAATCCTCCACCATAAAAATAAACTAAAACGGGTAATTTATCAGTTGATGTTTTTGCGGGTGACCACACATTAAGATAAAGACAATCTTCACTCATTCCATCGCTTCTAAAACCCATATCACCAAAAACATTAGATTGGATTCCTCTTGGTCCAAATTTTTTGGTTTGTCTTATTCCGTTCCAGTTTGTTACTGGTTGAGGTGCTTTCCAACGCAAATTGCCTACTGGTGGTTGTGCAAATGGTATTCCTTTGAAACTTTGAATATTAGTTTTTATATCAAATTCACCTTCAATAATTCCATTTGTGGTGGTTATCTGAACAGGGAAGGCATTTTGATTTTCGGCATGTTGTGCTTTTGAAATTATAGGTGCTACAAGTAATAATATCCCTATACAGGTTTTTTTTAGATTCATATTTTTAGTTTTTTAGTATATTTATTAGTTCGTAAAAGATATAAATAGTTACAAGAAAAAAACTAAATATTGTGTTTAAATTGTTCGTTTTTTGAGCTTTATTGTGAAAAATGATTTCAATTAGTTCTATCCAAATAACATACTTGCTACATCTTCAATTTTGGCAACTAATTCAATTTTTATCCCTGTATTTTTTAAACTAATTTTATTGTATTTGGATACGAAAATAGTGGAGAACCCTAGTTTTTCAGCTTCCTGAATGCGTTGATCCACACGATTTACAGGACGGATTTCTCCCGAAAGCCCTACTTCGCCAGCAAAACAAAAATCTTTATTTACCGGAATATCTTCATTCGATGATAAAATTGCTGCTACAACAGCCAAATCGATGGCAGGATCATCTACCGAAATTCCTCCTGTTACGTTGAGAAATACATCTTTGGCGCCAAGCCTAAAACCAGCTCTTTTTTCTAAAACAGCCAAAATCATATTTAGTCTTTTGGCATTGTAACCAGTGGTACTGCGTTGTGGAGTTCCGTAAACAGCGGTGCTCACTAGGGATTGTATTTCAATCATTAACGGGCGCATTCCCTCCAGAGTTGAGGCAATGGCCGTTCCTGATAATTCTTCGTCTTTATGAGAAATCAATATCTCGGATGGATTTGAAACTTCTCGTAATCCACTTCCTAACATTTCATAAATTCCAATTTCGGCAGTGGATCCAAAACGGTTTTTGAGTGATCGTAAAATTCGGTATACATGATTTCGGTCGCCTTCAAATTGCAGGACAGTATCTACCATGTGCTCCAGAATTTTTGGTCCAGCTATATTTCCATCTTTGGTAATATGACCAATTAGAATAACAGGGATATTGGTTTCTTTGGCAAACTTGATCAGTTCAGCAGTAGTTTCACGAATTTGAGATATACTTCCTGCTGTGGATTCTATATAATCAGTGTGCAGGGTTTGAATGGAATCGATAATTACAATTTCGGGTTCAATGGCTTCAATTTGTTTGAAGATATTCTGCGTTTTTGTTTCCGTTAGAATATAGCAATTCTCACTTGATGTCGTAATCCTTTCAGCACGCATTTTTATTTGTTTCTGGCTTTCTTCTCCTGAAACATATAGCGTTTTATATGGTAATTTTAGAGATATTTGAAGCAATAACGTACTTTTTCCAATTCCAGGTTCTCCACCTAATAGGATCATAGAGCCCGGTACAATTCCACCTCCTAAAACACGGTTGAGTTCAGCATCAGTAGTATCCATGCGGATCTCTTGAGCGGAATCAATTTCGTTTATTTTTAATGGTTTGGGTGCTTTACTTTTGGTAGTTGGTTCGCTTTTCCAGGCTACTTTTTCTTGTTTTTGTATAATTTCTTCTGCAATGGTATTCCATTCTTTACAAGAATTACATTGACCTTGCCATTTGGCATATTGTGCGCCACAATTTTGGCAGAAAAAAGTAGTTTTAACTTTTGACATTATTTTTTTTGTGTTAAGCTTTTCATATCATCATATTTCTCAAACATCATGTCTTTGGTCAAGTCACCTATCTCTTCTAATTGAGAGGCATGTTGGTATTTTTGTGAGGCTCTTTTAGCGTCACCTTGTTTTTCATACATCAATCCTAACTCATAGGAAGCAAGCATTGATTTCGGGTAGTTTTTATCGGCGATTTCAGCTAATTTATCGAGTTCATTATAGGCTTTGTTTCTTAAAATTGCGGCTTCAATTGCTTTAAAGTCATTTAATCGAACGGGAATTTTTAGTCCCAAATTTTTTGAAATAACATCATATTTATTAATTAAATAATCAACATATCCTGCTTGAAGAACGACTATTTTTTCTGAAAATTCAGAAGAAGAAATAGGCTTATAAGCATCAAAAATTTGATACAAAGCACTAGGAATTGAATAGAGAACTAATGAATAATGCGAGGCATTGTTGAACTCATCATATTTGTAATTAATAGAAGTATTAGTTACTTTTTTAATATTGTCATCTAGTCTTTTAATGGGTTCTTTAAGTTGTCTAATGTCTCCAGAGGCGGAGGACAGATAATAAAAAACGGGTTGTTTTAAATTGGATAATTTTTCAGGAATCCTATTTTCCATTTCAGGAGCTAATTCAGGGCTTAATGAAATATAGGCATTAAAAAGCGGGTTGTCTTTATAAAGGAAAAAGTTTAAAAACCCAGCAGTTGTATCATGTCCAGCAATGATCCTAAAAGGGGCGGTACGGTATTTTTTTTCGATATAAGGGAGTAATTCTCCGCCAATGAATTCAAAAAAAGAAGCTCCTTTTTTTGTTGGTACACCCTCAACTTGGTCAAAGTTACTGTCAGCTATTCTTTCGTTATTTCTATTTTGGTTAATACCTACAATAATTGTTTCGGGTAAATCATCCCAATATCCACCGTAATTTAAAGCTCCGTTAAAAGGATCTAATAAGTATTCTCCATCTAGTAAAATAAGCAAAGGATACTTCTTTGTAGGGTTTTGTTCGTAAGATGATGGTAAGCTAATTGTGATTTGTCTTGTTTCGCCTAAAGTATTTGACTTGAAGGGCTCCGTAGTTTTTTGAGAAAATAGTGCTGTAGTAAAGAAAAGGAACAGTAGTAGATGTTTCATAATTTTTGACTTTATAAAAATTAATGGAAATGCGAAATAGTGTACCAATATAATACTTTTATTATTTTAATTAGTACAATTGGGAATGTAAAAAATGGTTTTTATCTACAAAAAACGCAATAGTTTATGCGCATAACAATGCTGTTTCAATATAGAATTATATATTGAAACAGCATTTATCCTATTCTTGTTTATTATGTTAAGGAATTGTCGTTTTCATTTGGGAAAATAATCCAAGGCTTAAATGTTTTAGCCTCTTCAAAGTCTAAAGTGGCATAAGAAATAATAATAATAATATCATCTTTTTGGACTCTTCTTGCGGCGGGACCATTCAATGTTATTTCTCCTGAATTTTTTTGGCCTTTGATTGCATAAGTGTCAAAGCGCTCTCCATTATTAATGTTTACAATGGAAACTTTTTCTCCTTCAATAATATTAGAAGCGAGTAAAAGGGTTTCATCGATGGTAATACTACCGATATAATTTAAATCGGCTCCAGTTACTTTTACTCGATGAATTTTTGATTTTAGTACTTGAATTTGCATGCTACAAAAGTAAATTAATTTAATGAAATGGTGTCAATCAATCGAATATTATTGACGATTACGGCTATAAAAGCACGGTATTTTTTATTTTTATTTTTTCTGATACAAGGCAGTAGCGAAGATTCGTCAGCAATTTGAAAATATTCTAGTTCAAATGAGTTGTTTTCAGTAAATATTTTTTTAACCCAGTCCGTTACCGTTTTGGAACTGTTTGTTTTAAATTTTTCTTTGGCCGTAGTTAAAGTTTTGTAAATCAGTGCTGCATCCTTTTTTTCTAGTTCAGTTAAGCGTTCATTTCTGGAACTCATGGCTAGACCATTTTTCTCGCGGTAAATTTCGCATCCTATTACATTGACGTCTAGATGGTTTTTTTTAACCATCATTTTTACAATTTGCAATTGTTGAAAATCTTTTTTACCAAAATAGGCATTTGTGGGAGTTACAATTTCGAATAGACGTTTTACAATGGTTCCCACACCATTAAAATGACCAGGTCTAAATTTTCCTTCCATTTGGTTTTCTAATCCGTCAAAATTAAACGTTTGAGATAGTATTTTTCCTTCGTAAATATCTTCAACAGTGGGTGCATAAAGAATAATATCAGTACTTAGACTTGCTATTTTTTCAATATCTTGATCTAACGTTCTTGGGTATTTTAGTAAATCTTCTGGATTATTAAATTGGGTTGGGTTTACAAAGATACTTACCACAGTATTTTCATTTTCTATCAATGATTGTTGCATCAACGAAAGATGTCCTTGATGTAAAGCACCCATAGTTGGAACAAAACCAATTTTGGAATTCAGGGTTTTAATAGATTTTAAATAGTCCATTAAAGCTGCTTTTCCATTGAAAATATGCATGTCTTTTTTATTAAAATTAAATGCAAACATAATATATTAGTTAATAACTGCATAAATTTTTGTAATTTTGCATGGTTTTTATTACCAATAAATTAAGCAAATTACAATATGAAAGATAAGAGGATATTATACGTATCATCTGAAGTGGTGCCTTACTTGGCTGAAAACGAGGTTTCTTTAATGTCTTACGATGTACCGAAGATGGTTAATGATCAAGGTGGACAGATTAGAATTTTTATGCCTAGATACGGGAATATTAATGAGAGAAGACATCAATTACACGAAGTAATTAGACTTTCAGGGATGAATTTGGTGGTGAATGACCTAGATATGCCTTTGATAATTAAGGTAGCTTCTATTCCTAAAGAGAGAATTCAAGTTTACTTTATTGATAATGATGAATATTTCAAAAGAAAAGCAACATTTGCCGATGAAGATGGGGTAATGTATCCTGATAATGATGAGCGTGCTATTTTCTTTGCTAAAGGAGTAGTAGAAACTGTTAAAAAACTGAATTGGGTTCCAGATATTATTCATGTTCATGGATGGATGGCTGCAATGTTGCCTATTTATATGAAACATTATTATAAAAATGAAGCATTATTTTCTGAAACGAAAATCGTTACTTCAGTTTATAGTCAATCATTTGAAGGAACTTTGGATGCTGAGATGATTAATAAAATTGGTCTTGATGGAGTTCCTTTGGAAGCAATACAAGACTTGAAAACACCTGATTACGAAAGCATTATAAAAGCAACTGTAAATCATTCAGATGCTGTTATTATTGCTTCGGATAGTCTTTCTCCAAGTTTAACAAAATTTATAGAATCTTCAGGAAAACCTTTTTTACCTTTCGTCCCTAAAGATGCATTCGCTGAAGCGTATAGTAATTTTTACAATAACGAGGTTCTGTAGTTTTAACTTTTATTATTTTATATGTACAATAATTCTTTTTTTAAGAAAATTCTAATTGTTACGGTTGTTCTTTTTTTGTATTCCTGTGATAAAGACTATAATTCAATTGGGGATGGTTTATTAGGTGACAATCATTTTGCTTTTGACAAATATACTTCAAGTGTTATATCTTACAATCAAAAAGTAGGCCCGGTTCAATCTAATAATCTTGCTGTAAATGCGTTAGGTGTTTATGATAATCCGGCTTTTGGTACCACTACGGCAAATTTTGCCAGTCAGCTTGCTTTGGAGACGATTAATCCAACAATAGGGAAAAACCCTGTAATTGAAAGTGTTGTTTTGACGATTCCGTATTTTAACACATTGAAATCTACGGATACAGATGGAAATCATGTGTATGAGTTGGATTCTATTTATGGTCCATCTGATGCTAAAATTAAACTAAGCGTTTTTGAATCTGGATATTACATGAGAGATTTAGATCCAGTTGGAGGGTTTCAAACTTCTCAAAGTTTCTTTACCGATCAAAATGCTGATTTTGATAATGTAAAAGTTGGTAATCGACTAAATGATTCTTCTGATCCAGTTGAAAATGATTCTTTCTCTTTTAGTCCGGCAGAATATAAATATACAGTAACCACAGATGGTAAAGATGTCATTACACGAGTTGCTCCAGGAATGCGTTTAAATCTTAATATGGATTTTTTTAAGACTAAAATCATCGACGCATCAGCTTCTGGAAAACTAGTTACAAATGATATTTTTAAAGATTACTTTAGAGGGTTGTACTTTAAAGTAGAAAAATCAGGAAGTAGTTCAAGTGCTTTGGCTATGATGGATTTTAAAAAAGGAAAAATTACAATTACGTATAAAGAAGACACTTCTGATACGGATGCGACAAGAATTGAAAAATCAATAAATCTTAATCTTGCGGGTAATACGGTAAATTTGCTGAATCAAAGTAACGTTAATGCTTCTTATATGGACGCAACTAATTCAGGAAATGTCAATACAACAATTGGTGATGATAAACTATATTTAAAAGGTGGCGAAGGATCGTTAGCTGTCTTAGAGCTTTTTGGAAAAGATTTGTATGGAGAAGATGGCTTAACTGGAAGTCCAAACGGAGTTGCTGATGAGTTAGACATTATTAGAAAAAGTGGATGGTTGATTAATGAAGCTAACCTCGTTTTTCATGTTGATGCAAGTGCAATGGCGAGTAGTTATGAACCTAATAGAATCTACTTATATGATTTAAATAATCATCGTCCAATAACGGATTATTATAATGATGCCACATCAGGAACTAATTCTAAAAATGGGAAAGCTGTTTTTGGTGGTCTTTTGGAAAAAGAGGCAGTGACAAATGGAAGAGGCGTTTCTTATAAGATTAGGATAACGAATCAAATTAGAGGACTTATAAAAAATGTGGATTCAACTAATGTAAAGTTAGGTCTTGTAGTTACAGAAGATATTAATGTAATTGCTTCTAATAAACTGAGAACACCAACTGCGATTTCTCAAGTGCCTAGAGCATCAGTTATGAATCCATTAGGGACCATTATTTACGGAGGTAAATCTACTGTACCTGAGGATAAAAGATTGAAATTAGAAATTTATTATACTAAACCTAATTAATATAAAGCTATGTGTGGAATTGTTGGATATATAGGTTATAGAGAGGCTTATCCTATTGTTATAAAAGGATTAAAAAGGCTTGAATATAGAGGGTATGATAGTGCTGGTGTCATGATTTATGATGGAGAAGCTATTAAACTATGTAAAACTAAAGGCAAAGTGGTGGATTTGGAAGCAAAAGCTTCTAAAGAAATGTCTACTAATGGAACAATTGGTATTGGACATACGCGTTGGGCTACTCACGGTGTGCCAAATGATGTAAACTCTCATCCGCATCTTTCTAATTCAGGGGATTTAGTAATAATTCATAATGGGATTATTGAAAACTATGCTCCTCTAAAAGAAGAATTAGTTAAAAGAGGATATGTTTTTTATTCAGATACAGATACTGAGGTATTAGTAAATCTAATAGAAGAGGTACAAAAAAAAGAAAATATAAAACTAGGAAAAGCAGTTCAAATCGCATTAAACCAAGTAGTTGGTGCTTATGCAATTGCGGTATTCGACAAGAAAAATCCTGATGAAATTGTTGCGGCTCGTTTAGGTAGTCCTTTAGCAATTGGTATTGGGGAAGGAGAATATTTTATTGCATCCGATGCCTCACCATTTATTGAATATACTTCTAATGCTGTTTATTTAGAAGATGGGGAGATGGCAAATATCATGTTGCATAAGAAGATGAAAGTAAGAAAAATCAAAGATGATTCTTTGGTGGATCCTTATATTCAAGAACTTCAAATGAATTTGGAACAAATTGAAAAAGGAGGTTACGATCACTTTATGTTAAAAGAGATTTATGAGCAACCAAGCGTAATCAAAGATACATATAGAGGTAGGTTGCATCCCAATGAAGGTATTATTCAAATGTCAGGTGTTGAAGATAATTTAGAGAAGTTTTTAAACGCTGATAGAATTATTATTGTAGCATGTGGTACTTCATGGCATGCAGGCTTAGTTGCAGAATATATTTTTGAAGAATTTGCTAGAATATCTGTCGAAGTAGAATATGCTTCTGAATTTAGATATAGAAATCCAATAATAAATAGTAAAGACGTTGTTATCGCTATATCTCAATCTGGAGAAACAGCAGATACGATGGCGGCAATTAAATTAGCTAAAGAAAATGGTGCTTTTGTATTTGGAGTTTGTAATGCAGTAGGTTCCTCTATTTCAAGAGAATCTCACGCTGGTGCTTATACACATGCAGGGCCTGAAATTGGTGTTGCTTCGACTAAAGCATTTACAACACAAATTACAGTATTGACAATGATTGCGCTTCGTTTAGCTAAAGCAAAAGGAACATTGTCTCTTTCTGATTTTCATATGTATTTGCAAGAATTAGAATTGATTCCTGTGAAAGTAAAAGAAGCATTGGAAACTAATGATCGAGCTAAAGAAATTGCAGCTATTTTTAAAGATGCACCCAATTGTCTTTATTTAGGTAGAGGATATAATTTTCCAGTTGCATTAGAAGGCGCTTTGAAGTTAAAAGAGATTTCATACATTCATGCTGAGGGTTATCCGGCAGCAGAAATGAAACATGGTCCAATCGCTTTAATAGATGAGCATATGCCGGTAGTTGTAATTGCTCCTAAACAAGGTCATTACGATAAAATAGTAAGTAATATTCAAGAGATTAAATCTAGAAGTGGTAAAATTATCGCTGTTGTTACGAAAGGGGATACTCAAGTTCGTGATTTAGCGGATTATGTTATCGAAATTCCTGAAACATCAGATGCTTTATCTCCATTGATTACCACAATTCCATTGCAGCTTTTGTCTTATCATATTGCGGTTATGCGAGGTTGCAATGTTGACCAGCCAAGAAACTTAGCTAAGTCGGTTACGGTCGAATAATTATTATCTTCATATATTATATAAAAGAAGCAAGACTTTAGGTCTTGCTTCTTTTTTTTGCGAAAATATTTTTTAAAATCTGTTTTTTTATGATAAACCTATTTTTTTAGTTAATTTTATATGTATGCATAGTATATTTTGTTTTTTTAACAATTTTTTATGGTTAATATTTAATAAAAGACAATATTGAATAAGTTAATATGGGCTAAATTTTATGATAATTATTAAATATTTTTAACGTTTTTTTAGTAATATCAAAAATATTTGTACTTTGGTGACATAAATCTTAAAAAATTAACCAAATGAGAGCTTATTTACTTTTTTTGTCATTGTTTTTTTGTAGCATTAGTTTTGCTCAAAATTCAATTTCGGGTTCGGTAGCTGACAGTAATGGCCAACCTATTATTGGAGCTAATATTAAAATTGTTGGAGAAGACATCGGTTCTGTTTCAGATATTGATGGAAAATTCATCTTAAGTTCTTCAAAAAAGCCTCCTTATACGATCGAGGTTACAAGTGTTGGTTTTATTTCCAAAAAAGTAAATATTTCATCAAATAATCAAAAAGTAAATCTTGTGCTCAAAGAAGAGGATAATTTACTTAATGAAATTGTTGTTTCTGCTTCAAGAACTCCAGAGCGTGTATTAGAATCTCCGGTAACTATTGAAAGAATGGGTGTTGCGGATATTAAAAAATCAGCCTCAGCGACTTTTTACGATGGTTTAGAAAACTTAAAAGAAGTTCAAATGAATACAAGTAGTTTGTCTTTTAAGTCAATTAACACGCGTGGTTTTGCAACAGTTGCGAATACCCGTTTTATGCAGTTAGTCGATGGAATGGATAATTCATCTCCTTTGTTAAACTTTGTTCTTGGTAACATGATTGGTGTTTCGGAGATTGATGTTCAAAGTGTAGAGCTTTTACCAGGTGCTTCTTCTGCATTGTATGGTGCTAATGCTTTTAACGGAATTTTATTCATGAATAGTAAAAGTCCATTCACTAGTCCTGGAATCACAGCTTATGCAAAATTTGGACAAACAAGTCAAAAAGCGGCAGGGAATAACGATTATGTAGATTATGGAATTCGCATGGCGCATGCTTTTAGTCCTAAATTGGCGGCAAAAGCTAATTTCACGTACATGCATGGTACGGATTGGTATGCTACTAATTATAATGACAAAACCGTTGCTGGAAGAGATAGAAGTCATGTTAATTATGATGGTATAAATGTATATGGTGATGAAGTTTCTACAAATATAAAAGGTGTTGGTCAATCCCTTGCTGGTTTAGGTTTGATACCTGCATCTGCAGTTAATTTACTTCCTAATTATAATGTAAGTAGAACGGGGTATAATGAAACTGATCTTACGGATAATAAAGCGAGTAATACTAAAATTGATTTTTCACTTCATTATAGACCTTTTGGGAATGAAAACTTAGAAGTTATTTTGCAAAGTAAATTTGGTTTTGGTAATGCTGTTTATCAAGGAGCAAATAGGTATTATTTGAATGACTTTTTTATGCAACAGCATAAATTAGAGATTAAAGGAAAGAATTTTTATGTAAGAGGGTATACTACAACTGAAGATGGTGGTAAATCATATGATATGCTATTTACAGGGATTAATGTCAATAGAGTGTGGAAAGACGATAAAACATGGTTTGGACAATATGCAGGAGCTTATGTTCAATCTACATTAGCAGGTATGACTCCTGAAAATGCTCATAAAATAGCGAGACAAACGGCAGACACTGGAAGATTAATCCCAGGTACTCCTGAGTTTAAGGCTGCATTCAATCAAGTTATTTCAGGTGAAAGTGTGCTTACAGGATCTAAATTAGTTGATAATTCTAAAGTATATCATTCAGATGCAAATTATAACTTTAAAGATGTCATCAAATTTGCAGAAATTCAAGTTGGAGGTTCATACAGACAATATCAATTGAATTCTCATGGAAGAATTTATACAGATGCTGATGGTCCTATTTATTATAACGAATATGGAGCGTATACGCAGTTGACTAAAAAAATGATAGATGACCGTTTAAAATTTACTGGATCTGTTCGTTACGATAAATCAAAAAATTTCGACGGAAATGTATCTCCTAGAGTTTCATTTGTTTATTCAGGTGGAGAAAGTAGAAGACATAATTTCAGAGCTTCATTTCAAACTGGTTTTAGAAATCCATCAACACAAGATCAATACATTGGATTTAATGTAGGAAGCGCCATATTACTTGGATCAGCTCCAGACAACTTAACAAGATATAGCGAGACTTTACCAGTTGCTACTGCAGTTGGACAAGCTTTGGCTGGTGGTCAAAACGTTGTTATGACTGGATTAAATGCATATAATAATTCTTATACAGCTAGTTCTGTAGCTGCTTTTAGTGCATTGGCAGCAAGTAACCCTGTTGCAGGTTCTGCATTATTAAGAAAAACAAATGTAAATTATGTAAAACCAGAGCAGGTTAAAGCATTTGAATTAGGATATCGTTCATTTATTCGTGATGTGTCAATCGATATTAATGGGTATTATAATATTTATAATGATTTTATTGGAAACTTGAATGTTGTGGCTCCTTATTACGGAACAGCACAAGACGCTCCAAATCCATTAGCTGCGGATGCCGGTGCGCAATCATTACACGCACTTCAAAACGGAAATTATAGAGCATACCAATTGTATACCAATACGAATGTTGAAATCAAATCGCTAGGTTTTGGTTTGGGCCTTTCTAAAAAAGTATACAGAGATTTCGAAGTAGGTGTTAATTACAACTATGCTGAATTTAATTTTGACCAAGCTAAAGATCCAAGTTTTGAAGCTGGATTTAATACTCCAAAACATAGAGTAAAAGCATCATTTGGTAATGAGAAATTATTTGAAAATTTCGGTTTCAATATTAGTGGAAGATGGAATAGTGAGTATTTATGGCAATCAACAATGGTTGATGGTATGATCGATGCCGCTACAGTAATTGACGCTCAAATTAATTATAACTTCCCAAAATTGAAATCTACATTAAAAATTGGAGCAGCAAATATTGGTGGTAAAGAATATGCTCAAGTATTAGGTGCCGGTTTAATTGGGCAACAATATTTTGCTTCTTGGACAATCAATCCGTAAGCTAATAGTATTCATTAATAAAAAAAAGACTTAAACAATGATAAAAAATTTCAAATGGCTACTATTGGTTTCGTTGACCTTTGTGGCATGTAATAGTGACGATTCAAATACGACTCCTGCTGAAGTACCTGCAACTTCAGGCTCGGCAAGTTTTACAAAATATGTGGCATTGGGCGATTCATTTGCTGCGGGCTATAGTGATGGTGCGCTTTTCAAAAAAGGACAAGAAGGTTCTTATGTTAATCTATTAGCACAACAGTTTGTTGAAGCAGGTGGGGGGGAATTCAAAACACCTTATACTTCTGATAATATCGGTGGATTACTTCTAGGAGGTAATGTTATTGCCGGAGTTCGTTTGTATTTTAATGGTGTTGGTCCAGTTTCTGTTGATGGTGTTCCAACAACTGAAGTGACAACTCACTTAACTGGCCCTTTTAATAATTTAGGTGTTCCTGGGGCTAAAAGTTACCATTTAGTTGCACCTGGATACGGAAATGTTGCCGGTGTAGCTATAGGTGCAGCAAATCCTTATTTTGCAAGATTTTCAACTGCAGCTGGAACTACTGTTTTAGCGGACGCCTTAGTTCAAGCACCAACTTTCTTTTCTTTATGGATTGGAGGTAATGATGTATTGGGTTTTGCAACTTCTGGAGGTGTTGGTGTGGATCAAACGGGAAATTTGAATCCGGCTACTTATGGTAGTAATGATATTACTGACCCTAATGTTTTTGCAAGTGTATACTCAGGATTAGTTACTAATCTAACTGCTAATGGGGCAAAAGGGGTTGTCGCTAACTTACCTTATATTACAACGCTACCTTATTTTACAACGGTTCCTTATAATCCTTTAACTTCAAAACTTCTTGGTAGTGGAAGTACTGCTGTTGGGGACGCTACAATTGGGGCACTTAATGCGCAATTGTATGGGCCATTGAAAGCAGCTTTAACTGCTTTTGGTGCAGGTGATAGAATAAATTTATTATCTACGACGGCTTCAAATCCATTATTGATAAAAGATGAGTCTTTAACGAACTTATCAGCTCAATTAACTGCAGCATTCACACCTACATTAGGAGTGGCTACCGCTACTTTTTATGGAAGTGTTTTTGGACAAGCTCGTCAAGCAAATGCAAATGATTTAGTTGTCTTGCCAACCCAATCTGTAATTGGTACTGCTCCAGCTGGAATTCCAGCTCCTTTAAATAAATTTGGGATAACATATCCTTTACAAGATAAAGATGTATTAATTCCAACAGAAGTTGCGATGATTAAAACGGCTACAGATGCTTATAATGTAACGATAAAAGCAATTGCGGATTCAAAAGGTTTGGCATTTGTAGATACAAAGACAATAATGACTCAGTTGTCAACAGGAGGTATTGTAAGTAATAGTTTTACACTAACATCAACTTATGTGACAGGTGGGGCTTTTTCTCTTGATGGAGTACATCCTGGTCCTAGAGGATATGCATTGATAGCAAATGCTTTTAGTGATGCTATAAATGTTAAATATTCTGCCACGTTGAAGAAGATTGATTTAGGTCTTTATCCAATAATTTATCCAAAAGTAATTCAATAAATTTGTAGTAAGATTAAAAAAATAGAGCCACCCGTTTTTAAAACGTGGTGGTTTTTATTTTTAGTATATTCGGATATTTTGAGGGTTTTAAACTTGATTTTAAGTTATCCATTAATTTTTTAATGTTTTTATGCGAAAAGGTGTTGATTTTTTATTTTAAAAAATTATCTTTGCACTCTGAAAAAAGTATCTAATCGGTAAATTTCGGTTGGTGGTATTTCATAAACCTAAATAGCTATTTAATAAATACATAAGTAATGTCAAAAGTAATAGGAAAAGTTGCGCAAATCATTGGTCCAGTAGTTGATGTAGTTTTCAACGGTAAAGATGTTGAACTTCCAAAAATTTATGATTCATTAGAAATCACAAAAAAAGATGGTACTTTATTAGTACTTGAAGTACAATCTCACATTGGTGAAAACACAGTTCGTACCATTTCGATGGACTCAACAGATGGTTTGAGTAGAGGTTATGAAGTAGTTGGGACAGGAAATCCAATTCAAATGCCAATTGGTGCAGATGTTTACGGACGTTTGTTCAATGTAATTGGTGATGCAATTGATGGTTTACCTGAATTGCCAAAAACGGGTGTAAACGGAATGTCAATTCACCGTCAAGCTCCAAGATTCGAGGATTTATCAACTTCATCAGAAGTTTTATTCACAGGTATTAAAGTAATCGATTTAATTGAGCCTTACTCAAAAGGGGGTAAAATTGGATTGTTTGGTGGTGCAGGTGTTGGTAAAACAGTATTGATCCAAGAGTTGATTAACAATATAGCAAAAGGTCACGGTGGACTTTCAGTATTCGCAGGAGTAGGAGAAAGAACACGTGAAGGAAATGACTTACTTCGTGAGATGTTAGAGTCAGGAATTATAAAATACGGGGATGAATTCATGCACTCTATGGAAAATGGAGGATGGGATTTATCTAAAGTTGATTTACCAGGAATGAGAGAGTCTAAAGCTACTTTCGTTTTCGGACAAATGAATGAGCCACCAGGAGCTCGTGCTCGTGTAGCACTTTCTGGATTATCTATTGCGGAATATTTCCGTGACGGAGCTGGAACTGACCAAGGAAAAGATGTATTGTTCTTCGTGGATAATATCTTCCGTTTTACACAAGCGGGATCTGAGGTATCGGCACTTTTAGGTCGTATGCCATCTGCGGTAGGATACCAACCAACATTAGCTACAGAAATGGGAGCGATGCAAGAGCGTATCACATCTACAAACAAAGGATCTATTACATCTGTACAAGCGGTTTACGTACCTGCAGATGATTTAACGGATCCAGCACCAGCAACAACGTTTGCTCACCTTGATGCAACAACAGTATTGTCTCGTAAAATTGCTGAGTTAGGTATTTATCCAGCGGTAGATCCATTGGATTCTACTTCTCGTATCTTAACTCCTCAAATTTTAGGAAATGAGCACTACGATTGTGCACAAAGAGTAAAAGAGATTCTTCAAAAATACAAACAACTACAAGATATTATTGCGATTCTAGGTATGGAAGAATTATCTGAAGAAGATAAATTAGCCGTTTCTAGAGCACGTCGTGTGCAACGTTTCTTATCTCAACCTTTCCACGTTGCTGAGCAATTTACAGGATTGAAAGGTGTGTTAGTTGATATCAAAGATACTATCAAAGGATTTAATATGATTATTGACGGTGAATTAGATCACTTACCAGAATCAGCTTTTAACCTTAAAGGTACTATTGAAGAAGCTATTGAAGCAGGAGAAAAAATGTTGGCAGAAGCATAATCTATTTTGAATGTTGAATTTTGAATTATAAATTAATTTAAAATCTAAAATTTAAAATTTAAAATAAATAAAAAATGATTTTAGAAATAGTATCACCAGAAGCATCATTGTTCAAAGGAGAAATAACTTCAATATCTGTACCTGGTGTTGATGGAAGTTTTCAAATTTTAAATAATCACGCTCCAATAGTTTCGTTGCTTCAAAAAGGAACTGTAAACATTACAGCACCGGATTTTAAGTTTAATAAAGAAACAGCAGGTTTATTCTCGAAAGTAAACGATCAGAATTATACGTTGGCTATTTCTTCTGGAACTATTGAAATGAAAGATAATAAAGTAATTGTATTAGTTGATTAGTGCAATCTTAAATTTATATAAAAAACGCCTAGCTATTTGTTAGGCGTTTTTTTATGCAGTAAATTGTTTTTTCAACTCTATTTTTGATCTTGATTTTTTTCGTTTATAAACGGTGTAATTACAAATGTTATATTGCGTTTTGTTTATTTTTTATAAGCTTATATAAAAGATATAAGGTTGATATAATCGCAAGCCCAAAAATGAATTTTAGATCAAATGTGTTGTTGTAAAATAAGGCCAAGCTAATTTGCAATAGAAACAATATGATTCCGATGATAGGTTTTTTCATGATTTAAAATAATTGAGTTAAGTAATCCGCTAATAATCCTGTTCCAATTCCAAAAATAAAAGTAATTGCTATTAATAGTGCTGGAATTTTATAGCCCCCTAATTTTTCTTTTGTTAATACTACTGTGAAAAGGCCATAAGAAGGAGCGGTAAATAGCATAGCCGCAATTACACCATTTGTAAAGCCAAGTTGCAATAATATAGTTCCTAATAAAATTTCGAATAATACAGGAACTGAAAGCATAGTTCCAATAAAAGAAACAATTATCAAGATTACAATTGGATTGTAAGCCAAGATAGTATGTAGTACTTCATTTGGGAAAAAGGCTCTAAAAAGAGCTGTGAATAGAGTACCAACAATCATTAAAGGAATTAATTTGTATGCGATAGTGCCTACGGCTATTAACCAATCTTCGGTGGCTTTTATTAAAGTTTGAAATATTGATTTTTCTGGAAAATAACAAGATATCTTTTCGAATACTTCACTTTTTACGGGAATAGCTTCTTTTTTAGTTATTAATTTTGATATTTGAGGAATAACGAATAATATCATTATTATGCTAAAAATAATTCTTGAAATAACAATAGCTGGATTAAAGATTCCAAACATAGTTACGATCCCAATGATGTTAAGTAATGCACCTCCGAGGATAATTCCTAGTGTTGCTTCAGTGCTTCCCTTTTGAGAAGTAACGCTAACACTGGTAACAGCAGAACAGTTGGCACACATATTTAAAGGCATTCCAAAAACACTTCCTATAGCGGCTCCTTTTATTCCTTTTAACTGTATTAATTCTTCAAATTTTTTCCAAGACAATAGTAATGATAGGGCGGCACCGCCTATAATAATTGCGAAGGTCATTCCAGTAGCATTTGCTTCCCAGAAATTGGCAACCCCTTTTATAGTTGCAACTGCAAAATTATCATTTGTATCGATATGAAATCGTTCATGATACCCTAATTGACCATGTTCGTGTGGTTTATCGCATTTCCCTTCGATGCAGATTACTTTTTTAAATTCAGCTTGAAAACGGCTTGCGCTTAAAAATAGCGCAAGAAAACTAACTAATAATAGTAGTTTCAGGATGTTTTCTTTGTTTGTGTATGAGGTAGTAGTTGTCATTTTCTATCAAATTATTTTAGTATGTTTTTCTATTTGGAATTCTTTAGTTATTCAGCTCCATCACTTTTTGCCCTAGCAATGGCGATATTTCCAACTTTTTGTCCTAACTCTAATCCTTTTTCGCAATCACTTCTATAGTGAATACAGCCATACATTCTTGAATTTGAGGCTTCCAATGCCATTGCTTTAAATTGTAGCTCTTTTGAAGGAATTAAATAAGAAAGCAATGTTGATGCGGCAGCACTAAAAGTGGAATGACCAGAAACATAAGCTGGGAAATTGGGTGTTCCGGTAGTTGTTTTTATCGAAGGATCTACTTGTGATGGCCTAGGGTTGAAATACGTATATTTTGCATCCCAGCAAGAAATTGCGGCATCCATCATGGCGATATTTAATAAGGCCATGTTTCTCGCCCATCGTACTTCACTATAGTTTTCTTGTACAAATGCTTCTGTTGCAATAGCATTCCAGTGACCAGGTGGGGTGTAAGTGCCTACGCCGTCTGCCCAAAATGAAACGATTGCCATATTTTTTCTTGTTGGATTCTTACTAAAGTCTTTAATTTCAGCTAGCTCTTTAGCAAACTGAGGAGATTGTGTTGATGGAGGGGCTATTGGTCGGTTAGCAACCACCATTTCTGGAGTCATAAAGAAGGATTTGACTTTACCAAATAAGGGCAACATAGGAGGTCTAGCAGGAAATTCCAATGACTTCCATGGTATTTCTCCTTTTGCCACGGCTTGGTTTTCTAGTGATTTCCAAATTTCAGGTGTTCCAATCGCTGCGCCAGTACCATCAGATGTTGCTTTAGATATAAATTTGCCTGCAATTTTTCTACCTAAACTGATTCCTGCATCTATATCACTGCGAACATTTGCTCCAGAAATAATGCGATATAGTTTTTCTTCCTCTGCTTTTCCATCAATATAAGCGATTTCCGTAGGGAACAATAATTTTAGTAATTCTACAGTAACTCCAGCCAAAACTGCGTCCTCTGAAGGATAAGATGGCAAAGTACTTTTTGGAATTAATACTTGCAAATTTGTATCTACTGCGAATGGTGCTGCTCTGTTATACAGTTTTTTGTAGTACCAAGTTGCAATAAGGGCATCATATTGTGCCGCACTTACATACGCATATGACCTTGCAGCATAAGGAGGACTTGAGAATGGAAACTGTGGGTTTGCAAAAGGATTTGCTCCAGATGGGACAGGATAAGTTCCGTCTTCATTTTGATAAGGTGGACGATTATGGCGAGCCACAAGTGTACGCATGATTTCATTCCAACGCAATACACCACCAACGCTCCAGTATTTTATTATTCTTTTTTGATCTTCAGTTATGTTTTCTTGATAGCTTTTTATTTCATTTATTTCTCGATTAAAAGCGGGCGTATTTGCTGCAATTGGAGCATCTAGCTGGAATTCATCAGGAGCTGTTAATAATATAGTTTTCCAATTACCCGCCAATTCATCATTGCTTTTTGGATTCAAAGTGGCATATTGTTCATTACTTTCGGTGATATCATTACTACACGAATAGGTTATTGTAAGTAATAAGACAAAAAGAGAGTTTCGAATTATTTTTATGTTTCTATTTTTCATCTTCTTTCTGTGTTTTTTTTAAATTTAAAATATAAAACAAACCACCATAGACAGTGTTTGATTGCCCCACATTTCTTCCGCTAATTACAAAGTTGCATCCGCTAACGATTGACAATTCAGGGAGGTTTTTAAAAGTATATTTAGAATTAAATCCGTATTTTAAAGTGTTCATAGTATTACTTATAAATGGCATATTGTTTTTTGTAATATCAAATCCTCCAGATTGTGTCACCCAATTATCAAGCACGGCTTCAGCAATTAATCTGCTAGAACGATAACCAAATCTAAAATTGACTGCTATGGCATCTGGCATATCGACTTTATTTGTATAATGAATTTCATCCGTTAAATAAGTATTTCGATCAAGTGTAGCATTCCCTCTTTTAATATACGTCCCTGAAATGGTTGTGAATAATTTCCCTATCTGATAATCTCCCATTAGTCTAATTTGCCCTGTTTTAGTATGTAAACCAATACTTAACGGCAAATAATCTGGAGTATAGTTAGAAACGGGTGTCGAAAATCCACCAATTACATATAAGGAAAAAATACCATTACCTATATTTTTTTCTATAGGCATATACTTTAAGGTTAGGGATAAATCTTGAATTCCCTTTTGCCCACTCATGGTTCCGGCAGAAGCATTTGTTTGTACATATGGCAAACTAAATAATACGTTTAAATTATCAGAAATACCATAGTTTCCCATCATTGAAATTGATTTTGTTGAAACGGTTCCCATGTTTAGGTTGTCTCTTTTAATACTTCCTTCCCAATATTGTTTCCAACTACTGTATTGGTAAATTGATCCAACACAAAAATTTTGTTTCCCCATCATAATCGCATCGGTATCTGTTTGGGCGTTCGTTAAAAATGCCGTTAAGAGGAAACAGCATAATATGGTTTTTTTCATTGTTTAGTGTAAGAATTGGTGATTACTCTATTTTTATTTCTTGTTTAATATTGTTTTGTTCGAATTTCCTGCAATTACTAGTGCTCCTGCAATTAAGACTACATTTTTGATGATGTATTGACCCACTAAAGTAGGGCAGTATGGAAAAGCATCAAAACAAACTTTTTGTAATATAAAAACTGGAAATAACGTAGCACACATGTGTAGTAATAGTAATATAATGGTATAAGGGATGAAGCGTTTCACAAGTAAACCAAGGCCAATCAGTACTTCGCAAATTCCTAAAATGGGGACAAATATTTCGGGTCTAAACCAATATACAGTTTCTTCTACTAGTTCTCCTGCGGGGCTCATTCCGAAAATTTTCAAAGCACCAAACCAAATGTAAACAATAGCAAGAGCAATGCGCATTAAGGTAATGCTGTGTTTTTCCATTTTTGTGCTAAATGAAAAATATAAAGAGTTGAAAGTAGCTTCCATAGTATTTTTTTTTTGAAATTGTAAAGTTTCGGTTTTGTCTTCATTTTAGTAATAATAAATGAAGTGGTAATTGGGCAATTGTATTAATTGAAAAAAAATTAAAAACGGACTATTAATTTTACTAAAATAGTATAGTAGACAAATTAATAGTCCGTCGCTTTTCGTTAAAATCTCGTTGATAGTCCTATATTGATTGTATAATCAGCAAATGCTGCATCTCCTTGAACATGAGTGCCAGTTGTAGCTGAATTTTCTTTATCTGTTACACTTTGTGTACGGTTTCTAGCTACTGCAAATGGAACCGATGCAAATAAAATCACTTTTTTATACTCGTAGTTTACCGATGGCTCTACTGACCAAATATATCCTGGTCGGCGAAAATCACCGCTGCCACCTATAATATCATACACTGGGATTCCTTCTACTCTTGCACCAGCTGCTAATGTTAATCCATGGATGTGGTTAAATAAATAGTTAAAGCCCGCTCTCGCCATGTATTGATCAGGTACACTTGAGATAGCTTCATTTGCTAATCTTGGAGATAAAGTTTCTCTATAGGTTCTTGTTCCGTTTTGTTCTCTAGGATTGCTCAAGTAATAGAAGTTACCATACATGCCAAAATTGTCTGTGAAATTATAGAAAGTATTTAATTCTAATGTAATTCCAGTACCTCCATCTCCTAGTTGAATTGATTGGTCAACAGGACGCAACTCATTGGTGCCATTAGGACCTACATTATGCCAATAGTCTTTATAATTATAATCTCCAGTTGCTAGTTTAAGTCCTAGTCCTAGTTGGATATTTATTTTTTTATTTTTAAGAGGGTCTAATAGCCATCTGTAAACTGCAAATCGAATATCACCTAATCCAAATGAACTTGTCGTATTTCTTTCTTTTTTAACATAAACGCCATCCACAAGACCATGTTCGTACAAGGATGAACGTACATTATTTAAAATTGGAATATCTACCATTGCTGACCAGCGATTGTCGATTATTCGAGTCAATGAAAGATTAACGATGGAGGAATAATTGATGACTTCCGTTCCTTGAATTAATCGGTCTTTGTTTTCAGTCGTTCCTGAGAAATGTCTAAAAGACTTAAAATAACGGCCACTAGTTGTAAATTGCCATTGAGCAACATTAGTACTGTCAGGATGAACCATCATGCAACTTGTAGCGTTTCCTTTAATGGCAACGCAACCTTGAGCATTGGTTTTTTGAGTAATAAATAAATTAGTAATAAATAAAATAATAATAAAGACACTGTATAATGAAGATGATTTTTTCATCGTTTATGTTTTAATTGGTTGTTTTTTCATTGTTTTTTTGGTAAAAAATACCACTGACTAAAGGTTGTTTTTTTCTTTAACAAACTAATGTTTCATAGTTACCTTGATCTTATTGTTTAAGCTGAAACGGTAATTATAACCTATGTTGATTGAATAATCAGCAAAAGCGGCATCACCTTGTACATGCACATATTTACTTGGATCTGTAATTGTAGAATTTTGTAAGTTCTGGCTAGCAATATCAGCTGCACTTTGAATTCGGTTTTTAACTACGTTGTAAGGAATGAATAAGCTAAATCCATGTTTGCCTAATCGATAGGAAAAGCCATATTCTACCGCAATAACATAACCAGGACGGCGATAAGCAACTTGACCTCCAAAAGCGTCATATGCTGGAATACCTTCAAATCTTCCTGCTAATGAAACAGTGAAGTTTTCTTTTTTGTCTATAGCAGCCATAACACCTGCACGACCAAAATATTGGTCCGGGCTAGCGTAAATTTCATATCCTTCTAAACCTAATTTTGGGGCTGATTTAAATGTACCGTTTGATTCTCTAGGATTAAACAAGTAGTATCCATTTGCAAAACCGTAAAGACGTCCTGTTAATTGTCGAAATGCTTGTAGTTCTACTGAATAACCAACACCTCCGTCTCCGGGTTGAATTGCTTGATCCATTACAACGCTTTTAATAGTTCCATCTGTTTGTGGTGCATCATCTCTTCGGTCATGGCTACCTGTATTTAATTTCACACCCAACCCTACCATAAGGTTTCCTTTTTTAGCGGTTTTAGGGTCAAATATCCAATAGTTGACGCTTAAACGTGCATCAGCAATTCCATCAGCGTAAACGCTGTATCTATAGGTGTTTTTTACTGGTTTGGTTTGTTTTAATACTTGAGAACGTTCGTTGTTTACATAAGGTAATGTAGCGTTCAACTGAATGCGTTCTGTTAGCCCATAAGAAACATTTAAGTCTACTGCATGAGAATAGATATTAACTGCATTGCCACGCTCTTTTCCATTTTCATCAAAACCGCCACCTGAAGTTTGACGTTGTGGTTGTTCTTCTGTTCCTACAAAGTGTCTCCAAGAATGAAAATAACGATAGTTTGCTCCAACTTGAAAATCTCCTTTGTTTAAATTATAGGAATTGGAAGTGTTCATGTTTTGACCTCCCATTTGACGGACAGCTACACATCCTTGTGCAACAATGTTCTGGTTTTGTATTAATAATATAGAAATTAATAATATGGTATAGATATAATATTGGTTTGGTTTTTTCATTTTATAAATTTAAGTACTGGTTTGTTTTTCTGACTGTTAGAGTCAAAATAAAAGAGTGAAATGATTTTTTAGTAAGAAAAATATCCTAATTTAACAACTATTAACAAGTAAGTTGTCTTGCTTTTGTAATTAGCAAAAAGACCTACTAGTGTAAAGGAATAGTGGTTTCGTTTTAAAATTTGAAAAGCATAATAGCGGTTTGTAACACCGATTTAAATAAATCGCGTTGCTATTTTTACACTAATGTGTCAAATTATAAAATGATTCTACTGAAAGGAATAAAAAATTAAATGAATTTTGGGGGCGTATACAGTGTGGATAAGTAGCCCGAGTTTAAATCTAGATTAAGATACTTAGAAAGTTTCTTTGTGTCTTGATCTGAGTTTGGAGAAAAATGAACACATACAGTTGTGTTAGGGATATAATCTTGAAGAAACGTCTTTAATAATTTTTTTATTGGAGAGTTTTTAGAAGGACTACTATCAAATAATTGATTGTTGACTATGTCTTTTAAATCTTTTCCAATGACATCTCCATAGGAATTTCTTAAATAGTACAAACTAAGGATGTTATTTTGAATCCTTTTTTTGAAAATATGGTAACTTTTATTCTCAATTACAACATTCTCATTTACATATTCAAAATCAGTGTCTTCAATAAATGAATATAAAGTTGCGTTTAGTTCTATAACTTGAAACTCCGAATCGGGCGTTTTTTCTATAGCAGAAACCCATGCTTGCTCGTCTTGATAAGCAAACATTAAATAGTATCCCAGTACATTGTAAAACAATGATACTAATAAGAATAAGGATGCAATTCGTTTCATAGGCTTCGAAAATATAAAAACTATTTTACATTTGAATATTTTTTTTATTTTTATTTCACATAATGTAATTTTAATGCTAAATAACAGTTAAAACGACTTTATGTTTGTTAATTCATGAAAGAAATTGGTTATAAATTAAACTCGCAATTTATAATCCTAAAAAGTTGTTTATTTTTGTTGCTTATGATTCAACTTCCAAAAAAATTATCTGATAAACTGGAAAGCCGTTTGCAAAATAATGCATTGAGGCAATTGCCAATTAGCAAAGGATTAATAGATTTTGCATCCAATGATTATCTTGGATTATCTCAATCAGATACTATTTTCCATAAAACCCATCAATTTTTAATTGATAACAATGAAATTCATAATGGAGCAACTGGTTCTAGATTGTTATCAGGAAATCATAAAGTATATCAACAAGCCGAGGATTATATTGCTCAATTCCATAAATCCGAATCGGCTTTAATCTTTAATTCGGGCTATGATGCCAATGTGGGCTTTTTTAGTTCGCTTCCGCAAAAGGGAGATTTAATACTTTATGATGAATTATGCCATGCCTCCATTCGGGATGGTATACAATTATCTCATGCTAAAGCGTATAAATTTGATCATAATGATTTTGAAGATTTAGAAAGATTAATTCTTCGAAATCCAAATACTACCATTTATATTGTTACCGAGAGTGTTTTTTCTATGGATGGAGATGCGCCAAATCTGGAAGAATTAGTACAAATTTCAAATAAGTACGATTGTCTTTTGATTGTTGATGAGGCGCATGCTTTAGGAGTTTTTGGTGAAAAAGGGGAAGGATTAGTTCAAATGCTTCATTTACAAGATGCCGTTTTTGCCCGAATTATGACCTTTGGAAAAGGATTGGGTTGTCATGGAGCTGCAGTTTTAGGATCTCCAGAATTAAAAGACTATTTGGTCAATTTTGCTAGAAGTTTTATTTACACGACAGGACTTTCTCCTCACTCCGTCGCTACTATTTTAATGGCCTATCAATTTTTGGAAAATAATCAAGAAAACATCAATAATCTCCGTGAAAATATAATTCAATTTAATCAACAAAAGATTTTATTAGGCTTAAAACCTCTTTTTGTACATTCTAAATCAGCTATACAATCAGCTATTATTCCAGGAAATGAAAAAGTAAAGTCAATTGCTAAACAATTTCAAGAAAAGGGTTTTGATATAAAAGCAATTTTGTCACCTACAGTTCCAGAAGGGCAGGAGCGACTCCGTTTTTGTTTGCATAATTTTAATTCTAAAGAAGAAATATCAGAAGTATTAAGTTTGTTGGGTACCTTTGTGTTTTAGCTCAGTTTTACACAAAGTTTTAAAATTAAAAACGGAGGATAATTGGAAAAAAATTAACACACTAATTCTTTGTGTACCTTCTTTTTTCTCCGTGTATCTTTATGAAACCAAAAAATTCGTTTAATCATTATTATCAGTGGCCTAATTTATATGAAACTATTTATTACAGGAATTGGAACCGATGTAGGAAAAACAATTGCATCATCCATCATAACCGAAGCGCTAGAAGCGGATTATTGGAAACCCATCCAAGCGGGTGATCTAGAAAATTCAGACAGTCATAAAATACAGTCTTTTATTAGAAATTGTAAAACGGTAATTCATCCCAATAGTTATCAATTAAATACGCCAGCAAGTCCGCATCTTGCGGCTGAAATTGATGGAATTACCATTGACTTAACTAAAATTACAGCACCTGAAACTTCAAATCACTTGGTTATTGAAGGAGCTGGAGGGCTTTTTGTCCCCATAAATAATGATGACTGTATCATTGATTTAATTCAACCTGATTACAAAGTAATTGTAGTGTCTAGACATTATTTAGGAAGTATTAATCATACGTTATTGACAATCGAAGCTCTGAAAAATCGTAAAATTGCTATTGCTGGAATTATCTTTAGTGGCGAAGAAAACAAAGCAACAGAATCTATTATTCTCCATAAGACAGGAGAGAAATGTATTGGAAGAATTGAGCAAGAACCTTATTTTGATCAAAATGTAATCCGAGAATATGCTGATCAATTTAGAGAAAATTTACTAAAATTATAAGTGCAAGGGCAAGTTGGCATAAACAAACCTGATTTCAATGGTTTTCTTGCTTCTTGTCTCTCACTTCTTTTATCTTTGCAAAATGAACTTAACAGAAAGAGACCGCCAATATCTTTGGCATCCTTACACACAACATAAAACGGCTGCACTTCCTATCGCTATAAAAAAAGGAGAAGGTGCTTTGCTTTGGGACGAAAATGACAAAGAATATATAGATGCCATCGCTTCTTGGTGGGTAAATCCTTATGGGCACAGTAATAAATTCATTGCTGATGCTATTTACAAACAACTCACAACATTAGAGCATGTCCTATTTGGTGGTTTTACGCATGAGCCCGCAATTGTTCTTGGGGAAAGGTTAATCGAAATTTTACCAGATAATCAGCAAAAAATATTTTTCTCGGATAATGGTTCTACTGCAGTTGAAGTAGCTATAAAAGTGGCACTGCAGTTTTTTTTCAACAAAGGAGAAAAGCGAACTACCATTATTGCTTTCGAAAATGCTTTTCACGGCGATACTTTTGCAGCCATGGCAGCAAGCGGAATTTCGTTTTATACTCAGGCCTTTGAAGGGATGTTCATTGATGTAGTTCGGATTCCGGTACCAGTAAAAGGGAAAGAGCAAGAAAGTTATGAGGCGTTAAAAACTCAAATAAATAATAATAATTGTGCTGGCTTTATTTTTGAACCCTTAGTTCAAGGAGCAGCAGGAATGGTAATGTACGAACCAGAAACATTAGATCAATTAATCAAAATTTGCCAAGAAAATAATGTATTGACTATTGCCGATGAAGTGATGACTGGTTTTGGAAAAACAGGAAAAAACTTTGCTATGGATTATCTTAAGGAAAATCCAGATATGATGTGCTTGTCAAAAGCCTTGACAGGAGGTACAATTCCTATGGCGATTACCACTTTTACTTCAGCTATTTTTGACGCTTTTTATGACGAAGATATTAATAAGGCATTATTTCACGGACATACATTTACCGCAAACCCTACAGGTTGTGCAGCAGCGTTGGCTAGTTTAGAATTGTTAACTACTTCCGAAATGCAGGCTAATTTAGTTCGAGTGAATGCAAGTCATCTTGCTTTTCAAAACAAAATCAAGCAGCATCCAAAAGTGGAGACTACCCGAGTTTTAGGAACTATTTTTGCTTTAGAGATAAAAACAGACGGTGTAGCAAGTTACTATGGAAGTATGCGAAACAAACTCTATGATTTTTTTATTGAAAATGGAGTGATTTTACGTCCCGTAGGGAATATTGTTTACATTTTGCCACCATACATTATTTCCAATATCCAATTGCAAAAAATATATCAAGTAGTCGAAGATGCTCTAGAAATAGTTTAAATTTTTAGAAAATAATTTTCCTAAATATCAAAAGGAATCACAAAGATTCGCAATGTTGTTATTTCAGCTTCAAAGCTAGTGTGCTTTGCGAAAAACTTTGCGACCTTTGCGGTTAAATCAATACAACTTTGTCTCAAATAATATCCATCACCGCATTTTCATCTGTTTCTCCATTAGGAAATGATCCCGTAAAAATATGGGAGAATTATCTAAATGAAGCACACTGTTTTGTAAAACAACATTTGGATGAAGCACCCACATTTATAGCACCCTTAGATACTAATTCGGTTCAAAAAATCGAATTATTGAAAGAGTCAGATTCAAAATACAAATCCTTAGACAAATCGGTTTTGTATGCGATGGAAGCGTCTCGGTCTGCTATGAAACAAGCAGGTTGGGGTTCAAATGATGTTTTTGGAATTAACATTGGCTCTTCCCGCGGTGCAACTGAATTATTTGAGAAACATTATCAAGAGTACCTTGAGACAGGTAAAGCGCAAACATTGGCATCGCCTACAACAACCTTGGGAAATATTTCTTCTTGGGTTGCCCACGACTTACAAAGTACTGGTCCTGAAATTTCGCATTCTATAACTTGCTCTACTGCTTTGCATGCCCTATTAAATGGAGTGGCTTGGCTACGAGCTGGAATGGTTGATAAATTTCTAGTTGGAGGAAGTGAGGCTCCCTTAACTGATTTTACAATTGCTCAAATGAGAGCACTTAAAATATATTCTCGAAATAATGATGCGTATCCCAATCGCGCTCTTGATTTAGAGAAAACTCAAAACACGATGATTCTGGGTGAAGGCGCAGCAGTTTGCTGTTTAGAGATTGGTAAAAAAGATAATGCCTTGGCTTATATTGAAGGAATTGGTTATGCCACAGAATTATTAGAGCATAATATTTCCATTTCGGCAGAAGCCACTTGTTTTCAAAAATCAATGAAAATGGCATTGAAAGAGACTAAACTTTCCGATGTTGATGTGATTGTAATGCATGCTCCAGGAACTATAAAAGGAGATTTGACAGAATATCTTGCCATTCAAAAAGTTTTTGGTTCAACTCTTCCCTTACTGACGTCAAACAAATGGAAAATAGGGCACACTTTTGGCGCTTCAGGTTTATTAAGTTTGGAACTCGCTCTATTAATGATGCAACACAATAGGTTTATTGGAGTCCCTTTTGCAGAAGTGCAATCACAAACCAAACCCATTAAAAAAGTATTAGTAAATGCTGTTGGATTTGGTGGAAATGCTGTGAGTGTGCTTTTGTCTTGCCCTTAAATTTATAAGATAACTTTAGCTGTTTTGATTTGTTTGTCTTCTAATGTTGTTTTTACAATAACAACTTGGTTATTGATACTTAAATCGGTCGTACTGAATTTTAAATTGTTAATTTCTTTTTGACTGTAAATTAACTTTCCACTTATATTAAATATTTGTACTGATTGAATTAGCTTAGTTTGTGAATCTAGTTTAATTTGTTTCCCTTTTTTATAAACTGCAAAATTACTGTTTGATGGAGTAAAGGTATCAGTTCCTAATGTTTTATTAGTGTATTTTATTTCAAATCGGTCATTAAAAACACCTTTTTCTGTTGTGAAATCATATGGTTTTTCTGTTAAGTTATGAGTAATATCGAGTAATTTATCTTCTAAGTAAACCACTTGAGTTGTAAAATCACCATCAACTTGGTCTATGCCGATGCTAAAATTACCATCAATAACAGTTGTATATCCAATAGGTACTATATCAGTATCTTTAAATGGTAAAGCACGTCCTTGTATTGTTAAAATCTTGTCTTCATTAATACTGTAAAAATCTACAAATTCATTTCCGTCAAAACTTTCGCCATCAAATGAATCATCATAGTCATCAGTAGCATCAGTGATGTAACCAATTAAAGTTTGTTTGAACGCACCTTGGTCATTATATAGGTCAAGCCATAATCTATTTTTCTCAATGGTTTTACTTTCGGTTGTTTTTGAATTTGAGCTAAATTTAAAAAACTGATTATTCGTTCCAGTTATTCCATTAGCTCCCACTCGCATAGTATTGTTAAAAGTGGCGGTACCAATCGCTTTACTGGTGGTAAAAAAAGCTTGACCAGAAGCAATTTTTCCAGTAGGAATATTTGCATTTACTGCACCTGAGTTTGTAGAACTAATTGCTTTGGCAGTACCAACTCCTCCAGTCAAATTATAAGAAGCATAATCATCTGATGAGTAGGCATATGTTCCTGATCCTGGATTAGGTGTATTCAATGCAATATCAGTATTATGTGTCCATAAATAAATGGTTCCTTCTAATAAACTGCTATTAGCTGTTAAAAATGAGCTAGCATCCAATGCTGAAGGGTACGGATTTCCTAATAAGTTTGAATTTCCTGCTTTACCAATTCCAATAGTGATGATGCCATTATTAGGAGCTCCTTTAAATGTCCCATCAAATACACTCAATGGTTTTGGTGAAACATAGTCTTGAGGACCACGAATTGTATATCCTTTTCCTTTAACCATTGTGATAGAATTATCCTCTTGTTTCCAGTCATCAATAGTTTCGTTGAACGAATAGAATTTATCACCAGAAGTATTAGGGGAAAGGTTGTATAATGTTTGAGGGGAAACTGGTGTGGACCAATAAGTATAATCAAATTTATCTATAGGAGTTGTAGAACGGATGTAGGTTATATTCCCAGAGTTTGTATAATTGTCTTTTGCTTGAACGATGCTTCCGTTATTTTTTACAATTAAGTTTGAATTAGTGTCAACTGTTAAAGTTGTTTGAATTATTAAATTTTTATCAGATTCAACCGTTAAAGTATATCCATTTGAAATTTGACAAGAACATACGCTTAAATCATTTGTCAAAATCAAATTATCAGAGATTACTACTGATGTTGTTGCATCAGGTGTACCATTCCAAGCACCATTGGAGTAGGTTAATGAAGCAGGAACTGTAATTGAAATAGGAACTGTGTTTTTTATAGGACAAGACCCGCTTTGAACAACTGCTCTGTAATATCGTGTCGTACTAATGTTTCCCATTAATGCACTAGTTAAAGTAGTTGCGGTTGATGCTATATCAGTAACTCCACTAGTAAAAGCATTGTCATTTGCATATTGCCATTTGGTAATACTTCCTACATTCCCCGCTATTGTTATCGGGTTTGGACTAGTATTTTTACAAATCGTGGTTGCAGTTGAACTTAATGTTCCTGCTGTGGTTCCAGTATTGACAGTAATTGTTTTTGTTACTCCAGATGTTGTATATGTTGAACAGTCTATTATTCTTGTCCAATACGTTGTAGTAACAGTGGGGTTTATTACATAATCAGGAGTCGTTTGTCCGGTTATAATGTTACTACCTATTGTACTTCCTGTTCCCCATTGATAAACGGAGTTTGAGGCTAGTATTCCTCCAGTAGCAATCAAAGTTGTTCCTCCCTCGCCCGTACAAAGCGTACTTGCTCCGGATATGGAAGTAGGAGCTGTAGATGTTTTACAGACGGTATAGTTGAACGAAACTCTAGATTGCCCACCACTTTCAAAATACTCTAAGACAAAATTGGTATTTCCACTTAGATAAACAGTTGCTGTTTTTGATTGATAAGCATGACCAGTCCAATCACTTAAATTAGTTAAAAAAGTTGCTCCACCATCAACACTTAAACGATATCCATCATCCCCTCCAACCGTAAAAGTATAATAGCCTGCGTCGAGGTTTTCTTGCATTTTAAAGCGTATAGCAAAATAATCAGCATAACTGGAGCACAAATTAGGTCCAGAAATGGAACCATTCACTAAATCTAAATTAAACATTTCAGATTGCGTTATATAGCCAATGTAGTTTGTTGTAAAAGCATTACTTGGTGGATTTCCTGTATTTGTTGGTGCATAAACATATCCAATCCATGAGTTACTACCATAACTGGTTTGATCACCTGGGTTTGGATTTACAGTTACTAATTGTGATGCAGCTCCAGTTGTGACATTACATGGAGAAGAATCAATTCTTCTTACCCAATAGGTTGTGCTCGTAGCTGGGGTAACAGTTATTGAACTTGCTGTTTGTCCTGCAATAATATTACTACCTACAGTTCCAGTTCCCCATTGGTAAGTTGTGGAGCTATTTGCTGAACCTCCAGTTGCTGTAAGGGTTGTGGCAAATCCATTACAAATGTTGTTATTACCCGTAATTGAAGTAGGAGCGGTAGAACAAGGATCTACGGTATAGTTAAATGATACTCTTGAATCTCCTCCTGTTTCAAAATATTCTAAAACAAAGTTTGTATTACCACTTAAGTAAACAGAAGTTGTAGAACTAACATACCCATGGTCGTTCCAGTTGTTGATTATATAGGTTGTTCCACCATCTATGCTTAAACGATATCCATCATCACCACCAACGGTAAAATTATAAGTTCCTGCCGGCATGGTTTTATTCATTTTATACCGTACTGCAAAATTATTAGCATATGTACCACATAAATTTGTTCCTGAAATAGACCCAGATCCTAAATTCTGATCGAAAATTTCTGGTTGATTGACGAATCCTTGGTAAGTAGTTGTGAATGCATTGCTGGGAGGATTTCCACCGTTAGTATTTGCATATACATAACCTATCCATGCGCTAGCTCCATAACTAGTTTGGTTACCTGTTATAGTACACTGAGCATTTGATGACTCTATAAATAAACAAAAAAAGAATAGTAATAGTAATTGTTTATGCATATTAGCATTAATTAAGTTTATGGACTAAAACTCTATTTACGATGTTTAACAAAAAAAGGTTTTACTTATTAAAATTTAATCGACAAGTAACCGTAAAATCCGATAAATTAATCTTTTACAAATATATGTAAAAGATTTCTTGTTATTTAGATTTTTTTTCTAATTGAGTTTTACCCTGTATTTTTCTAAAATTTTGGGGTAATTATAAATTTTGAGGTTTAGTTTTACTAATTTTATAAGTTTTGCGATTGTGGAGGGTGCCTTTATTTTTCCTGACTATTTGTTTTAAAAGCAATTGCAAATTAGTAAGTTATTTTGGAGTTTGTTCTAATTCTTTGATTTTCGAATAGATCAAATCACTTTCAAATCCTTTTCGAAGTAAATAGTCACAAAATTTCTTCCTTTTTTTTAATTTATTTGATTCGTGAATTGATTCCCAATGTCTTTCAGCTAATACATGAAATGTTGTTTCATATTCTTCGGGTGTAAATTCTTTAAGAGCTAGGTTAATATTGTAGCTAGTTATATTTCGAAATTTTAATTCGTTAACAATTCTAATCTTTCCCCAATATTTGATTCGGTGCTTTCCTCTTGCAAAACTACAAGCAAAACGACTTTCGTTAAGAAAATTTTCATTTATAAGATGAGTTATAATAGTGCTTATTTCCTCTTGATCCATTTTCATGCTTCTCAATTTTTGCTCTACTTCATCATGACAACGTTCTTGATAGGCACAATAATGTTCTGCTTTTTTGATAGCTTCTTTTATGGAAAATACATCTTTCATTTTGGATTTTTAAGGGTTTTAAATTGAAATTCTAACTTAAAAAAGGTCAGTTTGTTATTTAATTTAGTTGTATAAAGAAGGATTTATTTATTAAAAAATAAAGTTACAATGAATTGTATGTAAGGTATTTAGTCGTTTTATGTGTGAAAAATGATGTTATATCGGATTAATGTGCAAGTTAACGACTTTGTTGTATTGTTTAATTTATTTTTAATTTATTTTGTATATGTAAGTTTTTTCTTTTTAGAGATTACACTACTTTGAATATTAACAACTTAGGGAAATATGATAAAAAAATTACTCCTGCCCTTTTTTTTAGTCTTAGTTCAGATTACCGCTTTTGGAGCAAACATTTCGAGTACATCAACTGGAGGTAATTGGTCGGCATCGTCAACTTGGGTTGGAGGTGTAGTTCCTGCTTCTACCGATAATGTGACGATTGTTTCCGGAAGCACAGTGACTCTTGATGTTACACCTATTTACGCAAATACTATAACTATTTCTGGGACATTAGATTTAAATAAAAATGCCGACATATATTTATATTCTTCATTAATTGTTGTAACGTCTCCTAATGGTCACATTAATTTTGATCATTCTGTATTGAGATTACCTTCAAATGTTGCACTATATCTTCAAAATGGTCCAGCTAGTTTGAATGGAAGTTGTAATAATAATGATGAAATTTTTGTAGGGGCTACTCAATATGCGGTTTGTGTAGGTGGTGGGGCTTTGTACTTATTTGATCAAATTGAGACTGCTGGAGGTATAAATGTTGTTACTACAGGCGCTATCGGAACTTCACAAATAATTTGTAGTGGAGTTACCCCGTCAACATTGACTTCTACGACACCGGGTACAGGTTCTGGGACAATTACCTATGAATGGCAAACGAATGCCAGTGGTAGCTATGTTACTATAGGTTCAGAAACGGCAGCTACATATTCCCCACCTGCTTTATCTTCAACAACAAGCTATAAACGAAGAACGAAATCGGTTGTTCAAGGAACTACTTTTTATTCAGCATATACAACAGCTGTGACTATCACAGTTAATACTTTTCCTAATAATATAAGTAATGGTTTTATAGCGAGTACTATTTGTACTGGAGGTAGTCCACAACTGATATATGATGCAGATGATACCACTTTTACAACCCCATACAGTATAACTTATAAAAATGATACCACTTTACAACAATTTACAGTCTCAATACCAACTGCTTCGCCTTATAGTTTTACGCCAGGGGATAGTCCTACATCCAATACTGGGTATACTATAGTTTCAATATCAAATGCGACGTGTACCAGAACCAGTGGTATTATAAATGCTGGGGCTAATTTAATTGTTAGACCTATGGCTAATGCAACAATTAGTGGTTCAACAACTGTTTGTGCTGGTGCTTCATCTCCTAATATCACTTTTACAAATCCTAGAACTGTGGCTATTACAGTTATTTATAATATAAATGGAGGTTCTAATCAAACTGTTAATATAAGTGCCAGTAGTAATGTAAATGTACCAGTTGCAACAACTGCTACTGGTGTTTTTCTTTATAATTTAGTCAGTGCAACTTATCAAAGTACACCTAATTGTTCTAGCACAATTTCAGGAAGTGCTACGGTTACTGTAAATCCTAACTTACCTGCAAGTGCAAGTATTGTGGCTTCTCCATTAGGAGCGATTTGTTCAGGGACATTAGTAACTTTTACAGCTACACCAATAAACGGAGGCGCAAATCCAACTTACCAATGGTATAATGGAGTAACAATAATAAGCGGAGCGACATCTTCAACCTATACATCTTCAACGTTAGTTAATAGTGATGCTATAAAAGTAATAATGACTTCAAATGCAACTTGTGTAACAGCTAGTCCAGCAACTTCAAATACTCTAATTATGACAGTGAACCCAAATTCACCAGCGAGTGTAAGTATTGTAGCTTCTCCATTGGGAGCGATTTGCTCAGGAACATCAGTAACTTTTACAGCTGCACCAATCAATGGAGGTACAACGCCAACTTACCAATGGTATAATGGAGCAACTTTAATAAGTGGAGCTGTCTCTTCAACCTATACCTCTTCAACCTTGTCTAATGGAGATGCGATAAAAGTAATAATGACTTCTAATACAACTTGTGCAATAACTAATCCAGCAACTTCAAATATAGTTACAATGACTGTTCCAGCAGCTGCTATTTGGAATGGATCATGGACAAATGGTCCTCCTACAAGTGCTCAAGCGCTTATATTTAATGGGTCATATACTATAGCAGGAGATATGGAAGCATGTTCTTGCCAAGTGAATTCCGGAAACGTTACCGTTAATTCTGGAGTTACTTTGAAAATAACTAATGGGGTTACTATTTCAAGCGGATCGCTTAATTTTAATAACAATGCAAGTTTAGTACAAATTAATAATTCGGCTACCAATATTGGAAATATAAATTACAATAGAATAACCCCGGCAATTATAAATACCGATTATGTTTATTGGTCTTCGCCAGTTTCTGGGAGTACTTTGGGAGCTTTATCCCCAAATACACTAGCAGGAAAGATGTATTCATATGATGCTTTTGCCAGTCCTGAGGATTGGAGGCAAGAATCTTCAGGAACAGTTATGGCACCTGGAAAAGGATATATAGTTAGAGGGCCAGAATATGCACCACCTTTACCTCCATTTCCATCCCCTTTTTCTGCTACTTTTGTAGGTATTCCTAATAATGGAATAATTAAAATTCCCATTGGAGGAGTAAATACTTCAAACTTGATTGGAAATCCTTATCCATCAGCATTGGACGCTGATTTGTTTTTATCTGCAAATAGTGCTGTTCTAGAAGGAACTATTTATTTTTGGACACATAATACAGCAATTCAACTAGCCTCAGACATTATTGATGGAAGTGCTGGTTCTGGAGCTTATGCTTATACCTCTAATGACTATGCATCATATAATTTTACAGGAGGTGTTGGCGTTGGAACTCCAGCTACTACTTTAGGTTTTAATACTTCAAGTATCCCATCTGGAAAAATAACATCAGGGCAGTCTTTTTTTGCAACTAGTGTTGCTAGTGGTCAAGTAGCAACATTTAATAATGGCATGCGAGTGGATGTATTAGGAGTGAAACTAGACAATTCTCAGTTTTTTAAAAATGCGTCAAACTCTAAATCAGTTGAGGTGATTGAAAAAAACAGAATTTGGTTAAACTTGACAAATACTCAAGGTGCATTTAAGCAAACATTAGTAGGGTATATTTCAGGAGCCACAAATGATTTTGATAGTGGATATGATGGGGAAAGTTATGACGGGAATGAATTTATTGATTTTTATAGTGTTTATAAAGATAAAAATTTGGTAATTCAAGGTAGAGCTTTACCATTTGAAGATTCGGACACCATTTCTTTAGGTTATCGTTCCACCATTTCAGGAGAATTTACTATAAATATTGATCAGGTTGATGGTTTATTTGCTGGTAAAGCCATTTATTTAAAAGATAATGTAACTAATAGTATTCATAACTTGAATGAATCTGCTTATAATTTTAAAACTGAAACAGGTACTTTTAATGATCGTTTTGTGTTAAGTTATACTAATAAAATGCTTGCAACTGATAATTTTGATATACTTGAAAAAGGAGTTTTAATTTCAAATAAAAATAAAGAAGTAAAAATAAATTCATCAGTTGAAAATATCAATACGGTAGTAATTTATGATTTATTAGGAAGGCAAATTTATAAGAAAGCCAATGTGAATAATAAAGAACTAATTATTCTAAACTTACTTTCAGCTAAGCAAACAGTGTTAATAAAGGTAAGTTTGCAAGGAGGAGAAATAATCCATAAAAAAATGATAAACTAAAATTTTTAAAAAAGTATATATCTAATCCCATTTTGTTTTGAACAAGATGGGATTTTTATTTATAGATTTTTTTTAAACTTATATGTTAACTTTTTTATACTACTATTTTTTGATTACAGTTTTTATTAGAAAATTAGTATTAATAGAGGTTGGTTGTAAACGCGTTTTGTTTTACAACAAAATGAACTGGTGTTTATAATAATTAAAATAATGAGCTCTCTTTATTGCATTTTAATGAATTTAAAATTTATTGATAAAAAAAGCAAACACTGAATGTTTATTTTGTGCGATTTTTTTTTCAATCCATTCAAAACCTGTTCTTAATCGGATTTAAACGCTTATTGCCGATTAAATTTTATAATTCATAAAATGACAAGCGATATTGCTAAAATCTATGTGGTTTTGTTTTTTTTAGAAAAATAAAATGGACTATTTAGAAGAATTATATATAGAATTTACTCCCAATTTTTTTAAAAATGCCATATGAATAGAATTTTACTTTTAATTAATAAGAAAATAATTTTTTGTATTATTTGTTTAATAATTTCTAATGTTTCTTTCAGTCAAACAACTCTTTTTCAATATGACTTTGAAGGTTCCTATAATCCAAATATTAATAATACCGTTGGGACTCCATCGATAGCTCAAAATGGTGTTTCAAACGCGTTGATTAGCAATAGTAATCCATGCAGTGGAAGTAGATCTTTGGCAGGATCTAATTGGAACACAGGGGATTATTATTTGTTTACAGTAAATACGACAGGTTATGAAAATATGATATTCTCATATTGTAATAGTATTAGTAATAATGGTATTGGATCTTTTTTAGTTTTGGTAAGTTCTGATAAAGGCGCTACAACAAGTACTATAATTACGTCCTATACGCCTACAACATCTAATGTTACAAAAACAAGTATTACTTTACCAGCTTCTGCTAATAATAATTCTGAAGTTTGGATTGCAATTTACAAAGATTCTAATTCAAATAATACTAATAGGGTATTATATATTGATGATGTTACTTTAAAAGGTTGTCCAATTAGCGCAGGTACCTTGTCTGGTACCCAATACTTATGTACGTACGGGACAACAACTTCTACGTTTAGTTCAACAGTTTCTGGAGGAACCTGGTCAAGTAGTAATACAGGTATTGCTACTGTTAACGCATCTAGTGGTTTAGTTACGGGTAAATCAGCTGGTACTGCAGTTATTACATATACAATAGGTGGTTCAGGTGGATGTACAACATACACTGCAACAAGAACAGTATATGTTTCAAATGGACCTGGTGCAGGACCAAATAGCTTATCAGGCTCAAACTCTCAATGTCAAAATTCAACAACAACGTACACAATAACTCCAGATGTATATTCTTCTTCTTATGTTTGGTTATATAGTGGTAGTGGAGCTACAATAACGCCAGCAGCTGATGGACTTTCAGCAAGTGTAACTTTTAGCGCAACGGCAACTGCAGGTAATATCAACGTGCAGTCGGTTAATGGCTGTGGTAATGGTGGAGGAGGTAAATATTTATATGTTTCTATCGCATCGTCTAGTGCAGGAGGTACGCTACCCTCAAACGTAAGCGGATGTGCTAATACATATATTGCAAACATAGCCTTGTCTGGTCAAGTGGGAACGCCAATTCGATGGGAATCTTCTACTGATAATTTTGCAACAGCTCCAACGACAATAGTAACAACAAGTAATAATATAAATATTTCAGGTCTAACACAGACTACATATTATAGAGCTGTAGTTCAAAATTCACCATGCTCAGGGATATCTTATTCAAGTGTTTGTACAGCAACAATTTCAAATAATACTGCTAGTACAGCATCTTCTAGCCCAACTGTTTGCTCAGGAACTAGTATGACTAATATAACGCATACAACAACAGGAGCAACAGGGATTTCAAATAATAATGTAATTGGGGCTAATGGTTTGCCAGCTGGTGTGAAAGCGGTATGGGCATCAAACACAATTACAATAAGCGGTACACCAACCGATGCTGCAGGGACTTATAGTTATTCGATTCAATTGACTGGAGGTTGCGGAAATGTAAGCGCAGTTGGAAGTATAACACTAAGTACATCTTCAGCTGTTCCAACAACAATTACTGCACCAACAACTATTTGCGTTGGAAGCTCTACTTCGTTAACTGTTAGTGGCGGGACATTAGGCGGTGGAGCGAGTGCAAAGTGGTACTCAGGATCTTGTGGAGTGACATTAGTTGGTTCAGGAAATACGATAAGTGTTTCGCCAACAATTACAACAACCTATTATGTTAGGTATGAGGGCAGTTGTAATTCAACATCTTGTATATCTACAACAGTGACGGTAAACCCATCATTAAGTAATAATAGTTTGTCTTTTAGTAGTGGAACTTCTGGACAAGTGAGCGCTACAGCTGCAGAAGGTGGTAATGCTTTGCTTACAGCTCCTTTAGGGACTTATTTTTCGAATGTTGCATTCGCAAGTTACGGAACTCCAGGTGGGACCTCCCCAAATTTTACTATAGGAAGTTGCCATGCTACCTCTAGTCAATCTGTAACGGAAGGGTATTTATTAGGAAATAATTCGGCTACAATTCCTGCCACCAATGGAGTTTTTGGAGATCCCTGTGTTGGAACTGTAAAGAAAGTGTATATTTTGGCATCTTATATAGAACCTATTTGTAATGGATCTAAAGCTACCCTAACTGGTTCTATACCAAGTGGAGGAACAGGTACTTATGCTTATCTTTGGGAAAGTAGTACCACAAGTGCTACAACAGGATTTTCTGCCGCTACGGGTACTAATAATACAATCAATTATACTACAGGGTCCATTACACAAACAACTTGGTTTCGAAGAACAGTAACTTCATGTACTTTAAGTAGTACATCCGCCGTAGTCATGATAAAGGTGAATGGTACAAATTCATGGAACGGGACTGTATGGTCAAGTGGAATAGCTCCAACACTTAGTGATAAAATTATATTTGCAGGAGATTACAGTGTAGATGCTGATGTAAATGGTTGTTCTTGTACCGTGTCTGGAAGTAAAAATGTAGTTATTAAGACAGGAAGAACCATGAAAATAGTTAATGAGGTAACTGTTTTAGGTAGTGGAAAATTAACTTTTGAAAACAGTGCCAGTTTAGTACAAGTAAATGATGCTTCAGTAAATACTGGAACTATAAATTATATCAGAAATACTTCTTCGGTTATTAATTCGGATTATACGTATTGGTCATCGCCAGTTACAGGGCAAAATTTAAATATATCACCTTCTTATTCATCAGGGTTAGCATATTCATATAATGACTTTGCTACACCAGAAAATTGGGCAGGAGAACAATTTTCAGCGATTATGCAACCAGGAAAAGGGTACATTATTAATGGAAACCAAGGGTTTTCATCATCACCACCCTCGGTTTATCAAGCCACTTTTGTGGGGGTTCCAAATAATGGAAAAATTGTCCTACCAATTGGACCAACAGGAACTTCTAATCTGGTAGGGAATCCATACCCTTCTGCGATAAATGGAGCGCTGTTTTTGTCGGGTAATAATTTAAACATTGAAGGAACAATTTATATATGGACACATAATACAGCTATTCAATTGGCTTCAAACATATCAAACGGAACCGCAGGTTCTGGGGCTTATGCTTACACTTCGGATGATTATGCGTCCTATAATGGGACTGGTGCAGTAGCCACTAGCGGAGGAACTGTTCCTACTGGTAATATTGCTGCAGGACAATCGTTCTTTACAACCAGTTTAGGTACTAACCCAGTTACATTCTCTAATTCAATGCGTCTTTCCGGAACAACTATAGCTGACGGTTCAGGAATTAATCAACAATTTTTTAAAATAAAAAACGCTAAATACGAAACAGAAAAGCCTATTGAAAAAGATCGTGTTTGGTTAAATCTAACTAATACTCAAGGAGCTTTTAAACAAACTCTAATTGGTTATATAACTGACGCAACAAATGAATATGACTCTGCTTTTGATGGAGAAAGTTTTGATTCTAATGAATATTTAGATTTTTATAGTATTAATCAGGATAAGAATTTAGTTATTCAAGGAAGAGCGTTACCGTTTGATCAAGCCGATGAGGTGCCACTTGGATACAGTTCAACCATAGTGGGTGACTTTGAAATCGCAATTGGTCAGGTGGATGGATCATTAGTTGATAAAGAGGTGTTTTTAGAAGACAAACTACTTAATACAACTCATAATTTAAAAAACTCTCCCTATTTATTTAAAACAGAAGATGGGGTTTTTAATGAGCGTTTTATTTTAAGTTATAGTAATAAAACTTTAGCAACAGATGACTTTGAGAATTTGAAATATGGTGTCGTAATTTCGAATAAAAACAAAGAAATACAAATTAAATCTTCAGATGATCTTATAGATAAAATATTTGTTTATGATTTTTCTGGAAAACAACTTTATAAAAAAATAAAAGTTGATAATATTGAATATACGATACCTAATTTAGGTCCTACTGATCAAGCTCTAATTGTGAAAGTAGTTTTGCAAAACGGACAAACAGTAAATAAAAAAATTGTGTATTAGATTATAAATAAGAATTTATGTAGAAACCCATTATGTGTACTCATAATGGGTTTTTTTATAATATAATTTTGGAATATGAGATGTGACTACTATTTGAATTTAATAGTTAGAACATACTTTTGATTTAAATCATTTTTTTTTGGTTAATGCGGTATGTTTTATTATTTAATACTACTTGTTTGTATTCAATAGGCAAACCAAAAACGGTATTGCAAACCTGCATGATAGGATAAATTTTAAAAAACACGTTTAACTAGCAGCGGATTTTTCTTAATAAATAAATCGTGTGATGAAATGAATTATATTTGTATGAAATAATGCACGATGTGTGTTAAAAATCAACACTATATGAATATAAAATTACTTTCTAACATAAGATCTTTTTTAGTTTTGTATTTTTTGTTAACAGTTTCATTTGCTAATGCAGCAACTATAACAAGCGCTGGAAATGGAAATTGGTCAACGGCCTCAACTTGGGTAGGTGGAATAGTTCCAATTAGTACGGATAACGTAACTATTGTTACAGGACATACAGTTACGGTTACGGTTTCAACTAGTATTACAAACCTTAGTCTAAGCAATACTACAAGTAAGTTAGTTGTAAATAATGGACAAACTTTAACCGTTTCGGGAACTTTTTCTAACAGCGGGACTACTACTAACGGAGTCAACGGTCCTGGGACAGTATTGTTTACGGGGACGGCCACTTTTGGTATTTTAACGCCAACAGGTGTTCGACCTAATATTACAATCGGTAATGGTTCTAGTGCTAATACAGTAACTGTTTCAGCATCTACCTTGATTGCAAATTTGACTATTAATAATGGGGTAACATTAGATATTAATAGTAGAGCATTGAATGTAACCGGTTTTATTACTAATAATGGAACAATTGCTGGGACAACAAGTGTGACAACACTCACAGGAGATTTTACGAATAATGGATTGGTTAATCTTACGACATCAGGACAATTAAACATTTCAACAGGGAATTTTTTAAATACAAATACTGGAAGTTTTACTATTGGAACAACGGGGAGAATTACCACAACGGCAGGTAGTTTCTCTAATTCAGGTGCTATGACTTATACTGGTACAGGAGGTACAGTAGGGCGATTGTATTTAGGAGGGAATTATTCTAATTCTGGTACTGTTGCTTTAGGAACTGCACAAGTTTTTTTTACAGGTACTGCTAGTCAATCGATTCAAGGTTTTACTACAACTGGTACTGTGAGTATGTTAAAAACGGGAGGAATAGCAACTTTTACATCTAATGTTAGTGGAGCAGCTTTAACTATTAACGGAACAGGAGGAACATTAAATTTAGGATTAGGACTAGTTCACACTTTTTCAGGAAGAGTAACTTTAACCGCAGGAATTTTAAACGGAAGTTCTAGTACTATAAAGGCAAACCTTTTAAGTACAACTGCTTGGAGCGGAACTGGAAGTTTATTTACGGCTGGTACTGGAACCGTTGATTTTGGGGCGGCTGGAAACCAAACTGTTTCTGCATCAAACCCAGTATTTAATAATCTTACTTTTTCGGGTTCAGGAATAAAATCATTGCCAAGTGCTAATACTATTAATGGGATTCTTTCTATGGAAGGAACGGCAACTGTGCCCGTTTCTCCCTCAGTTGCTATTCCAAGCTATGGCGCATCGGCTACATTACAATACAATACGGCAACTGCCCGAACTGCTGGACAAGAATGGATAAGTTCTTTTATAGCTACAGGCGGTGTTAATATAACTAATACTGGAGTTATAACACTTAATGCAGCCAAGGTTTTTAATGCATCTATACCTTTGACCATCAATAATGGGGCGAAGCTAGCGACAGCTAATTTTGGTTTAACCCTTGGAGGTAATTTTATAAATAATGGTGGATTATTTACCGCAGGTAGTTCTCCAATTATTATTGCTAATACAATGACTACCCAAAGTATTGCTGGTTTTACCACAACGGGATTAGTGTCTATGACTAAAACAGCAGGTACTGCTACTTTGGGAGGAAATGTAAATGGAGCTGGATTTACTATTAATGGTACGGGCGGGAATTTGAATTTAGGTTCTGGACTAACGCATACTTTTTCTGGGGATGTTAATTTAACTGCCGGAATTTTAAATGGTGGTTCAAGTGTTTTTAATGTAAACTCTTCAACAACAACTGCTTGGATGGGTACTGGGGCAAATTTTGTGGCTGGAACTGGAACTGTGAATTTTGGCGGAGCTACTCAAACATTGGCAACAGCCTCCACCTTTAATAATCTTACATTTTCAAATTCAGGAGTTAAAACACTTACTGGATTGCCAACAATAAATGGAATCCTTTCTATGGAAGGTGCTGCAACTGTATCAGCAATACCTACTTATGGTTCTGCTGCCACTTTACAATACAATAGAACATCAGCTCAAGGTACAGGCCTAGAATGGAAAACACCATTTACATCAACTGGAGGTGTATTTGTAACGAATACAGGAGTTATAACAGCAAATGCAAATAAAGTTTTTAATGCAAATGTTCCTCTTATTATTGATAGTGATGCAACTTTAAACACAGGAGGTTTTTCTATTTCTGGAGGTTCAACTCTTACGGTTTTAGATTTTAGTACCTTACAAATAAGTGGGACAAGTTTTTTTCCTGTATTTTCGACAACTTTTTTGGATGTAGATAGTACTGTTGATTATAATGGAACAGCACAAACAGTGGCGGTTAAGAATTATGGGGATCTACTTTTGAGTAATTCAGGTAATAAAACATTTACAGGAACAACTACTATTTCAGGAGATTTTGAAATTAAGGATACTGCGGTGGCTTTATTATTAAATGGGACAGCATCAACTTCAGGTTCATTAACTTTAGGAGGAGTACTACAAACTGCTATAGGTTCATGGGGTGGAACTGGTTCCGCAGCTACAAATATAAACGGGACATGGTTTGGATCTTCTACAACTGGAGTTGTAAATGTATTAACCTCTTGTTTGACTGGAGCCTGGCTTGGTATTACTAGTACCGATTGGAATACCCCTTCTAATTGGTGTGGTGGAAGTGTTCCTACAGCAACAACAGATGTAAGTATAGGAGTAAATACTAATCAACCAATTATAGGAGCAGCTGGTGGAATTTGCAAAAACATTACAATTAAAACAGGTGCTACTTTAACGGTATCAGGTTCAAATACATTAGCAATAAAAGGGAATTGGACAAATAATGGGGCCTTCGTAGCGAACACAGGCACAGTCAATTTTAATGGAACGATTGCTCAGTCTATTGGAGGATCTAGTATAACTACATTCAATAATTTAACGAACTCTAAAACAGTGAATCCATTGACTACATCAATAGGAATTAGTGTAAAAAATATTTTGAATAATAATGTTAGTACATCGGTTTTAAATATGGGGGCTTTTGCCTTAAACGATGGCGGTTCATTTTCTAATACTGGTGCTGGAAAAATCATAACACTAAATACTTCTAGTCTTCCCCTTCCTTCAGGGAAAACCTGGGTAAATACAGTGTTTTATTCCAATGGAACTGGAGGGCAAAAAATTGTGTCTGGAACATATAATGCCTCACCGGCAATAGAAATATACAATACTTCTGGAACACAAACGGCTTCTGGTAATATAGTAACTGGTGGACAATTGAATATTAATAATGGCGGTACTCCTGTTTTTGATATGAATGGGTATAATTTGACTACTAGTGCATTAAATGTTTTGGCTCCTAGTTCAGTTATAGATATGAGAGGAGGAACATTAATTTTTGCTTCTGTTGTATCTATGAATGGTACAATTCGTTTTTCAGGGATTTCAAATGCCAAACCTTTTTCTTCTGGTACAGTTGAATATAACGGAACATCTCAAACCGTTACAACTGGAAGTTATTTTAATCTTTTGTTTTCTGGTACGGGGGGAGTTTATACAATGGGTAGTGATATTGATATTGCCAATACGCTTACTGTTACAAAAGGAGATCTTACGGTAAAAGATGGTTTTACGTTATCAGTTGGAGACGCTGTTACCGTAGCAAGTCCTGGCACACTTACTTTTGAAAATAATGCCAGTTTGTTACAAACGACATATACAGGATCGAATAGCGGAAATATTAATGTAAAAAGAAATACGACCCCAATGTTATACTATGATATAACCTATTGGTGCTCTCCAACAACTAGTTCACAAACTTTACTTGATTTTTCACCACTGACAAAAGGAGATAAGTTTTTCTCCTATAATAGTATGAATGATACATTTACAATTTTAAACCCTTCAACTTCCGTTTTCGAACTAGGGAAAGGTTATGCCATTCGAGCTCCTGAAAACACTTCAAGCACAGTACCGATGGTGACCTCAAATCAATTTGTTGGAGTTCCTAATAACGGAAACATAACTGTGGCAGTTACAACTCCACCAGGCGATGTGGGTTTAAGTTTAGTGGGGAATCCATATCCATCTGCAATTAATGCCACAGATTTTATTAACGAAAACCTTTATGACCCCATTTCGAATCCAACGAATACTTTAGAAGGCACCCTATATTTTTGGTCCCATAATAATCGTTTGGTTGGTAATGATTTTAGCGCAACTGATTATTATTATTATAATTTACTAGGGGGTGCCGCGGGTAATACAGGTACTGGAAACAATAATTCGCCAACAGAGTTTATTGCCTCTGGTCAAGGGTTTATTATACAAAATGAAATAGCTGGATCATTGAAGTTTAATAATACCATGCGAGAAACAAGTAATAACACCAATTTTTATAAAGTTAAAAATAACAATAAAATAAAGGAACTTGAAAAACACAGGATTTGGTTAAACTTGACAAATAGTTCTTCAAATGTTAGTCAAGCTTTGGTTGGGTATATTGAAAATGCAACTGATGGTTATGATAGAGGTTATGATAGTTATGTGTTTGACGATACTGTTCCTTTTTTATTATATAGTTTAATAGGAACTGATAAATTGGCCATACAAAGTAAAGGTTTACCATTTTTGGATTCTGACACAGTACCATTAGGATATTCCATTAATACCAATGGAAATGCTACAATTGCTATTGATCATGTAGACGGTTTGTTTCTAGATGGCCAAAATATTTATCTAGAAGATAAGTTATTAAATGTGGTTCATAATATAAAAGCCACACCTTATAATTTTAATTCAGTGGCAGGTACTTTTAATGACCGTTTTAACTTGATTTATGTTAATAAGTCATTAGGAATTACTGATTTTGATAAATTAAATACTCAAGTTATAGTTTCAATAAAAAATAAACAGATGAAAGTTGCTTCTTCAACTGAATTAATTGATGAAATAATCATTTCGGATGTTACTGGAAAAGAGGTTTTTCACAAAAGGAATGTAAACTCACAAGAATTGATGATTTTAAATTTGAGAGCTACTCAACAAATGTTATTAGTTAAAGTAGCACTTCAAAACGGGAAGGTTGTTACCAAAAAGGTGATTAATTAACCAGATTAAATTCAAAAAAAACCATCTTGTTTTGCAAGATGGTTTTTTATATAATTAAGGAAAGACTATTTTCCTTTAGTAGAAGCTTCTAGGTTTTTTTCGATAACATGTCCTGGTCTTGACCATTTTGGTTTCTCTCCAAGAGGAGCAAACTGTGAATCTTCTGCCTCAACTGTTGCAGGTTGAGAAACTTTAGTGAATGGTTTTTGAGGATTCAATCCTAACATTTCAAACATTTTCATGTCTTCATTTACATCAGGATTTGGAGTGGTAAGTAATTTGTCACCAGCAAAGATTGAATTAGCACCGGCAAAAAAGCACATGGCTTGTCCTTCACGGCTCATATTCATTCTTCCAGCTGATAAACGCACTTGGGTTTCTGGCATGATAATACGAGTGGTTGCAACCATACGTATCATTTCCCAAATTTCAACTGGTTTTTCTTCTTCCATTGGAGTTCCTTCAACAGCAACTAATGCATTGATTGGTACTGATTCTGGTTGTGGGTTTAAAGTAGAAAGTGCCACTAGCATTCCGGCTCTGTCTTCTATGCTTTCGCCCATTCCAATAATTCCTCCGCTACAAACGGTTACATTGGTTTTGCGAACGTTTTCAATGGTTTGTAAACGATCTTCAAAACCACGTGTCGATATCACTTCTTTATAATATTCTTCTGAAGTATCTAAATTATGATTGTAGGCATACAATCCCGCTTCTGCCAAACGATGTGCTTGGTTTTCGGTAATCATACCTAGTGTACAACATACTTCCATGTCCAGTTTGTTAATGGTACGAACCATTTCTAAAACTTGGTCAAATTCTGGCCCATCTTTTACATTTCTCCAAGCAGCACCCATGCATACCCTTGAAGATCCGCTTGACTTAGCTCGTAAAGCTTGTGCTTTGACTTGGCTTACTGTCATAAGGTCATTCCCTTCAACAGATGTATGGTATCTAGCAGCTTGTGGGCAATAGCCACAGTCTTCCGGACAACCACCCGTTTTTATAGATAATAATGTAGAAACTTGTACAACATTTGGGTCATGATGCTCTCTATGAATGGAAGCTGCTTCAAAAAGCAAGTCCATCATAGGTTTGTTGTATATATTAATAATTTCTTCTTTCGTCCAGTTATGTTTAGTAATGCTCATTGATGCGTTTTTTTGATGCGCCAAAAGTAATCAAATTGTTCTAAAGAATCAATGTATTGGCATTGAAATAAAAGTTTATGAAAATATATTAACGGTAGTTAATCAGTCGCTAGGCGGTTGTTCCAATACAATAGTAGTAACATGGTTACAATCACTGAAGAAGCAATTCCTTCAAAAAGCAGACTGATTGAATAGGTGAATATTGATGGATTTCCACCAAATAAAAATGTTTTTGATAGGGATTGCACGTATTGATCCCCTCCTTTCATATAACTATATGAAATTAATCCTATAATACTTAAAAAAACACCTACAAGGGAAGTAGCCATAGCAGAAACAGCATTAGTAACAAATGATTTCTCTCCTATGTTAACATTCATTTTGATTGTTCTATTTACACCATAAAACACAAAAAGGATGTTGACTAAGCGCAAATAAAAGGAGTTGCCATATCCCAAAACATTCATAAGTAAAAAATAAACCGCAATCCCAATAAAGATCAGACAGCCATTCAGTAATTCCTTTGGTAGTTTCATAATAAGTTTATTTAGATAAAAAACGCAACTTGCTGTTTTACTAGGAAGCGATAATTTTTTTAAACAGGCAAAGGTTTAATTGATTCCATGCTTGTCTGAAGCATAACGAGTGTCCCAATAGAGCATTAAGATAAATGTAACTATTACGGCCGAGACAATTCCTTCAAAAAGTAAGCTAATACTGTAGGTCATAATAGAAGGGTTTCCACCAAATAATAAGGTTTCAGACAAAGATTGTACATATTGATCACCACCTTTAGCATAGCTATAAATAATTAGTCCAATAATGCTTAAAAAAACACCTATTAGTGAAGTAGCTAAAGCTGAAATGGCATTAAAAGTAAATACCTTCTTGTCTTCCAAGAAATTTGATTTTAAGGTCTTGTTTGCTCCATAGAAGACAAAAAGGATATTAAATAAACGCAAATAAAATAGACCAGCTAAATTTAATGCTTCCATTAATAAAAAATAAAGACTAATTCCGATAAAAATAATAATTCCGTTGTATAATTCTTTAGGTAGTTTCATACGTTTGGTTTTAAAAATTAAAATACCATCTCTTTGATAAACAGGAAAATACATATCAAATTTACATAAAATATAGGAATATATTTAAAATGTAACGAGATTTTTTTTAATTATTTAAGACCTTTAATATAAGCTATTGTTGCCTCTTTGTCTTTTTGTAATTGTTTCTTTAAGGTATCGACTGAATCGAATTTTTCTTCTGGGCGAAGGTATTTAAGGATGGAAACTGCAACTTTTTGATCATATAAATCAGCATCAAAATCTAAATAATGAATTTCGATGGATAAGCTTTCTCCTTTAACTGTTGGATTAAAGCCTATGTTCATCATTCCATATACTGTTTTTTGGTCGATTGTGCTTTTAACAATATAAACACCATTTAGCGGAATAAGCTTATAGTTTTCTTCTATTTTTAAATTTGCGGTGGGAAACCCAATTGTTCTTCCCAGTTGTTTTCCTTTAAATATTGTACCCGTTAAAAAATAATCATAGCCTAAGTATTCATTTGCCAAATTCATATTTCCTTCCAATAAGGCATTCCTAATTTTTGTTGAGCTAACTGAAAGATCATTTATTTCCTGAACAGATATTTGTTCTACTTCAAAGCCATACTGTTTGCCAAAATTAATGAGATCATCAATATTTGCCGTACGGTTTCTACCAAAACGATGGTCGTGACCAATAATGATTTTATGGATATGAAATTGATCCACAAGGACAGTACTTACAAATTCTTCAGCTGTTAATCTCGAGAAAGTTTCGTCAAATGGATGAATGACTAAGTTTTCAATTCCAATTTTCTCTAATAGATTTATTTTTTCGGGGATAGTATTCAGTAGTTTTATTTCGGATTGCTCTTGCAAAACCATTCTTGGATGAGGAAAGAAAGTGAGTACAAGGCTTTCGTATTTTTTGTTAGCGGTATTTTGTATTATTCTCTCCAGAATTTTTTTATGACCAACATGAACTCCATCAAAGGTACCTAGCGTTAGGATTGTTTTTTTTGGAGAACTGAAATCTTTTATAGAATGAAAAATCTTCAAAGCGTAAGTTTTATAATATTGCAAATTTATGCTAATCTATTTTAATTGTGAAGCGATGAGGAGCTGATTTTCTTTGAATAAGGCATTAGTTTCGTTAAAATGAGGGAGTTTTTTACAAAAGTATGCGTCGAATCTTATTTTTCAATCAAAATTGTGAGATTACATTTTATAAGTTAGTAATAAATACTTTAATTTTGAGACATAAATTTTTTGTACCCATGACAAAATACATTACAATTCTATTAATTATTCTATTCTATTCCTCGGTTGATGCCCAAAATCAATTACTTTGGAAAAAAATGGATTCTAGTGTTGTGTCTGCATTAGATAAAAACAGCAATAGCCCAAATGCTAATAAACAAATGGCATTTCAGTTGAACGATGCCTTTTTAAAACAACTATTAACAAAAACTGACAATAAAACGGATGAAGTAAGCGGGATTGAAATTACAGTTCCAAATGCAAAAGGGGAATTAGAAAAATTTTTAGTTAGAGAATCTTCTAATTTTGAACCTGAATTGCAAGCAAAATACCCAGATATTAGAGCGTATTCTGGTGTTGGAATTACTGATAAAAATGCATCTTTAAATTTTAGTATTTCTCCAAAAGGAATTCAAACTATGGTTTTAAGGGGTGATAGCGGATCTGAGTTTATCGAGCCCATCTCAGGAGAATCATTATATACAATTATTTCAAATACAAACAGAGAAACAGGGAAATTGCCTTTAAATTGTAAAACAGAAGATGTAAGTATAGACAAACAATTACTAAACAGAACCGCTAAGATTTCTGCCAATAATAAAGTTTTTAAAACATTACGATTAGCATTATCCTGTACGGGTGAATATACCACGTATCATGGTGGTACTATTGCTAAAGCTTTGGTGGCTATGAATGCAACAATGACCAGAGTAAATGGTGTTTTTAATAAAGACTTGGCAGTGAAATTAGTGATCATTAGCAATAATAATCTAATAATGTACACCAATGCAGCAACTGATCCTTATTCAGATGCAACGGCAGGAGCAGGAGGGACGTGGGCTCAAGAATTGCAAGATAATTTAAGTAGTACAATCACGAATGGGGGTTATGATATTGGGCATTTATTTGGAGCATCTGGAGGTGGGGGAAATGCTGGTTGTATTGGTTGTGTGTGTGTGCCACCATCAGTTGCGGTTCCTTTAGGAAAAGGAAGTGCTTATACTTCTCCATCTGATAATAAACCCGAAGGTGATACTTTTGACATCGATTTTGTAGCACATGAAATGGGACATCAATTAGGGGCAAATCATACTTTTTCTTATGAACTTGAGGGAACGGGAGTAAATGTGGAGCCAGGAAGTGGCTCTACGATAATGGGTTATGCTGGTATTACAACGGATTATGATGTGCAAGCTTATTCAGATGATTATTTTGCTTATGCAAGCATTAAGCAAATACAAGATAATTTATTAACAAAAACATGTCCTACAAGTACAACAATTACGAACAGTCCACCAACAATTAACGCTGGTTTGGATTATACTATTCCTAAAGGTACTGCCTTTATTTTGAAAGGTACTGGTTCAGATCCCAATGGGGATACAGTTAATTATACTTGGGAACAAAACGACTCTGCAGTAACTGCTGATAAAGCAAATAGTTTAGCTGTTTCGTCTAAAGCAGATGGACCCTTGTTCAGATCATTACTTCCAAGCAGTAGTGCTACAAGGTACATGCCTGCCTATGCTAATGTTTTGTCGAATAAACTAACCAGTAAATGGGAATCGGTTGCAACAGTGGCGCGAACACTCCATTTTGTTTTAACAGGAAGAGACAATGCAGCCGCGGGCACTGCCCAAACTAATTCTGATGAAGCGATTATTACTGTAAGTGGAACAGCTGGGCCATTCGCGGTGACCTCACAAAATACGGAGAATTTAAGTTGGTTTCAAGGAACTAGTGAAGTTGTTAATTGGGATGTAAATGGCGCTAATGTATTAGCAGGATCTACAAATGTAAATATAAAACTATCTACTGATGGAGGACTAACTTTTCCAACAGTGTTGGTTGCAAATACTCCAAATGATGGTGTGCAAATTATTACTGTTCCTAATGTTACAGCTAAAAACTGTAGAATTCTAGTAGAACCAACAGCCAGTATTTTTTATGCTATAAATAGTAAAGCTTTTTCTATAGGATATTCTGTAAGTTCTACTTGTAATACCTATTCTTTTACAGCTCCATTTGCAATTCCGGAACAAGCAGCTTATACTACAAGAACCATTACTGTTCCGGCGACATCAGCGACAGTTTCTGATGTGAATTTTAAAGTCAATTTCACTCATGCTTTTTTATCGGATGTCGAAATGGAGGTGGTAAGCCCTCTTGGAACAACCGTGAAATTATTTGACAAAAGTTGTGGAAATACAAACAGTACTTTGGACTTGATTTATGATGATTCAGGCATTGATTTAGTATGTGGTACTACTACATTACAAACAGTAACTCCTTTTCAAGCTTTGGCAGCTTTTAATGGCGAAAATCCATCAGGAACTTGGACATTTAGAATCCGTGATGCTTATAAGAATGATACGGGTACTTTAAATTCAGCATCCATTGCGATTTGCGCACAATCCTATACGCTTTCAGCAGCTGATTTTGAGATTAGTGATTTTGTGATGTATCCAAATCCAAATAAAGGGAATTTTAATATTCAGTTTACAAGCCAATCTTCAAATGGGGTGCAAGTCTACGTTCACGATTTATTAGGCAGGAAATTATTTGAAAAAGAATTTACAAACGAAACCGTTTTTAATAAAAATATTCAATTACAAAACATGCAATCGGGAGTTTACTTGTTAACGGTTGTTGATGGTGATAGAAAAGAAATAAAAAAATTGGTGATAGAATAATTATTTTAATCTAAGCAAAAAAGGGAAACGTACTAAGTGCGTTTCCCTTTTTTTATTTACCGTTATAGGTTGTCATAGTATTTTCTAATCCTGCGGTTCCAAATGATTTTATAATTTCGGATGCAGTTTCTAAGCGTTCAGGCAGAGCTACTTTCTCTTTGTCATCCCAATCTCCAAGGACATAATCTATTTGTTTTCCTTTTTTGAACTCATCACTGATTCCAAAACGGAATCGGGTATATTGATTGGTGTTTAAAACTAGGTTGATGTTTTTAAGTCCGTTATGACCCCCATCACTTCCTTTTGGTTTAATGCGGATGGTTCCAAAAGATAAATTTAAATCATCGGTGATGATAAATAAATTTTCCAAGGGAATATTTTCTTTATCCATCCAATATTGTACTGCTTTACCGCTAAGATTCATGTACGTATTAGGTTTTAGCAGTAAAAAGGTTCTTCCTTTAAATTTGTATTGAGCAAGTGCGCCTAGTTTTACGGTTTCGAAGGAGAGACTTTCTTTTTTGGCTAGGTGATCCAGTATTTTAAAACCGATGTTGTGTCTTGTGTTTACATACTCAGCACCAATGTTGCCAAGTCCTACAATTAAAAACTTATTACTCATGCTTTTTATATTGTTTTTGTGGTGTTCGTGAACCTCCGGTTTTATATAATCTGTATTTTCTTCTGTTTTTGGTGATGAAAACAGGCTGTGTATCCATTTTATCATGATGCAAAAGTAAACTTAATTAGATAATTTGTCAATTAGATAATTAGATAATTTGATGGAGTGGGTTGAAAGGATTTTCTAAGGATAATTAAAAGTTGTAAAATAGCCCCGATAGTAATGGAAATCCTTTTTGTTCGCCTTTTTTGGCGGGCAAAAAGATTGAAATGAATAGCGGGTGAATTGTTGATGAAAGTAGGTAGTTGTGCTTCTAAAAATAAAAAAAGTGAAGAACAAAAAAAAGCACCAGTTGTGAAACTGATGCTTTTTGAATTTGTAGAGAAAATATTATTTTTTCTTTCCTTTTGCAGGTCCTGCTTTTGCAGCTTTTGCAGCTTCTTGAGCCGCTTTCATAGCAGCACGAGAAATCTTCACTTGACAAATTACTGTGTTGTCTGGGTGCATGATTTTGAAGTTTTCAGATGGCACTTTAGTAACGTATAATTTGTTACCCATGTTAAGTGGTGTAATGTCAGCTTCAACAAAATCAGGAAGATTTTTAGGTAATGCTCTTACTTTTAATTTACGGTTGTTTAAACGTAAATCTCCACCTGCCATAACTCCTTTAGAGTTACCAATGATTTTAACTGGAACTTCAATAGTGATTTCTTTGTCTTCAAAAATTTGAAAGAAGTCAATATGTAAAATTTTGTCAGACACAGGGTGAACCTGAATGTCTTGAAGAATTGCATTGAATGATTTTCCTTTTCCAAGTTCAATCACAACTGTGTGAGCGTTTGGAGTGTAAACCAAGCTTTTGAATGCTTTTTCTTCTGCTGAAAAATGTACTGGTTGATCTCCTCCGTATAACACGCAAGGAACCGCTCCAGCATTACGTAAGGCTTTAGTCGCAACTTTTCCCACGCTTTCTCTTTCTGATCCTTTAATTGTAATCGATTTCATTGTAAAAATTATATAGTTATTAAATATTCTACTTGTTTGTGGTTACATAATAAATTTTCCGCTAATGGAATTGTTATGATGTACCATGTGCATAACTTCAGCAAAAAGCGGGGCACAACTCAACACTCTTATTTTCTTTGATTCTTTCTTTAATGGAATAGAATCGGTAACAATTAATTCTAATAATTTAGAATTTTCTATTTTTTCGTAGGCGCTTCCTGATAAGATGGCGTGTGTACATATTGCTCTTACACTCAATGCTCCTTTTTCCATCATTAAATCAGCGGCTTTCGCCAAAGTTCCTCCGGTATCAATCATGTCATCTACTAAGATTACATTTTTACCTTTTACTTCACCAATTAATTCCATGGTGTCGATAATATTGGCTTCTTTTCTTTGTTTGTAGCAAATAACTACATCCGATTCTAAAAACTTAGAATACGCATACGCTCTTTTTGAACCTCCCATATCAGGAGAAGCGATTGTCAAATTGTCCAATCCTAAACTTTTTACATACGGTAAAAAGATAGTAGAGGCAAAAAGGTGATCTACTGGTTTTTCAAAGAATCCTTGAATTTGATCTGCATGCAAATCCATGGTCATTACTCTTGTTGCTCCAGCAGTTTCTAGCAACTTAGCTGTTAGTTTAGCTCCTATCGGAACTCTTGGCTTGTCTTTTCTATCTTGTCTAGCCCAACCAAAGTAAGGAATTACTGCAGTTATATGTCTAGCCGAAGCCCGTTTTGCAGCATCTATCATTAGTAATAATTCCATCAAATTATCTGAATTTGGGAATGTAGAACAAACAATAAACACACGTAACCCTCTGATAGACTCTTCGTAAGAAGGTTGAAATTCACCGTCACTATAATGTGACATGGTAACCTTTCCTAGTGGTATTCCGTATTCTGCAGAAATTTTTTCAGCAAGATAGACACTTTGTGAACAAGCAAAAATTTTAGCTTCTGGTTCTAGGTGTGACATTTAATTTGTTGTTTTTATTCCGCTACGCTCCATACTGTTCGGCTTCGTCAATTGTCTAAGCCAGATGTTTGTATGCGCCTCGGGTGTAGTTAGTTGTGTGTTGCGTTTTTAACGAGGTGCAAATTTATAAAATTTATTCAACTCTGAAAGGAAAAAATTAAGTATTTTTAGTAGAATTTTTAATATTATTTTTTACATTTGCACCGTGTTAAAGGAATCGATGGTTGATTTATTACAATCTCCTCTTTTATTGCGTTGAAATAACTGTTGTTATTTCATGTCTAGCTAAGCCCGGATGGCGGAATTGGTAGACGCGCTGGTCTCAAACACCTGTGGGAAACCGTGCCGGTTCGACTCCGGCTCCGGGTACTTAAAAAGTCTGTAATCACTTGTTTATCAGGTATTACAGGCTTTTTTTTATTTTATTTGCCCGACTATTGCCCAACAAAAGAGAAAACACGCAAAATAAACTCATTTTTCAATGTTTATATTTCTTATATATTATAGTTGCTGTGTTTTTAAATTTTAGAATAAATTGAAAGTATAGATACAAACACCTATTCATGTCCTTTTCCTGTTAAGATAGTTTTCATCTCTTTCAACTTATATGACATTTTTCAATTATACAAAGTAAGTATTCAGTTATAATGTTACTTTGAAAAAGAAGTGACGGTTTGTAATTGTGCAAACAACCTAGACAGGCATTGCTATTCAGCAATATAAAAGCGAATAAAAATAACTTAACAGAGCTGTTTTACTATACTGTTACAAATCACTGATACAGGATGCGAAATCCCTCGACCAGTGAAGAACATAAAATTTCAAAACAAATCGAAGAAAACATTTTTCACCTAGGGGGGGTGGCTGTTTTAAAAGTCATTTTCCTTTTCAACTTCCCACCCTCTACTTTATATATAGTCCTTAATGTCTCTATTTTTTTTTGTAAAAAAAAATTACAGTTTAACATACAATCTTAAAAACTAATGTGAATTAATTCTATTTCTCCTTCCAGTTTTCTCATTGAATATTGATAAAAAGGATTATTAATACAGCTTTTAGTTTTTTAGTCATTACTTTTCGGCTGGTAAATAAAAACCCAATTCATCTGAACAATAACATATGCAATAATTAGCCATAATCCGAAAAGCCAAAAATCATATTTTGGTAGTTTCCATGCGAGGATTTCTAAAATAGTTATATTTATAAGGCACAAAATAATCGAGCCTATTAATGTTACTTTATTGTAAGGAAACACCCTACCCAAGAACATATTAACTATGGTTCCAAGCAAAGTGAGCAAACTGTAAAAAATCGTAATTATACTAATACCCCCAAAAACTAAGATAAGAATTTTCCAAAACCAATCTAACACATAAAACCATTCAAAAATTGGCGCAATAACTTTTATAGTTAGCCATTGAAATGCTAAATTATTTAAAGTCAAAATGAGATATAGAACTATCAAATAGGTAATTGTCAAAAAAAAATCTTTTGTAATTTTCATATGTTTTTTTGTTATTGGTTACAAAAATTGGTTTGTAACTTCTTTAATATTGTAAATTTATTTAAATCCTTGGGTCTATTGCTTCATCGATTTCCAACATAATCGTTTCATCTGTAAACACAATAACAGATCTATTCTGCTGCAACTTCTTAAGCAAATGAGAACCAAGTTTTATTATTTCATTTTTAAACACCTCAACTTCCAAAGGAAATTTAGGATAGTTTATAAATTCTAATCTTATATGTTTTTCTTCCTGACCACTTAAAACAATAATGCATTCGGTGATTGAAGCACTTAAATAAATACTTGCTTCATCAATTCTATGCCTTTGATACTCCTGAAGGGTCTGAATAAAAAAACCTTTCTTATAAAGCTCTTTGCTATAGCCTATTTCTAGTCCAAGGGTAATGACAGCTGTAAAAGTTTTTATTGCTTTTGTTTTCATTATATTTTTTAGGAATGTTTAAATATCTCTATAGTATCTAATCGCAGTCTCTGAACCATTGCAACTGCTTTAGTAGAATAAGCTCCTGTAAAAGAATACGTGATAATAGCATATTTTTGATTTTTACCTAGTTGTGTATAATAGATATCAGGGTAAAACTCATAATCCCTTCCATTGGGTTTTTGAAATTTTAAAAACGTTGTAATACCAGCGATACTTTGGTCGTACAACTCCTTCTCGTCATATACATAGTTGACTTCGTGGAGCTCGTCAAAATCGACACTATAAAACTGGAAATCGAGGTCTAAATAAATCTTAAACAGATTTTTTTCAGCCTTTTTTGTTTTTAAAGCAGTATTGAATTTGGAAATAAACCGAGGTGTTTTAAACATAATTTTTCCTTTGTTTAGGCTCATTGTTTCAGCACCTTCGCGTGTGGTCGCAGGTTGCTACTACTTAAGTGTAGTTCGTAATGATATTCAAATATATAAATTAAAAATAAATCCAGACCTTAAAACCCCATAAAACATATAAATTAAGCGAATCCTTATCTTAACAATCATTTAGAATATCACTAAAACTGGGTATAGTAAATTCCTACAAAATATCGTTTCTTTACTCAAATGCAATCAAAACAAATTAAAGAGCATGGAATTAATCTAAAATAAGGCAATCCTTTACGGCTTTCCTCATTCTAATTCCTATGCTTTGTTGTATTATTGTGTTATATAAAATTCAGAACTAAATTCTTACATGTCTACAAATAAACATGCTATTATCCGATACCAAACTTTAGATAAGTGCTTCCGTAATACTGGAAGAAAATACGCTATTGAAGATCTTATCGAAGAATGTAATAAAGCAATTTATGAGTATTCCGGAAATGAAGAAGGGATTAAAAAAAGACAACTCTATGATGATCTAAGATTCATGGAAAGTGAACAAGGTTGGAATGTTGAACTCACAAAAGACAAAGAAGGGAGAAGAGTTTTCTATAGGTATCAAAACCCTTCTTTTTCGATTTCAAACCAACCCTTGAATGAAACAGAAGCAAATCAATTAAGGGAAGCATTGTTAACATTAGACCGCTTCAAAGGATTACCACAATACAATTGGATCAATGAGCTAAATACAAGATTAGAATCTACATTTAACTTGAAACAACAAAAGGAGATTATTATCAGTTTTGAACAAAATGAATACTTGAAGGGATTGGAATACATTCCGGAACTTTATAATGCAATTCTTTATAAAAAGGTTTTAAATATTGAATATAAGAATTTCAAAACAGATACTGCTACTACCCTTTCCCTACATCCCTATTATTTAAAGCAATATAATATGCGTTGGTTTTTATTTGGGAAGTCCAATGATTATGAAACTATAACAAATTTAGCTTTAGACAGAATAGAAAGTATACAAGAAACTTCTCAGGAATATATAGAGACTGAAATCGACTTTAATGAATATTTCGAAGATGTTGTGGGAGTTACTGTATCAAATGATGAAGTCCAAGAGATCGTAATTGAAGCTAACCAGTCTCTGGTCCCTTACTTAAAAACCAAACCTATTCACGGCTCACAGAAAATTAAAGAACAAGATGGTAAGTATTTCATTCACTTAAACCTAATACCAAACTATGAGTTGGAAACATTGATTTTGTCTTTTGGAGAAAAAATCAGACTAATTAAACCACAATTTTTAGTTGAAAAACTAGAAGATAGAATCGATAAAATGAAAAATAATTATTAATGCACGTGTAATGCACTAATGCAATTTACATTTGCAAAGTAATTAGTTAAATAAAAGTTTATGTCTGAGAGTAAAAATAGTTGGAATAGTGATTTTTGGAATTTATTAAATAAACTCCGGGGTAAAATTGAGGTCGATAGTCTAAAAAACTATATTTTAACATTGGTGTTTTTAAGACACATTAGTGATAATAAAAACACTAATACAGGTTTGAATATAACGATTCCCGCCGATTGTGATTTTCAATCTATTTTAAAATTATGTTATGAAGAAAGAACTTCAATTGGTAATGAAATAAATAAGCGATTAAATTCTATTGCTAGGGAGAACCCTATTTTCGATGGTGTAATAAATTTCATTGATTTTAATAGCGCCTCCGTTTTAGGAAAAGACCATGATTCAGATATTATTCTGGGTAATATTATTCTTTTAATTGAAGATTATTCTAACAGACATGCTTCGTCCGATAATACAAGAAATACCATCTGGGTTGACACATTTGAGCACGTAAACCAATCTTTTATTGAAAATAGCGTCAAGTATTCTGCTGGAACAGCCACACCCAATGAAATTGGTATTTTAATAGCAAAACTAATTGGTTTCAAAAAAGATAATAGTGTCAAAAGCATTTATGATCCTGTTTGCGGAACAGGGAGTCTTTTATTTTCAGTTTTTAAAGAAGGTGGTGATGATGTGACTATATATGGAGAAACAAGAATTCCAGAAAACATCTTCGTGGCAAAATTGACTTTCCTTTTTCATGGAATTACTGATTATAATTTGGAGAATCGCGATGTTTTAAATTTTCCCAGCTTTTTAGATGTTTCCATGGATAAATCCAACCATATTCAAACTCAACTTAAAAAGTTTGATTATGTTGTTTCTAATCCTCCTTTTAATGTCCACAATTGGTCTACAGACCCCCATAGTGATATGTTCGATAGATGGAATTCCACTACTGGAATACCTCCCACAAATAGCGGTGACTTTGCTTTTTTACTGCATATCGTTAAATCTTTGAAGGAAAATGGTGTAGCTGCCTGCGTCGTATCAAACGGCGTCCTTTTTAGAGGAGGATCTGAAAGAAATATTCGTAAATATCTATTGGAATCCGGCTTCATAAAAGGCATAATTGGATTACCGGCAAAATTATTATATGGTACAGGAATACCTAGTTCTATAATTATACTTGAGAATAAACCGGATTTTAAAAGAGATTCAATTTTTATTATCGACGCAAGTAAAGAATATTTATCTGAAAGGTTTATAAATAAACTGATGCCGGAAAACATCAACCATATAGCAGATGTATGGGAGAATGGTAAAGAAGAGAATGAATTTTCAAGAATTGTACCTTATTCTGAGATCGCGGAAAACGATTTCAATTTCAATTTACCGAGATATTTAACAACAATTGACGATTTTGAAGTTCCTGAAGGATCTACATTAGTTGAATTATCAAATGTATTAACGTCAGTTCCCAGAGTTAGAACTGACAATGAATCTGGAAAATTAGTTAAAATTTCAGATTTATTAAACGATTCATTTCTTTATACTATTGCAATCGACTCCTTGGCAGAGGATATCGTTAGTAGAGTTTTTAATAAATTAACCGCTCCTGCTCTGTTGATTTCTAAACGCTTTAATAAACTAAAACCTAGCTTTATTGATGCTAGTTTAGACTATCCTGTCTTTATATCTCCAGATATTGATGCATTTACTATCAATAATGACATTGTTGATTTATCATACTTAATACAGCAACTAAGCAGCGATTATGTAACCAAGCAAGTTGATTCTTTTTCTTTAGGGACGGTAATGCCAAATTTAAGAAAGCAGGATTTTATGCGAATCAAAGTCGTTATTCCACGTTTTGATACACAAGGTTCATTAATCCTCCAAAGGGCATTAACTGAAGGAGCCAGAATTCAATCTGATAAAGGCAAAATTGAAACCTTTCAGCTTCAAGCGACGATTGATACTTTGTTAAAAGAACGTATGAATGATTTTCAATGGAAATTACATGATATTCGTAATGGAGAATTATTAAATCTCAAAGGGCAAATAGTTACTTTAGAAATGTTTGCGGATGCAAATCCGGAGCTGTTTAATAATATTGTAGATCAGGACAGTAATGACACCGTTCATTCGTCTATCAAAGATATTTATACTAGTGTGCAAAAATTAGCAGTTATTCTTTCCGATTTATATGACACTTCAGAAAATGCTTCTATAAAAGAAAATATTGATGTTCTAGTATTCATCAAAGAATTCTGTGATAATCAGTTGAAGAGCAATGGTAATTTATTTGAAATTGATTGTACTGATATTGATAAAATTAAGATTGATTTTGATATAAAGGAACTTATTATATCAGTTTACAAAAAAGATTTGCAAAGAGTTTTTACAAATATTTTCGATAACGCAATTAAACATGGTGGTTTTAAGGGTTCAAATCAAGTCAACAAGATTAAAATGGCGTTGTCATTAGATTCTAAAGAAGAGATGGTTACAATTGCTGTTTTAAATAATGGGAAACCTTCAAAAATTAATGCTATGGATTATTTTGCTGATGGAGGGAAAGCAGGATCTACGTCTAATTCTGGCAAAGGAGGTCATATCGTTAAAGTTCTTACCGAGCGCAATAATGGTAAAGTATTTCAAAATAATTATGCCATTGATGAAGCTAATGGTTATACTTTTGAAGTAGGTGTTGAATTTAAATACAAATTATCTTATGAGCTATAAAGTCTTATTGATAGATGATCAACATAATGGTCAGCCATTGGAGCAAATCAAGAAAATGGCTAAAATGGCCAATATTGAATTGGTTAGTGAAAAATATCATGTGCAAGGAATGGAATTATTAAAAAATGATTCCAGTTATGAATACCAGGCAGTTATATTAGATGCTACTGGGTACAAAAAATCAGATATTGATGAAGAAAAGCAAAGTAATACTGGTTTATTCTATTCTTTAAAATTCTTAAGTGAATTATTGGGTGACAGAATAATCCCTTGGTTTATTTATACTGGAGCTCAAAGAAATTTGACAAATCAGGAATTTATGGAACCTATTTTGGAATACCAGAATAATATAAAATTTGGTAGAATAGAATTTGACTACTATACTAAAACATTGCATGAAAAAGAGTTAATTCAAGACATTATAAAAGAAATCGATAACTTGGAACAAACTAAAATTGAGATTCAACATAGACAGGTTTTTCACATCGCAAAAAAAATAAATGTTCCTGCTGAAGATATAAATCATCTTGTAACCATAATCAAATCAATTCAATCGAATGGAAGTGATTTAGAACCTTCACTCTATTTTACACAACTTAGAAAATATGTTGAATATGTTTTTAGAGACGCTGTTAAGTATAATATATTACATGAGAATTGTATTGGTAAGGATGGCAAACTTAATCTAACAGATTCTAGTTTGTTTTTAGCAGGTGAACCAACCAAACATTGTAAACCCAATAACGTTAGGTGTTCGAAAACTCATTTTTCAAAATTAATGGCTGATAACATCAAAAATTTATTATTCATCACAGGAGCCGCCTCACATACATCGGATGTGGATCCAGCAAAAAACATGGATTATCAAGATTATAGGGCACAAATAAAAACGCCATACCTACTTTACCAGTTAACATTTACTGTCTGCGATTTGCTGGTATGGTATCAAAACTATCTAAATGACAACAGCAGCATGGAGGCAAACGAAAGTTTATGGATAGACCTGGTAGAAAACAACAACAATCAAAATGCAATGGAATGGCATGAAGGTCATGTCACTAGAATAGCCGAAAATGGATATGGCACCTTCCAACCGAATAACGGTTCAAATAGCCTTAGTATCCAACCAAATATGGTTATGCAGAATCATATTTCCCTTGGGGACAACCTAAACGTAAGAACAGAGCCAAGCCCTGACGGAACAAAATTACACATTAAAGAAATTATCAAATTATAATTATGGCCATAAAAGCTAAAGCAAAGAAAGAAAAAAGCATAGAAGAAACCCTTTGGGATTCGGCAAATAAACTGCGAGGAACAGTAGAATCATCTGAATACAAGCACGTAGTGTTAGGGTTGATATTCCTGAAATTTGCCAGTGACAAGTTTGAAGAACGTCGCAAGGAACTGATCGCTGATGGAAAAGAGAAATACCTGGAAATGAAGGAATTCTACAATATGTCTAACATTTTCTTTTTACCCGAAGAATCCCGTTGGTCATTTGTTATTGAAAACTCCAAGCAAAATGATATTGCCTTAAAAATCGATACCGCTTTGCATACTATCGAGAAAAACAATCCTGCCCTGAAAGGCGCTTTGCCTGACAACTACTTCTCTCGTCTTAATATGGATGTGAGTAAGTTAGCTGCTTTGTTAGACACGATCAACAACATTGACACCATCAAGGACAAACAGACCGATATTGTGGGTCGTGTATATGAATATTTTCTGAGCAAGTTTGCCTTGGCAGAAGGAAAAGGGAAAGGTGAATTCTATACCCCTAAAAGTATTGTAAACCTCATTGCCGAAATGATTGAACCCTACAAAGGGGTTATCTATGATCCCGCTTGTGGTTCTGGAGGTATGTTTGTGCAATCTATTAAGTTTATAGAAAACCATCACGGTAACAAAAAAGAGATTTCTATCTACGGACAAGAATACACTTCTACAACCTACAAACTGGCCAAAATGAACTTGGCCATTCGTGGGATTGCGGCCAATTTAGGTGATGTAGCGGCCGACACTTTTGGTCGTGACCAACATCCCGATTTGAAAGCCGATTACATTATGGCTAATCCTCCGTTCAACCAAAAAGACTGGAGAGCTGCTGATGAATTGGTAGACGATCCTCGCTGGAGAGGCTATGACGTCCCTCCTACTAGCAATGCTAATTATGCTTGGATTTTGAATATGGTTTCTAAACTTTCCGAAAACGGTGTGGCAGGATTTATCTTGGCCAATGGTGCACTTTCTGGCGGTGGTGAAGAGTATAAAATTCGTAGAAAACTGATAGAAAATGATATTGTGGAAGCCATTGTAATTTTACCACGATCTATGTTTTATACCACTGACATTAGTGTAACGCTTTGGATTTTGAACAAAAATAAAAAAGCTAGAACAGTTCAATTGCCGGATGAAACCAGAAACTATAGAGACCGCCAAAACGAAATTTTATTCTTGGATTTAAGAGAAAAAGGAATTCCTTTTGAAAAGAAATTTACGCAATTTTCTGAAGAGAATATACTTGAAATCACTCAAGCCTACCACAATTGGCAAACAGATTTATCAAAATATCACGATGTTCCTGAGTTTTCTTATTCCGCTTCTTTAGAAGAGGTTACCTCCAAAGATTTTTCCTTGGTGCCAAGTAAATACATTGAATTCGTTAACCGTGATGAGAATATTGATTTTGATGAAAAAATGCAAACTTTACAGGCAGAGTTTGGTGAACTATTGCAGGCCGAAACAAAATCGAAAACTGATTTATTAACCGTTTTCAAAGAATTAGGTTATGAAATCAAGTTATAAAAGATTAGGAGACTATATTCATAAAGTAGAAAATAGAAATAGAGATTTAAAAGTTTCAAAATTAGTTGGTCTTAGTATGACCAAAGAATTTAGAGTTTCAACGTCTAATATTATAGGAACTGATATGAGTGTCTATAAAGTTGTGAATAAACATCAATTTTCTTGCGATTTTATGTCTGTTATTCGAGTTCATAAATTTCCAGTTGTTTTGAAAATTGATGAAGAGCCAGTCTTGGTTTCTCCTGCGTACACCGTTTTTGAAGTTAATGACGAGAATGAACTCAATCCAAAATATTTGATGATGTGGTTTAGAAGATCCGAATTTGACAGATATGCCGATTTTAAATGCGATAGTGCGATTAGAGGTGGATTTGATTGGGATGCTTTAAACGATTGTTATTTACCTATTCCTTCTCCTGAAAAACAACAAGAAATCGTTCGAGAATACAACATTATTCAAAACCGTATTGCCTTAAACAACCAACTCATTACTAAACTCGAAGATACCGCTCAGGCTATTTACAAGCAATGGTTTGTGGATGAAATAGATTTTGAAAATTTACCTGAAGGATGGAGGTTTTTAAATTTAGGTGGATTTTCAAGTATTAAAGGAGGAAAGCGCCTACCGAAAGGTGATGAATTGAATGACTTCAAAATTGGTAGACCTTATATCAAGGTTGCAGACATGAAAAAAACTAAGTTTTTAGTATTAAATTCAAAATTTCAGTATGTGTCACATGAAATTCAAGCTCAAATTTCAAGATACACTGCTAATACAAATGATGTAATTATTTCTATTGTTGGTACAATAGGTGTGGTTAATATTATTAACGAAAGCTTAAATAATGCAAATCTTACTGAAAACTGTATGAAAATAAATAATATAGAGTTTGTAAATGCAAAGTTTCTCTATCATTATTTAAATTCAGAAATTGGTAAAAGAGTGATTGAAGAAAGTACAGTAGGTGGAGTTCAAGGAAAGTTGCCTTTGTACAATATTCAATCAATTCCAGTGTTAATTCCTGACAATGAGGTGTTTGCGAAATTTAATTCAACTGTAGAATTAATAGATAGTAAACTAATTATAAAAGTTTTAGAAAATCTAAAGTTAGAGGAATTGAAGGAGTTATTGTTGGCAAAAATGACAAGGGTTGAGAGTGGAATAGAAACTAATTACTAGAGAACTTAAATGGGAATAGAGAACACAAAATTCGGAATTTTTTCGAACCATATATATGAACATGGATTGCCCTATTGGAATGGATTAAATACTTTAATTTTTGCTATTGTTGGTATATTGTTTAGTTTGAATCGTGAAATATTTTGGCATAAAATACATTCTAATTCACTTGGTTGGATTTTGTTTTGTTTTATAATACTTTCTAGTATTATGCATATTGTTAAGCAGGTTTCCAATTCAAAAACTATTGAAAAAATAGAAAAAAATAAAACTAATGAAATTGATTTATTAAATAATGAAAAAAATGAATTAGATATTAAAATTCAAAACTTAGAAAGTCAAATTTCAAAAATTAATAATAATTCTATTGAAATTGTAGAAATTCATTTAGCTTATCTTTTTGAAAAAATGAAATTGGGAAGTAATGAAAGAATTAGTTTATATAAACTAATTAATGACGAATTTTATGTATTAGGACGTTACTCTTCAAATCCTGAGTTAAAAAGGAGAAGTCGTACTAGTTATAAGAAAGAAGGATTAATTTTCAAAGCTTGGCAAGAAATTAAATTTTTTAAAAACTCAGGGATTCCAGTTGCCGACAGCAAAAGGACGAAATTTAGGAGAAGTTATTACAAAGTTGTTAATGATCTTGCTCAAATTGAAGAGGAGACGGTTTGGAATATGAAAATGAAAAGCAGGAGCTTCTATATAAAAGCTTTTAAGGATTTAATGAATCTCGAACAAACTTCAATTATTGTAATAGAAAGTAAAAATGATAGGGCTTTTGAAGAAGTTGAAATAGAGTTTACATTAAATCAAGATGAGGAAAAAAGATTAGTAGCTTTTGTTGAAAAAATTGATTGGGATTTTCCAAATATTAATAAAGCACTAGAAAAAGGATTTTAATTATGGAGAGAGTAATAAATATTTTAGATTATTTGTATATAAAATACCCTAATTCAAATCAGTTATCTATTTCTAGAGTAATGAAATTACTTTATTTAATAGAGTGGCGTTATGCAATAACTAATTTTGAGAAAATAACTGATATAGAATGGATGCAAACTGAATACGGCCCATTTTATAAAACATTAAGAAGTATTTATAATGAATCTTCTAATTATGAAGTTACTATAAAACTTGATGATAAAAACAGAGAACAAACGGTCATAATTTTCTTAAATAAAAAAGAGAATTTGAGTTTAAAAGATGAGGCCAAAAAAGTTGTGGATTTTGTTATAGGTCATTGCAAAGATTATAGTTGGACAGAGCTTAATAACTTAGTTAATTCGACCTACGGAGTTTTAAACACACCACAAGGGCAAATAATTGATATAGTAAACTTAGCAAGGAAATACAAAGAGAAATAACAGTGATTCATTTTAAATTCAAAGAAAAAGTATAAATAAATGGCAAAATATAGCGTCCATCAACAACCCGTAGAAACATTATTAAGTTGGATCAAATCTGGCGATATTGCCATTCCTGAAATTCAAAGACCTTTTGTTTGGAACGGTGCCAAAGTAAGAGACTTAATTGATTCCTTATATCAGGGATATCCTGTGGGTTATATAATTACCTGGAGAAATCCAGATGTAAAATTAAAGAACGGCGAACTATCTGCTGGCAAAAAAGTATTGATAGATGGTCAACAACGTATTACAGCTTTAACAGCTGCCATAGTCGGCCAACGTGTTTTGGATAAAAACTACAAAGAAATAAACATTCGCATCGCCTTTAATCCTCTTGAAGAAAAATTTGATGTACTCAATAAAGCCTACGAAAAAAGTCCGGAATGGATAGATAATATTAACCCAATTGTAAATGATGAAATTTCCATTTCTAAAGCCATTCGGAAATATTGCCAAGACAATCCTGATGCCGATGAAGATTTAGTAGAAGAGCGTATTGAAAACCTAAAACGAATCAAAACCAAACAAGTGGGTATTATCGAATTAGATGCCAGTTTAGATATTGATACCGTTACCGAAATTTTTATCCGTATCAATCAAAAAGGCGTTGTCTTAAGCAATGCCGATTTTGTAATGTCTAAAATCGCTTCTGATGAAAAATATGGCGGCAACACCATGCGTAAAATGGTAGATTACTTCTGCCGCTTGTTAGTCGATAAAGGATTCATTAAACACATACAAGACAACGACAATACCTTTACACAGACTGATTACTACAAAGAGATCAAATGGATGGCTACAGGCAGTGATGATTTGTATGTACCTGATTATATAGCTTTATTAAGAGTCGCATTTACTTTCAAGTTTAGTCGTGGTAAATTCAGTGATTTAGTCGCTTTATTATCAGGAAGGAATTTTGAAACCCGTTCCTATGAAGGAAGTATTGCCGAAGCCAGTTATGCTAAACTATCCGAAGGCTTATCTGCTTTTGTAAATCAGACTAATTACCAACGTTTTATAATGATCATTAAATCGACAGGTTTAATTAGTAAGAAATTAATATCTTCTCAAAACAGTTTGAATTTTGCTTATGCTTTGTATTTAAAATTGCGTGAAGATGGAATGGGTGAAGCGGAAACACAAGGCTATGTAAAACGTTGGTTGGTCATGAGTATATTAATTGGTCGTTATTCCGGTTCTGCAGAATCTCGAATAGATGAAGACATCAAACAAATCAATGAAAAAGGAATAGCAGCCTATTTAATCCAAATGGAACAAGCGAACTTGGGTGCCGGTTTTTGGGATTTCGGAATCATAAACGATTTAGAGTCTTCCAGTGTCAACAACAATGCATACAACTTGTATTTAGCGGCACAAGTAAGTAATAATTCGGTAGCTTTTTTATCTAAAAGCATGAAAATTAGTAGCCTTATAGAACAACGAGGAGATGTACATCATATTTTTCCAAAAAAATACTTGATGAATAATGGATATCCACAGAAAGCATACAATCAAGTTGCCAATTTTGTATTCACAGAACAAGCTACCAATATAAAAGTGGGGATGTTAACGCCTAAAGATTATTTGGATAAGGTAAAACTTCAAATACAGGCGGGAACTAATGGAATAAGCACTTTGGATTCTGAAAGTAGTCTGCAAGAAAACTTGATTAATAATGACATTCCAAGTATTCTAGAGGAAGCAAGTCACTTGGTATATGAAGGATTTTTAGAAGAACGCAGAAGATTGATGGCAAATAAATTAAAAGTCTATTACGAGCAGTTATAAAAACATTTTTATGAAATTTACCGAAGCACAATTAGAACAAGCATTTATCAGCTTACTACAAGAACAAGAGATGACTTATCTTGTAGGAAGTGACATCCGTAAATTAGAATTCAATGGAGTTGCAGAACCACCATCTACTTACGGACATATAGTAAGTGAAAAAGTCCTGATTACAGATGATTTAAGAAATTATTTGCGATCTAATTATGCTTCAGTGAATATTTCCGAAATCGAAATTGATTCTATCGTTAGAGATTTAGAACGCTTGCCTTCATCAGATTTGTATGAAAGCAATAAAGCGATTATGAAAATGGTTTCGGATGGTTTTCTATTAAAAAGAGAAGACCGCAGCGAAAAAGATTGTTACATACAGCTCATAGACTATTCGGAAGAAGATAACAATATTTATAAAATTGTAAATCAACTAGCGATTAAAGGATACGAAATGCGTATCCCTGATTTGATTTTATACATCAACGGATTGCCATTGGTAGTTTTTGAATTCAAAACTGCCATTCAGGAAAATACCACTATTCACGATGCTTATGTCCAGTTAACCACTCGATATAAAAGAGACATTCCTGATTTGTTTAAATACAATGCTTTTTGCGTTATTAGTGACGGTGTGAATACCAAAGCAGGTTCATTCTTTGCCCCTTACGAGTTCTTTTATGCCTGGCGTAAAATAGAAGGCATGAAAAAAGAAGTAGACGGTATTGACGCGATGTACACCTTAATTCAAGGAATGTTCAATCGTAAAAGACTGCGTGACATTATTCACAACTTTATCTATCTACCCGATAGCTCTAAGAAAAACGAAAAGATTGTTTGTCGCTATCCCCAATATTATGCAGCCACAAAACTTTTTGAAAACATAAAAATTCACCAACGTCCAGAAGGCGACGGTAAAGGAGGAACTTATTTTGGTACCACAGGATGCGGGAAAAGCTATACGATGCTATTCTTGACTCGCTTATTGATGAAAAGTACTCATTTCGGTAGTCCCACAATTATTCTTATTACCGATAGAACGGATCTCGACGACCAATTATCGGGACAATTTACGAATGCCAAAGGCTTTGTGGGTGATGATACGATTATCAGTGTAGAAAGTCGATCTAATCTTCGGGAACTAGTTCAGGGTAGAAACAGCGGTGGCGTATTCTTAACTACGATTCACAAGTTCAATGAGGACACTAAATTATTGACAGATAGAAACAATGTAATATGTATTTCAGATGAAGCGCATCGAAGCCAAACCAATTTAGATCAAAAAGTAACGGTGACTGAAAAAGGGGTGGTTAAAACCTATGGCTTTGCTAAATACCTTCACGATTCTTTACCAAATGCCACTTATGTAGGTTTTACAGGAACTCCTATTGACGCTACCATTGATGTATTTGGAGAAGTGGTAGACGCCTATACGATGACGGAATCTGTTGCAGATGAAATTACGGTACGCATCGTTTATGAAGGACGTGCCGCCAAAGTTTTATTGAATAATCGTAAACTTCAAGAAATTGAAGAATACTATAACCGTTGTGCTGAGGAAGGAAGTAATGAGCATCAAATTGAAGAGAGTAAAAAAGTGATGGCGCAAATGAATGCCATCATTGGTGATCCTAAACGACTAAAGGATTTAGCTGAGGATTTCGTGAACCATTATGAGAATCGAATAACCGAAGGAGCTACAGTAAAAGGGAAAGCTATGTTTGTTTGCAGCAGCAGACCCATCGCTTATGAGTTGTATAAAAACGTTTTAGAGCTAAGACCTGAATGGGGTGAAATAAAAGTTTGTGATGAAGGTGTAATCCTAACCGATAAAGAGAAAAAAGAGATCAAACCAATCGAGCGTATAAAAATGATTATGACTCGAGGTAAAGATGACCCAGCAGACATGTATCATTTACTAGGCACAAAAGACGATCGTAAAGAGTTGGACCGACAATTTAAAAACGAAAAATCCAATTTCAAAATAGCCATCGTAGTAGACATGTGGTTGACAGGTTTTGATGTTCCATTCCTAGATACGATGTATATTGATAAACCAATCCAGCGTCACAATTTGATTCAAACCATTTCAAGAGTGAATCGAAAATTCGAAGGAAAAAACAAAGGTTTGATTGTGGATTATATTGGTATCAAAAAGCAAATGAATTTAGCTTTAGCCCATTATAACAAAAAGGATTCTGACATTTTTGAAGACATCGAGCAATCTATTGTAGTAGTAAAAGACCAATTGGATTTATTACATAAACTGTTTCATAAATTTGATAATAGTAAGTATTTCAACGGCACACCTCTGGAACAACTGAACACTTTAAATAAAGGTGCTGAATTTGCCCAGATAACACAAGATATAGAAAAACGTTTTATGTATATCGTAAAGCGTTTAAAAGCGGCCTATGATATTTGTTCAGGTAGTGACGCTTTTACGAATCACGTTAGAGATGAAATTCATTTCTTCTTGGCTGTAAGATCCATTGTATTCAAACTAACCAAAGGAGTTGCTCCAGATACTGCACAAATGAACAATAAAGTTCGTAATATGATTCAGGAAGCAATTGAAAGTGAAGGAATCGAAGAGATCTTTAAATTAGGAGAAACTGGTGAAACAGAGGTTGACATTTTCTCAGAAGATTATTTGGCGAAATTGGACAAGATTAAACTTCCCAACACCAAGATTAAATTGTTGCAAAAATTATTGGCAAAAGCCATTGAAGACGTACAGAAAATCAATAAAGTTATGGGAATTGATTTTTCAAAACGCCTGCAATTTATTGTGGACAAATACAACGAACGAAAAGAAAGCGATGTGTTAAACAGTATGGTACTAGAGGACTTTACTGATGAGATTATTGACTTGTATTTTGCCTTAAAAAAAGAGAAAGACTCGTTCAAAGATTTAGGAATTGATATAGAAGAAAAAGCCTTCTACGACATTTTAAAAGCCTTGGCAATTAAATATGATTTTGTGTATCCAGAAGAAAAGCTAATCACACTTGCACAAAAAGTCAAAGAAGTGGTTGATGATAAAGCTCAATATACGGATTGGAGTAAACGAGATGATATAAAAGCAGAATTGAAAGTAGGTTTGATTATCCTCTTAGCTGATAATGGTTATCCTCCAGTAGATCGAGACGAGGTTTATAAAGAGATTTTTGAACAGGCAGAGAATTTTAAGAAGTATAGGGTCTAGGGTATGAAAAGTTTAAATTATAGAAAAGTTAAGATAGATGAAAATGAGGTCTACTATGTTTATTTGGAAAATATTAAAATCTAAAATTAAAATCATCATTCCTGTAAAAAAAATCAAATCAAATAAGTATGAAAATTATATACACAATAGCTCTTGTTTTACTTTTAATTAGTTGCAATAATAAAGAAGACGAAAAAAAATCAATTCCAATAAAAATTAATCATCAACCACTTTTTCTGACACTTTCACCTTATATGTCAGATTCCATGTTTTTAAGTGAAATTAAACAATTAAATAAAGATCATAAATTAGAAAACAATCAATTTGCATTACCTATTGATAGCAGGTACTATTATTTTGATGTGAGCAAAGATAAACATTCAATATACCTTTCCTATACAGTAAAAAAAGGATACAGCAAAAAGTATCTAAACTATAAAATTTCTGACGAAATATTAGCAGCTTATAAAAAGCAAACTTTAGAACTTAAAAATTTATTTGATAAAAAATACCCTAAAACCATTAAACAAATTCCCAACATTGAGATCGAAAACTTTGGTTTATACAATATGAAATACACTTTATATGAGGAGGAAGATAAGTACATTTTATTACGCTATAGAGTACATGGCAGTCGAGTTGGGAGTGAGGTAGAAAATGACCAGAAAATGGACGATTTCCTATATAAAACAACTGGCAAACGCGTAAATAGAGATGATTTAGAAGAAAAACAGATGAAAAAGTATCTTAAAGCAGCTTATCCAAGTCCATCATCAGCTGATTTTGGCTTTGAATTCAATATAAATTATTTCTATAAAAAGTATATCGATTCTTTAATAGTTGACATGAAAATAAAAAATAAAGAATTAGAAAAATACAATCTTGATTTGCAAAAGGAAAAAAATCGTATTGATGATATTAGGAGTAAAAATATTAATGAAATTTAAAATAAACTACATTTTGTCTTAAATCAACTTTACTTAAAAAACGTAAGTATTACCTAATTCTTGATTTGGTCCTTTGCATTCAATGAATTAATTTTATTTGTCAATGCAAAGTGCCGTAAACCTATCTGTAACTATGATATTTGTTTTAATAGAATTATCAATTTCCTCAATATCATTTTTTACTCCCATAATTCTTCCCCCAATTCAACGTCGATACCAAAATAATTATTTAATAATGCATTTAAGGCGTTCCTCATAACTTCAAATTTATCCTCTGTAGTCACAAGGCTATCATGCCTTGATATTAGAAGCGTTTCTGGGTGCTTTTTAGATATTTTCTTAGAACAGTAGTCCAGAATACATTTAGCCTCTATTCGTTGCATTAAAATGGGTAATTCAGCTTTGTTATTCTTCTTCATAACATCTAATAGTTTTGTGACCTCTGGAAATAACATCTTAAAATCTTGCAATGCTTTAACTCCTGAATTTTTTGGTGAAGCATATAGAGCGTTTATAGTTATCTTTTTTGCACATTTTCTTAAATCATCAAAATCATAAATTCGATGAGCTTTCTTTTCTTTATCAAAAAGTATCGTGAAAAACTTGTTACTTTTAAACCAAATCGCACCAGATTCTAAAAGGTGTTCACCTACATAAGTGTAAATGTCTTTTGAATGAATTAAAGAAATGAAGCTGTCGATTTCAGTAAAATCAAAGGGTTTCAACGTTTCTTGCAGCATTATAGTAATATTATAACATATACCTCTTATATCTAATATATATTCACCATCTTCATATGTATTAATTAAACTACTAATTCTCTTAATCAACCTATTGCTAAATCTTTTTTCTGATATTTGCTTGAACTTTGTTATCTCATAATAATATTCATCCTTGATTATACCAAGAATTATTGTTAAAATAAATGGTTGAGAACTTTTAATATCAGCCTCTTTTAATCTTTGCCCTTCATAGGTAACAAATCGCTTTAAATCGGACGGTAATGATGTAAAATAGCTATGTAAACGATCATCCTTACCATCTCTAAAATATTTACTGTTTAAGCTCTTAAATTCATTTATTGCTATTAAACGTTTAATTTTTTTTGTTATTCGTCGTTTCTTTTTCTTTGCTAAATCATTTGTTGTGCTATATTTTTTATCTACATATTTTGATGCTGAAACAATATCCAATGAAAAGCCAGAACTATTTAGCCATTTTGTTAAATGCTCTGTCTTGTATTGAGCAACTCCTTTTCTTTGATTAATTCGCTTTTGATTCTGCTTTACAACTTGTTTATTCTTTACTTCATATTCTTGCATGAATATTTTGGAGTCATTTGCTGAGACTGTTTCGTTCTTTGACGTCAAATATTGTTCTGTAATTTTATGTTTAGCACATTCATCTTTTTTGCCTTTTATATTTTTAATATATGGCAATGAATCGATGATCCCCTTTTCTTTTAAAAATTTTAAATGACATGAAGTTTTGTAGGTTTCACAGTCATATTTTCTTAAGATTCCTGAACATAAATTCACCCATTCACTGCCATTTTCTAACTCTTTGTCTTTAAATTTTCCTTTAATTATTAGATGTAATAAGAATGCTGAAAGTCCTAAATCAATATGTTCGTTTTCTTCCGATAGCTCCACAATTTTACTGTACAGCTTTGTTGGTAGGTACACATAGTAACTACCTTTTATTGTGTTAATTTCCATAGCAATGACTAATTAATTTTAATCATTGCTTTGTCAATCTCGCTTCTCTTATAGTAGACTCTTCCTCCAATGCCATAGGCATTAATAACACCATCATTTTTCCAATTACTCACGGTTGAGATGTTAACCTTAAGAAGTTTTGCAACATCTTGTCGGGTTAAATACTCTTCGGGTTGTTTTGGTTGAAGGTTTGCAGAAAGCTCGTGTACTTGAGCTACCAATGCTTGAATGGCTTCTGGTTGTAACTGGTCAGTATTAAACTGATTTAAACTTGATTCTCTCATATTAATTTGTTTTAAATTTTATAAGACAAATCAAGTGTGGGCATTGTGGGATAGAAAAAACAAAGCCCTGTATTACTCAGTTGATTATTGAGTAAATACAAGGCTTAAGAAGGTTTTCTTAAAATTAATGTGGGATTATTGTGGGATAGGGTTTAAACTTTCGATGATTTTAAATATTGATTGTTTTTTTGAAGGAAATCGAGTCCCTTTTTCCATATTTGAAATCATATTTGAAACATTTTTTTTATCTTTTTCTATAAGATTAAAAGTAAAACGTTCTGACCACCATTGAGCATAATTTGATTTGGTTTTAATCGAGTCTATAAAGTAGGGTCTCATTTTTGAAATTAGAAAACCAAAATCGTTTAGTGTCCCATTAATTAAGTTTATTTTAGGATTATCTATCGGATATCCAACTGTAAAAACCTCTTTTATTGTTTCCAGTTTTACTTGCATACCGATAAAATCCCTTAACTCTTCACAAAAGGAGTTCAATTCTTCAAATTTTAGGCTATGAAAAACTGTTGTAGGGCTTTCTTTAGATGGCTTAAATTCTTGTAAAAAAAGAAAAGAACTATACAACTTATCAGAAAGCTTCTTTAATATAGTTTGTTGATATTTATTTTTCATAATAATATCACTCCTTTCTATTATATCAGAAACATATCCGTCTAATAATTCAACAGTAATTAGTTCTCCGTTTTCCATTTCATATTCTTTCGTCCCATATGGAGTTTCCTCTTTTAAAACTTCGTCAAGCTTACTTTCTTTATTTGCTATTATTACTCTTAAGGAATCAATAGTTTCTTCCAATTGCTTGACAAACAATAGAATTTCTTGCTTTGAATTTTCAATTTGTTTAGAATCCTCAAAAATTTCTTTAAAATAAATAAAGGTATTATCAAAAACTGTATCTACAACTTTCTTAAAATATTGAACTGAGTAAAATTCTAATAATTCACCAAAGCTAGTTGATAATAAACTATCTCTTTTATAAGCCTTTTTTTTAGTATTTTGCTTAATAAATTTATCGTATTCACTAAACCCTTGTAAATACTTATGATAGTCATTAAAAAAAATTATAAGCAGACTTTTAAATCTATCTATAATTTTGAGTTGAATCTCTCTTCTGGCCTTTTGTGTTCTACTTGACGATGGAAGTTGCGCCTCCAGAATTTCTATTTGTTTTGCAATAGGTTTAAGTATAAAGTTATTTAGAAAGGTCGCAAAAAAGTTCGTATTTTCTCTATTTGCAACAAAAAATTCGGCTACACCTTCTTCAAGTAAGCTTATTTTATTATCTAAGCCTTCATCATCAAAAGAATTTAGAATCTCCTGTAATACCTCTTTTACTTTGTTTATTTCTGTTTTCACAAGTTTATTTATTAAGATACAGTATCCGATTTGAGCAAAGTTAATTTAACTTCTTTAACTTTTTTTGATTTCTAAGTCCAAATTTCTACTGGTCGCAAAGCATAATTAATTATGTTTCTTGCCTATATATTCTAAAAACATTCCTTCATTGGTATTGCCATTTACATATGTCAAGAAAGGTATTTACTACTTGATATATCAATTTATCGAGAATTAATTTTCTTTTCTACTATTTTAAAAACTGATTGGATTTTGTTCATACTACATTCAGTTGTGATGGTTTGTCTTCGTCTTTTTCCTCTGCTTCCTTATTCATTATTTCCCACATTTTTATAAATAAATCTGCATTTGCATCTTTGTCTTCACGTTCATTTATGTATTGCAAAAATAAACTCTCCTTCGAATGTCCTGTTATGCCTATTAGTATGGAAGTCTGCATCTTTTTATAGTAATTAGTTGCAAAAGATCTTCTGAAACTATGGTTTGTAACCAGTTCGTATTTAGGGTAAAAATCTAATTTTTTTCGTTTAGTCTCTTCGTCCCATTTTTTTCCTTCAACCCTCTCATCTATTTTGGCAAGTTCACAAACTTTTTTAATATGTACATTTAGTTTTTGTGTGCTTATTGGATAAGGGAAATGATTTTCTATAATATCGATAATGTGAGGGTTTACTATTCCAATGGTTACTTTTTTATTTGTTTTTTGCTGTATTAAGTCCAAATACATATTTCCCTTATTATAACGAATATTATCTTTTGTAATATTGAGTAAATCTCCGCCTCTTTGTCCAATTTCACATCCTAGCAACATCCAGTTACGGGCGTTTATTAATGCAGCTGTCTTAATCTCTTCGCATGTTCTTATTTGCTCTAACTCTGCAAAGGATAGTGTTACTATAAATCTATCTTCATTGCTTTCAGAAAAAACCTCAATATTTTTGACGTAGTGGTTTACTGTGATGTTGTCTTTTTCGGCGTCTGAACATACTGCTTTTAGGTTCTTAATCTGATCGCCCGAATGATTTATAGAGTACTTTTTGTCATTTATTAACCAGTTAGAGAATTTGTCTATAAATGATTTATTAATGTCTAGAAAGTGTATTTGTTTTTTTATGTGTTTTTGATATTCAGTCAAAATATTTTTAGAATTAATATAACTATTGATTCTGCTTTTTGATAAACCCAGATTCTTTCGGCCTTTTACTTTACGTGTGGAGGCACTGTCTATTATATGCTGAATGTGATTGATCATTAATCCTGCATCTGTTTTCTCAACACGTTTAAAACATTCTTTAATCGTATTTTCTAGCCAGTAGGAATCTATTAATATTCCGTTTCCTAGATCTTTGTTGAGTTGTTCAAAAATGAATGATTCTAGTTTTTTTAGGTCGCTAAAAATTTGCTTGTTTCCAGCATTGTTTTGTTTTGGACGATTTGTTGTTTCGCTCCAGTCTGTTGGGTTAATAGTAAACCCTGTATTTAGCTCTAAGTCGGTATTTTTACCATTTAAAAGACGCACTTTTACTGGTACGTTTTTGTTTGCCTTGCTTCTTATTCTAAATTGTACTGTTGCCATTTTCTTAAACATTTAATTGTTTGAACAAAACAAAGATAATAAATTTAAATATTCAATTTACAAATTTGCCCGATTATTGCCCGACAATTATTGATAATGCTTCAACTTCGTTAGTCTTTATTAGATAGTTTTTGAGTTTTAATGTGTGCGTTAAGTACTGAAAACAAAGATTTTAATTAATTTTTGTCAATGTTTATAAGGTTTTGTGATTTTGCTGAAATGATAGGGTGTGACTCCGGCTCCGGGTACAAAAACCGCTTCGAAAGAAGCGGTTTTTTTGGTTTTATACTTTTCTAAATTTTAGGCTAAATTTAAATTTTTCTCAATAATTTTCTAATTCCAATTTTCTATGGAACACAGTCAAAATTCAGGTTAAGTCACCTTTATATATTTAATTCCCACTACCATACTATTTTTATTACATCGTTTTATATATAAATTTATTTTCGTATTCTTGTAAGTGTAAATAAAACACTTAAAAATGAAAAATATAATTTTCTTGTCTTTGTTGTTCGTTTCATTGACCTCTTTCGTACTGAAACCAACTGCTTATTATTTTGTCAATTCAGATAAAACAGTAAAAATCGAATTTAATCTAAATTCAGAAAATACGCCTTCTTATAAGGTCTTCTTTAAAGATAAGGTGGTTATCAATACATCGGAACTTGGCATTATTAGAGAAGATGCTAATTTTTATACGGGTTTAGAAATAGTGTCTGTTTCTAAGCCCACACCTATTCAATCTAGTTATACTATGTTGCAAGGGAAACGAAAACAAATCTCATACACCGCAAATCAATATACGGTGAGTTTGCAAAATAATAAAGGAGAAGCGATGGATATCATTTTCCAGCTATCAAGCGATGGAATTGCTTTTCGTTACCATTTTCCAGAAACGTCAAATGAGATTAAAAAAATTGTAGAGGAAAAAACCAGCTATAATTTTGATGCCACTACTAAAGCCTGGTTGCAACCCATGTCTAAAGCCAAGACGGGTTGGAAAGAAACCAATCCTTCCTATGAAGAGCATTATGCAATGGGTGTTCCTGTTAATACAAAACCTGAAATTGGCGAAGGCTGGGTGTACCCCGCTTTATTTCAATCTAATGCTACATGGATTTTAGTTTCCGAAGTTGGTTTGCCAAGAAATTATTGTGGTAGCCGATTGGTCTATAATGATACCTCAAAAGCAATGCAACTTACCTTCCCTCAAAAAGAAGAAGTTTTTCCTGACGGTGCTCTAAATCCACAATCTACCTTGCCATGGTTCACTCCTTGGAGAACACTAACAATTGGCTCCTTAAAAACAATTACCGAAAGTACGATGGGGACGGATCTTGCTGAGCCGTCTATACCCATGGAAACTTCTTTTATAAAAAGTGGATTGTCTTCTTGGAGTTGGGTTTTGCTAAAAGATGATTCGGTGAACTTTGATACTACTTTACAATTTATAGATTACGCTTCGCAAATGCATTGGCCGTATTGTTTAATTGATGCCGACTGGGATACAAGAATTGGATTTATTAAAATGAAAGAATTAGTGGCTTACGCCAAAGGGAAGAACGTAAAACTAATGGTTTGGTACAATTCATCTGGTTCTTGGAACAGTACCGATTATCATCCTAAAAGTTTGTTGTTGACGCATCGGGACAGGGAAAGTGAATTCACGAAACTGGCCGATATGGGAATTGCCGGTATCAAGGTTGATTTTTTTGGAGGTGATGGTCAATCTATGATTAATTATTATCACGATATGCTTACGGATGCTGCCACTCATCATCTGATGGTTAATTTTCATGGCGCTACGTTGCCTAGAGGATGGCAACGTACGTATCCCAATTTAGTTTCTACGGAGGCCGTTAAAGGATACGAATACATTACTTTCTTTCAAGATATTGCTGACTTAGCACCTTCCCATTGTAGCATGCTTCCTTTTGCTCGTAATGTTTTTGACCCCATGGATTTCACGCCGATGGTTTTGGATTCCATTCCTAATATAACTAGAAAAACAACTCCAGCATTCGAACTAGCATTGCCCGTTTTATTTTTATCAGGAGTGCAACATATTGCCGAAATTCCGGAAGGAATGGCCAAAATGCCAAAATATGTAGTCGATTATTTAAAAGATATCCCAACGAATTGGGACGACTCTAAATTCATTGATGGATACCCAGGGAAGTATGTTATAATGGCTCGAGAAAAAGATAACGTTTGGCATATTGTGGGGATTAACGGGGAGAATACAGCCAAGGAAATTGAAATTGATTTGTCTTTTGTGACCAATGTGAATGGTTTTATTATTAGCGAAAACGAAAAAGGATTTCAACAAAATCCAGTATCCAAAAAGACTAAACTCAAAATAACTATGAAATCTCATGGTGGGTTTGTCGTGAAGATTTAGTTTTTTTAATTAGTTTTAATTTGTGAAAAACCTCGAGAGTTTGTGCTTTCGAGGTTTTCTGTTTTTAGGAGCTATTTCCTGCTCTACACTATATCTTTCCTGCCAAAAAATGGCAGGAAAGGATGCCGCTTCGATCAGGGCTAGAAACGGGTGCATCATTTGAAATTTTAAATCAACTAGGCTGAATGTAACTAGCTATAGGTATTTCATCTATAGTTGATAACCTTTATTCCGTTTTGTTTGATAAAATTAGGTCATAAAAAACCCCAGAAGTACTACTTCTGGGGTTACTAACTAGTTCCATATTTAAACCAAAACCACTTAACTTATTTATAGGTATAGAAAATTAATCTATAATAGTTAGTATTTCTATTTCAATTATTTTACTGAAAACTTAAACGTTGTTTGTGTTTTGTAATTTTCTCCAGGGTTTAATACTGTAGTAGGAAAATCTTTTTGATTTGGAGAATCTGGATAATGTTGTGTTTCTAAACAAAAACCAGTTCTACGTGCATAAGTTCCTCCATTTCTCATTGGCAAAGTCCCGTCTAGGAAGTTACCTGAATAAAATTGAATACCAGGTTGATCTGTGAATACTTCAAGCAATCTTCCGCTTCCTGCATCATATGCCGAAGCTGCAAAACGTTCTCCTTTGTCTTGATTATTAAGTACCCAGCAATGGTCATAACCCAATCCGTTTTTCAATTGTTCGTTTTTGGCTTCAATTTCAGCTCCAATCTTTTTAGGTTTTCTAAAATCGAAAGGGGTATTAGTCACATCTGTCAATTGACCAGTAGGAATAAGTGTTGCTGCAACAGGAACTAATTTATCTGCATCAATCGTAATTTCATGATCTAAAATAGGTTTAGAAAAATCAGATGATAAATTAAAATAAGAATGGTTTGTTAAGTTTACCACGGTTTTCTTATCGGTTGTTGCCTCATAAAGAATGTCTAATGAATTGTCATTATTCAAGGTGTAGGTTACAAAAACAGTCAAGTTTCCTGGATAACCTTCTTCCATATCTTTACTTACATACTTCAATTTTAAAGCAGCGCTATCGCCTGATTTTGCTTCTTCTGCAGTCCAAATAACTCTATGAAAACCTTCTGGTCCACCATGTAATGCATTTGGTGCATTGTTAATAGCCAACGAATATTCTTTTCCGTCTAGGGTAAATTTACCTTTCGCAATTCGGTTTCCATATCGTCCAATAAGTGCTCCAAAATAAGGATTGTCTTTCATGTATTGGTCCAATGAATTGAAACCAATTACCACTTCTTCTGATTTTCCTTCTTTGTTAGGTACTTTCATAGAAGAGATAATACCTCCAAAAGTGATGATTTTTACTTCCATCCCTTTTTGATTAGTAAGTGTATATTGATCTACTTTTTCCCCTTTTGGTGTAGTTCCATATTCTGATTTTACTATAGATACGGAATCCGTAACTTTTGTGTCAACGGTAGTTTCTTCCATTTTTTTATCGCCTTTACATTGAACATTCATACAGGCCAAACTTACTATGGAAAATCCATAAATACAACGTTTTACTATATTCATAACTTTAGGTTTTTTTAGAAATTACATTCCATGTTGGAACAAATGATAATATGCTTCATTGGCATTTATTGTGTCTTTAAACTCACGGATTGTTGTTTTATCATCGATAACAAGCAATTCGATGCCTGCAATATCGGCAAAATCTTCCATAAATTCCGTAGTTACTGCTTGGCTATATACAGTATGGTGTGCTCCACCTGCTAGAATCCATGCTGTAGCTGCTATATCTAAGTTGGGTTTACAATCCCATAATACTCTTGCTACAGGAAGCTTAGGTAAATCAGCCATTGGTCTAACCGCAATAACTTCATTTACAATCAATCTAAAACGAGTTCCCATATCTACTAAAGATACGTTGATCGCTTCACCAGCTGGTGAATTAAATACCAAACGTGCTGGGTCTTCTTTTCCACCTATTCCTAATGGGTGTACTTCGCAAGAAGGTTTTCCATCAGCAATTGAAGGGCAAATTTCAAGCATGTGTGATCCTAATACATACGATTTTTGAGGAGTAAAATGGTAGGTGTAATCTTCCATGAATGATGTACCGCCTTCTAAACCTACGTTCATTACTTTTAAAACTCTAACCATTGCTGCTGTTTTCCAGTCTCCTTCCCCACCAAATCCATATCCATCCGCCATTAAACGTTGGGTTGCGATTCCTGGAAGTTGTTTCCATGCACCTAGATTTTCAAAGGTATCTGTGAATGCTCCAAACCCACCTTCTTCTAAGAATGCTCTTAATCCTAATTCGATTTTTGCCGCATCAACAAGTGATTGTCTTTGTGCGCCACCTTCTTTTAATGATGGAGTTAGATTATAAGAAGCTTCGTAAACAGCTAATAAATCGTTTAATTGTTGGTCTGTAATTTTTTCGATATGTTTAGTCACATCAGATGAATCATAACCATTTACTGAAACGCCAAAACGAATTTGAGCTTCTACTTTGTCTCCTTCGGTAACGGCAACTTCACGCATATTGTCACCAATACGAGCTACTTTTAAATTTTGTAATTCATCCCAACCCAAAGCTACTCTTGTCCAGTTCCCTATTTTTTTCTGAACACGTTCGTCTTCCCAGTGTCCTACAATTACCTTACGTTTTTTGCGCATTCTAGACATGATAAAACCAAACTCTCTGTCTCCATGAGCTGATTGATTTAAGTTCATAAAGTCCATGTCTATTGAACCCCAAGGAATTTCGGCGTTGTATTGTGTGTGTAAATGGCAGATAGGTTTTTTAAGAATACTTAAACCACCAATCCACATTTTGGCTGGGGAGAAGGTATGCATCCAAGCCACGATACCAATACAGTTTTTATTAGAATTGGCTTCTAAACATACATTTGTAATTTGAGCTGGTGATTTTACCACATCTTTGTAAACAATTTTCAGAGGAACAAGTGATGAAGCATCTAAACCTTTTGCAATGTGTTGCGAATGTTCAGCTACTTTTCGTAGTGTTTCTTCACCGTATAATTCTTGGCTTCCTACTACAAACCAAATTTCTTTTTGAGATATATCTATCATTTCTTTTTGTTTAATCGTTTAACTGTTTGTTTTTTTAACTGTTTATTTGTTGAATGGATTAAACGATTCAACAAATAAACGATTTGACTATTGTCCGTAATACGAATCTTTTCCGTGTTTGCGTTCGTAATGTTTCTTTATTAACGAATCTTTCAATCTTGGAGCATTAGGATTTATTAGTAATGTAAGATGGGCCATTTCGGCAACCACTTCCAATACTTTACTATTATATACTGCTTTTGCTGCGTTCTTGCCCCAGGCAAATGGGCCATGATTTCCTATTAAAATCATTTCTACTTCCTCATAAGAAAGATTTTTTTCTTTGAAACAATCCAAAATCTGAATTCCAGTATTGTGCTCATAATTTCCTTCGATAAGGGAGTCAGCCATAGGAGCCGCACAAGGAATATCAGAAGTTAAGTGATCTGCATGTGTAGTTCCAAAAATCGGAATGTCTCTTTGCGCTTGCGCCCAAGCCACAGAATATGTAGCGTGCGTGTGTGCTACACCACCTATATTAGGCCAATTTTTATATAAATAGGCATGTGTTTTAGTATCCGATGACGGACGCATGTTTCCTTCAATGATATTATTGTCAAAATCAACGATAACAATATCCTCAGGTTTCAAATCTTCATAAGGAACGCCACTTGGTTTTATGGCAAAAACACCGTTTTTTCTATCTACAGCACTAACATTTCCAAAAGTATATACTACTAAATTCAACGCATTTAGTTGCATGTTTGCTTCGTAGCATTCTTGTTTTAAATCGTTATACATAGAGCTCATCTTGTAATTTTTTAAGTGATGGATCTGCAAAAAAGCTCAGTTGTTCGTAACCCAAAAGCAATTTATTATAAGCAGCAACTTTATCTAATTGAGGAAAATATTCGCTTTCAAAATCACTTCCCATTTTTTTGCTGGCTTCAATTACGTTATCGTAAATTCCTGCTGCAACGGCTGCATATATAGCAGCTCCAAGTGCTGGTGCTTGATCAGATGCAGCTACTTTTATTGGTTTGTTCAATACATTGGCCAAAGTTTGCATGATAAAAGGCGATTTTCTAGCAACACCACCAATTCCGATAACAGTGTCGATTTTTACCCCTTCTTCTTCAAAACGATCTACAATCTTCTTTGATCCAAAACAAATTGCATTTACTAATGACTTAAATAAATGAGGTGCTTTAGTCCCTAATGATAAATTAGAAATGGCGCTTTTGATTTCTTGATTGGCATCTGGAGTTCTTCTTCCGTTGATCCAGTCTAATGCTATTGGAATACTTTCGGAAACAGGAATTTTCTCTGCTTCTTCTGTTAATTTTATAATTAGATTATCGCTAATTTCTTCTTGTAGTTTTTCTTTTTGTTCCGCAGTCAAAAGGGTAGAAGTAGCAATTAAATTATCGGTGGGCCATAATAATAGTTCTTTGTACCAAGCTAATAAATCTCCAAATGCAGATTGACCTGCCTCAAGACCTACATAACCTGGAATTACTGAACCATGTACTTGACCACAAATTCCACGTACTGTTTTAGTTCCAACTGCTTCTTCTGAAGCTACTAAAATATCACAAGTTGAGGTTCCCATTACGCGAACCAAAGTGTTTTCTTCAATTTTTGCTCCTACCGCCCCAGAGTGTGCATCAAATGTTCCAACCGCAATTACTGTATCCGTTGTAAGTCCAAGTTTAGTGGCCCAGTCTTGGCTTAATTTTCCAGCTACAATATCTGATGTATACGTTTCATCATATAATCTTCCACGAAGAGCGGCTAGGTAAGGATGCAATTGCCCTAAGAATTCCTCAGGTGGCAATCCATTCCAGTCTTCATGCCACATTGCTTTATGTCCTGCAGCGCAACGACTTCTTTTAAATGATTTTAAGTCTTTATTATCAATCAATAAATAGGTCATTAAATCACAATGTTCCATCCAAGTGTAAGCGGCATTTTTTACGGCTTCATCTTGTCGTGCAATGTGTAGAATTTTTGCCCAAAACCATTCTGATGAATAGATTCCTCCCACATATTTGGTAACGTTTTCTCCACCCCAGCTAGCTGATAATTCGTTGATTTCGTTGGCTTCGTTTATTGAAGTATGATCTTTCCATAATACCATCATGGCATTCGGATTGTGTTCAAATCCTTTGGTCAAAGCTAGTGGTGTTCCATCTTCGGTAACGGGTACTGGAGATGATCCTGTAGTATCAATACAAATGCTTCGTATTAATGAAGGATCTACATTACTAGTTTGAACAACATATTTTATTGTAGCCTCTAGACCTTCGATATGATCTAGTGGATGTTGGCGAAACTGATTGATAGATGCATTGCAATATTCTTTGTTTTTCCAACGGGAATAATGACAAACATTAGATGCTATTTCTTGTCCGTTTTCTGTATCTATTAAGACCGCTCGAACAGAGTCTGTTCCGTAATCTAATCCAATAACATAATTTTTCATTCTAGATTCTTTAAATTGTAATGACAAATATAGTATAAATAAATTATAAGTGTATAAAAAACACTTAATTTAATTAAGGGTTCTAATTTTTATTAAAATGACATAAAAACTGTTGTTTATGAAAGTATTAGCTAATAAATGTATAATTCACTTTTATTTTGTTACGATTACTTCATTTTAATTTTTAAAACAGTAACAGAATAGGGTGGTAGACTTGTTATTGCTTTGTTATTTTTCACTTTAATTTCGCTTTCTGTTGGGCTAATTTTTTTAGGATTGGCAAAAGAGTTCTCATCTTCTAAGTTTGCACTAGTAAGGGTAGTCAATGTTCCTTTAGACGATAATTTGCTTCCTTTTAAATCAATATTAACTACTTGTGCTGAAGACGAAGTGTTGACTAATTTTACAATTACGTCTTTACTCACCACGTCTTTTACAGCAGAGGCAAACAAATGATTTTGTCCTGTCACTGCTTTTCCTTCTTTGGTTATGTTGATTAAATCGGTTCCTCTATTGGTTGCAAATAATTTTTGAACATAATAATTAGCAGATCCGTAGGCTTCTAAATTATTGAACCAAAGTAAATCTGGTGTCCATTGCCAAGCTTCTTCGTGTGCCATTAATGGAGCATATGAAGTTAGGTTGACTACTTCGGCATTTCTTTCTAATCCAGTCATGAAAGCCGCTTCAGAAAAAGCACATTCCCAATTGTTTTTATTGTCAGGACTTGCAATAGCAACACTTTGTGCAGCATATTCTCCTGCGAAAATCTTAGGTCCTTTTCGATCATAATTGTCGTAACGAGTAGCGTTTTCTCTAAACCATTGTGGGTTTTTATAATAATGCTCATCTACAATTTCGGCATTTAATTTCTTTAACTCTTCCATTCCGTAGTCAAAATAATCTCCTTCTGGAAATGGACCTGCACCTGAGACAATTGTCATATTTGGGTATTGGTCTTTAATCGCTTTTTCAAAAACTTTGTATCTAGCAATATAATCTGGTCCCCATTGTTCGTTACCTACACCAATGAATTTTAAATTAAATGGTTTTGGATGTCCCATATCTGAACGAACTTTACCCCAAGGAGTTTCAACACTACCATTGGCAAATTGGATCAAATCCAAAGCATCTTGAACATAAGGATCTAATTCTTCCATAGGAACCAACTCGCCCGTATTAAATTGACAAGCCATTCCACAACTTAAAATAGGTAAGGGTTGTGCTCCCAAATCTTCGGCAAGTTGGAAATATTCGAAAAATCCCAATCCGAAAGTTTGGAAATAATCGGGTGCTGGTTTGTGTTCAAATTCGGTATTCCAACGGTTAATTAATGTTTCTCTTTTCTCTACATCACCCACTGTTTTTTTCCATTGGTAGCGCTGTGCCAAAGTTCTACCTTCTACAATACAACCTCCTGGGAATCTTAGAAATCCTGGTTTCATATCATAAAGTAACTGAACGATGTCTTTACGCATTCCGTTTTTTCGATGCATCCAAGTGTCTTCCGGGAATACCGAAATCATGTCTAAATCAATAGTACCTGTTCCTTCAAACGTAATTTTCAGTTGTGCTTTGGCTTCGGTTTGAGTAGCGGTTAATTGTGCTGAATATCCTTTCCAATCGTTTGATGTAGGAACAATGCTAGTTTCGCCTAATACTTTTTTGTCTTTATCAATAAATTGGATTATGATTTTTTTAATAGCACCATTGTGATTGGCTGCTTTTAAAGAAAGATTGTATTTTGCATCCTTCTTAATCCCCATTCCTCTGAATCCAACATTGATCATTTCAAATCCTTTGTCATTTTTTACCAGAACTCTACAAAAACTAGGGTTTGTTTTGTTTTCTAATGCCTTAATAGTGGTTGCAATTCCTGATTCGTTATTGAATGAATGAGTGTCACTGTTGGGTTGTTCCCATCCCATAAGTGGCGTGTCGAATTCAAATGAACGGTTTTTGATCATTTCGGCATAAAGACCTCCATCGGCAGCAAAGTTGATGTCTTCAAAAAACACACCGTACATTGTAGGTTGAATTTTAGTAACAGTATTTGTGGTGTTCACCTCAAGCGTCGTCTTTTGGGCTTGACCATAAAAGCCGTTAAGTAAAAGCCCGCATAGCGTAATTTTGGTAATTAAATTTGGTTTCATTTTTACATTTGTTTAAGGTTTAAAGTTTAAAGTTGTGGGTTAATTTAAACTTTAATGATTTGTTTATTTTCTCTATGGATATTGCTTTATTCTTTATAATCAATCCAAACTTTCATTTTACCAACGCCTCTATTAGACCAGGAATAATAAGGAATGGCTTTTAATCTTTTATTTTGAATCGTATTCACCCCATCTAGAAGGTTATTTTCTTTTTGAACTTTGAAGCTGTCATTGGCATCGACAGTAATTTTATCGAATGCAGTTGCATTGTCAATTTCTTCAATCGCATACACTATTGGACCATATTCTAATGCTACTTTTCCAATATTACTTTCTACTTTACTATTAGTCACTACCTCCTTTACTTCCATAGGAAAATTAAGGGTTATTTTTTCGCCTTTTTTCCATTTACGAGTAATGGTAATATATCCTTTATCTACTTGGTAATTTATTGGTTTTCCGTTTATAGAAACGGTTGTTTTTGCAGATGAAACATTTTTATAACTGTATAAATCTCCAGGTAATACTTGGTTAGTTGCCCAACCTGGTATTCTTAATTTTATAGTGAATTCACTTTCTTTTTTTGGTGAAACAGTAACTGCAACTTTACCATCCCAAGGATAATTGGTTTGTTGAGCAATCTCTAATTCAGTTTTATCTAATGTAATTTTTGCATTATTTGAAGCATATAAGTTCACATACAGTACCTCTTTGCTTGTCGAATAAATTAATCCCGGAATTGAAGGAATAAAACGAATTAAATTTGTTGGGCAACAAGAACAATCAAACCATGATTGACGAGTGCAAGAGCCTCTGTTGTTTTTATAAACTCCATCTGATTCTAGTGCATTAGGATAGAAAAATTGTTTTCCGTCTAATGAAATTCCAGAAATTAAGCCATTATACAAAGTGCGTTCAATAACATTATAATAATCAGAACTTCCAGTTAGATTGTGTAATCTATGGTTCCAGTACACATCACCAATAGCAGCACAAGTTTCATTATAAGCCGTAAGGTTCGGTAATTCATAGTTTGCACCAAAAGCTTCTCCATCATGTATGGCACCAATTCCACCAGTGATGTACATTTTTTTGTTGACCATGTTTGTCCACAAAGCATTCACTGCATTAAGGTATTCTTTGTCATTCTCGATCGCAGCAATATCGGTCATTCCAGCATACATATAAACGGCTCTTACAGCATGACCCACTGCTTCCTTTTGTTGGATTACAGGGATATCATCTTGGGAGTAGGCTCCATATAAAGCATGATTTTTTGGGTTGCCTCTATTATCTAAAAAGTATTTAGCCAAATTTAAATAGGCTTTGTTTTTTGTAATTTGATATAGTTTCACCAATCCTGTTTCTACAATTTGATGTCCCGGAACTCCATGAACTTGATTGGCATTATCACCAAAAGTTTTAACCAATAAGTCGGCATTTTTTATCGCAATATCTAGGAAGTTTCTTTTTCCAGTCGCTTCATAATGTACTACTGCAGCTTCAAACATATGGCCCGAATTATATAATTCATGACTGATTTGCAACGATTCCCAACGCTTTCCCTCGATAACAGGAACCCAAGTTGCTGGTGGTTTCGCTGGATTTATTGTTCTCCAAGTGGTTAAATAACCATCTTTTTCTTGACCTACTTTTATAATACCAATAAGGGAATCTAATAATGTACTTAGTTTTGGGTTGGGTTCACTAATCAAGGTGTTTGATGCTCCTTCGATAATTTTGTAGACATCGGTATCGTCAAAAGGCATTTGACCTTTTACCTCTCCTGTCATTATACCACCTGCGATCAAAAAGTTATCCATGCGACCTTCTTCCTCACATTTTTGAATCGCATACTCAATTGTTTTTTCTTGAACCTTTTTTATAATGGGTAACCAAAAATTATCAGTAAGTTTTACATTCTGAATATTGACAGGTGTAATTGAATAACCTAAAGTTGAAGCAGTTGTTTTTTTGATTGGTTGTTGTGCCTGTCCAGAAATGGTCATTGCTAAACTGGCGACTACTATTATTGTTTTTTTGAATGTCATTTTAACTGCTATTTATTTTATTAATTCAGTGGGTCCACAATAGGCCAAAGCGCATTGTCCCACTGCATTTGTTTTATTTTTAAGACAGGTCTTCCTTTTTGTTTGACATCATAGGCGTGAAAAATGATATAATCTTTTCCATCCATAGTATAAGCGCCGTTGTGTCCTGCACCATAATAGTTTTCATTGCCTTGAATAAGTAGCGTTCCTCCGCCTTCGTTTAATGCTTTTCCCTCTTTATCAACATAAGGTCCGGTAATGTTTTTGGATCTTCCTACCACTACTTTGTAGGTGCTTTTTTCTCCTCGACAGCACAAATCCCAAGAAAGAAATTGGTAATAATACCCGTTCTTTTTGAAAATAAAAGGAGCTTCAAGTGCGCCATCGCCAGGATCAGTGTCAGCTAGTTCAAATGTTCTTTTGCGTTTTGCAATGGTGTACCATTCTTGAGGTTGAGCAATTGATTTTAAATCAGGATTTAATTTTACCATTTTCAAGCCATTCCAAAAAGAGCCAAAAGCCAACCATGGAACATTGTTTTCATCAAATGTCAAGTTGGGATCTATGGCGTTCCACAAATCACGATTTGGGATGGATTGAATCACAATTCCTTGATCGACCCATTTGTAAGCAGGGTCTTTTGGATCCAAAGTAGTATTGGTTGTTACCGCAATTGCCGAAGTATTTTTTGCGAAAGCAGAAACCGAATAATACAAGTAATAAGTATTGTTGTGGAAAGAAATATCTGGTGCCCAGATGTGATTGTTAAAATCAGGTACAACTGCATCCACCCAGGTTGGTTTTTCATTAAATATTGCTGGTTCTGGTTTCCATTTTTTTAAATCTTTAGAACTAAAAACACTGATACCTTGTCCTGTACAGTAGATATAGTAAGTATCTTTTTGTTTAATAATCACTGGATCATGAACCGTAATATCTTGCGCCCATGATGAACTAGTAGCGATTATTAGTAAAAGTAAGAATTGTATTTTTTTATGTATTTTCATTATACTTATTTTATTTTTGAATTCCTTCTGAAGTCATAATTACTCGTTTCATTGTGCCATTTTCGTTGTAATACAATCGATCGATGCAAACGGATCTTCTAAAACTTCCGCCGTCTGGCTGAGTAGCTCCATTGTGATAGATGAAATAGTCTTTTCCCTTAAATTCAATTATAGCTTGGTGATTGGTATTTGAATTTCCAGCGATTTCATTCAAAATGCCTTTGTATTCCCATGGACCATTGATTGATTTACTCATTGCATAAGCTATCTTTTCGGGAAATTGATATGCATAAGATAAATAATACCAATCTTTTTTCTTGTGAATCCAAGGCGCCTCAGTGTAATTTGGTAAGGAGATGGTTTTAATTGGGCCATCTAATTCGAGCATGTTTTCTTTTAATTTAGCATAATGACAAACTGAGTTTCCCCAAAATAAATAGGCTTGTCCATCATCATCAATCATAACCGTTGGATCAATATCATCCCAATCAATCTTGGTTTGTGTGGTCATGTCATTAGTAACAAGAGCTTTTCCTAATGCATCTTTAAAAGGACCTGTTGGACTATCCGAAACTGCAACTCCAATGGCTTTCCCGTTGATGGCTCCATGAGAAACAGTAACATACCAATAAAATTTACCGTTGCGTTCAATAACTTGTGCCGCCCAAGCATCAGAGCTTGCCCAAGCAAAATCAGTTACTTTAAGAGGTACTGGATGTTCCTCCCAATGAATCATATCGGATGAGGAATAAACCAGCCATTCGTTCATTTTATAAAAATTGAAATCATTTGGTGCTTCATCATGGCCAGCGTACAAGTACACTTTGTCTTTGTAAACAAGCGCAGCTGGATCACCAGTATACTTTCCTTTTATGATTGGATTGTTAAAGGTTGTTGTACCACTGTTTATTTCTCCATTTGCGGAAGCGTTATTTTTATCTATTTTTATTGCTTTACAAGAGGAGAATAGTACAACAGTACATAGGATTAAAAATATATTTTTCATTTTATGTTTTATTTTTATTCAATCTTATAATAAGAAGGAATAAATTAGTTTGTTTTTTTACCCCAAACAGGTAATCCTGCTGTCGTAAGTCCGGAGTAAGTTATTGTTACTTTTCGTGTGGCACTTTCCCAATCCCAAGCATCACTAACTTTACATTTTATTCCGTTTACGGTAAGTACTGCGTTTGTGCTGTCATAAGACCAAGTTCCGGTAAGTCCACCGCTCACTTTTTTATCGGCTGTTAAGTATATAGTAACCGATTTTTGAATGACTTTGTATTGGTAATTCATTGTGATTTGTTCCCATTGACCTATAAAAGAGCTTTCGGTTAATGTAGTTTTTGGTACTGCAGCATAGCGCTCAGGTGCTATTACTGGCCATCCATCTTCCGACCACTGAATTTCTCGTACATGTCCCATCATTATTGCATTTGAAACATTAATTCCAGGAACACCTTCTGGTAAACGCGCTTGTGAGGCATAAAACCATTGTTTTGTATCTGGGTTTTGGAAAATGGCGCAATGTGAAATTCCAACCCAGCCCGTATGATTGTTAAAACCGTAAGGATGTGTTAGCATCGGCCAACAATCGGCTCCGTTTGTAACATTGGCTCCGTTTATTCCTAGATAAGGACCTGTGATGTTTTTTGATCGAGCGACACGAGTATTGTACGGTACATCTAGTCCGTCATACGCCATAAATAAATAATAATATTGGGTGTCTGTATTGTATATAATTTCTGGTCCTTCGGAACCTTGCCAACGACTAATTGCACTACGACTAGCGATACGGGTTCCATAATCGCTTAAAGTTTTTAATTGGTATGGCTTCCCTGTTGTTGGGTCTAATTTTAAGGCAGCAATACCCGAATGCCATGAACCATAAATTAAATACTGTTCTCCTGCAGGAGTTTCAATAAAACTTGGGTCAATTGCATTGAACTTGAAATAGGCATCTTCCCAATTTCTAGCACCCGTAAAGGAATACGGTTTTAATCCGTCTGGTTCTGAGCATACAACCATCCCTTTATCTACCCAAACATTCGAAGCCAAATCGTCGGTTTCAGCCAGTCCAATAAATGCTCTTTCACTCCATGAGTAGGTAAAATCAGAACCAATTATTGGATTATCAACTACTATGCTATAGTACATACGATACTTGTTACCTACTTTTCTCACACAAGGTGCCCAAAAACCGTAGTTAGGACTTGTAATTGGAGGCAAAACTGGATTCATTCTAGCTCTTTTGTTATTTACAGAATCCAAAACCCAAGTAGGAGCAGTAGTCATCGAAGACCCCATGAATTCCCAATTGACAAGATCTTTAGATCTTCTATAAAAAAAATGACCGTGTCCATCAGTAGCGTTTCCATAGGATGCATCCGTTTGATACATATAGTAATAATCGCCACATTTCTCTACTGTAGGGTCGTGAACATTGGCTAAATTCCATTGTGAATTAGTTCCCCAAGCGGCTATAGACGTATAATTATCTGCATAGCTTGGTCCTGGAAAGGTAACTGGAGTGGGAGTGGGAGTTGGTGTAGGAGTTGGATCTGGAGTAGGGGCATCACTACTTGAGCAACTACTGGTAGAAGCCACAACCAGCAACAGTACTAGTGATGGGACTAATTTTAAAATAGAATTAAATTTTTTCATTGTATCCTTTTTTATTTACTTTCTAACATTATTACAGAAAAAGGAGGGACCACAATAGATAACTTTCCTTTTTTCACGTCAAATCCTTTGTAAACTACTGGTTGTATTTTGTTTGGATTATCAAAAGAATTGTAATCCTGCAATTTTGATGATGATAATATGTTTCCAGAAATTGCTTTGATTCCAAGTTCGTTTAGATCAATTTCTATTTTATGATCTTTCTTAGTGTCTACGTTTACCAATGAAATATGAACTAATCCGTTTTTATCTTTTGAAGCCGAAGCCGATAAAGCAGGAAGCGATTCGCCATTATAGGTATACAGTGGAGAATTTAAAGTTATTGGTAATAGTTTTGCATCTTGATGTACACTGTACATTTGCATCACATGATAGGTTGGTGTTAAAATCATTTTGGCTTTATCTGTAAGGATAACAGCTTGTAAAACATTTACACATTGTGCTAGGTTTGCCATTCGAACACGATCCGCATGGTTGTTGAAAATATTAAGAGTAGCTCCTGCTAGAACCGCATCTCTCATAGTATTTTGTTGGTATAAAAATCCAGGATTAGTTCCTTTTTCCACATCGTACCAACCGCCCCATTCATCTACAACCAAAGCAATTTTTTTCTCTGGATCGTATTTATCCATGATAGCCCCATGTTTAACGATCAATTCATCCATTTTTATGGCTTCTTTCATTGTTGTGAAATATTGCCCTTCGGTAAAATCAACTGCATCTCCTTTTTTATTCCATTCAATCACTGAGTAATGATGCATTGCTACACCACCCAACATGTTTGCTGGGATATTTTTCATCAAAGTTTCAGTCCAGTTATAGTCGGCATCACTTGCACCAGATGCTATACGCATCAAGCCACCAGTGTTTTCCCAATCAGACATGAAAGTGGCATATTTACGGTATTCTCCAGCATAATAATCAGGTGTCATATTGCCACCGCAACCCCAAGCTTCATTACCAATTCCCCAAATTTTTACTTTCCAAGGTTCTATTCGACCATTTTTTTTACGTAAATCACTCATTGGGCTTTTACCTCCAAAGTTGGCATATTGTACCCAGTCTGAAAGTTCTTGCACAGTTCCGCTTCCTACATTTCCGGATAAGTAAGGTTCTGCTCCTAGTAATTCACATAGGTTTAAAAAATCATGGGTTCCAAAACTATTGTCTTCAGTTGTTCCTCCCCACCATTTGTTTACCATTGTTGGTCTTTCTTCTTTTGGTCCAATACCATCTTTCCAGTGGTAAGTATCCGCAAAGCAACCACCTGGCCATCTTAAATTAGGGATTTTTAATTTTTTTAGTGCTTCAACAATGTCATTTCGTACTCCATTTGTATTTGGAATTTTGGATGTGTCACCCACAAAAAAACCTCCGTAGATAGAACGTCCTAAATGCTCGGCAAAATGGCCGTAGATGTTTTTGTTGATAGTAGGTGCACTTTCATTACTTTTTATAGTAAGCACGGTAGTCTCTTTTTGAGAAAAAATACTTTGGTTACAAAAAATAAAAACTAATAATAATAACGCTTTTTTCATATTTTATTTAAGTAATAATATCACATGGTAAACTTTTTTAAGGCCTAGCATGTGATATTAAAATTTCTAACTAATTCAATCAAATTGTATTAATACCCATCATTTTGAACGGTACCAGGATTGTTATCCATTTCTAATTGTGGTATTGGGAAATATTCTCTTCCTGATGCGTAAGAATTAAATTCAACATCTCTTGATTTTAACCAAGCAAGCTTTACGGGATCTTGCAACCAACCCCAACGGCGAATATCATCAAAACGGTGTCCTTCAAGAGGGAACTCTAAGAATCTTTCGTGACCTATTTGGTCTCTCATACCTGCTTGTGATAATCCGGGTTTTGCTGTAGCCAAATTAGGTAATCCAGCTCTAGTTCTAACCATTTGAATATAAGTATAAGCACCTGGAGTATCGCCAGTCTCGTTTAAAGTTTCAGCATACATTAACAAGATATCAGCATAACGTAACAAACGCTCGTTGATTCCTGAACGCCAGTCGTATTCATTAGCATAGTTTCCATCTGAATTTTCATATTTTCTACAAAACAAATCATTCAAATCTCCAGGGTTTGCTGCATAAAAAGTGGCGAAATCTTGTCCGTACAATTGCATTCCACCAGGTTTGTTATAGAACATTGTAGCATCCAATCGTGGATCTACACCACCAGTAGTGGTTGTTTCTTCATGAAATTCATCAAACAATGTTCTTGTTGGCTGAACATCTGTCCATCCAAATGCTCTTGGTCCATAAGTAATTGCTCTAGCAGATGTTTTTCCCCATCCAGAAGCAGGAGCACCACCCCAACCTAAGTCAACTCCACCTGCATCTCTACTAAACTGTACTTCAAATAATGACTCCGAATTGTTTTCATTACTGTCTGTAAAATTATCACGGTAGTTAGAGACTAATGAATAAACGCCTAAATCGATTACTTGTTTAAATGCAATTTTAGCATTGGCAAAATCTTTAGTAAATAAGTAGGCTTTTCCTAAATATCCTAAAGCAGCTCCTTTTGTAGCACGTCCTTTTTGACCTGCATCTAATCCTGTAACATTATCATAAGTTGTTGGTAACAAATCTGCAGCTGCTTTAAAGTCGGCAATTACTTGTGCCCATCCATCTTCTTGCGTTTTTTGTGGATAATAAACAGCAATGTCTGTAGGTAATGGTACGTTTTTAAACATGTTTACGGCATGAAACAAATACAATCCTCTTAAGAAATAGGCTTGACCTAAAATTCTGTTTTTAAGTCCTGCATCTGCCATTTCAATAGCTGGAACATTCGTAAGTACTTGATTCGCACGATAAATACCTTGGTAATACGTTTCGTAAGCCCAACCATAAATTGCTGAATTTGATACATTAGAGTTGAAACGCCCAACATTGTACATGGCATCCCAAGGACTGTTACTTCTTGTGTCATCTCCTTTTAAGTCTAATAATAAAGGAGTACTTCTCATGTACGTTCCATCAGTTAACAAACTACCATAAGCAGCATTTACACCTTGGATAGCATCCTGATCCGTTTTCCAGAAAGAATCTACCGCATTGTTGTTCGGGTCAACTTGAATTAAATCTTCATCATTCACGCAACTCGTTGTTACGACTGCTATTGAGAAGAAAACAGTTAGGTAATTAAATATTTTATATTTCATTTTGATTCGTTTTAAATTGTTTGGTTATTTTTAAAAATTCACTTCAAGTCCTAAAGAAAAAGTTCTAGGATTTGGGAATGAACCACCATCGTATCCTCTTGAGAACAAACCATCATTGCTATTAAAATCAGGGTCATATCCTCTGTATTTGCTGATTATTAATAAATTTTGACCGTTTACAAATAATTTTGCTTTTTGAATAAAGCTTATATTTTTAAGTGGAATTTCGTAACCAATTTGCATTGTTTGCAATTTTATGTAGTCTCCTTTTTCGATGAAACGATTAGAGTCTCTTGTGTTTGCATTTGGATCACCTATAATTGGACGAGGAACGTTTGTATTTGTATTTGTAGGTGTCCAGTAATTTAATTCATCTATACTATGGTTACCATATTGTCCAGCCATTAAATTGCGATACATTCCATCAAACACTTTGTTTCCACCGCTTCCTTGCCAAAACATAGAGAAGTCCCAGTTTTTGTATGAACTACTAAAGTTAAAACCATAACTGTATTTAGGAATTGTAGTTCCTTGGTACGTTCTATCAAGATCAGTAATCATTCCGTCACCGTTTACATCCTTGAATTTTACATCTCCAACTCCTGCATTAGTTTGTGTTGGTGATGCAGCCAGATCTGCAGCATTTTGAAAAATTCCAGCAGTTTCGTATGCGTAAATTTCACCTATTGATCTACCTACTTCTGTTTTTGAAGCAGCACCGTAAATTGGGTTTCCATCAAGACCTATTTGTAATACTTTGTTATTCAAAGTACCTAAGTTAGCTGAGATACTATATTTGAAAGCATTATGATCATTATTATAGGTAGCTGAAAATTCTAAACCATTGTTTCTAACTGCACCTGCATTTGTTGTTACACTTGCAGGAAAGGCACCAGTTGAAAACGGTAATGGCACTCCAATTAAAAGGTCAGTTGATTTTTTAACATAATATTCAGCTGTAAATTGTAGGTCATTATTAAGTAATCCTAATTCAAGAGCGACGTTCGTAGTTCTTGTTTCTTCCCAGTGCACATTTGGATCTAAAGCACTTACTACTGTTGTTCCTGGTGCCAATGCGTTATTAAAATCATAACCAGCAAAACTATTGGTAGTAGTTGCGAAAAAGTAAGTTGGGATTGTGTTGTTACCTAATATACCGTAACCTCCTCTTAATTTAATATTGCTTACCCATTCTGGCAAGTGGATGAATTTTTCATTACTGATTTTCCATGCTCCTGAGAAAGAGTAAAAATTACCTTTATTGTATTTTTGACTAAAAAGAGAAGTTTTGTCTTGTCTAAAGTTAGCTTGCAACAAGTAACGGTCATCATACGCATAATTTAATCTGCTTAAATACGATACACCAGTAATTGTGTTTTCATATTCTCCAGCACTAGTGTTATCAGCATATTCTAAATGGCTAATTTCTCCGGGAGTATATCCAACTCCTCTTGACCAGTGATTGTAGTTATCACTACGTTCTTGTACCCAACCTACTAAAGCATCAAATTTATGTTTGCCAATTTCTTTTTCGTAAGTAAGTAAGTTGTTTAAGAAAGTTCTTGATTGACTTCCTGTAGAAACATCTAATGAAGCTTCATCATTTGTAGTAAGATAGTACCATCCTAAATCACTTGGCGGGATGAATTTTCTATTTTGCCAATCCAGTCTGTCAAAACTAGCGTCAATTTTATATTTTAAACCTTTAACGATTTCATATTCTCCCCAAATATCTCCAATAAAACGATTTCTTTTTCCAGTATTAGTTATCAAGTTGTTGTAACCAATAACGTTCATAGAAATAGCTCTTTGTGTTAAGTTTGTTGTTCCACCGTAACCACCTAAACGGTTCGCATCATAAACAGGCATTGTAGGAATAGCACCTAATAAATCACTAATTGGAGATTCACCAGCGTTGTACTCGTTAAAATTTTCTTTACCTGATTGTGTAAATCCTAATTTTGAACCGTATTTAAATTTTCCTTTTTTACCAGTTAAATTCAAAGTAGTAGATACTCTTTTATAATCTTGTGGGGAATCGATATAGCTACTATTTTTAAAATAGTCCACATTCATATTATACCCTAAACTTTCGGCACCACCACTAAAAGTAAGAGAATGGTTTTCTATAATTCCAGTTTTAAAAGCTGCATTTTGCCAGTTTGTATCTACATTGTTGATGTAATAAGGGCTACTAGGATCATTACCTGGAGCAATAGTTAATCCAGCATTAACCTCTGCAGCACTAGTAATATTTTGATATCCTACTCTATCAGTAAGATCCCATTTTTTGGCTACGTTTTGAAAACCAACAAGTGATTTGTATTTAATGTCAAATTTACCTGCTTTTCCTTTTTTAGTAGTAATAATGATTACTCCATTTGCACCACGAACCCCATATATTGCAGCAGAAGAAGCGTCTTTTAAAACTTGCATAGATTCAATTTCACCAGTTGCAAAGTCATAAGGACTGTCTACAATCATACCATCAATTACAAAAAGTGGATTGTTGTTACTAAAAGAGTTAATACCTCTAATTTTAATGTTAACGAATCCACCTGGTTCTCCTGAGGTTTGCATGGTAACTCCTGCTACTTGACCTTGAAGCATTTTTGCAGCATCATAAGTTACTGTTTTCTTAGCATTATCCATGTTTACCACACTAACAGATCCTGTAAGGTCTGATTTTTTTTGAGTACCATACCCAATAACAACTACTTCATCTAATTTATTTAAATTGTCACTTAATGCGATGTTTAGTTGCGATTTATTACCCACAGCAACTTCTTGATTTGAATATCCTAAATAGGAAAAAACAAGAATAGCTTTTGGTGATGCTTTTATTGAATATTCCCCATCTAGTCCTGTAACAGTAACGGTATTGGTTCCTTTTACTAAAACATTGACTCCTGGTATTGGCATTTCATCTTTTGCCGATTTGACAACCCCTTTTATAGTCTTATCTTCTTGGGCAGAAAGAGTATAAGAAGAAAATAACATAACTATTATTACTAATAGCCATTCTTTTCTCGGCAATACAAAATTGCAATAGAAAAATGATCGTTGGTTTGTTTTCATTCTAATTTGTTTTGGTTAGTTATAAGTGTATATTTTACATTTGTAAATTTAATTAAAAAAAAACTATAAAAACAAATTAATATGGTAAAAAAAATATCGAAAAAAAACACATATTGCAAATTAAGTGTAAAAACAACATTTAAAAATTGTATTTTTTTTAAAAAACCATAACGTTTTTACAATTTATTTATATAAAAGGTAGTGTTTTCATTAAAAAAGCGATTATTTAATCAAAAAATCAGCAGTGAATAATTATTATTAAAATCAGGATTTATTTGCGTTTTTAACTATAAATCAGGGTAGTATTGTGTAATAAAAGCTTATTACAGCATCCTTTTTTAACAAATCGCAGGTATTTTGGAATGGTAAAACGGTAATAAAGTGCTTCATTAATTGAATTAACTTAAAAAAAAGATAGTGGCCTTCTTTTATTAATGATAAGAACGATATCCAAAATTAAAACAACTACTATCTCAATTTCCGAACATAATTTAGCTGTGATTTACCCTTTATAATTTACGAAGTGTAAAAACCACATTAATAAATTATGAAACGGATGAGGAAGTTTATATATTTACCCTAAAAAAGGAGTATGCTTAATAGTTATAGTTCTGCTGACAAAGTATTATTAGCAGTAGATTGTATCATTTTTGGTTTTGATGATGAAGGTTTAAAAATACTTTTGATAAAGAGGGATTTTGAACCAGAAAAAGGGAAGTGGTCTTTAATAGGAGGCTTTCTTAAAAAAGAAGAAGTATTAGATGCTGCTGCACTAAGAATCCTTAATAGTTATACGGGACTTCAAGATATTTATATGGAGCAGTTGCATGCTTATAGTGATATTGATCGTGACCCTGTCGAGAGAACTATTTCAGTAGCTTATTATGCTTTAATTAATATTGAAAATCATAATGCAGAGTTGATTCAAAATTATCATGCACAATGGTTTAGTGTTTCGAATGCTCCAAAATTAATTTTTGACCATGATTCGATGCTACGACATGCTATAAGAAGATTGCGTTATAGAACTTCGATTAAACCAATAGGATTTGAACTTTTGCCTGAAAAATTCACGATGCGTCAATTGTTAGAATTGTATGAAGCAATTTTAAGCAAAGAGCTGGATAAAAGGAATTTTATCAGTAAAATAAATTCATTGGATATTTTGATAAAATTAGAGGAGAAAGATATGATGTCTTCTAGAAAAGGGTCGTATCTGTATACTTTTGACAAAGAAAAATACGATGCGAAATTATTGAATGATTTTGTACTGAATCTTTAATAATTTAGTAGTTCGTTACTTAAAATAAAAAAGGAAGTCTCTTTATTGAGGCTTCCTTTTTTTTGGATAGTTAAATCGTGAGATATAGAATTTATCCCATCGCCTTTGACGTACTACAATTTCAAGAGATTTGATTATTCGGTATCAATTAAGAACTATTTAGTGAAATAAAATGGCTAAAATAAGTTAGCTCTGTTTTTTGTTTTAACTATTTCCTTTTTGATAATCGGCTAAAAATGTAGCCAAACCAATATCTGTAAGTGGGTGTTTTAGCAAGCCTTCAATAGCACTCAATGGTCCAGTTATTACATCGGCACCAATTTTAGCACAATTTAAAATATGCATGACGTGACGTACTGATGCGGCTAGAATTTGAGTTTCGTAACCGTAATTGTCATAAATTAATTTGATGTCTTCGATAAGTGTTAAACCATCGGTAGAGATGTCATCTAATCTTCCTATAAAAGGAGAAACATAAGTAGCACCTGCTTTGGCTGCCAATAAAGCTTGACCTGCCGAAAACACCAAAGTGCAATTGGTTTTTATTCCTTTGTTCGAAAAGTATTTTATTGCTTTGATCCCGTCTTTTATCATTGGGATTTTTACTACAATTTGTGGATGCAAGGCAGCTAATTTTTCTCCTTCGGCAACCATTCCTTCAAAGTCAGTTGAAATTACTTCGGCACTAACATCGCCATCAACTAATTCGCATATTTTTACATAATGAGCAATGATATTAGCTGCACCAGTAATTCCTTCTTTTGCCATTAATGATGGGTTAGTAGTTACACCATCTAGGATTCCTAAATCATTTGCCTCTTTAATGTCTTTTAAATTTGCTGTATCTATAAAAAATTTCATGTCTTTATTATTTAGTTTTTTGTTTGTTTATTTACTTTCTTCAATATATTTTAGGATTTCTTCGCAAGCATGTGCACTTGTAAATCCAAATTTTTCATCTAAAACTGTTGCTGGTGCCGAATATCCAAAATGGTCTAGCCCAATTACTTTTCCGCTATCTCCTATCAAACCTTCAAGATTTACGGGTAGTCCAGCAGTAAGGCCAAAAACTAATTTTCCTTTTGGAATTATACTTTCTTGGTACGATTTAGATTGCTCTTTGAATAATCCTTCAGAAATGATGGAGGCTACATTTATTTTTAGATTTTTTTCTTTTTCCAATAGAACTGCAGCAGCTAAAAGGGTTGCCACTTCCGAACCATTTGCGATTAATGTGATATCTGGATTTTGAGTTGACTTTACTAAATATCCGCCTTTTGACGCTTCTGTAGCCTCTTCGTATCTTGAAGTTCCTTGTGCAGGAATATCTTGAATGTTTTGTCTCGAAAGAATTAAACCAGTTGGAGTTTTAGTGTTTTTTAATGCCATATCCCAAGCTACTGATGTTTCTATCGCATCGGCAGGGCGTAAGGCCAATAAACTTTGATTCCCTGAATGGTTTTTAATTTTTTCCATCAAGCGAATTTGTGCTTCCTGTTCGATAGGTTGGTGCGTAGGTCCATCTTCACCAACGCGAAACGAGTCATGTGTCCAAACATATTTTACAGGTAATTCTTGAATAGCTGCTAATCGAATAGCTGGTTTCATATAATCGGAGAATACAAAAAATGTCGCTACTACAGGGATTACACCACCATGAAGCGCAATTCCGTTTGCGATGGAAGTCATTGTTAATTCAGCCACTCCAGCTTGTAAAAAGGCACCATTAAAATCATTTTTTTGTAAAATCGATGATTTTTTAAGGAATCCATCAGTTTTGTCACTGTTCGATAAATCTGCCGATGAAACAATCATATTTTCTACGTTTTCTGCTAAATAGGCAAGTACAGCAGAAGAAGCTTCTCTTGTTGCTACATTTGGTTTTTGAACAACACTGCTTAAATCTAAATCAGGAATTTCACCAGATAAAAACGATTCTAGTTTTAAAGAAAGTGCTGGATTTTCTTTTTTCCAAGAAGCGATTTGGAGTTTTTTATTAGCAGATGTTGCTGTTTTTAATTCAAGGATGTTAGCGTAATGTTTTGCGACTTCTTCATAAATAGCAAATGGATCTTCGGGATTTGCTTTTAGATTTAAAAGTGTTTTTACGTAATCTGCTTTTGTATCACCAATAGGTTTTCCATGCAATTCACATTCTCCTTCATACATCGCCCCAGTTGCTGTAACACAACCTTTTCCCATAATTGTCTTCCCAATGATCAAAGTAGGTTTTTCAACTTCTTCGTGTGCTTCACTAAGTGCTTTTCTTATTTGAGTATGATCATGACCATCAATTGTGATTACGTTCCAACCCCAAGCCTCATATTTCATGGCGGTATTTTCGGATGTTACTTCATCTGTCATTGACGAAAGTTGCACATCATTAGAATCATAAAACATGATGAAATTATTCAATCCTAAGTGTCCAGCAATTCTACCTGCCCCTTGAGAAATTTCCTCTTGAACACCACCATCAGTGATGAAACCGTATATTTTATGCTCAAAAAGCCCTTTGAATCTTGCATCAAGAAACTTGGCGGCAATAGCTGCTCCAACACCCATAGCATGACCTTGTCCTAATGGTCCCGAGGTATTTTCAATACCTCTCAAAACATCCACTTCGGGATGTCCTGGCGTTACGGAGCCCCATTGTCTAAATTGTTGAAGGTCTTCTTTTTTGTAATTTCCTAATAAATAATATTGAGAATACATTAATGCTGATAAATGTCCAGCATCCATAAAGAAACGGTCTCTGTATGGCCAATCCATTTCGGTTGGGTCAAAGTTGAGGTATTCCGTATATAAAAGATGCATAAAATCGGCACCACCCATGGCGCCTCCAGGATGTCCTGAATTGGCTTTTTCTACCATTGAAATGGAAAGCGCTCTTATGTTGTCTGTAGCTAATTGGTCAATTTTTTGGTTCATAATTATAGTTCTATTTTTTTATTGTAATTAATTAAAAATCCAAACTGTCAATTCAATTTTATAATAAAAACAAAATTTGTTGTCGTTTTTAGCGATTGAATTAAAGTAGATTAAGTGTTTTTTTTCACTAATTAGTTAAAAACAAAATCAACCAAACTTGAGAAATTGTGTATTGAAAATTGTTGAAAAATAATAAGTGTAAAAAATACATTTACAAATGTATGCAAATTTATTCTACAATAACAAATAAATTATTTTTATAACTTTTTTAAATAAGAATCTTATTTTTTTAGCCAATAAAAAATGGCAATACTATTTTTTTGATAGTATTGCCAAAGTAAGACTGTGTTATTGAAAAACGATAGAAAGGTTAAATCCCCTTTGTGTTGAGGTATTATTTAATTAGTCTTCAAGAATCGGAAAGTCTCTTTTTTTGCTTCTAATTGAAATGCATTTTCTTTTTTAGTAAAATTCATTTCAATAATTGCTGCTTTTCTGGGTGCTTCCTGAGCACCATTGAAATGCGTATGGAAAACATATTGCAACTGGTTCTCTTTGTCCAAAAATAAATCACCATGACCGGTTCCATTTTCTCCAATTAAATTTCGAGAAATAATAGGACTCGTTGCTGCCTTTTCCCAAGGTCCTAAGGGACTTTTACTGGTAGCGTATCCTACGGCATAGTCAGGATTTCTAAAATCATTTGCTGAATAAATTAAATAATACAAGCCCTCTTTTTTTATCACTGTAGGCCCTTCGGCAACTGGCCAGTTTACATTTTGGGTGTTTTCCCATAGTAGTTGTGCAGAGATACATTCTGTTAGTGTTTCTGGTTTTATACTTAAAAGGTCATCATTTATTTCGGCTACAAAAATTCGGTTTCCATTTGTAAGTCTAACATGATATAAATATTTTTTGCCATCATCATCTATAAATACAAATGGGTCTATTTGCTTTACTAGAGCTACTAGAGGTTCTTTTGTTGTATTTTTAAATGGTCCAATCGGGTTATTACTTGTTGCAACGGCAATATTTTCATTGGCAGTATAAATCATATAAAATAGATTGTTATACTTTATTATTTGTGGAGCCCAAAATCCGGTTGTTCCATATGCATCTCCTTTTTTGAGTGCAAGACCACCTTGAGCACCTACGGGTCCTTTCCAATTTTTTTGATCAGTTGAGGTATACACCTGAAAGCCTTCTCCAATAACAGTTGTGTTTCCAGTAGTTGTTCCGTATAAGTAATAGGTTCCATCGTTATAAAAAATGGTAGGATCTGCTAGAAAAATATCTTTTAATGCTACTGGGGGGGCAGGGGTTATTTTATCTTCTCCTTTTGGTTGAGAACAAGAACTTAAACTTAGTCCTAAAAATAGAATTATATAAATTTTTTTCATTTGAGTTTAATTAGAGATCATTTTATTTACGAATTGAAAAGTGGTAATACGAGATTGTGTGATATTTTTCACCCAGTTTTAAGGTTATCGATGGGAAATTTGGTTGGTTTGGTGCATCTGGAAAATGTTGTGTTTCTAAAGCGAATGCGGTTCTAAAATTATCTTTTGCACCTGATTTAAATGTGTTTTTACCTTGCATAAAATTGCCACTGTAAAACTGAATTCCAGGTTCGGTTGTATATATATCCATAGAAATCCCCGAAAGGTCTCCAGTAATTGTAGCCGCATGTTGCATTCCATCTTTAATATCTCCAGTTAGGACATAATTATGATCGTAGCCTTTTCCAAACTCTAGCTGTTCGTTTTTAGTCTCAATGCGCTCTCCAATAGTGTGTTTTTCAAGAAAATCAAAAGGGGTGTCAGCAACATTTTCTAATTTACCAGTTGGAATTAAACCAGAATCTACTGGTGTATATTGTTGTGCAAATAATTGTAATTCATGGTTCAAAATAGTACCACTACCTTCTCCATTTAAATTAAAAAAAGCATGATTGGTTAAATTAACAATGGTAGTTTTATCAGTGGTGGCTTCATATTCCATTTTTAAAGTTTTATCTGCAGTAATACTGTAGGTTACTTTTACGTGTAGATTTCCAGGAAATCCTTGTTCCATATCAGCAGCAATGTAGGTCAAAATTAAAGTATGCTCATCCGTTTTATCCGCACTCCACACTACATCTTGAAAGCCTTTTTTACCACCATGCAATGCATTTTCTCCGTTATTTAAAGGAACATTGTATTCTTTACCTTCAAGGGTAAACTTCCCTTTTGCAATTCGGTTTCCAACTCTACCTATTGTAGCTCCAAAGTAGGGTTCTGTCGATTTTTGAAACCCAATGACACTGTTCATTCCAACTACAACATCAGTTTCTTTTCCATTTTTATCTATTAACCATAATCCTACTAATCTTCCTCCGTAATTGGTGAAAGCCGCTTTTAAACCGTTATTTTCGATCCAATATAAGCTCGTCTTTTTATTGTCTATTACTGTTTCAAAATTTTTATTTTCTAAAGAATTTTTAGCCAATTGAGTAGTCGATTCTTGATTCATATCTTTTTGAGTTGAATTATTATTTTTATTTTCTTTGCATGAAACTTGAATTACAGTAAGAATTATAGCGGTGTAAATCTGAATTTTTTTCATTTTTTTTAATTTTTATATCGTTTTTAAAGAAAACTATTCGGCAGGAATATTTAGTATCGTTCCAGCACTAAGGGGTTCTCCAAACACAGGAAATCCGTTTGAGTCCCAGTTTATTTTTTGCATTCTTGGAGCTCTTTTATTTCCACAACCTTCCCCAGGATTAGAGTTGGCATGATATAAAATCCAATCTTCTTTTCCGTTTGGGGATTTGAAAAACGAATTATGTCCTGGTGCAAAAACTTGGTTTTTTACCGATTGTTGAAATAAGGGTTGCTCTGATTTTATCCAAGAAGAAGCATCCAGTAAATTGCCAATTCCTTTATAATGCAATAAGCCTAAAGCATAAAAATCAGTCCAACAACCGCTTGCTGAATACACTATAAAAACTTGGCCTCCATTTGATAAAAACTGTGGTCCTTCATTGACATTCACTTGTGGTGGATTAGACGGATCATTTAAGGCTCCGTGCTTTTCCCATTCCAGAGTTGGTGATGAAATTAGTACTCGATCTCCCTCTATTTCACAAGGATTTTTCATTTTTGCGATATAGATATTCTGTTGTCCATTAGTATCTCCTTCCCATCCTGCCCAAATCATATATAGGCTATTTTTATAGGAAAATACATTTCCGTCAATGGCCCATTTATCTGTTTTTGCAGCTATTTTTCCTTTAAATTCCCATTCCCCTTTAAAAGGATCGTCTGATTTGTTTTCTAATACATACATTCGATGGGTATTATTGTCTCCATTATCTGCGGCAAAATACACGTACCACTTTCCATTTATAATATGAAATTCGGGTGCCCAGATGTCCCCAGAATAGGCAGTATTTTTTGGTGCTATCCAAATGGTTTTGCTCTCTGCATTTTTCAAATCGGCTAGATTTTTAGTTTTCCATAAAACCAACCTGTTTTGCAACGTATGTGTATAATAATAATATCCATTGTAATACGTACTATATGGGTCTGCGCCAGAAGGTAAAATAGGATTAGTAAAGGTTTCTTTTTGCGAATAGGTTTCGGAATTGCAACCAGAAATAATTACGATTAACATCAACATTAAATATCTTTTCATTGTGACGACTGTTAGTTAGATTTGTTATTTAGAGCATCAATAACTTCTTTATTGATTGTGCTTACTTTTTCAAAATCCATTTTATCTACTTTTCTATCATAGGTCATAAACCCATTAACTTCACCTTCAACATCAGTAGTTTGGGTATATACTGCTGCAGAAAATCCTGTTTTAACTAATTTCTTTAATTCGGTTGCATACTTAATATATTCATTGGTTACTTCAGCATTATTCTTGAATTTTACATACCCCCAATTGTCATTTGCTCTCCATAAATGACCTTCGACAGGTAATCCAATTCCCCCATATTCCCCTAATACAGTTACTCTTCTAGCATCATAAAGATACAATTCGGGACCAGGATAATTGTGTAAATCTAAGATATCGCCTGTTTGAAAATGATTTCCTCCACTAGATGAATTGACTAATCTACTTGGATCGTGATTCTTGGTCCAGTCTGTAATTTCAACGGTTTTGAATTGTCCCCAAGCTTCATTAAAAGGAACCCAAACGACAATACTTGGATAGGAATACAAATGATCCATAATTTCTTTCCACTCTTTTTTATAAATTTCTTCAGATTTAGGTGTTCTTTGTAATTCATTACCTTCAAAATATTTTTTGTTTTGCCATATAGGTTGCTCATCACCACTTGGCATATCTTGCCATACTAAAATTCCTATTTCATCACAATGCGTATACCAGCGATCTGGCTCTACTTTAACATGTTTCCGAATCATATTAAAACCCAATTCTTTTGTCTTAACAATGTCATATTTTAAAGCCTCATCAGTAGGAGCGGTATATAGTCCGTCAGGCCACCAACCTTGATCTAATGGGCCGTATTGGAAATAGTCTTTATTATTCAGTTGCATTCTAAGAACACCATTTGAATCTCTTTTAGATCCAATTTTCCGCATGGCAAAATAGCTTTTTACTTCATCAACCATTTTCCTGTTGCTAATTAATTTCACATTGGTTTTGTATAAAAATGGAGATTCTGGTGACCATAGTTTTGGATTATTTAAAACAATTTCTATATTTTCTCCAGCCGAAGCTTTAACAGTTACAAGTGCTTTTGAATCCTCATAAACAGTTACTTCAATTAGATCTCCATAACTTGCTCCTGCAACTTCAGGTTTTATGTTAATCACATTCTGATCAATATTTGGCGTGGTTCTAATCGTTGTAATATTCTTTTTATTTACAGGCTCTATCCAAACGGTTTGCCAAATTCCCGTAACCGGTGTGTACCAGATTCCTTCTGGGCTCCTAACTTGTTTTCCTCTTGGTTGTGGTCCTTCATTAGAGGGGTCCCAAACTTTTACCGTTAATTGCTGCGTTTTTCCAGTTATGAAAGGTGTTATATCAAAAGAAAACGGAGTATATCCACCAGTATGGGAACCTATTTTTACGCCATTCAACCAAACTTCAGTTCTCCAGTCAACTGAACCAAAATGCAGTAAAATATTCTGGCCTTTCCAATTGGATTCTATAGTGAAGCTAGTGTTATACCAAAGCTCATTTTTAGCGCCAACATCTTTCATCACACCAGACAAACTGGATTCGACTGCAAAAGGAACAAGAATTTGACCGTCATATTTCTCAGGAGCTGCTTTTCCAACTTCTAGAATCGCATAATTCCATAATCCGTTTAGGTTTTTCCATTCCTTTCGTTCCATAATTGGGCGAGGATATTCAGGAAGTACATGATTAGGTTCTACTTTACTTGCCCATACTGTTTTAATTTTTTCTCCAGCAGGTTTCCATTGTGCGGATAGTGATAACCCTAAAAATAAAAATAGGATTACCTGTACATTTTTTTTCATCATTATATTATTTATTTGTAAGCACACATCATTTAAATTGACGTGTTATTTTTTTGTCATTAAATAAATTACCAGACTATTTTAAATAGTCCGGTAATTTTAAAAAAAAAAACTAACTAACCAACTTTGTGAATTTCTTAACCACTAAAAATTCACTAGTTTTTTTATATATGGTTCCTATTAATTAACCAACTTTAAAGTCGACCAAGAATAGGGTTTGTTATTTATATTGGTTGCAATATCTTCTGTATAATCATTTGTTCCTTTCTCTCTAAGGGCTATGTTGTAGCGTACTCTCATGTCTTTTGATGGGATTCCACCTAGTGTTGTCCAAGGAATTTTGGTTTCTATTCGATAGCCATTTGTGGTTTTAACTGTAGTCGTTAGAATTCCTTGAGAACCATCTAATTTTTTCCATTTGCTATTTTCGCCTTCATAAAGTGAAAATTGATTGGATTGTCCTAATTCGAGTTTAAAGATGGAACTTCCAGGAACGATTAATTTTTTATTTTTAGGATCTAAATACAAATCCAAACCATCACTTCCAGTTATTGCATCCGTGCTTATAATTTGGCTGTCTTTTATTTGTGCAAAAACATATAAAAACTCGGTATCATACGTAAAATTAGCTTCTAATTGTGTGGCACTTTTTTGGCCAATAAAAATTGGGCTTTCTTTCTGCCAAACTCCTTCATTGCTCAGTCCGTCAATTGTAGCAGTTTCCCTGACAGCATTAATATCGCGTAAAACATGCCCTTTTATCATCCAAATTTGTGATGAGTTGGAAAATTGGTTTGTGGTTGTTAAAGCAATTACGGTATCATCTTCCAAAACAGAAATACTATTCCACAATGCTGATTTTCCATTTGAAAGTAGAAAAGGAGTAGATTTTCTATTGAAATTTTTGGCTTCATTATTCCCAATTACCACTTTCATATCGGCATTATTAATGTCGTTTGAAGTTCTGTTTTCTGTTCCTTGATAGGACAGTAGCACTTCTCCTGTACTCAGTTGCGATAGGTAAGGAGCACCCGCATAAACAGAGTTACTCAATACCTCTTCCAAAGCATAATTTCGATTATTGCTGTTTGCATCAATGGTTTGTTTCCAGTTTTCTGTAATTGAATTTCGAATAATATAGGGCTTGAATTGATTCTCAACACCATTATCTTCAATAGAAAAAACAATTTCTGTTTGATTTTTTAATAGAATAGGAGAAGGCATTCCGTCTCTTTTCCCAGCTCTGAAACTCACAATTTCAGGTGTTGTTGACCATGTTAAACCATTATTTGAAGAGCGAATAAGAGAAATGTTTTGTTCAGTAGAAGTGCGGTACACGTTTTCATTGGAAAAAAACAATTGAATTTCTCCACTCGGAATTTGTAGTGCAGAAGGTTCCCAACAGCCGTTTTCAAAATCGGAACTGGCTTCATAAACAATTTGATTTTCTTTCCAAGTCAAACCTCCGTCATAACTTTTAATAGTGTTGATAGAAAATTTTTCGTTGCTATTTCCATTACTAATTGGTCTTGGATTATAGCAAATCAAAATAGAATTATCTTCTAACTGTAAAATATCAGGCGTGGTCATATTCACCGCAGTATTTCCAGATGCTACTTTAATAGATGCACTCCAAGTATTTCCAAAATCATTACTTGTCTTTACTAATATGGCTCCTCCAGATTCGTAAGTACAAATTAGTTTTTTATCGTTTAATTGTATTAATCTCGCGTACCCATTGTAATCCGGACTATTTTTATCCGAAACCTGAATTAAAGTGTTATAATCCCAAGCAATTCGGATGCCTTCAACAGCGGGTTTAGATGGAATGTTTTCTACTATCGGTTTTTCATCAACCACATTTGAAGAATCACTACAAGAAAGTAATGGGATGAAAATAAAGAGTAGAAATAAATGATTTATTTTATTCATTTTTTTACTTTTTTGAATTTGATTCCGTTTTACTTAAACCAAATTTTTGCACCAAATTGTTATACTCCTTGGTGGAAATGGAAATCATACAGCCATGTCTTGCTTTTTCGGGTAAACTATATTTATCCCAATCACTGTAAAAAGTATATCCTGAGGCCTGAAACCAAGGGTCATTTAAATTATCTGAAATAGATAATCCATAAGAAACTCCTGGGTATTGTTCGTAATACAGGTACCAAATTTTATCATCAGGAGATGCAATCAACATCGGTGCTTCTCTAAAATTAGGACTAATCGATTCTTGTGGTAAGGAGTAAGGGCCTAAAAGCGATTTTGATTTAGCAATTCGGATGGTTTTTCCCGTGGTCCAATATAAAGAGGGGTAAGTTTCATCTTTTAAAACAGCATAATAGGAATCTCCCACTTTTCTAATAAATACATCAATTGTTCCCATATCCCAATCAAACAATCGATTGGGTGTGCCTTCAAAAGTTTTTAAATCCTTAGATAACACATAAAGTGTTCTTTGACTTGCCCAATAAGCTTCTGGATCTTCTTTTGAGCCTAGTTTGTGTGGTGTGTGCCATGTTAGCATAAATTTTACTGAGTCTTTGTCATAATACAATTTTGGAGCACCTATTCTTTGTAATGCATTTGCATAATCAGGAGTGCTTTTTAGGTCAGGTGTATAAACAGCATGTTTTTTCCAAGTTATTAAATCATCAGAAACCCATATATTAATTTCTGGTGATTCATCGCTGGTATTTCCTGCTATATAATACTTTCCATCTGGCCCTTTACAAATATCAGGATGACCTTGATATTCTGGAAACACTCTTTTTCCATCATTCAAATTAGTCCAATGCAAGCCATCAAGACTTACTGAATAGTATAACCTCCCGTAATCTGTATGGGTCATATGAGCAAATAAGTAGGCTTCGTTCTTTGGTTTTGAACCATTTTCTACTTGTCCCGGTGGATTAGGTTGCTGCGCAAATAATGCCGTTTCTAAAAATAAAACGGCTATTAGAAAAAGTGTATTTAATATCCTTTTTTTCATGTGATTGGTATTATAACCCTATTTTAATTCATTAAAATAGGGTTAGTTTTCAGCTTATTTTATTTAGAAACAGCCTCAGAGGTTAATTTCTTTATTAGTTCAGTTTCCTTAACAATATAAGGAGAGCCATCTGTATTAAAAACCTCGTGGAACCATACTGGAGGAGCTGCAGTGTATTTTTTTGTCCAACTATCCCAAGGGAATTTTGTTTGTGTTTTTCCGTCAACTAAACCCCAGTTGATCATTGCAATTTTGTTTTCTTTTGCAATTGGTAAAAAACCTTCGAATGTACTTCCATTAGGGCGAGCCATATATTCTGTACACAACATTGGTTTTCCATAACGTTTTAATTCATTAATGCGTTTTACAAAATCGACAGGTTTATCATAGCAATGAAATGAGATTACATCCGATTGTTCTAACTGTAATTTAAAAATTGGTTTTAGATTCACCTCTGTCCAATCGCCAGCCCAGACACCTGAAGTCAATGGTTGTGACGGGTTACTTTCTCTAGCCCATTGGAATGCTTTTTCTAAAAGAGGGTATACAAAATCAACTTTATTAGCAATTTCCACTTTTTCATAAGAAGGACCTGTCATGTTATCAGGCTCATTCCACACATCCCAGCCTAATATTCTATCATCATCTTTGAAATGCGCTACCGTTTCCTTAACGTATTTTTCTAAACGCGGATATTCTTTTTCGTCTAATAATGCTTTTTTCCCTGGACTTTGTACCCATCCTGAATTATGAACAAATGGTTTTGGGTCTCTTTGTTTTCCTAATTCTGGAAAGGGATCCCAACAAGAATCAAAAAGCACAAATAAAATTTTTATATGGTGTTTGTTGGCAATTTCTAAAAAGCTATTCATTCTTTTATATAACCCTTCGGCATCTTGTTTGTGTAACAAATCATGTAAATAAACACGCATTACGTTCATTCCAATTTGTTCTGCCCAACCAAGTTCTTGATCAATTCTTTTGGGGTCAAAAGTAGCTTCTTGCCACATTTCTAATTGATTTATGGCAGTACTTGGGCAATAATTTGCCCCTACTAGCCACGGCTGTTTTGCGTACCAGAAATTGGCCTGTTCTTTTGTCCAGATCTCTCTTTTTTCAACCGTGGTTGTTACTGTATTATTCTCTTTTTCTTTACTTGATTTAGTTTTGTTACAACTAAGTAATAACATCCCTACTAGCACAAGCGCCAGATATAGTTTTGTGTTTTTCATTATAATTTATTTTATTGGGACAAATGTTTGCTAATTTTAAGGGAGTGATTCAGGAATCATTCCCTTAAAAATTATAGCTTAATATTCTGGATTTTGAATTAAATTGGGGTTGTTGTTAACCTCTACTTGAGGAATTGGCAATCTTTTATGTTTGCCAACAACGAAGTTTTTAAAATCAGGATCACGGGCTGCAATTTTATCTACAGCAGCTTGAGAATCTAAATCTCCCCAACGTTTTAAATCTTCCCAACGAACACTTTCGCCAGCCAATTCTAAAACTCGTTCCATTTTTAATTGTTCTAAGAATTTGGTTTTGTCATTTCCAATTTCAGGATGAGCAGCGGCTAAAGTGCCTATGTTTACACGAGCTCTTACCTTGTCTACATATTGGTAGGCACCAGCGGTATTTCCTGTTTCATTCAACACTTCGGCATAACGCAATAAAATATCTGCATAGCGAATTAATCGGTAGTTTACTTGACTGTAATAATCTTCATTGTCTCTATAGTAATCTCTACTCCCTTTTCTAAACCATGCCTCATCAGCTCCCCATTGCCAAGTTTTATTATAGGTTTTGTCTCCAAAATCAGCTAATAAATCAGGATAAAACAAGGTATATCTTAATCGAATATCTAAACCACCGTCTTTATTTTTTTCTTTCTTGAAAGCCTCAACTAACCAATATCTTGCTTGTCCATCAGACCATCCAATACTTCTTGGAGCAAAAAACTGAGCACGGTTACTAGAAACGGCCGCACTAGGATCTTCACCAGTTCCCCCTTTTCTTTGATCTCCAAACTGAATTTCAAAAACAGATTCATTGTTGTTTTCATTTACATCAGTAAAGTTATCTCTGTAATTAGCTACTAAACTATATTTTGCGCCAGATCCAGTTATTAAATATTCTAAAGCCGTCTTAGCTTCAGGCCATTTGCGTTGTTGCATATACACTTTTGCGAGCATTGCTTTTGCAGCACCTTTGTCAGGTCTTCCAGTTTGGCTTGACGACCATTCTGTTGGTAAATCGGCGTAAGCATCATTTAGATCTGATTCAATTTGTTTCCAAACTTCAGTGATATTTTTTTGTTCTGGACGATCATTTGGTGTTGAAGGCTCTAAAACGATTGGAATATTTTCCCAAAGTATCGCTGCATAGTAATAGTTTAGTGCTCTTAGGAACTTTGCTTCAGCTAAAATGTTCTTTTTATCCACTTCATTTTTGAATTCAATTTTGGGAACATTGGCTAGCACTTGATTGCATCTAAAAATAGCTTTGTATGTATCTCTCCAAGTAACTGAATTCCCTTCCCAGAAGTTATAATTGATATAATTAAATCGGGTCCAATCGGCTAATTCAATCCATGGGCTTTGGCTAAAACCTTCATCAGATGTTAAATCAAGACGGAAATAAATCCATCTCGCCCACATTCCATCTTTATAAAACATAGCATATGCAGAATTTATTCCTGCTTGTGCATCACTTTCTGTAGCCCAATATTGACCTGTTGTTAATGTATTTGGGTTGTTAAGTTCAAGCTCATTATCGCATGATGATAAGGAAAGGAGGTTGAGAAAAACTACAGTTATTAAAAATATTTTTTTCATTATACTATTTTTTTAAAATTAAAAACTAAACTCTACACCTAGTGAATAGGTTTTTAGATTTGGAAATGAACCTACATCTACCCCTCTTTGAAAAATATTACCATTACTGAATTCAGGATCTAATCCAAGATATTTTGTAATTGTAATCACGTTTTGTGTAGACAAAGTAAATCTAGCACTAGTAAAACCAGCTTTTTGTATTGTTTTTTCAGGTAGGTTGTAACCAATTCCAACATATTTAAGTCGGATAAAATCACCACTTTCTAAAAATCGATCACTATCCCCTCTTGAGTTCAAAGTAGTTCCTTTTACAATTCTAGGAAAATCTGTATTTGGGTTTTCAGGTGTCCAAGGTTGAATTCCAGATCTATAGTTACTATCGTCATCAAAACGGTCTACTGTACTTCGAAATCCGTTATAAACGGTTGCCCCTTGTGAGGTAATCCAGTTCATAGAAAAATCAAAGTTTTTATATGAAGCTCCTACATTTAATCCCATTTCGAATTTTGGCCATGGACTGCCTACAATGTCTTTGTCTTCATTTGTAATTTGTCCGTCATCATTTACATCTTTAAAACGAATGTCTCCAGGTTGTGCATTTGGCATTATTACGGTCCCAGTTGAGTTTACATAATTTTGAATTTCTTCTTGATTTTGGAATAACCCATCCGTTTGTAACATGTACCACATTCCTACAGCACCACCAGCTCTTGTTATTGTATTCCCTTGAATACTTTCATTTTGACCATTACCAAGAGAGACTAACTTGTTGTTTAGTTTAGTAAAGTTGATAGAAGCATTGAAGGAGAAGTCGTTTATTTTCTTATTGTAACTTAAATCCAATTCAAATCCTTTATTTTCGATAGTTGCCGCATTTGAAATTGGATTTCCACCATCATTTCCAGTTGTCATTAAAATTGGGAATCCAAACAAAACATCTTCTGTACGCGCTATAAAATAATCTGCAGTTAAGCGTAATGAGTTATTTAGCATTCCTAAATCGATTCCAACATTGGTTTGTTTTAATTTTTCCCAACGCAATTCTTCGTTTGCTAATCTAACTTGACTGGCTGATGGATATAAAGTTTGTCCATCTCCCAATACAATGGCACCAAAAGTGTTTATAAATCCTTGGTATTCATAATTTCCAATGTTTCCACTTCCTAATTCACCATAGCTGGCTCTCATTTTTAAATCATTTATGAAATCCACTTTAAAAAAGGATTCGTTGCTCACTCTCCATCCTAATGAAACGGATGGGAAATTACCCCATTTATTAGCATCACTAAATTTTGAAGAGCCATCACGTCTGAAAACAGCATTAAATAAATAACGATCATCATAGTTGTATTCCAGTCTTCCCAAATAAGACGCTAATGCAGATTCATTTCTAAATCCACCAACTTCAGCTTGATCACCTAGATCCAAAACATCAAAATAATTTCCTGTACTTGGATTAATCAAAAGATTTCTTTTTGTACCATAAATTTGGTCGTAATTGTCTTTTTGAAAGGTTTGACCTGCTAAAAGAGTAATTTCATGTTTACCAAACTCCTTTTTGAATGTCAATGTATTTTCAAATAATTTAGTTTGTGAACGGCCTTTATTTTGATTAATAAATGACTGCTCATAGGGTTGATTTAAAGTCCAATTTCCTAGTTTTCTAATAAAGTTGTAACTATCAAAACTGGTTTCATAACCAAAATTAAATCGGTATTTTAGGAAAGAAGCTAGTTTCAATTCCGTCCATAAGTTCCCTCTTATTCTAAAATTTTGATTTTCTGTATCTAATAAATTGGCAATAGCAATTGGGTTTGTCCCAAAAGTATTTGCAACACCTTGTTTTCCATAACCATATCCGCCTGGGTTATCTTCATCATAAACTGGAATTGTAGGGAATAATCGGTACGTATCTATGATTGGGTTGCCTGACATTTCATCTGTTTTTGAATTACTGATGGCTAAGTTCTCCCCAATACTGAAAATTCCTTTTGTACCACTTGTGTTCACTCTAAATGAAACTCGGTTGAAATCAGTTGAAACTACAGTTCCTTTATTTCCAAAATAATTTGCTGACATAAAGAATGTTGAATTGTCTCCTCCACCTGAAAAACTAGCATTGTAATCTTGAATTAAGCCTTGTTTAAAAACTTCTTTTTGCCAATCAGTGTTTACGCCAAGATTTAAGTTTTGTCTTGGAATACCTGCATTATCGTATGCTTGAAAATTAAATTTCGAAAACTCTTCAGTTCCCATTAAATCATAGGTAGGCATAGATGTAAAGCTGGTTTTTGAGGAAACTTCTATTTTTAGTGGTCCTTTTTTACCTTTTTTGGTAGTAATTATAATTACACCATTTGCTGCTCTAGAGCCATAAATTGCAGCAGCAGAGGCATCTTTTAAAACTTGGATAGTTTCAATGTCATTTGGATTAAAATCTCTATTGGCTGATGTAATTAATCCGTCAACTACATACAGCGGATTTGCATTTTGTAGGTTTTTAAGTCCTCGAATTTCAATACTGGCTTCTTGTCCGGGTCTTCCGCCACCTCTAACTTTAACTCCTGTTACTAAGCCTTGTAATCCTTCGGCCATTGTAGTAACTTGTCTTTTTTGAATTTCATCGGCTTTAACCACTGAAATAGCTCCAGTTAGATCTTTCTTTTGTTGTGAACCATAACCAATTAACACCACTTCATCTAGAGCAACTGCTCCTTCTTCTAGCGAAACGTTAATTGTTTTTTGATTATTGATTGAAACTTCTTTTGTTTTATATCCTTGATAAGAGATAACAAGAGTTTGATTTGTCTTTGCAGTAATTGAAAATTTACCTTCAAGATCTGTAACAGTACCATTTGTAGTATTTTTCACTAAGATATTTGCAAATGGAACAGCATCTCCATGAAGAGCTGAAGTTATTCTCCCAGTAATTTGAATTTGGTCTTGCGCATACGTTTGTTGAAGTAATAAACTAAAAAAAAGTAAGAGGTAGTATCTCTGCTTTAAAATTTGGTTGATTTTTGTTTTCATTGATTTTTCGTTTAAAAAGTTTTCATTGATTTTGGTTTTTTGGATAGTTCCTTTATTATTTTAATCGTCTCTTATTCGATCAAAAAAATAGTTAATATTGTTTTTTAAAATCTGTTGCTTCATTTTTCTAAATTTTAATTATTGTGTATTTTTAATTTGTTTTTTTTACACATGTAATAATTTTTAAGCTAAAAAAATATCAATATGTTTTATTTCAAAATTCAAATTAGGCCTTTTTTATTCGAAAAAAATCAATTCATTTGTGTCAATATTACTTGTAAATGATGCAGATTTCTTTTTTAATGCTAAAAAATTATGTTGTTGCAACATTTGGAATACAATTGAGACGATTTGTAGAAGTTGTCGATTAACATCAAATTTAAAAACATGAGTAAATTCTTATATTTTGTAATTCTTATTTGTTTTTTTACTAATTTTTTATATGCTCAAGACTATTATTTTAAGCACTATAAAGTAGAAGAAGGACTTTCGAATAATACCGTTTTAACTTCGTTACAAGACCAAGATGGTTTTATGTGGTTTGGTACAAAAGATGGATTAAATAGATTTGACGGCTATGGATTTAAGACCTACCGCGGGAATGGTGATCCTATTCATAGTTTGGGTAGTAACTATATTCAATCGCTGCATGAATACAAAGGAATTATTTGGATCGGAACTGATAAGGGGTTGTATAAATATGATAAAATAGCAGATCGGTTTAGTATTCTAAATGAGGCCATTAATGATAGAATTGCGACAATAGAGCATGATGAACATGGTAATATATGGTTTATTTCAGGTAACATTCTCTATAAATATTCAATACTAAAAAATGAAACTACGACATTCAATCCTAATAGTTATTTTATTGCAACATCAATAACTAGAGATGCAAAAGGGGAAATATGGGTTTCGTCTTTAAACAAGCTGTACCACTATTCAGATGAAAGTTTGTCATTTGAGAATGTTGTGTTGAATTATGATGCTGTAAGTAAAACTCCTTATAGGATAACTGTTATTTATGCTGTAGATACTAATAATATAGTAATTGGGACACAAGAACATGGTGTTCTTTCGTACAATCCTATCACTAAAAAAACAGTAGCATTGCCATTTGCCAAAAATGAATGTTTGTTTGTTCGTCAGTTCAATAAAAAAACAAATAATGAAATTTGGATAGCTAGTGAATCGGGTGTGTTTATTTATAATATCAAAACAAATAAATACACTAATCTTAAAAAAGATTTTAACGATCCCTTTAGTATTTCAGATAATGCGGCTTATTCTATAACTATTGACAAGGAATTGGGTGTTTGGATAGGAACTTATTTTGGGGGCATTAATTACCATCAAAAACAGTATACACAATTTAAAAAATATTTCCCCAAAAACAATCAAAACTCCATTAGCGGAAGTGCGGTAAGAGAAATTCATAAAGATGATAAAGGTGATTTTTGGATAGGTACTGAAGATGCTGGTTTGAATAAATTTAATACAAAAACACAGGTATTCACTTCGTTTAAACCAAATGGAAGGTCAGGTTCAGTGTCCTATTATAATATTCATGCTTTATTGCCTAGAAAGGACAATATTTGGATAGGAACTTTTGAGCATGGTTTAGATGTTTTAAATCGAAATACAGGAAAAGTAATTAAACATTATGAAGCTAGTAGCGCCAAAGGGGCGCTTAAAAGCAACTTTGTATTTAGCTTTTATGAAACAAGAAACAAGGATTTTTTAATACTGACTTCAATAGGGATTTACAAATACAATGAACTCGAAGATAATTTTGATCTCTTTAGTATATTTCCTGAAACCATGCATTATACTACTTTTATGGAGGATGTTGATGGTAATTATTGGGCTGGAACTTATAGAGAAGGATTATTGTTTTATGATTCTAAAAACAAGAAAAATGAGATCTTTAGATACAATTATAAAGACAAAAAGGGGATTAGCAACAGTTCTATAAACTGTATTTTTCAAGATAGTAACAATAATTTATGGATTGCTACAGAGAATGGATTGAATCTTTATGATAAAAAAACGAAAAGCTTTACTAAATTCGACACAACAAATGGATTTCCTAGTAATGTGTTCTATTCTATAGTAGAAGATGACTTGAAAAATCTATGGATAACAACTTCCAAGGGATTAGTGAATTTTGGTTCAGATCACACAAGTATTAAAATTTACACCACTGCAAACGGATTGTTAAGTGACCAGTTTAATTATAACTCTGCATTTAAAGATAGTAATGGAGATATGTATTTTGGTAACCTGAACGGGATGATTAGTTTTAATCCTAAAAACTTCACTAAAAATAAATATAAACCGGAAATATTTATAACCAGTTTGCAAATAAATAACAAAGAGGTTTTGACAAATGAGGAAAATTCACCTCTAAAAAAATCCATTTCATACCTAGATGAGTTAGAGTTGGAATACGATCAGTCATCATTTAATATTGAGTTTGCAGCTTTAAATTATACTGGTGCGCAACTGACTGAATATTGGTATAAGCTAGAAAACGTTAATAAAGACTGGGTGTATTTAGGAAGGAATAATAAAGTTTTTTTTACGGCTCTTGCCTCTGGTACTTATACTTTTAAAGTAAAATCATTAAATAGTTTTGGAGTTTGGAGTAAAGAAGCTACTATAACTATAAAAATACTCCCGCCGTTTTGGGCTAGTATTTATGCATATGTATTTTACTTTATAGTATTATGTTGCGGGTTATTTGCAATTATTAGATATTCAAATAATGTGACTCAAGAGAAAAACAATCGAAAAATTAAGCATCTGAATGATGAAAAAGAGAAAGAAATTTATCATGCGAAAATAGAGTTTTTCACCAATGTGGCTCATGAAATAAAAACGCCTTTAACGCTTATTAAAAGTCCTTTAGAAAAATTATTGAATTTTGATTATGAATTACCAGAGATTCCTCAGAATCTTTTAATAATGAAAAAAAATACCTCCAGATTACTCAAGCTGGTAAATGAACTTTTGGATTTTAGAAAAACAGAAATTGGAGGCTTAAAACTCACTTTTGTAGAGACAAATATTTCTGCTGTTATGAGAAACTTGCACCTGCGTTTTAGTCAGCTAATAGAGGAAAAAAACATTGATTTTGAACTCGATTTAAGTGATAAAGATATTTATGCTTTTGTTGATAAAGAAGCTTTAAAAAAAATACTCAGTAATTTGTTTAATAATGCAATTAAATACTCCAATAATAAGGTGATTGTAAGTTTAACTAGGGACGAAAAAAAATTAAAACTGTTGGTTAAAAATGATGGAAATTTGATTCCTAGTTATTTAAAAGATAAAATTTTCGAACCCTTTTTCAGAGTAGAAAATATGGGTAATAATTCAGGAACTGGCATCGGATTGTCCTTGGCACAGTCTTTAACACAACTTCATCATGGGAGCTTACAATTGGTTTTTATAGAGTCGGAATTAAATGTTTTTGAACTTATTGTTCCGCTGCATCAGGAAGAAGAATTTATGTTATATGATGAGTTTCCTAAAGACTCTGGCAATAATGAAAGTGTAATAAAAGAGTTGGAAGGAAATAGCGAAAAAACTGCTATTCTTGTCGTAGAAGATAATGAAGATTTGTTGGATTTTATTACAAAAGAACTTATTTCTTCTTACATTGTTTTTTCTGCAAATAATGGAGAGTCAGCTCTGGAAATAATTCATAATGAAAATATTTCATTAGTTATCAGTGATATTGGTATGCCTGTGATGGATGGAATTACGTTGTGTAAAAAAATTAAAACTAATCTTGAAACAAGCCATATTCCAGTAGTATTGTTAACGGCAAAAAATTCACTTAAATCACAAATTGACGGACTTGAAGTAGGTGCTGACTCCTATATATCCAAGCCTTTTTCTATGGAATATTTAAAAGTTCAGTCTTCAAATTTAATTGAAAACAGAAAGCAAATAATGAAATATTATGCCAGCTCTCCCCTTTCGCACATCAAAAGTATTGCTCACAATAAAACGGACGAAGCTTTTTTGAAAAAACTAGATGATGAGATTATTAAAAATATTACAGATCAAAATTTAAGTGTAGAATCCCTATCGGAGATTATGAATATGAGCAGGTCAACTTTGTATCGAAAAATCAAAGATATTTCTAATTTGAGTCCAAATGAATTAATCAATATTGTCCGATTAAAAAAGGCGGCTGAATTGTTGCTTAATGGAGATTATAAAATGTATGAAATTGCTGAAATGGTAGGATATAAATCGCAAACCAGTTTTGGTAGAAATTTTCAAAAACATTTTAAAATGTCTCCATCAGATTATATTTCAATGAAAAATTAATAGGGATGTTTTATTTCAAATCTCAAATTATTTTACAAAGAATTTCGAATAATCAATGCGCTTTTATTCTCAATTTGCTCTTTTTTTCCTTGTAGAATCATTTGTGCAAGAATTTTTCCCATAGCTTCAAAATTGGTAGAAATGGTCGTAATTCCATTTTCTACAATCTTTTTCAATGGAGTTTCGTTATATGAAATAATACCGTAATCACTGCCTAATTTTAAGTTTTGAGACTTTGACTTTTCAATTACACTTACGAGGTCTCGATCCGTTGGAATGATGTAGACTTCTCCCTTTTTTATTTCTCTATTTTTAAAGTCGGGTGTTATTTCGTAGTTGAAATTGTGGTCTTTACAAAAATTTTCAAAACCTATTTTCATTCCTAATGGTTCTCGAAACCCAGGAAATATTAAGATAATTTTTTTGTATTTATTTAATTTTGATTTTCCTTTAAGTAAGCCATTGTAGATGTCTTTAAGGTGGTTTTGATATATCGCAGGATACAATTTTAAATCAGGATTTGTTTGGTCTAATATGTAAACATCGTTAACCGGTAGGGTTTTTATAACGGATGCTGCCTCCACTAAATTGGTTGGCATTATAATATATTTAGTATAGTTTCCATTGCTTTCATTTATTAGTTTTTTAAAAACTTGGATGTTAAAATGATGAAAAAAGATGTCAACTTGGGCCTCTTTTCCTATGTTTTCCAAGAAAGAGTTGTAGATGTCTTCTTTAAAGATATTTAGCTCTTCAAATAATAAGAAAATCCTTTGTTTAGTGCTTATTTCAGTGCTTTTTATGTAGTACCCTTTTCCGAGAATAGCATAGATTATTCCTCTTTTTTTCAATTCTTCATACGCCTGTAAAACAGTGTCGCGGGACAATGAGAATTCTAAGCATACTTTGTTTATAGAAGGTAATTTTTCATCTTTTTTTAGTTTGCCATCTTCAATAGTTTTTTCTATTGATGAGATGATCTGTTTGTATTTGGGTATCCCAAGATTGTTTTTAATGGAAATTGTTTTCATGAGACTGATTTTTTTTGCAATATACAAAAACTGGTAGGTACTGGTATGTAAAAGTGAATTATTATTCTAATTTTGATTTTTGATATTGATAAAAAAAGAATAGAAATAAAACACATATCATATTTTATGACTAATTATATAATGAAATTGTTTGGTTTAACAACTACCGAGGAGGTTATTGAGTCTTTTGATTTAAGTAACAAAAACGGTATGAAATTAACCGTTATAAACTATGGAGCTACCGTAGTCTCATTAAAAATGCCATTAAAAACTGGCGAAGTCATTGATGTTGTTTTAGGGTTCGATAATTTAGAAGCGTATCTAAAATCTTTTCAATTGAAAAGTCCTCCTTATTTTGGAGCAACAGTGGGGAGATTTGCTGGAAGAATAAATAACAGTTTATTTAATTTGAATGGGAAAGCATTTTTATTAAATAAAAATAACAATAATCATTCTCTTCATGGAGGTATTGAGAACTTTAGCCAAAAAATTTGGACTGTAGAAAATTGGACTGAAGGTAAAAACCCATCGATTACATTAAGTTGTTTAAGCCCTAATGGAGAAGAAAATTATCCTGGAGAGCTTGCGGTTAAGTTGACTTATACGGTATCGGAAGAAAATGAATTAATTATAGAATACCAAGCAAGTTCAAGTGAAGACACTATTGTGAATTTAGCACATCACAGTTATTTTAATCTTGATGGTCACAAATCAGACATATTAGAGCAAGAGTTAATAGTTAATTCTAAAAGAACTCTGGAAACTACAAATGAAAATATTCCAACAGGAAAATTTTTGAACATTGCCGGTTCTTCATTTGATTTTAGTAGTCCCAAAAAATGTCCATCGGAAATTGATACCACCTTTGTTTTGGATAATAAAGAGGAGTTTGCAGCTTCACTTTTCAACAAAAAGAATAGGCTAAAAATGACTGTTTATACAGATCAACCTGGAGTTCATATTTATGTTGGAGGCAATTGTTTTAATGAAGTAAAAGGCAAAGAAAATTGCGATTATCATCCTTTAAGTGGCATCTGTTTTGAAACACAAAATTTCCCAGATGCTCCAAATCACGAACATTTTCCAAGTTCAATTTTGAGAAAAGAAGAATTATATCATCATAAAACAATTTATAAATTTCAATCTTTTTAAAATGATTAAAATTATAAACAACATACTTTTTTTATTGCTAATTGTATTGGGTTTTTCTTCTGGAGAAATTCAAGCACAGTCACAATCAAAAATAAAATTAGATACGAATTGGAAATTTCAAAAAGGAGATTTTGAAGAGGCGTCAAAAATAAATTTTAATGATTCGAAATGGGAATCTGTAACTGTTCCACATGACTGGGCAATATACGGGCCATTTGATAAAAATGTAGATAAGCAGAGTGTTGCCATTGTTCAAAACGGAGAAAATGTAGCTACCGAAAAAACTGGGCGCACAGGAGCTTTACCTCACATAGGAACGGCCTGGTATCGCAATAAATTTACATTACCTAAAGATTCAAAAGGGAAGAAAATAATTTTACTTTTTGAAGGGGCAATGAGCGAACCTCAAGTGTATTTGAACGGAAAAAAAGTAGGAGAATGGGCGTATGGTTACAGTTATTTCTATTTTGATGTTTCCCAATTTGTAGAAGAAGGAGAGAACACTTTATCAGTAAAACTAACCAATAAAGAATTTGCTTCACGTTGGTATCCTGGTGCTGGTTTATATCGAAATGTAAGTGTTATTATAAAAAATAACGAAAGTATTGACCAATGGGGACAGTTTGTAACGACACCTTTTATAAATGACGAAGTTGCTAAAGTTAATATTAAGACAAAAACTTCTGGGGAAAACACCCGTTTAGTTACCACTATTTTTGACGCCGAAGGACATAAACTAAACTCTGAGGAGTCGACGATACAATTCGGAAATGAGTTTGATCAAAATATAAAAGTTGAAAATCCAAAATTATGGAGCCCTGAAACCCCTTATTTATATAAAGCGGTTTCCCAATTGTATGTTGGTAAAGAACTGAAAGATGTGATGTCAACTCCTTTTGGAATTCGAGAAATAAAATACGAACCCAATAAAGGATTTAGTCTAAATGGGAAGGTAACTAAATTTAAAGGCGTTTGTCTGCACCACGATCTTGGTCCACTAGGAGTTGCAGTAAATAAAGCTGCTTTGCGCAGACAAATGATGATATTAAAAGATATGGGTTGCAATGCGATCCGTAGTTCACACAATATGCCCTCTTTTGAACAACTGGAATTGGCTGATGAAATGGGTTTTTTGTTTTTGGCAGAGAGTTTTGATGAATGGGCAAAACCGAAAGTAGAGAATGGTTATCATCGTTTTTTTGAGGATTATGCCGAAAAAGACATCGTGAATTTGGTGCGTGCAACAAGAAATCATCCTTCTATTGTAATGTGGAGTGCTGGAAACGAAGTGCCTGATCAATGGGGAGAAGCAGGTGTAAAAAGAGCCAAATGGTTGCAAGAAATATTTCATAGAGAAGACCCAACACGCCCAGTAACTGTGGGTATGGATCAAGTAAAAGCGACTATGGAATCTGGTTTTGGAGCAGTGTTGGATGTTCCAGGTTTAAACTATCGTGTGCATTTATATGATGAAGCCTTTGCGAAATTTCCACAAGGTTTTATTTTAGGTTCAGAAACTGCTTCAACTGTAAGTTCTAGAGGGATTTATAAATTTCCTGTGGTTCAAGAAAAAATGAAGCAATATCCTGACTTTCAGTCTTCATCTTATGATTTAGAAGCGTGTAGCTGGTCTAATGTACCCGATGAAGATTTTGTTCTTCAAGATGATAAACCTTGGGTTATTGGTGAATTTGTTTGGACTGGTTTTGATTATTTGGGTGAACCTACACCTTATGATGAAAGCTGGCCGTCTCGAAGTTCTTATTTTGGAATTAACGATTTAGCGGGTTTACCTAAGGATCGCTATTATTTATACAGAAGCCGTTGGAATACGAAGGAATCAACTCTTCATATTTTGCCGCATTGGAACTGGGAAGGTCGTGAAGGAGAAATTACTCCTGTTTTTGTCTATACGAACTACAACAGCGCTGAACTTTTTATAAATGGCATAAGCATGGGTGTGCAGAAAAAAAACAACAGTACCCCACAAAATCGCTACCGTTTAATGTGGATGGATGTAAAATATGAGCCAGGAACGGTAAAAGTCGTGGCTTATGACGACAATGGTAAAGCGATTGCTGAACAAGAAGTAAAAACTGCTGGCAAGCCATATCAAATAGTTTTAGACGCAGACAGAAAATCAATTACTGCTGATGGCGAAGATATATCTTTTGTCACTGTATCAGTAGTTGATAAAAATGGAATTCCGTGCCCTACGGCAACAAACCAATTAAAATTTAAAGTTAAAGGAGCGGGTACTTTCAGGGCAGCTTGTAATGGGGATGCTACTTCGCTCGAAATGTTTCATAAAGATACTATGAAACTTTTTAGTGGAAAGTTAGTAGTACTTGTAAAATCGACAACAACAGCTGGGGATGTAAAGCTCGAAGTAAATGGAGCAGGGCTTAAGAGTGGTAAATTAAATTTAGTATCTACAAAATAAATAAAAAGTCGAAGCAAGAATTGCAGTGATACCTTATAAAGAGAAGGATTTTAAAAGGGAAAAAGTGGTTCAAGCCTCGAAAACTAATACAGTTAAGAATAATAATTTCAAAATAATGAATGATATTTTAATTAAAAATACTACCAATTTTTTTCAGGAAACCTTTGGTTCAACTGCAGAAAAAATTGTGCTTTCTCCAGGAAGGATTAATATTATTGGAGAACATATTGATTATAATGATGGTTATGTTTTGCCAGCGGCAATTGATAAAATAATTTGTTTTGCTTTCGAGAAAAACAATACAAATCAATCAAGAATAGTTGCAATTGATCTTAATGATGAATTCGAAATTAACCTTGCAGATTCAGTTGAATTGACCGACAATGTTTGGACTAATTATGTGAGAGGGGTTATCAATCAATTGAAAATAAAAGGTTTTGAGTTTGAAGGTTTCAACTGTGTTTTTAGCAGTAATATTCCAGTTGGTTCTGGGTTATCATCCTCTGCAGCTTTAGAGTGTGGTTTTTTATTTGGACTAAATGAACTTTTTAATTTGGATATAAAACCAGTTGATATGGCGCTAATGGGGCAAAGCGCTGAACATTGGGTAGGAATCAATTGTGGAATTATGGATCAATTTTCTAGTGTGATGGGTTTAGAAAATAAGGTAATAAAAATTGATTGCAAAACATTGGAGTATGAATATCATAATGCTGATTTCAATGATTATTCTTTGATTTTATTTGATTCAAATGTGAAGCATTCCTTAATGACATCGGCATATAATGAAAGAAGAGAACAGTGTGAAGAAGGGATTGCAATTGTGAAAAATAATTTTCCTGAGATATCAAGTTTTAGAGATTGTACAGAGCAACATATTTTAGGATTACAAAATGTAATGAGTCCTAATGTTTTTAAAAGAAGTCTTTTCGTAGTAAAAGAAATCAATCGGGTTATCCTGGCATGTGAAGCATTAGACAAAGGAAATATTGAAACTCTTGGGAAGTTAATGTTTGAAACACATGAAGGATTGTCCTCAGATTATGAAGTAAGTTGTGCTGAACTAGACATGATTGTCAATACCCTTAAAAACGAGGAAGCAGTTGTAGGTTCTCGATTAATGGGTGGTGGTTTTGGCGGCTGCACCATTAACTTAATTAAAAAAGGACATGAAAACCGAATCAAAAAGGAGCTTTCGGCACTTTATTTTGAGACTTTTGGAATAGAATTAAAAATTTATGATGTAAAAATCGGAAACGGAACAACACTTTATAAAAACAATTAGAATGAAAAATTTTGATATCAACGAAGATCCGCACAGACGCTATAATCCATTAATCAACGAATGGGTTTTGGTTTCGCCACACCGTGCTAAACGTCCTTGGCAAGGTCAAAATGAAAAAGTCACCTCAGATTCTTTGCCAGAATATGACCCAACTTGTTACTTGTGTCCAGGAAATGTGCGCGCTAATGGAGAAGTAAATCCATCGTATGAAAATGCCTTTGTTTTTGAAAATGATTTTGCCGCTTTAAAGCAAGAAGAGATTGCTTTTGAAGAAAACAAAAACAACACTTTTTTTAAAGCACAACCGGAAAGAGGTATTTCTCGTGTGGTTTGTTTTTCACCAAAACACAATTTGACATTGCCTGAAATGGAAGTGGAAGGTATTGAAAACATTATTCATACTTGGCAAAAAGAATATACGGATTTAGGTGCTGTAGATTACATCAATCACGTTCAAATTTTTGAAAATAAAGGAAGTGTTATGGGATGCAGTAACCCGCATCCGCATGGACAAATATGGGCACAATCTTCTTTACCAACAGAAGTAGAGAAAACGCAAAATAATTTAAAAGGGTATTTAGACAAAAACGGAAGTAATTTATTGCAGGATTATTTGCAAGAAGAGCTAAAACTAAATGAGCGTATTGTAATCGAGAATGATCATTTTGTAGCATTGGTTCCTTTTTGGGCTATTTGGCCTTATGAAACAATGATTATCAGTAAACGTCATTTGACAAAAATTACTGATTTTACAACTGATGAGGTAACTGGTTTTGCATCCATTTTAAAACTATTAACAATTAAATACGACAATCTTTTTGAAACGTCATTCCCTTATTCCTCAGGAATTCATCAAGCTCCAACTGATGGTGAGGAACATCCAGAATGGCAATTTCATATGCATTTTTACCCACCATTATTACGTTCTGCAACCGTAAAAAAATTCATGGTAGGATATGAAATGATGGGAGAATCACAAAGAGATATTACCCCTGAGAAAAGTGCGGAACTTCTGAAAAACCAATCAGAAGTTCATTATAAGACGCGCCTATAGTAAAAAAATCTTTTAAAATATACACTTAAAAATTGAATTAGAGCTCAATTTAAATTTCCTTCTTTTTAAGTAGGGTTGCAAAACTTTTGTGTTTTTTTTTAAGAATGATTAAGCAAAAAAAAAAAATTATTAACCAACCAATTATTAAAAACATGAATTTATGAAAACCATGAAGAACGTAAATCAGATGTTAAGGATTAAAACTTTCTTAACTTCTAAACTCACTTTATCTCTTTTTATTTTGATTTCTTGTATTAGTTTGCAAGCTCAAAATACGATAAAGGGATCTGTTATAGATCAAAAGACATCTCAAACTATTATTGGAGCTTCTGTACTTGTCAAAGGGACTACCAATAGTACCATGACTGATGTTGATGGAAATTATGTATTAAATGTAAGTGATTCTAATGTAACCTTAGTATTCTCTTACATTGGATATGGTAAAGTGGAAGAGGCTGTTAAAGGCAGAAAAATCGTTAATGTAGTATTAAATGAAGAAAATAACACTTTAGATGAAGTTGTTATTATTGGATATGGTACTATCAAGAAAAGTGATATGACTGGAGCTGTTGGAGGCTTAAAAGCATCACAATTAGACGCTCAAAGTAACACGAATTTAGGTAGTGCAATTCAGGGAAAAATTGCTGGTGTAACAGTAGAATCAGGTGGAGGTGCTCCAGGTTCTGGAACTAAAATCCAGATTAGAGGAGCTGGATCATTAAACAATAATAATCCGTTGATTTTAGTTGATGATATTGCAGTAGCATCAATGAATAATTTGAATCCAAATGACATTGAGTCTATTCAAGTATTGAAAGATGCATCTGCTGCCGCCATTTATGGGTCTAGAGCTGCAAATGGGGTTATTTTAATTACAACAAAGAGTGGTAAAAAGGGAGATATGAAAGTATCTTTCAATTCTTCTTTTGGGTCTGCAAGCGTAGCTAAAAAGTTAGATTTGTTAAATCAAGAGGAATGGGCAAAAGTAAGTACTGCGGCCTATACCGCAGCAGGAAAACAGCCGTTGGATATTGCTCTAAACCCAGAAGTTTCGGGTGCAGGTATAAACTGGCAAAATGAAATATTCAGAACGGCTCCAACTAAAAATTACTCATTGGGACTTTCAGGAGGTTCTGATAATGTGAAGTATAGTATGTCATTAAGCTACTTTAATCAAGAAGGAGTTGTTAAAGAGACTAATTATGACCGTGTTAATTTAAGAGTTAAATCGGATTATAAAAAAGGGATCTTTAAAATTGGTGAAACAGTAATGTTGACCAAAGAAAAAAGAAAAGATTTACCAGGTGTTCCTGGACAAGGAAGAAATGTTGTAGGATCAGCAATATCAATGATTCCTGGTTTTGCCATTTATGACGAAAACGCCATCGGAGGTTATGGAGGTGCATCTGGTTCAGTAACGGATATATTTAATCCAGTTGCTGCTTTGAATCTTTTTGATGTAAAGAATGATTATTACCAAGCATTGATAAACACTTATGCTGAAGCAAGTTTTTTTGATGGTTTTAAATATAAGTTAAACGTAGGGGCAACTATTTCTGAGCATAAAGCTTATAATTATACACCTCGTTACGAAGTGGGTGGTTTCTTTAAGAATTTAAAGAATACTTTAGCTGAAGGAAGTGATATGAATCAGTATTATCAAATAGAAAATACGTTGAATTATTCTAAAACTTTTGGAAAACATTCTGTAAATTTATTAGTTGGACATACGGTTTATGAAAATAAATTTCGTTCAATTTCAGGTTCAGTTTCAGGATTACCTGATGGTATTTATGTTCTTGCTGGAGCAGAAGATCCTTCAATTGTTGGTTTAGCAAGTGAAAGTAAATTAATGTCTTTCCTTGGTCGTGCTATTTATTCATATGACAATAAATATATTTTTACTGCAACATTTAGACGTGATGGTTCTTCTCGTTTTAGCCCAGAAAACAAATGGGGGAATTTCCCATCTATTTCTGCAGCTTGGGGAATTGGAAAAGAAGATTTTTTCACCAAGTTAAACTTACCTGTATCTGAGTTAAAATTACGTGCTAGTTATGGTGTATTAGGGAATCAAGAAATTGGAGACTACCAGTATCTTGGTTTGATTTCTCCAGGAATCAGCTATGCAGTGGGCGAGCCAAATTCATTATGGATTGGTAATATTCAACAAGAATATCCTGCAATTGGTTTAAAATGGGAATCAACTGCAACTGCAAATGTAGGGGTTGATTTGTCAATGTGGAATGGTCAATTAGACTTTACTGCTGATTACTTTGAAAAAAATACGACAGATTTACTTTTGCGTGTGCCAATTCCATTGTCAGTAGGTTCTAGCAATGACCCTTATACGAATGCTGGTAAAGTGTCTAACAAAGGTTTTGAATTAGGATTGACTTATAATAAAAAAGTAGGAGAAGTTAATTTCTCTGTTTCTTCTAATATTTCTAGTGTAAAAAATCGTGTAGAAGATTTAAGTACAGGAAGTCAAATTCTAGCAGGTTCTAGTGGATCATTCCACGGAGCAGCAGTAACGTATAGTAAAGTAGGATATCCTATTTATTCTTTTTTTCTTGTTAAAACGGATGGTTTATTCAGATCTCAAGAAGAAATTGATGCTTATACTTTAAATGGAAATCCAATCCAACCAAGAGCACAAGTAGGAGATATAAAATATGTTGACTTTAATGGTGATGGGCAAATTGATGGTGCTGATAGACAGTATAGAGGAAGTGCTTTCCCAGATTTTGAATATGGTTTACGTCTTACAGCTGATTGGAAAGGAATTGACTTTACAATAGCAGCTCAAGGGACGCAAGGAAATATGATTTATAATGGTAATAATACGGATATCGCTACTGTAAGATCAAACATTAATTATTCTAGTGCAACTTTAAACTCTTATACATTTAATCCAAATTCAAATTTCCCAAGATTGGACATTGACGATTTAAATGATAATGGAGCAGACTATTCTGATCGTTTTCTTGAAAACGGTTCTTACTTTAGAATCAAAACGGTCCAAGTTGGGTATACTATCCCGAATAGCTTAAGTCAAAAATTAGCGATTGACAGATGCCGATTATATGTTGCCGGAGACAACTTGCATACTTTTACTAAGTATACAGGATATAATCCAGATGTTTCAAGTGATGGACTTGGAGGTAGAGGGATAGATTATAAATCTTATCCGTTAAGCAAGACAATTACATTTGGAATTCAACTTAACTTTTAAATCGACAAAAATGAAAAAGAAATTAATCATAGTATTTTTTATGGGTGGACTTGTAACGCTAAGTTCTTGTTCGGACAACCTTGAATTCGGGAACCCAAATAAATTAACAACAGAATCTTTCTGGCAAACACCAGCCGATCTGGAGTCTGGATTAGCTACGGTATATAATACATTAGTAGATAATAATAATGCAGGGTATTGGGAAATTCAAGCCATGCAATTAAAAGAGAATAGAACAGAAAACTTTATTGCTAGAAATGACGTTCCTGGACGTTTTGCAGTCGCTACTTATAAAAATAGTCCTAGTACGGCAGAAACTACAGGGATGTTTAAAGCAATGTACATAGGGATATTTCGTGCCAATCAGGTGATAAATTATGCTCCACAAATCCAAAATATTGATGAAACTAAAAGAGCGCAATTAGTTGCCGAAGCTAGTTTTTTAAGAGGATTGAATTATTTTAATTTAGTAATTGAATTTGGAAGTGTGCCAATATTTACTGATTTAGTAAAAGACCCATCCGATTACTTTAAAGAAAAGTCGACTGAAGATGAAGTTTGGAACCAAATAATTGCTGATTTTCAATTAGCAGCTACTAGTCCGTTACCAGAAATATATCCTGCGGCTTTAAAAGGGAGAGTAACTAAAAATACTGCTATTGCTTATCTTGGAAAAGCGTATTTATATAGAAAAGAGTGGGCAAAAGCCGAAGAGCAATTTGCTAAATTAGTAAATAACGAAGGGACAAATGGATACGGTCTTTTGGATGATTATGCTCAATTATTTGATGGTAAGCATGAGAACAGTAAAGAATCTGTATTTGAAATTCAGTTTAGTAGAGTAGGTGGAGCAACTATTTGGGGAGGAGAACCAGCACAAAGAACTAGAGCTACAACAATGGCTCAAGAATGTGCTCCTGGTGAAGTAGGTGGATGGTTTGAGTTATTGCCTTCAAAAACATTATTGAATGCAATGACCAAAGAGAAAACGGTAGATGGAGGTTTTGATCCAAGAGCGACGGCTACTTTGGCATGGAACTACCCAGGAAGCATGTATTATAATGCTGATTTTGCAACAAAATTTGGAGCAAATGCTATTTGGATTAGAAAAAATCAAAACTGGTGGAATAACGATGAAGGAGATTGGAAATCAGAATTGAATGAATACGCTATGCGTTATGCCGATGTACTTTTAATGCTTGCTGAAGCGCAAACTATGCAAGGAAAAGTGGCAAGTGCAATCCCTTTAGTTAAAAGAATTAGAGACAGAGCGAAGCTAACTAGCATTGTAATGACAGGATGGACTCAAACTCAAATGATGGATGAAATTATGCATCAAAGAAATGTTGAATTTGCTCGTGAAGGACTTCACTGGTATGATTTAAGAAGATGGGGTACATTAGAAAAAGTGATTAAAGAAAGTTTAAGAGAAGGCTACAATAATTACTCAGCCAAATACAATTACTTTCCTATTCCAGAAAGTGAATTAAACAATAATCCTAAGATGACTCAAAATGCCAATTGGTAATAGAGTACAATAATTAGTTCTCGGGTGTTATTATTTTATAAAAAAAACGGCTACAGAAGTTTAATGGTTTAATGATGTAGCAAATTTTGATACTAAATGAAATTTGGGATGTTGTCGAAAAACGTTTTTAATCCATTTATTGGATATAGACATTGGCTTACACTGTTAAAAAACAAAATAGAGCTAAAATTAATGTCAAAATAATCACACCCAATAACTGATAAGAATAAATAGTGACAGATGGTTAATTGCAGTAGTACTGCAATTAATCATTTGTGCTATTTTTAAACAAAACAGGGTTCCTTTACTTTTATAATGCAAGCCAATTCATTGTAAATTAAAGAACTAAATGAGAAAATAGTTACCTAAAAAAATAGTGAACATGAAAAAAAGAACAATTTTAACTAGCATTTTTGCTGTTATATCTTTAATTGTCTTTGCCCAGGAAAAACCAAGTCGCAATGACTGGGAAAATCCTGAAGTATTTCAGATTAATCGTGAGCCAGCTAGAGCTGCATTTTTACCTTTTGCAGATGAAGCATCAGCAATTGCGGATGACTATACTCGTTCACCATGGTATATGAGTTTAGACGGGAAATGGAAGTTTAATTGGTCTCCTACACCGGATGAAAGACCAAAAGATTTCTTTAAACCCGATTTTAATACGACCAACTGGAAAGAGATTGGAGTGCCTTCCAACTGGGAATTAGTGGGATATGGAATTCCTATTTATACTAATATTACGTATCCATTTGTCAAAAATCCACCATTCATTGATCATGCCGATAATCCTGTTGGGTCTTACCGCCGTACTTTCGAGTTGCCAGAAAACTGGGACGGACGTCGTGTTTACCTTCATTTTGAAGCGGGAACATCAGCCATGTATATTTGGATAAATGGAGAAAAAGTGGGCTACAGCCAGAATACTAAAAGCCCAACTGAATTTGATATTACGAAGTATGTAAAAGCAGGCGTAAATCAGGTTGCCGTTGAGGTCTATCGTTGGAGCGATGGGTCTTATTTAGAAGATCAAGATTTTTGGCGCCTATCTGGAATTGACAGGGACGTTTATCTTTATAGTACAGCAAATACGCGTATTGCTGATTTCTTTGCTCGTCCTGATCTTGACGCTACTTATAAAAACGGAAGTTTATCTGTAGATATTAAACTTAAAAATACCAATTCGGTTGCCAAGAACAATCAAACTGTTGTAGCTAAATTAGTTGATGCTACAGGAAAAGAAGTTTTTGTAAAAACAATTAAAATGAATTTAGGTGCCAATGCGGTTTCATCAACCACGTTTGTACAAAATGTTAGTTCCCCTAAATTATGGAATAATGAAACACCTAACCTTTATACTCTAGTACTTACGTTAAAGGATGAAAACGGCAAATTTGTAGAAACGGTTGCCACTTCTATCGGTTTTAGAAAAGTAGAATTGAAGAACGGACAATTATTAGTTAATGGCATCCGAATCATGGTTCACGGGGTGAATATTCATGAGCATAACCCAAAAACCGGTCATTATCAAGATAAAGAAACCATGATGAAGGACATCAAGTTAATGAAACAACTAAACATTAATGCGGTGCGTTGCAGCCATTATCCAAATAATTTATTGTGGGTAAAACTGTGCAATAAATATGGTTTGTTTTTAGTTGACGAGGCAAATATTGAAACGCATGGAATGGGAGCTGAACTTCAAGGTTCATTTGATAAAACAAAGCATCCAGCATATCTCCCAGAATGGAAAGCAGCTCATATGGATCGTATTTATAGCTTAGTGGAGCGCGATAAAAATCAACCTTCGGTTATTCTATGGTCACTAGGTAATGAATGTGGAAATGGACCTGTGTTTCACGAGGCTTACGAATGGATAAAAAATAGAGATAAAACGAGATTAGTTCAATTTGAGCAAGCTGGGGAACAAGAAAACACTGATGTTGTTTGTCCAATGTATCCAAGTATGGAATATATGAAGGAATATGCTAATCGCAAAGATGTAAAACGTCCTTTCATCATGTGCGAGTATTCACATGCAATGGGTAACAGTAACGGTAACTTTCAAGAGTATTGGGACATTATTCACAGTAGTATTAACATGCAAGGTGGATTCATCTGGGATTGGGTTGATCAAGGCTTTGAACAAACAGATGAAGCTGGTAGAAAATACTGGGCTTATGGTGGTGATATGGGAGGTCAAAACTACACTAACGACGAGAATTTTTGTCATAATGGATTGGTTTGGCCAGATCGCACGCCGCACCCTGGTGCTTTTGAAGTAAAAAAAGTGTATCAAGACATACTTTTCAAGGGGATAAATTTAGAGAAAGGAATTATCGAAGTCGAAAATGGTTTTGGTTATACTAATCTTGATAAATACCTTTTCAAATATGAAGTTTTGAAAAATGGGTTAGTTATAAAATCAGGTGTAATTAATATTAGTCTTGCTCCACAATCTAAAAAACAAGTTCAAATTGAATTGCCAAAACTAAATGCAGAAGATGGAGTTGAGTATCTTTTAAATGTTTTTGCGTATACAAAAGAAGGTACTGAATTATTACCTCAAAATTTTGAAATCGCAAGGGAGCAATTTTCTATAGGAGAAAGCAAGTATTTTGCTAAAGTTGTAAATGCTAGTACAAATGCAACAGTTAAAGACACTAAGGATGCGATTACTTTAAGTGCAAATGGGGTTGAAGTAACCATAAATAAAAAAACGGGTTTAATGCAGAAATATACATCTGGAGAGGAAAATTATTTTAATCAAATGCCTGTTCCTAATTTCTGGCGAGCACCAACAGATAATGATTTTGGTAACTACATGCAGGTAAGTAGTAATGTATGGAGAACTGTGGGAAGATTCAGTAGTTTGAATAGCATTGAAGTCAAAGAAGTGTCTGGTAAAACAACTGTTGTAGCACATCTTTTCTTGAAAGATATTGCTTCGACTTATACGATTACTTACACTATGGATGCCGATGGAAGCTTAACATTACAAAATTCATTCAAAGCCGGAGATAACCCATTATCTGAAATGCCTCGTTTTGGGATGTTATTCTCACTAAAAAAAGAGTTGGATAACTTTAGTTATTATGGAAGAGGTCCTTGGGAAAATTATCAAGATAGGAATACATCTTCTTTGAAAGGAATTTACGAAAGCAAAGTTGCTGATCAATATGTTCCTTATACTCGTCCTCAAGAAAATGGATATAAAACAGATATTCGCTGGATAACGTTGACAAATAACTCTGGAAATGGAATTGAGATTCAAGGCTTGCAACCACTAGGAGTTAGTGCTTTGAATAATTATCCTGAAGATTTTGATGCAGGTTTAACCAAAAAATACCGTCATACAAATGATATTACTCCACGTAATGAAGTGGTAATTTGTGTAGATTTAGCACAACGAGGTCTTGGAGGAGACAATAGCTGGGGTGCTATGCCACACGAACAATACCAATTGAGAAACAAAGAATATAGTTACGGTTTCGTTATTAAGCCAATAAAAAAATAAATAGATTAGCAGTCCTATTTTATATGTTGTAAAATAGGACTGCTATATAATCGAAACTGTTGCAAGAGGTTGCTACTTAAAATAATTATTATGAAAGAAAAATTAAAATGCTGTTTCCATTTAAAAGGTGTTTTTACATTGTTTTTTATGTTTGGCGCAATTAGTTTATGGGCCCAGAAAGTGACAATACCTATTGCTACTAATAGCAATATGATGCTGTTGCAAACAGATAATGACAACCGTTTGATGACCGTTTATTTTGGTAAACCACTTGAAAACGAAAATGAATTCGCAGCGGTTTCAGCTGGATATAATTATGATTATTCTAATCAGGGAATTTACAATTCAGCATATACACCATCTGGTACTTGGAATCTTAGTGAACCAGCAATCCAGGTCAAACATGCTGATGGAAACACTTCTTTAGAACTGAAATATGTAAGTCATAAAACGGAAAAAATTGACGCTAATAGCGCTCTTACAAGTATCGTTCTTAAAGATCCCGTTTATCCATTTGAGGTAACTTTGTTTTATAAAGTTTGGCCAAAGGAAAATGTAATCGAACAATGGACTGAAATAAAACACAATGAAAAGAAAGCGGTATTGTTACAAAAATACGCTTCGGCAAATTTATTTTTTGGAGGAAAAAACTTCTATCTCACCAGTTTTCAAGGAGAATATCTAAAAGAAATGCAACCTGCGGAGACTAAGCTTGTACAAGGAATGAGATCTCTGGACAGCAAATTGGGAACTAGAGCGATGCTTACGCAAAGTCCTAATTTTATGGTCTCGTTTGGAAAACCTGCATCAGAAAATGAAGGAACGGTATTGCTAGGACAATTAGCTTGGAGTAGTAATTTTAAATTGGAATTTGAAGTCGACTCTAATAAAAATCTTAGGCTAATTGCAGGAATCAATCCTTTTGCTTCGGAATATTTATTGGCTCCAAATGTAGTTTTTAAAACGCCTTCTTTAATTTATGTGCTTTCAAATCATGGAACAGGAGATGCTAGTAGGAATTTACACGATTGGGCAAGAAAATATAGAGTTTTAGATGGCGAAGGAGAACGACTTACCTTGTTGAACAATTGGGAAGCTACCTACTTTGATTTTGATGAAAATAAAATAAAAGACTTATTTAAAGACGCTAAAGACTTGGGTGTCGATATGTTCTTGTTAGACGACGGTTGGTTTGGAAATAAATATCCAAGAAATGGTGACAATGCTGGGCTTGGTGATTGGCAAGAAAATAAAAAGAAATTACCAAGTGGCTTAGGTTATTTGGTTAAAGAAGCCAAAAAAGAAGGGGTGAAATTCGGTATTTGGATAGAGCCTGAAATGGTAAATCCTAAAAGTGAGTTGTATGAAAAACATTTAGATTGGGTAATTCGTCAACCAGAAAGACCTGAGATTTATTATAGAAACCAACTTGTTTTAGATTTGTCAAATCCCGAAGTACAGGACTTTGTATTTGGTGTTGTAGATGATTTATTTGTAAAAAATCCCGAATTAGCCTTTATAAAATGGGATTGTAATGCGACAATTTATAACGCTTATTCGGCATATCTTAATAAAAAGGGATTGCCACAATCTAATTTGTACGTTGATTATACTAAAGGATTGTATAAAGTACTACAGCGGATTAGAGCTAAATACCCAAAAGTGCCAATGATGTTATGCTCTGGCGGAGGTGGTCGTGGCGATTATGAATTCTTGAAGTATTTTACAGAATTTTGGCCAACGGATGATACGGAACCTTTAGAAAGAATATTTGTTCAATGGGATTATTCCTATTTCTTTCCTTCGATTACAACTTGCAACCACGTAACGGATTGGGGTAAACAACCACTAAAATTTAGAGTTGATGTGGCTAGTATGGGAAAATTAGGTTTTGATATTGTAGCAAGCAAATTAAATCCCGATGATAAAACATTTTGCAAACAAGCTATTTCAAATTACAATTCATTTAAAGATGTTGTTTGGCATGGAGATATGTTTCGTTTGGTTAATCCTCATGAAAATGATATCGCAGCGTTAATGTATGTAAATCCAGAGAAAAGCAAAGCTGTCGTTTTTAATTACTTAGTGAATAATAGGTTTAGTATTACAGCAACTGAGCGACCAGTTGTATTAAACGGTTTGGATCCAAAGAAAAAATATACGGTAAAAGAAATTAACCTGTTTCCAGGAACAACATCCTCAATTGCTTCTGACAAGGTGTATAGTGGTGATTTCTTGATGAAAGCAGGGATCAATCCAAATGTGAATTTGAGAAGAACAAGTGTAGTTCTTGAAATAACAGAAGTGAAATAAAATTTAGAAAAAGCATATTATAAAATTGTAAAATATGAAAATACTAGTTACTGGCGGATTAGGATTTATTGGATCGCATACTGTTGTTGAATTACAAAATGAAGGTTTTGATGTTGTCATTATCGATAATCTTTCTAATGCTACTGAGGATGTTTTAAATGGTATAGTTGCTATAACAGGTAAAAAGCCCCTTTTTGAAAAGTTAGATTTAAGAGAAAAAATAGCTGTTCAAGATTTTTTTAAAAGACATCCTGATGTTGTTGGCGTAATTCATTTTGCGGCATCAAAAGCAGTAGGTGAAAGTGTGGGGAATCCTTTATTGTATTATGAAAATAACATAAGTTCGTTAATCTATTTGCTTCAGGAATTGCAACAAAAAGAAGAGTCACATTTTATATTTAGTTCTTCGTGTACTGTCTATGGTCAAGCAGATGTAATGCCTATTAATGAAAACGCATCAGTTAAGCCCGCCATGTCTCCTTATGGGAACACCAAACAAATTGGGGAAGAAATCATCACTGATGTTACAAAAGTAAGTGGTATAACTGCTATTTTGTTGCGTTATTTTAATCCTATTGGGGCGCACCCATCAATCGAAATTGGTGAATTACCCGTTGGAGTACCACAAAACTTAGTCCCTTTTATCACACAAACTGGAATGGGTTTGAGAAAAGAACTTTCGGTTTATGGGGATGATTACCCAACTGTTGATGGTACTTGCGTTCGGGATTATATCCACGTTGTTGACCTAGCTAAAGCACATGTTATTGCTTTGCAACGATTAGTAAACAAAAAAAATTCGGCTAAAATAGAAACGTTTAATCTGGGGACAGGAACTGGAAGTTCGGTTTTGGAGGTGATTCAAGCATTCGAAAAAGTAAGCGGTCAAAAATTGCCTTATACCATTGTTGGTAGAAGAGAAGGAGACGTTGTTTCGGCTTATGCCAATACAGATAAAGCAAATACTATTCTTGGATGGAAAACACAAGCTACACTTGAAGAAGGGATAGCAAGTGCTTGGAAATGGGAGCAGAAGATCAGGAATAAAAACTAATAATAGTGATTGTGTCATTTATAACAAGATATAATCAACATAAAAATAAATTATAAAACATTGTATTATAGTTGTTTACGGAATAATAAAATAAAATTTAACAGATTCATCTGTAATAAATGTAAAAAATACATTTATAAACTATGTAAATAAATATTTTTATTTTACTTTTGACTTTCATAATTTCATAAAATATCAATTAAATTAAAACACATATCACATTTTATAACTAATTCTGTAATGGATTTCTATAAATTATTGTAGATATGCAAAATGATTTATAAATAGGAACTATTTATAAAAAAGAAAAATAGCACAGGACAACAACCGTATGCATTTATATTAATTTCTAAAAAACAAATTACCCATGAACCAACACCTTGCTTTTGCGGATTACGCAGTATTTATTATTTATTTTATCGTGGTATCCACTTATGGATATACCGTTTATCGCAAACGCGAAAAAAACGAACACGATGCCAAAGCTTATTTCCTTGCAGAAGGAACATTGACATGGTGGGCTATTGGTGCTTCATTGATTGCTTCAAACATTTCTGCTGAACAGTTTATTGGAATGAGTGGAGAAGGTTTCTTTTTAGGAATTGCTGTTGCCGCTTATGAGTGGATTGCTGCTATTGCTTTAATTATTGTTGCCGTTTGGTTCATTCCTGTTTATTTGAAAAACAAGATTTATACCATGCCTCAGTTTTTAAAAACAAGGTATAACGAATCTACTGCTTTAATTATGGCCGTATTTTGGTTGTTCTTATACGTATTTGTAAACTTAACTTCTATTTTATATTTAGGAGCTGTTGCCATTAATGGATTGGCTGGTGGAGAATATTTGCATATAATTATGATTGGATTGGCTCTTTTTGCTTTATTAATTTCTTTGGGAGGAATGAAAGTAGTGGCTTATACAGATGTAATTCAAGTTGCTGTATTAATTATTGGAGGATTAGTTACTTCATATATTGCTTTAACAACCGTTGGACGCTATTTTGGAGTGGGTGAAAATGCTATTGAAGGTTTCAAAGTATTAATGAGAGAAGCTCCAGAGCATTTCAAAATGATTATTCCAAGACCTACAGCTACATCTACACAATTAGAGATTAATAAATACCTTACTTTTCCAGGTGTAATGTCGTATTTGGCTGGTATTTGGATTATTAATCTTAATTATTGGGGTTGTAACCAATACATTACACAAAGAGCTTTAGGTGCTGATTTACAAACGGCTCGTACAGGTATTTTGTTTGCAGGAATTTTAAAATTATTAATGCCACTTATCGTTATGTTGCCTGGTATTGCAGCTTTTGTTTTATATGAAAACGGACATTTACCTCAATTAGTAGGAGGAAAAGATGGTGCTTATTCTGCAGTGTTGACATTCCTACCAACTGGTTTAAAAGGATTGTCTGTAGCGGCATTAACGGCAGCTATTGTGGCCTCTTTAGCAGGGAAAGTAAATAGTATTTCAACTATTTATACGCTTGATGTTCATAAAAAATACATTCAAAAAGACGCTACTGATAGAGGACAAGTTAATATTGGAAGGATCGCAGTATTTGGTGCCATGCTTCTTGCTGTTATATTTACTTGGAATGATTTACTTGGAATTGGTGGTGTAGGTGGATTTACTTACATTCAAAAATATACAGGTTTTATTAGTCCTGGTGTATTTGCCATGTTCTTCCTTGGGATGTTTTGGAAAAGAACTACAGGTACTGCAGCAATTGTAGGGGTAATTGCAGGTTTCTTATTATCCGTTTTGTTTAATGAATTTGCTCCAGCATTATTTGGAAATGAGACGTTATTATATACTGCTTTTCCTAACGGTAATGGGGGATTTGAAATTCCATTTCACATTTGTATGGGATTGTCTTTTGCATTTACAATGCTTTTAATGATTGCCATAAGTTTTGCTGGACCTAAAGTGAATCCAAAAGCATTTGAATTAGATACTGAAATGTTCAAATTGAAACCGCAAACTACTGTTTTGATTGTAATAACGATATTGACTATTTTTGCTTTGTATGCTAAGTTCTGGTAGAAAGTAATTTTAAGCTCATTATAAATTAAAAAGTGTGAAGCTAACTTAACGTTGGTTTCACACTTTTTTTATTACATAGGTTACAATCCCCCAAATAATTAATTCATTTTCTTCAGTAACTTTTATGGGAGGGTAGTTTTCATTTTCAGGCATGAGATACAAACATTCTTTTTCTAACTGAATGCGTTTTACGGTAAATTCTCCATCGATAAAACAAATTGCAATTTTATGATTTTGTGGCTCTAGACTTCGATCAACAACAAGCACATCTTTATCATTAATCCCAGCATCAATCATAGAATTTCCTTTTACTTTGATATAAAAAGTAGCCAGAGGGTTTTCGCTTAATTCTTTATTGAGGTCAATATTATTTTCCATAAAATCCGCTGCAGGCGATGGGAATCCTGCTGAAACACCTTCGGTCATGAATGGAATTTTTATTTCACTTTCAAAATCGGGTTGGAAAAAAGTAAGTTTTTGTTCTTTTTTTATTGACATTTTATTTCAAGTATATCTTTAAAACTGGTAGTGAATTTGGGTGACAAATGATTCTGATTCATATTCCAAGTCAAACTTAGGTTTTGTGTGGCTAGCTTTACCTGCGTGTAGCCTATTTTTTTGTTGAGGTCGTCCATGACTTTCATAAGTGCTAAATGTTTTGGGTTTTCATCTTCAAACAATTGAAACTGTTTTTTGTTTTCATCGATAAGGCTACTAACAATTACTCCCGCTTTTTTAAATTTCAAACCCTCGTTCCCTTTGTGCATTTGCTTCAGCATTGCCACAGCAGCATTAGCAATTGTTAAGCTTGAATTTGTTGCGTATGGGAGGTTCATTGCCATATTAAAATAATATTTGGAGGTTTGAACAGTATGTTTGTCAACCACTAATAATACGATAATGGTATGACAACATGATTTTTGTTTTCGCAGTTTCTCGGCACAAACAGAGGCAAACGTAACCATCCGCTCTCGCAATAAATCAAAATCGGATATTTGTTTTGGAAAACTCCGAGTGGTGGAAATGCTTTTCTTTTGGTCTGGAAAGGGGTCCAAGTCCAATACTTGCTTCCCTTCTAATTCATATTTTAAACGCATTCCTATTACACCCATTTCTTTTTTTATCCAAGCTTCATGTTGTGGTTGTATGAAGTCTAATGCGGTGTTGATCTTGCGTAGTTTTGCTTTTTTGGTTGTTCGATGACCTATGCCCCAAACATCTTCAATTTTGGTCCATTTGAGTGCTTTAAAGCGTTTTTCATCCGTATCAATTACATAAACACCACCAGTTCTTTCTTGGAATTTCTTGGCTATTTTATTGGCCACTTTTGACAATGCTTTGGTCTCTGCAAAACCAATACAAACGGGGATTCCAATCCATTTTTGAACTCTTTTTTTCATTTGAATACCATAATCGTGGTAATCTAAAACGTTTAGTCCGTCAAAATTTAAGAACGCTTCATCAATGCTGTAGATTTCTACATTAGGAGTAAATTGTGCCAAAATTGACATTACTCGATTACTCAAATCGCCATATAGTGCATAATTAGAAGAAAATAATTTGACATTCTTTTCTCGTACTAAATCTTTAATTTGAAAAGCAGGAGCACCCATTGGTATTCCAACAGCTTTAGCTTCATTGCTTCGGGAAATTACGCAACCGTCATTATTTGATAATATAGCAACCGGTTTTCCGTTGAATTCTGGTTGGAAAACACGTTCGCAGGAAGCATAGAAATTATTACAGTCGACTAAGGCATACATAGTACAAAATTACTCAATATGTACTTATGCTTGTAAATAACAAAAGTTAATTTTAGGGATTGTTGATAAGTAAAAATAGGTTTTTTTTCGAAAACTTTAAGAGCTAAAATTCAAAATTAAATCCTTTTTTAGTTAGTTTTTCATAAATTTTAGAGTCAAACTTATACAATTGTGCTGCTCTGTGAGAAACGTCTTGTTGTTTTTCATCCAAGGCAACCAACAGTTTCATATGAAGAATTTTTCTACGGAAATTGGATTTATCCATCTCAATACCTAGAATTTCTTCATAAAGATGCATAAGTGCCAATAAAGTAAATTTTTCGGGTAAAAGATTAAAACCTATTGGAGCTTGACGCACCCGATTACGTAATTGTTTTAAGCTATAATCTAATATTTCATTATGATCATATATTAAATCTGGAATTTCATTAATCTTATACCATTTTGCATCAGATGCTGTAAAACCTGCGGTTACATTATAATCTTCTCTTTTTATTAAAGCATAATAACCTATTGTAATTACCCGTCTTAATGGAAAACGGTCGGGATCCCCAAAAGCTTTTAATTGTTCTAGGAATATATTATCTAATCCTGTTAGTTCTCCTAACAATCGATGAGCAGCATTATCTATACTTTCTTTTTTCTTTATCCACCCACCGGGAAGCCCCCATTTTCCTTTACTAATACCTTCAGCATGTTGGACTAATAGGACTTCTAATATTCCGTTGTCAAAACCAAAAATCACACAGTCAATTGTAATGGCATTCATGGCTGATTGCTCAACAGTTTTTAAAGAGTCTTCAGTAGTTTTTTTATCAACCATGGTTTGGAAATTTGAATGAAATATATGAAAAATTAAAAAGCGAGGGTATTTAATTTATATGTTTTTTATGAGGCGAATGTTTTCGCAAATATTTAAAAAAAATCATGGAATTAGAAGTATAATTTTTTATTTTTTTTCACCTGCTGTTAGGAGCCTTCATTAGTATAAATGCGTAATAGTATGCTTGATTAATTATCAATTACAAATTTTTAAACACAATTTTTTGTTAATATGAAATAAATGCATTACACTTGTAGTCAAATTAACCATAAGTATATGGTTTTTATGACTAGAAGTTTGTAGAGATGCAAACATAAAAGTAAAAGCAACCTCTTAAAATGAAGAATATGTATTTTTTAGGAATAGATTTAGGAAGCTCTTCAATTAAACTAACAGTATTTGATCCGGAAAAAGGAACTACTGTTGGCGCAGTGACTGTTCCAGAAATGGAGATGGATATTATTGCTCCGAAATTTGGCTGGGCTGAACAAGATCCTAATTCTTGGTGGCAAAATGTTAAAAAGGGCATACAAGTTTTGGGAACAAAACAGGATGTTGACTTAAAAAAAATTGCAGGGATTGGGATAGCCTATCAAATGCATGGTTTAGTCTTAACGGATGAGAAATTAAATCCTGTTCGTTCTTCGATTATTTGGTGTGACAGTAGAGCAGCAACTATAGGGAATGAAACATACGATCGTATGGGACAAGAATATTGCCAGCAACAAATTTTAGGAAGTCCAGGAAATTTTACTGCTTCTAAATTGAAATGGGTTCAAATAAATGAGCCAGAAGTTTTTAATAAAGCGGTCTACATGATGCTTCCTGGTGATTTTATTGCTGCAAAACTTTCAGGGATTCCACAAATTAGTACTTCTGGACTATCAGAAGCTGCATTATGGAACTTTTCAAGAGGGGGTTTAGCTACTGAAGTACTCCAAGAAATGGATCTTCCTGAGGAAATGATCCCAGGAATTGTACCCAACTTTGGCTATCAAGCAACAATTCACCCAGATATCGCTTTAGAGTTAAGCCTTGACAGAAACACTAAAATAACCTATCGTGCCGGTGATCAACCCAATAATGCATTATCTCTAAATGTGTTAAAACCAGGGGAAATAGCTACTACAGCTGGAACTTCGGCCGTAATTTATACAGTAAGTGACAAAGATATCTATGACAAAGAAAATCGAATCAATACGTTTTTACATGTAAATAATACTGAAACAGAGAAAAAAAATGGGGTAATGCTTTGCATCAATGGTTCTGGTATTTTGTACCAATGGTTGCGCAAAATCATGTCTGTTGACCAATCAAATTTAATCGCATATGAAACGTTGAATGCCGAAGCTGCTAAAGTGAAAGCAGGAAGTAAAGGACTTCGTTTCTATCCTTTTGGGAATGGAGTAGAGCGTATTTTTAATAATAAAAATGCCAATTCAGGAATTCAGAATCTCAATTTTAACATCCATCAATCTGGGCATCTTATCCGTTCAGCTTGCGAAGGAATCGTGTTTGCCATGAATTATGGATTTGATGTGATGAAATCCGTGGGAGCTTCTGGCGAAGTAGTGAGAGCTGGAAATGCCAATCTATTCCTGAGTCCCGTTTTTAGAGAAATTTTCACCAATACAACACAAACTACTTTAGAACTCTATAATACTTCTGGGGCCGAAGGTGCAGCGCGAGGTGCAGCCTATGGTTATGGATTTTATGACTCACTTGATGAGGCGTTTAAAGGGTTAAAATGTATAGAACGAATTGAACCCAATCAATCGCTGACTTCACAGTATCAAGATATTTATCAAGAATGGAAAAATCATATTAAAATAGAACAATCATGAATACAACTAAACAAACTTATTTTAAAAACATTGATATCATAAAATTTGAAGGAAGAGAAAGTGTTAACACACTTGCTTTTAAATGGTATGATGAGAACCGAGTAGTAGCAGGAAAGACTTTAAAAGAACACCTGCGTTTTTCCATGGCATACTGGCATACGCTATGTAACAAAGGGGGAGATCCTTTTGGTGCTAATACAGAAATTCTTGCTTGGGATAAAAACGAAAATGTAATTCAAAGAGCCAAAGACAAAATGGATGCGGCTTTTGAATTCATGAGCAAATTAGGGATTCCATATTATTGTTTTCATGATTTAGATATCGTAGATGAAGCACCAACTTTATCAGAGTTTGAAAACCGAGTGCAAGAATTAGTTGCTTATGCTAAAATTAAACAAGATGAAACGGGGATTAAACTGTTGTGGGGAACTTCAAACTTGTTTAGTAATCCTCGTTATATGAATGGAGCTTCAACCAATCCTAATTTTGATGTTGTAGCTTATGCAAGTGCTCAAGCCAAAATTGCTATTGATGCTACCATTGCTTTAGGTGGTGAAAATTATGTTTTTTGGGGAGGTCGTGAAGGCTACATGAGTCTTTTAAATACCGATATGAAAAGAGAATTAGATCATATGGGACAATTCTTGACTATTTGTAGAGATTATGCACGCAAACAAGGCTTTAAAGGAACTTTTCTTATTGAACCAAAGCCTATGGAACCCATGAAACATCAGTATGATTTTGATGCGGCAACAACATTAGGGTTTTTACATAAATATGGACTTCAAGATGACTTCAAGTTGAATCTAGAAGTAAATCACGCTACCCTTGCTGGACATACTTTTGAGCATGAGTTACAAGTTGCGGTAGATGCAGGAATGTTAGGAAGCATTGATGCAAATCGGGGAGACTATCAAAACGGTTGGGACACTGATCAGTTTCCAATAAATGTTTATGAAATAACTCAAGCTATGTTAATCATCTTAGAAGGTGTTGGAATTCAAGGTGGCGGAATCAACTTTGATGCAAAAGTACGCAGAAACTCAACTGATTTAGACGATAAATTTATTGCTCACATAGCTGGAATGGATGTTTTTGCACGCGGTCTTATCTATGCGGACCATATTTTACAAAATACAAATTATAAAAATTTACGTGAACAACGTTACGGATCATTTGACAGTGGTAATGGAGCGAAGTATGAAAAAGGAGAGCTCTCTTTGGAAGCACTTAGTGAAATTGCTCGTGCAAATGGAGAACCTCAACAAATAAGTGGAAAACAAGAATTATTTGAACAAATTATTGCCAACGCATATTAGTCTATTAAAACAACCATTAACTAACTAAATTATTGTGAAAAGTAAATGGTGTAAATCAATAATATTTAGTTTTTAACAAAACTTTAATTCAGTATTTTGTGCTGAATTAAAGTTTTGTATAACAGTAATCTCAAATTGTGACTGGATAAATTGTCTCAAATATTGTTTTTTATTCTAAAAAGGTTCTTAATTCTTGACGGTATTGATAGGCACTTTTCCCAGTGAATTCTTTAAACGATTTATTAAAATGTCCTAAATTGTTAAAGCCACTTTCATCACAAACGTCAGTTATGCTGATTTGTTTTTCAGCTAATAATTTAGATGCGTGCACCAATCGATAATCATTTACAAATTTAGTAAATGTTTTGTTGGTTATCTTTTTGAAATACCTACAAAAGGATGGGACAGTCATTGCAACAAGATCTGATATTTCTTCTAGGCTTATGCTTTCTTGAAAATGGTCTTTCACAAAATTATATACCACATTCATGCGGTCATTGTCCTGCATTTGCATTTCCATCGAAAATCCTTCGGCATTCAATATGACGCTTTCTTTTGACAACTCTAATTCATTTAAGATAGACAACATGCTTAGTAATCTTTCTAATTGATTTTGTTCATCAAGTGCTTCTATTCGTTCTCCAATTATTTTTTTCGTTTTTCCAACAAACGAGATTCCTTGTTTGGCTTGGCTGAATAAGTTTTTAATATTTGTCATTTCTGAAATTTCAAAAAAACTGTTTCCAAGAAAGTCAGGTTTCATTTGTATTACCGTTTCTTTTTTATTCCCTGTTTCTTCATCTGTAAAACCACAATGAGGTAAATTACTACCTATAAGAATTAGATCACCATCATTATAATACGAGACATGACTGCCTACTTGTCTTTTACCGGAGCCTCCATTTATATAAACTAATTCTATTTCAGGGTGATAATGCCAGTGATTTGTATGTACGTTGTTGTTTTGTTCATGTTTCGCTATAGAAAATGAACTTCCAAAAGAGGGGACTATGATTTCTAAGTTGGGGTGTATAGGTCTCATATTCTTTTTTATTGATTTAGTATGCAAATTTAGTAAACATTGCGGAATTGTTAGCTTTTTTAACCTTTATCGATTTCGTAAAAGGTAAAATAGCGTAGAATCGTGAAAATCCTGCATTATATTCAATGAAATGGTTGCCGTAGATTTGTAATAGTTAAAAGGATTATAAATCTAAAAACTTAAATTATGAAAAAGATTTTAAAATTTAGTTTGGTAGTAGCAGCTGTATTGACTGCTATGAATGTAAGTGCATCAGAAAAAGATTTTTCGTTAGATGTAAAAAAAGGAGAAGGTAAGACGGTAACTTTTGCTCTTAATGAGTCAAATAAAGTAGAATTGTCAATTTATGATTTAGACAATAAATTGATTCACACTGAAAATGTTAACTCTAAAGGAAGTATTAACAGAACGTATGATTTAAAAGCTTTGCCAGAAGGAACATATTTTCTTGTAGCAGAATCAGATACGAAAATCGCGAAATATGAGATTTCTGTGATTGGGAAAACTGCAGTTCTTGCTTCAAGTCCAGTTTCGGAGGTGTACAAGCCAGTGTTTACAAACAAAAATGGTTTAGTTTCTCTAAGCATTTTTAATTTGTACAAAAACCCAGTGAGCATTAAAATTTATAATCAAGCTGACGAGGAAGTGTATACATCTCCAGTTTTAGTAGATCAAAATGTTGAAAAGGTTTTTGATATCAAAAACTTACCGTATGAAAAATATACATTCGTTATGACGTATGGTGATAAAGTTTTCATGGAGACAGTTTCGGCTAAAAAATAATTAACAACAGAATTTATGAAAACAGCTCTATTTTATAGAGCTGTTTTTTTTATATTATATTTCCGATAATTTTGTCCATTACCCAATTGGTGTGAGTTGCAGTTTTTCCATCAGAAGGATGTGTGCCGTTATGGAGTAAGCTGTCTTTCATTTGTTGAACATGGTACAGTTGAATGTTTTCGGGATGTTCAATATGAAGTTTCGTTTCACCTTGTTCATTTGTTAGAAGTAAAGGATCGTTTTCGAATATAGAAAAGGCAATTTTACCTTTACTCCCATAAATTTCAACGGTATCTTCCCTTGTAAAACAACCAAAATTCCAACTTCCCGATCCAGTAATGCCTGATTCATGTACCCAACTTGCTGCTACGGCATCTTTGGCTGAATATAATCCCTGTTGGTTTATACTTATTCCAGATGCTTCTTTTATATTTCCTAGAAGGAAAGTAAATAGGTCCAGTCCATGACTGGCCAAATCGTCAAAATAACCAGCTGTTGCGATTTTGGCATCTGTTCTCCAGTTGTAATTTCCTGATAAATCTTGATCAGTTGTAGGTTTGCTTAAATGCCATCTTATATGTCTTATTTCGCCTATGGTTTTATTGTCTATCCATTTTTTTACTTGCAGAAAACGAGGTAATGTTCGTCTGTAATAAGCAACAAATAAAGGGATGTTTTTTTCTTTGAAGGCTTCATAGATTGCTAAGCTATCTTGGTAATTTGGCGAAAGCGGTTTTTCAATGCAACAACTTTTTCCTGCAATGGCTACTTTTAGACCATAATATTTATGGGTATCAGGTGGCGTAGCTATGTAAACAGCATCTATTTCAGGGTCATTTATTAAGTCATCAGCATTAGTGTAATATTTGCTTATCCCATGTCTTTTAGCATAATCAGCCGCTTTTTCAGCGTCTCTTCTCATTACGGCTACTATTTCAAATCCGTCTGTTTTTTGATAAGCAGGACCACTTTTTATTTCGGTAACATTACCACATCCTAGTATTCCCCATCGGATTGTTGTTTTGCTGTTTTCCATATTTTGTAATAATTGATTTTAGACCAAGGTATGAATTAATTACATCCGTCTATTCCACAATTTTCTCCTTCGGTTGTATTCAGTACGGTTATTTTAGAATCAAATTGACCCTCATCCCATACCTTTTCTAACGTTTTTACAAAAGTTTCGACATGTTGTGCTCCAGAAACAGCGTACTTATTGTCAAAAACAAAAAACGGAACGCCTTGAACTCCTATTTTTTGTGCCATGTCAATATCTTCCTTTACTTCTTTTGCGTAAGCATCAGAATGTAAGACAGCATCAATTTCTTTAGTATCTAATCCTGCTTGTTGTCCTAATTGAGTTAGCGTTTCTAAATCATTTACATTTTTACCATCGGTTAAATAGGCTTTAAACAAAAGCTCCTCTAGTTCATTCGATAATTGGTGTTTCTTTGCTAAATGCAATAAACGGTGTGCATTAAATGAATTGGCCATAATTGCTTTTTCAAAATGAAAATCTAGTCCAGAGTTTTTTGCGTTTTGCGTCATGCTGTCCATCATTTCTTGTGCCCATTCTTTATCTTTTCGATATTTTTCAGCTAAATGTTCTGCCATATTATCGTCAGCTGAGGCCACAAAATTTGCGTCCAGTTGAAAACTTTTCCATTCGATTTCTACTGATTCTTTATGATTAAATTGTGCCAAAGCGCCTTCAATTCTTCTTTTTCCTATATAACAATATGGGCACATAATATCCGACCAGATTTGTACTTTTAATTTATTTTCCATTGTGTTTTAAGTATTGTAGTAAGTTCTTAATTTGTATATACAAATGTAGTGATTTCCTCTTGATCAATAATTTGTTTTAGTTTTTTATTGGGAAATTAGGATGATAAGAAAAAGGTTTTTTTTTAATAAAAAACCCATCAAACGGATATTGATGGGTTAAACGGGGTTATTTTCGAATTAAATAAAATCAATACTAAAAATGACAACTGTATAATCTAAACTAAGTACTGTTTCTGTTTTATACTTTAAAATAAGAGATTTTAATAGCTATCTTGAAGCATATAATTTAGATACATATTTTCCAATTACATCAAATTCAAGATTTATTTTAGTACCTACTTTAAAATCTTTAAAATTAGTATGCTCGTGGGTATAAGGAATAATGGCAACACTAAATTGATTTTTCTTGGAGTCTACTACGGTTAAACTTACTCCATTAACGGTAATCGAACCTTTTTCGATAGTAAGGTTGTTTAGAGTCTCGTCGTACTCAAATGTGTAAGACCAACTTCCATTAGTTTCTTCCGTTGAAATGCATATACCAGTTTGATCTACATGACCTTGAACGATGTGGCCATCGAGTCGATCACCTAATTTCATAGCTCTTTCAAGATTGACACTATCTCCAGCCTTCCAGTCACCAAGATTTGTTTTTTTTATCGTTTCGTCAATTGCTGTTACGGTATAGCTATTATTGTTTATAGCTACTACAGTTAAGCAAATGCCATTATGCGCGACACTTTGATCAATTTGGAGCTCCGCTGTTATTGAAGAGTCCACCGTTACGTGAATATTGTCTTTTTCTTTTTTTATTTCTTGGATAGTACCAAGGGTTTCTATGATTCCTGTAAACATTTCTTATTTTATTTTACTAAATTTGCACTTCAAAATTAGCAATAAATAACGTGAGGTCATGATGAAAAAAGCAGAAAATATAATTGTTGGAATTTCAATAGGAGATTTAAACGGTATTGGAAGCGAAGTTGTTCTAAAAACATTCGAGGATACACGGATGTTAGAACTGTGTACGCCAGTTATTTTTGCCAATGTGAAAATAATGTCTTTTATTAAAAAGAATTTAAATGCTACGGTTTCACTTCATGGAATCGAAAAACTAGATCAAATTCTTCCAGGGAAAATCAATGTTTTTAATCTTTGGAAAGAAGGTGTGGATTTAAATTTAGGAGTTAATGATGATAAAGTGGGGGAGTATGCTGTAAAGTCATTTGTAGCAGCTACTCAAGCTTTAAAGGATGGAATTGTAGATGTTTTAGTTACAGCCCCAATAAATAAATATAACATTCAATCGGAAGAATTTAAATTCCCTGGACATACTGATTATTTAAACCAAGAATTAGAAGGGAACGCCCTAATGTTGATGGTTCAGGATAATTTGAGAGTTGGTTTATTGACGGATCATATTCCCTTAAGTGAAGTGGCATCACATCTTACAGAAGATTTGATAAAACAAAAAATAGAAACAGTAAGACAGTCACTTATTCAAGATTTTAGTATAAATAAGCCAAAAATTGCAGTTTTAGGATTAAATCCACACTGTGGAGACGGAGGAGTAATAGGAAACGAAGAAAATGCTATTTTGACTCCAACTTTGAAAAAAATATTTGAAAAAGGAACTATGGTTTTTGGGCCTTTTGCAGCTGATGGATTTTTTGGAAGTGGGCAGTATGAGAAATATGATGCTGTAATAGCTACATATCATGACCAAGGCTTAATTCCTTTTAAAACATTGTCATTTGGAAAAGGAGTGAATTATACGGCTGGTTTAAATAAAGTAAGAACATCTCCTGATCATGGTACTGCCTATGATATTGCTGGGAAAGGGGTGGCGGATTACAACTCATTTAAAGAAGCGGTTTATCTTGCTTTAGATATTTATCGCTCTAGAATTCAATACGAAGAAATCAGTCAAAAACCACTGAAGATTAAAGAAAAACAGTAGTAAATAAAAAAAGATAAATAAGATTATTAGTTTTGTAATAATTTTATATCTTTGCACTCCCGAAGTTTGGGGTAAAATTATGTTGAAATGAAGAATACAAAAGAATTTTTAATTCCTTTTGTGGGATTAAAGCTAGGGAAACATCATTTTGAATATCAATTAAGTAATGCGTTCTTTGAAATCTTTGATTATGACGAATTTCAAAATTCAGACATCAAAGTAAATGTAGTTTTAGAGAAAAAAAGCACAATGCTTGAATTGGCTTTTAAGCACAAAGGGACGGTAAATGTACCTTGTGATCTTACAAGTGAAGATTTTGATTTGCCTATTAAAGGTAAAATGAAGTTGATTGTCCGTTTTGGAGAGGAGTATAATAATGACAATGAAGAATTGCTTATACTGCCATTTGGGGAATTTGAAATAGATGTTGCGCAGTATATATATGAGATGATTGTGCTGTCTGTTCCTCTAAGGCGAGTTCATCCAGGAGTCAAAGATGGAAGTTTAAAAACGGAAGCTCTTGATAAACTGAAGGAACTTACATTAAAAGAATCAAAAGAAGAAGAAAAGAATAAAGAGAATAAAGAAGAGAATATTGACCCGCGTTGGGACAAATTAAAGCAACTATTAACGGATAAATAATATAGTAAAATGGCACATCCTAAGAGAAAAATCTCCAAAACAAGAAGAGATAAAAGAAGAACACATTATAAAGCTACTGTAGCTCAAATCGCTACTTGTCCTATCACAGGAGAAGCGCATTTATACCACAGAGCCTACTGGCATGAAGGGAAAATGTACTACAGAGGGCAAGTTGTTATAGATAAGTCTGTAGCTGTTGCTTAATGCATTTTTTTACAAATGATATTTGAACTCTCACATAGTGAGAGTTTTTTTGTTGTTTATAATTTTAATTAAATAAGAAGTTCTAAGACAATGGGTTTAGAATTTTTTTTGTAATTTTCAACTCTTTTAAACGTTTTTTCAAATGGCAACATTTGATGTAAAATATTCGAATACAATGAATACAATTACAGCCGCAATTACCGCTGTTGGAGCTTATGTTCCAGAATTTGTGCTTTCAAACAAGGTTCTAGAAACAATGGTTGACACAAATGACGAGTGGATTACCTCTCGTACAGGAATTAAAGAAAGAAGAATCCTTAAAGATAATGATAAAGGAACCTCTTTCTTAGCCATTAAAGCTGCCCAAGATTTATTATCTAAAGCAAAAATTGACCCTTTGGAAATCGATATGGTCATAATGGCAACCGCTACCGCTGATATGCCAGTTGCTTCAACTGGGGTATATGTTGCAACCCAAATTGGTGCGACAAATGCATTTGCGTATGATTTACAAGCTGCTTGTTCCAGTTTTTTATATGGAATGTCTACAGCAGCTGCTTATATTCAATCAGGAAGATATAAAAAAGTACTTCTTATAGGTGCCGATAAAATGTCATCAATTGTAGATTATACGGACCGCTCCACATGTATTATTTTTGGAGATGGTGCTGGTGCTGTCTTATTTGAACCTAATTATGAAGGTCTAGGCTTGCAAGATGAATACTTAAGAAGCGACGGAATTGGTCGTGATTTCTTGAAAATTGATGCTGGTGGATCACTTCACCCTACCTCTTTGGATACCATAAAAGAAAACAGACATAATATTGTTCAAGACGGTAAAACTGTTTTTAAATATGCGGTTACTAATATGGCTGATGCAAGTGAGACAATTCTTAAGAGAAACAATTTAACGAATGAGGATGTAGATTGGTTAGTGCCACATCAGGCAAATAAGCGTATAATTGATGCTACTGCAAGTAGAATGAATTTAGAAGATTCTAAAGTTTTAATGAATATAGAGAAGTATGGTAATACTACTTCGGCAACTTTACCTTTAGTGCTTAACGATTTTGAACATTTGTTTAAAAAAGGAGATACTATTATTTTGGCTGCTTTTGGAGGGGGATTCACTTGGGGATCTATTTATTTAAAATGGGCATACGACAAACAATAAATTTAAACTAAAAACAAATAATTATGGATTTAAAAGAAATTCAGAACCTAATCAAATTTGTAGCAAATTCAGGAGTTGCAGAAGTTAAATTAGAAATGGATGATGTTAAAATCACCATTCGTACAACTTTAGAAGGTAATGTTACAGAGACCACGTATGTACAACAAATGCCTGCTCAAAACACACTACAACAAGCTTTAGCTCCACAGCCAGTTGCTCCAGTTGTAGCGGTTCCAGTACCAGTATCTGAGGATTCTAAGTATGTTACTATAAAATCGCCAATTATTGGTACTTTTTATAGAAAACCATCTCCAGATAAACCAATGTTTGTTGAAGTTGGTACTACTATCGGTAAAGGGGACGTGCTTTGTGTTATTGAAGCAATGAAATTATTTAATGAAATTGAGTCTGAAATTTCTGGTAAAATTGTAAAAATATTAGTTGATGATATGTCACCAGTAGAATTTGACCAACCTTTATTCTTAGTTGATCCATCTTAATTAATTTTAAATTATATATTTCGAGCGAACAAATTTGTTGTTTTGAAATAATTTAAAATTTAAAATTCATAATTTAAAATTTAAAACAAGATGTTTAAAAAAATATTAATTGCAAATAGGGGAGAAATTGCACTTCGTGTAATTAGAACTTGCAAAGAAATGGGCATTAAAACTGTTGCTGTTTATTCTACTGCTGATGCAGAGAGTTTACACGTAAGGTTTGCTGACGAAGCGGTTTGTATTGGACCACCTCCAAGCAACTTGTCCTATTTGAAAATGTCAAATATTATTGCCGCTGCAGAAATTACAAATGCAGATGCAATACATCCAGGATACGGATTCTTATCTGAAAATTCTAAATTTTCTAAAATCTGTCAAGAGCACGGAATCAAATTCATTGGTGCTGCTCCTGAAATGATTGATAGAATGGGTGATAAAGCTTCTGCTAAATCTACTATGATTGAAGCTGGTGTGCCATGTGTACCTGGTTCAGTTGGAATTTTGGAATCATTCGAACAAACTCAAGAAATTGCAAAATCTTTTGGTTACCCAGTAATGCTTAAAGCAACTGCTGGAGGTGGTGGTAAAGGAATGCGTGCAGTTTGGAAAGAAGAAGACTTATTAAAAGCTTGGGAAGGTGCTCGTCAAGAGTCGGCTGCCGCTTTTGGAAATGACGGAATGTATCTTGAAAAATTAATTGAAGAGCCTCGTCATATTGAAATTCAAGTAATTGGTGATTCTTATGGAAAGGCATGCCACCTTTCTGAAAGAGACTGTTCTGTACAAAGACGTCATCAAAAATTAACTGAAGAAACTCCTTCTCCATTCATGACAGACGAATTGCGTTTGAAAATGGGTGAAGCAGCAGTAAAAGCAGCAGAGTATATTAAATACGAAGGTGCAGGAACGGTAGAATTTTTAGTGGACAAACACCGTAATTTCTATTTCATGGAAATGAATACACGTATTCAGGTGGAACACCCAATTACGGAACAAGTTATTGATTATGATTTAATTCGAGAGCAAATTTTAGTTGCTGCTGGTGTGCCTATTTCTGGTAAAAATTATTTGCCACAATTGCACGCTATTGAATGTCGTATTAATGCTGAAGATCCATACAATGATTTTAGACCTTCACCAGGAAAGATAACAACATTACATATGCCAGGTGGACACGGAGTTCGTTTAGATACTCACGTTTATTCAGGTTATACCATTCCACCAAATTACGATTCAATGATCGCTAAATTGATTACTACTGCCCAATCTCGTGAGGAAGCAATTAGTAAAATGAGAAGAGCATTAGATGAATTCGTTATCGAAGGAATTAAAACTACAATACCATTTCATAGACAATTAATGGATGATCCTAGATATATTGCTGGTGATTATACTACTGCGTTCATGGATACTTTTAAAATGATTAGTCCTGAATAAAAGGAAAAAGATCAAATAAAAAAAGCATCACTTTTCAGTGATGCTTTTTTATATTAAAATCCCGAAATTTTATTTCGGGATTTTTTTTATGCTCCTAATTTACTTGAAATGGCAGCAGGAACTCCAGCTTTGTTTACCATAAAAGAGGTTGTTTTGTATTTTACGAAATCCTTAGTTACGTATAAATAACCTTTGTAGTCATTTGTAGCTCCCCAAGAATTTTTAACAATATAATATTCTTTGCCCAATTGATCCTTAGCAATTCCAACAATATGCATCGCATGATCGTCTGTAGTTTGATAATTATCAAATGCTTTTTGACGCATTTCTTCAGTAATTTCTGGTTCTTCTTTTGGACCATTAAACATAATTTCCTTTTCTTCTTTGGTCATGTCATCATAGTTCTTTGTTGGAACATAAGCAACACCATTTTTCCAACTAAAACTTTTTTCGCTTACATCTGTTGCCCAAGCTACAGTGAATCCATTTTTTAATGCGTTATCAATGATGGCAGTCATGTCATTCATTTTTACATTGTAAACCAAATCAAATGACCAGTTATCTGGAACCATCATCATTGTTTTTTTATAATAAGGCTCAGTAGAATAAGAAGCAAATTCAACATATTCATCAGGATTAATCCCTATTAATTCTTTTGCAAATGTTTGGGGAGTGTAATTTTTTCCTTTATAAGCAAAGGTTTTTGGTACTTCACCTAAATAAGAATCAATAACTGCTGCATATGCTTTTTCCCAGTTTGGGGTCAATTCTCCGTTTGGATTTTTTACCACTGCGGTTAATAATGCTTCGGTAATTCCTGACATTTCAGCAAATTTGTTTTTTGTAGTACCGTAATTTAGTCCACTATAAACTTCTTGTGGCACTGCTCCGTATTTTTTGTACATATTAATTACATCGTGTAATTCTCCACCGTCACCTAGGGTAACAGCTCCATGCATACGTACATAATTCTTGCCTTTTTCCACATAAGCATTACGAGCCGAAAATACTTGTGATATTTCGACAGGTTGTTTGCCTAATCGGATCATTTCTGATTCTAAGTAAGAATTGGTAGAATAACTCCAGCAAGTTCCTGATGAACCTTGGTTTTTTATGGAAGTATTTGCAAGATTAATTACGTCAGTAAATTTAAAACTTTCAACACTTTTTTCACTGGCATTAACTTTTAGAGAATTTACTAGCCCATCTTGTGCAGAAGCGACACTCATACCTAATACTAGTGTAGAGGCTATAAACAGATTTTTTACTTGAAATGTATACATTGTTTAATTTTTTGATGTTTACTATTGGTGTGTATTTATAACAATTGTTACAGTATAAGCTTGTTTTTTAACATTAATTTACAAAGTTTCTTTTAACCATTTAAAAAACTCTTTTTGCCATACTTGAGCGTTTTGAGGTTTTAGAACCCAATGGTTTTCTTCTGGGAAATAGATAAATCTACTTTTTATTCCGCGTAATTGTGCCGCTTGAAATGCTTCTTGACCTTGTCCTATTGGTACACGGAAATCTTTACCTCCTTGAAAAATTAATATTGGAGTATTCCATTTTTCTACTAAACTGGCAGGATTGAAAGTAGTATATGTTTTTTGGGCAACAGCATTGTCTTTTTCCCAATAAGCACCACCAAAATCCCAATTATTAAAGAAAACCTCTTCAGTAGTTCCAAACATACTTTGAGTATTGAATACGCCATCGTGTGCGATAAAAGTTTTGAAACGATTGTTGTGTATCCCAGCCAAATAAAAGGCCGAATACCCACCATAACTTGCGCCTATACATCCTAAACGGCTTTTATCAACATAGCTTTCTTTGGCTACATCATCAATTGCCGATAGGTAATCATCCATAACTTGTCCACCCCAATCTTTACTAATTTGCTCATTCCATTCTATCCCATGCCCAGGCATTCCACGACGATTTGGCGCCACTATGATATAACCATTAGCGGCCATTAATTGAAAATTCCAACGGAACGAATAAAATTGTGTCAACGCACTTTGAGGTCCACCTTGGCAATACAAAAGAGTTGGGTATTTTTTTGAAGCATCAAAATTAGGAGGCAAAATTACCCAAACTAACATTTTTTTACCATCAGTTGTGGTGACATACCTTCTTTCTGTTTTGCTTAGCGCCAAAGAATTATAAGTAGCTGTGTTTACATTTGACAATTGTTTCCATGTTTTCTTTTTTTGATCATAAGAAAATAATTCCGAAGCATGATTCATATCCGCTCTTGTAACAATAACATTGTTTCCAGAGAACCCTACGATTTCGTTTACATCAAAATCACCATTTGTAACTTGGTCTACATGCACGGCGATTTTTGTAAAACCAGGGAAGTTTACTTCAAATAGTTGTTTCGTTCCATCAACGGCAGCAATAAAATAGATTTTTGTTCCATCAGTGCTCCAAGTAAAACTATCTACAGTTCCATCCCAGTTTGCTGTTAAATTTATTTTCATTCCTTTAAAATCAACAATAATGTCATTTTTATCGGCTTCATAACCATCTCGTTTCATTTGTAGCCAAGTAAGATTTCCTGAAGGCGAAAACTTAGGTGCTACATCATAACCAAGATTATCTTCGGTTCTATTTACCGTTTTTCCAGTTTCTATATTGTATTCAAAAATATTGGTATTGGTCGAAATGGCATATTGTGTGCCTACTTTTTTCTTAGAAACATATAAAATGTGTTTGCTGTCTTGAGACCAAATGTAATCTTCGTCTCCACCAAAAGGTTTTTGCGGACTATCAAATGCTTCTGAACTTAGAATATCTACACCAACAGCTCCTTCGCTAGTTTCTTTATAAAAAACATGATTGAATTTACCTTCATTCCAGGTGTCCCAATGACGATAGTCTAGACCATCATAAATTTGAACATCTGAATTTTCAAGCTCGGGATAAAAATCTTTCCCAAGTACATTGTTGATTTTTACCTCTTCATTGTAAACAATGTATTTCCCATCTGGCGAAATGTTTTTGTCTTTTACCAAAGTTTTATAATCAACTACTTCAGTTGATTTTCCGCCATTAACAGGAACAGTATAGAATTTAGAATCCGATTTATTTTCCTCAACAGAAGGGATAGTTACTTTATAAACTACATTTTTTGCATCGGTAGATATTCCTATAGGAGTTACTCTTCCTAATTTCCAGAGTTTTTCTGGGGTCATTACATTTTGACCAATTGCGCTTAAACTCATCATAGTTAGGGTTGTAAGGAGTATTTTTTTCATATAAAATTAAATTATTTTGGGTTCCTAAAAGTACAATTTTATTCTAAAATGAGAATCAGGATTATGTTAACTCTTTCAAAATGTTATTTTGTTTAAAACAGCGATAAGCATGTGTTTAATTCACTAAAAATATTATTTTTATAGAAAAATTAGAACATGCAACTAAGTTATTGGGAATTAAAAAATTGGTTTACAAATGTAGATTATACTGTTGTAGGAAGCGGAATTGTAGGTTTACACGCTGCGTTGCGCTTGCGCGAAAGGTTCCCTGATAGTAAAATTTTAGTTCTTGAAAAAGGAATGTTGCCGCATGGAGCCAGTACTAAGAATGCTGGTTTTGCTTGTTTTGGGAGCATTTCTGAAATTATAGATGATTTAAAATCCCATTCGGAAGAAGAGGTAGTAGGTCTTATTGAAAAACGGTGGCAAGGGTTGCAATTGTTAAGGAAACGATTAGGAGATACCGCGATTGATTTTAAACCATTTGGGGGATATGAAGTTTTTTTAAATTCTGATGATAGTTGTTATACGGAATGTATTAATAAATTGCCTTTTATAAATGAAATCCTAAAACCACTATTTAAAGCCGACGTTTTTGCCAAGCAAGTAGACCGTTTTAGTTTTAACGGCACAAAAGATTATTTAGTTTACAACCCTTTTGAAGGTCAGATTGATACAGGTAATATGATGCAGGCATTATTGAAAAATGCGTATTCTGAAAATATATTGATTTTGAACCAACAAACAGTCACTTCTTTTTTGGATAAAGGAAATGAAGTTGAGATCAACCTTGGTAATTTTAGTTTTAGTTCTAAAAAAGTTTTGTTTGCTACCAATGGATTTTCAAATCAATTGACTAATGGTGCTGTAAAGCCAGCGAGAGCCCAAGTTTTAATAACGGAACCAATAAAAGATTTAGATATAAAAGGGACATTTCATTTAGACAGAGGGTATTACTATTTTCGAAATATTGGAGATCGTATATTATTAGGTGGTGGAAGAAATCTTGATTTTGAGGCAGAAAACACAACGGAGTTTGCGCAGACAGAAATTGTACAAAATAAATTGGAACAATTATTAAAAGAAGTAATTTTGCCCAACCGAGATTTTAAAATTGAACACCGTTGGAGCGGTATTATGGGTATTGGTAACAGTAAGAAACCCATAGTTTCACAATTGTCTGAAAACGTTTATTGTGGAGTGCGATTAGGAGGAATGGGAGTAGCAATAGGAAGTTTAATAGGAACAGAATTAGCAGATTTAGTATAATGGGAATAAAAATTACACCTAAGAAAACCGCAAAAAAACCAGTAAAAAAAGAATCAGCCTCTTTTATGAATAAACTAAGAGTTATTTTATTTAAAACATTCTTATGGTTCATCGGACTGTCCGTATTTTTAGTAGTATTTTTTAAATTTGTACCAGTACCTATTACACCACTTATGGCGATAAGAGTTATCGAGAATAAAGTGGCTGGAAAAGAAATTTATTTTAGTCATGACTGGGAGCCATTAGAGAATATTTCGGTCAATTTGCAAAAGGCAGTTATCGCCAGTGAAGACGGAACTTTTCTTATTCATAATGGATTTGATTTCGTCGCGATGCAAAAAGCGTATAAAAGTAATGAGCGAGGTCGCAGAATAAAAGGAGGAAGTACGATTTCACAACAAACAGCTAAAAATGTATTTCTTTGGCAAGGAAGAAGCTACATTCGTAAGGGACTAGAAGCTTATTTTACTGTCCTTATTGAAGTGATTTGGGGTAAGGAACGTATTATGGAAGTGTACTTAAATAGTATTGAAATGGGTGATGGAGTGTATGGAGCACAAGCGGCTGCAGAACACTGGTACCGAAAAGATGCTGCAAATCTTACACCACTTCAAGCTGCAGGAATTGCCGCAATTTTACCCAATCCAAGAAAATTCACAGCGACTAGTTCTTCTTCTTATATTAATAATAGAAAAACTAAGATTTTGCGAGTGATGCGTACTATTGGAAAAATAGAATATTAAATGTTAATTAATAAAAATGTTTTTTTCTTTTTAATTTTGTTCTCCGTTTTCAATTATGGACAAAGTAGGAAATCTGAAATTGGCATTATAACAGATAATGATCTTTATACATCCTCCAAGAATGACATGTATTATACGAATGGATTAGCAATTTTTTACCGTCATTTAATTAAAAATAGTAAGCTAGATATCTCTAAAAAAAGTGTAGAATTTACAATAGGACAATATATTTATACACCTCGGTTTATAGACTCTCCTGAAAAAGAAATAATGGACCGTCCTTATGCGGGATATCTTTTTGGAGAAATTGGAGAAAATATATTTTATAAAAACGAATCCGTATTTAAAGCAAATTTTCAAATAGGATATGTTGGACCCAATTCCTATGGTAGAGAAATGCAAAAAAGCTTTCATAGTTTAGTGGGGTATAAAGCAGTTCAGGGTTGGGGATATCAAATTCAAAATGCACTGGCTGTCCAAACGCATTTCTTTTATTCAAAAAAGTTGTTTCCGAGATCTGAGAGTAAAAAAATAGATTTTCATTTTCAATCCGAAGCCAACTTAGGAACCATTTTCACGGGTGCATCTACTGGTTTTTTAACTAGAATAGGATTAAAAAAATTAGTCCCATTATTCGATTCTAATCTTCATGGAGGGGCAATGGGGAGTAATGAAAGCGAGTTTTATTTTTATATAGCGCCTAGTATTAACTATCTGTTGTATGATGCCACCATTAAAGGCAGTCTTTTTAATAGTAACAGTACTGTAACTTTCGATTTGGTACCTTTTCGTTTTAATGGCGAAGCGGGTTTTAAATACCGCAAAAAAAATCTGAATTTATTTTATGTTTTTGTCTACAGAGGAAAGGAATTAAACAGTAGAACGATTTCGGGATATTTTTATGGCTCTATTGGTGTTTCCTATTTGCTAAAGTAGAATACAAATAAAAAAGACCCAAACTTTGTTTGGGTCTTTGTGGAGAATACCGGATTCGAACCGATCACCTTCCCGATTGTCATCGGGACACTCTAGTTCTTATTTTCAATTAGACTTTCAATATATTTTCTGCTTTTCATTTTTTTAATTTTCATTTCTCTTTGGTATGCTTCGCTTCTTGAAGAATAACTCTCAAAATATTTTAGTTCCCAATCTTTAACCTGTTTAGTGTATTTGCTTTTGCCATTCAAATGATCTCGAAGTCGATCTTGGACATCTTGGCAAGAGCCGACATAAAACTTATTGATAGTTTTTGAATAAATGATATAGGTGTAAAACATAAGGATACAAATAAAAAAGACCCAAACTTTGTTTGGGTCTTTGTGGAGAATACCGGATTCGAACCGGTCACCTCTTGCCTGCCAGGCAAGCACTCTAGCCAAATGAGCTAATCCCCCAATAGTGGCGCAAATATAATATTTTAAAGTATTCAAATAGCATTTTTCAAAAAACAACTTCCAAATTTTTTAAAAAAGTATAGTTTCCTATTTATATTTTTAACTTTACATAAAAACTACTGCTATGGCACTACCTGAATCCAATGGTTCATTATCAACAAAAATAGAAAATAAGATTGCAACCGTACAATTTGGTCATCCGGCAAGCAATTCATTTCCACGTCAATTGTTGGATTCTTTGACTCAAGAATTGAATAATTTAAGTGAGAATTCAGCGGTTTCTGTAATTGTTTTAAAGAGTGTTGGTACTGGAGCATTTTGTGCTGGAGCCTCGTTTGATGAGCTTTTGGCAGTGTCGAATCAGGAAGAAGGGGTTCACTTTTTCTCGGGTTTTGCTCATTTGATAAATGCGATGCGTACTTGTTCAAAAATCATTGTGGGGCGCATTCATGGCAAAGCCGTAGGTGGCGGAGTTGGGATTGCGGCTGCTTGTGACTATGCTTTTGCCACTGCTGATGCCAGCATAAAACTCTCTGAATTAGCCATCGGGATTGGTCCTTTTGTGATAGAACCTGCAGTAAGTCGTAAAATTGGTAAAACGGCCATGACCCAAATGACTTTGGCTGCTCACGAATGGAAAACGGCCGATTGGGCGCTAGAAAAAGGGTTGTATGCCAAACTAGCACAAGACCAAGTAGAACTGGATATTGACATCGATCATTTTACCTCAAAACTAGCTTCCTATAATCCTGAAGCCTTAATCGAAATGAAAAAAATTATTTGGGAAGGAACCCAAGATTGGGATACTCTTTTACTAGAAAGAGCTGCAATTACAGGTCAATTAGTACTTTCTAATTATGCCAAAAATGCCTTGGAACAATTCAAAAAAAAGAAATAATTCTCTAAGCTAGTTTTGTTTTAGGAGCTATTTCCTGCTATCCGCTATATTCCCGATATAGAAAAACTACGGCTAAAAAAAGCCTTGTTTTTCTTATCGGGAGATGCCGCTTCTATCAGGGCTAAAAACCCGTAGAGTGGGAAACCCATCATTTCCCACCTATTTCTCATGTCAATTTACTAAATTTGCATTCAAAATTATACTTCGATGAGCAATATCAGAATTACAAAACAATTTAATTTCGAAACTGGGCATGCCTTATATGGGTATGATGGTAAATGTAAAAATGTTCACGGACATAGTTATAAGTTATCAGTAACCGTAATTGGGAAACCTATTGTAAACCGTAATGATGTAAAATTCGGAATGGTAATCGATTTTTCGGACTTGAAAAAAATTGTAAAAGAGGAAATTGTAGATCAGTTTGATCATGCCACTGTTTTTAATGAAACTACCCCACATATTGAGTTGGCTAACGAATTAATTAACCGTGGACACCATGTGATTTTAGTCGATTATCAGCCAACTAGTGAAAATATGGTAGTTGATTTTTCTCAAAGAATTATTGCTAGATTACCTGATGGAATTAAATTGTTTTCTTTGAAATTACAAGAAACCGAATCTTCTTTTGCAGAATGGTTTGCGAGTGATAATTTATAATTCAATATGACACCTGAGTTTCATGAAACTACCTAATAATAAAAAAGTATATTTTGCTTCTGATCAACATTTTGGAGCGCCAACAGCCGAATTGAGTTTTCCTAGAGAAAAGCGATTTGTGGCTTGGCTCGACGAAGTGAAAAAAGATGCCGAAGCTATTTTTTTAGTAGGTGATTTATTCGATTTTTGGTTCGAATATAAAACCGTAGTCCCAAAAGGTTTTGTACGTGTTTTAGGCAAACTGGCCGAAATTCGCGACAGCGGAATCCCAATCTATTTTTTCGTAGGAAACCACGATTTATGGATGGATGATTATTTTAAAAAAGAATTAAATATTCCAGTCTATCATGACAATCAAGAATATACTTTTGGGGACAAAACCTTCTTAGTAGGTCACGGTGACGGGAAAGGACCTGGTGATCTAGGTTACAAACGCATGAAAAAAGTATTTACCAATCCGTTTTCTAAATGGCTTTTTCGCTGGTTGCATCCTGATATTGGAGTAGGACTGGCGCAATACCTTTCGGTGAAAAACAAACTCATTTCTGGGGATGAAGATGTTACTTTTTTGGGTGAAGACAACGAATGGTTGATTTTGTATTCCAAAAGAAAACTAGAAACCAAACACTACAATTATCTTGTTTTTGGGCACCGCCATTTACCTATGAAAGTAACAGTAGGTAAAAATTCAGAATATGTGAATCTAGGCGACTGGATTACCTATTTTACTTATGGTGTATTTGATGGAGAAACTTTTGAGTTAAAAAAGTACGAGAATTAATTCATTCCCTCCCCGTTCAAATATTCATCCATATTTATTTTAAATAAAGTGCCTTCTACTAGGTCTTTGACTGCGATTAATTCTTGCATAGAAACAGCCAAATCAATTTGAGAACAAGGTGTTTTTAGTAAAAATTTGTGACAATTATTTTTCAAGCTACAATCATCACAACAGTTATTTAAAAGATAACTTTCGTCAATACAGCATTGAAACAGTTTCAGTTCGTGTCGACTGAAATAAAACCCCGTTTCTCTAAAAATCAATTGCACTTTATCAGTTAATATTTCGTTCTCTTTTCTCCAAAAGAAAGAAGTCCCTGAATCGTTATAATAAATCTGTTTCATTTCTTGCATAATTCATTCATTTGAAACAAATATAATAATTATTTAGATTAATTCTAAATAAAACGAATTAAAAAAGTCATAAAAAAAGTCGGTAATGAATACTGAGATTAATTACCGACTTTTTAAGTTGTTTTATGTAAATTTAACTCTTCCGCTTGTCAATTCTCATAAAAAATCTGACTTCTCCTTTATTTATTGTTGAAATTGATATAATTTTTGAATCGGAATTTAAAAGAATTGGGACTTGGAGTTGGTTATTATAAAATATTATATAAACATTATCATAATCTTCAGTTACAATGGTCTCTTTTATTATTTTTTGTTCAATAGCTTTTTGATAAGAGTAGACTTTGATTTTATTTGTTGGACTTTTATTGTATTCTTTTCTAATATACTCAAGTTGAATTAAAGTTATTGCCTTAGAATTTTTATCGCAAAGTAAATAGTTATTTATAACTTCATCTAATTTTGTAGAATCATTTGTTACGTAACATGCAAAGTTATAGATCATTTTTTTATCGTTTTGTAAATAGTAATATGTAAGTAATCCGCACACAACTATAACTGAAGTCAAAATTAGTATTATTTTTTTCATTATTTTTTTAATTACAAGTTCCTGTATTAGTAGCTGAATTTGCACCAGTTGTTTGCCTGTTAGCATTGGTAGGTAGCGACATGTTTCTTATATTTTGCCCTAATTGCCCCGGATTACTTCCGCCACCACCAGTCCATGTGCCATATGAATCTGGTAAATTTAGACCAACTAAATTTCCTATTGCAATTGCAAAATCCGTGCAATTATATGTATTTAAATTATAAGTTGAAGGAGCATTATTTGCATAACCAATTACATTAAGTAATTGAGTTGAATTTATCGGGATTGATAAACTAACATCAGATATATGTCCTTGATCATTACCAAATGCTTTTGAATCATTGGGATATGCAATACTTACTGTACTATTTGGATAATATCCCAAAACCCTTCTGATTCCTCCTTGCTGTATTGCAATAAAGGTATGTCCAACATTTGGATCTGTAAGTGAACCAGACCAAGGAACAGAACTATTAGCAGTTGGTTGATCTACATATATGGTAAGTTGTGCACTTTGTGCTAAATTAAAACATTTTAAATAATCATTAATGTTTGAAATTTTATTTGAAGGACCAATAAAAAAGACTACATCATCCACTATTTCATCTACCACATCTCTATTGATTGTAGTTCTGTATAGAATATAATAGGAATCTCCATTTGTTCCACAAGGGTAGGGAGTGTTCATGAAAGAAGTTGTAATTATTGTCTCTTGAGTCGTATTTCTGTAGGTGAGTTGTGTGTAATTTCCAACAGTAACTGAAGAATAATGGTTCGTGTTTTCCAATGCATACGTATATACAATATATGTTTCCACACATTCGGGTGCTTTATTGGTTAGAGATTGTTTGTAACTGTAAAAGTTGATGACTTCATTCAAAGGTTCTATTACACTTTTTTCAGTAGTATTTTTGCTATGGCCATTAAAAATAACTAGTTGTCCTACTGGAGTTCCATCTAATTGAAATACATTTAGTGTCCCAGTAAAGTTACTAAGATTTTCAATGGAATTAGCGAATAAAGTATGGTTTAAACTTGTATACGCCTCCACTAAGTAGGAATGTATTTCTGTTCCTTTTTTTATTGCAATCAATTCGTATTTTAATTGATTTTGAAATAAATTGGATTCGATTTCACTTGCTTTTTTTTCAGAAACTTCAATTTCATAAATTTCGAATCCGTCTTTCTCTATTTTGGAGAACGTTTCCCAATTTACAACTAAATTAGCAGCCATGTTTTTATTGGTAAATTGCTCCAGTTTTAAATCGTTTTTTAGTTGATTTATGATTGGATTCGTTTTGCTGTCCTGCAATTCATCTTTAGTACAAGAAAAGAGCAGTAGAACTAGGAAGATTCCTAAAAAATGGGGGGGTAAATAATTTTACTTTCATACTATGATTTAAAATTAGTGTTTTTTCGTATAAAAAACATTGTTTTCAAACTTATGACTAATTTACTACAAATGAAATACCCAGTTTTAGTGATATTTTGTTTTTCTTTTTAAAATGATTTTCACAAAAAAGTCGGTAACAAATCCTGAGATTCAATACCGACTTTTTTAAATTATATTAAAATGAGTTTAAGATTCATCCTTTTCATGTTCGTCAATATTTTTTTTAGATGTAGTTTTTGACTAAGAAGCTTCTGTTTTATTACAATTTTAAAAGCTTTAATCTTTACCAATTACCTTAATACGTATTACAGTAAGATTACCATATTTTTCAACATCTTCTTTGGTCCAAAAATATTCTTTACCAGTTGGTCTTTTAGTAAAGTCCCAATCAATTGGTTCTTTTACGTAAAAGTATAAGCCTAAGGAGTTGTTTTCAATCGGTCTACGTTTTATCTCTTCAGAATCTATGAATCTAAAAGAAAAATACGATGGATCTCCTAAAGTTCCATAAGCAGTTTTTATTTCGGGTTTTATTTCTTTAAGCAGGTCTTTAAGGGGTTTGTTGATAAACTGCTGTTCGTTTGTCTTTAATTTATGGGCATCATTAGGTGTTTGCACCATTTGCTGTGCTTTGCAACTATAGTTAATTAGAAGGAAAAGGATTGCTAGAATTTTGAGTATGTTTTTCATATTTTTGTTTTTTAAGGTTACAATCTGACTTATACTATAGTTGTTTTTTATTCAATAAGGTTTTTTTTAAGATATATAGAATTAAAAAAACAAACCCTTTCAGTATTCAAAATGCTGAAAGGGAAATAATTTAAATTTATTAGTTTAAATAACGTTTTTGCTTATTTAATTTCTGAAACTGTTTATTGTGTTTTACTTTTTATCATTTTACTGTTTTGTTAATCGCATCCCGTTTCTAGGCAATAATTGTTCAGCCAGCTTTAATCCTGGACAACTATCCTCAGTTAAAAGGATTTTATCTGGTTCAAAAGTTAAAGACATGTCAGTATTGGCTACGTTTTTCATACGGATATATACCGTTCCTTTTTGACCACAACCAGAATTCTTACCGTAATAATTTGATGCATAATAAGTCAAATCTTTGCTGAAATAATCTCCTTTAATTACATAAGGACTTGTATCAGGTAAACTCCTGGTGTCTTCTATGATCACATTATTAGTAGTAGTGATTAGATATCGTATAAGTAATTTGTCATAGGTTACATTTTGTGGTTTACAAGTATATTTTTTTACTATAAATGTATAATTTTTGTTTTCAAAAGTCCCTTTCCATGTTCCTATATATTTGCCAAGTAAATTATTTACATCTTTTAGATAAGTCCCTTCAGGTATACCATTTTGAGCGATCATATAATCAATTGATTTTTCTACAGGTACAATTGTTTGGGCTTTACAGGATATTGCAATTGTTAATATATATCCTAACAGTACTAATTTTTTCATGTTTTTATTTTTTTGTTTTAGTTGCAATTTATTGTTACTTTTTCACCGTTAATATCCAATGTTATTTTTTGATTTCCTGTTTCTTCAATTTTATACAAGTCAATACCATCAATACCTATTTTATCTTTTAAGAATTTTAATAAACCTTTTTCCAACCCATTTTCGAGAATTGTTGTTTTATAAATTTCGTTTAAACTCTCGTCCCAATTAATAGTGCTAGTTTTTACATTAATGTTGGCTGCATTTCCAGTAAAACCTAGTTGATAGGTTCCAGCACTTGACACCATCACGCCATAAGTATCACTAATAGGTATGCCATAATTTTGTGCATTAACAACTAATATTAAAAACTGTTTTACATCTTCTGGAGAAAATATTTTAATAGGAAAAACATCAATTAAATCTCCGTCTGAATTTGTTTTTTGATAGGAATCTAAATGAGTGTGCATATAACCTATCCTGTTAATGTCTCTTGGCAAAGTAACGGCATCAGATCCATTTGCAGTCAAAGTAGTGAAGGATCCGTCCTTTGTTTGTGCATAGCCATTTTCTTTTGTTTTTCCAGTTTGTGTTTTTAGGACATCGATTTTTGCTTTATATGTTAGGTTATTATATTGAGTTTTTAGTTTTTCGCATGGGTCAATTACTTCATCAATTACATCTCTATTGATTGTAGTTCTGTATAGAATATAATAGGAATCTCCATTTGTTCCACAAGGGTAGGGAGTGTTCATGAAAGAAGTTGTAATTATTGTCTCTTGAGTCGTATTTCTGTAGGTGAGTTGTGTGTAATTTCCAACAGTAACTGAAGAATAATGGTTCGTGTTTTCCAATGCATACGTATATACAATATATGTTTCCACACATTCGGGTGCTTTATTGGTTAGAGATTGTTTGTAACTGTAAAAGTTGATGACTTCATTCAAAGGTTCTATTACACTTTTTTCAGTAGTATTTTTGCTATGGCCATTAAAAATAACTAGTTGTCCTACTGAAGTTCCATCTAATTGAAATACATTTAGTGTCCCAGTAAAGTTACTAAGATTTTCAATGGAATTAGCGAATAAAGTATGGTTTAAACTTGTATACGCCTCCACTAAGTAGGAATGTATTTCTGTTCCTTTTTTTATTGCAATCAATTCGTATTTTAATTGATTTTGAAATAAATTGGATTCGATTTCGCTTGCTTTTTTTTCAGAAACTTCAATTTCATAAATTTCGAATCCGTCTTTCTCTATTTTGGAGAACGTTTCCCAATTTACAACTAAATTAGCAGCCATGTTTTTATTGGTAAATTGCTCCAGTTTTAAATCGTTTTTTAGTTGATTTATGATTGGATTCGTTTTGCTGTCCTGCAATTCATCTTTAGTACAAGAAAAGAGCAGTAGAACTAGGAAGATTCCTAAAAAATGGGGGGGGTAAATAATTTTACTTTCATACTATGATTTAAAATTAGTGTTTTTTCGTATAAAAAACATTGTTTTCAAACTTATGACTAATTTACTACAAATGAAATACCCAGTTTTAGTGATATTTTGTTTTTCTTTTTAAAATGATTTTCACAAAAAAGTCGGTAACAAATCCTGAGATTCAATACCGACTTTTTTAAATTATATTAAAATGAGTTTAAGATTCATCCTTTTCATGTTCGTCAATGTCTTTTTGTAAATCTAGTTTTCTAAAAGATGGAGAGAATATTCCAGTTCCTAGAACAATCAACAAGGTCATGCTTCCACCAAATACTACCGATGTTACTGTTCCCATCAATTTAGCTGTCAAACCGCTTTCAAAAGCACCCAATTCATTAGATGATCCTACAAAAATAGAATTCACTGCCGAAACTCGGCCGCGCATGTGATCGGGAGTTTTTAATTGTAAAATGGTTTGTCGTATCACTACCGAAATTCCATCTACAGCACCACTTAAAAACAAAGCAAATACGGATAAAGCAAAAATAGTTGAAAGTCCAAAAGTAATGATACAAAGTCCAAAGGCAAAAATCGCTGCCAGTAGCTTTAATCCCGCATTTTTATTCATGGGAACATAAGCAGAAATTATTAATGTCAAAAAAGAACCTACAGCTGGTGCTGCTCTCAGCACACCAAAACCTTCGGGTCCCACTTTTAAAATATCTTGAGCAAAAATAGGCAACAGTGCCACTGCTCCTCCAAATAGAACCGCCACCATATCCAGTGATAATGCGCCCAAAACGGTTTTATTATTGAAAACAAATTTTACTCCTTCTTTCAAACTTTCCATAATAGGTTCCCCAATTTTTGGATTCAAAATTGGCTTGGCACCAATTTGAGTTAAAGCAATCAGTGCAAAAACAGAACAAGCAAAAACAGAACACATCGACCAGTGCACGCCAATCAAAGTAATAGAAAAACCAGCTACAGCTGGTCCTAAAACAGACCCAATTTGCCAAACGGAACTGCTCCAAGTAGCAGCATTAGGATACACTTTTTTAGGAACCAATAAGGATAAAAGGGAGAATATCGTTGGGCCAAGAAAGGAACGTACAATTCCGCCCAAGAAGACCATAAAATAAATACCATACAAAATAGCTCTTGTTGAATAGTCACTTACAATGGTGGGCCAGGTCAATAAAAACAAACCAAAACTAATTACTGAAAAACCTAAAATACATTTAACGAGAAGGCCTTTTTTCTCATTTTGATCAACAATATGTCCTGCAAATAAAGCCATAGCAACCGCAGGGATAATTTCCATTAAGCCTATAATTCCTAGTGAAAGTGGGTCTTTCGTTAAACTATAAACCTGCCATTCGATAACAATAAATTGCATGGACCAGGCAAAAACCATAGCAAATCGCAATAATAAAAAAGTGTTGAATTCCTTATAACGTAAGGCTGCGTAGGGGTCGTGTGTTTTTTTCATTTGGGTAATCTCAATTATTTAATGTCTCTTAATCGCAACTGTAAACTTACTTTACCATTCCATTCGTTTTCATCAATGCAGTACACGGCTTGAAATGGTTTTTGATGTGTTGTTAAATCCATTTTATTTCCTAGTCCAAAACCAATGGCTGGAATTCCTTCGGAATTGTTTTGTTTGATAAACAATTTTATATGTTCGTCTTCTTGTCCCATTGGTTTTCCGTAACCCGTATCTTTTATGTTTTTAGTGAGGAAAATGGGAGTCATATTTTGTGGTCCAAAAGGCTCAAATTGTTTCAAAATCCGAGTTAGTTTTGGGCTAATGTCAGTAAAATTAATTTCGGCATCGATCTCGATTTCGGGTGTTCGCATATCCGGATGAATCGTTTCTTGTACTTGCTGCTCAAATGCTTGTTTAAAAACAGCATAGTTTTCTGCAGCCAATGTCATTCCTGCGGCATACATATGTCCACCAAATTGTTCCAAATGTTCCGAGCAAGCTTCGAGTGCATTATACACATCAAACCCTTTGACAGATCGTGCCGAAGCTGCATATTTATCACCACTTTTTGTAAATACTAAGGTGGGACGATAATAGGTTTCTATCAGTCTTGAAGCGACAATCCCAATGACGCCTTTGTGCCAATCTTCTTGAAAGACTACAGAGGTAAATCGCTCTTTTTCCTGATTTTCTTCTATTTGCGAAAGCGCTTCTTTGGTAATTTGTTTGTCTAAATCCTTACGGTCGGAATTGTATTGTTCAATTTCGGAAGCAAATTGTTGTGCTTGTTCAAAATTGAATTCGGTTAATAATTCCACAGCATGATTTCCGTGTTTTATTCTGCCAGCTGCATTGATTCGAGGCGCTATGATAAAAACGACATCGGTGATGTCAAGGGTTTGTTTCTTTATTTGGTGAATTAAAGCCTTAATTCCAGGCCTTGGATTTTCATTAATAACTTGTAAACCAAAATAAGCTAACACTCGATTTTCACCGGTCATAGGTACAATATCGGCGGCGATTGCAGTTGCTACTAAATCTAAATACGGAATAAAATCATCGATAGTTTGCCCTCTATTACTTCCTAAAGCTTGTATTAATTTGAAACCCACACCACATCCACACAATTCATCGTATGGATATGAACAATCAGATCTTTTTGGGTCAAGGACAGCGACTGCTTCGGGTAAAGAGTCTCCTGGTCTGTGGTGATCGCAAATGATGAAATCAATATTTCTTTCTTTTGCGTAAGCGACATGATCAATGGACTTAATACCACAATCCAAAGCGATAATTAATGAAATCCCATTGTCATCGGCATAGTCAATTCCTTTAAAGGAAACGCCATATCCTTCCAAATAACGATCTGGAATATAAGTAGCAATATTAGGATAATAGGATTTAAGGTAAGAAGAAACTAGGGAAACAGCGGTAGTTCCATCCACATCATAATCCCCAAAAACCAAAATATTTTCTTGATTTGCAATGGCACGTTCGATTCTTTCCACGGCTTTAGCCATGTCTTTCATTAAGAAGGGATCATGTAAATGGTCTAGCGAAGGGCGAAAAAAAGCTTTGGCTTGGTCAAAAGTTTCAATACCGCGCTGCACCAGTAAAGTGGCGACAAAATCTTCTACACCCAAGGTTGTGGATAAATGCCTAATCTTATCCTCAGAAGGTTTTTGTTTTATGGTCCAACGCATTTGATTTGTGATTTATGAATGTCGATTAACGATTTGTGATTTAATATCTGCAATCAAAAATCGTTAATCTTCAATTCTATATAATTTATTTTAGTTCCAATGCTTCGCCTTCAAACTGGATTCCATCCCAACCGTGAAGTACGAAATTACGAATGTTTTGATGATCCGTTCCTTCAGGATTTTTCAAAACGTCTTCATAATAATAAGCTCCAAAACATGATAAGGTTTCTTCAGGAGTTAAGTTTTGCAATTTGGCGAAAGCAAACAATTTACATGAACCTGAGTTTTCTCCCGCTGCATTATGTTGATTTCCGTTTTGAAAAGTAGTAGGAGTAAAGTTATAATTGGCTTCAATTGCAGCAATAGTTTCTGGAAATGTTATTTCTTGTGGCGTATTTTTTAATATAGAGATATAAGATACTATCGTCATAATATGGTTTTTATTCTTGATCTTCTTCTTTTGAGATTTTATTTTTTTTAACTTCCTTAACGAATGGTTTTCCGCCAACGACAACAACAATTTCACCTCTTGGCGCTGTTTTTTCAAAATGGGTTAACACTTCACGAACCGTTCCACGAACATTTTCTTCATGCATTTTTGATAATTCTCTACAAACACAAATAGGTCTGTCTTCACCAAAATAAGTAATAAACTCCGTTAATGTTTTTAGTAATTTATGCGGTGAAACATACAAAATCATAGTACGTGTTTCTTCGGCTAAAGCCAAATAACGGGTTTGTTTCCCTTTTTTGTCAGGTAAGAATCCTTCAAAAACAAATTTATCATTAGGTAAACCACTATTTACTAAGGCGGGAACAAAAGCGGTGGCACCAGGTAAGCATTCTACTTCAACTCCATTCTCAACACAAGCGCGAGTTAATAAAAAGCCTGGATCAGATATGGCTGGAGTACCAGCATCCGAAATTAAGGCAATGTTTTCCCCAGCTTTCAATCGGGAGATCAAATTCTCTACGGTTTTGTGCTCATTGTGCATGTGATGACTGTACATATGGGTGCCAATCTCAAAATGCTTTAAGAGTTTGCCACTAGTACGGGTATCTTCGGCCAGAATCAAATCGACTTCTTTTAAAATCCGAATGGCTCTAAAAGTCATGTCTTCTAGATTACCTATGGGCGTGGGAACAATATATAATTTTGACATAGTTTATTAAAGAAATTTTTTCTCGATGATATCCATAAAACGCTCTTCATAATCTTCTTTCCCTTTCCAGTTGTTGTAATCAGGTTTTACCATTTCTTCAATGAAGTTTCGTGTTTCATGAAAATTGTCAAATGTGATTAATTGATTCAATACGCGGTTGTAATCTTCACTGTTATTACCAAAAAGGTGTTTTACAAATGCAATTCGATCATTTAAATCAATATCAATGCCTTTGGATAATTTGTCATTTAGGGATACAATTTTTGGTTCGGCTTTTTCCTTTTTTTCTTCTATTATCGGTTCTGGAGCTTTTTCAACTATAGTTTCTTTGGCTTCAAAAACAATTTCTGGAGGTAATGCAGGTACATCATCTACTTTGACAAAAAGAGTGTCATTGTAATTACCACCTAATAAATCTTCGAAAGAAATTTGTACGGCCTCCGGTTTTTTAGGTGTTTCAATTTCGATTTCTTCTGTTTCTGAATCGTCAGTTAATTCAAAAGCAGCTTTGAATTTATGTTGTGGTTCTTCTTCTTGTTCTTCTTTTTCTTCAGAAGCAACAAGAATCTCTTCTTCAGCTTCATTTTCGCTAATGACGACATCGTCTGTTGGCATTTCCTCAGTTACCGGTTGCTCTTTTATATCAGCTTCAAAATCGCCTAATGTATTGTCTTCTGAAACCTCTTCTTCTACTTCTGGAGAGCTTTCCTCAGTTTTAGAATCTTCGATTGTATTTTCTTCTACTAGCACTTCGTCCAAATGTGCTACTATTGTAGGAGATGCAATTTCTTGTTCTGATTTCTCTTCTTTTATAGTTTCAGAAGTTGTTCCTTCTTGGGGAAGTTTACTTTCAGTTATTTCAATGATAGTCTCAGCTGGCAATTCGGCACTTTTGTCATAAAAGGCTTGCACTTCTTTTTCGATCTCAGCATGGCCAATTGTTGGTTTTACATCGCCATAATGTTCGTCAATAAATCGTAAAACGGATAGCTTTTCGTATAGTTTTTGAGATTCCAAATACAGTTGATTGATATCAGACTTGTTCTTAAGTTGTAATATTCTATGTGCAATGCTGATTAAATCGGCTTCCAATTTTTTTTTCATAACGTTTAAATTATAGTATATATGGCGTATGTGTTTCTCATTTTATTTTTTACCAAAAGAAATTCAAGGGCTGTAGGGGCAGAAGATTTAATTTTAAATAACTGTTTACAAATCCTCGAATTGATAAAATTTTTCTACTTTTGAGACAACGTAAAAGTATAAAATCTTATGTTGGTTTATTACGGTACAAAGTAATAAAAACTATTCATTTTTTAAGTTAGAAAAATACAAAATGTTTCTCGAAAATACAGTAAATCATAAAGAACAGTTTGGTTGGATCGAAGTCATATGTGGTTCAATGTTTTCGGGTAAAACCGAAGAGCTAATTCGTCGTCTCAAGAGAGCACAATTTGCCAAACAAAAAGTAGAAATCTTTAAACCAGAAATTGACACCCGCTACCATGAAGATATGGTAGTGTCGCATGACGCTAATGAAATTCGTTCTACACCAGTTCCAGCTGCTGCCAATATCGCCATTTTGGCGCAAGGGTGTGATGTGGTGGGAATTGATGAAGCGCAGTTTTTTGATGACGAAATAGTAAGGGTTTGCAATGATTTAGCAAACCAAGGTATTCGTGTTATTGTTGCCGGGTTAGATATGGATTTTAAGGGTAATCCTTTTGGACCTATGCCTGCATTAATGGCGACAGCAGAATATGTGACTAAAGTGCATGCTGTATGCACTCGAACAGGTAATCTGGCTAATTATAGTTTTAGAAAAACCGACAGTGATAAATTAGTAATGCTTGGCGAAACAGAAGAATACGAACCCTTGAGTCGTGCAGCTTATTATCACGCCATGAAAAAAGATCAGGAGAATAAATAAAATCCTGTCCCCGGCCAGTCATTGCGAAGAATGAAGCAAGCCAAAGGAGAGGGAGACAAAACGAAATAGGATTCTGTAAAAGACAAAACCCTTTCTGAGCCATCAGAAAGGGTTTTGTCTTTTTAAATCAAAAATCGTTAATCAGCAATCTGATTTCAACAATCTTATATTTTTTTCCTCATTCTAGCCACAGGAATATCCAGCTGCTCTCTGTATTTAGCGATAGTTCTTCTTGCAATTGGGTATCCTTTTTCTTTCAGCAATTCAGCCAATTGATCATCAGGTAAAGGTTTCTTCTTATCCTCTTCCTCAATAATATTTTGCAATATTTTTTTGATTTCCAGTGTTGAAACATCTTCGCCTTGGTCGTTTTTCATGGCTTCTGAGAAAAATTCTTTTATCAGCTTTGTTCCATAAGGTGTTTCTACATATTTGCTGTTGGCTACACGGGAAACCGTTGAGATGTCAAGTCCTACCATATCCGCAATGTCTTTCAAGATCATTGGTTTCAATTTGGTTTCATCGCCATCTAAGAAATATTCTTCTTGATAATGCATAATAGCATTCATGGTTACAAATAAGGTTTCTTGACGTTGACGAATCGCATCAATAAACCACTTAGCCGAATCCAGTTTTTGTTTGATAAACTGAACCGCATCTTTTTGTGGCCCTGATTTATCGGTAGAAACTTTATAGGTTTGCATCATTTCCTGATAATCTTTGGAAACGTGCAGGGTAGGAGCATTTCGACCGTTTAAAGTTAATTCCAGTTCGCCATCAACAATTCTAATGGCAAAATCAGGAACTACGTTCTCTGTAATTTTATTATTTCCTGTAAAAGAGCCTCCCGGTTTTGGGTTCAGTCTTTCAATTTCATGAACTGCTTTTTTGAGCTGCTCATTTGAAACATTGTATTTCTGAATTAATTTATCGTAATGTTTTTTGGTAAAAGCATCAAATTGATTTTCGATAATATCTGTTGCTAGTTCCACGTATTCCGTAGGGGTTTTGTGTTTCAACTGCAACAACAAGCATTCTTGTAAGTCGCGCGCACCTACACCAGAGGGTTCTAGTTCATGAATTACATGCAGCATCCGTTCTACCGTAGCTTCATCCGTATATAAGGCTTGGGTAAACGCCATATCATCCACAATATCAGGAATGCTTCTACGGATATAACCCATGTCATCAATACTTCCTACCAGAAATTCAGCAATATCACGTTCTTCATCATCGAGAATAAACGTATTCAATTGATTAATTAAATCTTGGTGAAAACTAATAGGTGCTGCTAATGGTGATTCACGATCGTCATCGTCATCACTGTAGTTATTTGCCTGTGTTTTATAATCGGGGCTATCGTCGCTATTTAAATATTCGTCGATATTGATGTCTTCGGCCTCATTCCTGTCAGATTCCGCCTCATCATAATCATCGTAGTCTTCGTTTTCAAATTCATCCTTTTCATAATCGTCTTCCTCCTTACCCGCTTCTAAAGCAGGATTTTCATTCATTTCTTCCAATAAACGTTGTTCAAAGGCTTGCGTAGGCAATTGAATTAGCTTCATCAACTGAATTTGTTGTGGAGATAATTTCTGCGATAATTTTAAATTTAAGAATTGCTTTAGCATTTGTTTGTTTAATCGGTTAACTGTTTATTTGTTTAATCGATTAACCGATTAAACTTTTTTTCTAAAATTCAGCATTCATTGGCGTTCTTGGAAAAGGAATTACGTCACGTATGTTTGTCATTCCTGTTACAAACAGCACTAATCTTTCAAAACCAAGACCAAAACCAGAGTGAACTGCTGATCCAAATCGTCTAGTATCAAGATACCACCACAATTCTTCTTCGTCAATTCCTAAGGCTTTCATTTTTTCGACTAAAACATCAAAACGTTCTTCTCTTTGTGAACCTCCTACAATTTCTCCAATTCCAGGGAAAAGGATATCCATCGCGCGAACTGTTTTTCCGTCTTCGTTCAAACGCATGTAAAATGCTTTGATATTGGCAGGATAATCAAATAAGATTACGGGACATTTAAAGTGTTTCTCCACTAAATAACGCTCGTGTTCTGACTGTAAATCAGCTCCCCATTCGTTAATGATATAATTGAATTTTTTCTTTTTATTTGGAGTACACTCTCTTAATATGTCAATTGCCTCAGTATAAGAAACACGTTTGAAATTATTTTCTAAAACAAAATTCAATTTGTCTAGTAAAGCCATTTCGCTTCTTTCTGCTTGTGGTTTTGATTTCTCTTCGTCCAATAATCGTCCTTCCAAGAATTTTAAATCCTCAGGACATTTGTCAAGCGTATATTTAATTACGTACTGAATAAAATCTTCAGCAAGATCCATATTGTCATTCAAGTCATTAAAAGCAACCTCTGGCTCAATCATCCAGAACTCCGCAAGGTGACGAGAAGTATTTGAATTCTCCGCTCTAAACGTAGGTCCAAAAGTATAAATCTGTCCTAATGCCATAGCAAAAGTCTCTCCTTCTAGTTGTCCAGAAACCGTTAGATTCGTTTCTTTCCCAAAAAAATCTTCTTTATAATCTACTTTTCCGTCTTCGGTTCTAGGCGTTCCGTCAAATGGCAAAGCGGTAACTTTAAACATTTCACCAGCACCTTCAGCATCCGATCCTGTGATGATTGGCGTATTGACATATACAAATCCTTTTTCTTGAAAATAGCTGTGTACTGCGTATGATAATACAGAACGAACACGCATAATAGCACCAAACATATTGGTACGCACTCTTAAATGCGCATTTTCACGCAAGAAATCCAAGCTCGGTTTATTCTTAGGTTGTATTGGGAATTTCTCAGCATCAGAATCTCCTAGGATTTCCAATGTTTTAACTTGAATTTCAAATTGTTGTCCCGCACCTTTACTTTCAACCAAAGTTCCTGTAACAGATATCGCTGCTCCAGTCGTAATTCTTTTCAAAGTTTCGTCAGGAGTATTCTCAAAATCGACTACACATTGTATATTATTGATGGTTGAACCATCATTCAAAGCAATAAATTGATTGTTTCTAAAAGTTCTTACCCATCCTTTTGCATTTACTTCATGTAGTGTCGTTGTACTGTTTAGTAAGTCTTTAACTTTTGTATGTCTCATTTTAGGTGTATAGTTGAATTTAAAATTGTCTCATATTCGAACTGCAAATATAAATCATTTGTTTTAAATGTCATTGCGAGGAATGATGCATTTAGGAGCTATTTCCCGCTATTCGCTATATCTTTTACTTTTTAAAGGAAAAAGTAAAAGGATGTCGCTATTATCGGGGCTAGGGAATAGTGGAATTCGACACTTTAAATAAATTAAAAATTTGACAAACGCCCTAACAGTTTGTATTTTTGTCAGATGAATGATAATTTTATAACCGAGTATTTCGGGATAGGCATACAAAACGGAAAAACTCCTGAAAATTTAGGCGTTCTGTGGAGATCTGCACAAAACTTAGGCGCGAGCTATATTTTCACCATTGGTAATCGGTATGCAAAACAAGCTTGCGATACCCATAATGCCGTAAAATCGATACCTTATTTTCATTATGAATCGTTTGAAGACTTCTATAAAAACTTACCCAAAGGGGCTCGTTTAGTAGGAGTGGAGCTAGATGAACAAGCCACCGATTTAGAAACCTTCGAACATCCAAGGCGTTGCGTGTATCTATTAGGTGCTGAAGATCATGGTCTTTCAAAAAAAGCCATTGAAAAATGTCATCATTTAGTAAAATTCAAATCCGAAAAAAGCTTAAACGTATCTGTTGCGGGAAGTATTGTTCTTTATGATAGAGGTCTTAATAAGCCCCGTTCATAAAATAAGTTGTTATTGTTTAGTACCTTTATTAGATTCATAAACAGTAAATTATAACGTTATTTGCACCTTTAATTAGTTGTCATGAAAAAATTGTTTTATACCCTTTTTTTAGTTGTGATCTTCACCTCCTGTTCTGGACAAACTCCTTTTGGGAAACCAGAAGTAAGTCCAGCCAAAATACAAACTCAGTTTATGGATTGGTGGACCTATCAATCTCATAATATAATGCTTTCTAGGGATTTTGTACCATTAGATTCCAATTTAAAAGAAATTACCAAAGATCAATTTTTAAAAGAATTAAGCGAAGGAAGTTACATCCCAATTCGATTAGAATCCGATTCAGCACTATTTTACTACAAGCTTTTTAAGATTGACCCAACATCAGATACAAGTATAAAAGCCACCATTGTTGAAACCGCTTTCAATGAAATTCAAAATCTAAAGAAAGAAGGGGAGCCATTTCCTGCATTTTCATTCTCAGATTTAAATGGTAATTTGATTACAAATGAAAATCTTAAAGGAAAAATTGTTGTCATAAAATGCTGGTACATTCATTGTGCTGCTTGCATTAAAGAATTTTCACAAGTAAATCAATTAGTGGAGAAATATAAAGATAGAAAAGACATTGTTTTTATAAGTCTGGCTGAGGATACTCCAGAACAGTTAACCGTTTTTTTAGCTAGAAAACCGCTGTCCTATTCCGTTGTTCCTAATATGAAAACGTACATGAATTTAACCTTGCAACTCAATGCGTTTCCTACTCATATTATAATTAATAAAGAAGGGTTTATGGAAAAAGTGGTTTCTAATTATGCTGGTTTAGAAGTTAGTTTAGAGAAAGCTAGTAGAGAATAAATATAAAATTGTACAATTGGGGTGTTTTTTTTCTGCTTCACTGTTATATACTATTGTATATAAAAAATCCCGCCTTTGTAGACGGGAAGTTTAATATAACTTAACTGTAAAGATAATTTTATTTGTTATTCTCCATATCCATTATTAAATTGGCAATTAGAGCGGTCCATCCTGTTTGGTGAGAGGCACCAAGCCCTTTACCACTATCTCCATCAAAAAACTCATAAAACATATGTTCGTTTCTGAAATGTTCGTCCTTAGCAAAATGATTTTCAGAGTCATCAGAATGGTATTGGAATTTACCTTCAGCATCTCGTTCAAAAAGTTTAATTAATCTTTTTGTTAATTCATTCGCAATTTCGTTTAAGTTCAGTTTGTTTTTTGAGCCTGTTGGAAATTCATATACATAAGTAGGTCCATAAAAAGTATAGTATTTACGCAATGATTGGATGATCATATAATTCAAAGGCATCCATATAGGACCACGCCAGTTTGAATTTCCTCCAAACATTCCTGAACGACTTTCGCCAGGTTCGTATTGAATTTTATGATGTCCTTTATTTCCAAATTCAAAAGGATGTTCTTCATGGTATTTAGATAGCGAACGAATCCCATAATCAGATAGGAACTCTTTTTCATCCAGTAAGCGCACTAGAAGATGTTCTAATCTAAAACCGCGCATAATGGAGAATAGAAAATTACCATCTTTATTGGCAGTCTCTAAATTTGAAATTAAGGATGCTAAATCGGGTCGTGTTCTTATTATTTCATTTGCTCTTTTTTGAAAGTCTTTTAATCCTTCAAATAATTCTTTATTCATGATTTCGACAGCAAACATTGGAATAACACCCACTAAAGAACGTACTTTTAAACGTTCAGCACTTCCATCAGACATTTCGACAACATCATAATAAAAATTGTCTTGGTCATCCCAAAGTGAAATATCTTTTTTCCCAATATGGTGCATTGCCCAAGCGATATTTAAAAAATGCCTGAAAAACTTAGCCGATATTTCTTCGTAAATTTTGTTGGTTTTCGCTAATTCCAGTGACATGCGCAACATGTTTAAAGAGAACATTGCCATCCAACTCGTGGCATCTGCCTGTTGCATTTTTTTAATTCCCTCCGGCATGTGGTTACGGTCAAAAACACCAATGTTGTCCAAACCTAAAAACCCTCCTTCAAATAAATCAGTACCAGTAGTGTCTTTTTGGTTCACCCACCACGTAAAATTGATGAGGAGTTTTTGAAATGCTTTTTCTAGAAATTCAGTATCAGCTTTGCCAGTGCGTTTTTTGTCTTTGTCATAAACAGTCCAAACCGCCCAGGAGTGAACCGGCGGATTTACATCACTAAAATTCCATTCATATGCTGGAATTTGACCATTGGGATGCATGTAGCTTTCTTGCAATACTAATAACAATTGTTGTTTAGCAAAATAAGGATCTATTTCTACAAATGCTGCCATGTGAAAAGCAAGGTCCCAAGCTGCATACCAAGGATATTCCCATTTGTCAGGCATGGATATTACATGACGATTAGTAAGATGTTGCCAGTTAAAATTGCGTGAGTCCTTTCTTCTATAGGTTGTTGATGTTTCGTCAACACCACCAAAAAGCCACTTGTGAACATCATAATAATAGAATTGCTTCGTCCATAATAAACCTGAAAAAGCACTCTTAGCAATTGCTTGCTGGGCTTTAGGGATGTCTTTATTTATGATTTCGTTATAGAACGTTTCACATTCCTTTTTTCTTTGCTCAAATTGAGCGTCAAAATCGACCCAAGGATTTTCTAATGCTACATTGCTTAGGCGTATTTTAATGCTTTTTTCTTCGCCAGCTTTTAATTCTAATTGATGCCAAATAGCAGCTTTAGTACCGTGTTTTTTTGGATTGACAGTTGGCTCGCCATTGATGACATAGTTGTTAATACCATCCTTTACATAATCATAATCATTAGGCGAGTTGTAAATGCGCTCGTTATTGGTTTCGTTTTCACAGAATAATTGTTTGCCTTTATTATGATATAAGTAGTAGTCGTCATTTCTAGTACTTTTTGATAAAATGGTACCATCGGATACCGATTCCAACTTAGGTCGTGGATGCCTGTTATTGTGTTTCCAGAAATTACGAAACCATAGATGTGGAAGTACATGAATTTCAGCGGTATCTTTTCCTCGATTGACTACAGTAACTTTCATCAAGATATCATCAATACCGGCTTTTGCATATTCGATATAACAATCAAAATAAGCATTGTCTTTAAAAGCATCAGTATCTAATAGTTCAAATTCTGATTCTTCTCTATTCCTATGACTGTTGATTCTTATTATTTCCTCATACGGAAATTCGTTTTGCGGGTATTTGTAGAGGTATTTGTTGTAAGAGTGTGTAGGAGTGGAAACTTGATGAAAATAAAGTTCTTTAACATCTTCTCCGTGATTTCCTTGATTATTAGTAAGGCCAAATAGGCGTTCTTTTAAAATTGGATCTTTTCCATTCCAAAAAACGGGAGCCAAGCATAAAATCTCACGAGAGTCGCAAAAACCGCCAATACCTTCTTCCCCCCATCGATACGCATTACTACGTGCTTTGTCGTGGTTGATAAATTCCCATGCATCTCCGTTATCGCTATAATCTTCGCGAACGGTTCCCCATTGTCTTTCGGCTAAATAAGGCCCCCATTTTTTCCAGTTTCTATAGTTATCAGAAACGGCTAATTTTTCAGCCTCAGAAATTTTATGAGTCATATATCGTTGTGTAATAGTTAATTTTAGATTTAAACCTAAACAGCTGGATTATTTAAAATATTCTAGTGCTGTTTTTTTCGTTAAAAAAATACTGGTAAAAATAAGATTTATTTTTTATAAGTAGGTGAGCAATTAAGTACTATTGCTTAATTGTAGTTATTGTCAGGATTCTTTTGGTTTCTCGTAAAAAAATATAATATTAATTGACTAACTCACATTGAAATTTATGGCGTAGTTTATAAAAAAATACTTCCATCATGAAAGACGGAAGTATTGATTGCTTTATAAAGACTAAGGATTGTGTAGTCAATTATAGTCAAATTAATTATTATTGTGAACGTGAACATCCATTTGGGGGAAAGGAATATTAAGTTTATAGTCGGCAAATTTCGTATATACTTTTTCATTCATCTCAAAAAACACATTCCAATAATCAGGGCCATCCACCCATACTCTTACGGTGAAATTAACAGAGCTGTCAGCAAGAGCTGCAAGACCTATAAAAGGAGCAGGATCTTTCAAAATTCTAGTGTCTTCGGTAATAAAATCATTCATTGCTCTCTTGAAATTTTCAATGTCATCTCCATAAGCTATTCCAAAAGTCCAATCCACTCTTCGTAGCGGTTCCGCAGAAAAATTAGTAAGTGGTCCTGTTGAAAGGGGCCCATTAGGGATGATTACTAATTTCTTGTCAGGTGTGTTCAGCATCGTAGCAAAAATGCTAATTTCTTTTACAGTACCTACATAGCCTTGGGCTTCGATAAAATCTCCAATTTTAAAGGGTTTTAAAATCAAAATAATTACTCCTCCTGCAAAATTTTGAAGTGTTCCTGATAGGGCCATTCCAATTGCCAAACCAGCCGCACCAATGATAGCGACAAAGGAAGTCATTTGGATTCCGATCATTCCCATTACTGTAATGGCAACTAATACTTTTAATATGATGTTTGTTAAACTTCTTAAAAAAGGGACGAGAGATTGGTCGATTTTTGATTTCCCTAATGATTTTCCAACACTTTTAGTGATTATTTTGGTAACCCATAGCCCGACTAAAAGGACTAGTATACCACCTATTAACTTGGGTGCATATTCAAAACCAAAATCTGTTATTTTTTCAAGGTAATTGTTTACAACCGTAACTTGTTGTTCCATTTTCATTCTTTTTTATTTTTCTACTCATTAGGCTTTTCGATTTCGCCCCGTTTATTTTAGTGGTTGCCGGGCTCCACTTTTAGGATTGATACTCTTTTGTTGAGTCTACTAAGTTTATTAAAAGTATAGGTAAATCTCATTTTAAATAAAATTTCGAACTCAATCTTTATTGATTGAGACTAGCTCAATTTAAAAAGCATGTATTTTCAAATATACATATTTTAAAATAAATCGTAATAAATACTGGGGTGGAGCAAAAAAAATCCCGTCTTTTAAGACAGGATTTTTTTAAGTGTATAGTTAAAAACAAGGTTATAAAAAGAAGAGTTTATTTGTCTAAATTTTCATCTTCTTCCTCCATGTTACTTAAAACGTCAATTTTTGGTTCGATAAATTCTTGTTTGTTGGCCAATGATTTGTTCAAAGTCAATACCAAACAAGGCAATAACATTAAGTTAGATAACATTCCAAATGCCAATGTAATTGCAACCAAGCCACCTAAAGCGACTGTACCTCCAAAATCAGATAGCATAAATACCGAGAATCCAGCAAATAAAACTACTGATGTATAAAACATACTAATTCCAGCTTCTTTTAGTGTCGCAAAAACCGATTTTTTTATCTTCCAGTTATTTCTAGTTAATTCTTGACGGTATTGAGCTAAGAAATGAATGGTATCATCTACTGAAAGTCCAAAAGCAATACTAAAGACCAGAATCGTTGAAGGTTTTAACGGTATTCCAAAATAACCCATCAACCCAGCTGTAATCATTAATGGTAGTAAATTAGGAATTAATGAAATAACGACCATTTTGAAGGAACGAAACATAAAAATCATTAATAAAGAAATTAACAACACTGCAAATAGTAAGGAGCTCACTAAGTTATCTAAAAGGTATTTTGTTCCTTTTTCAAAAACCAATGCTTTTCCCGTCATCACGACTTTGTAGCGGTCTTTAGGAAATATTTTATTCGCTTTATCCCAAAGTTTAGTTTCGATTTTCGCCATGTTTCCAGTACCAATGTCCCTCATGAATGTGGTAATTCGAGCTACTTGACCCGTGCTGTCTACATAGCTTTTCATCAAGTTGTTTTTTGAGTTTTTTGTTGCATTTTTAGCATAACTCAAGATGAAACTTTGTTCTTGTGAACTTGGCAAGTCATAATATTCAGGATTCCCATTGTAGTAGGCTTGTTTCGAATATTTAACCAAATTAAGAATGGAAATAGGTTTTGAAAGTTCTGGAATTTCCTCAATTGTTTTTTGAAAATCATCCATTTTTCTCAAAGTGGACAGTTTCATAACTCCTTTTTTTCGTTTCGTATCTATGGTTATCTCAAGAGGCATTATTCCTTCGAATTCTTTTTCGAAAAAAAGAATGTCTTTATAGAATCCAGTATTTTTAGGCATGTCTTCAATCAAACTCCCCGACGTTTTTATTTTAAAAGCGCCTATGGTGCTTACTAAAAATAAAAAGATTGCCACAACATAAACGTAACGTCTGTTGTATTTTACTGTTTTTTCGATCCAATTCATAAAAACACGAGTGTAATTTCGACTCAAATGTTCTAAATGTTTAGCTTTTGGAACGGGTTGATAGCTATAATAAATAGGGATTACAATAAGACATAGGAAAAACAAGGAAATAATACTCAAAGAAGAAATGATACCAAATTCTTTTAGTAACTCACTATTTGTTATAACAAACGTAGCAAAACCAGCTGCTGTAGTTAAGTTAGTCATCAAGGTTGCCGTTCCCACTTTGGTAATTACGCGTTGTAATGCTCTTGCTTTATTTCCATGAGAGCTGTATTCCTGTTGGTACTTATTCGTCAAGAAAATACAGTTTGGAATACCAATGACAATAACTAATGATGGAACAAGTGCTGTTAATACGGTAATTTCATAATGAAATAATCCAAGGAGTCCAAAGGTCCACATCACACCAACAATAACAATAACAATTGATATTAATGTTGCTCTGAACGAACGGAAAAAGAAAAAGAAAATTAGTGAGGTAACTAGAAGAGATGCTCCAATAAATAAACTAATTTCGTCCGTTATACTTTTGGCATTCAATGTTCGGATATATGGCATACCAGAAACTCTTAAATCGATGCCGGTTTCCTTTTCAAACGCTTCTATTTTTGGAATAAAATCATTTAAAATATAATCTTTTCTGTGTGGTGTGTTGACTATTTTCTTATCTAAATAAATGGCTGAACGGATAGTTCCGTTTTTTTTATTAAAAAGCAACCCTTCATAAAAAGGCATGTTTTGAAATAAATCTTTCTGAATTGATTTAAGATATTCTGGGCTTGTAATTTTCTTTTGATCTACAAACGGAACTAATTCAAAGGACTGAATAGAGTCGTTTTTTTGAAGCTTTTTTAAGTCACTTACTGAAACAACTAAATCTACTTCTTTATTTGATTTAAAATCTGCCATTAATTTATCCCAAGCCGCAAAGGCTTTTGGAGTAAAAAAGGCATCGTCTTTTACACCGACAACAATTAAATTTCCCTCTTCGCCAAACTTTTCTAAAAACGCATTATATTCTGTATTTATAATGTTGTTGTCGGGAAGTAAGTTCGCTTCTGTAAATGAAAAACGAATATTTTTCCATTGCAAGGCTAAAAAGACGGTCATTAAAAGAATAACACCGAGTATAAAGAGTCTGTTTTTAAGTACGATTCGAGCAATGAATTCCCAAAAACCTACTTTTAATTTCTTTTTCATAAATGTATTAAAAATGGGTGCAAATGTAGTGAAAACCGCAGTAAAAGAATAAGTTTATTTAAATCTTTTTAAATGTAACATCCTATTTTTAAAGTTATTTCTTTCCTTTTTTTTCTTTGCAAAAAATTAATTTTCGTCTTGTAAATCATATGGTAGAATTTTACATCTTTGTGTGATTTTAAGAACGAAAATGGTACTGTAAAATGGATTTAAAAAAATACAAAAACAGCTTATTTTATTTAGGTGTAACTGGAGGGTTTTCAGCTTTGATTTATTGGATAATTAAAAGAGGAAAAGAGCTAGAAAAAATACAAAGTCTAGTTGCTCCAAATGAAAAACACAGTTCTTGGAATGACTTCATTGTTTCTATGAAACATAATTTTCAGGATCCTTTAGCAATTCTTTTGGCCCAGATTGTAATGATCATTCTTGTAGCGCGACTTTTTGGATGGGTTTTTAAAAAAATTGGACAACCTACAGTAATTGGGGAAATTATCGCAGGTATCGTTTTGGGCCCCTCATTAGTAGGAATGTATTTTCCAGAATTTTCTGCAGCACTATTTCCAGAAGCTTCATTAGGGAATTTAAAGTTTTTAAGTCAAATAGGGTTGATACTTTTTATGTTTGTAATTGGTATGGAGCTTGATATTAAAGTGTTAAAAAACAAAGCCAGTGAAGCGGTTGTAATTAGTCATGCCAGTATTGTTATTCCATTTGCTTTAGGAATTGGCTTATCTTATTTTGTATATAATAAATTTGCTCCTCAAGGAGTAGAATTCTTGTCTTTCAGTCTGTTCATGGGAATTGCGATGAGCATTACTGCATTTCCGGTTTTGGCTCGAATTGTTCAAGAAAGAGAAATTCATAAAACAAAACTTGGAGCCATAGTCATAACTTGTGCTGCTGCAGATGATATTACGGCTTGGTGTTTACTTGCAGTAGTTATTGCCATAGTTAAAGCTGGGGACTTTGTAGGTTCATTATATGTAATTTCTCTTGCAGCGGTTTATGTGATTGTTATGATTTTTATTGTAAAACCTTTCTTGAAAAGGATAGGAGATTTATACAGTTCAAAAGATAATATTGGGAAACCTGTAATGGCTATTTTCTTTCTTTTTTTAATTCTGTCGTCGTATGCAACTGAGGTTATTGGAATTCATGCCCTTTTTGGTGCGTTTATGATGGGTTCTATTATGCCTGATGCTGCTAAATTTCGAATGATTTTTATTGATAAAGTAGAGGATGTTGCGGTGATTCTTTTACTGCCTCTGTTTTTTGTTTTCACAGGTCTAAAAACCGAAGTAGGCTTAATCAATGATCCTTATTTATGGAAGGTTACTGGAGCGATTATTCTAGTTGCTGTTGTCGGGAAATTTTTAGGAAGTGCATTAGCTGCAAAATTTGTGGGCCAAAACTGGAAAGACAGTTTGACTATTGGAGCACTGATGAATACAAGAGGGTTGATGGAGTTGATTGTTTTAAATATTGGATTGGAATTAAAAGTGTTAACTCCAGAAGTATTTACAATGATGGTTATCATGGCTTTAGTGACTACTTTTATGACTGGACCAGCATTAGATCTAATTGATTTTCTTTTTAAGAGTAAAAATGTTTCTGAAGAAGAGGAGCTGATTCTTCACACTAAATACCGAATTCTGATTTCTTTTGGGAATAATGAAAAAGGAAAATCACTTTTGCGATTAGCTAACAGTTTAACCAAAAAACAAAAAAACAGTTCTTCAATTACGGCACTACATTTATCGTTAAGCGATGAGTTGCATTCTTTTAACATGGAAGATAAGGAGAGAAATAGTTTTGTACCTATTTTTGAGGAATCAGAGCAATTAAATTTGGAAATTAATACCATATTTAAGGTGACTAATGATATAGAAACTGAAATTGCTGATGTAGCCAATCAAGGAGACTATGATTTACTATTGGTAGGTTTAGGTAAATCTATTTTTGAAGGAACCTTATTAGGAAAAGTAGTTGGGTTTACCTCCAGGATTATAAATCCGGATCGCCTGCTAGATAAATTCACGGGTAAAGAAGGCTTGTTTGAAAACTCTCCTTTTGATGAAAGAACCAGACAGATTGTTTCAAAAACAAGAATGCCTTTGGGGATTCTGATTGATAAAGAGTTTCAGGATATTGATCAAGTTTTTATTCCAATTTTCAGATCCGAAGATTCCTTTTTAATTGATTATGCTCAAAAATTAATAAAGAATAACAATTCAAAAATCACAATTTTAGATGTTAATGGCCATGTACAAAATAATTTTGTACTTCAAAGTGCCGTGCATTCTTTAGAACAAAAACATACAAATAACCTTGAGGTATTAATTGAAAGAACGGTTAGTTTAGCGTTTTTAGCCAAACAGGATTTAATGTTAATTAGTCTAGAAAGTTGGAAAACATTATTAGACTCTGATCATGATTGGTTGATTGGGGTACCTTCGGTATTAATTATTAAACCGTAGTTTTTTAAAGACCTAAATTCAGCACGAAGCTTAGTTTTATGGCAATATTATCTTCAAATTTAGGAAGCTGGTTGGGCCCATAACGATAAAATGCAGTTAAGCCAAGCCCATTAAATATTTGGTTGAGTTCTATGCCTGACTCAAAATATCCTTTGTTTAGTGTTTTATAGTCTAAACCAACATGTTGCTCAGGTTTTTGTAAGTTCCCCCATGCCATTCTAGAAACTAGAACTAATGAGGGTCTGACTTTTTTAAACAATTTCACTCTGTTAAAACCATGTTTGAATTGAAAATAAACAAATTCATTCGAGAAAAACTCATTGAAATACATGGTTTCAAAACTATTTTTACCTGCAAAAGTAATTCGTTGCATAATAGTTTCTTTAGTAATGTTGTTAGGGGATGTGTTGTATAAATGCGTTATAGGTACATCTCCCATGGCATATCCTGCTTCCAGAAGTAAATTTGTTTTTTGACCATTCAGATATTTTTTTTCGAATTCTGTTTTGAAATCAATCTTACTAAATTCAAAATCATTTCCCCATATTTTCGGTAAAGCTTGCGTGTATTGAAAAGTGAATTTAGGAAAACGTTTTTCGATTTCAATTCTACCGGTAGGGGTTTGCATGTAATCACTAAATGGATTCCATTGCAAGGAAACCATAGCTGTAGTCATTACATATTGAGTATATAAATTGCTGTTTAAATTATAAACATAATTGAATTTTGGTTCCACAACCGAATGTGATATTTCCCATATACTTTCGGTTTTAGGAAGGAGGTTTGTTTCTAAAAAAGTTTTCCAGCTCACATAATTGTAAAAAGTACTAATATTAATTGGTCTGGGATCATAGAGTTTAAAAGGTCTTTTCTCAATAGAATAAGAAGTGCTAGCAATTTCTTTTACATCATCAGTATAGGACGCACCAATCCACGAATTCGACGATTTATCAACACGCGTAGCCATTCCTATTTTATATTTAAAATTTCCATCTTTAGTTCCATAAGCAGAGTAACCTTCTATTCTGAATTTTTTAGAAAACTGTTCGTTAGTTATGCCTCCAAACCCCAATCGGAATCCTTCGTAGTTGTTATAGCTAATTATTTTTCGCAAATCCATATCAAAAAAACCAAGTGGCAGGTACCCATTAATGATTTTTCGACCAAAACGGAGGCGACTTTCAATCCGCTTTTTTATTACAATACTATCTAAAGCTAAATATGTTTTTTGGCTTCGAATGTCTAAACTGTCTTTTCTGTAATTTTCCCAAAAAGTTTCAGGTCTATGAATTGCTTCGTCATTGATCTCAACGGCTATAAAAGGCTTCGTAATAGTAATAGGAACATTGTATTTAATGTCAAAATTATTAGTATTTGAAATTAAGTACGTATAGTCTGAAGCTACTTTTTTTCTAGCTTTGGAATCTTTCTCGTCATCACCATTAAATTGAATGGTTCCTCCCAGGATTTTTATATCATCGTCGTTTTTTCCTTTTACAATTTTAAAAGTTTTACGAATGGGAAACCATATATTTTCTTCAGGAATATATTGAAATTCATGGATACCACTAATATCAAGAACTCCTTTTATACGCATAATGGCTTTAGATATGGCAAAACTATTTTGGTCAACGTACAATACGCCTTCAAGTCCAGTAGCTTTACTTCTTTTTTTATTTTTAAAATAAACCACGTAGGATTGTCGACCATTTATAGCTACAGTATCTAATAGTCTATAATTATAATCTAGTAATGCATCAGTTGCTATTGGACTGTTGTATTTAGTTTCAAATAGTTCATAGCTATTGTCGTAGATAGAAAAAGATTGCAGGTTGAAAGCAAGGATTTCATAAATTGGGTGTTTGAAACCAGCCATTTTTGTGCCTAAAACCGTTTCTTTTAGTGTATTGTTATTAAATTGTAATTGTGATACTTTTTCGGTTTGAAAAAGGTGTTGTTTATTTATTAGTTCTTTAAATTTATAATTGGATGAATCGATTTTAGTAAATTCTTTCCCAATTGATTTTTGTACAAAAACAGAGTCTAATTTTCCCGAAATGGAATCAGGATTTGCTGTCACAACTAGTTTGTTGTAAGATTTAAATTCAAAGCTGCTTAGTTTTTCTTGGGGATTATTGTTTCTTTTATTGGCAATGACTTTTCTTATAATGGCTAGTGCAGGGTTTTCGTAACCTATAATTACTTCACTGAGGTCATTTGCTTTTTGCAAAAGTGAGATTGCATAGTATTTTTTATCTTTTACAATTGCAACCGAAGTTTTTAAATACCCAATATAAGAAACGGTAAAACTACTAATTTCTTTTTTCGATGAAATGCTAAATTTGCCATCTACATCCGAAATGAAATTGATTCCGTCATTAGTTGTAATAGTAGCAAAAGGCAAAGGTTTGTTTGTTGAAAAGTCTTTTACAATTCCATTTGCTTGAAATTGCGCATGAAGTGATATGCTAATAAAGAAAAAAAGAAAACAAATTTGCCTCATAAAAACGGTTTATTTAAAAACGGATATTATCCTTTTTTATTAGAGCAAAAGTAGTAATAAAAAATCCGTCTTATTTCTAGAAACAAGACGGATTTAATTTTTAATATTAGGTAAGCTTATACCTTCATGATTTCAGCTTCTTTTGTTACAAGAAGTTCGTCTACTTTTCTTATGAAACTATTAGTGATGTTTTGAACCTCTTCTTCAGCACTTTTACAAATGTCTTCTGATGTTCCGTCTTTTTCTAATTTTTTAATATCTGTATTTGCATCTTTACGAGCATTTCTAATACCAATTTTTGCATCTTCAGCCTCTACTTTGGCTTGTTTAGCTAGATCACGTCTTCTATCTTCTGTTAAAGGCGGAACGCTAATAATGATTAAATCACCATTATTCATTGGGTTAAAGCCTATGTTAGCAATCATAATTGCTTTTTCAATGGTATGCAACATGTTTTTTTCAAAAGGCTGCAGTGTAATTGTTCGTGCATCAGGCACACTGATTTTTGACACTTGAGAAAGTGGCGTTGCTGATCCATAATAATCAACAAAAACACTTCCAAGCATTGCTGGAGATGCTTTTCCAGCACGGATATTCAAAAATTCTTTTTCTAAATGAGCAATAGAACCCGTCATGGATTCTTTGGCACTATCTAATATAAATTCAATTTCTTCAGTCATTTTTTTAGGTTTTGGGATTCAAGTTTTAACATTTAGATTTTCTAAAAGTAAAATGTCGAACCATTAACTTATATATTTACTTCGGTTCCTATGTTTTCGCCTTCACAGATTTTTTCCAGATTCCCGCTTTTGTTCATGTCAAAAATTACAATTGGTAATTTATTTTCTTGACTTAAAGTGAAAGCTGTCGAATCCATTACATTTAACCCTTTTTTAATTACATCAACAAAAGAGATAGTGTCAAATTTTACTGCTGAAGGGTTTTTTTCAGGATCTGAATCATAAACACCATCCACACGTGTTCCTTTTAGGATTACGTCGGCATGAATTTCTACACCGCGAAGTACAGCAGCGGTATCAGTTGTAAAATAAGGGTTTCCAGTTCCTGCACCAAAAATTACAATTCTACCTTTCTCTAAATGGCGTACTGCTCTTCTTTTGATATAAGGTTCTGCAATAGCTTCAATTTTCAATGCTGTTTGTAAACGAGTAAGCATTCCTTTATCTTCTAATGCGCCTTGTAACGCCATTCCGTTAATTACAGTAGCAAGCATTCCCATATAATCACCTTGAACTCTATCCATTCCGTTACTGGCTCCAGCAACTCCTCTAAAAATATTTCCACCACCAATTACAATGGCAATTTCCACTCCTTTATCGTGAATCTTTTTGATTTCTTCAGCATATTCAGCAAGTCTTACAGGATCAATTCCGTATTGTCTATCTCCCATTAATGCTTCGCCACTTAATTTCAGAAGAATTCTTTTATATTTCATGTGTTTGTTGAGTTATTTGGTGCAAATATAGTCATATACTTTTTTTTTTGAAATACTGTGGCTTAAATTTTATAAATTAAGTTTCTCGTAAGAACTTTTTGCAGCTTCATATCCTATGTTGAAAATAGTATCCATTTTTATTTTATTCATTTCAAATGTACTATGCAGGCTTAATTCCTCGGGCTCTATGACCCAATCACAGTTGTTGAATTTATGAACATTTGAATTTGCCGAAAGGATATCAAAAGCCCTTGTAGTAACAGCTTTTATCGAATGAAGGTCACTAGCTACGATTTTTTGAATAGGACTCACATAAACACCTATGATGGTTTCGCACTGCCCTTGTAAAATGTCTGAAGGAAAATGATTCAATATACCGCCATCGCTATACGGCTCTCCCTTGATGATGTAAGGTGATATTATTCCTGGAAATGCAGATGATGCTAAAATGGCATCAATAATTTTTGTTTCTGGTTCAAAAATTTTCAACCTTCCTTTTACCATATCAGTTGCAGTAATCTGAATTGGAATTTTCATATCTCCAATAGCGGCGTCCTCGAAGATGGTTTGAAAATCAGATTTAAAAGATTCTGAGTCTATGAAACCGGGCTTTGTAAAAGTTAAGTGTCGCCAATGAAATAAGTATATTGATTTGAAAAATTCTAGTATTTCTTCGGGTGTTTTGCCCCAAGCGTATAATGCCCCTACGATAGATCCTGCGCTTGTACCTGCTATGCGATTAGGTCGAATGTTTTTTTCTTCCAAAAATTTAATAACGCCAGCATGTGCTAATCCTTTTGATCCGCCTCCAGAAAGGACAAGACCAAGTGATTGTGTTTTTAAATTCATTCTTTTTTTATTTGATATAAAAATACACTTTTTGCCTTCTAAAAAAGGTTTATTGTATTATTTATAACAAGTAAATTATGGTAACTTTACGTAAACAAAAGAATTATGAAATCCACAATAGCTAAAGCATTATTTAATAGTCATTCTTATTTAGAATATAGAAAGTTAGTTACTGATTTATTACGAGAAGAAAAATCTACAGGTAATGAGCAATCCAAAGAATTGACACATTATAGTATTTTGAATGAAACTCGAATGAATCGATTAGAAAAAACATTGAAAATACCAACAGAAGTTTCGATTAAATTAAAAGAATTAAAAGGAGAATACCTTTGGTTGGTTATATCCGAAGGTTGGTGCGGTGATGCAGCACAATTGCTTCCTATTTTTGATAAAATGGCAGTAGCTTCCGAAGGGAACGTTGAGCTAAGAATCGTTTTGCGTGATGAAAATGAAGAGTTAATGAATTTGTTTTTAACTAATAAAGCAAAAGCAATTCCAAAATTAATTTTGATAAATAGAGAAACGGGTTCGGCACTTGCGCATTGGGGGCCAAGGCCTAAGGGTGCCACGGATTTAATCGCTAATTATAAAAAAGAACATGGAGCAATAGACGAAACTGCTAAAGCTGATTTGCAATTGTGGTATTTGCATGATAAGGGATTATCTACTCAATCTGAAATTATTGATATGATGATAGATTTAGATCAATAAGATTTTTGAAAGCAATACTTGCTGTTTTATTTTGGAAAAAAAATTATTAAATGAAAGTTAACGACACTTTTGTGATGGTATTAAAAGTAAAAACAAAGTTTTGTGGGTTGAAAATAAGCTTAAAATAATGTAGAATAGGATCTATTTTTTATTTTTTACAAAGTAATTTTTCTCACACTACTTGAAAACAGTAGCTTGATCATTTTTTTATTATGAATTAAAGCACAAGAACTTACACACCATTTTAGGGTAATAATTAACTTTATTTTTTTTGTGTTTTAATAAAAAATTCGTATTTTGGCCAGTGCCAACCCAGGTCTATTATTTGATTTACTTTTTTTATTGGTGTTTAAATATTGTATCACAATTTAAAAAACATCCTTATGAAAAAGCTATTTGAAAGGTTTTATGATTATTTGTCAACTTTACTTTTTGGTGGAGAAAATATAACTAATTATTAAACCAATGGTGAAAGCCATTTAGACAAAAAAAGTATGGAATAAAAGTACTTTACTTTTAAGAAAAACACATCGCAAATTCTTTTATGTATTTGTCATGTGTTTTTGCTTTTTATAGCATTTAGGATTCTAAGCTTTCTTCAAATAAAGTGACATCTATAGCATCATCCACATTATAATCACCAATTTTCGTTCTTCTTAAAGCGGTCAAGTGAGAGCCAGATTTCATAGCATAACCAAAATCAAAAGCCAAGGAACGTATGTAAGTTCCTTTACTACATACTACTCTAAAATCAATTTCAGGAAGCGCAATTCGAGTAATTTCAAATTCGTGTATAGTCGTTTTTCTTGAGGCGATTTCAATTGTTTCTCCAGCACGAGCATGTTCATATAAGCGAACTCCGTCTTTTTTTATAGCCGAATAAATGGGTGGTTTTTGGTCAATCTCCCCAAGGAACTGTTTTACAGTTTCGTGAATTAAAGCCTCGTCAATATGTTCTATTGGGAAAGTGGCGTCAACTTCAGTTTCTAAGTCGTAAGATGGAGTAGTAGCTCCTATAAAGAATGTTCCAGTATATTCTTTGGCTTGACCTTGAAGTTCCGTAATTCGTTTGGTGAATTTTCCGGTGCATACTAATAATAATCCAGTTGCTAACGGATCTAAAGTGCCTGCATGACCAATTTTGAATTTTTTTGGAAGACCTAGTTTGTTGATTAGAGCATATTTTAATTTATTCACCGCCTGAAAAGAACTCCATGTCAAGGGTTTGTCAATCAATAAAATTTGTCCGTTTAAGTAGTCTTCTTCAGTCATTAAATAATTGTCAAGGGATGTATGAAATAATGGATAATCAATAAAATAATTCCGGCTGCTATTCTATAGTAGCCAAATATTTTAAATCCTTTTTTGCTTAAAAAATCAATAAAACTTTTTATAGCCAAAAGTGCTACTATAAAAGCAATAACATTCCCAATGATTAGTAAATTAATTTGATCGTGACTTAGTACAAAGCCAGCTTTATAATAATCATAGCATTTTTTTGCAGTAGCTCCTAGCATTGTTGGAACAGCTAAAAAGAACGAAAATTCAGCTGCTGATGTACGAGCAAGTTTTTGTGACATTCCACCTACAATACTTGCTCCAGAGCGTGAAACTCCAGGAACCATCGCTAAGCATTGGAAAAACCCAATTTTTAATGCTCGCATATAAGTGATTTCGGTATCTTCAGAATTGTTGAACCAATCGTCCACTTTTAAAAGAACGATTCCTCCAATCAAAAGGGAGATAGCAACAGTCAGTGGACTTTCTAATAATTCATCTATTTTGTCGCTTAATAGTAGTCCTAAAACTACTGCAGGTATAAAAGCAACTAGAAGTTTAAAATAAAAATCAAAAGTTTGAAAAAAGCGTTTGAAATACAAAACTACTACTGAAAGAATTGCTCCCAACTGGATGACAATAGTAAAAAGTTTAGTAAAGTCATCATGAGCAATCCCGAAAAAGGAAGAAGCGATAATCATGTGTCCTGTAGAAGAAACGGGCAAAAACTCCGTAATTCCCTCAATTATGGCAAGAACAATAGCTTGTAATGTATTCATTTATGCTTTTTTTGGATTTTTTAATATGGCATAAACAGTAATTCCAAAACCAATTAAAACGGTTGTTGGCGCTAGACGGATTCTTCTAAAATCAAAAATTGCTTCGCTGAACACATTTGGATCGTCACTTCCACCACCTGACATTAGTATGAATCCAAGTGTAATTACTCCAATTCCAATTAATAGAATTTTGTAGTTTATATTTTCAAAAAGGAATTCGTGTTTTGGGCTGTTATCTTTCATGCTGTTTTTTTAAATTCTAAAAATTAATAAAGGTCGTCTGTTCTTAAGTTTAAGAAACGTTGTGTTGCAAAATGGGTACTTAGCCAAGTAATTAAAATACCAATTCCTAAAACGCCTAATAAAACAAGTGCGATAAGTACTTTATTATCTAGAATTCCAAGATCTGGAAAACTTGTTTCTACATAAATCAATACACCAATTAATGATAAAATGGCTAGTACTGCACCTATCATACCTAGTTTAATGCTACGCATCACAAATGGTTTTCTAATAAATGATTTTGTAGCTCCTACCATTTGCATGGTTTTGATGATAAAACGATTAGAATGAATCGAAAGGCGTAATGAACTATTGATTAGTAATACAGCAATAAAAGTCAAGAATCCGCTGATTATTAAAATCCACATACTCACTTTTTTAATATTGTCATTAACAAGATTCACTAACTGCTTGTCGTAAACAATATCAGAAATCATAGGATTTTTTCGCAGTTTGGCTTCAATTTTTGCAATGCTATCTTTCTCTACATAATCCGCTTTAAGGTGAATGTCATACGAGTTTTGTAAAGGATTTTCACCTAGGAATGTCATGAAATCTTCTCCAATTATATCCGTATGTTGCTTTGCCGCTTGCTCTTTGGTTACATAAACAGTTGTTTTTGCATAAGGTGCTTTTTTCAGTTCACCTCCAAAAGATTTTAGGATACTGTCATTAGCTTCATTTTTAAAGAAGACCGTCATGGCGATTTTTTCTTTAAAATCATTGGCTAATTTTTGAGAATTTATAATGAACAATCCTAAAATCCCCAATAGAAATAAAACCAAGAATACACTTAGCACTACCGAAAAATAAGAGGAAATTAACCTGCGTTTTTGAAATTTATCAAATGAAGAACTCATAGTTTACTTTAATTATGGGGTAAAAATAATAAAGAATTTCTTTATTTGAAGTTAATAACGTCCAAAGTTTCAACTTTCGTACAATAAACGTAAATTTGGCACCTGAAAAGATTCATAATAACAAAAAAATAGAACTCAGTTACTTTGTAACTCAGTAATTCCTAGTATGAAATACAATCCGAACGAAATAGAAGCCAAGTGGCAAAAGTATTGGGCAGAAAATCAAACATTTGCCGCTTCAAATAATTCTGTAAAACCAAAGCATTATGTTTTAGACATGTTCCCTTATCCATCTGGTGCAGGATTACACGTAGGGCATCCCTTAGGTTATATTGCCTCTGACGTATATTCAAGATACAAAAGACATCAAGGTTTTAATGTGTTGCACCCAATGGGTTATGATAGTTTTGGATTACCAGCGGAACAATATGCAATTCAAACGGGTCAACGTCCAGAAGATACGACTCGCGTTAATATTGACGGTGGTTTTGATAAAGAAGGAAACCAAATTGCAGGTTACAGAAAACAATTGGATAAAATAGGTTTTTCATTCGATTGGAGTCGTGAAGTGCGAACTTCAAATCCGGATTATTACAAACATACCCAGTGGATTTTTATCCAATTATTTAATTCTTGGTACAATAAAAACTCAGATAAAGCGGAAGATATTTCGACTTTGGTTGCTATATTCGAAAAAGAAGGAAATGCAACTGTCAATGCCGTTTGTGATGATAAAATTGTTCCTTTTTCTGGAAGTGAATGGAATGCTTTTTCAAAAGAAGAACAAGAAAAAATCCTATTACAATATAGATTAACTTATTTAGCAGAAACCGAAGTAAACTGGTGTCCAGGATTAGGAACAGTTCTAGCTAATGACGAAATTGTAAATGGTGTTTCGGAACGTGGTGGGTTTACTGTGGTGCGAAAGAAAATGACACAATGGAGCATGCGTATTTCAGCTTATGCGGAACGTTTGTTGCAAGGATTAAATGATATTGATTGGAGCGAAAGCATCAAGGAAAGCCAGCGCAACTGGATCGGAAAATCAATAGGTGCGATGGTTACTTTCAAAGTAATTGCAGGAGACAAGAGCCAAGAAGAAAAAGGGATTGAAGTTTTTACAACGCGTCCTGATACTATTTTTGGAGTAACGTTTATGACATTAGCTCCAGAACATCCTTTGGTTCAAGAAATCACAACTACAGAATATTTAGATAAAGTAAACGATTATATAGTAGCATCATCAAAACGTTCTGAAAGAGAGCGTATGGCGGATGTGAAAACCATTTCGGGTGTGTTCACTGGTGCCTATGCAGAGCATCCATTTACCAAAGAACCAGTTCCAGTATGGATTGGGGATTACGTTCTAGCAGGATATGGAACCGGAGCTGTAATGGCCGTTCCTTGCGGAGACGAAAGAGATTATGCTTTTGCGAATTTCTTCAAAGGGCAAAGCGGAATGTTGCCAATCAAAAATATTTTTGCAAATGTTGATATTTCAGAAGTGGCCTATGGATCCAAAGACAATGTGATTATTGCCAATTCTGATTTTTTAGACGGGTTGACGTATAAGGAAGGGACTAAAAAAGCAATTGAAGCCTTAGAAAAATTAAATCAAGGATACGGAAAAATCAATTACCGCTTGCGTGATGCCGTTTTCTCTCGTCAGCGTTATTGGGGAGAACCTTTTCCAGTTTATTATGTAAATGGCTTGCCGCAAATGATTGATGCGCAACATTTGCCTATTGTTTTGCCAGAAGTAGAGAAATATTTGCCAACGGAGGACGGCTTGCCGCCTTTAGGAAATGCTTTAGTGTGGGCTTGGGATACAACAACAAATAAAGTAGTCAATACGGATTTAGTAGATCATAAAACGATATTTCCATTAGAATTGAACACCATGCCAGGTTGGGCAGGAAGTTCATTTTACTGGATGCGTTATATGGATGCACACAATGAAAAGGAGTTTGCAAGCAAAGAAGCCTTGGCGTATTGGGAAAGCGTTGATTTATATATTGGCGGAAGCGAACATGCAACAGGACATTTATTGTATTCTCGTTTTTGGAATAAATTTTTAAAAGACAAAGGTTTTGCACCTACCGAAGAACCATTCAAAAAACTGATCAATCAGGGAATGATTTTGGGAACAAGTGCGTTTGTTTATAGAGTGGAGGGAACGAATACCTTTGTTTCTAAAAATAAAATCGAAGGACAAAATGTGCAACCAATCCATGCAGATGTTTCAATGGTTAATTCTTCAGATGAATTAGATGTTGAAAAATTCAAAGCTTGGAGAGAAGATTATAAAGATGCTGAATTCATTTGTGATGAAAACGGTAAGTACATTGTAGGTCGCGAAGTAGAGAAAATGTCTAAATCGAAATACAACGTCGTGACTCCGGATGATATTTGTAATGAATATGGTGCGGATACTTTGCGCTTGTACGAAATGTTCTTAGGACCGCTTGAACAAGCTAAGCCTTGGAATACTGCAGGAATTTCGGGAGTTTTTGGTTTCTTGAAAAAATTGTGTCGTTTGTATTTTGATGAGCACAACATGATTGTTACTGATGAAGCACCAACAAAAGACAACTTAAAAACCTTGCACAAAACCATTAAGAAAGTAGCAGATGATATTGAGAATTTCTCTTTCAACACTTCGGTTTCTCAATTTATGATTTGTGTGAATGAATTGTCTACTCAAGGATGTCATTCTCGTGCGATTCTAGAACCATTAGCAATTGTAATTTCGCCTTATGCGCCGCATATTGGGGAGGAATTATGGTCATTATTAGGAAATACAGGTTCTATTGCTACGGTTCCTTTTCCTGTTTTCGAGCCGAAACATTTAGTAGAATCAGAAAAAGAATATCCCGTTTCTTTCAATGGGAAAATGCGTTTCACAATCGTATTACCTTTAGATTTAACTAAGGAGCAAATTGAAGAAATCGTTATGAAAGACGAAAGAACAATAAAGCAATTAGAAGGGAGAACGCCAAACAAGGTGATTATTGTTCCGGGTAAAATTATTAATTTGGTTGGGTAAATTATTATTACGTTACATAAATTGATTGTATATCAAAATCCAAATTCCACATCTGCTGGAATTTGGATTTTTTTATTTAGATTTTATTTAACGGATGTCAAATTGACATTCTTTAAATTTGGTTCAGATTTTGCTATTTCATTAGTAAATTTATAAAAACTAAAACACTAAAATATGGGAATGGGTTATTTAATTCTTGCGGGAGCTATTATGCTTTTCAGCTGGTTAGTAAGTTCAAGACTAAAGAGTAAATTTGAACAATATTCAAAATTGCATTTGCAAAACGGAATGTCAGGTGCTGAGATTGCTGAGAAAATGCTAGCTGATAACGGAATTCGTGATGTGAGAGTAATATCGGTTTCGGGTCGTTTAACAGATCATTACAACCCGATGGATAAAACAGTGAATCTAAGCGAAGCAGTTTACAATCAGCGCAATGCCGCTGCGGCAGCTGTTGCTGCTCACGAATGTGGGCATGCGGTACAACATGCTGTAGGATATCAATGGTTAACCATGCGCTCTAAATTGGTTCCATTTGTAAATGTGGCATCAAGCTATATGCAGTGGATTTTACTAGGAGGGATTTTAATGATGAAAACCTTTCCACAATTATTATTGGTTGGAATCGTATTGTTTGCGGCAACCACTGTATTTTCGATAATTACATTGCCAGTTGAGTATGATGCGAGTAATAGAGCTTTAGCTTGGTTGGAGAACAAACGAATGCTTACACAACAAGAACAAGCAGGGGCAAAAGATGCGTTAAAATGGGCTGCGAGAACGTATGTGGTAGCAGCTTTAGGTTCTATTGCAACTTTATTATATTATGTCTCCATTTATATGGGAGGAAGTAGAAGGAATTAATGTCTTTCTCGAAAATAAAAAAAGCGCCTTGTTTATTAAACAAGGCGCTTTTTGCTGTAATTTAATTTAAAGTTGAATCTGTCTGTCGATTTGTTGGTCAAGGGAGATGAAGGTTTCTGTTCTTGAAACCCCTTCGATAGCTTGAATTTTAGTATTTAATAATTGCATTAAGTGTTCGTTATCTCTGCAAATCATTTTTATTAGTATGGACCAGTTTCCTGTCGTGTAATGACATTCTAGTACTTCGGGAATTTTTTTTAAATCTTTTACGGCTTCTGGATTGCGTGCCGCTTTATCAAGGTATATTCCGACAAAGGCCATAGTGTTATATCCTAATATTTTGTGGTTCACTGTAAATTTAGAACCAGATATTACACCAGACTGCTCTAATTTTCGCAATCGTTGATGAATGGCTGCTCCTGAAATCCCAATTTTATTAGCGATTTGAAGAATGGGTTTGCGGGCGTCATTCATTAAATCTCTAAGAATCTCTTTGTCTATACCGTCTATTTCAACTTGAAGGGAATTTATTTTCATAAGTTTAATTTTAGAACCAAAAAATGATTTTTAGTTATAATTGTAAATCAAAATTAAATAAAAAAAGAATATGTTTCGTGTTAGCTCGGTTTTAATTTAAAATTTAAAATGCAAAAAGCCGCAAATATAGCGGCTTTTTGTAGTATGTAAAATAAAAGTATCTTATTTTCCTTTGTTGGCTTCGATGATGTACTTTTCTAAGGCCATTGTCATGGAAGGGGTATCAGGTGTAGGAGCAAGAATATCAATTCTTAATCCGTGATCCAAAGCTTCTTTTTGAGTTGTGCTACCAAAAACAGCAATTCTTGTGTTGTTTTGCTCGAAGCTTGGAAAGTTTTTATATAATGATTTAATTCCTGTTGGACTAAAAAAGGCCAATACATCATAATAAACATCAGCAAGATCAGATAAGTCACTCATTACCGTTTTGTAAAAAACAGCTTGAGTCCAATCCACTTTTAAATTGTTTAAAGTGATAGGCGCGTCAGCATTCAATTGATCAGAAGCAGGTAGTAAAAACTTTTCGTCTTTATATTTTTTAATCAATGGAGATAAATCTGCGAAATCTTTAGGTCCAACATAAATTTTACGTTTTCTATAAACGACATATTTTTGTAGGTAAAAAGCAACGGCTTCTGATTGACAAAAATATTTCAATCCTTCAGGTACCTTGTAACGCATTTCATCAGCAACTCTGAAAAAATGATCAACCGCATTTCTACTAGTTAAAATAATTGCAGTATAATGATTGAGATCGATTTTTTGAAGTCTAATCTCTTTGGCATTAACTCCTTCTATATGGATAAAAGGTCTGAAATCAATTTTAACTTTATGCTTTTGTTGGAGTTCAAAGTAAGGAGAATTCTCTACTTTAGGCTCGGGTTGTGACACCAAAATTGTTTTCACTTTCATATATTAACGTTTTCTAAGCGCCCCCTTTAGTGTACCAATAATACATAAAAAAATAAGGGGCTATTTCGAGAGTGCAAAGATATAAAATAAAATAAAACAACTTACCGAATATTAAATTTTGATAGTTTTTTATTGAAATCAAATAAGCTAATACATTGAAAATCAAGAAAATGAGTATTATTATTAGTAAAATATTTCTAGAGATTGTATCGTAATAAAACAGAATAACACTGATAGGAAGTATAATTAAGCCAATATAGGTCCTATAAGTTACTTTTTGCAAGTTAAATTGTTCGACAAACTCTTCAATATTGAATGCGGTAGCAATGATTTTTTCAATCAAATATTTGGCTAAAATAAAGAAAATTAAAAAAGTAACTATTTGGATGTACAGGAGCCAATCCGTCTTTGAGGCATTGCCTAAAACGCTTAATGAGAGCTGTATGAAAAAAGCAAACGAAATTACTTGTACAAAGAATAATGAAATGGTAAAGCTGCTATTTAAGTTGCTACTATCTCTGTAAACCTTTGAGTATTTATCAGAGAAGATTAAATTCATAAAATCCTCAAAACGGTTTTCATAAACAGATTTGGTAAAGGCAATTATAGCAAAAGCCAAAACAAACAAAGCAGTTGCCCAATCTTTGTTTTCAGTTATCCTTGGATGAAGTAAGTGATCAATCATAATGGTGCAAAATTACTAATTTTTTATATCAATCTTTTTATTATAAATTTATTATGAATCAAATCGCATAAAAAGGTTACTTTTGCGGTGAAATTACGAGATATATGAACGATTGTATTGTTATAATTCCAACCTATAACGAAATTGAAAATATCGAAAGCATTATCAGATCGGTGCTTTCACAGCACAAGCCTTTTCATATTCTTATTGTTGATGATAATTCTCCAGATAGAACTGCAGACAAGGTTGTTTTACTGCAAAAAGAGTTTGATGGTCGATTATTTTTGGAAAACAGAAAAAAGAAATCAGGTTTAGGAACTGCTTATGTTCATGGTTTTAGATGGGCATTGGAGAGAAAATACAACTTTATTTTTGAAATGGATGCTGATTTTTCTCACAACCCTAACGATTTAGAAAAGTTATATAATGCTTGCCATTTTGGCAATGCAGATTTAGCTATAGGATCTCGATATGTTACTGGAGTAAATGTGGTTAACTGGCCTTTAAACCGAGTTTTAATGTCTTATTTTGCCTCTGTTTACGTGCGTATTATCACGGGAATGAAAATTCATGATGCTACTGCGGGTTTTGTCTGTTATAAAAGAGAAGTCCTTGAGGGAATTAACCTCAATAAAATCCGATTTGTTGGTTATGCCTTTCAAATTGAAATGAAATACCGTACTTTTTGTAAAAAATTCAGCATCGTTGAAGTGCCGATAATTTTTACAGATAGAACAAAAGGAGAATCCAAAATGAGTAATTCAATTATTGTTGAAGCTGTGTTTGGAGTGATTTCTCTGCGATTAAAAAAATTAGTTAATAGTTTATAAGAAAAATATACAATGAATAGGGTTTTAATTAAGAATGCCAAAATAGTAAATGAAGGGGTAATTTTTGAAGGCGATGTTTTAATTGAGAATGACTTAATTGTTGAGATTTCAGAAAGCATAAGTGCCAAGTCATCTGATTATGTTATTATCGATGCTGAAGGTAACTATTTGATGCCTGGAGCTATTGATGATCAAGTTCATTTTAGAGAGCCAGGATTGACTCACAAAGGGGATATTGAATCGGAATCCAGAGCAGCTGTTGCGGGAGGAATCACCTCTTACATTGAGCAACCTAATACGGTTCCTAATGCAGTTACTCAAGAAATATTAGAACAAAAATACCAAATTGCTGCTGAAAAGTCCTATGCGAATTATTCGTTTATGATGGGGGCTACCAATGATAATTTGGAAGAAGTTTTAAAAACAAATCCTAAGAATGTTGCTGGAATAAAAATATTTTTGGGTTCTTCAACAGGAAATATGTTGGTGGATAACGAAGCTACTTTAGAAAAGATTTTTTCAAGTACTCCGATGCTTATTGCTGTTCATTGTGAAGATGAGGCGACAATTAAGAATAATTTGGAAAAATATATAGCAGAGTATGGCGACGATGTACCTGTTACGGCACATCACCTTATTCGATCAGAAGAGGCTTGTTATATTTCTTCTTCTAAAGCAGTTGCTTTAGCCAAGAAAACGGGTGCTCGTTTGCATATTTTTCATCTTTCGACTGCAAAAGAAATGGATTTATTTACCAATAAAATTCCATTAGAACAAAAGAAAATTACTGCCGAAGTTTGTGTGCATCATTTGTGGTTTACCAATGATGATTATGCAACCAAAGGAAATCTTATAAAATGGAACCCTGCAGTAAAAACTGCTAATGATAGAAAAGTACTTTGGGAAGCGTTACTCGATGATAGAATTGATGTGATTGCTACGGATCATGCACCACATACATTGGAGGAGAAGAAACAATCGTACTTAAAAGCACCTTCGGGAGGTCCTTTAGTTCAACATGCTGTCGTGGCTATGTTTGAAGCGTTTCATCAAGGAAAAATAAGTGTGGAGAAGATTGTGGAAAAAATGTGCCATAATCCGGCAAAAATTTTCAAAATTGAGAAACGCGGATTTATAAAAGAAGGATATTATGCGGATTTAGTTATTGTAAATGCTGGCCTTCCTTGGAGTGTAAAGAAAGAAAATATTTTGGCTAAATGTGGTTGGTCTCCGTTTATGGGCTTTACTTTTAAGTCAAGAGTTACCCATACTTTTGTAAATGGAAGATTAGTTTATGCCGCTTTTAAAGTGAAAGAGATTCGTGCTGGAAAAAGATTGTTATTTGATCGTTAAAAGAAAATAGATGAAAAAGCTGCTGTCATTTTTATTAATTGTAGTCACATTTCTGAGTTGTAAAGAGGAAGTGATTACTAAACCGGAGGGTCTTATTGAAAAAGGGAAGATGGTGAATATTATGTATGATTTGGCACTTTTAGAAGCGATTAAGTACCAAAACCCGACGTCTTTAAACACTAATAAAATAAACGCTCCAGATTATATTTATAAAAAATATAAAATTGACAGTCTTCAATTTGCGCAAAGTAATGTCTATTATGCCTCAAATTATGTGGAATACAAAGGGATGTTTGATCAAGTAATTAAGCGAATTGACAGTAGGAAAGTGATTGTAGATTCACTAGTAAAGGTGGAGAACAAGAATAAAATAAAATTAGATTCCATAAAAGGCATAACGAATCCTTTGTCTAAAAAAGGAGATTCCTTGAAAAAGAAAATCAGTACCGTTAATAAAAACAACACTCGAAGAGATACTGTTTTAACGGATTATCACATTTTAAAATAAAGGAGTAATTTTTTTAATATACTCTTCCACTTCTTGAAAATGATATTCTAAGGCAGTTTTTACATTTTCATTCGAATATTCATTTATGGAATAAGATGCTTTGGCAGTTGCTTTAGTGATTTTTCTTTTGCTCTGAAAAATACTTGATAAAAACCAATCTGCTCTCCAAGCAAGACTTAATAAAAAAGGATTGGCATGATGTTTAGGTCTGTTTGTATTCAAAGCGTCCGAAATCATATTTAGTAGATCTCTAAAAATTATATTTTGAGAAATTACTGTAAACCGTTGGTTTGTAATAGTACTTTTCATCAATTGTGTCATGATTTTAACCACATCACTTACGGCGACAAATCCAGTGGAACCGGTGGTGTAAAATGACAATCCGTTTCTCATTTTTTCAAATAATTGTCCGCTTCCTTGATTTAAAAATCCAGGGCCAATAATAACGCCCGGATTAACTATTATAACGTTTAGTCCTTCTTGTTGACCACGCCAAATTTCCATTTCGGCGCCATATTTAGAAATAGCATAATCGCTATGGGGTTTTTCTGGATTCCATTCCGTTTCTTCAGTAATAATTAATTCATTTCCAGTTAAATCACCAAGTGCAGCGGTAGAACTTACATGACATAATTTTTTAATTTTATTGACAAGACATAAGTTAACCACATTTGCAGTCCCCTCGATATTAGTTTTTCGTAAAAGGGCTTCGTCTTTTGGGTCAAATGAAATTACGGCAGCACAATGATATACATATTCAATTTCTTGAAAGGCTTCTTCTAAGGAAGGAACGTCTATAATATCAGCTTTTATCCATTCGATAGCATCAAATAAAGGGGCTTTATTGTAACTTTCAAATAAAGATTTTGTTTTTTGGATGCTTTTTAGTTCACGATAAGTGGCGCGTATTTTTTTATTGTCTGTGCTTCCAGATTCTATTAAATGCAGCAGTAAATGCGCTCCTACTAACCCTGTTCCTCCTGTTACTAATACCATTTTGTAAAGATAAATAGATTGTTTGATTTTTAGACCGATTGATTTTCAAATTATGCAATTAAAACTATCTTTGTGAAAATTGATTTTTAGAAAATGAAAAATATTATTTCCGAATTACAATGGCGTGGATTGGTTCACGATATCATGCCTGGAACAGAAGAACAACTTTTGAAAGAAATGACTACGACTTACATCGGATTTGATCCCACATCAGATTCATTGCATATTGGGAGTTTAGTTCCTATAATTCTTTTGGTTCATTTAAAAAACTTTGGACATAAACCTATTGCTTTAGTAGGAGGCGCAACTGGAATGATTGGAGATCCATCAGGAAAATCGGATGAGCGAAACTTATTAGATGAAGCCACATTAAACTATAATGTTGAAGGTATAAAAAGTGTTTTATCACGGTTTTTGGATTTTAATTCGAATGAGATAAATGCTCCAGTTTTAGTAAATAATTACGACTGGATGAAAAATTTATCCTTTATTAATTTTGCTCGTGATGTGGGTAAAAGAATTACGGTAAACTACATGATGGCTAAGGATTCTGTAAAGAAAAGATTAGCTGGTGAAGGAGAAGGGATGTCATTTACGGAGTTTACGTATCAATTGATTCAAGGGTATGATTTTTACCATTTACATAAAGAATACAACTGTTTGTTACAAATGGGAGGTTCTGATCAATGGGGAAATATCACAACTGGAACGGAGCTAGTTCGTCGTATGAATGTAGGGGAGGAAGCTAAAGCATACGCCATGACTTGCCCCTTAATTACTAAAGCAGACGGTTCTAAATTTGGAAAATCCGAAGGTGGAAATGTTTGGTTGACTACTGATAAAACTTCGGTTTATAAATTCTACCAATTTTGGTTGAACACGACTGATGTTGATGCGGAGAAATATATTAAAATCTTCACATTTTTAGATAAAGATTCAATCGATAGCTTAATTGAAGAACATAAAACAGCGCCTCATTTAAGAGTATTACAACGCAAATTAGCTGAAGAGTTAACCGTTTTTGTTCATTCTCAAGAAGACCTAGAGAAAGCGATAAAAGCATCGGCTATTTTATTTGGAAACGCGACTGCTGATGATTTGAAGGAACTAGATGAAGCTACTTTCTTGGAAGTTTTTGACGGGGTTCCTCAAGCTGAAATTGCGAGAAATGAAATGGAAGCTGGAATTGAAATTATCACTGTTTTAAATGATAAAACAGGGTTTTTTAAATCGAATGGGGAAGCCAGACGTGCTTTAACGGCAAATTCAATTTCAGTAAATAAAGAAAAAGTAAAAGAGGACTTTGTTTTGTCTTCAAAAGATTTAATTAACAATCAATTTGTATTGTTGCAAAGTGGGAAGAAAAATTATTTTGTGGTAAGGATTGTTTAACTGTTTATTCGGATAACCGATTAAACAAATAACCGCATCAACTTTTACAAAACCATTAAATTACAACCTCGAATATCCGAATTATCAAAACGTCCCAATACCTCGAAAGAGTTGTTGGGATTTTTTTTGCCTAAATCTTGTGTGGCAATAAAGGAACAGGAATTAATGTTAGCCAAATCAATGACGTTGATTCCGCCAGTTTTTCCGTTTTCAATATAAGTCAAAGCATCTTCGGTATCACGAATGTGGATTTGCATCCAAGAAGGGCATTCAAAGACTCCGTTACCCAACGAATAAGCTTGAGAGAGTAATTCAGTCATACCATATTCAGAATGGATTGCAGGTACTCCAAAACCATTGCACAGTTGTTCATGAAGTTCCTCGCGAATCATTTCTTTGCGTTTCCCTTTCATCCCGCCCGTTTCCATGATAATCGTATTCTGTAATTGAAAGGACTGTTTTTCTATTAAGTCTAATAATGCATAGGTAACACCAATCAAGATGACATTTTGACCTGATTGATCTAATGTGATGAGGTTCTGGATTAATTCATCATGATTATGAAGGTAAAAACCGCTTTCAGGATGTTTTGATAATTGAATTAAATCTTCGACCATATAAATCAATGAAGAGCCTTCTCTTTCTAGGTAAGAAGGTAATAGAGCTAAGACAACATAGTCTTCAATGTTTCCATAAAATTCCGAAAACGCTTTTCGATAACTTTCTTCATATACTGAAGCATCTGTCACTAAATGCTTACTAGTGATCATTCCTGTGGTACCACTACTTGTAAATGTTTCTTCAATAGCATTTGTGTTGGAGAGAACTTGGTGGCTTTTGAAAAATTGAATAGGTAAAAATGGAATTTGTTGTATTGATTTTACTTTTGAAACTTCAACATTCAATAAGTTACAAAATTCTTTATAGACCAAGTTATTCTCATATTGAAAACGGAATACTTTTAAAGCTATTTTTTCAAATTGCTTTTGACCAGAAATTGCAAATATAGTGTCAGTTGTAATCAAGTTTTTTTTGCAAAGGTATAAATTTTAAAAACGCTTTAATAGTTCTAAACGAGTAAGGCTATAAAATAAAAAAAGCTTCAATTGAAATTGAAGCTTTTAAATTATGCTTTTTTAAGTAATTTTTATCTTACGATGAGCTTCCTTGTTGCCGAAGCATTGTTTTCATTTATTTTTATAATGTAAACACCAGGTGAAATGTTTGGGATGTTTAATTCTCTTGAACTAATCATCGTTTGAAGTACTTTTTTTCCAAGGAGGTCAAAAATGATAACTTCTTTTTCTAGGTCGTTTTTTGTAGAAATGTATACTTTACCATTGCTCACAGGGTTTGGGTACAAGTTTAAACCCTCAATAACTGAAGTTTCTTGAGTTTTTGGTTGTTGCTTTACGTCTTGAGCGTTAGTGCTCATGGAAAAGAAAAAAACCAATAAGAGTATAGTATAAAAGTAATTTTTTGCCATCAGCTTAATTTTGATTAGTAAATATACTAAAAAAATGCAAATACTGTACCAAAAAAAACACCTTTCATATTGAAAGGTGTTTTTAATATAAATTTGGTTCTTTTTAGATTAGAAACCTACAGACCATCCAGTAGCCCAAGCTGGCATTCCAACTCCGTTTCCAGCTCCAGTTGCAGTTGTAGATTGTGCAGTAACAATTGCAGAAACATCAACACTAACTCCGCTAGTCGCAGGTGCTACAGCATTTAATTTTCCTTTAGTTTTTACAGCAACATCTGCGATGAAGTTAACATTAACTGCTTTTAAAGCAGTAGGAATCCAAGCGATAGTTTCGTCGTTTTCAACGTTGAAACCTACAGCCCATCCGCTAAATACTAAGTTTGTAAAAATCCCTTTAGTTCCTCTTCTTAATTTCATTGCATCATTTTCTAACCATGTTCCAGTTGTTGGAGCACTACCAGGTCCTACAAGAGTTAAGTTAGTGATTGATGGGTTAGCGATAGGAGTGTTAGAATATCCTAATTCAAAGTTATCTGCTTCGATTCCTCTATTCCCTTTTCCAAAATCTAATTTTCCGTACCAGTTTGTGTTTGTTCCAGACCATCCTTCAGTCCAGTCAAATTGATCATCTTCATTTCCGATAGAAATTAAGTTTGAAGTATTTACTGTTCCTCCAAAAAATTCAACTCCATCATCAGCTCCTTGGAAAAATTCTACATAGTCAATTGTAGTTCCTGAACCAACTCCAAATAATGAAAGTCCGTTAAATTCTTTTTCACTGTTAAAAGCAGCTCCAGCATATTCAATTCTAAGGTATTTGATTGATCCTGAATTGTCATTAGAAACAGTTCCACCGTAACTTAAGTCGGCTACTTCTGATTGAGCAGTACTTGTTCCACCAGTTACACGATTAATAGGTGCTTTACCACAGATAACTAATCCACCCCAGTCTCCAGCTTTTTTAGTAGTTAATCCACTAGTCATAACAACTGGTTTAGCAGCTGTACCGTTTACATTTAGTTTTCCACCTTGAGCAATTGCTATATATGCAGAAGTTCCACCTGTACCTTCGATAACTGTTCCAGCAGGAATAATTAATGTTGCTCCGCTGTTTACTTGAATTTTACCTGTTAATTTGTATGTTTTTGTCGCGTCTAAAGTTACTTCACCGTCAGATATCGTTCCTTGGAAATTTGTTGCGTCAGCAACAAAAGTTGAAGAAGGAGGTGTAGTAGGTGTAGGAGTGTCATTAGATGAACAGCTAGTCATTAAACCTGCAGTTAATGCTAAAAATCCGAATAATTTTAAAGTTGTTTTTTTCATGATTCTTTAAATAATATTTTAGTTATTTTGTTGGTACAAAGATGCAATAAGAACTTTTTTTGGATGTTATCTAAATGTAATTGTTTGTTTAATAAAAGGACAATTGAACATTAAGCCAATGTTATTTAAGTAACCTTATGGTTTGTTGCTTTTGTGATTTCTTAAAGAATTGAGTAAAAAAAAAGAACAGCAATTAGCTGTTCTTTATAAGTTCCTTATTTTGATTTTTTAATTAAAATTGATAGTTCAGACTTAGACTTAATGTCATCCCTTTTTTATATGAAAGTACATTTACATCACCAGTAGCATTTTCTTGTACTCTATTGATTGACGGGTCTAAAATGTTTTTCACTACTAATCCTAGTCCTAATTGTTCAGTAAGTTTAGATTTTGCGATAAAGTCTAATGAGCCAAATGCTTTGTCTACTAAATCTCCTTTACCATTTGTTCCAATAGCATTTACTCTGTCTGAAAAGTAAGAGTAAGCTAAAGTTGTGTTTAGGTTGCTGTTTTTATTATTCCATTCGTTAAATAAAGTTAAGTCGGCATTTAATAGTAAATCAGATGCTCCTGTAAATTTACTTTTCTTATTTGTAAAGTCAACTTGGTAGTTGGTTTCACTATTTACCTTTCCAGCATTTAGTTCTTGGTTGCTATATAAATAAGAAGCGTTAATACCAGCGGATAGTTTTTTAGAATTTTCAGTGTCAAAATTAAAAAGTTGTTTTCTGTACTCAATTTCTCCACCCGCAACATATCCATAATCTCCTGTATTGATAAATGAGATATCATTTGAAGAGGAAGAAATTGTTACTTCGTTCATTGGGTTCAAAATATATTTTCCAAAAGCAGTAACCGAAATTAGTTCATCACTTTTAGGGAACATTTCCCATTTAAGGTCTAAGTTATAATCATCAGATTCATACAAGAATGGATTTCCTACTTTTACTTGTAATACTTCTTCGTAAACAAATAATGCTCTTTCTTTAAACTGAGGTAAAGTGTACGTTTTACTTGCTCCTAAACGTAAATTTTGTTTATCGTTTAATTCATACTTCATGATTACACTTGGTAAAAACGCTGTTTTTTCCAATTTATCATTACCAATACCACCTAACTGAGTGTACCAATTTACTTTTTGAGTAATTTGTTCTCCTCTTAAGCCTACTATTGCAGTTAACTTATTGAATGTATATTCCGTATTTAAGAAAGCACCATGGATTATCTGGTCGCCACCGTAAGTTTGAGGATCTAATGCATTAAATACTTGTGAATTACCACGAAATGTTGCTATAGAAAAATAGCCATTATTGAAATTATCTTGGTTATAAAACAAATCTAGGTTATTTGGATCTACAACAGTATTGGTGTACCCATTGTTAGCCTTAAAGTTGAATTGAGTTGCTTGAAAACCTCTTGATTTAATTCTTTCATTTGCACCCACTGTAATTTTTCCTAGAAAATCACCTGATGCATTTTTACTGAATTTATAATCATATGAAGCGTTTGCAGCTAGTTCGTCTTCTTTTAATTTTTGAAAATACCTGTGATTGTCTGGAGCTGAAATACTTGATAATTGATATCCAGTAGCTTCTTTTCTGAAAATATTTTGAACTCTGTCTGGCATGCTTCCGTCAATGATGTTGTATGAAACACCCCAATTTAATTTAGAACGATCCCCAATCTTGTGGTCTCCTAATATTTGGTTAATCCATAAACTATTTTTCTCATAATTGAAACGACGAATTAAACCGTTTCCATCGTTAGCGATATCTACAATGTACCCATAATACTCTTCTTTTGACTGCGTAGAAGTATTAATATAAAGTGAATTGAAACTTACTTTGTTGTTGTTGTTTATTTTGTAACCAATATTAGCCATTCCAGTAGTATTGGTTTCATATTTCATTTCGCTATATTTTTCGAAGTTTTTATTAGCGATTCCGTTACCATTTACACTTGCCTTTGCAGTTCCATTACTTTTAGATGAGAAATCGTTATTGAATGATGCTGTTGCAAAAAAGCTAAGTTTTCCTTCTGAACCTACATCAAATGATTTTCCTCCAGAAATTCCAAATGAACTTGCAATTGGAGTATAGTCTTGCATTTTTAGAGAGCTGTAGTTATATTGTGTTAATGCATTGGTAGGGATTCCTTTGTTTGTAAAACCCGTTCTGCTCATTCCACCTTGAAGTTTAAAATTGTTTTCGGCTAAAGCATTCGTATTTACTTTTGTTCCAATATCTAATTTTAAAAAACCACTTCCTTTGTAATCTTTTGAAATAATATCTACGTTTCCACCCGCAAAATCTCCGTAGATTTTACCATTGTATACCTTGTCTATTGAAATATACTCAACGATGTCAGTGGAGAAAATTTCAAGATTTAAGTTTTTCTTTTCAGGATCGTTTGATGGTATAGGTAATCCATTCATTGTAGTTGAATTATAACGGTCTCCTAATCCTCTTACAAAAATATTTCCAGATCCTTCTTGTTTAGTTATTCCAGTAGTTTTTGTGACAGCTGTAGCAACATCACTAACGCCTTTTCTAGCTAGTTCTTGAGAGCCAATACTTTGTTTTATCTCAACAGCATTCTTTTGATCTAATAATAGAGCGGTCTCTTTTTGCTTGTTTACATTTGTTGTAATAACAACATCGTCTAATTTGTAACTAGAAGAACCAAGTGCTTGATTAAGTGCAATAGTTTCGCCACTTTTAACGATAACTGGAATTTCTATAGATTCATAGCCAATGAAGCTAAATTGTATTACATAATTTCCTGCTGGTGCATTTACAGTGTATTTTCCATCAATGTCGGTCGTTGCATTTATAGATGTGCCTTTTAATAATACGTTAGCAAAAGGTAATGTTTCGTTGTTTGAATCTTTATCAGTTAGTACTCCAGAAATAGTACCTTTAGTTTGTGCAAAAGTTAGGGTACTGATAAAAAGCGTTAAAATGAATAATTTCAGTTTCATAATTGTGTTTAATTTTTTGCAAAGTAATAGTGTCTTTGTAAAGTTCGTGTTACTGGGTTATTAAGATTTTGTTTCCACAGTATTACTAAATAGTTACCAAATTAAATTACGGTTAATAGTTATTTTTAACAATTCATTTATTGTTATATTTACATTCGTAAGCGTAAATTTGCTCAAATGAAGAAAAAACACACAAAGATTTTATTGGTTGATGACGAACCGGATATTTTAGAAATCGTAGGATATAATCTGAATCAAGAAGGGTATCAAATTTTTACCGCTTCAAATGGTAAAGAAGCAATTGCAAAAGCAAAAAAAGAATTACCAGACTTAATCATAATGGATGTGATGATGCCTGAAATGGATGGAATGGAAGCTTGTGAGAATATTAGAAAGATTCCAGAATTATCTAATGTAATCATTACTTTCTTAACAGCAAGGAGTGAAGATTATTCTCAGGTTGCTGGATTTGACGCAGGAGCTGATGATTATATAACAAAACCCATAAAACCAAAGTTATTGGTTAGTAAAGTGAAAGCTTTATTGCGTCGATTGAAAGAAAAAGAGCAAAATAGCGAAACACTTAATGTAGGTGGAATCGAAATAAATCGAGAAGAATATAAAATAGTTAAAGACAATATTGAAATTGCTTTGCCTAGAAAAGAATTTGAATTATTTTATTTATTAGCTTCTAAACCTGGAAAAGTATTTAAGCGCGACGAAATTCTGGATAAAGTCTGGGGAAATGAAGTTGTAGTAGGTGGTAGAACAATAGATGTACATATTAGAAAACTTAGAGAAAAAATTGGAGAAGATCTTTTTAAAACAATAAAAGGAGTTGGATACAAGTTTGAAGTATAGTTAGAGTGATTATTAATTCGAATAATCTCAATTCTATTCTTAGTTAAAAAAACAATGCAAGTAATAAATGAAATTAAGTTTTAAAAAAACCTATAAGTTTGCCGTAAAATCTGCTTTATATATCAGTCTTTTTTCAACAGGATTTGTAATGCTTTTGGTGACTTCTATATTTAATTATACTATACAAAAGCTGTGGTTGTTTGGTTTTATTTTTACCTTAATCCTTTATGTTTTTTCATTTATTGTTTTGCAATATAGGGTAGAACGTTTTATATATAGACGTGTAAAAAAGATCTATGATGAAGTGTCATTATTAGAGTCCAGCAGCTTTATCAATCAGCCCATCACCACAGATATGGAAACCCTGACTAGGGAAGTACGAAAATTTGCCACCGATAAAAAATTGGAGATAGAATTACTTCAAGTGAGAGAGGAATACCGAAGAGAATTTTTGGGAAATGTATCGCACGAGCTTAAAACACCATTATTTACAGTACAGGGTTATATATCTACATTGCTGGATGGAGCGATGGATGATAAAGCGATTCGAAAAAAATATTTAAAGCGTGCCGAAAAAGGAGTGGAACGTCTTATTTATATTGTAGAAGATTTAGATATGATTACCAAATTGGAAGTTGGGGATCTTAATCTTGAATATTCTGAATTTGATATTGTAGAATTAATTCAAAATGTTTTTGACTTATTAGAAATGAAAGCTGAAAAGAAGAAGATTACTTTGGCTTTCGAAAACTATCATATTTTACCTAACTTAGTTAGAGGAGACAAAGATCGAATTCAACAAATCATTGAAAATTTAATTGTTAATTCAATTAAATACGGAAAAGTAAATGGTACCACCGAAGTTGCAGTAGTGAACTTGACTAAAGAAAAAGTGTTGGTTCGTGTTAGTGATGATGGAGAAGGTATTGAAAAACAAAATATCCCTAGACTTTTTGAACGTTTTTATAGAGTGAATAAAAGTGGATCTCGTTCAGAGGGTGGCTCCGGTTTAGGTTTAGCAATAGTAAAACACATCATAGAAGCACATAAAGAAAAAATTTATGTGGAAAGTGAATTTGGTATTGGATCTGAATTTTCTTTTACCCTTGAAAAAGTAGTAAAACAGGTTAAATAATCCCTTTTCATAATGAAATATTTAGTCACTTAATTAGTATAAACATTGGGTTTTATTATTTGATCTAAATTTTTTAATGTGTGCTAAATTTTTGTACGTAAGTATGTTATAAAAATTTGGTAACAATTTAATAACATTTAGGACGTAATAAAATAACATAAATTTTAAATTAGCTTAACATAAAATAGGATATTTGCACAATAAAATCAAAAAAAATTATTGTGAAAAATATCTCGTTATTTTTATGTGTTTTCTTTATTTCGTCATTGTCATTAATGGCTCAAACTGCTGATAAAGATTTTGTCCCAAGTGGCGCACCTATTTTCAAAGTATTTTGGAATTACAGCCAAGATTTTACTCCTAATGCAGTCAAAAAAAGTGCCTTTGCATTAGACAGAGCCTATTTGGGTTATAAATATGATTTTAGCGATAAAATAGCTGCTAAAGTTATATTTGATGTAGGAAATAATACAGCAGGTAGTGCTTATACTGCGTTTTTGAAAATAGCACAATTAGACTGGAAAGTAGCCACTGGTGTAAAACTGAGTATGGGTATGATTGGTTTGAAACAATTTAATGATCAAGAAGATTTTTGGGGTTACCGTTATATATATAGAGTTTCTGATGATCTAGACGGAATAGGTAGTAGTGCTGATTTAGGTGTTAATGCTGAATTTACTTTAACTAAAAATTTGAAATGGAATGTTCTTGTTGTCAATGGTGAAGGTTTTAGAAACATACAGGATACTAATGGTAATCAAAGAATTGGGAGTAGTTTAGTTTATACTCCGATAAAAGGTTTGATAACAAAAGTATATTTCGATACTCAAAGCGCAACTGGATCTAAAGCAGTTGCAACAATGGCGTTATTTGCAGGATATAATACGGGTAAATTTAGATTTGGTGCGGAATACAATCAATTGTTAAACGGTACATCTTTTGCAGTTCCTGCTGTTGACCATGAATTAAGAGTTGTGTCTTTTTATTCAACTTATGTAATAAACAAGAAAATCGAAATATTTGGTCGTTTTGATCACGAGAAATCAAATATGTTATCTGGAGCAACAACTGTTTGGAATGCAGCTAAAGATGGTAATTTAATGATTACGGGTTTTCAATATGCTCCTTCTAAAGGATTGAAATTGGCATTAGATTATCAAGGGTATAATTTTGAGCAATCTGGTGTACCTTCTCAATCAAAAGTGTTTATAAATGCAGAGTTTAATTTATAAGCCTTTTTTATAAAAATTATATTTTTTAAGGATGCTAAATTAGGGTTGCTTAAATTTAGGTTTAATTAAAAGTCACCAACAGAATTTATAAAATGCTGTTGGTGACTTTTTTAATTTATTTCTACAATGTGTACATGGATTTAAAATTCTATTTATTTAAAAAGAAAGCGTAGTGTTGTTTAAATTGACCTTTGTCAAATTAATAGAAACAATAGATTAACAAGGTTTTTATTACTTTTAAAAAAGTGTGTCGTTGTTTAAAACGACACACTTTTTTTGTTTTTTAGGTTTATTAAAGAAAATACTTATAAATGAAAACTGGTAAATCAAGTGTTTTTTTACCAATGTTAATATAATGTTAACTAAAATATAGGTTGTAAAGCACTGTATTTACTTGATTTTTTTGTTATATGGAGTTGTTTTATTGCTGATTTTCATTGTTTTTTATTAGTTATATCACGATTACTTTTCATTATGATAACCTTTTCTTAATATCTAAGGCTATAATTAACATTAGTTTTGCATCAAAATAATAATAAAATAACAAATTGTTAAAATGAAAAATTTTTTATTAAGTATCATGCTAGTGTTTTCTTTTATTGCATCAGCTCAGGAAGGTACAGTTGAAAAAAAGATAACAGACAAAAAAACAGAGTCTACACAATACCTAAATTCGGGTAAAAAACTAGGGTTTACCGCAAAAGATAGTTTGTTTCAGGTGAATATAGGCTTTAGAATTCAAAGTAGAGCAGGGTTTCATAAAAGTGAAGGAGAAACGGGTGTTGTTGAGGGAGAAATTAGAAGAATGAGATTAAAACTAGATGGTTTTGTGTATAATCCTAAGTTCGGGTATAAGGTGGAACTAGGGTTTTCTGCAAGAGACATGGCATTATCTGGAAATAGTGGAAATGTAATTCTGGACGGGGTGCTTTTTTACAAACCTGCAAAAAATTGGACAATTGGATTTGGACAAACAAAGTTACCAGGAAACAATCAAAGGGTAGTTTCATCAGGATCTTTAGAATTTACAGATCGTACAATTAACAATTCAAAGTTTAACATAGATCGTGATTTTGGTTTGTTTCTTGATTATTCAAAAGAAGATGCAAATCACTTTTCGTATGCATTAAAAGGAGCTATTACAAAAGGGGAAGGTAGAAATTATACTAAAAGTTTAAATGATGGTATTTCCTTAACAGGTAAAGTTGAATTGTTTCCTCTAGGTTCTTTTACAAAAAACGGATCTCATTTTGAAGGGGATTTAATGAGAGAGAAAACGCCAAAATTAATGCTATCAGGGGCTTTTAGTCAAAACAATAATGCAGGTAGATCTCAAGGCCAATTAGGTAATGATCTATTTGAAGCGAGAACATTACAATCAGTATTTTTTGACGCGATGTTTAAATACAATGGATGGACGGCATCAACAGCTTATATGTCTAGAATGACGGATAATGCAATTACTGTGAATCCTTTAGATGTCACTAAAAAACAAGCAGTTTTTGTAGGTCATGGAGTTGATACGCAATTAAGTTATGTGTTTCCTTCTAAATATTCATTAGCGGGTAGGTATTCTACTCAAAAAGTGGGTGCAGATATTGAAACAATAAGTCCTAATGTAGATGAGTATGCAATCAGTTTGTCTAAATATATTTTAGATCACAAATTAAAAATTCAGACTGAATTTTCGTATGAAAATGAAAAGTTTTATACAGGAAATACTTCTGGTAGCTGGTATGCTCGTGTACAAGTGGAGATAGGAATATAGCTATTTTAATAAAGAACCGTTTTTAAGCGGTTTTTTAGTTTTCAATTGTATTTTTAGGGTAAAAAATATAAAGATTGGATAATATTGACTTAATATTAGCTTAACATAGAGTTAGTACATTTGTCAAAAATTTAAAAAAACCATTATGAAAAATAACACAAAATTATTTTTAATGTTACCTTTAATAGGGATGTTAAGTTGCGGTAAAGCAAAAACTGAAGATAAAGGAACTGAAGCTAAAGCAGCTAGTGTGTCTATTACGATGAAAGGAAGCGATACTGTTTTACCTTTAGCTCAAAAAGAAGTTGAAGATTTGATGAAATCAAATTCGGATGTTAGTGTTACTGTAGTAGGTGGTGGTTCAGGTGTAGGTTTGACAGCTTTGATTGATGGTACTACTGATATTGCAATGGCTTCAAGAGACATGAAAACAGAAGAGAAATTAAAATTCGCTGAATTAAAAAAAGATATTGAAGAAGTGGTTATTGCTTATGATGCATTAACTGTTATTGTAAATCCAGCTAACAAAGTTTCTCAATTGACACGTGAGCAATTAGAAAAAATCTTTACAGGTGAAATTAAAAACTGGAAAGAAGTAGGTGGTGAAGATGCGAAAATTGTAGCTTATTCAAGAGAATCTTCTTCTGGTACGTATGAGTTCTTTAAGGAGGAAGTAATGGAGAAGAAAAATTACGCAACTAACATTTTAAGTTTACCAGCTACTGGGGCTATCGTTCAAGCGGTTGGTCAAACTAAGGGAGCTATTGGGTATATTGGATTAGCTTATGAGACTAAAGAAGTAAAACAATTGGCTGTTTCTTATGACCAAGGTAAAACTTTTATTGAGCCATCTGTAGCAAGTGCGAAAGATAAATCATATCCAATTTCTAGACCATTGTTTTATATGTTTGATAAAACTAATGCAGCAAAAGTAAAGTCTGTTGTTGATTTTGCACTTTCACCTGAAGGACAAAAAGTGGTTTCAGAAGTAGGTTATGTACCATTGAATTAATAAAGGTTAATTTATAAATGAAGAACGGCCGTCTTATTTAAGACGGCCTTTTTTTATTAAAAAAAAGAGTTGTACTTTTAAAAGCCATTACAATCGCTTAACATTAAGTTAACATAAGGATAATGATGTGAAAACATTAGGGACGTTTACCTAGCGTAGTTTTGCTAAAAATAAAATATACTGATTTGAAAACAAATTTTAAACAGATTAAAGAAAAGGTTATTGAAACAATTTTAATGCTAAGTAGTGCTGCTACTAGTATTACAGTTATTTTGATTGTCTTTTTTCTATTTATTGAAGGAGCTGGAGTTTTTAGTAAAAAACCCATTGATGATGGATTTTTATTAGCAGTGTCAGTTGATAATCCAGTTAAAAAACTAAAACCTTCAGAGATAAAAGATATTTATGATCAAAAAATCACCAATTGGAGTCAGCTTGGAGGCAAGAATGAACCAATTGTTTTATTTAGAGCGGGAGATATAACTGATTATTATACTGATGAAGAATTAGGGAAAAACTTTGAATTCTTTCCTGATAAAATCAATGAACTTATAGCAAAAACACCAGGTATAATTGCATTTTTTTCTGATAAGTATAAAGCAAAAGATTTTAAGGGAAGAGAGTTAGATATTGATAAAATTAAAGTTTCTGAATTTTTATCAGGGGAAGAGTGGTTTCCTACGGCACAGCCTATAGCACAAATGGGAGTAAAGCCATTAATATACGGTACTTTGTGGGTTAGTTTTGGTGCTATTTTATTGGCTTTGCCTATAGGATTAGCGGCAGCTATTTACTTAAGTGAAATTGCTAAGAAAAGAACACGTAGTCTTCTAAAGCCACTTATTGAGTTACTTGCAGGGATTCCATCAGTTGTTTATGGTTTTTTTGGGTTGGTAATCATTGTTCCGTTAATTCAAAGTACTTTTAATTTACCTGTTGGAGAAACAGGACTGGCAGGTAGTGTAGTTCTAGCTATTATGGCTTTGCCAACTATTATTACTATTTCTGAAGATGCTATGCGCAATACGCCTCGTGCTATGAAAGAAGCGAGTTTAGCTTTGGGTGCAAGCAAGTGGCAAACCATTTATAAAATTGTAATTCCAAATTCCGCTTCGGGAATAACTGCGGGCGCAATATTAGGTATTGGTCGTGCCATTGGAGAAACGATGGCTGTTTTGATGGTTACAGGTAACGCAGCTGTAATTCCTCATACGCTTCTTGAACCAGTACGTACTATCCCTGCAACTATTGCTGCTGAATTAGGTGAGGCTCCAAATGGTGGTTTGCATTATGAGGCTTTATTTGCTTTGGGTTGTATTTTATTTATTATCACTTTTATAATAAATATGCTAGTAGAGGTTGTTACAAATAGAAAATCTCATAAAAAACATTAAAATGAGTCAACAAAGTAGTTTAGCAAAGAGGAAAAGAAGAAATCAAAATATTGCTTTTGGTATATTTAGTGTTACTAGTTATGCGATAGTTGCTCTTTTATTCGTAATATTAGCTTTTATTGTGGTAAAAGGTATTGGTGTAATCAGTTGGGAGTTTATTACTGAAATGCCTAAAAATGGAATGACAGAAGGCGGAATTTTTCCAGCAATAGTTGGTACGCTTTGCTTAGTTTTAGTAAGTATGGTATTTGCTTTTCCAGTTGGTGTTTTGGCAGCAATTTATATGAATGAATATGTAAAAGATGGCTGGATAAAGAAAATAATCAAACAAATGACAAACAATCTTGCAGGTGTACCGTCAATCGTTTTTGGACTTTTTGGAATGTCATTATTTGTAAATAAAATGGGTTTTGGGGATTCTATTTTAGCAGGTGGATTAACGTTAGGATTGTTAGTTTTACCAATTGTTATTAGAACTACTGAGGAGTCATTGAAAGCAGTTGAAGATACTTTTAGACAAGCGAGTTATGGAGTAGGGGCAAGTAAATGGGAAACGACAAGTAAGATTGTATTTCCTATAGCATTCCCAAACATTATTACTGGATTAATTTTATCTATAGGAAGAGTTTCTGGAGAAACTGCTCCAATTTTATTTACAGTAGCAGCCTATTTTTTACCAAAATTACCAACGTCAATTTTTGACCAAGCAATGGCTTTGCCTTATCATTTATATGTGATTTCAACTAGTGGAACTAATATAGAAGCTTCAAGAGCTATGGCATATGGTACAGCACTTGTTTTAATTATAATTGTATTAATTTCTAATTTATTAGCGAATGCACTTCGTAAATATTATGGAAAAAAAGTAAAAACGAATTAACATGCATAAAATAGAATCAAAAAACGTAAATTTTAATTACGGGGAATTTCAAGCGTTGCACGACATTACAATTTCAATGAAGGAAAATACCGTTACAGCATTAATCGGTCCTTCAGGTTGTGGGAAATCTACCTATTTACGTCTATTAAATAGAATGAATGACTTGATTGATAATACTCATATGACAGGGAGTATTCTTATTGATGGAGTTGATATTTATGAAAAACAAACAAACGTAGATGATTTGCGTAAAAATGTTGGAATGGTTTTTCAAAAACCAAACCCTTTTCCAAAAACAATTTTTGAAAATGTTGCTTATGGATTACGAGTTAATGGTATTACGGATAAAAAAATAATTGAAGAAAGAGTAATTACATCTATTGAGCAAGTAGCACTTTGGGATGAAGTGAAAGATAAACTTAAAAAGTCTGCTTTTGAACTTTCAGGAGGACAACAACAGCGCCTTTGTATTGCTAGAGCTTTAGCTATTCAACCTTCGGTTTTGTTAATGGATGAACCTACGTCTGCATTAGATCCAATTTCGACTTCAAAAATTGAGGAGCTTATTTATGAATTAAAAAATAAATATACTATAGTTATTGTTACCCATAACATGCAACAAGCAGGTCGTGTTAGTGATAATACTGCTTTTTTCTATATGGGTAAATTGATTGAGTATGATAAAACAAAGACAATCTTCACTAAACCAGCAATTAAGCAAACAGAAGATTATATAACAGGAAGATTTGGATAATATTGATTTTGATTTGATTTCAGAATCGTTTAACTTTAAATCTTTAAATCTTTAAAAAATGGCATCACACTTAGAAACAGAATTAGGTAAGCTTAAAAGCATCATAATAAAAATTGGAAATTTAGCGGAGTCTCAAGTGAGTGAAGCTGTAAAATCATTACTATCTGAACCAGGTTCTGAAAGTAAAGAAGTAAAAAAAACGGAAAGTAAAATTGATAAACTAGATGTCAAAATTGATGATATTTGTCAAAGTGTTTTTGCGTTACAACAACCAGTTGCTTCTGATTTAAGATTTATTATGTCTGCAATGCAAATGAGCAATCAGATTGAACGAATTGGTGATTTGTCGATGAGTATCATTAAGTTGTCAAAAAGTATAAAGGAAAAGCATGAATTAATATCTAAATTTAATATTGCTGAAATTACTGGTGAAGTTGAAATGATAATACTGAAAACGAATCAATGTTTTGAAGTTTTGGATGAGTCTAAAATTGATGATATATTCTTCTTGAATAATAGTATCAAAGATAAAAGTGGGGAAGCTATTGAAAATATTATTGGTGAAATGAAGAACAATTCTAAAACAGTTGTATCTGGGACCAATCTTATCATGGCTTTAAAACATCTTGAAAGAATTGCAGATCATTGTACTAATATTGCTGAGTCTGTTTACTTTATGATTAATGCTAAAACCATTAAGCATGAAAAATTAAACGACAAAAAATAATTTATTTTTATAATTGAAAGCTGACTTTTGTATCAATCTTAGATGTAAAAGTCAGCTTTTTTTATTGAAAAACTTCAAATAAGTTCTCCCAATCTATTTTATTATTAATAGTTTGAAGTCCGCTATATTTGTTTAATTCGAATAAGTTTTCGATTTTGAATTCGTCTTGATTGGCAAATGGAGCGAGCCCTTCCTCTTTTAATTTTTGTGCTAGATAAACTTGTTCGTATTGTCCTGGTGTTGGAATAAAAAAAGCTTTCTTTCCAAGTTTTACTAAATCCATAATTGTTGTGTAGCCAGAACGACAAAGAATGATCTCACTTTCATTGAAAGCTTGCTCTAATTGGCGACTATTCATGAAATTATAAAAGAGTATGTTTTTAATCTTCTCCTTTGTTTGTTCCTTTTCAATAATTCCCTTAATGAATATAACTTCTCCTTTATATCGTTTAAGTTCGACTTTTATTTTTTCTTCCAATAAACTTCTTTGAGGTTCAGGACCAGAAAGGATCACCATTAAATCATATTTAATGGGAAGTTCTTTTTTTATCATTCGGCTAAGTGGGCCAATATATTTCAAATTTAGATTTGATTTTTTTAAATGACTTAATTTACTTGCTAAATTTGGTATTTTTTCTACATCTGGAATCCAACATTCTGAATATTTTTTGATTATTTTCTGATGCAGTTTACTAGTTATCCAAGTTGTTTTGCCTGTCAATACATTTATTTGGTGTGTAATGTAAACAGAAGGTATTCTTTTTGAATAACACCCTAATCGATTATCTGATATAATTCCATCAATTTCGTACTGGTCAATCCATTTTGAAACTATTTTTTTTTCTTTCCAAATAGCTACCATCATTTTAGGAGAATTAAGAAAAAGCTTCCATTTAAAATAAGTGCTATTCTTAGGGTATTCTATTTGGTAAGAAGGTAGCTCAAGCATTTTTAAATATGGAAATTCTTTACGTAATAAATCCAATGCTATACCATCTGAAGCGATAATTGGGATATAGTTGTTTTCTTGCAGCGCTTTTATAATAGGGATACATCTCGATGCGTGTCCTAAACCCCAATTTAAAGGTGTGATTAATATTGTTTTATGGGAGGCTGAGGAGTAGTCTATCATTCTTTTAAATCATTTTATTTGCTTTTTTAAAGATACATAAAGTGAATTACTTCTGAATTGATTTAAATATTACCAAATGATTAAGGAAGCAGTCATATGAGATTAGTGTTTTAGGAGATGAAAGGCAATAGTGACCCGAATTTTTATTTTAGATTTTTTAATTTAACAGATGATGGTAAGCTAAGATGGAATAGTGTGAAATATAAGTGATTGAAATGGTCTTTCTCTTTTTTTTTCTTACAAAATTCACTTTTTAACTATTAATATTTTGTTGTATTTGCATTATAAAGGCCTAAATTTTAAGGAATTCTCAGGTCGATCTTTTGTAAGAAAGTTAATAATGGGCGAGTCATGTATTAATTGCTATTTTGCGTGTAATCAAACACCTGCTTTTATTTACATTTAATCGGGTATATATGTATTTAAAGGAATTTAATTTTTTTTTATTTTTATTTTTTTAGTTTTGCACAAAATATTGTTAATAAAATTCCTTCATTTTGTATTGTCTTTTTTGTACGAAAAAAAATGTTGTTTTATTTTATTATTTCGCCCCAATTTATTATTTGAAATACCTACTGTAAATTATGTACAAAACTACTTTAAAGATAATAACTTTAAGAAAAATAATGTTTTTTCTTTTGTGTCTTCTGGTTTCGATAAATTCATATTCGCAATTTTACACTACGCATTATATTGCACCTGCTCCTTGGAATTATTATTCGGATGCAAATGCTCTTGTAATTTCGACACAATCAACTTCTACGGTTAATGTCACTATTAAAAAGAGTGATGGAACTACTGTTGCTACTATAAGTACAATTAGTGGGAGTCCAGCAGTATATAGGTTTGCAGGAAATCCTGTTGGGTTAAATTATTTAAGTCTAAATACAGTTTTAACAAATGCTGGATTAATAATTACAAGTAGTGCTCCAACACTTGTTAATTTGAGAAATATAGCTTCGGATAATATTCCTAATGTTAATGGGAATAATCCCGATAAATACATTAAAGGAAATGCTTCTTTGACAAGTTATGGTAATCCTGGAATTGGTATTAAGTTCAGAGTCGGGTACTATAGAAATGGGACATTAGGTCCATTTCAATGGGAAACGAGCATACAAAATCAATTGCCTACATACAGTGTTATGGCCATTGTAAACAACACTGTTGTAAAGTTAAATGGTACTACTTTAACCACTTTGCAAGCGGGTCAAAGTTATTTATTTAAAGCAGCAATTGGGTCTTTGGTTGAAACATCTGCAGGTGTCGTTATGAATACAGGGGCTATACTTGATAATCCTGATACATGTGGTGATGGTACATTATGTCAAATTCCTCCAGTAAGTGTTTTAGGTAAGGAATATTTCCTTGTAAGAACCCAAGGTTCTAATACAACTAATGGGATTCCAGTTACATCAGAGCAATCAACTATTGTAGCGAGTGAAGCTAATACCGTTGTTACAATAAGCAAATATGCTCTTAGTGGAAGTTTTATTAGCTCCAGCAATATAACCTTAGTTAATGCAGGAGATTTTTATACTTTTTATAATGGTGATGGTTCTACTCCCTATTCAGCGAATCGTATCCTTAGTGATAAAAAAGTAGCCGTATTCACTGGATCAGCTCAATTATGTGAAGTGGATATTAGTGCCATTTCTCCAACATCTGCCTGTGGAGGTTCTTACTTTGTTGAAACATCAAAGTTTAAAAAATACGACGATACTGATTTAACTTATTTTGGATATGTTTTAATTCAAAGTGCTACAGCTCCGGTTAATTTAAACGGTAGTAATATAGAGACAGCAGCAGTTGGTGCTAGAAGACAGTTAGGAAATACTGGTTGGTATCTTATTGATTTCACCAGTGCTCAAATTAATACGCCCAATAAAATAACGATATCATCAACTAGTAGAATTGTTGTTTCGCTAATTCAGCAAGGTGGTGGATTTTCAATGTCCGCATTCTTTTCAAACTTTGTGGAACAACCTAATACGCCAACGGTAACATACAAAACAAAAAATGGTTGTTCAAATGGTGAAGCACTCTTAACTGCTGATGCTGGTTTTGGACCATATCAATGGTATTTGAATGGGGTAGCTATATCTGGAGCAACATCAAATACATACACAGCATCACAAATTGGAGCTTATACTGTTGCAGCCACATTATCTTGTGGAGAAGTTGTTGAATCTCCTCCTGTTAATGTTGACTTATGTACTACTGATATTGCTGTTATAAAAGTAGCAAGTAATGAGACTCCGTATAAAGGAGGTACTATCACTTTTACAATAACTGCACAAAATTTAAGTACAGTTAATAATGCTTCAAATGTAGTTGTTAGTGATGTTATCCCATCTGGTTATACGCTAATTAGTGCAACTCCTTCAGCTGGGACTATTTCGTCGTCATCTACTTGGACTATAGGAACTTTAAACAAAAATAAAACGGAAACGTTAACAATAGTTGCCACTGTTAACCTTACAGGGAATTATGCTAACACAGCAACAATTACGACTGACAATATAGATCCGAATCCATATAATAATACTTCTACATCTACACCTGTACCGATAAATACAACAATCGACGCGATTGATGATGCAGGAGCAAGTGTAAACGGATTTGTGGGAGGGACATCATTTACGAATGTACTTTCTAACGATAAATTAAATGGAGCATTAGTTGATCCAACTAAAGTGTATACGACTTTCGTATCTTCAACTAACGCAGGAATCACTTTATCAGGAACAAATGTATTGGTAGCAGCTGGAACGCCAGCAGGAAACTACAGTTTGGTTTACAAAATTTGTGAGGTATTGAATCCAACAAATTGTGACCCAGCTACAGTAACTGTACCTGTTTCTGCAGCTGTGATTGACGCGATTAATGATACAGGAAGTTCAGTAAACGGATTTGTAGGTGGAACTTCATTCACTAATGTCTTGTCCAATGACACTTTAAATGGAGTAGCGGTTGTTGGTTCTAAAGTGAATACGACTTTCGTATCTTCAACTAACGCAGGAATCACCTTATCAGGAACAAATGTATTGGTAGCAGCTGGAACGCCAGCAGGGAACTACAGTTTGGTTTACAAAATTTGTGAGGTATTGAATCCAACAAATTGTGACCCAGCTACAGTAAGTGTACCTGTTTCTGCAGCTGTGATTGACGCGATTAATGATACAGGAAGTTCAGTAAACGGATTTGTAGGAGGGACATCATTAACGAATGTACTTTCTAACGATACCTTAAACGGATCTTTGGTTGATCCAACTAAAGTGACTACAACATTTGTATCAGCAACCAATACAGGAATCACCTTATCAGGAACTAATGTAGTTGTAGCAGCAGGAACACCAGCAGGAAACTACAGTTTAGTTTACCAAATCTGTGAGAAATTAAATCCAACGAATTGTGATCAAGCTACAGTAACGGTAACAGTAACTAAAGCGATAATCGATGCAATTGATGATGCAGGAACAAACATAAACGGATTTGTAGGCGGAACATCATTAACGAATGTACTTTCTAACGATACCTTAAACGGATCTTTGGTTGATCCAACTAAAGTGACTACAACATTTGTATCAGCAACCAATACAGGAATCACCTTATCAGGAACTAATGTAGTTGTAGCAGCAGGAACACCAGCAGGGAACTACAGTTTAGTTTACCAAATCTGTGAGAAATTAAATCCAACGAATTGTGATCAAGCTACAGTAACGGTAACAGTAACTAAAGCAGTTATCGATGCAATTGATGATGCAGGAGCAAACATAAACGGATTTGTAGGAGGAACATCATTAACGAATGTACTTTCTAACGATACCTTAAACGGATCTTTGGTTGATCCAACTAAAGTGACTACAACATTTGTATCAGCAACCAATACAGGAATCACCTTATCAGGAACTAATGTTGTTGTAGCAGCAGGAACACCAGCAGGAAACTACAGTTTAGTTTACCAAATCTGTGAGAAATTAAATCCAACGAATTGTGATCAAGCTACAGTAACGGTAACAGTAACTAAAGCGATAATCGATGCAATTGATGATGCAGGAACAAACATAAACGGATTTGTAGGCGGAACATCATTAACGAATGTACTTTCTAACGATACCTTAAACGGATCTTTAGTTGATCCAACTAAAGTGACTACAACATTTGTATCAGCAACCAATACAGGAATCACCTTATCAGGAACTAATGTAGTTGTAGCAGCAGGAACACCAGCAGGAAACTACAGTTTAGTTTACCAAATCTGTGAGAAATTAAACCCAACGAATTGTGATCAAGCTACAGTAACGGTAACAGTAACTAAAGCAGTTATCGATGCAATTGATGATGCAGGAGCAAGTGTAAACGGCTTCATAGGCGGAACATCATTAACAAATGTACTTTCTAACGATACCTTAAACGGATCTTTGGTTGATCCAACTAAAGTGACTACAACATTTGTATCTTCAACTAACGCAGGAATCACCTTATCAGGAACTAATGTAGTTGTAGCAGCAGGAACACCAGCAGGGAACTACAGTTTAGTTTACCAAATCTGTGAGAAATTAAATCCAACGAATTGTGATCAAGCTACAGTAACGGTAACAGTAACTAAAGCGATAATCGATGCAATTGATGATGCAGGAGCAAGTGTAAACGGCTTCATAGGCGGAACATCATTAACAAATGTACTTTCTAACGATACCTTAAACGGATCTTTGGTTGATCCAACTAAAGTGACTACAACATTTGTATCAGCAACCAATACAGGAATCACCTTATCAGGAACTAATGTAGTTGTAGCAGCAGGAACACCAGCAGGGAACTATAGTTTAGTTTACCAAATCTGTGAGAAATTAAACCCAACGAATTGTGATCAAGCTACAGTAACGGTAACAGTAACTAAAGCGATAATCGATGCAATTGATGATGCAGGAGCAAGTGTAAACGGCTTCATAGGCGGAACATCATTAACAAATGTACTTTCTAACGATACCTTAAACGGATCTTTGGTTGATCCAACTAAAGTGACTACAACATTTGTATCAGCAACCAATACAGGAATTACCTTATCAGGAACTAATGTAGTTGTAGCAGCAGGAACACCAGCAGGGAACTATAGTTTAGTTTACCAAATCTGTGAGAAATTAAATCCAACGAATTGTGATCAAGCTACAGTAACGGTAACAGTAACTAAAGCGATAATCGATGCAATTGATGATGCAGGAGCAAGTGTAAACGGCTTCATAGGCGGAACATCATTAACAAATGTACTTTCTAACGATACCTTAAACGGATCTTTGGTTGATCCAACTAAAGTGACTACAACATTTGTATCAGCAACCAATACAGGAATCACCTTATCAGGAACTAATGTAGTTGTAGCAGCAGGAACACCAGCAGGAAACTACAGTTTAGTTTACCAAATCTGTGAGAAATTAAACCCAACGAATTGTGATCAAGCTACAGTAACGGTAACAGTAACTAAAGCGATAATCGATGCAATTGATGATGCAGGAGCAAGTGTAAACGGCTTCATAGGCGGAACATCATTAACAAATGTACTTTCTAACGATACCTTAAACGGATCTTTGGTTGATCCAACTAAAGTGACTACAACATTTGTATCAGCAACCAATACAGGAATTACCTTATCAGGAACTAATGTAGTTGTAGCAGCAGGAACACCAGCAGGGAACTACAGTTTAGTTTACCAAATCTGTGAGAAATTAAATCCAACGAATTGTGATCAAGCTACAGTAACGGTAACAGTAACTAAAGCAGTTATCGATGCAATTGATGATGCAGGAGCAAGTGTAAACGGCTTCATAGGCGGAACATCATTAACGAATGTACTTTCTAACGATACCTTAAACGGATCTTTGGTTGATCCAACTAAAGTGACTACAACATTTGTATCAGCAACCAATACAGGAATCACCTTATCAGGAACTAATGTAGTTGTAGCAGCAGGAACACCAGCAGGGAACTACAGTTTAGTTTACCAAATCTGTGAGAAATTAAATCCAACGAATTGTGATCAAGCTACAGTAACGGTAACAGTAACTAAAGCAGTTATCGATGCAATTGATGATGCAGGAGCAAGTGTAAACGGCTTCATAGGCGGAACATCATTAACGAATGTACTTTCTAACGATACCTTAAACGGAGCTTTGGTTGATCCAACTAAAGTGACTACAACATTTGTATCAGCAACCAATACAGGAATCACCTTATCAGGAACTAATGTAGTTGTAGCAGCAGGAACACCAGCAGGGAACTACAGTTTAGTTTACCAAATCTGTGAGAAATTAAACCCAACGAATTGTGATCAAGCTACAGTAACGGTAACAGTAACTAAAGCGATAATCGATGCAATTGATGATGCAGGAGCAAGTGTAAACGGCTTCATAGGCGGAACATCATTAACAAATGTACTTTCTAACGATACCTTAAACGGATCTTTGGTTGATCCAACTAAAGTGACTACAACATTTGTATCAGCAACCAATACAGGAATTACCTTATCAGGAACTAATGTAGTTGTAGCAGCAGGAACACCAGCAGGAAACTACAGTTTAGTTTACCAAATCTGTGAGAAATTAAACCCAACGAATTGTGATCAAGCTACAGTAACGGTAACAGTAACTAAAGCAGTTATCGATGCAATTGATGATGCAGGAGCAAGTGTAAACGGCTTCATAGGCGGAACATCATTAACGAATGTACTTTCTAACGATACCTTAAACGGATCTTTGGTTGATCCAACTAAAGTGACTACAACATTTGTATCAGCAACCAATACAGGAATCACCTTATCAGGAACTAATGTAGTTGTAGCAGCAGGAACACCAGCAGGGAACTACAGTTTAGTTTACCAAATCTGTGAGAAATTAAATCCAACGAATTGTGATCAAGCTACAGTAACGGTAACAGTAACTAAAGCGATAATCGATGCAATTGATGATGCAGGAGCAAGTGTAAACGGCTTCATAGGCGGAACATCATTAACAAATGTACTTTCTAACGATACCTTAAACGGATCTTTGGTTGATCCAACTAAAGTGACTACAACATTTGTATCAGCAACCAATACAGGAATCACCTTATCAGGAACTAATGTAGTTGTAGCAGCAGGAACACCAGCAGGGAACTACAGTTTAGTTTACCAAATCTGTGAGAAATTAAATCCAACGAATTGTGATCAAGCTACAGTAACGGTAACAGTAACTAAAGCGATAATCGATGCAATTGATGATGCAGGAGCAAGTGTAAACGGCTTCATAGGCGGAACATCATTAACAAATGTACTTTCTAACGATACCTTAAACGGATCTTTGGTTGATCCAACTAAAGTGACTACAACATTTGTATCAGCAACCAATACAGGAATCACCTTATCAGGAACTAATGTAGTTGTAGCAGCAGGAACACCAGCAGGGAACTATAGTTTAGTTTACCAAATCTGTGAGAAATTAAATCCAACGAATTGTGATCAAGCTACAGTAACGGTAACAGTAACTAAAGCGATAATCGATGCAATTGATGATGCAGGAGCAAGTGTAAACGGCTTCATAGGCGGAACATCATTAACAAATGTACTTTCTAACGATACCTTAAACGGATCTTTGGTTGATCCAACTAAAGTGACTACAACATTTGTATCAGCAACCAATACAGGAATCACCTTATCAGGAACTAATGTAGTTGTAGCAGCAGGAACACCAGCAGGGAACTACAGTTTAGTTTACCAAATCTGTGAGAAATTAAACCCAACGAATTGTGATCAAGCTACAGTAACGGTAACAGTAACTAAAGCGATAATCGATGCAATTGATGATGCAGGAGCAAGTGTAAACGGCTTCATAGGCGGAACATCATTAACAAATGTACTTTCTAACGATACCTTAAACGGATCTTTGGTTGATCCAACTAAAGTGACTACAACATTTGTATCAGCAACCAATACAGGAATTACCTTATCAGGAACTAATGTAGTTGTAGCAGCAGGAACACCAGCAGGGAACTATAGTTTAGTTTACCAAATCTGTGAGAAATTAAATCCAACGAATTGTGATCAAGCTACAGTAACGGTAACAGTAACTAAAGCGATAATCGATGCAATTGATGATGCAGGAGCAAGTGTAAACGGCTTCATAGGCGGAACATCATTAACAAATGTACTTTCTAACGATACCTTAAACGGATCTTTGGTTGATCCAACTAAAGTGACTACAACATTTGTATCAGCAACCAATACAGGAATCACCTTATCAGGAACTAATGTAGTTGTAGCAGCAGGAACACCAGCAGGAAACTACAGTTTAGTTTACCAAATCTGTGAGAAATTAAACCCAACGAATTGTGATCAAGCTACAGTAACGGTAACAGTAACTAAAGCGATAATCGATGCAATTGATGATGCAGGAGCAAGTGTAAACGGCTTCATAGGCGGAACATCATTAACAAATGTACTTTCTAACGATACCTTAAACGGATCTTTGGTTGATCCAACTAAAGTGACTACAACATTTGTATCAGCAACCAATACAGGAATTACCTTATCAGGAACTAATGTAGTTGTAGCAGCAGGAACACCAGCAGGAAACTACAGTTTAGTTTACCAAATCTGTGAAAAACTAAACCCAAGCAATTGCGATACCGCTACGGTAACAGTAACCGTTGGAAAAGCGATAATCGATGCAATTGACGATGTGGTTGCCGGTCCAATCAATGGAAAAGACGGAGGAGACGCAGGGATCAATGTATTGACTAATGACACCTTAAATGGAGTAAAAGTAGTTCCAGCAGATGTAGTAATTACATCGACAGCGACTACCGCCTTAAGCGTAAACACCGACGGAAGCGTGAGTGTTGCTGCAGGAACACCAGCAGGAGAGTACACGATACAATACACGATTTGTGAAAAACTAAACCCAAGCAATTGTGATACCGCTACGGTAACAGTAACCGTTGGAAAAGCGATAATCGATGCAATTGACGATGTGGTTGCCGGTCCAATCAATGGAAAAGACGGAGGAGATGCAGGGATCAATGTATTGACTAATGACACCTTAAATGGAGTAAAAGTAGTTCCAGCAGATGTAGTAATAACATCGACAGCGACTACCGCCTTAAGCGTAAACACCGACGGAAGCGTAAGTGTTGCTGCAGGAACACCAGCAGGAGAGTACACGATACAATACACGATTTGTGAAAAACTAAACCCAAGCAATTGTGATACCGCTACGGTAACAGTAACCGTTGGAAAAGCGATAATCGATGCAATTGACGATGTGGTTGCCGGTCCAATCAATGGAAAAGACGGAGGAGATGCAGGGATCAATGTATTGGATAATGACACCTTAAATGGAGTAAAAGTAGTTCCAGCAGATGTAGTAATAACATCGACAGCGACTACCGCCTTAAGCGTAAACACCGACGGAAGCGTAAGTGTTGCTGCAGGAACACCAGCAGGAGAGTACACGATACAATACACGATTTGTGAAAAACTAAACCCAAGCAATTGTGATACCGCTACGGTAACAGTAACCGTTGGAAAAGCGATAATCGATGCAATTGACGATGTGGTTGCCGGTCCAATCAATGGAAAAGACGGAGGAGATGCAGGGATCAATGTATTGACTAATGACACCTTAAATGGAGTAAAAGTAGTTCCAGCAGATGTAGTAATAACATCGACAGCGACTACCGCCTTAAGCGTAAACACCGACGGAAGCGTAAGTGTTGCTGCAGGAACACCAGCAGGAGAGTACACGATACAATACACGATTTGTGAAAAACTAAACCCAAGCAATTGTGATACCGCTACGGTAACAGTAACCGTTGGAAAAGCGATAATCGATGCAATTGACGATGTGGTTGCCGGTCCAATCAATGGAAAAGACGGAGGAGACGCAGGGATCAATGTATTGACTAATGATACCTTAAATGGAGTAAAAGTAGTTCCAGCAGATGTAGTAATAACATCGACAGCGACTACCGCCTTAAGCGTAAACACCGACGGAAGCGTAAGTGTTGCTGCAGGAACACCAGCAGGAGAGTACACGATACAATACACGATTTGTGAAAAACTAAACCCAAGCAATTGTGATACCGCTACGGTAACAGTAACCGTTGGAAAAGCGATAATCGATGCAATTGACGATGTGGTTGCCGGTCCAATCAATGGAAAAGACGGAGGAGATGCAGGAATCAATGTATTGGATAATGACACCTTAAATGGAGTAAAAGTAGTTCCAGCAGATGTAGTAATAACATCGACAGCGACTACCGCCTTAAGCGTAAACACCGACGGAAGCGTAAGTGTTGCTGCAGGAACACCAGCAGGAGAGTACACGATACAATACACGATTTGTGAAAAACTAAACCCAAGCAATTGTGATACCGCTACGGTAACAGTAACCGTTGGAAAAGCGATAATCGATGCAATTGACGATGTGGTTGCCGGTCCAATCAATGGAAAAGACGGAGGAGATGCAGGGATCAATGTATTGGATAATGACACCTTAAATGGAGTAAAAGTAGTTCCAGCAGATGTAGTAATAACATCGACAGCGACTACCGCCTTAAGCGTAAACACCGACGGAAGCGTAAGTGTTGCTGCAGGAACACCAGCAGGAGAGTACACGATACAATACACGATTTGTGAAAAACTAAACCCAAGCAATTGTGATACCGCTACGGTAACAGTAACCGTTGGAAAAGCGATAATCGATGCAATTGACGATGTGGTTGCCGGTCCAATCAATGGAAAAGACGGAGGAGACGCAGGAATCAATGTATTGACTAATGACACCTTAAATGGAGTAAAAGTAGTTCCAGCAGATGTAGTAATAACATCGACAGCGACTACCGCCTTAAGCGTAAACACCGACGGAAGCGTAAGTGTTGCTGCAGGAACACCAGCAGGAGAGTACACGATACAATACACGATTTGTGAAAAACTAAACCCAAGCAATTGTGATACCGCTACGGTAACAGTAACCGTTGGAAAAGCGATAATCGATGCAATTGACGATGTGGTTGCCGGTCCAATCAATGGAAAAGACGGAGGAGATGCAGGGATCAATGTATTGACTAATGATACCTTAAATGGAGTAAAAGTAGTTCCAGCAGATGTAGTAATAACATCGACAGCGACTACCGCCTTAAGCGTAAACACCGACGGAAGCGTAAGTGTTGCTGCAGGAACACCAGCAGGAGAGTACACGATACAATACACGATTTGTGAAAAACTAAACCCAAGCAATTGTGATACCGCTACGGTAACAGTAACCGTTGGAAAAGCGATAATCGATGCAATTGACGATGTGGTTGCCGGTCCAATCAATGGAAAAGACGGAGGAGACGCAGGAATCAATGTATTGACTAATGACACCTTAAATGGAGTAAAAGTAGTTCCAGCAGATGTAGTAATAACATCGACAGCGACTACCGCCTTAAGCGTAAACACCGACGGAAGCGTAAGTGTTGCTGCAGGAACACCAGCAGGAGAGTACACGATACAATACACGATTTGTGAAAAACTAAACCCAAGCAATTGCGATACCGCTACGGTAACAGTAACCGTTGGAAAAGCGATAATCGATGCAATTGACGATGTGGTTGCCGGTCCAATCAATGGAAAAGACGGAGGAGACGCAGGGATCAATGTATTGACTAATGATACCTTAAATGGAGTAAAAGTAGTTCCAGCAGATGTAGTAATAACATCGACAGCGACTACCGCCTTAAGCGTAAACACCGACGGAAGCGTAAGTGTTGCTGCAGGAACACCAGCAGGAGAGTACACGATACAATACACGATTTGTGAAAAACTAAACCCAAGCAATTGTGATACCGCTACGGTAACAGTAACCGTTGGAAAAGCGATAATCGATGCAATTGACGATGTGGTTGCCGGTCCAATCAATGGAAAAGACGGAGGAGATACAGGGATCAATGTATTGACTAATGACACCTTAAATGGAGTAAAAGTAGTTCCAGCAGATGTAGTAATAACATCGACAGCGACTACCGCCTTAAGCGTAAACACCGACGGAAGCGTAAGTGTTGCTGCAGGAACACCAGCAGGAGAGTACACGATACAATACACGATTTGTGAAAAACTAAACCCAAGCAATTGCGATACCGCTACGGTAACAGTAACCGTTGGAAAAGCGATAATCGATGCAATTGACGATGTGGTTGCCGGTCCAATCAATGGAAAAGACGGAGGAGATGCAGGGATCAATGTATTGACTAATGACACCTTAAATGGAGTAAAAGTAGTTCCAGCAGATGTAGTAATAACATCGACAGCGACTACCGCCTTAAGCGTAAACACCGACGGAAGCGTGAGTGTTGCTGCAGGAACACCAGCAGGAGAGTACACGATACAATACACGATTTGTGAAAAACTAAACCCAAGCAATTGTGATACCGCTACGGTAACAGTAACCGTTGGAAAAGCGATAATCGATGCAATTGACGATGTGGTTGCCGGTCCAATCAATGGAAAAGACGGAGGAGATGCAGGGATCAATGTATTGACTAATGACACCTTAAATGGAGTAAAAGTAGTTCCAGCAGATGTAGTAATAACATCGACAGCGACTACCGCCTTAAGCGTAAACACCGACGGAAGCGTAAGTGTTGCTGCAGGAACACCAGCAGGAGAGTACACGATACAATACACGATTTGTGAAAAACTAAACCCAAGCAATTGTGATACCGCTACGGTAACAGTAACCGTTGGAAAAGCGATAATCGATGCAATTGACGATGTGGTTGCCGGTCCAATCAATGGAAAAGACGGAGGAGACGCAGGAATCAATGTATTGACTAATGATACCTTAAATGGAGTAAAAGTAGTTCCAGCAGATGTAGTAATAACATCGACAGCGACTACCGCCTTAAGCGTAAACACCGACGGAAGCGTAAGTGTTGCTGCAGGAACACCAGCAGGAGAGTACACGATACAATACACGATTTGTGAAAAACTAAACCCAAGCAATTGCGATACCGCTACGGTAACAGTAACCGTTGGAAAAGCGATAATCGATGCAATTGACGATGTGGTTGCCGGTCCAATCAATGGAAAAGACGGAGGAGACGCAGGGATCAATGTATTGACTAATGACACCTTAAATGGAGTAAAAGTAGTTCCAGCAGATGTAGTAATAACATCGACAGCGACTACCGCCTTAAGCGTAAACACCGACGGAAGCGTGAGTGTTGCTGCAGGAACACCAGCAGGAGAGTACACGATACAATACACGATTTGTGAAAAACTAAACCCAAGCAATTGCGATACCGCTACGGTAACAGTAACCGTTGGAAAAGCGATAATCGATGCAATTGACGATGTGGTTGCCGGTCCAATCAATGGAAAAGACGGAGGAGATACAGGGATCAATGTATTGACTAATGACACCTTAAATGGAGTAAAAGTAGTTCCAGCAGATGTAGTAATAACATCGACAGCGACTACCGCCTTAAGCGTAAACACCGACGGAAGCGTAAGTGTTGCTGCAGGAACACCAGCAGGAGAGTACACGATACAATACACGATTTGTGAAAAACTAAACCCAAGCAATTGTGATACCGCTACGGTAACAGTAACCGTTGGAAAAGCGATAATCGATGCAATTGACGATGTGGTTGCCGGTCCAATCAATGGAAAAGACGGAGGAGACGCAGGAATCAATGTATTGACTAATGATACCTTAAATGGAGTAAAAGTAGTTCCAGCAGATGTAGTAATAACATCGACAGCGACTACCGCCTTAAGCGTAAACACCGACGGAAGCGTAAGTGTTGCTGCAGGAACACCAGCAGGAGAGTACACGATACAATACACGATTTGTGAAAAACTAAACCCAAGCAATTGCGATACCGCTACGGTAACAGTAACCGTTGGAAAAGCGATAATCGATGCAATTGACGATGTGGTTGCCGGTCCAATCAATGGAAAAGACGGAGGAGACGCAGGGATCAATGTATTGACTAATGACACCTTAAATGGAGTAAAAGTAGTTCCAGCAGATGTAGTAATTACATCGACAGCGACTACCGCCTTAAGCGTAAACACCGACGGAAGCGTGAGTGTTGCTGCAGGAACACCAGCAGGAGAGTACACGATACAATACACGATTTGTGAAAAACTAAACCCAAGCAATTGCGATACCGCTACGGTAACAGTAACCGTTGGAAAAGCGATAATCGATGCAATTGACGATGTGGTTGCCGGTCCAATCAATGGAAAAGACGGAGGAGATACAGGGATCAATGTATTGACTAATGACACCTTAAATGGAGTAAAAGTAGTTCCAGCAGATGTAGTAATAACATCGACAGCGACTACCGCCTTAAGCGTAAACACCGACGGAAGCGTGAGTGTTGCTGCAGGAACACCAGCAGGAGAGTACACGATACAATACACGATTTGTGAAAAACTAAACCCAAGCAATTGTGATACCGCTACGGTAACAGTAACCGTTGGAAAAGCGATAATCGATGCAATTGACGATGTGGTTGCCGGTCCAATCAATGGAAAAGACGGAGGAGATGCAGGGATCAATGTATTGGATAATGATACCTTAAATGGAGTAAAAGTAGTTCCAGCAGATGTAGTAATAACATCGACAGCGACTACCGCCTTAAGCGTAAACACCGACGGAAGCGTAAGTGTTGCTGCAGGAACACCAGCAGGAGAGTACACGATACAATACACGATTTGTGAAAAACTAAACCCAAGCAATTGTGATACCGCTACGGTAACAGTAACCGTTGGAAAAGCGATAATCGATGCAATTGACGATGTGGTTGCCGGTCCAATCAATGGAAAAGACGGAGGAGATGCAGGGATCAATGTATTGGATAATGACACCTTAAATGGAGTAAAAGTAGTTCCAGCAGATGTAGTAATAACATCGACAGCGACTACCGCCTTAAGCGTAAACACCGACGGAAGCGTAAGTGTTGCTGCAGGAACACCAGCAGGAGAGTACACGATACAATACACGATTTGTGAAAAACTAAACCCAAGCAATTGTGATACCGCTACGGTAACAGTAACCGTTGGAAAAGCGATAATCGATGCAATTGACGATGTGGTTGCCGGTCCAATCAATGGAAAAGACGGAGGAGACGCAGGAATCAATGTATTGACTAATGACACCTTAAATGGAGTAAAAGTAGTTCCAGCAGATGTAGTAATAACATCGACAGCGACTACCGCCTTAAGCGTAAACACCGACGGAAGCGTAAGTGTTGCTGCAGGAACACCAGCAGGAGAGTACACGATACAATACACGATTTGTGAAAAACTAAACCCAAGCAATTGTGATACCGCTACGGTAACAGTAACCGTTGGAAAAGCGATAATCGATGCAATTGACGATGTGGTTGCCGGTCCAATCAATGGAAAAGACGGAGGAGACGCAGGGATCAATGTATTGACTAATGACACCTTAAATGGAGTAAAAGTAGTTCCAGCAGATGTAGTAATAACATCGACAGCGACTACCGCCTTAAGCGTAAACACCGACGGAAGCGTAAGTGTTGCTGCAGGAACACCAGCAGGAGAGTACACGATACAATACACGATTTGTGAAAAACTAAACCCAAGCAATTGTGATACCGCTACGGTAACAGTAACCGTTGGAAAAGCGATAATCGATGCAATTGACGATGTGGTTGCCGGTCCAATCAATGGAAAAGACGGAGGAGACGCAGGAATCAATGTATTGACTAATGACACCTTAAATGGAGTAAAAGTAGTTCCAGCAGATGTAGTAATAACATCGACAGCGACTACCGCCTTAAGCGTAAACACCGACGGAAGCGTAAGTGTTGCTGCAGGAACACCAGCAGGAGAGTACACGATACAATACACGATTTGTGAAAAACTAAACCCAAGCAATTGCGATACCGCTACGGTAACAGTAACCGTTGGAAAAGCGATAATCGATGCAATTGACGATGTGGTTGCCGGTCCAATCAATGGAAAAGACGGAGGAGACGCAGGGATCAATGTATTGACTAATGATACCTTAAATGGAGTAAAAGTAGTTCCAGCAGATGTAGTAATAACATCGACAGCGACTACCGCCTTAAGCGTAAACACCGACGGAAGCGTAAGTGTTGCTGCAGGAACACCAGCAGGAGAGTACACGATACAATACACGATTTGTGAAAAACTAAACCCAAGCAATTGTGATACCGCTACGGTAACAGTAACCGTTGGAAAAGCGATAATCGATGCAATTGACGATGTGGTTGCCGGTCCAATCAATGGAAAAGACGGAGGAGATACAGGGATCAATGTATTGACTAATGACACCTTAAATGGAGTAAAAGTAGTTCCAGCAGATGTAGTAATAACATCGACAGCGACTACCGCCTTAAGCGTAAACACCGACGGAAGCGTAAGTGTTGCTGCAGGAACACCAGCAGGAGAGTACACGATACAATACACGATTTGTGAAAAACTAAACCCAAGCAATTGCGATACCGCTACGGTAACAGTAACCGTTGGAAAAGCGATAATCGATGCAATTGACGATGTGGTTGCCGGTCCAATCAATGGAAAAGACGGAGGAGATGCAGGGATCAATGTATTGACTAATGACACCTTAAATGGAGTAAAAGTAGTTCCAGCAGATGTAGTAATAACATCGACAGCGACTACCGCCTTAAGCGTAAACACCGACGGAAGCGTAAGTGTTGCTGCAGGAACACCAGCAGGAGAGTACACGATACAATACACGATTTGTGAAAAACTAAACCCAAGCAATTGCGATACCGCTACGGTAACAGTAACCGTTGGAAAAGCGATAATCGATGCAATTGACGATGTGGTTGCCGGTCCAATCAATGGAAAAGACGGAGGAGACGCAGGGATCAATGTATTGACTAATGATACCTTAAATGGAGTAAAAGTAGTTCCAGCAGATGTAGTAATAACATCGACAGCGACTACCGCCTTAAGCGTAAACACCGACGGAAGCGTAAGTGTTGCTGCAGGAACACCAGCAGGAGAGTACACGATACAATACACGATTTGTGAAAAACTAAACCCAAGCAATTGTGATACCGCTACGGTAACAGTAACCGTTGGAAAAGCGATAATCGATGCAATTGACGATGTGGTTGCCGGTCCAATCAATGGAAAAGACGGAGGAGATACAGGGATCAATGTATTGACTAATGACACCTTAAATGGAGTAAAAGTAGTTCCAGCAGATGTAGTAATAACATCGACAGCGACTACCGCCTTAAGCGTAAACACCGACGGAAGCGTAAGTGTTGCTGCAGGAACACCAGCAGGAGAGTACACGATACAATACACGATTTGTGAAAAACTAAACCCAAGCAATTGCGATACCGCTACGGTAACAGTAACCGTTGGAAAAGCGATAATCGATGCAATTGACGATGTGGTTGCCGGTCCAATCAATGGAAAAGACGGAGGAGATGCAGGGATCAATGTATTGACTAATGACACCTTAAATGGAGTAAAAGTAGTTCCAGCAGATGTAGTAATAACATCGACAGCGACTACCGCCTTAAGCGTAAACACCGACGGAAGCGTAAGTGTTGCTGCAGGAACACCAGCAGGAGAGTACACGATACAATACACGATTTGTGAAAAACTAAACCCAAGCAATTGTGATACCGCTACGGTAACAGTAACCGTTGGAAAAGCGATAATCGATGCAATTGACGATGTGGTTGCCGGTCCAATCAATGGAAAAGACGGAGGAGATGCAGGGATCAATGTATTGACTAATGACACCTTAAATGGAGTAAAAGTAGTTCCAGCAGATGTAGTAATAACATCGACAGCGACTACCGCCTTAAGCGTAAACACCGACGGAAGCGTAAGTGTTGCTGCAGGAACACCAGCAGGAGAGTACACGATACAATACACGATTTGTGAAAAACTAAACCCAAGCAATTGTGATACCGCTACGGTAACAGTAACCGTTGGAAAAGCGATAATCGATGCAATTGACGATGTGGTTGCCGGTCCAATCAATGGAAAAGACGGAGGAGACGCAGGGATCAATGTATTGACTAATGACACCTTAAATGGAGTAAAAGTAGTTCCAGCAGATGTAGTAATTACATCGACAGCGACTACCGCCTTAAGCGTAAACACCGACGGAAGCGTGAGTGTTGCTGCAGGAACACCAGCAGGAGAGTACACGATACAATACACGATTTGTGAAAAACTAAACCCAAGCAATTGCGATACCGCTACGGTAACAGTAACCGTTGGAAAAGCGATAATCGATGCAATTGACGATGTGGTTGCCGGTCCAATCAATGGAAAAGACGGAGGAGATACAGGGATCAATGTATTGACTAATGACACCTTAAATGGAGTAAAAGTAGTTCCAGCAGATGTAGTAATAACATCGACAGCGACTACCGCCTTAAGCGTAAACACCGACGGAAGCGTGAGTGTTGCTGCAGGAACACCAGCAGGAGAGTACACGATACAATACACGATTTGTGAAAAACTAAACCCAAGCAATTGTGATACCGCTACGGTAACAGTAACCGTTGGAAAAGCGATAATCGATGCAATTGACGATGTGGTTGCCGGTCCAATCAATGGAAAAGACGGAGGAGACGCAGGAATCAATGTATTGACTAATGACACCTTAAATGGAGTAAAAGTAGTTCCAGCAGATGTAGTAATAACATCGACAGCGACTACGGCCTTAAGCGTAAACACCGACGGAAGCGTAAGTGTTGCTGCAGGAACACCAGCAGGAGAGTACACGATACAATACACGATTTGTGAAAAACTAAACCCAAGCAATTGCGATACCGCTACGGTAACAGTAACCGTTGGAAAAGCGATAATCGATGCAATTGACGATGTGGTTGCCGGTCCAATCAATGGAAAAGACGGAGGAGACGCAGGGATCAATGTATTGACTAATGACACCTTAAATGGAGTAAAAGTAGTTCCAGCAGATGTAGTAATTACATCGACAGCGACTACCGCCTTAAGCGTAAACACCGACGGAAGCGTGAGTGTTGCTGCAGGAACACCAGCAGGAGAGTACACGATACAATACACGATTTGTGAAAAACTAAACCCAAGCAATTGCGATACCGCTACGGTAACAGTAACCGTTGGAAAAGCGATAATCGATGCAATTGACGATGTGGTTGCCGGTCCAATCAATGGAAAAGACGGAGGAGATACAGGGATCAATGTATTGACTAATGACACCTTAAATGGAGTAAAAGTAGTTCCAGCAGATGTAGTAATAACATCGACAGCGACTACCGCCTTAAGCGTAAACACCGACGGAAGCGTGAGTGTTGCTGCAGGAACACCAGCAGGAGAGTACACGATACAATACACGATTTGTGAAAAACTAAACCCAAGCAATTGTGATACCGCTACGGTAACAGTAACCGTTGGAAAAGCGATAATCGATGCAATTGACGATGTGGTTGCCGGTCCAATCAATGGAAAAGACGGAGGAGACGCAGGAATCAATGTATTGACTAATGACACCTTAAATGGAGTAAAAGTAGTTCCAGCAGATGTAGTAATAACATCGACAGCGACTACGGCCTTAAGCGTAAACACCGACGGAAGCGTAAGTGTTGCTGCAGGAACACCAGCAGGAGAGTACACGATACAATACACGATTTGTGAAAAACTAAACCCAAGCAATTGCGATACCGCTACGGTAACAGTAACCGTTGGAAAAGCGATAATCGATGCAATTGACGATGTGGTTGCCGGTCCAATCAATGGAAAAGACGGAGGAGACGCAGGGATCAATGTATTGACTAATGACACCTTAAATGGAGTAAAAGTAGTTCCAGCAGATGTAGTAATAACATCGACAGCGACTACCGCCTTAAGCGTAAACACCGACGGAAGCGTAAGTGTTGCTGCAGGAACACCAGCAGGAGAGTACACGATACAATACACGATTTGTGAAAAACTAAACCCAAGCAATTGTGATACCGCTACGGTAACAGTAACCGTTGGAAAAGCGATAATCGATGCAATTGACGATGTGGTTGCCGGTCCAATCAATGGAAAAGACGGAGGAGATGCAGGGATCAATGTATTGACTAATGACACCTTAAATGGAGTAAAAGTAGTTCCAGCAGATGTAGTAATAACATCGACAGCGACTACCGCCTTAAGCGTAAACACCGACGGAAGCGTAAGTGTTGCTGCAGGAACACCAGCAGGAGAGTACACGATACAATACACGATTTGTGAAAAACTAAACCCAAGCAATTGCGATACCGCTACGGTAACAGTAACCGTTGGAAAAGCGATAATCGATGCAATTGACGATGTGGTTGCCGGTCCAATCAATGGAAAAGACGGAGGAGACGCAGGGATCAATGTATTGATTAATGATACCTTAAATGGAGTAAAAGTAGTTCCAGCAGATGTAGTAATAACATCGACAGCGACTACCGCCTTAAGCGTAAACACCGACGGAAGCGTAAGTGTTGCTGCAGGAACACCAGCAGGAGAGTACACGATACAATACACGATTTGTGAAAAACTAAACCCAAGCAATTGTGATACCGCTACGGTAACAGTAACCGTTGGAAAAGCGATAATCGATGCAATTGACGATGTGGTTGCCGGTCCAATCAATGGAAAAGACGGAGGAGACGCAGGAATCAATGTATTGACTAATGACACCTTAAATGGAGTAAAAGTAGTTCCAGCAGATGTAGTAATAACATCGACAGCGACTACCGCCTTAAGCGTAAACACCGACGGAAGCGTAAGTGTTGCTGCAGGAACACCAGCAGGAGAGTACACGATACAATACACGATTTGTGAAAAACTAAACCCAAGCAATTGCGATACCGCTACGGTAACAGTAACCGTTGGAAAAGCGATAATCGATGCAATTGACGATGTGGTTGCCGGTCCAATCAATGGAAAAGACGGAGGAGACGCAGGGATCAATGTATTGACTAATGATACCTTAAATGGAGTAAAAGTAGTTCCAGCAGATGTAGTAATAACATCGACAGCGACTACCGCCTTAAGCGTAAACACCGACGGAAGCGTAAGTGTTGCTGCAGGAACACCAGCAGGAGAGTACACGATACAATACACGATTTGTGAAAAACTAAACCCAAGCAATTGTGATACCGCTACGGTAACAGTAACCGTTGGAAAAGCGATAATCGATGCAATTGACGATGTGGTTGCCGGTCCAATCAATGGAAAAGACGGAGGAGACGCAGGGATCAATGTATTGACTAATGATACCTTAAATGGAGTAAAAGTAGTTCCAGCAGATGTAGTAATAACATCGACAGCGACTACCGCCTTAAGCGTAAACACCGACGGAAGCGTAAGTGTTGCTGCAGGAACACCAGCAGGAGAGTACACGATACAATACACGATTTGTGAAAAACTAAACCCAAGCAATTGCGATACCGCTACGGTAACAGTAACCGTTGGAAAAGCGATAATCGATGCAATTGACGATGTGGTTGCCGGTCCAATCAATGGAAAAGACGGAGGAGATGCAGGGATCAATGTATTGACTAATGACACCTTAAATGGAGTAAAAGTAGTTCCAGCAGATGTAGTAATAACATCGACAGCGACTACCGCCTTAAGCGTAAACACCGACGGAAGCGTAAGTGTTGCTGCAGGAACACCAGCAGGAGAGTACACGATACAATACACGATTTGTGAAAAACTAAACCCAAGCAATTGTGATACCGCTACGGTAACAGTAACCGTTGGAAAAGCGATAATCGATGCAATTGACGATGTGGTTGCCGGTCCAATCAATGGAAAAGACGGAGGAGATGCAGGGATCAATGTATTGACTAATGACACCTTAAATGGAGTAAAAGTAGTTCCAGCAGATGTAGTAATAACATCGACAGCGACTACCGCCTTAAGCGTAAACACCGACGGAAGCGTAAGTGTTGCTGCAGGAACACCAGCAGGAGAGTACACGATACAATACACGATTTGTGAAAAACTAAACCCAAGCAATTGCGATACCGCTACGGTAACAGTAACCGTTGGAAAAGCGATAATCGATGCAATTGACGATGTGGTTGCCGGTCCAATCAATGGAAAAGACGGAGGAGATACAGGGATCAATGTATTGACTAATGACACCTTAAATGGAGTAAAAGTAGTTCCAGCAGATGTAGTAATAACATCGACAGCGACTACCGCCTTAAGCGTAAACACCGACGGAAGCGTAAGTGTTGCTGCAGGAACACCAGCAGGAGAGTACACGATACAATACACGATTTGTGAAAAACTAAACCCAAGCAATTGCGATACCGCTACGGTAACAGTAACCGTTGGAAAAGCGATAATCGATGCAATTGACGATGTGGTTGCCGGTCCAATCAATGGAAAAGACGGAGGAGACGCAGGGATCAATGTATTGATTAATGATACCTTAAATGGAGTAAAAGTAGTTCCAGCAGATGTAGTAATAACATCGACAGCGACTACCGCCTTAAGCGTAAACACCGACGGAAGCGTAAGTGTTGCTGCAGGAACACCAGCAGGAGAGTACACGATACAATACACGATTTGTGAAAAACTAAACCCAAGCAATTGTGATACCGCTACGGTAACAGTAACCGTTGGAAAAGCGATAATCGATGCAATTGACGATGTGGTTGCCGGTCCAATCAATGGAAAAGACGGAGGAGACGCAGGAATCAATGTATTGACTAATGACACCTTAAATGGAGTAAAAGTAGTTCCAGCAGATGTAGTAATAACATCGACAGCGACTACCGCCTTAAGCGTAAACACCGACGGAAGCGTAAGTGTTGCTGCAGGAACACCAGCAGGAGAGTACACGATACAATACACGATTTGTGAAAAACTAAACCCAAGCAATTGCGATACCGCTACGGTAACAGTAACCGTTGGAAAAGCGATAATCGATGCAATTGACGATGTGGTTGCCGGTCCAATCAATGGAAAAGACGGAGGAGACGCAGGGATCAATGTATTGACTAATGATACCTTAAATGGAGTAAAAGTAGTTCCAGCAGATGTAGTAATAACATCGACAGCGACTACCGCCTTAAGCGTAAACACCGACGGAAGCGTAAGTGTTGCTGCAGGAACACCAGCAGGAGAGTACACGATACAATACACGATTTGTGAAAAACTAAACCCAAGCAATTGTGATACCGCTACGGTAACAGTAACCGTTGGAAAAGCGATAATCGATGCAATTGACGATGTGGTTGCCGGTCCAATCAATGGAAAAGACGGAGGAGACGCAGGGATCAATGTATTGACTAATGATACCTTAAATGGAGTAAAAGTAGTTCCAGCAGATGTAGTAATAACATCGACAGCGACTACCGCCTTAAGCGTAAACACCGACGGAAGCGTAAGTGTTGCTGCAGGAACACCAGCAGGAGAGTACACGATACAATACACGATTTGTGAAAAACTAAACCCAAGCAATTGCGATACCGCTACGGTAACAGTAACCGTTGGAAAAGCGATAATCGATGCAATTGACGATGTGGTTGCCGGTCCAATCAATGGAAAAGACGGAGGAGATGCAGGGATCAATGTATTGACTAATGACACCTTAAATGGAGTAAAAGTAGTTCCAGCAGATGTAGTAATAACATCGACAGCGACTACCGCCTTAAGCGTAAACACCGACGGAAGCGTAAGTGTTGCTGCAGGAACACCAGCAGGAGAGTACACGATACAATACACGATTTGTGAAAAACTAAACCCAAGCAATTGTGATACCGCTACGGTAACAGTAACCGTTGGAAAAGCGATAATCGATGCAATTGACGATGTGGTTGCCGGTCCAATCAATGGAAAAGACGGAGGAGATGCAGGGATCAATGTATTGACTAATGACACCTTAAATGGAGTAAAAGTAGTTCCAGCAGATGTAGTAATAACATCGACAGCGACTACCGCCTTAAGCGTAAACACCGACGGAAGCGTAAGTGTTGCTGCAGGAACACCAGCAGGAGAGTACACGATACAATACACGATTTGTGAAAAACTAAACCCAAGCAATTGTGATACCGCTACGGTAACAGTAACCGTTGGAAAAGCGATAATCGATGCAATTGACGATGTGGTTGCCGGTCCAATCAATGGAAAAGACGGAGGAGACGCAGGAATCAATGTATTGACTAATGACACCTTAAATGGAGTAAAAGTAGTTCCAGCAGATGTAGTAATAACATCGACAGCGACTACCGCCTTAAGCGTAAACACCGACGGAAGCGTAAGTGTTGCTGCAGGAACACCAGCAGGAGAGTACACGATACAATACACGATTTGTGAAAAACTAAACCCAAGCAATTGCGATACCGCTACGGTAACAGTAACCGTTGGAAAAGCGATAATCGATGCAATTGACGATGTGGTTGCCGGTCCAATCAATGGAAAAGACGGAGGAGACGCAGGGATCAATGTATTGACTAATGATACCTTAAATGGAGTAAAAGTAGTTCCAGCAGATGTAGTAATAACATCGACAGCGACTACCGCCTTAAGCGTAAACACCGACGGAAGCGTAAGTGTTGCTGCAGGAACACCAGCAGGAGAGTACACGATACAATACACGATTTGTGAAAAACTAAACCCAAGCAATTGTGATACCGCTACGGTAACAGTAACCGTTGGAAAAGCGATAATCGATGCAATTGACGATGTGGTTGCCGGTCCAATCAATGGAAAAGACGGAGGAGACGCAGGGATCAATGTATTGACTAATGATACCTTAAATGGAGTAAAAGTAGTTCCAGCAGATGTAGTAATAACATCGACAGCGACTACCGCCTTAAGCGTAAACACCGACGGAAGCGTGAGTGTTGCTGCAGGAACACCAGCAGGAGAGTACACGATACAATACACGATTTGTGAAAAACTAAACCCAAGCAATTGTGATACCGCTACGGTAACAGTAACCGTTGGAAAAGCGATAATCGATGCAATTGACGATGTGGTTGCCGGTCCAATCAATGGAAAAGACGGAGGAGACGCAGGAATCAATGTATTGACTAATGACACCTTAAATGGAGTAAAAGTAGTTCCAGCAGATGTAGTAATAACATCGACAGCGACTACGGCCTTAAGCGTAAACACCGACGGAAGCGTAAGTGTTGCTGCAGGAACACCAGCAGGAGAGTACACGATACAATACACGATTTGTGAAAAACTAAACCCAAGCAATTGCGATACCGCTACGGTAACAGTAACCGTTGGAAAAGCGATAATCGATGCAATTGACGATGTGGTTGCCGGTCCAATCAATGGAAAAGACGGAGGAGACGCAGGAATCAATGTATTGACTAATGACACCTTAAATGGAGTAAAAGTAGTTCCAGCAGATGTAGTAATAACATCGACAGCGACTACCGCCTTAAGCGTAAACACCGACGGAAGCGTGAGTGTTGCTGCAGGAACACCAGCAGGAGAGTACACGATACAATACACGATTTGTGAAAAACTAAACCCAAGCAATTGTGATACCGCTACGGTAACAGTAACCGTTGGAAAAGCGATAATCGATGCAATTGACGATGTGGTTGCCGGTCCAATCAATGGAAAAGACGGAGGAGACGCAGGAATCAATGTATTGACTAATGACACCTTAAATGGAGTAAAAGTAGTTCCAGCAGATGTAGTAATAACATCGACAGCGACTACCGCCTTAAGCGTAAACACCGACGGAAGCGTAAGTGTTGCTGCAGGAACACCAGCAGGAGAGTACACGATACAATACACGATTTGTGAAAAACTAAACCCAAGCAATTGCGATACCGCTACGGTAACAGTAACCGTTGGAAAAGCGATAATCGATGCAATTGACGATGTGGTTGCCGGTCCAATCAATGGAAAAGACGGAGGAGACGCAGGGATCAATGTATTGACTAATGACACCTTAAATGGAGTAAAAGTAGTTCCAGCAGATGTAGTAATAACATCGACAGCGACTACCGCCTTAAGCGTAAACACCGACGGAAGCGTAAGTGTTGCTGCAGGAACACCAGCAGGAGAGTACACGATACAATACACGATTTGTGAAAAACTAAACCCAAGCAATTGTGATACCGCTACGGTAACAGTAACCGTTGGAAAAGCGATAATCGATGCAATTGACGATGTGGTTGCCGGTCCAATCAATGGAAAAGACGGAGGAGACGCAGGGATCAATGTATTGACTAATGACACCTTAAATGGAGTAAAAGTAGTTCCAGCAGATGTAGTAATAACATCGACAGCGACTACCGCCTTAAGCGTAAACACCGACGGAAGCGTAAGTGTTGCTGCAGGAACACCAGCAGGAGAGTACACGATACAATACACGATTTGTGAAAAACTAAACCCAAGCAATTGCGATACCGCTACGGTAACAGTAACCGTTGGAAAAGCGATAATCGATGCAATTGACGATGTGGTTGCCGGTCCAATCAATGGAAAAGACGGAGGAGACGCAGGGATCAATGTATTGACTAATGACACCTTAAATGGAGTAAAAGTAGTTCCAGCAGATGTAGTAATTACATCGACAGCGACTACCGCCTTAAGCGTAAACACCGACGGAAGCGTGAGTGTTGCTGCAGGAACACCAGCAGGAGAGTACACGATACAATACACGATTTGTGAAAAACTAAACCCAAGCAATTGCGATACCGCTACGGTAACAGTAACCGTTGGAAAAGCGATAATCGATGCAATTGACGATGTGGTTGCCGGTCCAATCAATGGAAAAGACGGAGGAGATACAGGGATCAATGTATTGATTAATGACACCTTAAATGGAGTAAAAGTAGTTCCAGCAGATGTAGTAATAACATCGACAGCGACTACCGCCTTAAGCGTAAACACCGACGGAAGCGTAAGTGTTGCTGCAGGAACACCAGCAGGAGAGTACACGATACAATACACGATTTGTGAAAAACTAAACCCAAGCAATTGCGATACCGCTACGGTAACAGTAACCGTTGGAAAAGCGATAATCGATGCAATTGACGATGTGGTTGCCGGTCCAATCAATGGAAAAGACGGAGGAGATGCAGGGATCAATGTATTGACTAATGACACCTTAAATGGAGTAAAAGTAGTTCCAGCAGATGTAGTAATAACATCGACAGCGACTACCGCCTTAAGCGTAAACACCGACGGAAGCGTAAGTGTTGCTGCAGGAACACCAGCAGGAGAGTACACGATACAATACACGATTTGTGAAAAACTAAACCCAAGCAATTGCGATACCGCTACGGTAACAGTAACCGTTGGAAAAGCGATAATCGATGCAATTGACGATGTGGTTGCCGGTCCAATCAATGGAAAAGACGGAGGAGACGCAGGGATCAATGTATTGATTAATGATACCTTAAATGGAGTAAAAGTAGTTCCAGCAGATGTAGTAATAACATCGACAGCGACTACCGCCTTAAGCGTAAACACCGACGGAAGCGTAAGTGTTGCTGCAGGAACACCAGCAGGAGAGTACACGATACAATACACGATTTGTGAAAAACTAAACCCAAGCAATTGTGATACCGCTACGGTAACAGTACATGTAGTTGCAGCACCAATCGATGCAGTATCAGATATTGGAGGTCCAATCAATGGAGCAACGGGTGGAACAGTACCAAGTGTATTGACAAACGATACCTTAAACGGGGTACCAGTTAAACCATCAGATGTTGTATTGACAAGCACGCCAAACGGACCATTAACAGTAAATGCATATGGAACAGTAAGTATTGCACCAAATACACCAGCGGGAGATTATACAGTACCATATACTATCTGTGAGGTATTGAACCCAACGAATTGTGATACCGCTACGGTAACAGTACATGTAGTTGCAGCACCAATCGATGCAGTAGCTGATGTTGCAGGTCCAATCAATGGAGCAACGGGTGGAACAGTACCAAGTGTATTGACAAACGATACCTTAAACGGGGTACCAGTTAAACCATCAGATGTTGTATTGACAAGCACGCCAAACGGACCATTAACAGTAAATACAGATGGAACAGTAAGTATTGCACCAAATACACCAGCGGGAGATTATACGGTACCATATACTATCTGTGAGGTATTGAACCCAACAAATTGTGATACGGCTACGGTAACAGTACATGTAGTTGCAGCACCAATCGATGCAGTAGCTGATGTTGCAGGTCCAATCAATGGAACAACGGGCGGAACAGTACCAAGTGTATTGACAAACGATACCTTAAACGGGGTACCAGTTAATCCATCAGATGTTGTATTGACAAGCACGCCAAACGGACCATTAACAATAAATGCAGATGGAACAGTAAGTATTGCACCAAATACACCAGCGGGAGACTATACAGTACCATATACTATCTGTGAGGTATTGAACCCAACGAATTGTGATACGGCTACGGTAACAGTACATGTAGTTGCAGCACCAATCGATGCAGTAGCTGATGTTGCAGGCCCAATCAATGGAACAACAGGTGGAACAGTACCAAGTGTATTGACAAACGATACCTTAAACGGGGTACCAGTTAATCCATCAGATGTTGTATTGACAAGCACGCCAAACGGACCATTAACAGTAAATGCAGATGGAACAGTAAGTATTGCACCAAATACACCAGCGGGAGACTATACAGTAACATATACTATCTGTGAGGTATTGAACCCAACGAATTGTGATACGGCTACAGTAACTGTAACCGTGGCTGCAGGTCAAACGGAGTCACCAAGTATTTCAATTATAAAAACTGGAGTTTTCAACGATAGCAATAATGATGGGTTTGCTCAAGTAGGAGAGACAATATCTTATAGTTTCCTTATCACTAATACTGGAAATATGGCTCTTTCTAATGTCACTGTTACAGATAATCTGACAGGATTGATTTTAACAGGTAGTCCAATAGTTAGCTTAGGTGCTGGTGAAACCAATAACACAGCATATAGTGGTGTTTATCCTGTAACGTTAAGAGATATTCAACTTGGATTAGTTACAAACTATGCGAATGTAACAGGGTCAATTTTAAATGGAACTATTGTGAAAGACGATACACAAATTGAAACGAAACTTAATGAAGAACCAATTGTTTTACCAGCTTTAGAATGTGTTATAGAAGTGTTTAATGCAGTGTCTCCTAATGGCGATGGTAATAATGATTTCTTTAGAATTGATGGTCTAGAATGTTATCCTGAAAATAAGGTTGAGATCTATAACCGTTGGGGAGTTCTTGTATTTGAAAGAGTTGGTTACAATAACACTGATAAATCATTTAAAGGTTTCTCAGAAGGGCGTGTAACTATTAGCCAATCAGAAGGATTACCTACAGGTACTTATTATTATATTTTGAAATATAAAGATAACGATGCTATAGGTCATGAAAAAGCTGGATATTTGTATTTAAATAGATAAATCTATTCCCTAAGAAATTTAATTTCTCAAGGCTTAAAATAAAAAATGATGAAAATAAAGTTATTATTAGTTTTACTTCTATTATCGGGATCGATTTATGCACAGCAAGATGCACAGTTTACCCAATATATGTACAATACGATTAATATTAATCCGGCGTATGCTGGATCAAGAGAGTCGATGAATGTGTTTATTTTGCATCGAGCCCAATGGGTTGGTCTAGATGGCGCACCGGTTACTAGTACAGCATCTATAAACACACCTATTGAAGGAAGCAATATTGGTTTAGGATTATCAATTATTAGTGATAAAATAGGACCGTCTGATGAAACCAATGTTGCAGCTGATTTCTCCTATAGTATTGAAACTTCAGATCGATATAGGTTGTCGTTTGGTTTAAAGGCAACAGCTAATTTACTGAACATTGATTTTAACAAATTGAACCAGTATGACAGTGGTGATAATATTTTTTCCACTAATGTGGATAATAAATTCTCGCCAAATATAGGAGTTGGTTTGTATTATCATTCTGACGATACATATTTTGGTATTTCTGCGCCTAACTTGTTAGAGACGAAACATTTTGATCGTTATGCAGGGACTGGTTCAAATACACATATAGCTACAGAAAAAATACATTATTATTTAATAGCTGGACATGTTTTTGACTTAACCGGAGATGTGAAATTCAAACCATCGATCCTAACTAAAGTGGTACAAGGGGCTCCTTTACAAGTTGATTTATCAGGAAATTTTTTGATAAACGAAAAATTTGTAGCAGGGATTGCTTATCGATGGAGTGCAGCTATAAGTGCTATGGTTGGTTTTCAAGCTAGTGATTCTTGGTTTATCGGTTATGGTTATGACTTAGAAACTACGAAACTTGCTAATTATAATTCTGGTTCACATGAAATCTTTTTAAGATATGAATTGTTCAATAAGTACGATAGAATAGTATCTCCAAGATTCTTTTAATTAATTTATTATGAAAATTAAATCCTACGTTTACATTGTCCTTTTAAGTCTGCTAAGTCTTAAGGGACATGCTCAAAAAGCCAAAGTAGCTGCAGCTGATAAAAAATATGAGCAGTATGCTTACATTGATGCAATTTCAACTTATGAAAGAGTAGCAGAAAAAGGGTACAAAGACGAAAAAATGTTTCAAAAATTGGGTAATGCTTATTATTTCAATGCAGAATTAGATAAGGCTGCCAAGTGGTACGGTGAACTTTTTTTGCTGAATGAGAATCAAGAGCCAGAATATCTTTATAGGTATTCACAAGTACTTAAGTCAATTGGAGAATATGCTAAAGCAGACAAAATGCTTGATCAGTTTAACAAGAAGTCTGGAAATGACTTAAGAGCTAAATTATACGAAAAGCATAAAGATTATTTAGAAGAAATTAAAGCAAATTCGGGCCGATTTAACGTCGAGGATGCCGGAATCAATTCGGAATTTTCAGATTATGGGACCTCTTTTTCAGGTAACAAATTGGTTTTTGCTTCAGCTCGTGATACTGGTGGGATTTCTAAAAAAGTTTTTAAGTGGACCAATCAATCTTTTACTAATTTGTATAGTTCTGAAGTACAATCAAATGGAAAATTAGAAGAACCAAAACGCTTTGGAAACAGAATTAATTCAAAGTTTCATGAATCTACACCCGTTTTTACAAAAGATGGTTCAACAATGTACTTTACCAGAAATAATTTTCTAGACGGCAAAAAAGGAAAAGACAGTAAAAGAATTACTTTACTAAAAATATATAAAGCAACTTTAGAAGACGGAGAGTGGAAGGATGTCACCGAATTACCATTCAATAGCAATCAATACAGTGTTGCTCATCCTGCTCTAAGTAATGATGATAAAACGTTATATTTTGCTTCAGATATGCCAGGAACTTTTGGACAGTCTGATTTATTTAAAGTAACAATTAATGAAGACGGAACATATTCAACTCCTGAGAATTTAGGCACAAAAATCAATACTGAAGGAAGAGAAACATTTCCTTTCGTCAGTGATGATAACGAGTTGTATTTTGCTACTGATGGCCGTCCAGGACTTGGAGGGTTAGATATTTATGTTGCTAAAATTGAAAAGGACAAAAGTTTTAACGAAGTCCAAAATGTAGGTGCTCCAATTAATGGACCTAAAGATGATTTTGGTTTTTTTATTGATAGCAAAAGCCGTATCGGTTTTTTTACATCTAATAGAGAAGGAGGAAAGGGATATGATGATATCTATAAATTTTCTGAAACAAAGAAGCTGACATGTGAACAAATCTTAAAAGGAACAATCACTGATAAAGAGTCAGGAGATTTCCTTGAAGATGCAAAAATGAGTTTGTTTGATGAGAAATATCAGTTGTTAAAAGGAAATGTAACTAATAAAAGAGGGCAGTATAGTTTCGAAGTTGAATGTGGAAAAACGTATTACGTACGTGCTGAGAAACGTAATTATGAAACGAAGGAAGGTTCGATTTCTATTGAAAAAGTAAATGGAGAAAGTTATTTGTCTCTTGAATTAGAAAAACGAATCAAACCAATAGGAGTGGGCACTGATCTTGCCAAAACTTTAGATATTCCAATTATTTATTTTGACTTAGATAAATCTTTCATAAGAAAAGATGCAGCTTTTGAGTTAGAAAAAATAGTTGCTGTAATGAATGAATTTCCTAAAATTAAAATTGATATACGCTCACATACTGATAGCCGACAAACAGCACAATATAATGAAGCATTATCTGATAGAAGAGCCAAGTCAACTAGAGATTGGTTGATTAAAAATGGTATAGATGCAAGTCGATTAACAGCTAAAGGATATGGAGAATCTCAATTGGTAAATAAATGTGCAGATGGTGTTCAATGTACAGAAGCCGAGCATCAAGCGAATAGACGCAGTGAATTTGTTGTTATTTCGATGGAATAATAAATGAAATATTTTTATTGCCTTTTGGTAATAGAACTAATATAAAAAGAGGCTTTTCCATTTTGAAAAAGCCTCTTTTTTTTAATTAAAAATGGAATATTACTCTTCAATATAAGTCTTGTTCCCGTTTTTGTTTATATAATATTTTCCTCCTCTAGGTCCAGTATAAACTTTTTTACCATTGTACTCACCAGTAATTTTATCAGCTACTTTTGGTGCTTTTTCTGTAGTTTCCTTAATTTTTGGTTTTACTTTTTTAGTCGTTGCTTTTGCACTTTTATTTGCTGAGCTAGTAGCAACACTAAGGTTTTTCTTAGCTACACTAGTTGCTTGTTTTTTAGTCTCTTTCTCAGTTTCGATTTTTGTAGTTGTTTTTACAGCTTCCTTTTTTGCAGCAATTGTAGCTTTTCTCTTTTCATTTGCTGCTTGCTTTTTTGCTTCTTTCTCTGCATCAAGCTTTGCCTTTGCTTCCGCTTCTTTTTTAGCAGCAATAGTCGCCTTTCTTTTTTCGTTAGCAGCTTGCTTTTTGGCCTCTTTTTCTGCTTCCGCTTTAGCCACTGATTTGTCTGCCTTTTCTACCTTTTCTGTTGTAGCTTTAGTGACTTTCTTTTTAGCCACCGCTTCTTGTGCATAAAAACTATTTGACAACACAAATGCTAAACAAAACAACAATAATTTTTTCATAATAGTCTGTTTTTTAAGATTAAAGAATAAAAGTAATAAATTAATTATTACGAAAATAAAATCACAATAATTAAGCCAATTAATTTAAAAGTAGGCTCTCAGTTGAATGTTTCCAGTATGTATTGCTGGACTAGACTCACTCTTTCTTCCTTGGTAATTCAAGTTAATATCAAGGAACTCTGTTATGTTTTTTTGTAAGAGTAATCTCCAGGTAATATTTTGCCCTGTTTGTAGTCCTTCGAGCATTTGAAAACCTACTGAGGAGAATTCATTACCAGTAAATTTATTTTGATAAAAGGAAACTTCTCCATTCATCGTGATTTTTTTATCGTTGGCATAAGAAAAAGATGTTCCAAAACGATTTTGATTTAAAGTTTCTAAATTTCCAATGGTGTTTTCTTTGTTTTGTAATTCATAGAATATATCCCAACTTGTATTTTTGGAAAATAAATAACTGATTTTAGGAGCCAGTTGATATCCGGTAATGGTATAATTTTTTTCAGAAAAGTTTTCGGATAGTATTGAAGTTTTTATTGTTTTTGCAAATGTACTAAACAACCAACTTTTTTGGTATAAATGGGAATATTGGATTTGATGAGAATTGTTCTTGGATTGTTGTGATCCAATTGAAAGTAGATTTTTTGTTTGATTTTGAAGATAGGTATAGGTTACGGAATGCTGTTGTTTTCCTCTATTGTAAAACAAACTATTTCTGAAACTCGAACTCAGACCCAACATATTTTCTTGTGAAGATTTAAAAGGATTAAATTCGAAATTATCTCCTTCATTTTTTGTTTTTCGATCGATGAGATAAGAAGTTTGATTATAAAAATAAGAGAGTATTCGTTTAAAGTTATCCTCATTTTGCCATTGATTTGGATTTAATATCAAGGATTGTGAAAACTTAGTTTGATGTGTTTTTATATAAACTCTATTTGGTAAATAAACCCGAATGTATTTTGCTTGATCAATAAAGGCGGCAATTTCAAACTCTTGTAATTCTTGAATATTGTTATTATTGTAATCATTCCATGTATAGACTCCTTGCCCGGCAGGAACTTCTAAGTAAGTGAATTCTTGTTGAGGAAGTGTGCCAGAATTCGTTTCGTACGAGCTGGTACTTTGAATTAATTGATTAAAAAAGCGGTCATTATACAGTATGCGTGAATTTAAGGAAGGCTCACTTTTTTTGGATTCTTCGTTATAATCCAAAACTCTATAGTTGGCATAAATTGACAAATCACTTTTGTTAGTTTGAATTAATTTAGATTTCAAATAATACGTTTTTGAGCTGTTTACTCTTTGCAATTGATTATTTTGAATACTATCATTCACCCGATTTAGAAAACCGAATTGAACATAGACTGCGGTGCTGTCACCACGTCCTGCAAAAAAACCGTATTCAGAAAATTTTTGGCTTAATGCTGTAAATTGATTTGTTGATTTGTTTTTTTCTTGGTTGTCTTCTAAACGTTGGCTACTTCCAATCCAGTTTTTATCAAAATGGTATCGTACTTGAGATTGACTTCTAATGAATTTTGAAGTATTAATTATAGCATCACTTTTTAAGTAACTACTTTGGTTTTGAAAGTTCCAGTTTTTAAGCTGAAACTGACCCTTTAGAAGATTTCTATTTCCTGAAAAACTATCTGAGAAATCCAGTTTTTCAAATTGATAATTGATAATGCCGTTGCTTTGATTTTTATTATTTGGACTTAAATTAAAATTTAACCCCGTGACCAATAAACTTTGATTTCCTATAGTTGATCCGCCTAGATTCCAGTCTCTGTCAAATTCTATGGTGTAAAGACGCTCGACAGTTTTAAAATTTTTCTGAGTGAATTGATAATTTGCAAATGCATCTATTGTCCATTTTTTTGAAAAAAGACGTTGCTTCGTGTTTATTTTAGCACTTATACCTTGGTTATTCGAGTCATCAATAGTTGAGAATAAATTTAGATCGTTGTTGCTAATTCCAAGTTCAAAATCAACTAAAGTTTTTTCAGAAGGATTATATTTTCCTAAAAATGTTGCTACTTGAATTTTAGTAGGTGCCACTAGTTGAATGATGGGCTCATAATCACCTTGAGGAATAGTATTTATTGGAGGAACATATTCATAAATTCGACTGAGGTTAGATGCGTCTTTTAAGACATAATTTCCTTTATTTATGCCCACTGAACTAAATCGAACATTGAATAATTCATCTTCTGAATTAGTAGAGTATTCAAAAATTTCAATAGTATTTACTATCTTTTTTGCATAGAGAACTTTATTATTCGAATAGCTATCCATATATGCCGAAGGAGCTACCATTAAACTAGTATTGTCACCTGCATTTACTAATATTTGCGCTTGTTCTGTAGATAAATTTTGTTGTAGAGGTTGGTTTTTTATATCATTCTCAGAATAGATATAACTGCCAAAACTCCAGTTTTTATTTTCATGAGTTGCTCCAGCATAAGTTACAAAGCGAGTGTAATTCCTGTCAGAATATTGATATTCGATTGCAATTCGCATCTCGGAAGTTATTGTAAAAAGAGGGGTGAAGATTATTTCTCCGGCATTGTAATCAATGGTGTAATCGTTATTTTCTCCTCTTTTCAGCAAAGTTCCATTGACATAAACTCTTTCCGAACCAGATACAACCAGCACATACAGCTCACCGTTTTGACCCTTCAATTTGTACGGACCTTGGTTTCCTTCAATACCAATAAAATTACTTTTGGCATATTGCCCTTTAACAAGCGCTACTGATGTGAAAATATTAGTTTTGTTTTCGTCACTTCCAAATTCAAAATTTGTCGAAAGTCCCTGTACTTTTTTATTGAAATTAAGGAATTGAGATTTATGATTTTCTAGAAATACATCACCAGCTCTTATATTCCATTTATCACTATATAGTTCCATGAAAACATTGTCAAACTGATCTAATTTTTGAGAATAACCCCCATCTTGTAAAGGGATGTTGCTGTCTTGAAGTGAAGCTCTTAAATTTACTTTTTCGGATATTTTTCCTGTAATTTGTAAATCTAAATTTGAATTTAAAACAGTATTCTGATTGTTTCCTATAGTAACGCCACGCGTAATACTTCCGGATGTACTTAATCCATCAAACGGCACGTTTTCTTGAATAGGAGTTGGATCAATTCTATACTGTTTTTCCGAATCAATATCAGTACTTACCAATCTGCTGGAATCGTAAATCTGGTATACTTTGGTTAGAAATTCTGGGTATTTTAAATAATATACAGTGACAGAATCTGACTTATTGTAGATTTCCTCATTTAAAATTAGTGTTCCTTTTTTGAAATCTACTTTGTAAGATGTAGAATCAATGAGTTGATTATTTGCATTCAGTAGTTTTAGAAAACTGGAGTTTAGACTTTCGTTTTCTATATGGATGGTATCCTTAGATGTCGCAATTTTTTTGCTTTGATATAATGATTTGTTTTCCTGGGCATAAATCCCAGAAAAACAAATAATCATTAGTATTAGCAGTGCTTTTTTTAACATAAAGAGAATAACGTCTATATGTCAAAAGTAGTGTATTCTATATAATTTTCGTCTTGTAAAAAGACAGCGCAAAAGAAATGATATTTAATTTTCGCTAGTTACAATTTGCATCGTCTCCGTACTGACTTGCTTCAAAATTACTTTTTTTCCTTGTTCTACTGTTTGTGCAGCAGCATCGTTAAAATGTCTAATGGTATATAAAGTAACGTTTTGGCTAAAGTCAACTTTAAATTTCTTAGACAATATAGCATTCATTTCTGTAAAATTATCAAACTTATCTTCAACGCATACAGAGAAACTTATAGCCGAATTCTGGATTAAGTTCACTTTAAGTTTAAACTGATGGAATAAAGCAAAAATCTCACTGATATTTTCTTCCATGATAAAAGAGAAATCAATTGAAGAAAGAGAAATTAACAATTGGTTTCTTTTTACAATAAAACAAGGCAGGTAAGGTTCTAATGCAACTCCTTTTGAAACACTTGTTCCTTTTAGTAAAGGATTGATAAATGATTTTACATATAATGGAATTTCCTTTTTTTGTAAAGGTTGTAATGTTTTTGGGTGAATAACGGTTGCTCCATAAAAGGCTAACTCAATTGCTTCACGATACGATATCTGGTTTAATAAACTGGCATTTTCAAAATACCTAGGATCCGCATTCATTACACCAGGAACATCTTTCCAGATGGTAACACTTTCGGCATTTAGGCAATAAGCAAAAATGGCAGCAGTATAATCAGACCCTTCACGACCTAATGTTGTTGTGAAGTTGTTGTCATCTGATCCCAAAAATCCTTGAGTAATGTTTAAAATTTTTCTTTTTACATTTTTCGAAATATTTTTTTGTGTCAATTCCCAATCTACCTCGGCATCTCTGTAATTCGAATCTGTTTTTATAAAATTTCGAACATCTATCCACTGCGTTTTTATACCCATGAAATTCATGAAATGACTCAAAATGGTAGTAGAAATCAATTCACCATAACTTACAATTTGGTCATAAACAAAGTTGTAATTAGGTGATTTATTATGAGATAAGAAAAATTCTAAATCAGCAAATTGTAATTTTACAGCTTCAAACACATTATTTTTATCATCCTCAAATAAATCCAATAAGATTTGATTATGATATTTTTTTACTTCTTGAACAGAAGATTGTAATTCAGCCGATTTATCAAAATAGTTTTTGATAACCATTTCAAGGGCATTAGTAGTTTTTCCCATTGCAGATACTACTAATAAAACATCCTCGTAACCTACTTTTTGTAAAACGTCATAAACATTTTTAATTCCCTCAGCATCTTTTACAGAAGCTCCACCAAATTTGAATACTCTCATAATAATTTTTAAAAAATGTAATCTTATACTTTATTTTAACTTCTTTTCTAGAAAGTCATTAATTCCTTCTTCATCCATTTGGACATTATCCCAATCTCTTAATACTTTAGCGCCTGATTTTTCATAAAAATCTATTGCTGGTGTATTCCAGTCAAGAACATTCCATTCAATTCTACGAACGTTATCTTTTTTTCCTTGTTTTATAATTTCAGAATATAATGCGTAGCCTAATCCTGTTCCGCGCATTTTATCCTTTACCACTAAATCTTCTAGATGAAGTGTTTTTCCTTTCCATGTAGAATAGCGATAATAGTAAAGAGCAATACCTACTATTTCCGAATCTACTTCGGCTACAAAAACATGAAATAAGGGATTAGCACCAAAACCATCTCTTACTAAATCTTCAGCAGTTATTAAAACCGCATCTGGTTCTTTTTCAAAAATAGCTAATTCTTGAATAAGGTCAAGTACCGCAACCATATCTTCTGATTTTCCTCTTCTAATTTTCATGAATTCTTATTTTTTAGGTTATTTGCTAAAAATAAAGCTTTTTAAACACTTGTTTTTTCTTTTTTTTACACAAATATACAATAGACGCAAACTAACTAAATTTTATTCAATTCATTTTCACAAAAAAAACGATATTTGTGACTTCAAAAAAACTACAACGATTTCGTAATGAAAGAACGCAACACAACACTAGGAGAATTCATCATTGAAAACCAAAATGCCTTTCAATATTCGTCAGGTGAATTATCAAGGATTATCAATTCCATTCGTTTGGCAGCCAAGGTTGTCAATTACAAAGTTAATAAAGCAGGTCTGGTTGATATTATTGGGGCAGCTGGAGAACAAAATATTCAAGGAGAAGATCAGCAAAAATTAGATGTATATGCCAATGAAGTTTTTATTCAAACTTTAATCAATAGGGAAATTGTTTGTGGTATTGCTTCTGAAGAAAATGATGAATTTATAACAGTTGAAGGAAGTGATCATAGTCATAACAATAAATACGTTGTGCTCATGGATCCATTAGATGGCTCTTCTAATATAGATGTAAATGTTTCTGTTGGAACTATTTTTTCGGTTTATAGAAGAATAACTCCTATAGGAACACCTGTTACTTTAGAAGATTTTTTGCAACCTGGTACAAATCAAGTTGCTGCTGGATATGTTATTTATGGAACATCAACGATGATTGTTTATACTACAGGTCATGGAGTAAATGGTTTTACCTTAAATCCCGCTATTGGGACGTTTTACTTATCACATCCTGATATGAAGTTTTCTGAAGATGGAAATATCTATTCCATAAATGAGGGGAATTATATCCATTTTCCACAAGGAGTAAAAAATTATCTTAAGTATTGTCAATCCGAAGAAGGAGACAGGCCTTATACTTCTCGCTATATAGGAAGTTTGGTTTCGGATATTCATAGGAATATGATCAAAGGAGGTATTTATATTTACCCTACAAGTTCTAAAGCTCCAAAAGGAAAATTAAGATTACTCTATGAGTGTAATCCAATGGCTTTTATTGTTGAACAAGCTGGAGGAAAAGCGTCTGATGGTTTTGGAAGAATAATGGAAATTGAACCAACAGAATTGCATGAAAGAGTACCTTTCTTTTGTGGGAGTTACAATATGGTTGAAAAAGCAGAGGAGTTTATGCTTGAAGCCAAATTGAGTAAGTATTAAAAATATAAAAAAAGCTTCCGAAATTTCGGAAGCTTTTTTTATATAATTAGTTCATTTTTTCCGCTTTCTCTATTTCTAGTATGAAAGTATCTAAATCTGCTTTTTCATCTGCTAATGAAAGTGCTGTTGCAACAACAGCTTTTACGTTTTCGGGTGTGAATCCAATACCTAAACTAAGTTTTTCTAGCATCACTTCTTGGTTGTCACCTAAATGGTGATCAACATTTACGATTCGAGCCAAATCAAATAAACGCTCAATTCTTTGAGAGTTTAAGTAAGGAGGGTTGATTGGGTATTTTGTTGGGTTCTCTAAAATTTCTTCGTATTCTGCTGCAGATATTTCAAGTCTTATGGCTAATTTGTCTAGAAACTCTTTTTCTTCTGGAGCAAAAACACCATCAGCTAATGCTAATCTTACTATAGAAGCAAAGTGACCTTTGTTTCTTTGTTTGAATTCGTTATCAAATAAATCTGAAAATGACATAGTTAATTTTTTATTTATATTCGACAAAGATAATTCAATTTTTAAATTATTAATTTTCTTTTTAATTTTTCTTTAACAACCTTAGTTTTAATTATAATATTATTCTTGGAATTGGGATTTCGAATCCAACATTTTCAAAATAAATCGTAAGTTTACAACCCCTTTATCAATTTAATAAAAAAACCTATGTCAGAATTTTGGATTTATTTTCAAATAGGATTAAAACATGTTTTAGATATACATTCTTATGATCATGTTTTGTTTTTAATCGCTTTGGCGGTTCCATTCTCTTTTAGAGATTGGAAAAGAATTATACTCTTAGTTTCCCTTTTTACAATTGGGCATACTATGGCCTTGATTCTTTCTGTATTTGGAATTATTGCTATTAAAGTTAATGTTGTAGAATTATTAATTCCTATAACCATATTAGTAACGGCGCTATTTAACCTTTTTACAGCTGGTAAGTCGAACAAGAAAGAAAGCATTAATTTGGTATTTTTTATTGTACTGTTCTTTGGGATTGTTCATGGTTTGGGATTTTCAAATTATTTTAAATCCATTCTTGGCGGAACGGCAACCTCTAAATTACTGCCATTAGGAGAATTTGCCTTAGGTATTGAGGCGGCACAAATTGTAGTTGTTTTTATTGTTTTAGTTTTGTCATATATTGTTCAAACCATTTTTAGGTTTTCTAAAAGAGATTGGACTTTGGTTATGTCAGCATTTATAATAGGGGTAGTATTGCCTATGATTATTGAAAATGAAATTTGGTTCAGATAATAAAATGGAAGATAAAAAGTTAAATAAGTACGATAAAGCCTACCTCAGAATTGCAACAGAGTGGGGGCTTTTGTCCTACTGTAAGCGCAAACAAGTAGGTGCTATTATTGTTCGCGACCGAATGATAATTTCTGATGGATATAATGGAACTCCTTCTGGTTTTGAAAATTGTTGTGAAGACGAAGAAGGATTAACACGTTGGGATGTTTTACATGCAGAAGCTAATGCCATATTAAAGGTGGCAAGATCTACTCAATCCTGCGAAGGAGCAACTTTGTATATTACACTTTCACCCTGTAAAGAATGTAGTAAATTGATACATCAATCGGGTATAAAGAGAGTAGTGTATCACAAAGGATATCGAGATGATTCTGGAATTCAGTTTTTAAAGAAAGCGGGTGTGGTGGTCGAACATATTCCATTATTAGAAGAATAAATGAACATCAATAAAATATATTTGCCTATAATTATTTGTGCAACGCTGTCGTTGGGGATCGTTCTTGGTAAGTATTTTAATAATTCCAATGATGATTTTCTAGTAGCAAAAAGTAGTTCTAAAAACAAACTCAATAAATTAATTGATTTCATTGATAATGAGTACGTTGATGATGTAAATACGGATTCAATTGTGAATATTACAGTTGATAATATTTTAGGACAACTAGATCCACATTCTGTATATGTTCCGCCAAGTGAGCAAGCGCAAGTTGCAGAAAACATGAAAGGTAATTTTGTGGGAATTGGCGTTAATTTTTACATGTATAATGATTCAGTAGCGATAATAAAACCAGTTGAAAATGGCCCTTCGGCAAAAGCGGGAATCAAAGCGGGTGACCGAATTTTATATGCCGATAAGACAAAATTATTTGGTCGTAAATTACCTAGTGATAGTTTATATTCCTATTTAAAAGGAGAGAAAGGCTCGGAAGTATCACTCACTATTTATAGAAAATCGGAGCATAAAAAATTAAAATTAAATATTATCCGAGATGTCATTCCTTTAAAAAGTGTGGATGTTTCATTATTACTAAATGCCAAAACAGGATATATAAAAATAAACCGATTTGCAGAAACCACTTATGAGGAATTTAAAGTTGGTTTGTTGAAATTGAAAAAAGAAGGTGCTCAAACATTGGTTATTGATCTTAGGGATAATGGTGGTGGATACATGGAAGAAGCCATTGAAATTGCTGATGAATTATTGAAAGATAAAGAGTTAATTGTTTTCACCAAAAATAAAAAAGGGAAGGTTGATAAAACCTATGCAACAAAAAAAGGAGACTTTGAAACTGGAAATGTTTTTGTTTTAATTAATGAGAATAGTGCTTCAGCAAGTGAGATTTTAGCGGGTGCTATACAAGATAATGACCGAGGAACTATTGTGGGACGTCGTTCTTTTGGGAAAGGATTAGTACAGCGTGAAATGGATTTTGACGATGGTTCGGCAGTTAGATTAACTGTTGCTAGATATTATACCCCCACTGGTCGCTCTATACAAAAACCGTACACAAAAGGGAATGAATCCTATTTTAAGGAGTCGGAATCTCGATTTGCTAATGGGGAATTGTACGAGAAAGACAGTATTAAAGTAGTGGATAGTCTAAAATTCAAAACGCCAAAAGGGAAACTAGTTTACGGTGGCGGAGGGATTGTTCCTGATGTTTTTGTTCCTATTGCTTTAGAACACGGAAATGAGAACACTGTTTATCTCATGCAATCTGGAATTGTTGGAAATTTTGTTTTCGAACAATTAGACAAAAACCGTACTGTTTTTAAAGGATTGTCTTTAGAGCAATTTGTTGCAAAAATGAACGAAACCGATTTGTATTTTAATGCTTTCCAAAAGTTTCTTTCCAAAAATGGATTGGATATAAAATTTGTCAAAAACAAGGCGATTGTGAAGCGATACCTTACAGCCGAACTAGCTAGACAGTTTTATGGAGAGAGCAGTTATTATGAGGTGATTTTAAAAGAAGACGCAATGATAAAAGCAGTCTTAAAATAAATACATCTCAATTTGTGATAGGTTAAGATTTTAATTTTAAAAATAATGATGAAGAAACTCTTTTTTTTACTGGTACTATTATCGACTTTTTCGGGAATTGCACAACAACAATATTCGTTAGAAAAAGACATTCATTATTATTCAGATTCACTAAGTAAAAGTGATAAATATATAGACTCTCAATGTACTTTGGATATTTATTATCCTAAAAAAACGAGCAATTTCGCTACAGTGGTTTGGTTTCATGGAGGAGGACTTACTGGAGGACATAAAGAAATACCAACTGCATTATTAGAAAAAGGTTTCGCAGTAATAGGAGTAGGCTATAGGTTTTCACCCAAAGTGAAAGCACCAGTGTATATTGAGGATGCTGCTGCGGCGATAGCGTGGGCTTTTCAACATATTAGTAATTATGGAGGGAATCCGAATTTAATTTTTTTATCGGGGCATTCGGCTGGCGGTTATCTTATTATGATGGTAGGTCTTGATAAAAAGTATTTAAGTAAGTATGGCATTGACGCCAATAAAATAGCAGGAAACATTCCTTTTAGTGGGCATACAATTACTCATTTTACCATTCGTAAAGAAAAAGGGATGAATGATATTCAGCCTTTAATAGATGAATATGCACCTCTTTATTTTGTTCGTCCTGATGCGCCACCCTTAGTACTTATTACGGGTGATCCTGAATTGGAAATGCTGGGGCGTTATGAAGAAAATGCCTATATGTGGCGTATGATGAAACTTGCAGGTCACAAACGTACTACGTTATACAAGCTCGAAGGATTTGATCATGTCTCCATGCCTGAGCCTGCTTTTCCTTTATTGATAAAAGAAGTTAATGCTATTACAAAGGAAATTTTGGAGAAGAAATAAGATTCATTCCGTATCGGTTTCTTAGTAAATTGATTCTTTTTAAGGTCTTTTATTTTTCACTATCCCAATCTTTTCTAAAGCGAATAAGTTCTTTGTCAATCATTACTTTAGATGTATTTAATAAAAATTCAGCATCATTGGAATAGATTGGTGGGAAATAAGTAATCTTTATTTCGGTAATTGGTTTTCCAAAACATTTTAAAAAATGAGGGATAAAAGTGTCGTCATTTACAAAGGCATCTGATTTTACTTTATAGTCTATTGCAACAGGAATTATTGCTGCTTTTATTTGAGTTGCAGTTTTAAACGAACCATAATTAAAAGGTAATGTGGTGGGTAAAATATCAGTTGTTCCTTCAGGGAAATTAATTATTGAAGATCCTTCATTTAGTGTTTTCTTGATCATGTCACACGTTTTCTGTCTGCTGTCTTGGCACTCTCGTTCAACAAAAATCACTCCTGATATTTTACAGAGATAGCCAATAAGTGGCCATGACGCTACTTCTTTTTTGCCTACAGGATAAGCATGAATATGACTTACAATTACTATTGGATCAAAATAAGAACGGTGATTGGCTACAATTAACCCTTGAGTTTTCGGTAATTCACCATAAACAATAGTGCGGATTCCTAAAATTTGATTTGTTGTTTTTATTATAAAATCACGTAGGATTAGGGCATTGCGATTTGTAGTTTTTTCACTCCAAAAAAAACTTGCCAAATAAAAGGTTAATGAAAAAAAGGAAATATATAGGATAAAAACGATAAGTCTGAGTAGGCCAAGTAGAAATGAAAACATAGTGTTGATTTATAAAAAAGGTAAATCTACTATTAATTTTCTAATATGCTAATTTCTATTTATCTAATGCTGTCGTGCGCATGGGTTTGGATGCCGTTATTCCATAAAGTAAGAATATCTGTAGCTACCGCAGCGCCACTTCCTGCAGCAATAGCCAGCTGGCTTCTCCATCCTGCCAAAGTTCCGATAACATAAATTCCATCAGCGACTTTATGATCTGAATTTTGTAGCTGGATTCGTTGTTTTTCGGGTAGTGCTTTTCGGTGTGGTTCTACATATTGCATTAATCCTTCAATAGCAAACGTATTTGCGGATCCTATACCAATAACAACAATTTTACTTGTATAGGTGTTTTTATTTGTAGTAATAGTAAACTCTGGATAAACCCCTTCAACTTTAAGGACTTTTTCGTTTGGTATTTGCTTTATATGAGGATAAGCCTCTGATAAATGTTGTGTACTTTCTTGTAGTAGAGTAGTCCCTAATGTTCCTGGAGCAATTCCATAGGCATTATTAAAAAGGGCGTCCTGAAGCGAAGATGCTTTTTGATGAGTGATAACTCCAATTTGCTTGTCAGTGACAAAGGATTTGTTTTTTGCAGAACCTAAGACAAGTGCACAAGATATCCCTGAAACTCCACCACCAATAATTAATACATCGAACATAGGTGTTATAACTTATCATTCATTTTTTCTTCTATCTTTTTAGACATTCTAAAAATTAAAAGAATTAATACAGCACAAAACGAAGCGGCAATTCCTATGAAAGCAACTACGCTATCTCCTTGAAACGGGTGTTTGAAGTCTAACAAAGTAATATTGAAAACAATAAGTGCCAATGCTAGAAACACTAATATGTTAGTAAAGATTTTCATAATGTTTTTTTTTTTGTTCCGAAAATATAAAAAATATTGAGAGTGTTCTTTTTAAAAAATGTTTTTCTCTTAAAAATCAGATTATATTTACAGAGTACATTAGGGGGTAAATTTATAAAAAAAAATATTAGACAAACAAACCTTTAACATTAGCGCCGAATAATTTAACAGCAATTGCCAGCAAAACAACTCCAAAAACTTTTCTGATGACACCTAAGCCAGATTTTCCAAGCATTTGCTCGATTTTTGAAGATGATTTTAAAACTAGGTAAACGACGATCATATTGAGTAAAATGGCAATAATGATGTTGATTGTATGGTATTGAGATTTTAAGGATAACAAAGTGGTCATGGTTCCAGCGCCAGCAATTAATGGGAAGGCAATGGGAACGATTGAAGCAGTTGTAGATTCCTCTTCGTCCTTATATAAACGAATACCTAAAATCATTTCTAAAGCTAGAAAAAATAATACAAAAGAACCAGCCACTGCAAATGAATTGACATCAATTCCAATTATGTTTAGCAATTCTTCTCCAGCAAAAAGAAATAGAATCATAATGATCATGGCTACAATAGTGGCTTTCTCAGACTGGATATGCCCTACTTTAGTACGTAAATCAACAATAATAGGAATGCTTCCTAAAATATCAATTACGGCAAACAATACCATTCCAACGGTAGCAATTTCTTTCCAACTTAACTCAAACATTTTTTTAATTTTTTATGGGCACAAAAGTACAATTATTTTTGATTTTTAAATGCTTTACGGAGATAGCTATTTCTCTCTCTTTTTTTGATGTAAATTGATTAAAAATGAACTATTTGTGTTAAAAAAAGAAATTGTTCCTAAATAAAAAACAGAGTTGCTGTACGGGTTTATTTATGGTCTTTAATAATAGTGGTTTAAACCGCAGTGGTTTTATTGCTTATGACGCTTTCCTTTGCAACTTGATTACTTTAATGCTACCTTTGCATTCTCAATAGTTATAAAAAAAAGCATGTTTCAGTTAGGAAAAACCATCGTCTCAGAAGATATATTAAGTAAAGATTTTGTTTGCAATTTGTCTGCTTGTAAGGGCGCTTGTTGTGTAGATGGAGATGCTGGTGCACCACTAAGTTTAGAGGAGACAAAAATTCTGGAAGAAATCTATCCAAAAGTAAAACCATTTCTTCGTAAACAAGGAATTGAAGCTATTGAGGCACAAGGAGTTTGGGTAAAAGGAACAGATGGTGATCTTGAAACGCCACTGATTGACAATAAAGATTGTGCTTATGTTATTTTTGATGGTAAAACGGCACTTTGTGGTATTGAACAAGCCTACAATCAAGGAATAATTGACTGGAAAAAACCTGTTTCTTGTCATTTGTATCCAATACGTGTAAAAGATTTTACTGAATTTGCCGCTGTTAATTATGACAAATGGGATATTTGTGATCCAGCCTGTTCACTAGGTCAAGAGCTTGAAGTACCTGTTTATAAATTTGTAAAAGAGGCTTTAGTTCGAAAATTTGGTGAGGATTGGTATTTAGAGCTTGAAAAAGTGGCTCTTGAGATGAAACTTTAATTCATTTGCATCTTAGATTAAAGTATTTTGTTTTCGATTCGATTATCCGAAACAAATTGTCTATTAATTTTTATTTGGAAGGAAAAAATTTAACAAAAAAACATTGTTAAATCATTGTATTTGGATTTTAAAAATCCTATGTATTACGGTGCTTAACGACACTTTTAAATTTTTAAAATACTGTTTTTCAGTCAATTGTATTTACGTCAAAAAAGAATCCTAATTTTTATGTTTGTTAAAAACTAGTGCCGATTGTGGATAAGTTTGGCTTTTAATAATGGCAATATTTTCCAATCTTTGTAATCCACGGAATACATAAATTTTCAAAAAATAAACAACTACAATGTCGCAAATTGAACCAATATTACAAGAGAATAAAAATCGTTTCGTAATTTTTCCTATCAAGCACCATGATATATGGGAATTTTATAAAAGTATGGAAGCTAGTTTTTGGACAGCTGAAGAAATAGATCTATCTCAAGATTTAAATGACTGGAATAATAAACTTTCTGATGACGAGCGTTATTTTGTAAAACATATCTTAGCTTTTTTTGCTGCTTCAGATGGTATCGTAAATGAAAATTTAGCTGAAAATTTTGTAAACGAAGTACAATATGCGGAAGCAAAATTCTTTTATGGTTTTCAAATCATGATGGAGAATATTCATAGTGAAACGTATTCTTTATTAATTGATACTTATGTAAAAGATGAAGCTGAGAAAGATGAATTGTTTAATGCATTAGAAGTTTTCCCTGCCATTAAGAAAAAAGCAGATTGGGCTTTACAATGGATTGAATCGGATTCGTTTGCAGAACGATTAATTGCTTTTGCAGCGGTAGAAGGGATTTTCTTCTCGGGAGCATTTTGTTCTATTTACTGGTTGAAAAAACGTGGATTAATGCCTGGATTAACTTTTTCTAATGAGTTGATTTCTCGTGACGAAGGAGTTCATTGTGATTTTGCAGTGCATTTACACAACCATCACTTGGTGAATAAAGTGCCAAAAGAAAGAATTAGAAGTATTATTGTAGATGCGTTAAACATCGAAAGAGAATTTATTACAGAATCACTTCCTGTAAGTTTGATAGGGATGAATGCCGTATTGATGACTCAATATTTAGAGTTTGTGGCTGATAGATTATTGGTGGAATTAGGTTGTGAAAGAGAATACAATACTACAAATCCTTTTGATTTTATGGATATGATTTCATTGCAAGGGAAAACCAATTTCTTCGAAAAGAAAGTGGCTGAATATCAAAAATCAGGTGTGATGAACACGGATGGTGATGCTCAAAAAATATCTTTTGATGCTGATTTTTAGAAATTAGCTTTTAGGTTACCGGTGGCACCTAGCCCCGATGGAAGGGAATATCCTTTGTGTTTTTTTCTTTAAAAAACACAAAGATAGGAATGAGAGCGGGATTAGCTTCCCAAAAAAAATTAACAAATACCCAAAAAATAGAAAAGGGATTTTCTGTTTTTTAAAAAACAATTGAGCTTATGTATGTAATTAAAAGAGATGGTCACAAAGAACCAGTAATGTTTGACAAAATCACGGATAGAATTAAAAAGTTATGCTATGGTTTAAATGATTTGGTAGATGCTGTGAAAGTGGCAATGCGTGTTATTGAAGGACTTTACGATGGGGTTTCGACATCAGAATTGGATAATTTGGCAGCTGAAACAGCAGCGTCAATGACTATCGCACACCCTGATTATGCTCAATTAGCGGCTCGAATTGCCATTTCAAATTTACATTCGAATACCAACAAATCGTTCTCAGAAACGATGAACGAAATGTTTCATTATGTAAATCCAAGAAATGGTCAAAAAGCACCATTATTATCAGAAGAAGTACATAAAGTAATTCAAGAAAATGCTGAATTTTTAAATTCACATATTATATACAATAGAGATTTTAACTACGATTATTTTGGTTTCAAAACATTAGAACGTTCTTATTTGCTTAAAATAAACGGGAAAATTGTAGAGCGACCACAACATATGTTGATGCGTGTTTCTGTGGGGATTCACTTGGATGATTTAGATTCTGTTTTAGAAACGTATGACTTAATGTCTAAAAAGTTCTTTACACATGCTACGCCAACCTTGTTTAATTCAGGAACTCCAAAACCACAAATGTCTTCTTGTTTCCTTTTGGCTATGCAAGATGATAGTATTGATGGAATTTATGATACGTTGAAACAAACGGCAAAAATTTCTCAATCAGCAGGTGGAGTAGGTCTTTCTATTCATAATGTTCGTGCGACAGGTTCTTATATACGTGGTACTAACGGAACGTCAAACGGGATTGTTCCTATGTTGCGTGTGTTTAATGATACAGCACGTTATGTAGATCAAGGTGGAGGAAAACGTAAAGGAAGTTTTGCTATTTATATCGAAACGTGGCATGCGGATATCTTTGACTTCTTAGACTTGAAAAAGAATACTGGAAAAGAAGAAATGCGTGCTAGAGATTTATTCTTTGCGATGTGGACTTCAGATTTATTCATGAAGCGTGTACAAGAAGACGGGAATTGGACTTTAATGTGTCCAAACGAATGTCCAGGATTGTATGATGTGTATGGTGAAGAATTTGAAAAAATGTACACGGATTATGAAAAAGCAGGTAAAGGTAGAAAAACGATCAAAGCGCATGAATTGTGGGAGAAAATTCTAGAATCTCAAATCGAGACTGGAACGCCATACATGTTATATAAAGATGCAGCTAACCGTAAATCAAACCAAAAGAATTTAGGAACGATTCGTTCGTCTAACTTGTGTACGGAGATTATGGAGTACACCTCTCCAGATGAGGTAGCGGTTTGTAACCTAGCTTCACTTTCATTGCCCATGTTTGTTGAGAATGGAAAATTTGATCACGATGCTTTATACAAAGTAACCAAACGGGTAACTAGAAACTTGAATAAGGTAATTGATAGAAATTATTATCCTGTTGAAGAGGCTAAAAACTCTAATATGCGTCATAGACCAATTGGTCTTGGAGTACAAGGATTAGCGGATGCTTTTATTATGTTGCGTTTGCCTTTTACATCTGATGAGGCTAAAAAACTAAACCAAGAAATTTTTGAAACTTTATATTTTGCAGCTGTAACGGCTTCAATGGAAATGGCCAAAGAAGAAGGGCCGTATTCTACTTTCAAAGGGTCACCAATTTCTCAAGGAGAATTCCAACACAATTTGTGGGGAATGAAAGATGAAGAACTATCTGGTCGTTGGGATTGGGGTTCTTTAAGAAAAGAAGTGGTTGAACATGGAGTTCGTAACTCTTTATTGGTAGCGCCTATGCCAACAGCTTCTACTTCACAAATCTTAGGTAACAATGAAGCATTTGAACCTTATACGTCTAATATTTATACTAGAAGAGTACTTTCGGGTGAGTTTATTGTAGTGAACAAACATTTGTTACATGACTTAGTAGAACGTGGTTTATGGAACGAAACGTTGAAACAAGAATTGATGCGTAATAACGGTTCAGTTCAGGACTTAAACATTCCGCAAGATTTGAAAGAACTGTATAAAACTGTTTGGGAAATGTCAATGAAAGATATTATAGATATGTCACGTCAACGTGGTTATTTTGTAGATCAATCTCAATCATTGAACTTGTTTATGCAAAATGCTAACTATTCTAAATTGACTTCTATGCATTTCTATGCATGGCAATCTGGATTGAAAACAGGAATGTATTATTTAAGAACGAAAGCGGCAGTGGATGCGATTAAATTTACATTGAACAACGATAAAAAAACAGAACCAATAGAAATTAAAGAACAAGAAGTTGCAATTGCAGTGGAAGCAGTAGAACCAGCGGCCATGAGTGCCGAGGAATACAGAGCAATGATTGAACTGGCTAAAAATGCAGGTCCAGACGATTGTGAAATGTGTGGTAGTTAATATTTAGTTATAAAAAACAAAACCCTTGCTTATTAGTATTTAATTGCAAGGGTTCTTTATGTATTTTAAATGTGATTTCATCAATTCTTATTGTGAGAAATTGATAAGATTACTATGGGTATAAAAAAAGAAACGCCTCAAGAGAGGCGTCGGACTAAAGATGCTATCTTTAGTGTTGTTTATGTGTTGCAAATATAAGTAAAAAATGATGAGTGAAACAAATGTTTTAACAAAAAAAGAAAGAGTTATCGTTTATATAGATGGTTTTAACTTATATTTTGGGATGTTAGAAGCTGGGCTTGATTATTGTAAGTGGCTGGATTTGATTCTTTTGTCTAATAATTTATTGCAATCTAATCAGGTTTTAGTAGAGGTTAAGTATTTTACTAGTAGGGTAAGTAATAATCCTGAAAAGCAGAAAAGACAAAATACATACATTGAAGCACTTGAGGCTATCGACGTTAATATTTTTTTTGGAAATTATCAGTCTGATAAAATTGAATGTAAAAGATGTCAAAATGTTTGGCCTAAATTTAACGAGAAAATGACTGATGTTAATATTGCAACACAAATTTTGATTGACGCTTATCAAGATAAATATGATATGGCAATGTTGATTTCTGGCGATAGTGATTTAGTTCCTCCAATGAGAGCAGTACATGAAATTTTTAAGAACAAAAGAGTTTTTGCTGCTTTTCCACCAAAAAGGCATAATCAATCTGTTTCATTGGTTGCAAAAGGGTCATTAACTATTGGTCGAAAAAAACTTGTAGATAGTCAATTTCAACTAGAAGTTATAAAGAAAGATGGATATGTTTTGAAAAAGCCAAAACATTGGTCATAATATAAAGAGCAGCTATCAATTTTGATAGCTGCTCTTTATTTGGAGTTATTTCGGTTTTTAATTGCAACTCAAAAAGCTAAACCGTTCTTTTTGTGAGGTATAATTATATAAAACTAACAAATAATTCTATAAAATGATTGAGCTGCATAGGAGGTATATTTGTAATATCAAATGGCAGAATTATGAGAGCAATTGAAAAAACTAAGGAAATAAGCAAAAAAATGATACATTTATTTTATGCTACTTGTACTAATGAATTGATTGTTTATTCAAAACAAGCTAGTAATATCGAGATATTTATTTTAGCCTTTTTTATAGAATGCAATCGTCTTTTTATTGCCGACAGTTTTTTCATGGATGTGTTTAAAAAATGAATTGAAGACTAACTCGTGTTGGCTTTTGCTAGATCGAGGATTATATTTTAAAATACAGAGTTGCCTTTTTAGGTAGCTTTTTTTTGTTCTGCCTATTCTTTATTTTTTATAAAATAGATTGATTATACTTCATAATCGTGAATATTCTGATTAATATTTTAAGAATAATTCACTATATTTGAGTAGGTTATGGTTTATTAAAATTCTTTTTTAAATTCTTAAAAAAAGCAATTATGAAAAATAAAACATTTACAATTACAGATCATTTGCTTGCTAGTCAAGGGCAGCGTTTCTTGAATCTACTACTTGACTTACTTTTCATTTATATTATTATTTTAAGCGTAGGGACATCCATTATTTTGATAGCCGATGTTGCTAATAAATTTACGGTCTCTGATTGGGTTGAAACCCTAAGTTGGGCCGCAATTTTATCCTATGGCTTGTTAATACTGTTTCTTTATTATTTTTTAACCGAGGTTTATTTCTCAAGAACACTAGCTAAATTAGTTACCAGAACTATCGTGGTTAAAAGTGATGGTTTAAAGCCTACAATCGATATGATTTTTATTCGAACTATTTGTCGTTTTATCCCTTTTGAGGGCTTGTCCTACTTAGGATCCGTTTCTTGGGGATGGCATGATCGCTTTTCAGGGACTTATGTAGTTAAGAAAAGGAAATTAGCGAAAAGCATACAGTACTTTAATCATCCAGAAGAATTTGGTAGAGCCGAATAATCAAAAAACCCTAGTGCGTATGAGACACTAGGGTTTTTGCTTTCAATTAAATAGTGGCGGTATTGGTAACGGCAATTCGCATTTTTTTAGCTGCGGCAACCATTTCGATCAATGCTTTTTTGGTTTCATCCCAATGGCGTGTTTTTAAACCACAGTCGGGGTTGACCCACAATTGATCAATAGGTATCACGGCAGCTGCTTTTTCTAATAAATGAACCATTTCTTGACTCGATGGAACGCGTGGTGAATGAATGTCATATACGCCAGGTCCAATCTCGTTTGGGTATTTGAAATAAGCAAAGGCGTCTAGTAATTCCATTTGGGAACGGGAACATTCTATTGTAATCACATCCGCATCCATATCGGCTATATTCTGAATGATATCATTGAACTCACTATAACACATATGTGTGTGAATTTGAGTGTCATCTTTTACACCACTTGCCGAAATTCTAAAAGCTTTTACGGCCCAATCCAGGTATGCCGCCCATTCTTCTTTGCGCAATGGCAATCCTTCTCTAATGGCTGGTTCATCAATTTGTATGATTTTGATTCCAGCATTTTCTAGATCTACCACTTCATCACGAATCGCTAAGGCAATTTGTGTACAGGTTTCTGATCTTGGTTGGTCATTACGTACAAATGACCATTGCAAGATAGTTACGGGTCCTGTAAGCATTCCTTTAACCCATTTAGGTGTTAAGGATTGTGCAAACTCGGCCCATTTGACTGTCATAGGTTTTGGACGAGATACATCACCATAAATAACGGGTGGTTTTACACAACGACTTCCGTAGCTTTGAACCCAACCGTTTTTTGTAAAAGCAAATCCATCGAGTTGTTCTCCAAAATATTCCACCATATCATTACGCTCAAATTCACCATGTACTAAAACATCAATGCCAGACTCTTCTTGAAAACGGATGGTTTCTTCGGTTTCTTTTCGAAGAAGGTCGTCATATTCCAATTGTGATAAGTCTCCTTTTTTAAATTTGGCTCTCCAGCTACGTACTTCAGGAGTTTGTGGGAATGAACCAATAGTGGTGGTTGGGAACAACGGTAATTGTAAAGCGTCAATTTGTTGTTGTCTTCTCACCGAAAAAGGGCTTTTTCTTCTCGAATCTTCTTCGACAATACTAGCAACTCTGTTTTTTACAGCCTCATTGTGAATGATTGTTGCTTTTTTTCTGTTGTTATTTGCCAATGTATTTTCTTCAAAAACAGCTTGATCGTTCTCCGTAATTTCGTTCGAAGCTAAATTTCTTAGAACAACAACCTCGTCCACTTTTTGTTTGGCGAAAGCCAGCCATTGTTTAATTTCTGGAGTGAGCGTTTCGTCATTGGTTTCTAAATCTAGGTCACATGGCGAATGAATTAAAGAGCAAGATGGAGCAATAAAAATACGGTCAGTTCCAAGAGCATCCGTAGCTTTCTGGATTAGTGCTAACGATTTTTTGAAATCATTTTTCCAAATGTTTCTACCGTCAATAACTCCTAGTGAAAGCGAAGTTGTTTTTGCTAATAAATTAGATTCTAGAATATCGTCTAATTGCAATGCACAACGCACTAAATCCAAGTGGAAAGTATGAACTGGAAGGGATAAAGCAGTTGCTAAATTTTCTCCGAAGCAATCAAAATAGTTGGCAAGAATGATTTTGATGTTTGGGAATTTTTCATTGATTTTAGTATACACATACACTAATGCGGCTCTTTCAATATCCGTTAGATTTAAAGTCAAAAAAGGTTCGTCAAACTGAACATATTCTACTTTTTCCTCTTGTAATTTTTGTAAAATGTCAAAATAAACAGGAAGTAGTTTATTGATGAGGTCAATTCTATGAAAACCTTCTTGCTTTTCTTTTCCAAGAAGTAAATAAGAAACGGGTCCTATAATTACAGGTTTAGTTTGAAATCCTGCTGCTTTTGCCTCTTTGTATTCGTCAATAATTTTTTCTGAAAACAATTCGAATTCTTGATTTTTAGAAAATTCAGGTACAATATAATGGTAATTAGTATCAAACCATTTGGTCATTTCCATGGCTACAACATCTTGACCTTCTTTTTGAGCGCCTCTTGCCATAGCAAAATATAAATCGAGCACCGAATTCTCTTTTGCGAAAGCTTTATACTGCTCGGGAATAACGCCAAGCGTTAAAGATAAATCAAGTACTTGATCGTAAAAAGAGAAGTCATTTGACGGAATTAAATCAATTCCAGCATTAAATTGAAGTGCCCAGTTTTCTTTTCGGATGTTTTTTCCTGTAGAAATAAGTTCTTCGGCTGTGATTTTACCAGACCAGTATAGTTCACTCGCTTTTTTTAATTCTCTGTTGCTGCCTATTCTTGGATAACCTAAATTGTTTGTTTTCATTTTTTAGTATTTATTTCTAAACAAAGGTATAAGCTTAGTATTAAATACTTAATTTTGGCCTTTAACTAAGTAATATGAACTATATATTGTAAAAAATACAGTATTTAATTTCGTTTAGTATTTAAATAAATAACATTAGCAGTAAAAAACACTATGGAAAATCTAGATGCAACCGACATACAAATTCTAAAACACCTTCAAGAAGACTCTAATATCAACATAAAAGACCTAGCGAGTAAGTTGTTCTTAACCGCAACACCAGTTTACGAGCGTATAAAAAGATTGGAAAGGGAAGGATATATTATGAAATATGTCGCTTTATTGGATAAACAAAAAATGAATTTGGGTATGATTGTTTTTTGCAACGTACGGTTAAAAGAGCACGCTCGAAATGTAGGAAGCAATTTTGTTAAAGATATTGTTGCACTTCCTGAAATCATAGAGTCGTACAATATTGCTGGAGATTATGATTTTATGCTGAAAATATTAGTGAAGGATATGGCAAGTTATCAGGACTTTGTAATGAATAAATTGTCCACTATTGACAATATAGGGAATACCCAAACTATTTTTGTAATGGGGGAAATTAAGCATAGTACAGCCTTGAATTTTTAATAGCAACAACGTTTTTTGTCGTTTTAGGAGCAGACGGTTTATTGGTTTTAGCAACATTGGTCCCGCTTTTTGCTATATCTCTAGTGTTTGCTTTCGCTTACACTAGAGGATGCCGCTACAATCGGGGCTAGCGATTACAATTAGTAGTTTTTCAGGAAATCACAATTGCATCATCAATTTTGTTGAACTCCAATCCATTAAATAAAAATACTTTATTTTAATTTTAAAATGGCATTAACAGCATTTTCTGCTGCAATTACAGCCCCTTCCATATAACCAGGAAATTGATTTGCCGTTTCTGTCCCTGCAAAGAACAAGCGATTGTTGTAGTAGGATGCTCTAAATAAAGGATGTCCATTGTTTTGATGTGGATACATAAAACCAATTTGGTTAGCACTTTTGGTTTGCTTTTCTTTTGCCCAAACCGTTTCGTGATAAGACGTAAAATGTATTGCGTCCTCACCAAAAACTTTAACCAATTGTATTTTTAATTTTTCTAAACGTTCTGTTTTAGAATACATTTCCATCCCAGAGCTAATAAAACCGCAAAGGGCAAATTTATCTAAGGAAGCATTCGATTGATCATAGAACTCGGTTATTGGCCCCACATTACTGAATAAAGTACCCGAATAATTCTTGTTGCGCCAAAAAGGGGTTGCATAAACAAAAGCAACTTTAATAGAATCTTGCATCCAAGTGTGCGTTTTATTTGCGATATCGGTTAGTTTTTGTGGAAGAGCAGGAGTAACGATAATGTCATTTGTAAACAAAGCTTGTGGCAAAGTCGAAATCACATAATCAGCCTCGAAAGATTGATTTTGAGTTTTAATTTGAATCTTTTCGTTTTCAAAATTCAGACTAGAAACAGTTTGGTTTAAGTGAATAGGAATAGTTGTTAGTTTGTTTTTTAAGGTGTGAATAAGTTGGTTTGTGCCACCCGAAACACGATAACTTGGGCTATTTTCTGGAATCTGGATTTCTTGTACTGCTGCTGCCGAAAATGGTTCGAAATAGGAGGTGCCTTGCATGAATTGTTCAAAATAATCCAATTCTAGTTCGCTTAAAAGATTTCTAAAGTTAACATGAATAGCATTAAACCAGGTCGCGCCCATTTCGACCTGAGCGGTATCTGTACTTATGGTGTGAATTCGTCCGCCTATGCGTTCTCTGGCTTCGATAATTTCGGTTTCAAAACCTTTGTTTTGTAAACGATAAGCAGTTAGTAATCCGCTTAAACCCGCTCCTAATATGATTATTTTTTTGGACATTGCTCTAGTAGTTATTGGCTGTAAAAATACAATCTGTTTGTTTAAAAATGGTTTTGTAGTATCAATTTATTAAATAGTCTTATTGTTGATTTTAATCATTTTTAATTGATTGCTCAATTTAAGGCAGGTTTTCTTTTATTGCTTTTATAAATCAACAGAAACCTATTTTTAGTTATTGGTATTTCTCTATCTTTGAATAATTATCCAAATATTCAAATTCGACAAAAACAGTATGAACTGGGAACAACTTTTATCATTAAAACGACAAGGCGACACAAGCAAAAGATTACGTATTGAACAAGACGACACTCGATTGGGTTTTGAAGTAGATTACGACCGTATTATTTTCTCTGCCGCTTTTAGAAGTTTACAAGATAAAACACAAGTGATTCCCCTTTCTAAAACCGACTTTGTACACACTCGATTGACGCATAGTTTAGAAGTTTCAGTTGTGGGACGTTCTTTAGGGCGATTAGTTGGTAAAAAGATAATTGATAAATACCCTCATTTAAAAGAAGTACATGGCTACCATATGAATGATTTTGGCGCTATTGTAGCAGCAGCTTCATTGGCTCACGATATAGGGAATCCTCCTTTTGGTCACTCTGGGGAGAAAGCAATTGGAGAATATTTTTCAATTGGAAAGGGTAAACAATACAAAGACCAATTGTCTAACAAAGAATGGCAGGATTTAATTGATTTTGAAGGGAATGCCAATGGTTTTTCGGTGCTTACAGCAAGCCGCCCAGGAATTGAAGGCGGACTTCGCATTTCATTTGCTACACTTGGTGCTTTTATGAAATATCCAAAGGAAAGTTTGCCCAAAAAACCAACCAAAAATATTGCTGATAAAAAATACGGTTTCTTTCAAACTGATAAAAAGTTTTTTGAAGATGTAGCAAAAGAGATGGGAATGATTCCTAATAAGTCTGGTAGTGATATAGGTTTTGAAAGACATCCACTTGCTTATTTAGTGGAGGCTGCAGATGATATTTGTTATACGATTATTGACTTTGAAGATGGAATTAATTTAGGATTGGTTTCGGAAGATTTTGCCTTAGAGTACTTAATCAAATTGGTAAAAGACAGTATAGATACTTCGAAATATAAAACATTAGAAACAAAAGAAGACCGTATAAGTTATTTGCGTGCATTGGCTATAGGTAGTTTAATCAACGATGCGGTAAAAGTTTTTATTGATAATGAAGAGGCGATTTTAAATGGAAAATTTCCGTATGCTTTGACGGATAAAAGCAAGTATAAAGCACAGATGGATGATATTATTAAAATCAGTGTGAACAATATTTATCAAAGTCGCGAAGTGATTGAAAAAGAGATAGTAGGGTATCAGATTATTCAAACATTATTGGATAAATTCATAACAGCCTTCAACAATAAGTTCGATGGTACTGATTCTAATTATGATAAATTAATTTTGAAATTATTACCTGAGAGACACCATTTAGAGAAAGAAAATTTATATGAAAGATTGCTTCATATTTGCCATTATATTTCATTGCTAACTGATGGAAATGCATTAGAATTGTTTGATACTATCAATGGGAAAAAGAAGGATTAGGTCACTAAAAATCATAAACAAGACCAACTCCTAGAGTTTGTTTTAGTTGTGTTTTTGGACCTACAGTAATTTGCTCTCCATTAACATCTTCTTTTGCTTTAATATCATCATCATAAATAATATGTGCTCCTATATTTGTGCGTATGTGTTCGTTTACGACTAAATCCAAAACTAAATCATAATCTACATCAATATTCCCAAATTTATTGATGTAATCAGAGTAAAGACTCACGCGATTTTCTAGCGTTACGTTTTTAACCACCTCTTTTTTGTACAAACCAGTTACTAATATTCCAAGTTCTATTTTTGATTTTTCTCCTTGTCTAATTAGATTTCCGTTGATGTCATATATTGCTTTTTCAACCCCAAATGATCCTTGATTGGCTAGCCTTTGGTCTAAAACAAAAGTCATTTTAGAGGTGAATGGAGAAAGATAAAGCATTCTGTCTTTCTTTTTAGTAGCATATTCAGCTCCTAAACCTAAGAACACATAAGCTGGAGCAAAAGGTTTTGAAACGGAAATCTCTTTATTTGGGTAGGAGTAACCATCAGTAAACTGAGTGTTAAAATTAAATTTTGCTGTATGATACCAGTTTGAAATAGTGTCATTTCTATAGCCAAAAGCAGAATTAAATTGGAATACATCATCAGTTTTACGAAGTTCAATCCCATCTTGTTTGTTTAAGCCGTAACGCATAATAAGTTCGTTTGACCAATTGTAATTGTCCTTAGTATATACTCGGTTAAATTTTGTTTTTAATAAACCGGAAATAGAACTGGTTCCCCCAGCATTCCAATTCACAAAAGCAATTTCGGAGATGTCAAATCCAATTCTATTTTTCTTTACCCAATGTGAAGCGGTGTCTTTTATTGGTTGTGGAGGAATTAATGTAGTTATGATTTTTTGTGAGTAACTATTTATTGAAATTAAAATTAATAAACAGGTGAATGATAGTAATTTAAACATAGGTTTTTTTAGTTAGTGGGCGCAAAATAATTATTTTCATTTACTTGAAAAAATTATTTCTAAATTTTTAACGTCAATTTTGCAAATTTGTTGTTGTTGTAGCACACTTCCTTGTTCAATAAACTTATCAGGAATCCCTAATGTGTCTATTTTTAGGTTATAATTATTTTGAGATGCAAATTCTAAAATGGCACTTCCGAAACCTCCAATTATAGATCCATCTTCTATTGTTATAATTGATTTTGATTGTTTAAAAATAGAGTGTAGTTCCTTTTCGTCCAAAGGTTTAACGAAAGGAAAGTCAAAATGGGAGATTGTTTCTGGATTATTTAAATTATCCAAAGCCTCGATGACATTTTTCCCGATGGTTCCATTAGAAAGTACGGCTACTTCGCTTCCCTTTTTTAAACAAGTTGCTTTTCCAATTTCGATTTCTTCATAATTTCCTAAATATTTGGATTGCCAATCGGGGGTTACGCCACGGCCTCTAGGATAGCGAATAGCGATAGGGTTTTTTAGACCTAACTGGGCAGTGTATAAAATGTTTTGAAGGGCAATTTCATTTAAAGGGGCATAAATAATCATATTTGGAATACAGCGTAAATACGAAATATCAAAAACACCATGATGCGTTGCGCCATCTTCGCCAACTAAACCAGCACGATCCAAACAAAATATAACAGGTAAGTTTTGTATTGCGACATCATGAATCACTTGGTCGTAAGCGCGCTGTAAAAAGGTCGAGTATATATTACAAAAAACGATCATGCCTTGAGTAGCCATTCCTGCTGAAAGTGTTACTGCATGTTGCTCTGCAATTCCAACATCAAAAGCACGTTCAGGAAGTGCTTCCATCATAAATTTTAGGGAACTTCCTGAGGGCATAGCTGGTGTGATACCTATAATTTTTTTATTTTTTCTGGCTAAATCTAATACGGTTAAACCAAAAACATCTTGGTATTTTGGAGCAAGATTTTCTTCCGACTTTAAATGAATTTCTCCTGATTTTGCATCAAATTTTCCTGGAGCATGGTATTTTACCTGATCTTCCTCAGCTTGTTTTAGCCCTTTTCCTTTTGTAGTTATCACATGAAGGAATTTTGGGCCTTTTATTTTTTGTAATCGTTTTAGTTCTTTGATAACTGCAAAAATATCATGACCATCAATAGGTCCTGAATAGTCAAAATTCAGGGACTTAATCATGTTGTTTTGTCTTGGATTCTTTCCTTCTTTTACAGCAGTTAGATAGTTTTTTAAAGCTCCTACACTAGGGTCGATGCCAATAGCATTATCATTAAGAATTACCAATAAATTAGCATCGGTAACGCCAGCATGATTTAATCCTTCAAAAGCCATTCCGGAGGCGATGGAGGCGTCCCCAATGACTGCTATGTGTTGTTTTTCAAAGTCTCCGTTTAAATTTGAAGCAATTGCCATTCCTAAAGCTGCTGAAATGGAAGTAGAGGAGTGGCCTACGCCAAAGGCATCATAGATGCTTTCACTTCTTTTAGGGAAGCCAGATATACCGCCTAATTGCCTATTGGTATGAAAAGTTTCTCTTCTACCAGTCAATATTTTATGTCCGTACGCTTGATGACCTACATCCCAAATCAATAAATCTTCTGGAGTATTGAATACATAATGCAAGGCAATGGTAAGTTCGATAACACCTAAGCTAGCACCCAGATGTCCTTCTTTTACGGATACAATATCAATTATAAAATCACGTAATTCTTTGGCTACCTGAGGAAGTTGCGCTTCGTCAAGTTGGCGTAAATCGGTTGGGGTATTTATCTTTGAAAGTAAATTAGCTGACATAAAGCAAATGTACGATTTGAAATTGTATTTTTACATTCGATAAAAAAGTTGTTAGATAAAGATTAACAAACATAAGGATGATTCACAAAGAATTTAAAATTTGTGAATTTGTAGCTATTATTATGGAAAACATTTTCACCGACGAATATTTTATGAAAAAGGCTTTGAATGAGGCCGAAATAGCTTTTGAAAAAGGAGAAATTCCTGTTGGTGCCATTATTGTGATTAATAATACAATTATAGCCCGGTCTCATAATTTGACAGAATTATTGAACGATGTGACGGCACATGCTGAAATGCAAACCATAACGGCAGCGGCTAATTATCTTGGGGGAAAATATTTGAAAGATTGCACGCTTTATGTTACGCTGGAGCCTTGCCAGATGTGTGCCGGAGCTTTGTATTGGAGCCAGATTTCTAAAATTGTTTTTGGAGCCAGTGATTTGCAGCGCGGTTTTCAAAAAATGGGAACGCAACTACACCCAAAAACAACTGTTGTTCATAGTGTTCTAGCAGATGAAGCTGCCGAATTGATGAAGCGGTTTTTTGCTGGAAAAAGGAAGTGATTTTTTAAAAACCCAAAAGCGATAATTTGATTAAAGGTTAGACAAGTATTTAGTAAGTTTCTCCCGTATTTATTGCATGATTATAGCCGCTGGTTTTTAGATCAGCCCACTCCCAGCCATCATCTTTAATAAGTGACAGTAATAATTGACGTCTGGTTTTTAGTTTTTCATATTCTAAATCTACCTTTTCACCGGATATAATTTTTATTCCTTTATTCTCAAGGGCTGTAAGTTTTAGTATGGGTGGGATTTCTTTACCAGGTACTATAAAAGTGGCTGGAAGAGTAACGAGATAGCTAGAAATGGCTTTCCTCAATCTAATAAGAATGTTTTTTGAAGGTCGTTGGTCTACTGGAATATTATAAAGTAATATAGTAAGCATCTCGTCAAGGTTCGTAAGATTGAGAACAAAGGCTTCTTTTCTGTCTGAGGAATGAAAAAAGTGCAAGACAGAATAGGCTTTATGATTTTGGGCGTGTAAAATGATAGAATCTATGAGGCTTATAAAAGGTTGTTCCAGCTCTTTAAAATCTTTTCCATTCCAATAATTCAATAGAATTTCTTCTGCCGATCCACCAAGTGTATTGATATAAACACTTATTTTTCTTTTCATTATTTCAGCTGAAACCACTGGAATTAAATAGGTAATCGCTATAGAAATCAAAATCAAACCTGTAAAAGAAAGTATGGCAGTAAGTATGTCCCAAAATTCACCTGAGGATTCCATGTCACCTAAACCTAAAGTAGATAGTGTATAGCCAGTATAATAAATCTTATTAATAATTGTCGTTTTCGAATTTGTTTCAACATTCATAATTGAATTAGGATCACTAATGAACAACAAGCTAGCCGATATCCATATAAGAAAAAGCCAGTTAATCAGAATCGAAACTAAAATAAAAGCTCCTCCAAGTTCTAAAACTTTTTTGCGTCCTGTTTTTTTATTAATGACCAATAATAGACTCCAAATAGATTTGGATAACCTTTTTGAAATAAAACCGGCTCCACGAACGGATAATGATGTATTTATTAAATCGGAAGTAGTTACCAAAAGGAGAATGATTCCTAGAAAAAAAACAAAATAGTTCATAGTATTTATTTTAATCTTATCAAAAATTCAACATTAATGTTGGTCTTGTCTAGTAGTTTAGCTATAGTTAGGCAACTAATATAGGGAATAAACAGTTAATATAGTGTCGTTCTTAGAAGGTGAAAATAAAGACTCTAATTAAATTGACTTTGATTTATGATTTAATCCTTTTTAATCTCACTGGGTTTCCTATTTCTTTGTTTTTTATAATAATTTGAGAGATGACTTTCATCAGTAAAACCAAATTCATATGCAATTTGTTTGATTGATAGTTGTTTATGAATTATTCTTTTTTCAATTAGTTGTATTTTTAGGTTATTGATATAGTCTCTATAAGTTAGAGAAAAATTGCGTTTAAAATAAGTACCAAAATACGTATGGGATATATTGAAATGATTGGCAATTGTTTTGATTTGAACTAGTTTTGGATTGTAAATGTTTTGATGAATATAGGAAATGATTTGATCGTTATCAATAGCGTTTCCTGTGATTTGCATATTCATGCCGCGCATAGTTTCCTTGATTAGTCCAAAAATAGAAAGTATTTGATAGAAAATGATTGGTGAACTTGAAATGTTTGTTTTGCAATTGTACTTAGTGATGTTTTCGATTGTATTTTTTAGTATTATTTTGCAAGTTTCATCGAATCTCAAAACATTTTCTTTTAGAGATTGGTCTCGCATGAAATTCTCTGGTGTGTTTAGAAGAAACTCGTCACAAGAAAGTTTTTTGTTTGAGTTAAAATAAGTGTCGGTGAATTTTATAAAGACAAATCGAGTACTTTTTTTAATGTCAAAATAATGTTCATCATCAGGTGAAATCACAAATAAATCTCCAGCTCTATAGGGTAATAGATTTTTGTTTAAATGATGAATTCCGTTTCCTTTTAAGATGTAGATGATTTCGTAATAGGTGTGACTATGCGTTGGGAGGTGAAACTTTTCTTCTTCAAATTCATCAATAACTAATGACTCAAATTGATTTAACTTTTTCATAACGGATAACTACAAGTTTATAGTGTAAATCTACAATTTATTCCATTGCTTAATAAATAAATTTGCAAAATCTAATTGCAGCTTATTTTAAAAAAAGCTGCATATTCAAATAATTAATTTTTTTTACATGAAAAAAAGTCTTTTTTCTCTTTTGTTGGGTGGGCTAACAATAGGAATAACAGAGTTTGTAATGATGGGACTATTGCCTGATATCGCCTCTGATTTAAAAATATCCATTCCAGTTGCTGGATATTTAATTTCGGCTTATGCCTTAGGTGTTGTTATTGGTGCGCCCTTAATTGTAATAATAGCGAGAAATGAGCCGCCAAAGAAGATATTGCTGATATTAGCAGCAATGCTTGCTTTTTTTAATTCATTATCTATAATTGCACCATCTTATAGTTTGCTGTTTATTTCACGTTTGCTTTCTGGATTGCCACATGGAGCTTTTTTTGGTGTTGGTGCCGTGGTTGCTACTCGTCTTGCCGATAAAGGGAAAGAAGCGCAAGCTATATCAATTATGTTTTCTGGTTTAACGATTGCCAATCTTGCTGGGGTGCCTATTGGAACTTATATAGGACATCATTTTGCTTGGCGTTATACTTTTATAATAATTGCTTTTATTGGTATGATCACATTTGTTGCTCTTTACTTTTGGATGCCAAATTTAGAAGCTAGAGCAAAACAAACAGTTAAGAGTCAATTGCAATTTTTTAAGAGACCGGAAGCTTGGTTGGTTATTTTAATTACAGCCATCGGAACTGGAGGATTATTTTGTTGGATTAGCTATATCGCTCCGTTGCTCACAGAAGTGTCACAATTCTCTGCTTCAGATGTTTCATATATATTGGTTTTAGCTGGGCTTGGGATGGTTATAGGAAATTTAATAGGAGGGAAGTTGACCGATCAATTTTCTCCTGAAATTACAATTATATCGATTCTTCTATTTCTGTCGGTTGATTTAATCTTAGTCTATTTATTCTCTTCAAACCAATATGTGAGTTTGTTGTTAGTATTTACTACTGGATGTATTTCATTCTCTATAGGAGCTCCTATTCAAATGCTGATGATTAAAACGGCTGTTGGCTCAGAGATGATTGCTTCGGCTGCAATTCAAGCCGCATTTAATGTGGGTAATGCATTAGGTGCCTTTCTTGGTGGTTTGCCTCTAGTCGCTGGCTTAAGCTACGCAACTCCTAATTTAGTTGGAGTTGTGATGGCATTATCAGGGGTGTTTTTTACAACAATTTTTCTTCAGAGAAAGCGCCGAATATTAAAATGGCAAAACAACTAAATTTGTTAGTGACTATTGATTTATAAGTAGATAACTCTAGTTTATAGGAACAGTTTTCTTGTTTTTAAGATCTTCAACTGAATTGCAATTTGTTTTTTGTTCGTTCTGGAGAGAAGGTAATTGTATTGATAATGAAATTACTTTAGCCCAGATAGCAGTGGAAATCCTTTTTATTTTTTCTTTAAAAATAAAAAGATTGCAGCGTATAGCTGGAAGTAGCTCTTAAAAACAAATAAATTATAAATTACAGATTGTTTCGAATAATCTCGCAATGACGCACAAAAAAACCGCCAATCTCACGAAAGGCGGTTTTTTGTTTAGTCTTTTATAGCATTTCCTTTTTTGTCAAAGAAATGATATTCTAAATACGTGTAAGCGTCACGAGGTATGATTTTCACCCACTTCTTATGTTCAAAAAACCATTTTGAACGTAATGATGGAAAACCTTTGGTAAGGTATGCTGCCACAAATGGATGTACATTAAGTACAACATCTTTGTGGGTTTTTAAAACTCTTTCTAAATCAGAATTGATTCGGTCGATAATTAAAATTGGCGCTTCAATTTCGCCTTTAACATCGTTTGGATCTTCTTCTCTAGTTTTTATATTTACTTCTGGTCTTACTCTTTGTCTTGTAATCTGGACTAATCCAAATTTACTAGGAGGTAAGATTTTATGTTTCGCTTTGTCATCGCTCATTTCTTCTCTCAAGAAGTCGAACAAAACTTTACGATTTTCTGGATTAGACATATCGATAAAATCAATTACAATAATACCACCCATATCACGTAGACGCAATTGTCTAGCGATTTCAGCAGCAGCTATCATGTTGACTTCCATGGCAGTGTCTTCTTGGTTGGTAGCTTTATTAGAACGGTTTCCGCTGTTTACGTCAATAACGTGCAAAGCTTCAGTATGTTCAATAATAAGATAAGCCCCTTTACTCATGGATACTGTTTTCCCGAATGAAGTCTTGATTTGTCTCTCTATATTGTATTTCTCAAAAATTGGTGTATCGTTTGATTGATAAAACTTAACAATTGATTGTTTGGATGGTGCAATTTCTTGCAAATAATCCTTAGTTTGGTTGTACAACTCTTCATCATCAATTTGAATACCACTAAAGGTATCATTAAAAACATCTCTTAATATCGAAGAAGCTCTATTAAGCTCTCCTAATATTTTGGATGGATGATGAGCAGTTGGTAATTTTTTACACATTGCATCCCATCTGCTTAGCAGGTTCTGCAAATCTTTTTCTAATTCGGCTGTATTTTTGCCTTCTGCTACTGTGCGAACAATAACACCAAAACCTTTGGGTTTGATTGAATGTACAAGTTTTTTTAGTCTGTCTTTTTCTTTTTTGTCTTCTATCTTTTGAGAAATAGAGACGCGATCAGAAAATGGGACTAGAACAATAAAACGTCCGGCAAGAGAAAGCTCAGCGCTAATTCTTGGACCCTTAGTAGATATTGGTTCTTTTACGACTTGTACAAGGATAGATTGATTGGCATTTATTACATCTGTAATAGTACCATCTTTATCAATCTCTTTGTCAAACTGAAAGTTTTTTAGGGAGAAATCTTTTAATTTACCTGCGCTTACAAGTTTTATGAATTTCAGTTGGGAAGATAAATTTGGACCCAAATCGTGATAATGTAAAAAAGCATCTTTTTCGAAGCCTACATTTACAAAAGCGGCATTAAGTCCAGCAACGGGTTTTCTAATTTTGGCGATAAAAATATCTCCAACTTGAAAATTGCTTTTTTCTTCTTCCTTGTGTAATTCAATTAGTTTTCCATCTTTTAATAAGGCAAAATCTACGAAATCAGAACTAGATCTAATGATCAATTCTTTATTCATCTGTAAATTTTTATCCAAACTTTTAGTTTTAATATAAAGTTTAAAGTTTTAAAAACTCTTAACTCATAATTCATAACTGAATTGTAAGGATGGATTAAACAATAATTTTAACAGGTATTGAACCCGGAGAAAACTAGCTGGCAGTTTGCAGTAATAAGTGATCAGTAAACTGAATACTAAAAACTGACGACTGAATACTAATTTTCGATTTCAATGAACGTTTAAAAAGAAAAAAGTAGTTATAAACTACTTTTTCTTTTTGTGACGGTTAGCTCTCGCTCTTTTTTTACGTTTGTGAGTTGCTACCTTATGTCTCTTTCTTTTTTTACCACTTGGCATATTGTGTTGATTTTATGATTAATTAATATTATTTTGCTTCGTTATTTATTTTTACTCCTTCTACAAAAACTTTTGCAGGTTTGAATGCAGGAATGTTATGTGCAGGAATTTTTATTGTGGTATTTTTAGAAATATTTCTACCAGTTTTCTCAGCTCTTGTTTTCACAATGAAACTTCCAAAACCTCTTAAATAAACATTGTCTCCAGTTTCTAATGAATTTTTAACTTCATTCATAAAAGTCTCTACTGTTGCTTGAACATCACCTTTTTCAAGACCTAATTTTTCTGAAATTTTTGCTACGATATCTGCTTTCGTCATTTTCTTTCCTTATTTATTATATTGTAATAATTTTTTTGAGTGTGCAAATATAGGAATTTAAAAAACAATAAATCAAGCTAATTCGTTAAATTTTAATCATATAAACTTTTACTTTTGCAAACAAATATTTAATAATGATTTTTTCTAACTTGCTAATTCAATGGTATTTACAAAATAAACGTGATTTACCTTGGAGAAATACCACCAATCCTTACTTTATTTGGCTTTCTGAAATCATGTTGCAACAGACTCGAGTAGCGCAAGGAATGCCTTATTTTCTGTCTTTTACTACAGCATTTCCTACTGTATTTGATTTGGCTAAAGCCGATGAAGAACAGGTTTTGAAACTATGGCAAGGTTTAGGGTATTATTCCCGTGCTCGCAATTTACATAAAACTGCGCAATATGTAGCTAATGATTTATCAGGAATTTTTCCTGATACTTATAATGAGTTATTGAAGTTGAAAGGAGTTGGCGAATATACTGCAGCGGCCATAGCTTCTTTTTCCTATAATGAAACGGTTCCTGTTGTAGATGGAAATGTGTTTCGAGTATTATCTCGTTATTTTGATATTGAAACGGATATCGCTTTGGCTTCCGCCAAAAAAGAGTTTGCCGCTTTGGCTTTTGAATTAATGCCTAAAGATAATCCGGCAACCTTTAATCAGGCAATTATGGAGTTTGGTGCTTTACAATGTGTGCCTAAAAGTCCTAATTGCAACATTTGTGTTTTTAACGAAAGTTGTGCAGCCTTACAAAAAAACAAAGTAGACCAATTGCCTGTTAAGTCTAAGAAACTAAAAGTTAGAAATCGTTATTTTAATTATTTAGTGGTTTCTGATGAGCGTGAGGATACGCTAATCCAAAAGAGAACTTCAAAAGGGATTTGGCAAAATCTATATGAATTTCCAGTTATTGAAACGGATAAGGTGGAAGATTTTGAATATGTAGCCATGCAGGTGAAAAATGATTTTTTTAAGAATAATGAGGTTGTCAGTATAATGGAGTGTAATGCTGAAAGTATAATTCATAAATTATCACATCAACACCTATATATTAAGTTCTGGAAAATTAAAGTAAAAGGGGTGATTGAAAATGGGGTTGACAATGTTGCTTTAAAGACGTTCCCTTTTCCAATAGTGATTCATAATTTTATTGAAAAGGAATAATATTTGGTTTGTAAAAAATGTATCTTTGATAGAAATACCATAATAAATAAAATGAACGGAACGTTAAATAAGGTGATGCTTATTGGGCATCTTGGTGATGAAGTGAAAATGCACTATTTTGATGGAGGAAATTGTATTGGACGGTTTCAATTGGCAACAAATGAAGTCTATATAAATAAAACGACTAATGAAAAAATAACTTCTACAGAGTGGCATAATTTGGTAGTGCGTAATAAAGCTGCTGAGCTTTGCGAAAAATATCTTTCGAAAGGAGATAAAATTTACGTAGAAGGTCGAATTAAATCACGTCAATGGCAAACGGAGGAAGGTGTAACAAAATTCACTACTGAAATACAGGTTACAGAGTTCACTTTTTTATCCACAAAAAAGGATGGAGAAAACAACAAGCAAATTCCCATTCAAGAATCGACAAAAAACACTAACTTTGACCCACAGAATAACGGCTTACCAATCAATGATTTGCCGTTTTAATTGTTTAACTAATCTTTTTTAATTTGGACCCAGAGCCCAGTTTAAATTTTGCCTATACATTAGATACTGATCTAGTGTTTGGTTTTGCCGGAATATTTGTATTGCTTTTTTGCTCTGCATTAGTTTCTGGAGCCGAAGTTGCCTTGTTTTCCTTATCTCAAAAAGATATTGATGAAGCAATACAGGGAAATGCCTCCAAAGGGAGAATTTTGTCTGACCTTTTAGGAAGGCCAAAAAAATTACTGGCTACACTTCTTGTCGCTAATAACTTTATTAATATTGGAGTAGTAATTTTATTTTCATTTATTGGGAATGACTTATTTGCGGCAATCAGTTCTCCTATTTTAAAATTTATATTAGAAGTAATAGTTGTGACCTTTTTATTATTACTATTTGGAGAGGTCTTGCCCAAAGTATATGCAAGTAGAAATAATATTAAATTTGCTAAAGGTGTTGCTTATCCAATAGTAATACTTGACAAGTTACTTTCGCCATTAAGTATTCCAATGCGTCAGGCCACGGTGTATTTACATAATAAATTAGGAAAGCAAAAAACTAGTTTTTCTGTGGATCAATTATCACAAGCATTAGAGCTTACTTCATCTGACGAAACTTCATCTGAGGAACAAAAAATTCTTGAAGGAATTGTTTCTTTTGGAAATACAGATACAAAGCAGGTAATGAGTCCTAGGATTGATATTTTTGCTTTGGAAATAACTGAAACCTTTAGTGAAATATATGCTAAAATTATTGAAAAAGGGTATTCTAGAATTCCTGTTTATAGAGATAATGTAGATCAAATTGAAGGGGTACTTTTTGTAAAAGATTTATTACCACACTTAAATACTACTGATTTTGATTGGGCTACATTAATTAGAGAGCCGTTTTTTGTACCAGAAAATAAAAAATTAGACAATTTGTTGAAAGATTTTCAAAATATGAAAAGCCATTTGGCTATAGTTGTTGATGAATATGGAGGGACTTCTGGTTTGGTTTCTTTGGAAGATGTAATAGAGGAAATTGTTGGTGATATTAGTGATGAGTTTGATGACGAAGGGGTTAATTTTTCTCAGTTAGATGATAAAAATTATATTTTTGAAGGGAAGATAAATCTTAAAGATTTCTACCGAATTATAGATGTTGATGAAGATCTATTTGAAATTAAAAAAGGGGAAGCCGAAACGTTGGCTGGATTTATCCTCGAAATCTCTGGGAACTTCCCAAATAAAGGACAAAAAATTTCATATGGAAACTGTTTGTTTACTATTGAAACTGTAGATAAGAAACGTATAAAACAAATAAAAGTTACAATTGATGCTTAATTTTAAAACAGCACCTATAAAGTTTAAAACAGCAGTAGTGTTTTTAATTTTATTTTCAGGGGTACTTCTTTTTTCAAGTTGTAAAGATGATGTTATTCCTAAACCATCAAGCTATTTGCGTTTGGATTATCCAGTGGCTAAATATGTGGGTTTTGAAAATAAGTGCCCGTTTACTTTTGAAATGAATTCAGAAGCTGTTATAAAAGGAGAAAAGGATTGTGGTTTTACGATTACCTATCCAAAAATGAAAGCAACTATTTATCTGACTTATAAGCCTGTAAATAACAATATTAATAAGTTATTGAGGGATGCTCAAAAACTAACTTATGAGCATGTTATAAAAGCCGATGATATATTAGAGCAACCCTATTTGAACCCGCAAAAAAAAGTGTTTGGAATGTTTTATCAAGTAGATGGGAATGCGGCTACGAATTCTCAGTTTTATGCTACTGACAGTATTAAGCATTTTGTAACGGGTTCTATCTATTTCTACGCAAAACCTAATTTTGATTCCATTATGCCTGCAGCTAGTTATGTGAAAAATGACATGCAAAGACTGCTGGAAACCTTAAAATGGAAATAAATTTTCATATAAAAGCTTCTCAATTGAGACGCTTTTTTTTTGAGTAAAATGCTAGGTAGCATGTTTCAAAGTTATTTTTGATAGATAGTTGTTTCAAATTTCTGATTCAATTTTTCTGAGAGCAATTAGCTGTGATATTGTATTGTACTTATTTGATGGGAGTTGTAATTTATTTCTAAAATAAATTAAAAAAAGGCAGTCTATTCATAAAATTGTTACAATTTTGGGGTAAAATTACAGATATGGAATCAAAACAATTAAAATGGGGTTATTTATTGGTGCTTTCTTTGGTTTGGGGGAGTTCTTTTATTCTAATTAAAAAAGGATTAATAGGGTTGTCCGCGATTCAAGTGGGTTCATTACGAATTATATTTGCTGCCATTTTTTTGTTGTTGATTGGTTTTAAAAGTTTGTCAAAGATCCCTAAAGAGAAATGGAAATATATTGCTCTAACCTCGGTATTTGGGACTTTTGTTCCTGCTTTTCTTTTTGCATTAGCGCAAACAGAAATTGATAGTTCAGTAAGTTCGATTCTAAACTCATTAACTCCTTTAAATACGTTGATTTTGGGTGCTTTAGTGTTTGGTGTTAATTTTCAAAGAAGACAGGTCTGGGGTGTTTTTATTGGATTGGTTGGGAGTTTACTTCTCGTTTTTAACGGAGCAATGAACCATCCGGATCAAAATTATTATTATGCTATTTTGGTTGTTATTGCTTCACTTTGCTATGCTGTCAACGTAAATCTAATCAAACGATTTCTGTCTGATTTAGCTCCGCTTAGTATAACAACGGGAAATTTTTTATTTCTAATATTTCCCGCATTAACAATTCTGTATTTTACAGGATTTTATGATGTGCTAGCAGTTGAAAAAGTACAGCATTCGGTTTATTTCATTATGATCTTGGGTGTAGTAGGAACTGGGATTGCTAATATTTTATTTTTTAAATTAATCCAAATTTCATCACCCGTTTTTGCAACTTCAGTGACTTATTTGATTCCAGTTGTGGCTTTCTTTTGGGGGTTATTAGATAATGAAATGTTGACACCTGTACAGTTTTTTGGTGCATTCATTATTTTAATAGGAGTGTATTTATCGGCGAAAAAGTAGTAGCTGCTCTTTTGAATATGATATAAACAACAAAGGCCGTCTTTCTAGACCGCCTTTGTGTTTTAAAAAGAGCACTATTTTTTTATTTGTAATTCGGTTTCTCTATGGAGTTTCCATAATTATCAAAATAGGATATAGGGATATTGAGTTTTTCTAAGCCAGGGATTACTTCGGCTCCTTTACCAGCAATAATGATTCGAGTATTGTCAATTAAAAAATACTTGTTAGCAGCTTGTAGTACATCTTCTGGGGTTACCGCATTTATTGTTTTGATGTAGTTTTCGTAAAAATCTTTTGGTAGTTCTTCCGTTTCAATGTTTAATGCATATCGTGCAACGGCCTGTGGTTTTTCGACCTGCATTACAAAACGACCAATATAGCCCGCTTTGACTTCGTTAAGTGCTTGTACGGACACTTTTTCGGTTCGGATTCTTTTGATTTCTTTTATAAATTCAACGACTGCGCTATCTGTAACGCTAGTTTTAATGGATGATGCTGATCTTAATTTGGACACATATTTACCGGCACCTATAATAGCATTAGCGCCATACGTCCAGCCGTGTTCTTCTCGTAAGTTCATATTTAGGTAACTATTGAAGCCTCCTCCTAATATATAGGTAGCAATAACTGCGGGGAAAAAATCCTTGTCTCCCATTTTTAAATTTATGGTGTTGACTAATGAAATTTCAGATTGTGAAGCACTAGGGACGTCTACAAAATTTATTTGAGTAAAAGGTGCGTTTTGTGGTGCAGTATAAGTTAATTTAGGAGTATTCCTTTTTTTCCAAGTTCCAAAAAGCTTTTCGACAATTGGTTTTATTTCTTTGAATTTGACATCGCCGATGATTACTAAATAACCGTTCTCAGGAGCAAAATAGTTTGTGTAGTTAGCTTCAACATCTGCAAGAGTCACATTGTTTATAGTTTCCTCAGTAATGTATTCTCCAGATGGATGTTTTTCTCCAAATGCTAAGGCGTCAATGACTCTATTGGCAATAGCAGGAACGCTTTTTTCTTGGGATTTAAGATTTTCAAGAAGTTTGGCTTTTTCGTTATCAAATTCTTCTTGAGTGAAATCAGGGTACAAAGCGCCATAAGAAAGTAGTTCTAAAATGCGCCCCGAATATTTAGAAAGAGAACTCGCGTATGCGCCATGGGAGTTAAAACTAATATTGGCACCAAGAAAGTCTACTTCTTCATTAAAGTCATCTTTGGTTATTTTAGTACTTCCGCTTCCTATTAAATAACTGCAAAGTTCATCTACCCCTTTTTTATCGCCTTCGGCAAATGGGGGATTGTCTATCGTAAGATTAAAAGTAACTTTTGGTAATTTGTGGTTTTCGACTACCATGACTTTAAGTCCATTTGCCAAAAAGAAAGTTTGTGGTTTTTTTATGTTTACCACTGGAGCTTTTCCGGCTTTGGGTTGTGGGCGATCTTGTGCTTGCATAATTCCTGTTATAAACAAAAGGATGAGTGTAATTCTTATTTTTTTCATGATTATCTTAGTTCTGTGCTGTTTCAGTAGCGGGAACGTAATCCAATAATAATCGTTGGTTTGGATTTAAGTATTTTTTAGCCACTGTTCGAATCTCCTCTCGGGTAATAGAATGGTAAATATCAATCTCATTATTTATTAAATGAATGTCACCATAAAGCAAATAATACTTGGCTAGATTTTCGGCAACACCTTCTACATTAGAATTGTTATTTACATTTTGATTCTCAAATTGATTCAATAGTTTTTGATAGTCTTTGTCAGTAATTAATTCAGATTGTATTTTTAGGATTTCTTCATCTATTTCTCTTAATAAATCTTCAGATGAATTAGTGCCCATTGGTAGACCATATAAAATATACATTCCGTAATCTTCTTCGCTAAGATTAACGGCTCCAATTTGTAAGGCGATTTTTTTTTGGTCAACAATTTTCTTGTACAATTTTGAACTTTTACCATCGCTTAAATAAGCAGAAATGAAATCCAAAACAACTGCGTCTCTGGTTTTCATTGAAGGCGTTCTATATGCGGCGACAAGCATTGGGATCTTGATATTTGGATCATGATAAGTTGCTTTAATAGTTTGTGTAATCGGTTTTTCGGTGAAAACTTGTTTTTGTATTTCTTCTCCTCTTTTGATAGTTCCAAAGTATTTTTGAATCCATTCTTTAGTAATTGCATTTTCAAAATCTCCTGCAACAACCAGTACAGCATTATTAGGGGTGTAGAACTTTTTATTAAAAGCTTGAAAATCTTCCAATGTAGCGGTATCTAAATGTTCCATGGAGCCAATGGTGGACCATCTGTAAGGATGGTTAATAAACAGGTGCTCTTTTACTACGTTTATGATTTTTCCATAAGGGCGATTGTCATAACGGGATGCTTTTTCTTCTTTTATAACTCCGTTTTGTGTATCAACACCTATTTGGTTGATTATAGGGTGCATCAATCTTTCGGATTCCATCCAAAGAGCCAATTCCAAATTATTGGAAGGGAAGACTTCGTAATAATAGGTTCGGTCGTCAGAAGTGTTGGCATTATTAGTACCTCCATTTGAAGCTACAATTTTAAACCATTCTCCGCGTTTTATATTGGCAGTTCCTTCAAATAATAAGTGTTCAAAAAAATGGGCAAAACCTGTTTTTTCAGGATTTTCGTCTTTTGAGCCCACATGGTACATTACGGAGGTGATAACTACCGGTGCTGTAGGGTCGTGATGCAAAATAACATGCATTCCGTTATCAAGATCATATTCTTCAAAAGCTATTTTTTGGGCAGTTGCTACTCCACCAAGCATAAGGGCAGAACTTAATACCATTATTGATTTTTTCATAAAGATTAATAAAAATGTATTTACAATAAGTTATTTAAAGTTGATTATTGTTACTTCAAAAATACCTTTTTTTTAAGGATGAAAGTACAATTGTTTTTAATTGTTGTTTAAATGAATGGTATTTTATGTTTCTAAAGTCTTGAAAATGGGGAGAAAAGAGATGAAAACATTTTTTCCTTTAAGTGATTGCATGGTAAAAAATAAATTGTATATTTGCAACCTTAAAAATCAATAAATCAATTCGGTATGTATGCAATCGTAGAGATAGCAGGGCAACAATTTAAAGTAAGCAAAGACTTAAAGGTTTATGTTCATCGTTTGACTAATGAAGAAGGTTCAAAAGTTTCTTTTGACAAAGTTCTTTTATTAGATGACAATGGAACAATCACTTTAGGCGCCCCAGCTATAGAAGGTGCTTCAGTAGAAGCTAAAGTGTTACAACACTTAAAAGGAGATAAAGTTATCGTTTTCAAAAAGAAAAGAAGAAAAGGGTACAAAAAGAGAAACGGTCATAGACAGTATCTTACTCAAATTGTAATTGAAGGTATTTCTGCGTCTGGTACAAAGAAAGCAGCTCCAAAAGCTGAAAAAGTTGCTGAAGCTAAGGCTCCAAAAGCAGCTAAGAAAGCGGATGATTTGAAATTAATTGAAGGAGTTGGACCAAAAGCTGCAGAAGCGTTAGTTGCTGCTGGGATTGCAACATTCTCTAAATTAGCAAAAACAAGTGCTGATGCTGTAAAAGCAATTTTAGAAGCGTCAGAATCTAAATTATCTCATTTAGATCCAACTACTTGGGCTCAACAAGCTCAATTAGCTGCAGATGGTAAAATGGATGAATTAAAAAAATTACAAGATGAATTAAACGGCGGTAAAGCGGTTTAATTAATTTATTAACAATATAAAACTAATACGTCATGGCTCACAAGAAAGGTGTCGGTAGTTCCAAGAATGGTAGAGAATCAGAATCAAAACGTTTAGGCGTTAAGATTTTTGGAGGACAAGCTGCTATTGCAGGGAACATCATCGTAAGACAAAGAGGTTCTAAGCACAATCCAGGTGAAAATGTTTACATCAGTAAAGATCACACACTACATGCTAGAGTACCTGGAATTGTAAAGTTCCAAAAGAAAAGAGACAACAAATCATACGTTTCTATACTTCCATTTGAAGTTGAAGCATAATTGATTTTCTCAATTTATTAAAAACCCGTTTCGAAAGAAGCGGGTTTTTTTGTGGATAATTCCCAGTCCTTTGCCAAAGGAGAGGGTGGCTGAACGGGAAATGGATTTTTTTGATTGTAAAAATTGTTTGTGTCAAAGCGTTGCGTAATTGCAGAGCCTCACTGCAGTCCTACGTGAAAATCTGTGCAGGAAGGGATTCCCTAGCTCGTGGGAACTGCGAAAGGGATAGTAGCGGTATCCTTTTATTTCGTCTCGAAACTTCGGGAAGAAATAAAAGATATAGTGAATAGCCCGACCCGAAGTTTTTACGTAGGGTCTCGCCCAAAAACAAAAAACCCTCGCATTCAAACTGAATTTAGTTCAGTTTCTTGCAAGGGTTTCTATAAATCTAAAATTATAATCAGCAATCGCTAATTTACAATTAATTAGTATCTGTAATATTCTGGTTTGAATGGTCCATCAACTGGAACACCAATGTAAGCCGCTTGATCGTCACGTAAAGTTTCCAATTCAACTCCTAATTTAGCCAAGTGAAGCATTGCTACTTTCTCGTCTAAGTGTTTTGGTAACATGTATACGTCATTGTCGTAATTTGCGCTATTTTTCCACAATTCGATTTGAGCCAAAGTTTGGTTAGTAAATGAGTTACTCATTACAAAACTTGGGTGACCTGTAGCACAACCAAGGTTTACTAAACGACCTTCAGCCAAAAGGATGATATCTTTACCATTAATTGTATATTTATCAACTTGTGGTTTGATTTCAACTTTAGAAGCTCCGTGGTTAGTGTTTAACCAAGCAACAGCAATTTCGTTATCAAAATGTCCAATGTTACAAACGATAGTTTTGTCTTTCATTTGCTCAAAGTGAGAACCAAGAACGATATCTTTATTTCCAGTTGTTGTGATGATGATATCAGCATTTCCAACAACAGTATTTAATTTTTTAACTTCAAAACCGTCCATTGCAGCTTGTAAAGCACAAATTGGATCAATTTCAGTAACTGTAACAATAGATCCAGCACCTCTAAAAGAAGCAGCAGTACCTTTTCCTACGTCACCATATCCACAAACGATTACTCTTTTACCAGCAAGCATAATATCAGTTGCACGACGTACAGCATCAACTGCAGATTCTTTACATCCGTATTTGTTGTCAAATTTCGATTTAGTAACCGAGTCATTAACATTGATTGCAGGCATTGGTAAAGTTCCTGCTTTTACTCTTTCGTAAAGTCTATGAACTCCAGTTGTAGTCTCTTCAGACAATCCTTTTATTCCAGCAACTAATTCTGGGTAACGGTCAATAACCATGTTTGTCAAATCTCCACCATCATCAAGAATCATGTTCAATGGTTTTCTATCTTCACCAAAGAATAATGTTTGCTCAATACACCAGTCAAAATCTTCTTCGTTCAAACCTTTCCAAGCGTATACTTGAATTCCTGCAGCAGCGATAGCAGCAGCAGCTTGATCTTGAGTTGAGAAAATGTTACAAGAAGACCAAGTCACTTCAGCGCCAAGAGCAATCAAAGTCTCTATTAAAACTGCAGTTTGAATCGTCATGTGTAAACATCCAGCAATACGAGAACCAGCAAGAGGTTGTTCGTCTTTGTATTCAGCGCGAAGTGCCATTAAACCTGGCATTTCAGCTTCAGCTAGTTCAATTTCTTTTCTTCCCCAGGCTGCTAGAGAGATGTCTTTTACTTTGAAAGCCACAAAAGGCATAGTTGTAGTACTCATTTATAGTATATTTGTATTGTAATTTTTTGCAAATTTACGTAATAACTTATGATTTAAAAAGGATTCACTTATATTTATGAATTGTTTAATAGTGTAATCTTTTAAAAATCAGTAAAATAATAATTTAAAGACTGTTTAGCTTCATTTTCAGGAGCTAATCCCGCTGTTCACTATATCTTTTTATCTTGAACTTGTTTTGGTAAACTAAAACAATTTTCAAGATAAAAAGGATGCCGTTGCCATCGGGGCTAAAAATCACGATATAGAATCATGCCTTTATACAAGACCATAAACTTCTCCCCAAGCGTTGGGATAAATACTAAAATTCTGGTTTGGAAAATCACCGAATCTTTTGATGAACTCCATGGGGAAGTTGTGTTAAACATGAAAAACCGTATCCGACTTGATAATATGAAATCCGACTTGCATCAACGGGGTTTTTTAAGCGTTCGTAAACTCTTGCAAGAGGCAGGTTATAATGATTTAGACTTGTATTACGATGAGTTTGGGAAGCCACATCTTATAGATGGTAAATACATTTCTATTACACATTCCCACCATTTTTCAGCTATTATTCTGAGTGATGAAACCGTAGGCATCGATATTGAGCTACAAAGAGAAAAAATCATTCGCATCGCTGATAAATTTGCTGATGAAGAGTTCAACTATTTAGATATAAAAAATCACGAAGAATACATAAAAAAACTTACTGTGATTTGGGGAGCCAAAGAAGCTATTTTTAAAATTAGAAATGAAAAGGGAATTAGTTTCAAGGATCATATTAAAGTCAAAGCCTTCCGTTTACATGATAAAGAATTAAGAGCAGAACTTCACTTTGATAAGTTAGTGAAAGATTTTAAAATATTTCACGAAGAAATAGAAGACTTTGGGCTTGTGTATGCTTTTGAGAAAAAGTAATATGTGTTGCAAAACGGTATAAATGAACTACACTTTAGTTCGGCTTTCGAACATATTCATATAAAGAAAAGTACTCATTTTTCGGGCTCTTCTTTTTAGAATATCCACATTCTCTCCTAAAAATAACTCGTCTAAGGTTTCAAACCATAAATTCAGCCAAATGCCAAATTCGTGTGATGATATTTGGTTAGTAAATAACTTGTCGATTGTATTGTGAGCCAGTATTGGGTTTCCGCTGTACTTTTTGACCGCAAATAAATTGGTTTCCCAAAAATCGGTCAGTTTTGTTACATGTTCTTCCCAGTTAAGTATGGTGTCATTAAAATAAAAACCTATTTCACTATCAGCTCTTATTTTCTTGTAAAAAGTGGTGACTAAAAGTGAAATGTCAGCTCGGTTATCAATAGTCTTTTTCATTATTAAAGATTATTTAATACAATCAATAAAGTGCTTAGAATAGTACTTGCAATAATTAGATTAAAAATTAGTTTGTGTTTCATTTGTGCTAAAATAGAAGTGTTCACTAGCATGCAAATTAGTACAATAATACTAAGTTGAATCATCTGTCCAAAAGAAGTTCCATTTGCTAATATCATCATAGCTGCAGCTCCACCGAGACAGCTTTGTCCTAATATGGCTAAAGTTGAAAAACCAATAAAATTTTTGTCGAAATTCTCTAATGTATTTTTATAAAGTGTCATAGTGTAAAAATTTAATATGACAAAGTTAGATGTATGGGACTCGTTTTATTTATGATTCAAATCATAAAGGGCAACTTAACGGTAGACCTTTCGATTAATAATTTTTAAGAGCCCTTTTTTTTCTAAAGACTTAATAGCTCGAATAACGGTTTCTACTCGAAGTCCCGTTAAATCACCAATTTGTTGCCTAGTAAAATTGATTAGATATCCATGTTGGGATTTTTTTAAATTAAAATTAGCAATCGCATAATCAATGAGTGTTAAGACTCTATGTTCGGGTTCTTCAGAAGATATTTCAGCTGCCATTACTGATTTATAGTACAATCGCTGTGCTAAGTTTTCAATTATTGTTATGCTTATTGCAGGATTATTAGCGAGCAATTCTAAAAAGCATTCTTTAGTGATGCAAATCAATTCGGTATTTTCTAAGGCAACTGCACTAGCTGGATAAACTCGATTTAGGAATAAAGGAGGTTCTCCAAAACATTGATTTTCATAAAAAAAACCTTGAATAAATTCACGTCCATCGTCATTATAATTGTTCATTTTCACTTCGCCAGAAAGAATTTGATAATAATGTGTAGGCAGTTTTCCTTCTTCAAATATAGTGGAGGCTTTGTCATATCTTTTTTTTACGGCGCCATATTTTTCTAATAATTCAATAGCAATCATTTTTTATTTTTTTGGTTTTGTTATGGAGAGCCTTTCAAGCAAATGTAATTGTTTCAAAAATAGTTATTGTGCTAAAAAAAAAACTTTTACTTTTACGTTCCAATGCAAAAAAAAACAGAAAACACATATCAAGAAATAGTAAAAAGTAAGGCAGATAAAAAAAAACTATTGGCCATTTTGTTGGATCCAGATAAAATTGTCTGGAGAGATTTGGATAATTTGATTTTGAAAATTAATCAATCTCCTGCTTCACATGTTTTCATTGGTGGGAGTTTGGTAGAATCGAATCGAATCGATGAATTAATTATTCGATTAAAGCAGAACGTTAATTTACCAATCGTTCTTTTTCCAGGCAATCCGTCTCAAATTTCAAATGAAGCCGATGCGATATTGTTTCTCTCCTTATTGTCAGGAAGAAATCCAGATTATTTAATAGGCCATCAGGTTATAGCAGCTCCAATTTTAAAACAAAGTGATCTCGAAATTATTTCGACAGGTTATATATTGATCGAAAGCGGAAATGAAACTGCCGTAGCCAGAGTTAGTAAAACAAATCCTGTAGCGAGAAGCAACGGTGATTTAGTGCTTGCAACTGCCCAAGCGGGCGAAATGCTGGGTAATAAGCTCATTTATTTAGAAGCGGGTAGTGGAGCGCAGCAAGCAGTTCCATTTGAAATGATTGCATTAGTTGCTCAAAATTTAGAAATTCCTTTAATTGTTGGGGGTGGAATTGTAGATTTACAAGGAATTCAAAAAGCATATGCTGCAGGGGCTGATTTGGTAGTTATAGGGACTGCTTTTGAAAAAGATTTTAATTTTTTTAATCACTTTAATCAATGATAGATTTTTTTTTAAATGCTTACAAAGATGTAAGTATGACGCATATTGTATTAGAGTTTATAGCTTTCGTTTTTGGGATATTAAGCGTTTGGTTTGCTAGACAAGAAAATATTTTAGTATATCCTACTGGATTGATAGCCACAATAATTTCAGTATATTTACTTTTTATAGCTGGTTATCTTGGTGACATGATGATTAACGGTTATTTTACAATTATGAGTATTTATGGTTGGTATAAATGGACTAGAAAGACAAAAGATAGCGACTCATTGCCAATAACGAGAACAAATGGTAAAGAAAAATTAATTGGTATTTTGTTGTTTTTTGTGACAATTTTCGTAGTTTTCGGGATATATAAATTATTTGATTATAAAATTCATAATGATAATTATATAGACATCATTGCCTCTGGTGTTTTCTTTACAGGGATGTGGTATATGGCCAATAAAAAAATCGAAAATTGGACGCTTTGGATTATTGGTGATATAATTGTAACACCGTTGTATGCTTATAGAGGGTTAGGGATGTTGTCTTTACAATATTTAATATTTACAATTTTAGCTGTTTCAGCTTATTTAGAATGGAGGAAAATCTTAAACAAAAGCAGTCTGCAATTATAAAAATTGCTATGTTTGGCCCTGAAAGTACAGGGAAAACAACTTTAGCAAAGCAACTTGCGGAATACTATAAGACACTGTGGGTTCCAGAGTTTGCGCGTGATTATTTGCAAGAAAAATGGGATAAGCAGCAACTTGTTTGTGATGTTAATGATATGCTACCCATTGCGTATGGCCAAACTAAATTAGAAAATGATGCTCTTGCTCATGCAAATGATTATTTGTTTTGTGATACCAACTTAATGGTGACAAAAGTTTTTTCTGAAGTTTACTATAATTTTTGCGACCCTTCGCTAGATAAAGCTTCGCTTAAACATGAATACGACTTGTTTTTTCTTACTGATATCGATGTGCCGTGGGAAAAAGATGATTTGAGGGACAAGCCAGAAGGTAGAAAATCTGTTTTTGAGGTTTTTAAAAGGGCATTGATAGAAAATAAAAAACCATTTATAACACTGTCTGGAGATAAAAATCTTCGATTAAATACTGCAATTTCTATTATTGATGATTTAGCTAAGGCTAAAGAAATGGGTTTGAGCTCCCGTGATTTTGTACAGATTTATGAATATGGGATTCCATTAGAGAATATTCGAAAACAGTTGTCGATATTTAAAAATGGTGTTAAAAAAACGGTGTTATTAGAGCCTGCAACCCTATACAATGGAATCTTAAAACTATCCGAAATTGAATTTAAAGAGAAAGCCGCTTATTTTGATTCAAATAAGGCGGAATTAAAGTTAGAGAAATTTGTTCCAGCATCTGGCGCTGCTAGTAGAATGTTTAAGTTTTTGATTACTTTTTTGAATGAATTTGATGTTGAAAACGAAAGTATTAAGGCTTATGTAAATAGAAAAAAGAATAGTAAGCTACCTGTTTTTGTGGTAGGGTTGGAAAGACTCGCTTTTTATGAAGAGATAAATAAAAAATTAAAAGAAGAATTTATAAGCTTTGACTCTCTTCATCGCAATTTAAAAAATTACTATTTTATAAAATTAATGTTATCGGAGGATTATTTTGATTTTTCTAATAAACCAAAAGGAGTTCTTCCATTTCATAAATATGAAACACATAGCGCAACAGCAATAGAAGAACATTTGTATGAATGTGCTAATTACTCAAGTTCAAACGGGGTTTCAAATTTACATTTTACTGTTTCTGAAACTCATTTAGAGCAATTTGTAGATATAATAAAAGAGGTTAAACCTATAGTAGAGAAAAAAACGGAGACTTCAATAAGCGTGAATTTTTCTTTTCAAAATAAAAGCACTGATACAATTGCAGTGGGTTTAAACAATAAACCTTTTCGAAATGAAAATGGGAGATTAGTGTTTAGACCTGGTGGTCATGGGGCATTAATTAAAAATTTAAATGAATTAGATGCTGATATTGTTTTTATAAAAAATATTGATAATGTAACTCAAATTAATCACGATAAAATTTCATTGTATAAGAAAGCGTTAGCAGGAATTTTGATTGATTTACAACAAAAAATATTTTTATATCTCAATGCAATTGATACTAATGCATTTGATCAAGAATTATTAGAGGAGACAATGACGTTTTTGAAAGAAAAAATAAACATGTCATTTTCTTCTGATTTTCAAAGTCTTACATTTGAAAACAGCGTTAAGGAAATTAGGGATATTTTAAATAGACCTATTCGTATTTGCGGTATGGTTAAAAATGAAGGTGAGCCAGGAGGAGGTCCTTTTTGGACGAAAGAGAATAATGGAAATGTATCACTTCAAATTGTAGAATCTTCGGAGGTAGATTTATCAGTTAAAGCACAACTGAAAATTATGGAAAATGCTTCTCATTTTAACCCTGTAGATTTGGTTTGTAGTTTAAAAAACTACAAAAATGAGAAGTTCGATTTAATGAATTTTGTGGATCATAATCGCGGATTTATTGTTAGTAAAAGTATTTCTGGGAAAGATATAAAAGCTTATGAATTACCTGGTTTATGGAATGGAGCAATGGCTAATTGGTTAACGGTTTTTGTACAGGTACCTTTAATTACCTTTAATCCAGTTAAAACAGTGAATGATTTATTAAACCTAGCGCATCAACCCCAATAGTTTTTGAATTAGTAAGAAAACATAATGGAAGTTCAAAAAATTATATCAGAATTACAGTACAAGGCGGTTCGTAGCAGTGGTGCTGGTGGGCAAAATGTAAATAAGGTCTCTTCAAAGATTGTATTGACTTTTGATTTGAAAAATTCTACTGCTTTGTCTGATGAGGAAAAAGCAGTGCTTGAAATGAGTCTTTCCACAAGATTAACCGCTGATTTGATTTTGATACTCAACTGTGATGAAGACAGAAGTCAATTAAGAAATAAGGAAATTGTCACTAAACGATTTTTGGAATTAATTAGAAAGGGACTAATTGTACAAAAACCGAGAAAAGAGACTAGGGTTCCAAAATCAGCAATAAGAAAGCGTATTAAAAATAAAAAAAACATTTCTCAATTAAAACAAAATCGGAAAAAACCGGATTTGGATTGATTTGATAATAAAGCTTCTTTTTAACTTGTTTTGTTTTATTTGTTATTCCGGTTTTATTTGCATTTTCATGTTTGATTTTTATCTTTTTTAAGATTACATTTGCCCCGTCTCAAAGGGGTGCTCTAAATAACGAGCTGAGATTATACCCAACGAACCTAGACGAGTAATGTTGTCAAGGGAAAAAATGATAAATCAATAGTGTGTACGCTATCTGATAGTCATAGGAAACAATCATTTATTAATTTAACAAAAGAATAATTCCCCCTTTTATTCGTAATCTTATTTACGGATGAATACTATTATTGATTACAAAGTCGCAAAGTTGCAAAGCTGCAAAGCTGCAAAACAACAAAAATTGACAATCTCAACGTCAATTATTTTATCTCTTTTTTCTTTTATCTCTTTTTCACAAGTTAAAGACACTACCAAAGTAAACCAACTCGATGAGGTACTGGTTTCAGCGGTTCGGGTTACTACAAAAACGCCGGTTAGTTTTAGTAATTTAGATAAAAAAGACATCAAGTTTAGAAATCTAGGTCAAGATATTCCTATTTTGATGAACTATCTACCTTCGGTTATTACAACATCAGATGCTGGAAATGGAGTAGGTTACACAGGAATTCGGGTACGAGGTAGTGATGCTACCCGTGTGAATGTAACTATTAATGGAATCCCTTATAATGACTCTGAAAGTCACGGAACGTATTGGGTAAATATGCCCGACTTTGCTTCTTCAGTAGAAAGCTTGCAATTGCAACGTGGTGTAGGAACATCAACAAATGGAGCAGGAGCTTTTGGAGCTAGTTTAAATATGTTGACTGATGCCTACTCTAAAGAGAGTAATGGGGAGATTTCTAATTCTTTTGGAAGTTTCAATACTAGAAAACATACAGTTAAATTCAGTACGGGATTAATGAACAATCATTTTGAATTGGCAGGACGATTGTCTGCTTTAAAATCAGATGGTTATATTGATCGCGCTAGTTCCGACTTAAAATCGTATTTCTTACAAGGAACTTATGTAGGTAAAACAACCTTGATTAAAGCGTTGGCCTTTGGGGGAAAGGAAAAAACCTATCAATCTTGGAATGGTATTGATGCGGAAACATTGATCAGTGACAGGACATTTAATTCAGCTGGAATATTTACAGATGAATCTGGAAATACACGATTTTATGATAATGAAACGGATAATTACCAGCAAGATCATTACCAATTGCATTGGAACGAAAAAGTATCTGATAACTGGAATACAAACCTAGCTTTTCATTATACCAAAGGGAAGGGGTATTATGAAAATTACAAGGAAGATGCTGATATGGCTGATTATGGTTTACAGCCTGTTGGGACAGTGACTACTACCGACCTTGTCCGTCAAAAATGGTTAGACAATGATTTCTATGGAACTACATTCTCTGCTAATTATAAAAGTGAAAAGTTAGATGTAATACTTGGAGGAGGATACAATAAATACGAAGGAAGTCATTTTGGAAAAGTAATTTGGGCACGTTTTGCTTCAACAACCGAATTGGGAGACCATTATTATGATGATTATGCCACCAAAACTGATGGAAATGTTTTTGCAAAAGCCAATTATCAAATTGCAGAGAAGTTTAGTTTATATGGAGATTTACAATTGAGAAATGTACGTTACAAAGCAGATAGTCCTGAAACAGGAGTAGTAAATGACAACTTTAATTTCTTTAATCCAAAAGCAGGATTGAATTTTGAGATTAACGACAACAATCAACTGTATGCTTCATATGCAAGAGCGAATCGTGAACCTAATAGAACCGATTATGAAAACGGAAGTCCAAGACCTGAAAAGTTAAATGACTTTGAATTGGGATTGCGTCATAGTACTGCAAAAGTAAAATTAAATGCAAATGTCTATTATATGGCCTACAAAGATCAGTTGATCTTAACGGGACAATTAGATGATGTAGGAAGTCCAATTCGCAAAAATAGCGGGGATAGTTATCGCTTAGGTGTAGAGGTTGATGCTACAATAGCAGTATTGGATAATTTAATCATTCGACCAAACTTTACCCTAAGTAGTAATAAAAATAAAGATTTTCATTTTGAAAGAGACGGAGTCTTAACTGCTTTAGGAAATACTAATATTGCCTATTCACCAGATTTTATTGCGGGGAACATAATCACTTTTATGCCAATTACTAATTTTCAAGTTTCGTTTTTATCAAAAATGGTTGGTCAGCAATACATGGGAAATATAGATTCAGAAGGGTCTAAATTGAAGTCTTATTTTGTAAACGACTTGAATGTTTCATATGAGTTTACACCGAAGTCAGTATTCAAATCAATTTTAGTAACAGGATTAGTTAATAATATTTTTGATTATAAATATGTGTCCAACGGTTATTTCTATACGTACAATGATAACTGGAGCGATCAAAATCAAATTAAAACGATAGAAGGAGCAGGGTACTATCCACAAGCTGGAATTAACTTCCTTGTAGGATTAACATTGAAGTTTTAGATAAACATAGTGAAACGTATAAAAAAGCCCGAAAGTTTTTATTTTCGGGCTTTTTTATTAATTATACACGCGTAATACATTTCCATTTACTTCAACTCGATATTGTTTTAAAGGATATTGTAATTTTCCTTGTCCAGTAAACAAACTATATTCAGTGTCATCACATGGGCAAACTATATTAATGCCTTTTAATGTCATCGTAGAACAACTGCCAATTGCTTGATTAGGGCAGGCGGCATCAAATGCATTGTAGCCGCTTCCTGTATTGAAAATATAAATTCCTTTAGCTCCAACACTAGAGTAATAGATAGCATTACTAGGATATTGTAAGTTTGAGTAAGCAGGTAAATTCATGTTGATATCAACAGTAAAAGTATAGCTAGGTATATAGGGGTTTTTATTATTGAAATCACTGTTGCTACAGCCCCAAAAAGCAGATATAATAACGAGTAATACGATACATTTTTTCATTAAATAATAATATTTTAAAAGTATTAGTTAAACAAATTTAAATTATTTAACTTTGAATTAGATATGATTAACATATAATTATATACTAAAAAAATAATACTATCTTTGTGGAAAGAAATCCCGTCCTGATGGGATTTTTTCTATTTATATAAGCTAAGAGAATTTAGGTTTGATTTGAGTAAAACTAAATGAGGAATGATGCTCTCACTTTTAATTCAAAGCTTACATATGACCCAACAAATAATATAATTAAACTATGAGCGCAATATCGTATTACACAGCAGAAGGATTAAAAAAATTAAGAGAAGAATTAGATTATTTAAAAAGTGTGATGCGCCCAAAAGCGTCTGCAGATATTGCTGAAGCAAGAGATAAAGGGGATTTGTCTGAAAATGCTGAATACGATGCAGCCAAAGAGGCTCAAGGGATGTTAGAGATGAGAATTGCTAAACTAGAAGAAGTACATTCAAACGCAAGATTGATTGACGAAACACACCTTGACCTTTCTAAAGTATTAGTTTTATCAATTGTAAAGATTAAAAATCAAGCGAACGGAATGGAAATGAAATACACATTAGTAGCTGAAAGTGAAGCAGATCTAAAAACAGGAAAAATTTCAGTAACATCTCCAATAGGGAAAGGATTGCTAGGAAAATCAGTAGGTCAATTTGCTGAAATTACGGTGCCGAATGGAGTGTTGAAATTTGAAATTTTAGAAATTTCACGTGACTAATTTTGTACTCAATTATCGGATATATTAAAACTTCAAATGAACTTAAATTATGAGTAGCATATTTACCAAAATTGTAAACGGTGAGATTCCTTGTTATAAAATTGCGGAGGACGATAACTATTTGGCCTTTCTTGACGTAAATCCTAATGCTAAAGGGCATACACTTTGTATTCCTAAATTTGAAGTTGATAAAATTTTTGACATGGACGAAGCGCATTATCTGGGATTAATGCATTTCTCTAGAAAAATAGCTATAGCCTTAGAGAAAGCCGTTCCTTGTAAAAGAGTAGGAATGGCAGTTGTAGGGCTTGAAGTACCTCATGCCCATGTTCATTTAATTCCTCTTAATGAAATGGATGAAATGCGTTTTCAAAATAAAGTTTCTTTAACTAAAGAAGAATTTGAATCGTTGGCAGAGCAAATTCAATCCAATTTGTAGTTTATCAGCACAATCCAATAAAGTGGTACGGTTTTCGTTTAAAATGAAATAAGCAATTGCTAATTTTAATTTAGAGCGCACCATTACAATGAAAAATAGTTTTTTATTTCTTTTTATCACTTTCTTTTTCTCCCTGTTTTGTTTGGGTCAAGCCAAAATAGAGTACGCTTCAATTGATAAGAAAATGGCTGAAATTCCAAATCGATTGACCTTTTCTACAAATTCAATTGCGGATTATATCACATCTAATTTTAAAACTAATGACGAAAAAATTCGGGCAGTTTTTTATTGGACTGCATCAACAATCAATTATGATATTGAAAACATGCGTGTCCTTAACTATACCGATACTTTTGAAAACAGAATAAAAAACACATTAAAAACTAGAAAAGGAGTTTGTAGTGACTATGCAGAAATATTTAAAGACATTGCAATTAAAGCAGGAATTAATGCCGTAGTGATAAACGGATATACAAAATATAAAGGAGAAATTCTTACTGACCCACATGCTTGGTGTGGTGCTAATATTGATAATAAATGGTATGTTTTTGATCCAACTTGGGGCGCTGGTTATATAAGAAATGGTGTATTTGTTAAAGCAATTGATAATTATTATTTTAAAACAGATCCAAGTAAAATAATTTCATCTCACATTCCATTTGATTATATGTGGCAATTTCTTAATTATACAATATCTAATAAGGAATTCTATAATGGGCAAACCCAAATCAATTCATCAAAAAGACGTTTCGATTTTGATTCAGAAATTTCAAGATATAATACGGTATCAGAGAAAGAACAATTAATAAGTTCTTCGGAAAGAATTAAAAAGAATGGTGTTATCAATTCTATGATTTTGGATCAGCTTTCTTATGAGAAAAAGAAAATAGAATATTACGATCAAGTCAAAGCTTTAGACGATTTTAAAATAATAGTAAACTTATATAAAGAAGGGATTAATAAATTAAATGAATTCATTAATTATAGAAACAAGCAATTTAGACCCATTCATTCAGATGAAGAACTAAAAAGAATGATAGGTAACCCCAAAGATATATTTAGTAACTGTCAATATTTGTTGAATAATTTGGGGCAAGTAGGTGATAAAAATGATGCAAGCCTAAATTCAATAAAAAAATCTTTAAGTGTTGCAATGCAATTGACTCAAGAACATGAAAAGTTTGTGTTTAAATACTTAAGTAAATCAGAGCCAGCAAGAGAGACTATGTTTCGTACCATCATTAGATATTAAGCGGCTTATTCTTTTTTAATACAATTTGCATGGTGGTTCCTTTCCCTATTTCAGAATTTAATACTCTAATTTTTCCTTTGTGATATTCTTCAACGATTCTTTTTGTTAAAGAAAGACCTAGTCCCCAACCTCTTTTTTTAGTAGTAAAGCCGGGTTCAAATACTGTTTTGAATTGTTGTTTCTGAATTCCATTTCCGGTATCGGACACATTTATTTTCACATAATCATTATCCTGTTCAATTTTTAACGTTAATTTCCCTCTTCCTTTCATAGCGTCAATGGCGTTTTTGACCAAGTTTTCTATAGTCCAACTGTGTAAGCTAGAGTTCAGCATAACGTATATGGGTTTCTCTGGAGCTTCAAATATAAATTCAATTTGTTTAGAAAAACGGGATTGTAAGTAGTGATACGATTGCTGTGTTTCTTCAACAATATTTTTATTTTCTAATATGGGTTCTGATCCTATTTTCGAGAAACGATCTGTGATAGTTAGTAAACGATCGATGTCTTTTTCAATTTCAGTTGTAATTGACTCAGCTACGTTATCTGCTTTTAATATTTCTACCCACCCTATTAAAGAGGAGAGTGGTGTGCCTATTTGGTGTGCGGTTTCCTTGGCCATTCCAGCCCAGAGTTTATTTTGAGTTGCAATTTTTGTACTTCGATAAAAATAATAGACTAAGGCGGCAAATAATACAATAATAAGTAATAAAGCAATAGGATAATATTTAAGCTTATTTAGTAAAGCAGAATTTCCATAATATAATTTTTGAAATTTCCCAGGGCCGTATTTAATTACAATTGGGTCATTTTCATTTTTTAAGTCATTTAAAAAAAGAGTTGCTTTATTGCTGTCTTTTATAATCACTTCATCAATATTAACGGTATTTATAATGCTGTCATTTTCGGTAAGAATGATGGGTATCGACGTATTGTTACTGAATATTTGTAATGGCAATTCGACATCAGTATTTGCATCAGCATTTATAAGTGTTTTTTGAGCATTTGCCCAAAGATTCATTTTTAAACGTTCTTCGTTTTTAAAAATTTGAAAAAAAGTATAGGTATTCCAAAGTATCAGAGAGATAATCAAAAATGAAGCAAAAATAATAATCCAACGACTTGTATTTCTTCTTTCAGAAAACTGCATAAATGTTATTTTGAGGTATAAATATAACGAAATAAATACTGGATTGTTTTAGTAGGTGAAAGAAAGTTTTTTACGTGGTATTAAACATTTAAGATTAAAATAGTGTACCTTCTTTTTTAAACTTAAACGATTTGCTTACTTTTGTAAACCAAGCGATTTAAACAAATAAAAACGATAAAAAGTATGATTAGTATTGATCCAAAAAGTGTTGGAACTGCTGTGTTGCAAGGTTATTTACAGGGTTCTGTTGGGCCAAGACCAATTGCATTTGCAAGTACTATAGATGAAAACGGAAATCCCAATTTGTCTCCTTTTAGCTTTTTTAATGTTTTTAGTGCTAATCCACCGATTCTAGTCTTTTCACCAGCCAGACGAGTACGTGATAATTCGGTAAAGCATACCTTAATTAATTGTGAAGCTACAAAAGAAGTAGTCATCAATGTTGTCAATTTTGATATGGTGCAACAAACTTCACTTGCTAGTACAGAGTATGCTGATGGGGTAAATGAATTTTTGAAATCAGGGTTTACTGCTATACTATCTGATCTGGTAAAACCTTTTAGAGTAAAAGAATCACCAGTGCAATTTGAATGTAAAGTAATTGAGATTATTGCTTTGGGGACCGAAGGCGGAGCTGGGAATTTAATTCTGTGTGAAGTGATTAAGTTGCATATTGATGAAGCTATACTAGATGAAAACGGAGCTATTGATCAACATAAAATTGATTTAGTTTCCAGGCTAGGAGGGAATTGGTATTCAAGGTCAAATCAAGGATTGTTTGAAGTACCAAAGCCATTGTCCACTCTTGGAATTGGGGTAGATGCAATTCCTAATCATGTGAGGAATAGCGTTGTATTTGACGGAAATGATTTTGGTAAATTAGGAAACATAGAAGCCTTGCCTACAACAGAAGAAGTTAGTATATTTGTAAAACAGAATTTTTCGATAAAAGCAGTTTTAAGCTCAGATGACCAAAAAAATGTGCATTTGGAAGCAAAGAAATACTTAGATGAAAACGATGTTCTTTCTGCATGGAAAGTACTTCTTGCAAAAAAATAATCTTAAATAACAATTAAAATAAAGGAAGATGGAAGTTACAGGAAAAATTAAAGTTGTTAATCCAGAACAACAAGTTAGTGCCTCATTTAAAAAGAGAGAATTAGTTGTTACTACAGAAGAGCAGTATCCACAACACATTATGATTGAGTTTACTCAAGATAAATGTGATTTGTTAAACAATTATAGTATTGGTGAACCTGTAAAAGTTTCAATCAATTTAAGAGGTAGAGAATGGGTTAATCCACAAGGTGAAACTAAATATTTCAACAGTATTCAAGGATGGAGAATTGAAAAATTAGTTGCCGATGCTCCAGCAGCTTCAGCACCTATGCCAGCAGCACAAGCATTTGCTCCTGCTACAAATCTTAATGAAGATGAACCAGACGATTTGCCTTTTTAATAAAAAGAAAAACAAAAAAAAGCCTTGAGTTTATCTCAAGGCTTTTTTTGTTTAATCAATTCCCATCTCAATAATTAGGTTTTATAAGTAACCCAAATCCAATTTTATTGCCAATTTGGGGATAAATGAAAGCAGTTGTCTTTTTTGTTTTTCCAAATCGCATGGATTGAAAAGGATTGTAATACGATACTAAAATTCCCGATGCCAGGCCGATTCCTGCTCCAGTCAACACATCAGAACTGTAATGTTTGTTATTGGCTATTCGAAAAACTGCGGTAGTAGTAGCAAATAGAAAACCACTACTTGCATACCAAATATTAGAGTCTTTATATTCGTTGAACAACAGTGCTGCATTCGTAAAAGCGATGGCCGAATGTCCAGAGGGGAAACTCAAATTGTCTGATTGGTCGGGGCGTTCTTTTTTAATGGTATTTTTAAGAATCTCAACAATAATTAAACTGGTTGCGTTGGCAACGACAATATCAATAGTTTGGTGTTTAAAGTTGTTTTTGGGTTGAAAACCTAAATAACGTCCTGTATAAATTTGTGCAATTGGAACTAAAGGGAATATGTTGTCAGCTGTAGAATGGAAATTTTTTCCAAAAAAATTATTTGATTTATCTTGTATTTCCTGATTATCATCCGTATTGAGTAATATTACTCCGGCTGTGATCATAGCAGTTGGAACAATAAAAGGTTTATAGCTGAGTTTCTTGGAAGTTGATAACTTATCAATTTTTTGTCCATACATTTGTGTTGCCAATACTATAAAAACAAGTAGAATTGATTTGTATTTCATAAGGATGACTTTATTATAAGAATGAATGGGTTGAAAATTAAAATTGTATACCAAAGTTAAGGGTAATGATTTAGATATTATTTAAAATATGTATTATTTGTCTCAAGATTTATTTTTTCCAGATGTTAGTTTAACGCATTCTTCTGGTATTATTGCGTTGGGTGGTGATTTATCTCCCGAAAGGCTGCAATTGGCCTATAAAAGCGGTATTTTCCCTTGGTTTGAAGATGGAGAACCTATTACTTGGTGGTCACCAAATCCAAGAATGGTTTTGTTTTTGGAAGAATTAATCGTTTCTAAGAGTATGCGTAATATCCTAAATCGTAATCTCTTTACAGTTACATTCAACAAAAACTTTAGAGAAGTTATTTCTAATTGTCAAATGATAAAAAGAGAGGGGCAAAACGGCACTTGGATTACTAATGATATGATTGATGCCTATTGCAATTTACATGAATTAGGAGTCGCAAAATCAGTTGAGGTTTGGCAAGATGGTATTTTGGTTGGTGGTTTATACGGTATAGATTTAGGTAACGTTTTTTGTGGCGAAAGTATGTTCTCTAAAGTTTCTAACGCTTCCAAAGTCGCTTTTATTTCCTTGGTTAATTCACTAAAGACTGCCAATTATCAACTCTTGGACTGCCAGGTTTATAATCCTCATTTAGAAACTCTAGGCTGTCGTGAAATTGATAGAAAGGACTTCATGGCAATTCTTAAAAATAGTAAGTAGTGCCTTATCCAGCTGTCCGTTACAAGTCCTCCTTCAAAACCTTTTTTTCTAAAGTCATAAAAGGAGCTTCCTACGGTCGCTCTTTTATTCCTTGAAAAAATAGTTTTTTAAGTCCGGGCTTTTCACTCCCATCTGGGGCAAAACACATACAATCCTACTAAGAAAACTACGACACACAATCCACATAAATTAATAAGAAAGACAGCAATAAAACAACTATCTATCCGTTAAATCCGTGTCCAATTTCACACAGTAAACAGAATAATTTGAAATCCGTTTTAATCCGTGTTTTTGCTTCAGTAAATCCGCATCATACGCGTTCCATTCCACACAATCAAAATAGATTTTAAGACTGACTTAAAACTTCAATTTAGTAAATTGCCAGTCCAAAGTTTTAAACAATACCAATTCATTCCTTAAACTCGGCAACCCAATAATTAATTTCAATGTTTCATGTGCCATCATGGTGCCAATCATCCCCGGTAAAGTACCCAATACACCATTTAAATTGCAGTTAGGAACATCTTTAGGATCAGGTGCCTCCGGAAATAAATCACGCAAGTTTTTACCGCCTTGGTGATTAAAAACAGCAAGTTGTCCCTCAAAACCTAGAATACTTCCATATACAACTGTTTTTCCTAAAGTTACGCAAGTGTCATTGACTAAATAGCGGGTAGCAAAATTATCGCTACCGTCGACGATAATATCAAAATTGGCAATAATTTGTATGGCATTATCTGAAGTTAATTTTTCTTGAAAAGCATCAATTTTAATTAATGGATTTAAAGACTCTATAACTGATTTTGCTATAATTGCTTTCGAATGGCCAAGATGTTTTTCAGTATATAAAATTTGACGGTGTAAATTGTGTAGTTCTACAATATCAAAATCTACTATTCCAATAGTTCCCACTCCTGCAGTGGCTATATATTGTAAAACGGGACAACCCAATCCTCCCGCACCAATAACGAGTACTTTGGCTTTTTTTAGTTTCTCTTGTCCCGCATTACCTATTTCGGGAAGCATGGTTTGGCGGTTATAGCGCAAAAAATCTTGTATTACACCCATTTTATTTTATATCTTAAAGTATGAGGTTTTTATGTTTAATAATAGTCTATTGGAAGCTCTTGACTTCAATTAGACTTTTGGCTAAAAGTCCTGTCCCAATCTTTCCAAACCGGTTCATATCCGCTATTAGAAATTATTGATGCAATTTCAAAAGAAGATCGTTCGTCGCTAATTTCAAATTGTTCTAACGATTGTGGATCTACCACATATCCACCTGGATTTGTTTTAGAACCTGCACTCATACTAGTAATACCAAGTGGAATAATATTGTTTCTAAATTTTTCATCTTCACGTGTTGATAAAGAAATCTCTAGATCTTCATTCCACAAACGATACGCACAAATGAGTTGGGCTAAATCTTTGTCGTCCATAATAAAATTGGGTTTTATCACCCCTTCGGCGGGACGTAATCTAGGAAATGAAACAGTGTATTTTGTTTGCCAATAGGTCTTTTGTAAATAATCTAAATGCAAAGCGTTAAAAAAACTATCTGTACGCCAATCTTCCAATCCGAGTAAGACCCCTAAACCTATTTTGTGAATTCCAGCCGATCCCACACGATCTGGAGTTTCTAGTCGATAATCAAAATTTGATTTTTTCCCTTTTGTATGGTATTGTTTATAGACTTCTTGATGGTAGGTTTCCTGATAGACTAATACCGAATAAACACCAGCTTGATGCAAACGCTCATAATCTTCTGTGGACAGCGGTTGCACTTCTACGGAAATAATGGAAAACTGTTCTTTTATTACATCTATAGCATTAAGAAAATAATTGATATTAACGGTATAGTTGGCTTCTCCAGTTACTAATAGTACATGATCAAAACCAGCTTTTTTTAAAGCTCCTACTTCAAGTTTAATTTCAGAGTCGGTTAGAGTTTTTCTTTTTATTTTGTTGTCGAGGCTAAAACCGCAGTAGGTACATATATTTTGACATTCATTACTTAAATATAATGGAGCATACATTTGAATGGTTTTGCCAAAACGTTTTTTTGTAAGTTCATGACTTAACTGTGCCATTTGTTCTAAATAGGGTTGGGCTGCAGGAGAAATCAAGACAAGGAAATCAGCTAGGTTTCTTTTAGTTTTAGCTAAGGATTGCTCAACTTCTCTTGAAGTGGTTTGGTATATTTTTGATTTAATGGTTTCCCAATCGTATTGTTCAAAAATAGATTTGAATGTTTTCATAAGCTTAAACGCAAAGTGCGTACGGTTTTTCGCAAGGTTCACAAAGTTTTGCGCGCTTAGTGCCTATCTTTGTGAATTTTGCGGTTAATTTATTGATTTAAAAATGCTGTCAAGGGACTCGAAGCCATTGCGTGTTTATATTGCTGTCCCAGCTTGGCTTCATATGCTTTTCGACCTGCAATTACAGCTTCTCTAAAAGCTTCTGCCATTAATATTGGATTTCCAGCAACTGATATTGCAGTATTTACTAAAACGGCGTCTGCGCCCAGTTCCATTGCTTTTGCAGCATCAGATGGAGAGCCAATTCCAGCATCAATAATCACAGGAACTTTAGAGGATTCAATTATAATTTCAAGAAAATCAATCGTTTTAAGTCCTTTATTACTTCCTATTGGTGCGCCCAAAGGCATTACTGCTGCGGTTCCAACATCTTCTAACCGTTTACATAAAACGGGGTCGGCATGAATATAAGGCAAGACTATAAAACCGAGTTTGGCTAATTCTTCAGTAGCTTTTAAGGTCTCGATGGCATCTGGCATTAGATATTTTGGGTCGGGATGAATTTCTAGTTTCAGCCAATTGGTTTCGAGTGCTTCTCTTGCCAATTGTGCTGCAAAAACAGCTTCTTTAGCATTTCTAGCGCCAGAAGTATTAGGCAATAAGTTGATGTGAGGATGTTTTAGATGTGATAAAATAGCATCTGTTTCGGTTTCTAAATCGATTCGTTTCAAAGCAACCGTCACTAATTCGCTGGCAGAAGCTAAGATTGCTTCTGCCATTTGTTGGTTCGAACCAAATTTACCAGTGCCTAAAAATAAACGGGAGTGGAAGGTTTTATCTCCTAAATTAAATACTGACATATAATTTTTCGTTAAGTTGAGTAATAAGTTCTGACGGATTTTTATTTTTTGTAATTAAACTAGAAACTGCAATACCATAAATGCCAGTTTCCATTAGGTTTTCTATGTTTTCAAAATCGATACCACCAATAGCATATATGGGTATTTTTATACAGTATGTCCTCATTTTTTCTATGATATCACAATAGCCTTCTAATCCCAAAATTGGGCTCAAATTTTGTTTTGTTGTTGTGTATTGAAATGGTCCCAATCCGATATAATCACAATCTTCAGCAGCTCTTCTAAGAATGTCTTCAAATGTATTGGCAGTACCTCCAATGATTTTTGAAGGCCCCAAAATGGAGCGGGCTTCAATAATCCCCATATCTGTTAAGCCTAAATGGACTCCATCTGCGTCCAGTTGTTTTGCTAATTGGACATTATCATTGATGATAAATGTGGATGTATAGTCTTGAGTTAACTTTTTTACGGCTTCTGCCAAAGTTAAAACTTCAAGCACATTTGGATTTTTGAATCGCATTTGGATCCAGTCGCACCCATTGTCTAATGCGCTATGGATAGCATACAACTGTTTTTTGATTGTATTTCCTTGAGAAATGTATTGTAATTTATTATACATAATGATATCCTAATTTAGTTTGATTTGATGATAAGTATGTTTCTATATATATTTTGGCATTATTACAAGCAGTTAATAAGTCTTGGCCTAAAGCTAAATTGGCAGTAATGGCCGATGACAATACGCAACCAGAACCGTGCTTTTGGAAAACCAAAGTAGTTTTTGGCGAAAGCCTGAAAATTTCATTCTTGCTATATAAATAATCTGTCCCAACTGTAGCTGAATTATGTCCTCCTTTAAGTAAAATCGAAGTGTATTTTGAAAGTGCTAGAGCTATTAGAACTGGTTTTTTTTCATCCAATGAAAACGATAAAATCTCATCGTAATTGGGTGTTATTAAATCTGTTTTTTTTAAGATTTCTATTAATAAATCTTGCTGTTCTACAGTTATAAAGTTGAATTGGGTTGTGGATTTCAAAACTGTATCCCAAACGATTTTTGTTTTTGGCGAAAGTCGTTTGATACTTAATACAATTTTTTTTAAGTAATCCAATGAAGGTATTATTCCAATTTTTACTGCTTTTATATCATAGGTACTCAATAATTTTTCTAGTGATTCTAAAACAAAATTAATGTCAGTCCATTCTATTTTGAAGAACTCCTCTTCAGTTTGGATAGTATTGGCTGTGCTTATGGCAAAACCGTAAACTTGATGTTGTTCAAATGTTTTTACATCTGCTAAAATGCCAGCACCGGCTGAAGGATCAAATCCTGCTATGCTTAGAACGAATGGGCGAATTGTTGACATAATTTAAAATTTTCTATCGGATTTTTACTGTTCCAAATGGTTCCTAAAAGGGCTACTGAATCAAAACCAAATTTGTATGTTTCTGTGATGTTCTCTGAAGAAACTCCACCTAAGGCAACGAGTTTAGTTTTGAAATTAGTTCGTTGTTTTGTTGTTTCTAAAAGGTTCATTCTAGAGACATAGTTAGGTTTTGAAATACTTGGGTAAATCGGACTCAGAAAAGCGTAATCAAAACGGGTATGCAATGAATTGAAATCTGTTATCGAATGTGTCGAGGTAGATTCTATAAATTGGTCAGCGGTAATCCTTAATTGAAATCTTTTAGTTTCTGTAAAATGAATTCTGTTGATCCCGAATTCTTCAGCTAAATCATGATGGTGGTGTAGAACCAATTTAGAGCAGTGTTTTAATTCGATTTTAGATAAAAACGCTATCATTTCCTCGTCAGAATAATCAGGTTTGCGGACATGAAGCAACTCCAATCCACTCTCAAAAAGAGAATGAATGGTGTTGATTTCATTTGCTATGGGAATAGGGTTTGTGATTACTATCATAATCTTACTTCTTTCTTATATTTTCGTTTAAATATAAATTTCTTTCCCTTGCTCAATAAATTCTTCTGATTTTTCTTTCATTCCTTTTTCGGCTTCGGCAACATCACGGATTTCTTGTGAAATTTTCATGGAGCAGAATTTTGGGCCACACATCGAACAAAAATGTGCTATTTTAGCTCCTTCAGCAGGTAAAGTTTCATCATGAAATTCTCTTGCTGTGTCTGGATCTAATGATAAATTAAACTGGTCTTCCCAACGGAATTCAAAACGTGCTTTGCTTAAAGCATTGTCACGGTATTGTGATCCTGGATGCCCTTTGGCTAAGTCTGCTGCATGTGCAGAAATCTTATAAGTGATAACGCCATCTTTCACATCTTTTTTATTGGGTAGTCCAAGGTGTTCTTTTGGGGTAACATAACACAACATAGCACAACCATACCAACCAATCATTGCCGCGCCAATGGCTGAAGTAATGTGGTCGTAACCAGGTGCAATATCTGTAGTTAAGGGACCTAAGGTGTAAAATGGAGCTTCGTCACAATGTTCTAGTTGTTTGTCCATGTTTTCTTTAATCATGTGCATAGGAACATGACCAGGGCCTTCAATAAAAACTTGTACATCGTGCTTCCAAGCTACTTTTGTTAGCTCACCTAAAGTTTCTAATTCGGCAAATTGTGCTGCATCATTCGCATCTGCAATTGAACCCGGACGTAAACCATCTCCTAATGAAAAAGCAACATCATATTGTTTCATGATTTCGCAAATGTCTTCGAAATGGGTGTATAAAAAGTTTTCTTTATGGTGGAACAAACACCATTTTGCCATAATCGAACCACCTCGAGAAACGATTCCTGTAACACGCTCCGCTGTTAAGTGAATGTAGCGTAATAATACTCCGGCATGAATCGTAAAATAAGAAACTCCTTGTTCTGCTTGTTCGATTAAGGTATCACGAAAAACTTCCCATGTTAAGTCCTCGGCAATTCCGTTTACTTTTTCCAATGCTTGGTAAATTGGCACCGTACCAATTGGTACTGGAGAGTTACGGATAATCCATTCTCTGGTTTCATGAATATTTTTACCCGTTGATAAATCCATAATTGTGTCAGCTCCCCAGCGGCAAGCCCAAACTGCTTTTTCTACTTCTTCTTCGATAGTTGAAGTAACTGCGCTATTACCAATGTTGGCATTAATTTTCACTAAGAAGTTACGGCCTACAATCATAGGTTCACTTTCTGGATGGTTGATGTTGTTTGGAATAATGGCACGACCTCTGGCTACTTCAGAACGAACAAACTCTGGTGTGATTTTAGATTTTGGCGTGTTGGCACCAAAACTTTGACCACCATGTTGGCACTGCATTGCTTTAGTTTGGTCATTTATTTGTTCAATTCTTTGGTTTTCTCTAATGGCAATGTATTCCATTTCGGGAGTGATGATTCCTTGTTTTGCATAATACAATTGGGATACATTAGCCCCTTTTTTGGCACGCATGGGTTTGTGCAAATATTCAAAACGCAAGTCGTTAAGTTTTTCGTCACGTAGTCGTTGTTTTCCGTATTCTGATGTGATTTCTGTAAGTTCTTCTACATCATTACGATCTAGAATCCATTGTTCGCGGATGCGAGGCAAACCTTTTCGAATGTCGATGTCGATATTTGGATCGGTGAATGGTCCCGAAGTATCGTAAACGGTAACGGGAGGATTTTTTTCAATTCGTCCATTTGACATTTTAGTGTCCGCCAATGCGATTTCTCGCATGGCTACTTTTATAGGATGAATTGTTCCGTCCACATATATTTTGGTGGAATTTGGGAAAGGAGTTCTTGATATTTTTTCTTCGTTTGTCATTTTTTTAGGTCTTAAAGTTATAAAGTCGAAAGTCTTAAAGTCTGTTTTAATTGTGTGTAATGGCACGCGGATGAGACTGATTTGCTAAAGCAGAAACGCGGATTGAAGCGGATTTTTCAGTTTGTAGTAGTTTGTTGATTTTCTTTTGGTTCTTTTATCTTGATTCTTTCCTCTGTTAAAATGCACTCTTTTCTGCTAGGGATAGCAGTGAAAAGCCCGTAAAGTGGAATCGATGTAAAACAAGGATTAGTGAAGCGACTGAAAGAAGCTTTAACTAAGACTATGTTTTATAAGATTGCAGTGCGGACTTGAAACGGATAGCCCGCCCGAGCAGCCAAATTAGCCTCCTTGGGTCGCAGAAATGATTAGAATAATGTCGGTTTCTTGTATAGAATGGGAATTCCAGGTGGATTTTGGAATAACCGTATTGTTGATGGCTATGGCAATTCCGTTTTGTTTTTCGGGAATTTCCAAGTCCAGAAGTGCTTGAACAGTTAGGCTGTCTGCGGCAAATTGTTTTGTTTGGTTGTTGATTTTAAGCTCCATTCCTTTTTAAATTTAGTATAGTTATACTTTAGGAATGGCTACAAGGGCGCATAAAAATACGCGACGAAGTCATCTTACTTTTCCCTACGCTAGTATGAACTAGATCAGGTTCAGAGGGTAATTCTCAGCCTACAATATTGTAGACACCCCTAAAGTGTGCAGCAAATGTAATGGTTTTTTTACTTAAAGGTTTTAAGTTTTAAGTTTAAAGTTGAGGTTGTTTGTGGTTTTTTGTGATATTATAAATAGGTAAGTCTACGATTGAAAGTGAAAATTAGTTGCGTTTCCAGCAATCTTGAACATGATCGTTAACCATTCCAGTGGCTTGCATGTTGGCGTAGATTACAGTGGAGCCGACAAATTTAAAGCCTCTTTTTTTTAAATCTTTGCTAATAACGTCGGACAATGGAGTAGTAGCTGGAACCTCTTTTAGGGTTTTGGGGTTATTGACAATCGGTTTTCCATCAGTAAATCCCCAAATATATTTTGAAAAAGTTCCAAATTCTTCTTGAATCTTGATAAAAGCTTGTGCATTAGAAACAGCCGATCGAACTTTTAATTTGTTGCGAATAATTCCACTGTCTAATAGTAATTCTTGAATTTTATCTTCAGAATAGTTGGCTATTTTTTTATAATCGAATGTGTCAAAAGCTTTTCTGAAATTCTCTCTTTTGTTGAGTATAGTTATCCAACTTAATCCAGCTTGAAAGGTTTCAAGAATTAAAAATTCGAATAGCGTAGCGTCATCATAAACAGGAGTTCCCCATTCTTGATCGTGGTATTCTTTATATAAATCGCTTGATAAGCACCAGCCGCATCTTGTTTTTTCTTCCATTTTATTCTTCAGTTTCTTCAGATAAGTATTTTTTAATAATATGATGCCCTAAATATATTAACGGAGTGAGTAATATAGCAATGGTTAATTTAAAAACATAACCCGTTAATGCAGATGAGATAAAAGTATCGAAATTTATTTTTCCAGGCAACCAAAATGCAATTCCTAAAACAATGAAGGAGTCAAATAATTGTGAGATTACAGTGGAACCAGTAGTACGAAGCCATATTTTTTGTTCTCCAGTGCGCTTCTTGAAAAACCAAAAGATGCTAACATCTATTAGTTGAGAAACCATAAATGCAATTATGCTTCCTACAATAATCCACATACTTTGCCCAAAAACGGCATAAAATTGATTGTCATTTACAGGACTGATGCCTACAGCTGCTGGAACATTTATGGCAAAAAACAATATGACAAAAGCATATGCTATTAAGCAAGCCGTTATTAAGGACAGTTTTTTTACGCCTGTTTCTCCAAAATATTCATTAATTAAATCAGTTGTTAGGAATACAACTGGCCAAGGCAAGATTCCTATACTCATTACAAAAGGGCCAATTTGGATTAATTTACCGCCTATTAATTCTGCTACAACAGCATTAGTGATGAAGATTCCTGCAAGGATGATAAAGACAAATTCTTTTTTTGTTTTGAGCATAAAACTAATTTAAAACTCAAATTTAATATTTTATTTTGAGTTTTAAGTTTTAATCATTGATTTAGAATATGTCTGATTTTTTTTGAAATAATAGTTTAAGTAGCATTAAATAAAAAAGAGCGATTTGAATAAACAAATCGCTCTTTTTCTATTTTGGAAGTAAATTAGGATTAACCTAAAGCCGCTCTTTTAAATCCTGTAACGATAAGATCTTTATCTAAAGATTTTACGTAGTTAGCAACACTTAATTTATTGTCTTTGATGTAATCTTGGTTTACTAAAGTATTGTCTTTAAAGAAACGAGCCAATTTACCTTTAGCGATATTGTCTAACATTGCTTCTGGTTTTCCTTCTTGACGAAGTAAATCTTTAGCAATTTCAATTTCTTTTTCGATAGTTGCAGCATCAACACCTTCTTCGTTTAACGCGATAGGAGCCATTGCAGCAGCTTGCATAGCAATATTTCTAGCTACCTCTTCACCACCTTCTAATTTTGCAGAAAGAGCTACTAAAGTTGCGATTTTGTTTCCAGAGTGGATGTAAGATCCGATAAAAGCACCTTCTAATTTTTCGAAAGTTCTGATTTCTAATTTTTCACCAATAACTCCAGTTTGCTCAATTAATTTATCAGCAATAGTAATTCCGTTGAAATCTGAAGCTAAAAATGCTTCTTTTGAATCAAAATTTAATGCTAAAGTAGCCATTTCAGTAGCCATTTTCACAAAACTTTCATTCATACCTACGAAGTCAGTCTCACAGTTTAAAGTGATCACTACACCAGCAGTTTTGTCAGCATTTACAACAGCAATTGCAGCGCCTTCAGTAGATTCTCTATCTGAACGGTTAGCCGCTACTTTTTGTCCTTTTTTACGAAGGTTTTCGATCGCTAAATCAAAATCTCCTTCTGCTTCAACTAATGCTTTTTTGCAGTCCATCATTCCTGCACCGGTTATTGTTCTTAATTTATTTACGTCTGCAGCTGTAATTGTTGCCATGTTGTATTATTTTTTAAGGTTAAAAGTAAAAATTCCAATTCTTAAATCCCAAATTCCAATTTTATTAAATTATCAACTTATTGTTTCTAATTTTTTTATGGAATTTGGAATTTAAAATTTGGAATTTAAAATTTGTTTTTTATTCTTCAGTTGCTGGTGCAGCTGTTTCAGCAGCTGGAGCTACTACTTCTTCAGTTGTAGCAGTTGCTACAGCAGCAGGAGCAGCTTTTTCAGTTGCGTCAGCTTCTTTGTCAGACCCTCTATCAGAAAGTCCTTCAGTGATTGCAGCTGTAACTAAAGATAAAATTTTATCGATTGATTTAGAAGCATCATCATTTGATGGAATTACAAACTCTACTTCACGAGGATCAGAGTTAGTATCAACCATTGCAAAAACTGGAATGTTTAATTTTTGAGCTTCTTTTATTGCGATGTGTTCAGCTTTGATGTCTACTACAAATAATGCAGCTGGTAATCTTGACATATCAGAAATTGAACCTAAATTTTTCTCTAATTTAGCACGAAGACGATCAACTTGTAAACGCTCTTTCTTTGAAAGTGTCATGAAAGTACCATCTTTCTTCATTTTATCAATAGTAGCCATTTTTTTAACAGCTTTACGGATAGTTACGAAGTTAGTTAGCATTCCACCAGGCCATCTTTCAGTGATGTAAGGCATGTTTGCAGCTTTTGCTTTTTCAGCAACGATGTCTTTTGCTTGTTTTTTGGTAGCAACAAATAATATTTTTCTACCTGATGCAGCGATTTTTTTCAAAGCTTCATTAGCCTCTTCAATTTTTGCTGCAGTTTTATATAGATTGATAATGTGTATACCATTACGTTCCATATAAATGTACGGAGCCATGTTTGGATCCCATTTTCTAGTCATGTGTCCGAAGTGAACACCTGCTTCTAGTAATTCTTTTACTTCTACTTTGTTTGACATTTTTTGTACTAGTTTACGTTCTGTTGATTAGCAATGTATGAATGGCGATTTCTCGGCTAAATACATTTAGATGCTAAACTAATTCCTACCTCGGTAGGCAACAACAACATTGTTTTAAATTCAATAATAAATTCAATAAGTCTTGAATAAATGTATTCAAGACAGGCAATATTAACGTTTCGAGAATTGAAATTTCTTACGAGCTTTCTTTTGACCGAATTTCTTACGCTCAACCATTCTTGGATCTCTTGTTAATAAACCTTCTGGTTTCAAGATTAATCTGTTTTCAGCATTTACTTCACACATAACGCGTGCTAATGCCATTCTTACAGCTTCTGCTTGACCAGTTGAACCACCTCCATAAACATTTACTTTTACGTCAAAGTTAGTTGCATTTTCTGTCATAGACATAGGTTGCATTACTTTGTACTGTAAAGTAGCTGTTGGGAAGTAAGTTGCGAATTCTTTTTTGTTTACAGTGATTACTCCTGTTCCTTCCGAAACATAAACACGTGCAACAGCGGTTTTTCTTCTACCGATTTTGTGAATAACTCCCATTACTTAAGATCGTTTAGGTTAACTGTTCTCGGTTTTTGTGCACCTTGTTTGTGCTCTGAACCAACAACAACATTTAAATTTCTGAAAAGTTCAGCACCAATTTTGTTTTTTGGTAACATTCCTTTTACTGCTTTTTCTACTAATAATGCAGGGTTTTTCGATTGCAATACTTTAGCAGTTAAAGTTCTTTGTCCTCCTGGGTAACCTGTGTGACGCATGTAAATCTTTTCGTCCATTTTGTTACCTGTAAGGTTAATTTTTTCTGAGTTGATAACAATTACGTTATCTCCACAGTCAACGTGCGGTGTGTAACTTGGCTTGTACTTACCTCTTAAAATCATAGCGACTTTTGAAGCAAGACGACCTAAGTTATGACCTTCAGCATCTACAACGATCCACTCTTTTGTAACGGTGGCTTTGCTTGCTGATTGTGTCTTGTAGCTTAATGCGTCCATAATAATTTTTTAATTAAACATTCCATCCCCATTAAAGGGGATGCAAAAGTACAATTAATTATTTTAAATACAAATACCTTAAAAGAATAATTTTCACTTGTTTTTACACTGATAATCAATTGTATATTTAGGGTGTCGTTGTATTTTTATCTTTTGGATTTTTACTTAATACATCTATTCTATTTTTGTATTACTTTTGTTATCAATAATAAAATTTTTATATTGCATTCTTACCAGCTATTTTTATAGAATAATACTGTCTTTTTTTATAGCATGTAAATTGCTATTATATTTAAAGTTAGAGACTATTCAAGATACTATTATTACTAATTTAGTCAACAAATACATAATTATGAAAGTTAAAGCAACTCTTAAACAAATTGCAAAAGAACTTAACGTTTCTGTTTCTACAGTTTCAAAAGCCCTTAATGATAGTCCTGAGATTAGTGATCAAACAAAAATTAAGATAAAAGAATACGCTAAACTTAAAAATTATAAACCCAATGTTATTGGTTTAAATCTAAAAAACAGAAAAACAAAAACAATTGGTGTTATTATACCCAATATTTTAAATTCTTTTTTCGCAAAAGTTTTTAGTGGTATTGAAAAAGTTGCGGATGAAAAAGGATATAATGTGATTACTTGTATTTCTAATGAGTCGATTGAAAAGGAAATAAATACATTAGAAATGCTTAGTAATGGAACTATTGATGGCTTCATTTTATCAGTATCTGAAGAAGCACAGAAGCTTCAGGATTATTCTCATTTCTCAGCAATAATAAATGACGGAACTCCTATAGTAATGTTTGATAGAATAGCGGATGAAATTGAATGTGATAAAGTCGTGGTTGATGATTTTAATTCAGCTTTAAATTCTACACAAAGATTAATTGATTTAGGCTGTAAAAACATAGCATTGTTTTCATCAGTAGATAAACTTAGTGTTGGTAAATTGCGTACAGATGGTTATTTACAAGCGTTGAAAAATAATGGTGTTGCAGTAAATGAAACTATTATTTTAAGAACAAACTCAGAAGATGATTTAAGTGCCGCTGTTTTAAATATTCCTTCAAATGAGCCTATAGATGCAATTTTTGCTTTGGAAGAAACGGATACGGTTGCTGCATTAAAGTATGGACTAAAACATGGTTTTAAAATACCTGAAGAATTATCAATTATTGGTTTTGCAGATGGAATATTAGCTTCGAGAAGGCTAACTCCAAGTGTTACAACTGTAAGCCAACATGCGCCTGAAATTGGAGAAAAAGCAGCTTTGTTGTTAATTGATCGTTTAGAAGCTAAAGAAGAAAATTTACCTTTTAAAACGGTGGTTATTAAAACAATTTTGAAAGAAAGAGAGTCTACAAGAAACGGATAATTAGAATTTTTAATATTAAAAAAAACCACTCCTATTTATATAAGAGTGGTTTTTTTGTGCTTTTTTTAATTGAAATTAATGTGCTTCCAGCCAATCTTTACCCATTCCAAGATCTACAATTAATGGAACATCAAGTTTGAAAGCGTTCTCCATTTCGTGTTTGATCATCGGTTGGATTTTTTCTAATTCCGAGTTATGTACATCAAACACAAGTTCATCATGAACTTGAAGGAGCATTTTACTTTTCCAGTTTTCTGTTTTTAATTTTTCATGGATATTAATCATGGCAATTTTGATAATGTCGGCAGCGCTTCCTTGAATTGGTGCGTTTACTGCATTACGTTCTGCGCCACCACGAACTATTGCATTCTGCGAGTTGATGTCTTTTAAATAGCGACGCCTTCCTAGAACGGTTTGTACGTATCCGTTTTCACGTGCAAATTCAATTTGCTCGTGAATATATGATTTGAGTCTTGGATATGTTTTGTAATACGCTTCAATTAAAGTAGCGCTTTCAGAACGGGAAAGTGAAGTTTGATTGCTTAATCCAAATGCTGAAACCCCATATATAATTCCAAAATTGACCGTCTTAGCATGGCTACGTTGTTCTCTTGTTACTTCTTCTAACGGGACATCAAAAACTTTAGAAGCAGTAGATTTATGAATATCTTCATTATTTTGAAACGCTTTGATCATATTCTCTTCGCCGCTCAAAGCAGCAATAACACGAAGTTCAATTTGAGAATAATCCGCAGATACTAAAGTGTAATTTTCATCTCTGGCTACAAATGCTTTTCGTATTTGTCTTCCTCGTTCTGTACGAATAGGAATGTTTTGTAAATTGGGATTATTAGAGCTCAATCGGCCTGTGGCTGCTACCGTTTGCATATAATCAGTATGAACACGCAATGTAATTGGGTCAACTTGATTTGGCAAGGCATCGACATAAGTGTTTTTTAGTTTAATTAATTGTCTCCAATCAAGTATATCTTTTACGATTTGATTTTCGTTGGCCAAGTAGCTCAATACTTCTTCACCTGTAGCATATTGACCTGTTTTTGTCTTTTTTTGCTTGGCTCCGCCTATTTTTAATTTGTCAAATAAGATATCTCCAAGTTGTTTTGGTGAAGCTAAATTAAAATGTTCTCCGGCAATTTCGTAAATAGTAGCTTCTAGTTTTTTAATATCATTATCTAGATCATGTGATAATGATTTTAAGAAATCGGTATCTAAACGAATCCCTTCTTTTTCCATATCGGCTAGTACTTTTACCAAAGGAATTTCAATCTCTTCAAAAAGTTTTTTTGTCTCGGTTTTTTCTAATTCAACAGCAAATTGTTCTTTCAATTGAAAAGTCACATCCGCATCTTCAGCGGCGTACTCTTTGATTTCTTCTAAATCAACATCGCGCATCGATTTTTGGTTTTTTCCTTTTTTTCCAATTAATGTCTCAATCGATTTTGGAGAGTACTTCAAATAGGTTTCGGCCAAGATGTCCATATTATGACGCATATCAGGATTGATCAAATAGTGAGCAATCATCGTATCAAATAATTTTCCTTCCACTGAAACGCCATAGTTGGATAGAATCTTTAGGTCGTATTTTAAATTTTGACCAATTTTTTCTATAGATTCATTTTCGAAAAAAGGAATGAATTTCTCAATCAAAATTTTTGCTTCTTCTTGATTTTCTGAAAAAGGAACATAAAAACCTTTTCCTTTTTCATATGAAAATGAAACACCAACTAGTTCTGCATGTAATGCATCTAAGCCAGTAGTTTCAGTGTCAAAACATACGGAAGTCTGTTTTAGTAAATTTTGTAATAGTAATTTACATCCTAAATCACCTTGAATAATTTGATAGGAATGTTCTGTATTTTCTAAAGTGTTATAATATTGGTGATGTGTTTCTTCTGAGGTTTCATTAGCTATTGTGCTTCCAAAAAGGTCAAATTGGTCTTCGTTTTTTGGTTGCGGTTTTTTGTATAACTTGGCTTCGTCAGCTGGATTGCTTGTAGCTATTGTGTCTCCTTTTTTGAATATGGCGTCAAATTGTTCTGCCATTCGGCGAAATTCTAATTCATTGAATAATGCATCTGTTTTTTCGACATCAGGAGTTGATAGTTCGTAATCAGTTTCGTTAAATACGACAGGGCAATCGAGTAATATGGTGGCTAAAGTTTTAGATAAAAGTCCTTTTTCTTTATTGGCTTCAATATTCTCTTTCATTTTTCCTTTTAGCTTATCAGTGTTTGCTAAAAGGTTTTCCATTGTTCCGTACTCTTTCAAGAATTTTTTGGCTGTTACTTCGCCTACCCCTGGTAGTCCAGGAATATTGTCAGCTGCGTCACCCATCATCCCTAGGAAGTCGATTACTTGATCTGGTCTTTCTATTTCAAATTTTGCAAGAACTTCAGGAATTCCCCAAATTTCTATTCCGTTCCCCATTCGAGCGGGCTTGTACATGAAAATGTTTTCAGAAACCAATTGAGCAAAATCCTTATCTGGAGTAACCATGAAAACTTTGTAGTTTTCTTTTTCAGCTTGTTTTGCTATGGTTCCAATTAAGTCATCGGCTTCAAAGCCTTTTACTTCAATTATTGGAATGTGCATGGCGCGCAATAGATCTTGGATATAAGGCACGGCTATTTTAATAGCTTCGGGAGTGGCGTCACGATGTGCTTTGTATTCTGGATAAATCTCATTTCGTAATTGACTTCCACCATTGTCAAAGGCCACGGCCAAATGATCTGGTTTTTCTCTTTTTATTACATCCATCAAGGAATTCATGAACCCCATAATTGCTGATGTATCCATTCCTTTAGAATTTATTCTAGGGTTTTTTATAAAAGCATAATAACCTCTAAATATTAAGGCGTATGCATCGAGAAGGAAAAGACGTTTTTGTTGTGACATGATTGAAATTTTATAAAGATTTCAAAAGTACAAAACTTAAAAGATATTGAAGTGCTAGAATTTGTTATTTATAATTGTCGTTTCGATTATTTAATTTGAAAGAATTTTATTTATTTAGGAGCTTGTTTTTTTGTAAAAAAAAGAGTTTTAAATTTAATTTGGCTTTTAAAAATTGTAATACATAGCTTATAAAATATTTTATTTAAGGGGTTTTAGTTAAAAATAGCAACTCTTTATCGGATTAATTAGCTTTTAATCGGTTTTATTTGTATATTTAAAAATAAGTACAACTAAATACTTAGGTAGATTGTTTAATTCTTAATTCGAATATCATGCATAAAATTACATTTTTCAAAAACTTTTCAGCTTATCTTTTTTTATTTTTCATGATATCAAATTTGAGTGTTTTTTCACAAGTAGGGATAGGGACTACTACGCCTGACGCAAGTGCTGTCCTTGATGTGTCTTCTACAACGCAAGGATTATTAACTCCTCGTATGACTACCATGCAAAAAATGGCGATAACTAGTCCAGCTAATGGTTTAATGGTTTATGATACCACGCTTAAAGCGTTTAATTATTATGATAGTTCTACTATTTCTTGGGTAAGTATTGGTGCTTCAGCTAGTGATGGAAGGTCAAAATTCAAGCGAATTAAATCTACAGATGTTTTAGCAATTGTTTTAGCTGCTGAAAAAATTGCAGGTGGAGGTACAAAGTATCTATTAGACTCTCAAACTCTATATGAGATTAATGGGACTGTTGTTGTTGATTTACCAATTGAGTTAAATAATGCCTATGTAGTGGGGCTGGATTCTAGCGATGATAAATTAGTGAAGTCTTCAGGAGATTTATTTACAGGAATAACAGGAGGGTCAATAAGGGTTTTGACATTAGTTGCTTCTTCTGGTAATGTTTTTAATATTACAGGTACAGGATCAATAGGGGCAGGAACCCAAACTCAAAATTTAATTGTAAGAGATGCTATTATTGCAAGCTCCTCTAATGTTGGTAAAATTGAAAATTTTTCTTTGGTTTTTGTTAGTATTATTCAATTTGCAGGAAATACAACTGGGATTGTTTATAAGGACATTAATAAATTACTGATTAACAATGCTGGTTGGTTTGGAAATAATAGTGGTACTTATGAAACATTACAAGGGACTTTTGGACTAGTGGCAAAAATAGGAGGGTTTACTGAAGTTGTAGGTAGTAGTGTTGGATTGAGTGTTGTCTCTAATCCAATGATTACAAACGATGCTGTTTTAAGAGAAGTAGTTTTTACGGGAGTAGTTACTTCTGGTAAGTACATAAATGGATATACGGTTGGTAGTTATTCTGGATTTAATTTTGATAATAAATGGGCGGTAAACTGTCCTGGAATTCCTGTTGAAAGTGATATGGCTTCAACTGGAGATGTTAATTTTGATTATCCAGTTGGTTCAGGAGCATCAACTTCTTTTTCGGGAAGTACTAAAACCAAATTATTAGGAACGACTACATCCAATAATTTATTTCGATTTTCAACTGATGTAACTAATAATAGGTTGAAATATTTAGGCAGTAAAAAACGGTACTTTAGAGTAAACGGTTCGCTTTCATTTCAATCCTCAGCGAATACAACTACCTATATTGTATATATTGCAAAAAATGGTACTGTTGTTAATCAATCTAAAGTGTATGTCAATTCAACAACAACAAACGATATTCTGGCAATTCCTATTGGAACTACACTTGAATTGAGTCCAAATGATTTTATTGAAGTTTTTGCTGAAAGATATTCTGGAAGTGGGAGTATGCTAACAGTTTCTTTAAATTTGTCGGTTAATTAAAAGCAACTGTGAAGGAAATGAAAATTAATATAATTTTAAGTCAGCAAGTTTTTTTGCTGACTTTTTTGTTTCTAAATACATGACAGGTTGAAAAAAAAATGGTCTCTTTTTGTTAAATATTGATTAATATAAGCACATAGTCTTTTCTTAATTTGTTATTTTGTCAAAAAATATATAATAATGGTTTTTCGTATACTGTTACTAGGTTTGATTCTTCTTATTATAGAGATTTATGCATTCCAAGCATTTAGAACATTAGTTAAGTTAAAATGGATTTTAATTTCATATCAAGTAATAAGTGTTTTAGTCTTGTTGTTTATCCTCTATTCTTTTACCAAGTTTGATAGTTCGGTTGGGCAAACAAAACAGACAATGTTTACTATGGGGTTGCTCCTAATAGTATATGTTCCGAAATTAATAGTTACATTCTTGCTTCTTGGTGAAGATGTTTTTCGAATTGGTGCTGGTTCTGTGAACTATTTTTTAGAAAACAATAACGATACTTTTTTGGGTTCAAGAAGAAAATTTGTTAGCCAGATAGGGTTAGGATTGGCGGCAATTCCATTTATGTCATTGATTTATGGTATTACAATAGGGAAGTATAATTATAAAGTAATAAAGCAACGTATTTTCTTTCCGGACTTACCAGATGCTTTTGATGGTTTTACTATTACTCAAATATCAGATGTTCACAGCGGAAGCTTTGATAATCCTGAGAAAATTAATTATGCAATTGATCTAGTTAATGAGCAAAATTCAGATATGATTCTTTTTACAGGAGATATTGTGAATACTGATGCTAAAGAAATGCATCCGTGGTTAGAGACCTTCAACCGAATTAAAAAGCATGAATATGGTAAATATTCGGTGCTAGGGAATCATGATTATGGAGAATATGTGACTTGGCCTTCAGAGAAAGATAAAGCAGATAATTTTCAAGCTATAAAAGAGTTGTACGGAAAAATTGGTTTTACACTAATGTTGAATGAGCATACTTATATTGAAAAGGGAAATGATAAAATTGCTCTAATCGGGGTTGAGAATTGGGGACATAATTTTAAAAAAGCAGGTGATATAAACAAAGCTTCTCAGGATGTTGCTCAAGATGATTTTAAGATTTTAATGAGTCATGATCCGAGTCATTGGGATTATGAAATTAAAAATCATGTAAAAAACTTTCATCTTACATTGTCAGGACATACACATGGAATGCAATTTGGAATAGAAATCCCAGGTTATTTTAAATGGAGTTTGGCACAATATGTTTATGCACAATGGGCAGGTTTATACGAAAATTTAGGTAGATATGTCTATGTGAATAGAGGGTTTGGGTTTCATGCTTACCCTGGAAGAGTGGGAATTATGCCCGAAATCACAGTCATTGAACTAAAAAAAGGCAAGAATGTGGCATAATTCGTTAAAAATGCTACATTTGTAAATTATATCTATTTTTTTTAATAGATTTAAAAATTAAATTTTTGGTTTTATGTCAAAATTTGGAGAACTTATAAGCGCACAAGTACCTGTGTTAATCGATTTTTACACAGATTGGAATGAATCATCCGTTTCGATGCATCCAGTTATTAGAGATGTTGCAGCAGCTCTTGGTGACAAAGCAAAAGTCATCAAGATTGATGTGGATAAAAATCAAGAATTAGCAGATGCTTTAAGAATTAAAGGGCTTCCTACCTTAATGATTTATAAAGAGGGACAAATGATCTGGAGACAATCTGGTGAATTGGATGCGAATACTATCATTAGTATTGTTCAGGAACAACTTTAGTTTTACTTTCTATTATTCTAAAACTTCGCAGGATAATTTATTTTCAGCTATATAATCTAAAACTTTAGGCAATGTATATTTGAGGTTATCAAATGCCTTTATGCTATCGTGAAAGACTATTATACTTCCTGATTTCATATTGGAGATCACATTTTCTAAACATTTTTCCTTAGTTATTGCTTGGTCGAAATCAGCACTAAGTACATCCCACATAATAATTTTATATCCCTGTGCTTTTAATATTTTAGCTTGATTGGATTTTATTTTGCCGTAAGGAGGACGAAATAAAGTTATTTTTCCCTTTTTAAAGTTAGAAATTGAATCTGCACAAAGGGAAACGTTATGTATATATGTTTCTGTAGTTGTTTTCCATCCTTTTAAGTGGTCGAAAGTGTGATTTCCTATTGCGTGACCTTCATTTATTATTTGATTAAAAATGGCTGGATTTGTTTCGATGTTCTTCCCAATACAAAAAAAAGTAGCTTTGACGGAATGTTTTTTCAATTCTGCTAACACCCATTTGGTAATTTCTGGTGTGGGACCGTCATCAAAAGTAAGATATATTTTATTTTCAGTATTGGGTAAATCCCAAATGTATTTTGAAAATAATTTCTTTATTATTGAGTGTGTTTTTATCCAATAAAAGCTCATTTGTTTTTTTATAAAATTAAAAAAAATGCAGCAAAGTCAGAAAATTTTGCTGCATTTTTTAGATTAAAAATGATTTAAAGTTATTCTTTTTTACGTCCAAAACGTTCAAACATCGTAATGTAGGTATTGAATACAACTTTGTTTTGGTTGTAAAACGCACTGTCGCCACTTTCAATCATTACTTGTAGCAGTCCTCTGTAGCGCTCAATATCTGTAATGATGTCAATAGCGATACTTGTTTGTTCTGATGGAGCTAGTTTTGAATAATAATTTAAGTTTTCTCTGTATTTTGTAATTAGCTTCCCTAAAAGTTCTTGTGCTTTTGCTTTTTCTCCAACTTGATAATATCCTCTTGTAAAAGGCTCTAGAAGGGAATAATAGCCAAATTTTTCTAATGGCATTTTTTTCATTGCCAAATCAATTACTTTTTTGGCTTTGTCCATTTTTCCTTCCACAATTAATTGGTTCATTAGTCGAGCAAGATTTGTTCTATAGGTTATGCTTTCTCTTCTGGTTTCTGGGTCATGATAGATTTTATCGCTATCACTATTTCCCCAATCCCATTTCATAATATTGGTATACATCTTATCAGAATCAATTTGCCCCATATCTAGTGGGCTTCCATCTTTAGGAATAGCGGTTTTTATTGGGACTAGTTTATAAACCATTCCGTCCAATTGAAGGTAGTTTTTCATCCATAAATAATCTTCATCATCAAAAGCTCCTGGGCTGAAGAAAATAGGTCTTTTCCAGTTGTTATTGGCTACAATGTCCAACATCATTAATCTGTTTTTATACAATGCATTTCCTTTGATGTCTAAATCAATGTAGGGAACAATAGAGTCATTGTATTTTGTAGCAACCACTTTGTTTTTTATGATGCTATTTTTGTCTACAGGAATTCTGATTTTATTAGTTGGGTAAAAATGAATTCTTTGTCCATTTTGCATATCAACTGTTGATTTTGGGTTTTTTATAAAATTTATAAAATCCTTTATTTCCCATCTGCTTTCTGTTTTTGGAATATGAACTACATAATCCAGTTTGTCTCCTACATATTGGTCGTGTGTAAATGAAATAGGCAATGGATTTGATTCGTAAGTTTTTGTTTTCATTTGATCGATATACCAATCAGTCATGAAAAGGCTTGTATTCACAATTTTCACGTCGGTTCTTACTTTTTCTATTTCTTGGGCATACCAAAGTGGGAAGGTGTCGTTGTCTCCTATAGTGAATAATATGGCGTTGGGGTCGCAAGAGTTAAGGTACGCTTTTGCCATTGCAGTTGCAGTATATTTGCCAGAGCGATCATGATCATCCCAGTTTTGAGAAGCCATAAGTACGGGAGCGGCCAATAAAGAAGCAGCAATGATAACTGGTCCAGCTATTTTTGAAGCTAAGTATTTTTGCAAACTTTCGTAAAGAGCATATACTCCAAAACCAATCCATATGGCAAAGACATAAAAGGAACCTACGAGGGCATAATCTCGCTCACGAGGTTCAAAGGGTCTTTCGTTTAAGTAGATTTTCAATGCTAAACCCGTAAAAAGGAATAGGGCTAGCAAGACATAAAAACTTTTTAAATCTTTATTGGCATGATACATTAAACCTATAAGTCCAAGAATGAATGGAAGAAAGTAATATACGTTACGTCCTTTGTTGTTTAAAACATCCGAAGGTAAATTATCTTGAGAGCCAACATGTAAATTATCTATAAAATTGATTCCACTTATCCAGTTACCATCTTGATTGTCATATCTTCCTTGTACATCACTTTGACGTCCAACAAAATTCCACATTAGATATCTCCAGTACATATAGCCAAATTGGTATTCGACCATAAAACTTAAGTTGTCAATTGTTGTTGGTTTTTCAATTATTAGATAATCGCCGTAACTTTTTAGAAACTTAACGTATCCGTCATTGTCAATTTGCTTTTGTGCGTAGGCGTGTCTAAATTCCGTAACTGTTTTTGCTACTTCATTTTTCAACTGAGCGATTGCTTTATTGTAATCTTCTTCAGATAATTTACTAGCGTCAATTCCGTATTGCGCTAAATCATTTTCATAAGGATAAGCTGGATTTATTTTGAACTCAGGAGGATTGGTGAAGTTCATATAATTTGAAATATGATCAGCGCTCCACATTCTTGGCAAAATAGTTTTTTGATTATCATCGCTATTTTGCTCTGCATTTTTAAAGTTATTTACAATAACGTACTTGCCTGTTTTGTAGTCTCTCTCGTAATTTGGAGCTTTGTCAAGGTAAGGGTTGTTTTTGTCTAATCCGGCAAATGTTTCTGTGTATTGCGGTCCGTAGAATAATGGATTAACACCATATTGTTCTCTGTTGTAATAAGCCAGTACTTCGGCAGCATCAGAAGGTTTATTTTCGTTAATAACGGTATTGGCATTTGCTCTAATAGGTAGCATCATCCATGTTGAAAATCCAATAAAAATAAATAAAACACACAATAATAAGGTGTTATATTGAACCATTTCTTTTTTGCGAGTGTAATTTAATCCAAAATAAAAGAAAGCTATTAATGCTAGAGTAACAAATATACTTCCAGAGTTAAAAGGCATTCCTAAGTTGTTAACCATGAATATTTCTGTTTTACCAAAGAAAGCCATTGTTAACGGAAGTAATAGTTTGAAAATGAACAATAGGATAGAGATTACAACAACATTGGCTATGAGGAAGTTTTTGATTGTAACCGTTTTGTAATGTTTGAAATAATATAAAAAACCTATAGCAGGAATGGTCAATAATGCCATGAAGTGAACACCAAATGAAAGACCAATTACAAGCGAAATTATGAGTAACCATTTATTTCCTCTTGGAGAATCCATGTCTTGTTCCCAGCGTAACCCAAGCCAAAAAAGTAAAGAAATAAGCAGTGAAGCCATAGCGTATACTTCCGCTTCAACGGCATTGAACCAAAAACTATCTGAATAAGTGTAAGCTAAAGCGCCAACAAATGAACTTCCTAAAACTACAATCGCATTGCTTTTAGTAAGAGTTGAGTCTTGATTGTTATCATTCGTATTGTCAGTAACTCTTAAAACTAATTTTTTTAAAATCATGGATGATGACCAAAAAAGGAATAAGATCGTAAATGCACTTGAGAATACGGATGTCATGTTAACCATCAATGCGATGTGCTGATTGTCTGAGGCAAACATGGCGAAAAATGCGCCAATCATCTGAAATAAGGGTGCTCCAGGTGGATGACCTACCTCGAGTTTAGCGGCAGTTGCTATATATTCTCCACAATCCCAGAAACTCATTGTGGGCTCCACTGTAAGCGTGTATGTTATTAGTGCGATTCCAAATGTAATCCATCCTATTATCGTATTCCATTTATTGAAATTGAATGTCGCCTTATTCATGTATTAAAATTTAGTTATATTTTAAGTTACAAAGAAAATGTTTTTTTATTTAAGGATGTAGGCATTAACAAAATTTTCTGGGAAACTATTTACATTTGGTAACGTATTGGTTTTTAGTATTTTTCAAGGTTTTGCTTAATTTTATTGGTTTCTGACGTAAATTTTTTTGATAAAAACTCTAAAAAAGTTTGCGCAAACTAAATTTTATTATAAATTTGCACTCGCTTAACAGCAATGATGGTCTATGGTGTAATGGTAACACAACTGTTTTTGGTGCAGTCGTTCAAGGTTCGAGTCCTTGTAGACCAACTGGTAAATTAAGAAAACCCTGTAAACTTAACGTTTACGGGGTTTCTTTTTTTAATACGTAGTAAATCACGTAGTAATTATCTTTTTAGCTATTTTTTAAAAAACATTGCATCTATAGGAAGTTAGTAGTAACTTTGTATATCTTCGAAAATGAGCTGTTAGGTGTCGATAGCGTAAAATTATTTTCTTAGTGGAGGCATAGACCTATTACGGAACACCAAGACAACACTTCAATTAAAAGTGCAAAAAGAAATTCTCAATTCAAGAGATGTTATGCAAATGTTAGGCATTTGCGAAAATACATTACTTGATATGGAGCGAGATGAAAGAATAGTTATTGATTTTAGAATTGGTAACAGAAAACGTTATTACCAAAAAAACGTTTTAGCATCTCTGAAAAAGCTCGAAGTTAAAAAAACAAAGTAAATTTTTAGAAAAACAACAATCAGTAACTTATTGGTTGTGTTTTTCTGTGGTCTAAATTAATTACGAACTAGTTGTTCGTGATTATTTTAACAATATTTATGTCCGAAGGAACTTTTCCAACTTTCCGACATATTTATTATAAAATAACATATCCAAAGGGAATTAAAGCCATTCCCTAATAGATATGATGCGTTTAATCATTAATAGAAATGCAAAAAAATGAATATTTAACAGTAAAAGACATTAGTATCAAATACGACATGGGTGCTAGAAATGTTAGAAAAATAATTAGCAAACTAATTGAGAGTTGTAGCGAAGCTACACTTTACAAAAATAAAAATGGAGAATGGCAAGTACATCATTTGCTAGTTCCAAAGTTTAAACCTCAACGAATAAGAAAGAATAAGTACTATGCGTTAAGCATCGACCCATGTACTGATTATTCGGTAGCTGACATTGATATAGTGATGAGGTTTGCCTATCAGCAAATGGGGAATGAAATACTAGAAATTAATTATGTGGTGGAGCAGAAGAAAAGCAACAAACGTAATCACTTACATTGTTTCGTTAAATGCTCAGACAAGAAAAAACTACTCGATTGCTTTAAACTTGGATTTAGTAGAATCAGTTATCACGAAAGCGTGATTTTTGACCTAAATGGTTGGAAGGACTACATAATGAAAGATGGTAGTCAGATAATAACATTAAAAAAGATAAATTAATTATGATAGAAATAAACGACTTTAGATACAATCCTACTCTTCGTAGGTTATTGGTAAATTATTGCATTAGAACGTATGAAATGGATGCAATTTTAGATGATTGGCATTTAATACAGGAATACAATCTTTTGAAAAAAAATAACGAACTCCATTTTCTTTTTGAAGAGGAGTATTTGATAAATTACCTAAAAGATGGAAGCGATAACAACGGATGACAAAATCAGATTAAAACAAATGCAAATTCAGATTGAGAACGAACCTCAGCGAAAACAAGAATTACAAAAGCAGTTACAGAAGTTGCAACTCGAAAAAGAGATTGAAGGAATTCGAAAAAGAATAGAACAATTGGGATGATACCCCCGCCCCCACACTAAATGTAAAATGTTTTAGTCTCGTTACCTCTAAGCTTTTTGAGGGTATGCTTTCTTGAAATATGGGGTCTTCTGATACGTAAGCGAGGTATCGTAAAAATATTTTTTTTAGATTTTTAGGAACATATTTGTTCCTTTTGGTACGCAGATGCTCCTGTATATGTTCTGTGGTCTATTTGTAGAAACATCGTTTTAAAGCTTAAAAAGGAGTGTTCCATCGAAGGGATGCGTGAAGTGTTTCGTAAAAAATGAAAGGGTTGTGCAATGCACGACCCTTTTTGTTTTAAATACTTATGCTGTAATAATTTTTTGAATCTTTTGCGCTGTTCCTAAGCTACAACCGCCTATTTTTGAAGCTCTTCTAAGGGATTCGCCATTTTTTAATTCACGGACAACTGACTTGTATTTGGTAAGAATTTCTTCGTTGGTCATTTTTGTTCCATAAAGGCGACCTGTATATGTTCCTTTAGCTTTGGCAAGCTCGATTCCTTGACGTTGACGTTCTAACATGTTGTTACGCTCCATTTCGGCAACGTTCCCCAAAACACTTACAATCATTTTAAAGCTTGGATTCGGCTTGTTGTCGATTAGTGAAAACATTCCGATATTCTCTACAAATAGTTTTATTGATTTTTGGTTGAAAAATTCTACCATGGTTAAAATATCGATGATGTTTCTACCAAGACGGTCGATTGATGCAATGTGAATTTCGGTAACGATTCCAGTTTCGATGTCTGCTAAAAGTTTCTTAGCTTCTTTTCTTTCGATGAATTGGATTGCTCCCGATATTTTATCGATGTAGATTTTTGAGAATTCTTTGGCGTTTACTTCTTGTCGACCTGTGTTTTGCTCTTCGGTTGAAACTCGGATGTATTTTACTTTTGACATTTGGCACATAATTGATTACAGGACAAATATAGTGTATATTTTTAGACTGGCAAAATTATACACTTAAAAACCAGGCTTTTAACTAAAAAAGGTGTGCCATTTTGAAGCATGGTCTAAAAATGAACAAAAAAAGCACAATGATTTGTAATGGTTTTTCTATATATTTGATTGCGAATAAAAACAACCCTTGAAATTACTTCTATTTTAGAGTAATTATCAGAAAGTTAATTCAGCTTAAAAAATTAATAACAGTCTATAACGAAATTACAAAACTATTATGAATTGGTTTTTTAAGATATTCAAATTAAATACAGCAACAACTAATTTACCAGTCTCAAATAATTTACCAGTCTCAAAAAACATTAATTATTCAAGCTTTGAAAAGTATAAAAAAGGCGAAAAGCTTTACCAAGAAAAAAAATATAAAGAAGCTTTAGAATGTTATGACAAGGCTCTTTCTTATGGTTATAATAGCAGTTATGGCGAAATATTTAAATCTAGAGCTTTTTGTCTACAAAAATTTGATTTTCATTATGATGCAATTTTAGATTTTGATAAGGCTATTGAACTATTGAAGACTGATTGTCATTTATATTATACTCGGGCTATATCAAAATGTGCGGTTTTGGATTATTTAGGACAATATGAAGATTTAACAAAAGCATATGAATTAGCACAAGAAGACAATGAACAAAATAAGGATTATGATAAAAAAGCATTAGGAATGGGGTATTCAAATGGAGTTAGAGGTGTTATGTGGTCAGCTTTAAGCTTTGCGAAATGGGAATTTGAAAATGAAGTAGAAAAACTAGAAAAAATTAAGAATTGCGAAACGGAAGAAAATACAGCCTATTGGCAAAGAATATATGATGTGGATAGAGAACGAAAATTATTAAAAAGAGTAAAGACAAGATAATAATAAAAATATGTTTTTAAAAAATTTATTTAAAAAAGACGAGTTGTTTTTGAAAGCTCAAATTAAAATCTCTGATACTTCTAGTTTTGAAGTTTTACAAAAATCAATTGTAATTCAAGATGATGAATTGATTTTATTAGGTTTGTTGATTTTTGCAAGAATATTACGAATCGAACCTTTGAATTCTGAAAAAGAGACGATGATTTTGATATTTAAGGAATTTTATAGTAATTATGAAATTGCATCAGATAAAGATGATTGTATTAACAAAAATGTTGATGTTTTTAATATATTAAATAATGGACATGATTATGTCACTATTAAAGAGTTTAAAACTACAATAAAGCTTTTGAGAAATGATGAGGGAGAATTTTACTTAAATGTGGGAACCATTTTTGTAGAACCTTTGTCGAAATTGGTCTATACGACATTTGTGTTTATAGTTAAAAATATTAAAAAAGAAAACCATTCTTCTTTAATAAAAGGATTTTATAGATTGGCGAGAGTATATGAAATGGGGGACTTTAGTGCTATTGATGCGTACATAGTTCCAAATGTAGTAATAGATGAAATAAGACAGTAGAAAGCAAATAAAAAGCAGTTTAATTATGAATACAATTTTGACAATAATTCTATTAATACTTTTTTGGGTTATCCTTACGCCTTTAGTGATATTCTTGGTTCCGCTTTCTGGAGTAGTTGGAGAAATGATTGGCGGGGAGCCTGTTAAAAGAACGAAGCAAAGGTTTTATTTAGGGGTTTTTGTTGCTACAATGGGGCAATGTTATTTTTATTTGTCGTACGTTGCTTTTGTAGTAAGCTGGACAGAATCTAGGATTAATAGCGAAGGGTATGTGAAATACTTAATATGGTTTATTGCTTTTTTATCGTGTGTAATTCCGATTTGGGTGGGTGCGACAAGGTTTAATATACATCATAAAAGTAAAAATAGTGGTCTAGCAAACATACTTGTAGAAGCGTCGATGTTGACGGGTCTATTTGCTTTTGTTGCTTTTTTTATTTTTAATAATGATTTGATGATTGGTTATTGGGGCTGGGTTCCTTATGTTGGAAAATAGTGAATTGGAATTTTAGTACTTAAATAATGAGGATTCTTTTGAATTCAGTTGGTTTAGGAATTTAACTGCTTTGTCATTAAGTGTGGATTTGTCATAACCATCTAAAACCGATGCGTTTTTTATTTTTGGATGTGTAATAGGTTCAATGGTGTCGTTCTGTACACCAAGTTGTTTAATATTTGTTATAAAGGTTCTACGGCAGTCGTGAGGTGTAAATAAGGTATGTTGTTCCTCTTTCTCGATTTTGATTTCATTAACCAAATAATATTTTGTCTTCGTTGTAACCGTGTCTTTAAATTTAAGATGTTTCAAGAACTTCTTTATTACTTTTCTAATGTTTGGTTCAGATGTGAATTTTGGAAATTTATTGCCATTAGCTTCCAATAGATTTTTAACAGGTTTCAATATTGGTATTGTTACGATTAGCTCTTGTGTGTTTTCGTTTGATTTTCTTATTTTAGTTGTAAAACAATTATACTTTTTGGATTTGTGAATTATAGTTTCAGGTTTTACCTCGTGTAAATGTATCATGTCTCCAATTCTTAATCCTGTGAAAGAGCAAAGAATAATGTAGTTTCTAGCGTGTTCGAATTCTTTCGAGTGACTTGTGTCGGTATTGATAATTGTGGTTAACTGTTCTTGGTTTAGATAGGTTTCGTAAGATGGAGGACTTGATGGAATTTTTAAACTTTTTTTGGAATAAGCAATTTGTATTTCAATTTCATCTTCTTTTGCACAATTGAAAATTGCACGAAGTGACCTAAATTCTTTATTAATGGTGGTTTGGGTGTAATACTCCCCATTGTCTGCTTTTTGATACTCATTAATGGTTTTGAAGTAATCCCAATAAAGTTCCTCGGTGATTTCGCCAAAAGTCAGATTGATATTTTTATCAGTTTCATATTTTCTCAATCGATTCGCTATTGCTTGATATTGGTTTCCTGTAGTTTCTTTCCAATATTCACTTGAAGTATTTGTTAGCTTGGTTCGATATGAAACCAGTTTTTCCGTATAATCAGCTATGTTAGTTTCGTTTTCTCTTTTTTCTCTTCTACCAAGTTTCTCAAAAACTAATTGTTTTAATTCTTCGATGTTTGGGTCTTTGTCAAATGTGTTTCTGAAAAAAGAAAGTTGTTCGTATGATATTCGTTCAATTTTATCCAATACGTTATTTAAGTCTTTCCCATATTTTCTAACAAAGGTTGGGTTTGCTCTGTATGTAGGTTTGTCAATCCAATATTCTTTTTTGATTCGCCATTGAGTTGAAATTCTAAAAGGAACATATCTGAAATTATTCAACTTTGAGACATATTCTCGATGACCGTATGATAGATTAAAGAAAATTAATTGTTCTTCCGACTTAGCTTTTCGAGCTTCTAAATTGAAATAATGAGTTGGTTGCTTCATAGCTATTATTTAGTAACGTAGTAATTGACGTAGTAAAAGTATGCTATTTAATACGGTTTTACAAAACTTTTTGAGGTGTTGTTATTTTAAAGTTTTGATTAAGTCTCCATTTTAAAGGGGTTTCAGCGTTTTTTGAAGTTTGATGAGGTGTTAGGGGTATAGTCCTTGTAGACCAACATAAAGCCTCTCAATTTTTGAGAGGCTTTTTTTTTTGGATTAAATTTAGAGTGAGAAATGATTTTATTTAGTCAGTTATGATTTTTTTGGCTAAATTTTAAATGTTATTACGGGTTTAATAGCATGGTTTACTAAATCTTCGGATACGCTTCCTGAAAAGAAATGTGATAATCCTGTTCTGCCATGTGTGCACAAGCCTATTAAGTCAGCATCTATTTTTCTTGAAAAATTAAGGATCCCTTTTTCAATGTTAACATCATTGTAAATATGCGTTGAATAGTTTTTAATATCGAATTCAGCTAAAAAGTCATTCATTATTTTCTCTGAAAGTTCAGTAGTTTTAAAACTATTAGGGGTGCAAATCATGACTAAGTGTAAATTTGCATCAAAAAGATTAGTAAACTCAATCATTTTTTTAAATGGTTTTTTTATTTCTTTTGAAAAATCAGAAGCGAAAACAAAATCAGCAGATTTAAATTCAGGGATGCTTTTTTTAATTACTAAAACAGGGGTGTCTGAAAGGCGAACTACTTTTTCAGTATTAGATCCAACTAGAATTTCTTCGATGCCCGAAACGCCATGTGATCCCATGACGATTAAGTCAGGGTTGTTTTTTTTGTTATAAGAAAGAATGCCTTCGAAAGCTCTTTCAAATTTCACTTGCTCAGTTACTTGTATGCCGTTTAGGTAGTTTTTTTCTTTAAATTTTTGTAACGTTTCATTGGCTTTTTTAATAAATAACATGACTTCTGGGATGCCTGTTGCTCCAGTAATAGCATCGTTCATTTGAGTTGGAATTTCTAACATGTGAAGCAAATGGATTTCGCTATTATTTTTTTTTGCAATTTGAGCAGCTACTTTTAAAGCGTTTTCAGAATGAGCTGAAAAATCGATAGGAACTAGAATTCGTTTCATAATTTATAGAATTAATTATTCAGAAAACCTTTATTTAAATGCTCCAATAAAGATAAGAAATATTTTAACAGCAATCAATTATTTTGGTTTATAAAAAAAACACTATATTTGCACCGTTATTTATTAAAATCTAGATAATGAGGGGACTAAATGTCCCCTCTTTTTATAAAAAATATGACATTTAAAGAAAAAGTAAATACATTGTTAGTGGAAGGTCTTGTGGATAAGCCCTCTATCTTCTTAATTGATTTAATTATTACGGATGCTTTTAAAGTAATTGTGAACTTAGATGGAGACAATGGTGTGGCTCTTCAAGATTGTATAGATGTGAGTCGTTTTATCGATGCTAATTTAGATAGAGAAGAGCAAGATTACTCTCTGGAAGTAGCGTCAGTAGGAGTTGGATCACCTTTAAAATTGATAAGACAATACAAGAAAAACATAGGTAGAATGTTGATTGTTAAAACGGGAACAGAAAATATAGAGGCAGAATTGGTGGAAGCTAATGATGATTTTGTAATTTTGTCGTGGAAAGCAAGAGAACCTAAAAAAATTGGAAAAGGTAAGGAGACAGTTCAAAAAAGACTTGAGATACCTTATGTAGACATAAAAGAAGCAATTGTTACAGTAACATTTTAATTAAAGAATTCGCATGGAAAATTTAGCATTAATCGATTCATTCTCAGAGTTTAAAGATGATAAACTTATTGATCGTGTAACGCTTATGGCAATTTTGGAAGATGTATTTAGAAATGCATTGAAGAAAAAATACGGTTCAGACGATAATTTCGATATTATTATAAATCCTGATAAAGGAGATATGGAAATTTGGAGAAGAAGGGTGATCGTTGCTGACGAAGATTTAGATTTTGAAAACGAAGAAATTACACTTACTGAAGCTAGAAAAATAGAAGAAGATTTTGAAATTGGAGAAGAAGTTTCTGAAGAAGTGAAGTTAATTGACTTAGGAAGAAGAGCAATTTTGGCTTTACGCCAAAACTTAATTTCTAAAATTCATGAACATGACAACACGAATCTTTACAAGCAATTTAAAGATTTAATTGGTGAAATTTATACTGCCGAAGTGCATCATGTAAGACCTAGAGTTGTTATTTTAGTTGATGACGAAGGGAATGAAATAGTTTTACCAAAAGAAAAACAAATTCCATCTGATTTTTTCCGTAAAGGAGATAATGTTCGTGGTATCATTGAAAGCGTTGAGCTGAAAGGAAACAAACCTCAAATTATTATGTCTAGAACTTCTGAGAAGTTTTTAGAGAAATTATTTGAACAAGAAATTCCTGAAGTGTTTGACGGATTGATAATGGTTAAAAATGTAGTGCGAATTCCTGGTGAAAAAGCAAAAGTAGCTGTTGATTCTTATGATGATAGAATTGATCCTGTAGGAGCTTGTGTTGGGATGAAAGGATCACGTATTCACGGTATTGTTCGTGAATTAGGAAATGAAAATATAGATGTTATTAATTTTACAAGTAACATACAATTATATATTACAAGAGCATTAAGTCCAGCCAAAGTATCTTCAATTAAAATTAATGAAGAAACTAAAAGAGCTGAAGTGTTTTTGAAATTGGAAGAAGTTTCTAAAGCAATTGGTAGAGGTGGACACAATATTAGATTAGCAGGTTTATTGACAGGTTATGAATTAGATGTGATTCGTGAAGGTGATGTAGCTGGAGCAACTGCTGATGAAGATGATGTTGAATTAACTGAGTTTTCGGATGAAATTGAAGAGTGGGTAATAGAAGAATTTGCAAAAATTGGATTGGATACTGCAAAAAGTATTTTAAAACAAGATGTAGAGGATTTGGTAAGAAGAACTGACCTAGAAGAGGAAACGATTCTAGATGTAATGAGAATATTGAAAGAAGAATTTGACAGTTAGTCAATGTATCTTCAACGATAAACATGCCACTTTATAATTTTCTTGGTCAATAAGTACCTAGTTGGGAGTAAAGTGAGGAATAACAAAAAAGGTAATAATAAAAAGGTTTTATGTCTGAAGAGAGAATTATTAGAATAAACAAAGTTTTAAGGGAATTGAACATTTCTTTGGAAAGAGCTGTGGATTATCTAAAAGATAAAGGGATTGCTATTGAAGCAAATCCAAACACAAAAATTTCTGATGATGTGTACAATGTCTTGTGCGGTCAATTTGCAGGTGACAGAGGGAAAAAAGAAGCTTCGAAAGAAGTAGGAGAAGAGAAAAGAAAAGAGAAAGAGGCATTGCGTGTGGAGCGAGAAAAAGAAATTGAAGATAAACGCAAGCATGACGATGAAGTTCTGAAACAACAACAAGAAGTGATAAAAGCGAGAGCTGTAGTTACCGGTCCTGTTCAAGTTGGGAAGATAGATCTTAATCCTAAAAAAGTAGTTGCTCCAGTAAAAGCGGAAGTTGAAAAAACAGAGGCTCCAAAAGCAATAGTTCCAGTTGAAAAACCAGTTGAAAAAGAACCAGTACAGGAAAATCTTGTTTCAGACAAAAAAGAAGTAAAACCTACTGTTGAAGTAAAAGAGGCAATAAAGGAAGAGAAAAAAGAAAATGTTAAGAAAGTGGTTGCTAAGGCAATTGTTCCTGAAGCAAAAGTCGTTCCTAAAACTGATGAAGCTCCTGTTGAAGAGGCAATCACAACGCAGTATCAAAAATTATCTGGTACTAAATTAACTGGTCAAACAATTGACTTGTCTCAATTTAATAAGCCAAAAAAGAAAAAAGAAGAGCCTAAAATTACACCTAATAAGCCTGGTGCTCCAGGAGCTGCTGGTGCAAATAAAAATAAGCGTAAAAGAATTGCTCCAAAACCTGGAACACCTAGACCTCCTGGAGTTCCTGGTGCGCCAAACCCAAACAAAATTACACCAAATACTGGTGGGGGTGGTTTTAATGCAAATAGAAGTTCTAGACCTGGATTTGTTAAAGGGAATAGACCAGCTATTGTAGCTAAAGTTGAGCCAACAGAAGAGGAAGTTAAAAATCAAATTCGTGAGACTTTAGAAAAACTTCAAGGTAAAAAAGGAGGTAAATCTAAAGCAGCGAAATACAGAAGAGACAAAAGAGATACGCACCGTCAAAAATCGGATGAGGAGCAAAGAGCAATAGACGAAGGTAGTAAAACTATTAAGGTTACTGAATTTGTTACCGTTGGTGAAATTGCGATAATGATGGATGTGCCAATTACTAAGGTTATTGGAACATGTATGTCGCTTGGAATCATGGTTACCATGAATCAACGTTTGGATGCAGAAACATTAACTATTGTTGCTGATGAATTTGGTTATGAAGTTGAATTCATAACTGTTGATATTGAAGAAGCAATTGAAGTTGTTGAAGATAAAGAAGAAGACCTAGTGTTTAGAGCGCCTATTGTTACGGTAATGGGTCACGTCGATCACGGTAAAACATCTTTACTGGATTATATTCGTAAAGAAAATGTTATTGCAGGAGAGTCTGGAGGAATTACACAACACATTGGTGCCTACGGAGTAACTTTAGATAACGGACAAAAAATAGCATTCCTTGATACACCAGGTCACGAAGCGTTTACCGCAATGCGTGCACGTGGAGCTCAAGTTACAGATATTGCAATTATTGTAATTGCAGCAGATGATGATATCATGCCGCAAACTAAAGAAGCAATCAGTCACGCTCAAGCGGCTGGTGTGCCAATTATATTTGCAATTAATAAAGTGGATAAGCCAAATGCTAATCCTGAAAAAATTAAAGAGAAATTAGCAGGTATGAATTTACTTGTTGAGGATTGGGGTGGTAAATACCAATCTCATGATATTTCTGCAAAAGTGGGAACCGGAGTTAAAGAATTATTAGAAAAAGTTTTATTAGAAGCGGAAGTTTTAGATTTAAAATCTAATCCTAATAAGGCTGCTCAAGGAACTGTTGTTGAGGCATTCTTGGACAAAGGGAAAGGATATGTTTCTACAATTTTAGTTCAACACGGAACGTTGAAAGTGGGAGATTATATGTTAGCTGGAAAACATCATGGTAAAATTAAAGCTATGCATGATGAAAGAGGAAATATCGTTACTGTAGCAGGTCCTTCAACACCAGTTTCAGTATTAGGTTTAGATGGTGCAGCTACTGCAGGAGATAAGTTTAATATTTTTGAAGATGAAAAAGAAGCGAAACAAATTGCTTCTAAACGTTCTCAATTAATGCGTGAACAATCCGTACGTACACAACGTCATATTACACTTGATGAAATTGGACGTCGTATTGCTTTAGGTCAATTTAAAGAATTGAACGTAATTCTTAAAGGAGATGTTGATGGTTCTGTTGAAGCATTATCTGATTCGTTCTCTAAATTATCGACTGAAGAAATTCAAATTAACATTATACATAAAGGAGTTGGAGCAATTACGGAGACTGACGTTATGTTGGCTTCTGCTTCAGATGCGATTATTATTGGATTTAATGTTCGTCCTGCAGGAAATGCGAGACAACTGGCTGATAAAGAAGAAATCGATATCCGTTACTACTCAATTATATATGCGGCGATTGATGACTTGAAAGATGCAATGGAAGGAATGTTAGCTCCTGAAATGAAAGAAGAAATTCTAGGTACTGCTGAAATTAGAGAGATATTTAAAATTTCTAAAGTAGGATCTATTGCAGGTTGTATGGTTATGGACGGTAAAATAGCTAGAAGCTCTAAAATTAGAGTTATCCGTGAAGGAGTTGTTGTTCATACAGGAGAGCTTATTGCACTGAAACGTTTCAAAGACGATGTGAAAGAAGTAGCTAAAGGGTATGACTGTGGTATTCAAATTAAAGGATACAACGACATTGAAGAAAGAGATGTTATTGAAGCGTACCATGAGGTAGCGATCAAGAAAAAATTGAAATAGAATTTTCAATATATTTGTTAAAAAATCCCGAGCAATCGGGATTTTTTTGTTTTTAAGTGTTTATGTATTTTGAGGGTTTAGATTTTTTTGGATTAGATTTGTTTTAGGCTTTTATTTTTTTTGTTGCTACGGATTGCAAAGCCTAGTTTTTTGAGGTTTAAAAAAATAGTTATGAATAAATTGAAATTATATTTAGTGTTTTTGTCTTTCATTTTTGTATTATCCTGCCAAGATAAATCTGCTCAGGAGCAGAAATTGAAATTAGGCTATTTACAATTCTTAAGAGAATACCCAAAGGGACTGACAAGACATTTCCCAAATGAAAAGGAAATAAAATACGATTATCAGATTCATCATAATTATTTGTCAATGTATTCACCTTCGCAATTAATTGTTAGGCAGAAAGAATCCAAATCAATGGTTGATTCATTAATCTCGGTTTCTCGCAAAATTAAATATTCAGATTCATCATATTATATTGTAAATAAATACCTCAGAGATTCAAATATATTAAGCATCACTAAAAATCATGAGCAATTTAAAGCACAAATAGAACACCAAAGTGCAGTTCCAATACCGAATTTTTATAAAGTAAGTGATTTTGATGGGGATAGGTATAATTTGTTGAACAAATCATATGCAATATATTTAATTGAAGCCGAGCCTAAACAATGTTGTTCTGAAAAATTTCATCACGGAACTTGGTATATGCCTAATGAATGGAAAGATGGATTTAGTAGAGGATATGCAATCGATTTAGAAAATAATTTGGTTATTTATTGGTTGGTAATTTGGTAATGACAAGTTCTCGTTTTTGTACCTGAACCTAGAGATTATCGAATTAAATGATACAATGTATTTAATTCATTGCACGGACTAAATAAATGCTTTTTTATACTATTGAGAAATGTCCTTGGTAATAAAAATATAAAATAATGATAAGTGATTTAAAAGGACCGTGCATGTATAATGAGCTCTGAAAGCGTTCTCCTGGTTGTAGTCAATAGTTACTATGGGTATTTACCAAGTTTCTAAAAAAAGCAGTCTCAATCTATCTAACGTGAGCAATATTTAATTCAAATTATCATCAAGGGCATATTAAATAAGTCAAAAAGCACAAAAGCAACTCGTAAAAGGAGTTGCTTTTTATATTAAAATTATTTTTTTTCTGTTTAGAATTTATTTCTGTGGTTTTATTAAAAGGACATTATCGTATTTTTTCTTAATTTCTACTAAATACTTTTCTGCTTCAATGCGAGTCCTGAAATCTCCAATCCATACTTTGTAATTTGGGGTATTAAACACTATTGTACCGTCTAAGTCTCTAAATTCTTGTTTGCAGTCATTAAGTGCTTTTTTTGCTTTTTCACTTTCTCCACTAAAAATTTGGATTTTATAGCGCTCATTAACAGCTGATGAACTGTTTGTTTTTCTCTTTTCAATCAATAATTGTTCAAACTTTGGATCTTGGCGAATGTTAATGTTTTGATCTTGTGCCATTAATTTACTTGTTGAAATACTAAGGGCTATTGTAAAGAAAATGAATTTTGAAGTTGTTAAAATTCTCATAACGTGATGGTTTTTAAGCAAAAATACTATTTATTGAATGATTGTAAAACATAAATATTATTTAGAATTAATATAAATTGAAATTAAGACTATTTTAAGGTTTTGAGAATAGTTCATAAGTCGTATTTTTGTCGAAGTTTTAAAATAAAGGAACAGTTTTCTATAAGTCTATATAGAAAAAATTGTGCCAATTTTTAGTAGATAATCATTATACTTTATGAAAAAGGTGGGTAACCATAATTCGACTTCAAGGAAATTATTTTATAGCTTAGCTTTAATGCTAACTTTTTCCTTAACTTCATTTGCGCAAGTTGTTGCACCTGCGGCAGCAACGGAAGCACCAGTAGCTACACAAGGTGGTGACCCAGTAAAGGGTAAAGAGCTTTTTAATTCAAATTGTGCTGCGTGTCATAAGCTTGATGCGAAATCAACAGGTCCTGCTTTAAGAGGGGTTGCTGGTAAGCACGAAATGGCTTGGATTTACAAGTGGGTTCACAATAGCTCAGAACTTATTAAATCAGGAGATGCTGCAGCTGTTAAACTTTTTGCGGATAATAATAAGTCAGTAATGACTGCATTTCCACAATTAGCAACTGGAGATATTGATAATATAATGGCTTATACTTCTGAAGTTAAGGCTGAGGCACCGGCTCCTGTACCAGGAACTGCTGTTGCGGGATCGGCTGATCAAAGTGGTGTTTCTAATAATATAATCTTAGGTGCTTTGGCTCTTGTGATGCTTATGTTAGTTGTGATGTTGTTCTTGGTGAACAATGTTTTAACTAAGGTGGCAAAATCAAATGGAATTGAAGTAGCTCCTAAAACACCAACTACGCCTATATGGAAGGCATTTGTTAAAAATCAATTTTTAGTGCTTATTACTTCAATATTTTTATTATTGGCCAGTGGGTACTTTGTTTATGGATTTTTAATGCAGGTAGGAGTTGATCAAGGATATGAGCCAATACAGCCAATTCATTATTCACACAGAATTCATGCTGGTGATAACGAGATAAATTGTAAATATTGTCACTCTGCAGCTAGAGTGAGTAAAAATTCTGGAATTCCTTCTTTGAATGTTTGTATGAATTGTCATAAAAACATTTCTGAAGTTGCTGAATCTACTGCTACTCCTGAGTACAGTAAAGCATTTTATGATGAGCAAATCCAAAAATTGTATACTGCTGTGGGTTGGGATAAAGCAACGCAATCTTATACTGGTAAAACACAGCCAGTTAAATGGGTTCGTATTCATAACTTGCCTGACTTCGTTTATTTTAATCACTCACAACACGTTACTGTTGCTGGAATTGAATGTCAAACTTGTCACGGTCCAGTTGAAACTTACGAAATTCAAAAACAGTTTGCTCCATTAACGATGGGATGGTGTATTAATTGCCATAGAAAAACCGACGTTAAAATGGAAGGAAACGACTATTATACTAAAATTCACAAAGAACTTTCTAAAAAATATGGTGTAGACAAATTGACTGCAGCTCAAATGGGAGGTTTAGAATGCGGTAAATGCCACTATTAATCAAATTATTAAGATTTTAATATTTATATACAATGTCATCAAACAAAAAATACTGGAAAAGTGTTGAGGAACTAGAAAATAGTTCTATTGTTGAGACGCTTAGAAATAACGAATTTGTTGAAGAAATTCCTACTGAAGATTTTTTAGGAAATAATGATGCAATGTCATCTTCTTCAACATCACGTCGTGATTTTTTAAAGTACGTTGGGTTTAGTACTGCTGCAGCCACGCTTGCGGCATGCGAAGGTCCTGTGAACAAGTCGATTCCTTATGTATTGCAGCCAGAGCAAATCATTCCTGGAGTAGCTGATTATTATGCTACTTCTGTTTTTGATGGTTTTGATTTTGCAAATCTACTTGTTAAAACACGTGAAGGGCGTCCTATTAAAATAGATAATAATACTATTTCAGGAGCTAAATTTGCTGCTAATGCTAGAATTCATGCGTCTATATTATCTTTATATGATAGTATGCGTTTGAAAGAGCCTAAGTCAAAAGGTAAAAGTGCTACTTGGTCTGCAGTTGATGCAGATATAAAAGCAAGTTTGGCTGAAGCTAAAGCAAATGGTAGTCAGGTAGTATTGTTAACTAATACTTTAGCTAGCCCGTCCACTGAAAAATTAATTGGAGAATTTATTGCGTTAAATCCTACTGCTAAGCATGTGGTTTATGATGCTGTTTCTTCATCTGAAGCTTTAGATGCTTTTGAGTCCGTTTATGGTGAAAGAGCTTTAGTTGATTATGATTTTTCAAAATCATCGCTAATTGTTTCTGTTGGTGCGGATTTCTTAGGAGATTGGCAAGGTGGAGGATATGATTCTAGTTATGCACAAGGTAGGATTCCTAAAAGTGGAAAAATGTCTCGTCACTTTCAATTAGAAGCTAATATGACTTTGTCTGGTGCTGCTGCTGATAAGCGTTTGGCTATGTCAACTGCAAATCAAAAACAAGCGTTAGTACATATATATAATGTTATTACTGGTTCTTCTGTAGCGGTAAATTTAGATGATAAATTTAAAGCTGAAGTTAGTAAAGCGGCTCAACAGTTGAAAGCTGCTGGGTCAAATGGAGTTTTAGTTTCTGGTATTCAAGATAAAAATGCTCAATTGTTAGTTTTAGCAATTAATCAAGCTTTATCAAGTGAAGCTTTTATAACTTCTGGAACAAGACAAATTAGAAAAGGGTCTAATGAAAAAGTGGCTCAGTTAGTAAGTGACATGAATGCGGGTAGTGTTCATACCTTAATAATGAGTGGTGTTAACCCAATATATACTTTGGCCGATTCAGGTTTATTCGCTGAAGGTCTTAAGAAAGTTAAAACGTCAGTTTCTTTATCTTTGAAAGAAGATGAAACTGCTTCTGTAACTACTATTGCTATGCCAGTTCCTCATTATTTGGAATCATGGGGTGATTTAAGTTTGACAAAAGGAACTTATAGTTTAACGCAACCAACAATTCGTCCTTTATTTGATACAAAACAATTTCAAGATGTTTTAATGTCTTTGAATGGAATGTCAGGTACTTATTACGATTACTTAAAAGCAACTTCTGCTTCAGTTATTGCAGGTGCTTCTTGGAATAAAGTGTTGCATGATGGTGTTTATGTTGGAGATTCTCAATCTTTATCTGGAGGTTCTGCTGATTATTCTGCTGCTGCAAATGCTTTAGCAAAATCAAAAGCTGGTGCTGGATTTGAATTGGTACTGTATACTAAAACAGGTATGGGTGATGGGCAACAGGCTAATAACCCTTGGTTACAAGAGTTTCCTGATCCAATTACAAGAGTGTCATGGGATAATTATGTTACTGTTTCTAATGCAGATGCAAAACAATTGTTGATGACTAATGAAATCGTTGCTAATGGTGGTTTGAATGGTAGTTATGCTACAATTACTACTGCTGACGGTTTAAAATTAGATAATGTGCCAGTTATTGTTCAGCCAGGTCAAGCTGTAGGAACTATTGGATTGGCATTAGGTTATGGTCGTAAAGCGGCTTTGAAAGAAGAAATGCAAGTAGGTTTAAATGCTTACGCTTTATATAAAGGTTTTAATGATGTACAATCTGTTAGTTTAGTTAAAGCTAATGGAGAACATGAGTTTGCTTGTGTTCAAGGTCAAAAAACATTAATGGGTAGAGGGGATATCATCAAGGAAACTACCTTGGAAATCTTCAATACTAAAGATGCTAAATTTTGGAATGAAGTACCTATGGTATCTTTAGACCATGAAGAAGTAGAGGCTACAAAAGTTGATTTATGGGATTCATTTGATCGTTCAGTTGGACATCATTTTAATCTTTCAATTGATTTAAATGCTTGTACTGGATGTGGGGCTTGTGTAATAGCATGTCACGCTGAGAATAATGTGCCAGTTGTAGGTAAGTCTGAAGTAAGAAGAAGTCGTGATATGCACTGGTTGCGTATCGATAGATATTACTCTTCTGAAAGTACTTTTGCAGGTGATAATGAAAGAAAAGAGAATATAGCTGGTTTGTCTAGTTCTTTGTCTACTTTTAATGAAATGGAAAAAGCAGGAGATAATCCTCAAGTTTCTTTTCAACCTGTAATGTGTCAACATTGTAATCACGCACCTTGTGAAACAGTTTGTCCTGTTGCTGCGACTTCTCATGGTCGTCAAGGTCAAAACATGATGGCTTATAATAGATGTGTTGGTACTCGTTATTGTGCTAATAACTGTCCTTATAAAGTACGTCGTTTTAACTGGTTCTTGTATAACAAAAACAGTGAATTTGATTATCATATGAATGATGATTTAGGACGTATGGTTTTAAATCCTGATGTAAATGTTCGTTCTCGTGGAGTAATGGAAAAATGTTCAATGTGTATTCAAATGACACAAGCGACAATTTTAAGTGCGAAGAGAGAAGGTAGAGCTATTGTTGATGGAGAATTTCAAACGGCGTGTTCAAATGCTTGTTCTACTGGAGCAATGGCTTTTGGAGATGTTAATGATACAGAAAGTCAAATTGCTAAATTAGCTGCTGATGATAGAATGTATCATTTATTAGAGCATGTTGGGACAAAACCTAATGTTATCTATCACGTTAAAGTTAGAAATACCTAGTACAAAAAATTATTAATTAAGAAACAATATAAAGTATTATGTCGTCTCACTACGAAGCAACCATTAGAAAACCCTTAGTTATAGGTGATAAATCTTATCACGACGTAACAGTAGACATAGCTGCACCTGTTGAAGGAAAAGCTAACAAGCATTGGTGGATTGTATTTACAATCGCATTAATAGCCTTCCTTTGGGGAGTGAGCTGTATAATTTACACCGTGTCTACAGGTATAGGAACATGGGGATTAAATAAAACTGTTGGATGGGCATGGGATATCACGAACTTCGTTTGGTGGGTTGGTATTGGTCACGCAGGAACATTAATATCTGCAGTTCTATTATTATTCCGTCAACGATGGAGAATGGCAATTAACCGTTCTGCAGAAGCTATGACAATCTTTTCTGTTATTCAAGCAGGTTTATTTCCAATTATTCACATGGGTCGCCCTTGGTTGGCCTATTGGGTATTGCCAATTCCAAATCAATTTGGCTCACTATGGGTGAATTTTAACTCTCCTTTACTTTGGGATGTATTTGCAATATCAACTTACTTATCAGTATCGCTTGTTTTTTGGTGGACTGGTTTATTACCCGATTTTGCAATGCTTAGAGATAGAGCAATAACTCCTTTTAATAAAAAGATATATTCTATCTTGAGTTTTGGATGGAGTGGTAGAGCTAAAGACTGGCAACGTTTTGAAGAAGTATCTTTGGTTCTTGCAGGCTTAGCAACTCCACTTGTACTTTCTGTACATACTATTGTATCGATGGACTTTGCTACTTCTGTTATACCAGGATGGCATACTACTATTTTCCCTCCTTACTTTGTTGCAGGAGCAGTTTTTTCAGGATTTGCAATGGTAAATACTTTGCTTATTATCATGAGAAAAGTTTCTAATCTTGAAGCTTACATTACTATACAGCATATTGAGTTGATGAATATCGTAATTATGATTACGGGTTCTATAGTCGGGGTTGCTTATATAACTGAGCTGTTTATCGCATGGTATTCAGGAGTTGAGTATGAACAATACGCCTTCTTGAATAGAGCTACTGGACCTTACTGGTGGGCTTACTGGTCGATGATGACATGTAATGTTTTTTCACCTCAGTTTATGTGGTTTAAAAAATTAAGAACAAGTATTATGTTTTCTTTTATCATATCTATTGTTGTAAACATAGGTATGTGGTTTGAAAGATTTGTAATTATTGTTACTTCTTTACATAGAGATTATTTACCATCTTCATGGACTATGTTTTCTCCTACGTTTGTTGATATTGGAATTTTCATTGGAACAATAGGTTTCTTCTTTGTATTATTTTTGTTATATTCTAGAACTTTCCCAGTTATAGCTCAAGCAGAGGTGAAAACAATATTAAAAGGAACAGGAGATAATTACAAAAGAGAAAGAGAAGCAAATAAAGATTCACATCATGAGTAATAAAGTAATATACGCCATTTATAATGACGATGATATATTGATGGATGCGGTTAAACAAACCAGAGCAGCTCATCATCATATTGAAGAAGTTTTTACTCCATTTCCGGTTCACGGTTTGGATAAAGCGATGGGGCTTGCTCCAACAAGATTAGCTATTTGTGCTTTCATGTACGGTTGTGTTGGTATAACAGTAGCAACAACAATGATGAATTATATAATGATTCAAGATTGGCCTCAGGATATCGGAGGTAAACCAAGTTTTAGTTTCATTCAAAATATGCCTGCATTTGTACCTATTATGTTTGAAATGACTGTGTTTTTTGCAGCGCATTTAATGGTAGTTACTTTTTATATGAGAAGTAAAATATGGCCTTTCAAAAAAGCTGAAAATCCAGATGTTAGAACAACAGATGATCATTTTTTAATGGAAGTTGCAGTGAATAATAATGAAGAGGAATTAGTTTCTTTTTTCAAGAATACAGGAGCTGTAGAAGTTAAAGTAATAGAAAAGCATTAATTTAGATATGAAAACGATATATAAAATAACACTATTATTTGGCATCACTATATTAGTAACGTCTTGTCATAATAATTCCGCACCAAACTATCAGTATTTTCCAAATATGTACGAGTCTGTTGGGTATGAAACATATTCAGAGTCTAATGCATTCAATAATGGTAAAGAGGGACAACTTCCAGTAGCTGGTACTATAAATAGAGGTTTTGAGCCTTTTGCTTATGAGAATACAACTGCTGATTATGAACTAGCTAAAGCTAACCTTAAATCTCCATTAGATTCTTTAGATAGAAATTCTGGAAAAGGTAAAGAACTTTTTGAAATTTACTGTATTAGTTGTCATGGTGCAGCTGGAAATGGTAAAGGTAAATTAGTTGAAAGAGAAAAATTTCTTGGAGTGCCTAGTTATAAAGATAGGGTTATCACAGAAGGGAGTATTTTTTTTGTTGAAACTTATGGTTTAAATGCAATGGGGTCTCATGCTAATCAATTAAGCGCTCATGAGCGATGGTTAGTTGCTGACTATGTTTTAAAACTAAAAAGCCAATTATAATTGTTGAACAAACTGATCGTAATAGATATGTATACATTTTCAAGTAAATTAAAAACTTTTTCTCTCGTCTTAATGGCTATTGGTCTTTTAGGAATTGGATATGGTTTTTTAAATGCACCTAAAGATATTCAAGAAGTGGAGAAAATTCTTGCTTCTGAAAGCCATGAAGGTCATGGTGAGGTTAAGCATGAATCAGCTGATGAAGCTCATGCTGTTAAAGCTTCTCATGAAGAAGTTAAAGATACAAATGAAGCTACAGAGCATAAAGAGCACTTAACTCATGTTTTGCATCAATTGCAAAATAAGCCTTGGGCAGCATTATATGTAGCTTGTATTTTCTTTATGTTGCTTTCAATGGGAGTATTAGCTTTTTATGCAATTCAGCAAGTTGCATTAGCAGGTTGGTCTCCAGTTTTGTTTAGAGTAATGCAAGGAATCACAGCTTATTTGCCTGTAGGTTCAGTTATATTCTTTGTTATCTTGATTCTTTGTGGTCTTCATTTTAATCATCTATTTGCTTGGTTAGTTGAAGGTGTTACAGATCCTACTAGTCCTAATTTTGATAAAATTATTGCTGGTAAGTCAGGATATTTAAACTTTCCTTTTTGGATTGTTAGAGCCGCAGTATTTTTGATTGGATGGAATCTTTACAGGTTTTATTCAAGAAAGAATTGTTTAGCTCAAGATGAAGCAACAGATGATGCTTTCTACAAAAAGAATTTTAACATAACGGCTGGTTTTTTAGTATTCTTTATCGTTACTGAATCAATTATGTCGTGGGATTGGATTATGTCAATAGATCCTCACTGGTCTAGTACTTTATTTGGATGGTATGTTTTTGCTAGTTTCTTCGTAAGTGGTATCACAATGATTGCGATGGTTACTTTGTATTTGAAATCAAGAGGGTATTTAGAATATGTAAATACAAGTCATATCCATGATTTAGCTAAATTTATGTTTGGGATTAGTGTTTTCTGGACTTACCTTTGGTTCTCTCAATTTATGTTGATTTGGTATGCTAATATTCCTGAAGAGATTACTTATTTCGTAACTAGAATACAATTATATAATTTGCCCTTTTTTGGTGCTGTTGTTATGAATTTTGTATTCCCAATACTAATTTTAGTAAATACAGATTTCAAAAGAATTACTTGGATACTTGTTATGGCAGGGGTAGTAATATTAACTGGACATTATATTGACTTTTTTAATATGATTATGCCAGGAACAGTAGGTGATAAGTGGTTTATTGGAATATCAGAAATTGCTTCTGTACTTTTCTTCTTAGGTTTATTTATTTATGTTGTTTTTACAGCATTGACTAAAGCGCCTTTATTGCCAAAAAGAAATCCTTACATCGAAGAGAGTAAACATTTTCATTATTAATATTTAAAGAAATAAACAGATGACAAGTTTGTTGGTAATTATAGTTTTAGTTTTATTAGCTGTTGCTTTATGGCAATTGACTAAAATATTTGATCTTACGCAAGTAGGTTCTGATTCAGACAGTTCTCAGGTAGCTTCTGATAATGATAATAATGTTCAAGGTTATTTGATGTTTGGCTTTTTAGCTTTCATATATATATTTACTATATATGGTTTGTTTCAATGGGGACCTTTAGTTCTTCATACACCAGCATCAGCACATGGAGGTCAGGTTGATAACTTGATGAATATTACTTGGGTTTTAATTTTTATTGTTCAGGCAATAACACAAGTTTTATTACATTATTTTGCCTTTAAATATAGAGGTAAAAAAGATCAAAAAGCATTGTATTTTGCTGATAATAATAAATTAGAAGCGATTTGGAGTGTAATTCCTGCAATTGTTTTAGCTGGATTAATTCTTTACGGATTATATGCTTGGACAAATATTATGTTCATCGATGACGAAGATGATACAGTTGTAGTAGAATTATATGCACAACAATTTAAATGGACAGCTAGAATTGCAGGAGAAGATAATGTTCTTGGAAAAGCAAATGTTAGATACATTGAGGGAATTAATACGTTAGGTGTTGATCTTGCAGATCCTTATTCTCAAGATGATATTGTGGTTTCTGAATTACATATTCCTAAAGGAAAAAAGATTCATTTTAAAATGAGATCTCAAGATGTATTGCATTCAGCTTATATGCCTTACTTTAGAGCGCAAATGAATTGTGTTCCTGGAATGGTTACAGAATTTGCTTTTGAACCAATTTATACTACAGCTGAATATAGAGAATTACCTTATATGGTAGAAAAGGTTTCTAATATTAATGCTTTAAGAGCTAAGAAAAGTATTGCTTTAGTTGCAAAAGGAGAAACTGCTCTTGATCCTTATTCATTTGATTATTTGCTTCTTTGTAACAAAATTTGTGGTGCATCTCACTATAATATGCAAATGAAAATTATTGTTGATACTCCAGAAGACTATAAAAAATGGTTGTCTGAGCAAGCAATTTTAGTACAACAAGTAAAAGAAGCTAATACACCAGCTCCTGTTGAAGGTGCAATAAGTACAGATTCTTTAAAATCAAAAGATACAGCAGCTGTTTCTAAAATAGCTATGAAATAATTAATAAGAAAATTTAAAGTATACATATATGTCAGCAGAAGGTCACGATCACGGACACGATCACGAACACGAACATCATCATAAAGACACTTTCATTACTAAATACATTTTTAGTATTGATCATAAAATGATTGCTAAACAATACCTTATTACTGGTATTATTATGGGAATTATTGGAGTTAGTATGTCAATGCTTTTTAGAATGCAATTAGCATGGCCAGAGGAGTCTTTTAAAATATTTAATATATTATTAGGAGACAAATGGGCTCCCAATGGTGTAATGGCTAACGATATTTATTTGTCTTTAGTTACTATTCATGGAACTATAATGGTATTTTTTGTACTTACCGCTGGGTTAAGTGGAACTTTTAGTAATTTATTGATTCCACTTCAAATTGGTGCTAGAGATATGGCTTCTGGTTTTATGAATATGATTTCTTATTGGTTATTCTTTTTGTCTAGCGTAATCATGATTGGGTCTCTTTTTGTAGAATCAGGTCCTGCTAATGCTGGTTGGACAATCTACCCTCCTTTAAGTGCATTGCCTCAGGCTATTTCAGGTTCTGGTTTAGGTATGACTTTATGGTTAGTTTCAATGGCTATATTTATTGCATCTTCTTTAATGGGATCTTTGAATTATGTAGTTACAGTAATTAATTTGAGAACAAAAGGAATGTCTATGACTAGACTACCTTTAACTATATGGGCATTTTTTGTAACCGCTATTATTGGTATCGTTTCATTTCCTGTTCTTTTATCAGCTGCTTTATTATTGATTTTTGATAGAAGTTTTGGTACTTCTTTCTTCTTGTCTGATATATATATTGCTGGTGAAGTATTACATTATCAAGGTGGTTCTCCAGTATTGTTCGAACACTTGTTTTGGTTTTTAGGACATCCTGAGGTTTATATCGTTTTGCTACCTGCATTGGGTATTACTTCTGAAGTTATTGCTACGAATTCACGTAAACCTATTTTTGGTTATAGAGCGATGATTATGTCAATTTTAGCTATTGCATTTTTATCAACTATTGTTTGGGGTCACCATATGTTTATCTCAGGAATGAATCCCTTTCTAGGTTCTGTATTTACCTTTACAACTCTATTGATTGCAATACCATCTGCCGTTAAAGCTTTTAACTACATTACCACTCTTTGGAAAGGTAATCTACAATTAAATCCAGCAATGTTATTCTCTATCGGATTAGTTTCTACTTTTATTACTGGTGGATTGACTGGAATTATATTAGGAGATAGTACATTAGATATTAATGTTCACGATACTTATTTTGTTGTAGCGCACTTTCACTTAGTAATGGGTATTTCTGCTCTTTATGGTATGTTTGCGGGAATCTATCACTGGTTTCCTAAGATGTTTGGAAGAATGCTTAACAAAAACTTAGGGTATGTTCACTTTTGGGTAACTGCGGTTTGTGCGTACGGTGTTTTCTTTCCAATGCACTTTATTGGACTAGCTGGTTTACCAAGACGCTATTATACAAATACTAATTTTCCTTTATTTGATGATTTACAAAACGTAAATGTATTGATTACTACTTTCGCATTAATTGGTGGAGCTTTTCAATTGGTATTTTTGTATAACTTTTTTAGCAGTATTTTCTACGGTAAGAAAGCGGTACAAAACCCTTGGAAATCTAATACTCTTGAATGGACAGCACCTGTAGAACATATGCATGGGAACTGGCCTGGAGAAATTCCTGAAGTTCATAGATGGCCATATGATTATAGTAACCCAAGTCATGACGAAGATTTTGTTCCTCAAAATATTCCAATGAAACCAGGTGAAGAAGTTTTACATCACTAGATTTTATTTATATATAAAATGCCTTTCTAAATGGAAAGGCATTTTTTTTTAGTTCTAACTTTGTCTTATCTTTGTTGTATGAATGAGAATCTAGATCCAACTACCAATGGTTATAATTCGGAAGAATTTGATCTTGAAAAAAAATTAAGACCTTTATCATTTGATGATTTTGCTGGACAAGATCAAGTGTTAGAAAACCTTAAGGTTTTTGTTGAAGCAGCTAACCAAAGGAATGAAGCTTTGGATCATACCCTTTTCCATGGACCTCCAGGATTAGGGAAAACTACATTGGCTAATATTTTGGCTAATGAATTGCAGGTGGGTATAAAAATCACATCTGGTCCTGTTTTAGATAAACCGGGCGATTTAGCTGGTTTGTTAACTAATCTTGAGGAAAGAGATGTTTTATTCATTGATGAAATCCATCGGTTGAGTCCCATTGTGGAAGAATATTTATATTCAGCAATGGAGGATTTTAAGATCGATATTATGATTGAATCTGGACCAAATGCGCGTACGGTCCAAATCAATTTAAATCCATTTACATTAATAGGTGCCACTACTCGTTCAGGTCTTTTAACGGCTCCTATGAGGGCTCGTTTCGGAATATCATCACGCTTGCAATATTATACAGCAGAACTATTAACAACTATCGTAGAACGTAGCGCAAGTATTTTGAAAATGCCTATTTCTTTAGAAGCAGCTATTGAAATTGCTGGTAGAAGTAGAGGAACACCTCGTATCGCAAATGCTTTGTTGCGTAGGGTACGTGATTTTGCCCAAATTAAAGGAAACGGAACTATTGACGTTGCTATCGCTCGTTATGCCTTAAAAGCGTTAAATGTTGATGCACACGGATTAGATGAAATGGACAATAAAATTCTAAATACTATTATTGATAAGTTCAAGGGAGGCCCTGTAGGGTTATCTACTTTAGCAACGGCGGTTTCTGAAAGTAGTGAAACAATTGAAGAGGTATATGAACCTTTTTTGATTCAAGAAGGTTTTATTATGAGAACTCCTAGAGGAAGAGAAGTCACCGAAAAAGCATATAAGCATTTAGGGAAAGTCAATTCTAATATTCAAGGAGGTTTGTTTTAATTTTTAAGAAGCTATTTCCTGCTGTCCGCTATATCTTTACTTGCATAAAGAAAGCAAGTAAAGGATGCCGCTGCCATCAGGGCTAAACATCGTTTATAAGATATATTATTAATTCTAAAACAAAATATACCCAATTTATAAAAGCAGAAGCGAAACGGCTCGGTTTCCTTTCATGTGGTATATCCAAAGCTGGTTTTTTAGAACAAGAAGCACCAAGATTAGAAACTTGGCTAAATAACAACCATAACGGACAAATGTCCTATATGGAAAATAATTTTGACAAACGTTTAAACCCTACTTTACTGGTTGATGATTCAAAAAGTGTGGTTTCTTTACTCCTAAATTATTACCCACAACAATTTCAAGAAACTGATTCTTATAAAATTTCAAAATATGCTTATGGTAAAGATTACCATTTTGTCATCAAAGAAAAATTAAATGAACTTCTTTTTTCTATTCAATCTACAATAGGAGAGGTGTCAGGACGTACTTTTGTTGACTCAGCTCCAGTGCTGGATAAAGCTTGGGCAGCCAAAAGTGGTTTGGGATGGATTGGTAAAAACAGTAATTTATTGACTCAAAAAGTAGGTTCTTTTTACTTTATTGCCGAATTAATTATTGATTTGGAATTAAACTATGATTACGCTACTACTGATCATTGCGGTACTTGTACTGCTTGTATAGATTCTTGCCCCACAGAAGCAATAGTTGCTCCTTACGTCGTGGATGGCAGCAAATGCATCTCTTATTTTACTATCGAACTTAAAGAAAATATTCCAATAGAGATGAAAGGGAAATTTGATGATTGGGCCTTTGGTTGCGATATATGTCAAGACGTTTGTCCTTGGAATAAGTTCTCTAAACCTCATAGTGAACCATTATTTAATCCAAATCCCGAATTATTAAAGTTTAGTAAAAAAGATTGGAATGAAATTACTGAAGAAACTTTTAATGCGGTATTTAAAGACTCTCCGTTAAAAAGATCAAAATTTCAAGGTATTAAGCGTAATATTGATTTTATTAAGTAGCTTTTTTTTAGTATGTAAGTCTAATTATCGGTTTTTAATGAGGACTCTCTAATTAATACGTTGGTTTCTAGTTCGATAGTTCTAGGTGTAAACTCCATATCATTTTTATGACAGTTCATCTCTTCTAATAGTAGATTAAATGATACAACACCCATTTCATTACTCGGTTGATCTACAGTACTCAATTTTGGAGTCAATACTTGCGACATAAACCAATTACTAAATCCTATTATTTTTACTTGTTCTGGAACTTTAATTTTATGATCGTTAAAATAGGACAATACACCTACTGCTACTAAATCAGTGATTGCAAATATTCCGTCTACATCTGGATGTTCTTCTATTATGTGTTTGGCAAAATAAACACCTTCGTCAAATGTAACATTTTCGCAAGTGTATACTAATTTTGAATCAAAAGGAATGTTGTTTTTCTCTAAAGCTTTTTTATATCCAATATAACGATCAATAGAATTTTGAGGGTTTAATGGGCCACGCAAATGAACAATTTTTTTGCACCCATTATCAATTAAATGCTGAACAGCGTTAAAAGCCGCTTTTTGATCATCAATAATTACTTTAGAACACTTAGAAAGTTTAGATATTTTATCAAACATGACAAATGGAATCTTTCTATTTATAATTTCCTTTATATGTTCGTCATTATTTGATTCATTAGATAGGGAGATTAAAATCCCGTCTACTCGTTTGTTAATTAGTAGTTCAACTTGTTTTTTTTCTAAGGCTAATGACTCGTTTGATTGTAAAATGATAACCAGGTAACCATTTTTTTCAGCTTCATCAATTATTGCATTAATAATATTGGAAAAAAAATGATGCATTACTTCTGGAATAATTAAACCAATAGTTTTGGATTCTTTTGTTCTTAAGTTTACTGCAAAACTATTTGGGGTATAATGCAATTTTTGTGCAAGGTCAATGACCGCTTTTTTAGTTTTTTCACTAACATCAGGGTAGTTCTTTAATGCTTTAGATACGGTCGTTATCGAAATACCTAATTTTGTTGCAATTTCTTTAAGAGTGATGTCTTTCATGAACTAATTTTCTGATAGTTTAAGTTTAAAAAATACATTTTCGAATCAACTATTTTTCTATTTTAAGGTCTGGAACTCGTTTAGACTTATTTTCAAATAAAATGGAGGTGTAATTTTCTTTACCAAGATATTAATTTTTATCTTAAATGTGTGTTATTTTTTTTATTTAATGAATAAATTAGATTAGTTAAAATTCAGGTATTATTTATTAAAAATAAATTCACAAAAAATAATCTAGATCAAATTTTATGCAGAATCCCTTTCAATTATTTTAGTTTCTAATTCAATGGATTGAAAGATGACAGGTTTGTTTTTCTTTTTTAAGTCAATTTCATCAAATAAAATGGAAGCCGCTCTGTTCCCTATTTCAAATCCTGGTTGGTCAATTGTTGTTAGCTTTGGAGTTATTATTTCGGACATGAATGAATTGCAAAAGCCAAAAACTGCTATTTGTGCGGGTATTTTTAGATCTATATCATTAAAGTATTTTATTATTCCAACTGCCACGAGATCTGTTATGGCAAAAATGGCCTCAATATCAGGATGTTCCATTAATATTTTTTTTGCATTTTCATACCCATCTTCAAAATCGGTATTATTATCACATAAATATACTAGTGAGGGATCATACACAATATTGTTATCTTCAAGTGCTTTTTTATAACCTAAAAAACGATCTATAGAATTTTGTGGCATATAGGATCCTCGAAAGTGGGCAATTTTTTTATGCCCTTTTTTGATAAGATAATTTACAGCATCATAAGCTGCTTTTCGATCATTGATTGCCACTTTTGAACAGTTGACTAATTTTGCGATTTTGTCAAAAAGAACTAAAGGAGTTTTATGTTTAATTATGTTTTTAATATGATTAAAATCCCCAGTTTCATTAGAAAGTGACATTATAATTCCGTCAACTCTTTTGTTTAATAAAAGTTCAATTTGTTTTTTTTCAACCTCTAGCTTTTCATTGGAGCGTAATATTATTACTTGGTATTTTCTTTTTTCAGCTTCTTCTAGCACACCCTTGAAAACTTTGGAAAAAAAATTGTAATCCACCGTGGGTATTATAACTCCTATAATTTTTGACTCTTTTGTTCTTAAATTAACTGCAAAACTATTTGGGGTATAATTTAGTTTAATTGCTAAGTCTACAATCTTTTTTTTTGTTTTTTCACTAACATCAGGATAATTTTTCAGTGCTTTAGAAACAGTTGTAATTGACACCCCTAGTTGAGTAGCGATTTGTTTAAGAGTAGCTTCTTTCATGAATTGATTTCCAGATTGTTTAGAATGAAAAACGGTTTATTTGAAAACAAACTTACAATTTATTTATTGTAATTCAGATTTCAAATAAACAGTTACGTTAAAAATTATAGTTGATTACGCTATGTGGTAGTTGAACTAATTATTCTAAATCAATCAAAATGAATTATCATCGCCTCATAGGGTCTTAATGAATTGCTTTTAACTTTATTACAATCTTCATAATTATCTAAAATCACTTCATGTTTGCCTAGCTTGAAATTTAAATTATAGGTAGCTTTTTTATTGGTAAAATTTAATAAAACCAATATTTTTTTATTGTTGAGTTCTCTTGTATAGGCATATACAGCTGAGTTGTTCTCATCCAATAAGGTATATTTACCATAAATAAGTGCGGGAATTTCTTTACGGACTTGAACTAATTTTCTAAAGTAATTCAAAACTGATTTTGGGTCCTTTTCTTGCTCTTCAGCATTTACCGTTTTAAAGTTTTGATTTACCTTCAACCATGGAGTTCCTGATGTAAAACCTGCATTTTTTGTAGTGTTCCATTGAAAAGGGGTACGTCCATTTTCTCTTGAAGTTTGTTTTTGTCCTTCTAAGAATCCTTCTAAATCTCCATTCTTGTTTTTCAACCCGATGTATTTGTTACGGGTATCTACATCTTGATAATCTTCAATAGAATCAAAACGAATATTGACCATTCCTAATTCATCTCCATTGTAATAAAATGGAGTCCCTCTCATGGTCAGGATAAAAGTTGAAAGCATTTTTGAAGAGATTTCTCTAAATTTAGGGGTGTCATTTCCAAACTTACTGACCATTCTTGGTTGATCATGATTAGCAAGAAAAATGGCTAACCATCCTTTGTCTTTGAATGCATTATCGTATCTCGAAAATATTTTTTTATATTTTACTAAGCCAAAATCAAGCACATGCTTACCAATGTCAACACTTTCAAAATGATACGCAATGTCCAGTTCTTTTCGATCTGGATCTACAAATTGTAATGCATCTGCTGGTGAACTTCCAGCACCTTCGGCTACAGTCATGATGTCGTATTTGCTAAATACTTTTTTATTCATTTCTTGTAAATACTCATGTAAATGGGGTCCTACACCATAGTATTTTATAATGTCTTTTTCATACCCTTTTGGTAATTCTGGCCAAGTTGTATCTTTTGAGGCAAATTGAAAAGCATCCATTCTAAATCCATCAATTCCCTTGTCCAGCCAAAAACGCATGATATCGTATACTTCTTCTCGTAATTTTGGGTTTTCCCAATTCAAGTCAGGTTGTTTTTGTGAGAAGTAATGTAGATAATAGGAATCCGTTTTCGCATCGTATTTCCAAGCTTCACTATTTACATCAAAGAAACTCCATCTGTAGGGAGGCTTTCCTTTTTCGGCTGGCCACCAATGGTAATAATCTCTATATGGGTTGTCACGAGAACTTCTGGATTGTTTGAACCAATCATGTTCATCACTACTGTGATTGACCACTAAATCCATGATAAGTTTGATTTTGCGTTTATGCATTTCTTTCAATAGAACGTCAAAATCTTCCATAGTCCCAAAATCCTTCATGATTTCCCGATAATTACTAATGTCGTATCCATTATCGTCATTTGGAGAAGTATAGATTGGATTTAGCCAAACGGCATCAATTCCAAGACTTTTTATATAGTCTAATTTAGATATTATTCCTTTCAAATCTCCAACTCCATCACCATCGCTATCTTTAAAACTTCTAGGATATATTTGGTAAACAACAGCTTCTTTCCACCATTTGGCATCTTTAACTGGGATTATTAGATTTTTATCAATTTGTGCGTTAATAGTCATGCTTATAAATAATAGCGTTAGTGTAAAAACAGATATAGGTTTCATAATTACTTATATTGGATTCATGAATTTAGTTATTTTTGAATTTGAAATTATTGGGTTAGCTCCTTCTTTTTCAGCAACAAGAGCACCTAAAGCACAAGCAAAGTCAATCGCTTTTTGAGGGTCGTTTTGGGTTAGTAATTCACTAATTAAACCGGCCAAAAATGAATCTCCAGCTCCAACAGTGTCCGCTACCTTTATTTCATATCCACTATTGTAATAAAACGTATCGTCATAATATAAAATGGCTCCATGGCACCCTAATGTTACACATATGCGACTTGTATTTGTTGTTTCAGCTATATAAAGGATATTTTGCTTTAAAGAATGGTAAGGTGAATTTAGAAACTTACTTATTTCGTACAACTCTTCATCATTAAACTTGATAAAATCAGACTGCATCATCAAATTAATAAGTACTTTTTTCTTGTAAAATGGGGCGCGTAGATTGACATCAAATACTTTGTATTTAGCGTATCCTATTAATTCAACTAAGGTCTCAAAAGAGGTAGAATCTCTGCAAACTAGGCTGCCATAAATAAATGCATCTGCTTTTTTTACTGTATTTTCTATTTCTGGATTGCATTCAATTTTATCCCAAGCCACAGGATAATTAATAGTGTAAGATGCCGATCCTTTGTCGTTTAATTCTACTATTACTTCACCCGTTTTATAAAGAGGATCAACCTGAATCAAATTTGTTTTTACTTTGTTTTTCTTTATGAAAGACAGGAGTTCTTTTCCAATTTCATCATTACCAATACGACTTACTATTTGAGTATTTATGCCCAGGGATGCAAGACGTAAAGCCACGTTTAGTGGTGCTCCACCAATTTTCTTGTGCGTTGGAAAAACATCATAAAGCACTTCTCCAAAACATACTACATTAGGTTTTTGTAAATTATTTTCCATTGCTAAGCATTTTATGTTCTAAATCTTCTAGTGACAAACCTTTTGTTTCAGGCATCATAAATAAGACAAATATTAACTGTAATACCATCATAAACGCAAAGAAAGCGAAAATTGGCCAAGGATTTTCTTTGAATAAATCGATTACTACTGGACCAGCCAAAGTGATTAAGGCAGCAAAAATCCAATGGATCCCTGTTCCAAATGACTGTCCATTTGCCCTAACGTTATTTGGAAATATTTCAGAAATAAACACCCAAATTACTGCTCCCTGACCAATGGCGTGAGAAGCAATGAATACGAGAATTGATACCATTAAAACAATTGGTCCTAGATTATTAAGAAAGGCCAAGGCCACCATTCCCAAACTTAAAATGTAACCAATAGATCCTATTAACATTAATTGTTTTCTTCCTAGAACATCAATTAACCGCATCCCTGCAAGGGTGAAAATCAGGTTTGTAAATCCAATTAAAATAGAATTCATTAAAGATTCTTTAGATCCTAATCCCGCCATTTCTAATATTTCTGGGGCATAATATAGGATGAAATTGATTCCAGATAATTGATTGAAGAAAGCCAGCAAAAAAGCTAAGATTACAGGTAGTTTATATTTGTAAGAGAAAATAGTTTCTTTAAAAGCTGAGTCTTCAACAAGGTCCTTTTTTATTTCGTTAAAATTGGCTAAAGCATCTTCTTTGTTATAAATCATTTCCAGTACGTTCATAGCAGTTGTATCATCCCTTTTTTTCAAGATCAACCAGCGGGGACTATCGGGTATTTGTGTGACAATTAAACTATAAACAAGTGCAGGTAAAGCTACTATTCCTATCATCCATCTCCAATCATTAACTCCTCCAAATCCTTCAAATAAATAATTGGAAAAAAAGGCGATTAAGATTCCAAAGACGATATTGAATTGAAACAGGGTACCTAATTTACCTCTGTTTTCAGGAGTAGATATTTCTGATATATAAATGGGTGCCGCAACAGACGAAGCACCTACGCCAATACCACCTATAAATCTAAAAAACGAGAATATATATGGATTAGGTGCTAATGCCGAACCTATAGCCGATACCAAAAATAATATTCCAATCCAAAATAATGTTTTTTTTCGTCCCCATTTATCACATGGTATTCCTCCTAGTAATGAACCTAATACTGTTCCCCATAATGCCATTGACATTATGAAAATTCCGTGAAACAGGGGAGTAGTATGCCACAATTCTTTGATTGGCAAGTTGGCTCCGGAGATGACGACAGTGTCAAATCCAAATAAAAATCCCGCTACCGCTACGGTGAGAGACCAGTTTCTAACTTTATTCATTTATTGGTTTTTTGGTTGTTTATTTATTGTTTTTTGGTTTATTTTTTATTCCAAATGTCTTTTATATAGTGGATTGTGAAATCTTTTATATCTTGATTTTCACTCGATATTAGGATCATTTTTGTGTACGGTTTATTTGGAAAAATTTGTTCAGTAAAGCTATAAATCCCTCCGTTTAGAAAGATTTCAATTGATGACCAATCCATGATGATTTGATAATCAATAGTTTTCGAAATAACATTAGGAATTACTGTTTTGTGAATTTGTTTCCCAAAGCTTTCTTCAAAAGCGACAATTCCGGAATGGCGCCTGTCTATAGAAAATGTTTTCTGCTTGGCATTGTACTCTACTCTTAAAGAATCGTGTGCTTCATTTGAGAAAATAAACTTTAAATCTTTATTTTCTCCTGTGAATTTAATTTCAGATTGATTTAAATTTCCATAATTAACAACTGCTTTTTCGTTTGCTTTCAAAGCAATTAGTTTATTCGAATAGTCCTGTTTTAATTGTTTTTGTAGTTGTTCAACAGGTTTGCTTTTTAATACATAATTATTGCTTATTTTTTCAAGTGAAAGTTCTCTCGGTAATGTCATAGCGCTTCTCCAATTTTTAGTTGGCGTATCTCTTGCATAATTCCAGTTACTCATCCAACCAATAAAAAGACGCTTGCCATCAGGGGTGTTGTTGTAGGTGACACCAGCATAATTGTCTGTACCGTAATCTAGCCATTTGATGTCTTTTTGATCGCTTATGAAATTTTCACCGTCATAGTCACCAATGAAATATTGAGTACCTGAACCACCATTCGGTGCGCCAGGGTTGATGCTTATAAGCAACACCCATTTTTCTTCCTTTGAATCGGCTACTTTTAGTTTGAAAATATCGGGGCATTCCCAAACACCTCCATGTGCTCCTGTGTTTTTTCCAAATTCACTTTCAAACTCCCAATTAATTAAGTTTTTGGAGGTGTAAAATTGAGCGTGATCACCTGCTACTAAAACTAGATTCCAAAGATTTGTCTCTGGATTCCAAAAAGCTTTCGGATCTCTAAAATCTTTTTGGTTGGTGTTTTTTATGATTGGATTTCCATTGTACTTCAGCCAAGTATTACCTTCGTCCAAGCTGTAAGCTAATCCTTGTGTTTGAAAATCTTTTCTACCTGATTTCTCACCTTCCATATTATGATAAGTGAAAATCGCAACCATGGGAGGGTTTTCAAGAGTTCCTAATCCTGAAGTGTTTTTTAAATCGACAACGGCACTTCCTGAGAAAATAAGTCCAAGTTTGTCAGGGAATAGTGCTATTTTTTTATGTTCCCAATGAATTAAGTCAGTACTAGTAGCGTGCCCCCAATGCATCGGTCCCCAAACGATGTCATCTGGGTAATACTGATAAAATAGATGATAGATGCCTTTATAATAAACTAATCCATTTGGATCATTCATCCATTTTATTTCTGGAGTAAAATGAAATTGTGGTCGGAAAGACTCTTTGTACCGTTTTGTTAAGTCAACTACTATTTTTTCATTAGAATTAACAGTTATTGCTGTTTTTTCTAATTTTTTAGCGCAAGAATAGAATGATAATACTACCGAAATTATGCTTAAAAATAATATTTTTTGTAATTTTATATTCATTTAATTATGGGTTGTGTTTTTTTATCATAAAATTAACATTCATTTTGAATAAATCACATTTGAAAAAATCGATAACGTTTTCGAAATTCCGAAAACGTTATCGGTTCGGCTTTTTAAGAAATAAAAGGATGCTTAAGTATTTAATTATGTAAGTTTGAAATATTAAAAAATAGAAATATTATGATTGTATACAGGAAGATTTTTTTATTAGTGCTTTTAGTGGGCCCAGTTGTTTTTGGACAAACAAAATCAGATGAATGGCATTTGTACGCTAATTCAAGAGCTAATTATTATGGTGTGGCTATGGCCAATGGTCAAATTGGAATCGTCACTGATGATACTCCGTTGAAAACAAAAGAAATTATTTTAAATGGCGTTTATGAAGGCAGTCCTGAAAATGGAATAAGTAGAATTGTGAGAGGAATTGAATTTTTAAACCTTCATTTGTCGATTAATAATCAAGAAATTAAATCAGATAATATTGATAATTGGAGTCAGGTGGTTTCAATGAAAGAGGGAATGAGTACTACTTCATTTACTTTTAAAGATTTGGTTGCTGTAGATTATACTATTTTGGCCAATAGGGCAATTCCGTACTCAGCTATGGCTATTGTAGAAATCACCCCTAAAAAAGATATAGAAATTGTAGCTAATAATTATATGGTTGTTCCCGATGAATTGAAAGAAGCCAAAAGTCAATTTCGTGTTTTAAAAGACAATCAATATATGATGCCAGTTTTTGGAACTACGGCAAAAACTTTATTTGGGAAATATATTGTTTCGGCATCTACTACATTTTTGTTTGATGGACAAAATGAGACTTTAAAGCAAACAGGAAATGAAGTTGGTTTTTCGAAAAAACTTTTGAAAGGCAAAAAATATAGATTTGCGATTGCTGGTGGAATTTGTACTTCCAAAGATTTTACGGATCCTTTAAATGAATCCGAAAGACAACCCATATATGCACTTCAAGAAGGAATTGATAAATTATTAGATAAACATAAAAAAGCTTGGGCTGAATTATGGAAAACGGGAGACATACAAATTGAAGGAGATCTAGAATCACAACAAAGAGTGCGTTTTGCATTGTATAACTTATATTCATTTATCCGTCCAGAAACAAGACAAAGTGTTGCGCCAATGGGATTGTCTTCTCAAGGATATAATGGACACATTTTTTGGGATTCTGAGCTTTGGATGTATCCAACACTTTTGGCTTTACAACCTGATATGGCTAAATCATGTTTAGATTACCGTTCAGATCGTTTACAAAAAGCAAAACAAAAAGCAACTGTTTATGGGTATAAAGGAGCAATGTTTCCATGGGAATCTGATGATACAGGTGAGGAGGCAACTCCAACTTGGGCATTGACAGGTATTTTTGAACAACATATTACAGCTGATGTTTCTATAGCATTTTGGAATTACTACACCTATACACAGGATAAATCGTGGTTGAAAAAAGAATGGAATGTTTTGAAAGAGACTGCTGATTTTTGGGTGAGCAGAGTGGTAAAAAATCAAGATGGTAGTTATTCTATATTAAATGTTGTGGGTGCAGATGAATATGCGCAACATATAGATGACAATGCTTTTACTAATGCATCGGCTATTGAATCTTTAAAGAATACAATTAAAGCGGCTACAATTCTAGGAGAACCAATTGATCCTAGATGGATTGAAGTTTCGGATCATTTGGTTATTCATTCAAAAAACGGGATTACTCAAAATTATAAAGGATATGACGGACAAATAATTAAACAAGCCGATGTGAATTTATTAGCGTACCCTTTACATGTAATTACAGATAAAAAACAAATTGAAAAGGATTTGGAGTATTATGCTGCTAAAATAGACCCTAAAGACGGACCAGCCATGGCTTCCGGAGTTTTATCTGTTTTGTATGCCCGTTTGGGAGATAGGGAAAAAGCGTATAGTTACTTTGTAAAATCATATATGCCAAACAGTCGCCCTCCTTTTGGGGTATTTTCTGAATCAGCTAATAGTAATAACCCTTATTTTGCAACAGGGGCAGGAGCGATGCTTCAAGCTGTAATTTATGGTTTTGGTGGAGTAGAACAAACTGATGAAGGCTTGAAGTACAACAAAGGACTTTTGCCAAAACAATGGAAATCTTTAAAAATAATAGGCCTTGGTGTAGATAATAAGACCATAAAAATAGAATAGTTCCTTATTATTTATTTAACATTTTTTTACCACAAATGCATCTATCCAATGAAATGAGGATAGATGCATTTGTTTTTTAAATTTCCCTGTATATTCTCTGCTTTAATAGGTATGTTGTTGGTTTTAGGTTTTTTAGGATAAATAGTACGAAACGCATAGGTAATAAGTTTAAATCTGTTTTGAATAAAAATCAAAAAAAATGGCAAAAGAATAACTAATCTGCAACGTTTTCTAGTTTAGGCCGTTTTTTTTAACAAAAATGCAATCATTTTACCTCTAAAAACTTAAAAAATCATGACAATTAATAATTATTCTTATTTTTTTTATGTTTTATATAATTTTATTATTAAATTTTTGAAGGATTAATTTTAAAATCGAAAACGTTTTCGGCTTAACGAAAACGTTATAGTTTAAAGGTTTCTTAAAATTTTCATAAATTTTGTCTAAGTTTGGTTTTGAATTTAAACAAAACCATTTAAACAATTTATTAACCAACTTATTTATTACGTATGAAAAATAGTCTAATCAAAGGCTTGATGGTGTTTCTAACGGTACTATGTACAAGTTTGACGTATTCGCAAGATGTGTCTGGTACAGTATCTGACGCTAGCGGTCCACTTCCAGGGGCTTCAATATTAGTTAAAGGAACAACAATTGGAGCACAAACAGATCTCGATGGAAAGTTTACTATCAGAAATGTTGGAGCAAATGCAGTTTTAGTTTTTAGTTACATTGGTCTTAAAGCTCAAGAAGTAAATGTAGCAGGAAAAACTTCAGTTAAGGTTATCTTAAAAGAAGACTCAGCTGAATTACAAGAAGTGATTGTTGTAGGTTACGGTACAGTTAAAAAGAAAGATGCAACTGGTGCAGTTGACCAGATTGGTGCAAAAGATTTTGACAATGTAGCTTCTCCTTCACCAGCACAATTATTAAGAGGTAAAGTAGCGGGTGTACAAGTGACACAATCAAGTGGGGAGCCAGGAGGTGGAGTTGCAATTAGAGTTCGTGGTAATACTTCTATTCGTTCAGGTAATGGACCACTTATCGTTATTGATGGTGTGCCGTTAGATGGAGGAAGCGTTTCTGGAGGTGGAGATAATTTATTAGGAGCTTCTTCTGCAAGAAATCCTTTGAACTTCGTAAACCAAAATGATATTGAAAGCATTAGTGTATTAAAAGATGCTTCTTCTACAGCTATCTACGGTTCTCGTGGAGCTAATGGAGTAATTGTTATTACAACTAAAAAAGGAAAATCTAAAGAACCACAATTAGCATACAGTAGCTCTGTGACATTTAGTAAAATGGCAGGGAATTTTGATGTGATGACTCCAGAGCAATTCGTTGCTGCAGGGGGTGATGATAAAGGATCTAGAAGTTACAATTGGAAAGATGCTGTTTTACGTAATGGTTTTTCTATGAATCACGATTTATCTTTTACAAAATCAACTGAGAATTCGAATACAAGAATCTCTTTGGGTGCATCTAATACTGATGGTATTGTAAAAAATACAGGTTTAGATAAATATTCGGCTACTGTTTACAACTCAAATGACTTCTTTGGTGGAGCTTTGAAAGTAGAAGAAAGAATTATGTATGCTTCATTAAAAGATGAAACGACTATCTTGTCTAACGATGCTGGATATATTGGAAACATCATTGGTACTGCTTTGTACTGGAATCCAACTTTGCCAATCTATAATACAGATGGTACTTATAATGTAGTTAGTAATACATATTTGAATCCAGTTCAATTATTGAATTCTTATAAAGATTTTACAAACACTAATAAATTTTTAGGAAGTATCAATACAACTTGGAAAATCAACAGTAAATTGAAATACCAATTCTTATTTGGTATCGAAAGTTCAACTTCTAGTAGAAAAAGTCAATTGTTACCTACAATGGATATTCAGAATGTGGCACAAGCTTCAGTTCCTGGATCTACAGATGTTAAACATGGTCAAGCGTCAATTAATGCTATTAATAAGTTTAATAAAACTTTTGAGCACACATTGAATTATAATAATGATTTTAGTGATAATTTTAATTTAGATGCTTTAGTTGGTTATTCTTACTATGACTATACTTATGATGCAAATTCTGCAATAGGTAAAGGGTATGACATGGCTCAAACTAATTTGATTGACAATATTGAAGGTGGTCTTCAAAATGAGTTTAGAGTTTATTCTGCTAGAAACAGATCGGAATTACAGTCTTATTTCGCAAGAGTTAATGCAACTTTATATAATAAATTAATTCTTACTGGAACTTTACGTTCTGACGGTTCTACAAAATTAGGGGTAAATAATAAATACGATTATTTCCCATCTGTAGGTATCGCTTACAAAGTAGTTGAAAATAAAGACGGGATTGTAAATGATTTTAAAATTAGAGGAAACTTTGGTAAAACAGGTAACCAAGAATTTGCACCTAACTCAGCTATTTCAAGAGGGGCTTATGGTCTAAACGGAAGTTTGAATGTAGATAGTAACGCAAATGCTGATTTGAAATGGGAAACTACTAAGTCGTATGGTGTAGGTGCTGATTTTGAATTATTCAATAACAGATTAACTGGTACAGTTGATTATTTTCAAAAAGACACTAAAGATTTAATCTTCCCTGTTCCTGCTGCAGCAACGCAACCAGGTCCTCCATCTCCACGTTTCAAAAACTTACCAGGAAACTTAATCAATAAAGGTTTTGAGGTTTCTTTAAGCTATAAAGTGATTGACAAAGAAGATTTTAGTTGGGATGTTTCTGGGAATGCTTCATTCTTAAGTAATAAAATGACAAATTTTGCGGGTTTCATTTCTACAGGTGGAATTAACGGTCAAGGTTTATCAGGTGCTTATGCACAAGTTATTACTAATGACAAACCAATCTATTCTTATTACATGTATGAGTGGAGAGGATATGATTCAACAGGAAATTCAATTTACGCTGATGCAGCAGGAAATGATACTGGTTTAGGTACTGCAGCTAAAAAATTATTAGACAAACAACCGTTACCAAAAATCAATGTTGGTTTCAATACAAACTTTACTTACAAGAATTTTGACTTAGGAGCTTCATTCTATGGTGCTTTTGGTCATTACATTTACAACAATACTACGAATGCTTATTTCTTTAAAGGAGCTTTCTTAGGTGGTAGAAACGTAACTCAAGAAGCAGCTACATCTGCTCAAGCGCAAGGAGATCCAAATTCACCTTCTACTAAATACTTAGAAAAAGGAGATTTCTTAAGAATGGGTAACTTAACTTTTGGTTATACAGTTAAAGGTGCTATTTTGGATAGATTTAAAATGTCTACAGCAAGATTATATGTAAATGCTTCTAATTTATTTATAATAACAGGGTATTCAGGAACAGATCCTGAGGTAGATACTGATAAATCATTGAATGGTGTTCCTTCAGCTGGAATGGAATATTTATCATATCCAAGAGATAAAAGTGTATCTGTAGGTCTTAACGTAACATTTTAATTAAAAAACGATGAAAAGAATTAATATTATAAAAGGCATCTTATTAACTAGTACGATAGTATTAGGTGTAAGTTGTACTAATCTAGATGAAGAAGTATTAGATGGTGTTGTTATCTCTAATACGGGTGGAGGAACAGTAAACGCTGCTTCACTTTTAACTAGTTCTTATGAGGGTTTAAGAGGCTTTGAGACGCAAGGGCAAATGTTTGCTTTGGACGAAATGTCATCTGATGCATTAGTTGGACCAACACGTGGAGGTGACTGGGATGATAACGCTACTTGGAGACAAATCCACGTGCATACTTGGGCTCCTGATCATAATGAGGTTAAAAATGCTTGGAACGCTTTATTGTCTCAAGTGTACAATTGTAACTTAGTTATTGAAAATGGTTCAGGTTCACAAATTGCTGAAGCTCGTTTCTTAAGAGCTTTTTATTACTACAATGTAATCGATTTGTTTGGACAAGCTCCTTATAGAGAAGCTGGGTCGCCGTTAACTGATGATCCTAAAGTATGGACTAGAACAGAAGCAACGGAATTCGTAATTAGCGAATTAGAAGCTATTGTAGGTTCGTTGCCTGCAAGAACAGCTGGAGACGCAAGTTTAGCAAATGCTGATGCTGCTCACTTTTTATTAGCTAAATTGTACTTGAATAAAGGGGTTTTTGAAGCAGCAGATGCTTCTGGACCATTTACTTTTGCTGCTGCTGATATGACGAAAGTGGTTACAAATGTTGATGCAATAAATAGTTCTTTAGCTACAGATTATTGGGATAACTTTAAACCAACAAACAATACATCACCTGAAATTTTGCTTTCTTCTAAAAATGTTCAAGGTGGTGCAGGTGGAGGAATCCAATACCACTGGAGAATGGGGATGCATTACAACCAAACTCCTGATGGATGGAATGGTTTTGCAATTGTAGCAGAATACTACAATAACTTTAATCCTAATGACAGACGTATTAAAAATTCAGATCCACAAATCATTGCTGATTTTGGTAACAATGTTGGGATGCAAATAGGTCAAATGTATAAACCGGGTGGAACTGTTGCTTTAAAAGACAGAAATGGAAATCCTTTATTTTATACATCTGCAATAACATTGATTACTAGTGGAGCTACACTAGAAACAGCAGGTATTAGAATGGAAAAATACATTCCAGATGCTGCCAATCTTGGTGCACCTAATAATGATTTTGTATTCATGAGATATTCTGATGCTTTAATGATGAAAGCAGAAGCAATAGCTAGAGGTGGTGCTGGTACAAATGATGTAGCTAAATTGGCAACAATCGTTTCTAGATCTGGGCAAGTTGGAGTTTTTCCAACTACTCTAGATGGAATATATAAAGAAAGAGGTAAAGAATTGTGGTTAGAAGGATGGAGAAGAAATGATATGATTCGTTTTGGAACATTCCTTGCCGCAAGAGAATTAAAACCTTACGTATCTGATAAAAGATATGCTTTGTTTCCTATTCCAGCAGATGCGTTATTTAACGCAAATTTGAAACAAAACCCTGGTTACTAGGTTTTAGAAAATATTATTATGTTTTGAGTTAGTTATAAAGAGGGCAATCGTATTGCCCTCTTTATTTTTTTAATTTTAACGCTATTCATTGTTTTATTTACTGAATATTATATAAATTAGACCTTTCTTTCCTTTCAAAATGTCTTAACCAAATACTACGTATAATATGTTTAATCGTTCTATTTTCTTTTCAATTTTTATTCTTCTTTTTGTCAATTGTTCCCAAGAAAATTCTGATAATAAAAATGCCCTTTTTTCCAAACTTGAAACTTCACAAACCGGTATTAATTTTATTAATGAGGTGAAAAATGGGGAGGATATGAATATATTCAAATACCGAAATTTCTATAATGGTGGAGGTGTCGCTATTGGTGATATAAACAATGACGGGCTTTCTGATATCTATTTTACTTCAAATCTGGGTGCTAATAAATTATACTTAAATAAAGGAAATTTCAAATTTGAAGATATATCTAAAAAAGCAGGTGTTGAAGGGACTAAATCCTGGTCAACTGGTGTAGTAATGGTCGACCTTAATGGGGATGGATTATTAGATATTTATGTTTGTAATGCAGGAAGTATTAAAGGTGATAATCAAAAAAACGAACTTTTTATTAATAATGGAAATGGTACTTTTACAGATAAAGCTGAACAATATAATTTGGCCGATACCGGAATAACAACCCATGCTGCATTTTTTGACTATGATAAAGATGGAGACCTAGATGTATATATCTTAAATAATAGTTTTATACCTGTAAGTAGTCTTAATTATTCTAATAAAAGAGAATTAAGGGATAAAGACTGGGATGTTGCCGATATTCTAAAAGGTGGTGGAGACAGATTATTACGTAATGATAATGGTAAATTTGTTGATGTAAGTAAGGAATCTGGGATATATGGAAGCCTTATTGGTTTTGGTTTAGGAGTCACAGTAGGTGATGTAAATGGAGATTTGTATCCAGATATTTATATCTCAAATGATTTTTATGAAAGAGATTACTTATACATAAATAATAAAAATGGAACCTTCACTGAGCAAATTCAAGGATGGGCTTCTCACATCAGTCAATCTTCGATGGGTGCTGACATGGCCGATGTTAATAATGATGGTAAGGCGGATATATTTGTAACGGATATGTTGCCTGAAGGAGATGAGCGATTGAAAAACACTACTAGTTTTGAAAATTACGATTTATATCTTCGAAAATTGAATTTGGATTTTTTCAATCAATACATGGAAAATACCCTTCAAATTAATAATGGCAACAATCAATTTTCGGAAATTGCCAATTATGCAGGGGTTTCAAAAACTGATTGGAGTTGGGGGGCTTTAATGTTTGATATGGATAATGACGGATACAAAGATATTTATGTTTGTAATGGTATTTATCATGATTTAACCAATCAAGATTTTGTTGATTTTTTTGCGAATGAATTTATGCAAAAAATGGTTGTTACTGGTAAAAAAGAACAAATTGAAACCATTATAAATAGGATGCCAAGCACACCTATTCCTAATTATGCCTTTAAAAACAATAAAAATTTAACCTTTACAAATGAAGCTCAAAACTGGGGATTAAGTACGCCTAGTTTTTCAAATGGTGCGGCATATGGTGATTTAGACAATGATGGAGATTTAGATTTGATTGTCAATAATGTTAATATGGAGGCTTTTGTTTATAAAAATAATTCAGAGAAAAACAAAAAAAATCATTTTGTAAAAGTGAAGTTGAAAGGCGATAATCTGAATAAATTTGGTGTAGGGAGTGTTGTAGAATTGTTTTCTGGAAATGAAATTATACGACAAGAATTAATTCCTTCAAGAGGGTTTCAATCGTCTATAGATTATGTAATGACTTTTGGTATTGGAACTAAAAAAATTGACTCATTACAAGTAATTTGGCCAAATGGTAAATTTCAAACCATTAATAAAGTGGTCAATAATACGACACTTAATTTGAATGTTGCAGATGCTAAATTAAATTATATTCCTAAAGTTGATAAAACTAAACCTTTATTTACAGAAAAGAAATCAAATTTCATTACACATAAAGAAAATGATTATATCGATTTTGATTACGAAGGTTTAATCTCAAAAGAACTTTCTCAAGAAGGACCTTCACTAGCGGTTGGAGATATTAATGGTGATGGGAATGAAGATCTTTATATTGGTGGCGCTAAAGGAGCCCCAGGGAAAATATATTTGAATAAAGGAAATGATAATTTTGCTATCACAAGCCAAGTTGATTTAGATTCGGATGCTAATTATGAAGATACGGCTGCCAGCTTTTTTGATGCAGATGGCGATGGCGATTTGGATTTATTAGTTGGTTCTGGAGGAAATGAAAAAGCAGATCAGGCGAATTATAAAAACCGTTTGTATTTGAATAATGGAAAAGGGATGTTTACCAAAAGTAAAACGGTTGTTCCTACAACTAACAGTAACGTTTCTGTTATAGCAGCTTATGATTTTGACAATGATGGGGATGTTGATGTTTTTATTGGTAGCCGATCTGTTCCTGGGGTTTATGGAATTAATCCCAAACATTTACTATTAGAAAATGATGGAAAAGGAAATTTCACAAACAGTACTGATAAAGTGGCATTCAAATTGAATGAAGTTGGAATGGTTACAGATGCAGTTTGGGAAGATATTGATAATGACTCCAAAAAAGATTTAATCCTTGTTGGGGATTGGATGGCTCCAAGAATATTTAGAAACACAGGGAAAAGATTGGCTGAATTCAAGTCTAATCTTTCAGAATATTCCGGTTTTTGGAATGCAGTAACCTGTGTTGATTTGAATAATGATGGAAAAAAGGATTTGATTTTAGGAAATAAAGGAACAAACACAAATTACAAGGCTACAAAGGCAAATCCGATGCGTTTATTTGTAAATGATTTTGACAATAATGGAACAATTGAGCAAATTGCAACGCGTTCTATTGACGGAAAGGATTTACCGCTGAACTTAAAACAAGATGTTGCAAAACAAATTCCGATGATTAAAAAGAAGAATTTAAGTTATGCTGATTATGCTAAAAAGACTTTTCAAGAATTATTCGCTAAAGAGGTTGTTGACAATACAATACAAAAAGAGGCTACGATTCAGGAAAGTGTAATTGCTATTAATAAAGAGAATGGACAATTTGAAATAAAATTGCTTCCTAAAGAAGTTCAGTTCTCTTGTGTAAATACAATTTGTACTATGGATGTGAATAAAGATGGTATTTTAGATATTCTTTTGGGTGGAAATCAATATGAATTTAAACCTCAGTTTTCTAGATTGGATTCAAACTATGGAAGCCTACTTCTAGGAAATAAAAACGGAACCTATTCTTGGGTTCCCTATAATAAATCAGGATTCTTCATGAGAGGGGAAGTAAAACATTTAAAATCAATAAAAAATGCAAATAACTCTGTTTCGGTTATTGCAGTTATTAACGACAACTCACCAAAAATATTTAAAAGCAATGAATAATTTTTTTCGAATAGTACTATTTTTCTTTTTGGTGGTAAGTTGTACTAAAAAACAAAACCATTTATTTGAGAAACTAGCTTCAGACAAAAGTAATATTACGTTCAACAACCAGTTAGTCCCATCCAAAAATATTTCAATTCTGGACTACCTTTATTATTATAATGGAGGTGGAGTAGCGCTTGGAGATATAAATAATGATGGACTAGTAGATATTTATTTCACTTCAAATCAAGGTAAGAATAAGTTGTATTTAAACAAAGGGGGAAATAAATTTGAAGATATTACCGTAAAAGCGGGAGTTGAGGGTCAAAGTGATTGGAGTTCAGGCACCGTGATGGCTGATGTAAATGGAGATGGTTATCTAGATATTTATGTTTGTGCAGTAGTTGGAATCAATGGATTCGAAGGGCATAATGAATTATTTATCAATAATAAGAACAATACATTTACAGAAAGTGCTGCAGAATATGGATTGGATCTTGATAATTATAGTTCATCAGTAGCTTTTTTTGATTATGATTTAGATGGGGATTTAGATATGTATTTATTAAATCACGCAGTCCATTCGGAAGAGTCTTTTGGAAATTCAGATATTAGAAATAAAAGAAGTTACGAATGTGGAGACAAGTTATTTCGAAATGATAATGGAAAATTTGTTGATGTAAGTGAAAAAGCAGGAATTTTTGGTGGAGCTAATGGTTATGGGCTTGGATTGGCTATTTCAGATTTTAATTTAGATGGTTATCCAGATATTTATGTAGGGAATGATTTTCATGAAGATGACTATTATTACTTGAATAATGGAGATGGAACTTTTACGGAAAGTTTAAAAAGTCATTTTGGACATACTAGTAGATTTTCTATGGGAGTGGACGTAGCCGACATTAATCATGATGGTTTTCCAGATATCTTAACTTTAGATATGCTTCCTGAGGATGAAAAAGTATTAAAATCTTCATTAGGAGATGATAATGTTCAGATGTTGAAAATGCGAACTGAAAAATTGGGGTATCATTATCAATATACTCGAAATATGCTGCAATTGAATAATGCTGGAAATAACTTTACAGAAACGGCATTACTAAATGGTGTTGCAGCTTCAGACTGGAGTTGGAGTGCTCTTTTTGCGGATTATGATCAAGATGGTGAACAAGATATATTTATATGTAACGGAATTCCTAAGCGTCCAAATGATTTGGATTATGTGAAATATTACTCAAATGATCAAATAAAAAATAAAATTACATCTACAAAATTACTAGATAAAGAAGCGTTGAAAAAAATGCCGAAAGGAAATGTGACCAATTTTGTTTTTCAAGGATCTAAAGATTTGCAGTTCAAAAATAAATCAAAGCAATGGATTGAAAATGATTCTATAATTTCAAATGGTAGTGGATATGCTGATATTGATAATGATGGAGATCTTGATGTGATCACAAATAATTTAAATAGCATTGCATCAGTTTATATTAATCGAACGGATACTGCCTCAAATTATTTAAAATTGAAATTGGAGTTTGAAGGGGAAAACACCTTTGGAATAGGAGCAAAAGTAATTTCATATGTAAAAGGCAAAAAACAATTTAAAGAATTGCAAACTACAAGAGGTTTTCAATCTTCGTCTGAACCAATGATCCATTTTGGATATGGGAAAACAACCATCGTAGATTCTTTAGTTGTGATTTGGCCAGACAAAACATATCAAACATTAAAAAATGTAAAAGTAAATCAAACGCTTATTGTAAAGGCAGCTAAAAACAGAAAAGTATTTGATTACCAAAAGTTGCATCCTATGGTTTCGCCAGTTTTTAGAAAGAACGAAACTAATTTGGGGATTAATTTTGTTCACCAAGAAAATGATTATATTGATTTCTTAGCACAAAAGATGATACCATACCAACGTTCTGATCGTGGTCCAGCAACAGCTATTGGCGATTTGAATGGAGATGGTAAAGAAGATATATTCTTTGGAGGTTCTAAAGATAAAAAAGCGAGTATTTACATTCAAAACTCAAATGGGTTTTCAAAAAAATCATTTGCTGAAATTGAAAAAGATTCTATTTATGAAGATGCATCTGCGGTTATAGGTGATTTTAATAATGACAAACTAAATGATTTATTTGTTGTCTCTGGAGGTGGTGAAAACGCCTCTAATTTGCAAGATCGTTTGTATCTTTCTATGAATAAGCAACTGGCCAAAACTACATTGACGGAATTAGCTCAAAATGCTTCAGTTGTCAGAATGTTTGATTATGATAATGATGGGGACCTGGATCTTTTTATAGGGAATAGTTCAATAAACAATCGTTTTGGAAGTATGCCAGATTGTTTTTTACTAAATAATAATAAAGGGGTATTTACTAAAGTAGAAAATAATACTTTTTCTAAAGTTGGAATGGTTACAGACGCTGTCTTTACTGATTTCAATAAAGACGGTAAAGTGGACATTATAGTTATAGGAGAGTGGATGAAACCAACATTTTTTGCGAATAAAAATGGAAAATTTACTGATGTAACTGCAACCGTTTTTCCAGAAAAAAGTAATGGTTTATGGCAAGCTATTATTCCGTTTGATATTGATAATGACGGAGATTTAGACTATATGGTTGGGAATTGGGGATTAAATTCCAAGTTTAAAGCTTCTGATGAATTTCCAATGAAAATGTATTATGATGATTTTGATGCTAATGGCTCTTTTGAAACAATTGTGGCCATTGAAAAAAATGGAAGATACTACACTACATTAGGTCTTGATGAGCTTGCCGAACAATTCAGTGGGATGATAAAAAAGAAATTCAAATCGTATAAATCATTTGCAGGAAAAACGGTAGAAGAGGTATTTAGTCCACAAATGCTTTCTAAAGCTAAATTGTTTGAGGTTGATAATTTGAAATCAGGTTATTTGAAAAATCAAAATGGTAAATTCATCTTTGTACCTTTTTCAAATGATTTACAAGTGGCACCAATTAATTGCTTTGTAAAATCAAATTTTGATTCTGCTAAAAAAGAATCTGTATTTGCAGCTGGAAATTATTTTGGGGTAGCTCCTTATCATAGTAGATTTGATGGATTTTCTGGTGCTTTAATTAAGAACCAAAAGGAAATAATATTAGGGAGTAAAATAGGTATTGATTTGTCACAGAAGGCAGTTAGACATTTAGATATTATAAAATTTAATGGTAAAAAGTACCTATTAGTAACTGTTAATAATAATAAAGCTGAGGTATTCGAAATACCAATGGCTCAATAATTCATTCTAAAATAAATATTAAAAAACAGATTAAAATGAAAACTAAATTTTTTATAATCGCTTCGTTAAGTCTCCTTTTTGTTTCTTGTAAAAAAGAAAAATCGATTATAGTAACTCCAGATGAATATAGTGCTGCTGTTGAAAATGTGACCCAAATTATGGTTCATGATATTTTTTCGCCACCAGTTGCTAGTAGGATTTTTGTATATCCAAATATTGCAGCATACGAGATAATTGCTCAAAACAGTAAGACCTACGGAAGTCTTCAAAATCAATTGAAAGGCCTAGATTCTATTCCAAAATTGGATCCTAAAAGCGGAGTGAATATAGAAGTTGCAGCTTTAGTTGCCCATATGGATGTTAGTAAACAATTGGTTTTTTCTGAAGAATTAGTGGAAAAATTCAGAGATAGTTTGTACCAAAAATGGAGTAAGGAAAATGAAAAGGAATTTGAAGTTTCTAAAGAATACGGGCTAAAAGTGGCTGCTCGTATAAAAAAATGGATGGATAAGGATAATTACAAGGAAACGCGTACAATGTCTAAGTTTTCTGTACTTCCTAATGTTGCTGGTAGATGGCAGCCTACACCTCCAGCATATATGGATGCAATTGAGCCTCATTGGGCTGAGATTAGAACTCTGGTTTTAGATTCAGCTTCACAATTTAAACCCATTCCAGCTCTTCCTTTTTCATTAGATAAAAACTCTCCTTTTTTCAAAGAAGTACAAGAAGTTTATGATATCAGTTTGAAGATGAAAAAAATGGGAGATACGTGCAACGAGGTAAAAATGGCTCAATTTTGGGACTGTAACCCGTATGTATCAGTGAGTCAAGGGCACATGATGTTTGCTAAAAAGAAAATTACCCCAGGTGCACACTGGATGGGGATTACAAAAATTGCATGTAAAACATCGAAAGCTAATTTTGAGAAAACGGTATTCGCTTATACAGAAACCTCAATCGGGATGTTTGAAGCTTTTATAAGTTGTTGGGATGAAAAATTCAGAAGTAATGTAATACGTCCAGAAACTGTAATTAATCAAAAAATTGATGAAAACTGGAAACCCGCTTTACAAACTCCTCCATTTCCTGAATATACAAGTGGGCATTCAGTTGTTTCTACAGTGTCTTCAAATATCTTGACTTCTATTTTCGGTGATAATTTCTCTTTTGTAGATGATTCAGAATTACAATTTGGTTTGCCAAATAGGACATTTAAATCGTTTAATGAAGCATCAAAAGAAGCGGCTATGAGTCGTTTTTATGGAGGGATTCATTATAGAGCAGCAATTGAAAACGGGATAGTTCAAGGAAAGGAAATAGCCGATTTTATAGTTGATAAATTAAAAATGAAGAAGTAAAATGAAAACAAAGAAAATAATAATATTAGTTTTTAGTTTTGTTTTCTCTCTTTTCTTAATCTGGTATCTATTTATTAAAGAAAGTGACTATTGTATTTCATTTAAAATTAAAACTGCGACTGGTACTGTTTTTCAAGGAGTTCAAGAGTGGTCAAAGACACGTATGACTACTGATAAAGAAAATTTTGTTCTTGTTGAAAAGAAAAACTTTGGTTTTATTAAGCAAGAAATGACAAAAGATAGTACTAAAATGGAATATACTTGGGATTTTAATTCCATAAATGATTCTATTACTATGGTGAATGTAGGTATAAAGGAGCAAAAGAATAGCATATACAATAGATTGACAGCGCCCTTTTATAATACTAGCTTTAAAAAAGAACAAATTAAAAAGATTACTGATTTTAGAAATGGTTTAAATAAGCATTTAGAAAATTTTAAAGTTAAAATTGATGGGTTAGGACAATCTGAAGAAACTTTTGTGGCCTATATCAGTTTAAAAAGTGTACTGCAGGAAAAGGCACAAACCATGATAATGAATGATGCTGCTATTACTGGTTTTTTGGAACAAAGTAAAATTAAAATTATAGGAAGGCCCTATTTAGAAATTGAAAATTGGGATCTTGACAAAGAGCAACTTGATTTTAATTATTGCTTCCCTATTGATAAGGATGTAAAAATGATCAATAATGGGATTGTAAAATTTAAAACGATAAAAGCAGTAAAAGGTCTAGAAGCCACTTATTATGGCAATTTCAGAACGTCAGATAGAGCTTGGTTTGCTTTGTTGGATTATGCTAAAGCCCATAATTATAAATTAGTTAATAAACCTCTTGAACACTTCCTTGCTAACCCTTTCAACGGAGGGGATGAACTATCTTGGGAAACTAAAATTGTTATCCCATTTGAGTAAAACTACAAAGTTATAATTTAAGTTTATTTTAAGAATTCGAAAACGTTTTCGGTACTTCCGAAAACGTTTTTATTTTTATAATGCAATAAATTGTCGATTTAAAAATTAATTTTAAATAAAATATCTAAAAAATTTACGAAATAATTAATTTATAAAGAAGTGCAATGAAATTAAAGCTTAGTTTTTGGCAGATAATTAATATGAATGTTGGGTTTTTCGGAATTCAATATAGTTTTGGATTACAACAAAGCGCCGTTAATCCCATTTATGATTTTTTGGGCGCAAGTCCTGATCAATTACCATTGCTTAATCTTGCTGGTCCACTAACAGGGTTGTTGATTCAGCCAATTATAGGTGCAATGAGTGACAAAACATGGTCTCCAAAATTAGGAGGAAGAAGAAAGCCATACTTTTTTATTGGAGCTTTGATATGTAGTATCGCTTTATTTATGTTTCCTTTTAGTAGTTCGTTATGGATGGCCGCAGGGTTACTTTGGATATTAGATGTAGGTAATAATACAGCTATGGAACCTTATAGAGCTTTCATTGCTGATACACTAGATACTGATCAACAGCCTACAGGATTTCAAGCTCAAAGTTTTTTTACAGGTTTTGGGCAAACTTTGGCAAACGTTTCACTATTTATTTTCCCATTAATTTTTATTGGAACAACAGGGAAACTACCCACTTGGGTATTTGCTTCCTTTTTTCTTGGTGCAGTTTGTTCGATTGGATCCGTTTGGTGGAGTTCACATACTACTAAAGAAATTCCGCCTACTGAAGAAGAATTAAAAAAAATTAAAGAGGAACCCTTACATGTTTTTACTCCATTTGTGGATATATTTTCAGCAATAAAAGACATGCCAAAAGTAATGTGGCAATTGGCTTTGGTGTATTTGTTTCAATGGTATGCCTTATTTTGTTATTGGCAAAATTCATCAAAAAGTATTGCTCTTTCTGTTTGGCATACTACTCCTCAAAAAGACATGAAATTATATGGAGAGGCTGTTAGTTGGACTGGCTTAGTAAATGGATGGTATAATGTCGTTACTTTTTTATGCGCTTTTGGATTGGTCTATTTTGCAAAGAAATATTCGCCAAAAATGGTGCATTTTTCATGTTTAGTATTAGCAGCAATAGGATTTTTAATATTTCCGCATATTGAAAATAAATATTTATTATTCCCGGCTATAACTGGTTTTGGAATCGGTTGGGCAAGTATGATGGGGATCCCTTATTTAATGGTGGTGAACAATATTCCTAAAGAACGTTATGGGGTTTATATGGGAATCATTAACATGATGATTGTTATTCCTATGTTTATCCAAACGATTACTTTCGGGTATATTTTAAAACATTTTTTAAACAATGATCCTAGATTAGCGATCACATTTGCAGGAGTACTATTGGTTATTAGTGCGATATGTACCTTATTTATTAAAACAAAAAAAGTGGAATTAAGTGAATGATTTAAATTATAAAAAGGCAATGGAATTGTTGCATAGAGCTTCGTCAACTGAGGGGTTTTTAGCGAGTGCTCAGGATATTTCTAATTACAAAAGAGTTTGGGCTCGTGATGGAGTAATTTGTGGATTGGCCGCTTTAGCATCTGGGGATAATGATTTGATAGAAACCTTTCGTAAAACATTAGACACATTGGCTGAAAATCAACATTATAACGGAACAATCCCTTCAAATGTAATGACAAATGGAGCCGATGTAGAAGTTAGTTATGGTGGATTAGCAGGAAGAGTGGATGCAGTTACTTGGTTTGTTATTGGAATTTGTCAATATGCTTTTTATAAAAAGGATCCTTCTTTCGTAATAAAATACGAACAAAACATTCAAAAATGCTTGCAACTTCTTGAGGCTTGGGAGTTTAATAATAAAGGGCTGTTGTATGTCCCGCTTTCTGGAAATTGGGCTGATGAATATATAACGGATGGCTATGTTTTATACGATCAATTGCTCCGAATTTGGGCATTAAGAAGTTACAATCATTTTGCAAAGAAGGAGTCAATTACAGAAAAAATAGAAAAAATAACGGAACAGATTGAAATTAATTTTACTCCAAATTCAGTTGGAGAGAAATACCATGAAAGAGCATACAACGAAATAAATATTAACAAATTTATGCCTTGCTCTTTTTCACCAGCGGGTTACAAAACCCAGTTTGATGCTTTTGCTAACTCATTGGCGCTATACTTAAATATTGGATCAGAAAATTTTCAGCATTCTATTTTAGAGTATTCAATTGAACTGAAAAAGGAAAGACCTCTACAATTGTTGCCCGCCTTTTGGCCTCCAATAGAGGAAAGTGATATTGATTGGAATCTTTTGAAGAACAATTGCAAATATGAATTTAGAAATTATCCAAATGAATTTCATAATGGAGGTAGTTGGTCTATGGTCAATGGGTTTTATGGATTAGCATTACAATCTAAAAACAAAAGTAGCGAAGCATTAGAAATATTAGAGGCTATAAATGCAGTGAACAAAGTGGAGGATTATAGTTTTTATGAAAATTTCAATAGTGAAACTCAAAAGCCAAACGGAGTTCCATTTTGTGCATGGAGTGGCGCCGCAACAGTAATGTTGCATCAAAGTATAAATACAAATTTTAAATTTTTAGTTTAAATTGGAAAAGAAAATTGACATAATCTGTGCAGGGGAAGTACTGATAGATTTTATAGGACACGAAGTAAATACTTCAATAAACAGAACAAAAGATTACCACCGATTTTTAGGTGGCTCTCCAACTAATGTAGCGGTGAATGCGGCAAGGTTAGGTTTGAACTCTGTTTTAGTGGCAACTTGTGGTCAAGACGGATTGGGAGAATATATTGTTCGTAAACTGAAAGCAAATAAGGTGATTACTTCCCAAATAAGAAAATCAGATACAGAGCCAACTTCTGTTATTTTTGTTTCAAAATCGACTGGAACTCCTGATTTTATTCCATATAGAGAGGCAGATTACCAAATTCATCAGAGTCAAATTCCAGACGATTTATTGGCAAGTGCCAAAATTTTTCATACAACCTGTTTTGCATTAAGCAAAAACCCAGCTAGAACGACTATTTTAGAAAGTGCAAAAAAAGCCCAATCGTTAGGTTTGCAAACAAGTATTGATATTAATTTTTCGGAGAGAATTTGGCCAGATAGAGAGGAAGCTAAGCTGGTTTTGAAAGAATATTTGGGAACAAACCCATTTGTAAAATTAAGTGAAGATGATTGTTATCGTCTTTTTGCTGAAACAAAAACCGAAGATTTTATTTTTGACTATTTTCATGATTTGGGTGCGGCAACAATATGCTTGACTAAAGGGAAAGATGGGGTGGTCTTATCTGATAAAAATTTTGGTATGTTTTATCAAAAAGCACAAAAAATTGATGAGATAAAAGACACAACTGGTGCTGGAGATGCTTTTTGGACTGGTTTTTTGTATGCGCAATTATTGAATAAAAATTTTGAAGAAACCATTACGATTGCTCAAAAGTTAGCCGTTTTAAAATTGCAAAACGTAGGGAGATTACCAGAGGGGATTAATATTGCTACCTATTTGAATACGGACAGCTAGTTTTTATAAAATAATAAAACCAATTAAAAATGAAAAAAAGTACTATTAAATTAGCGATGTATTTGAATTATTTTGTCTTTGCTATTCTATTGAATAGTGTAGGAATAGTGATTTTAAAAGCCCAAAAAAATTATGGAGTAGATGAGTTACAAGCTAGTATTCTAGAGGCTTTTAAAGATTTACCTATCGCAATTGTCTCTTTTTTGATAGCTTCTTTTTTGCCTAGATTAGGTTATAAAAAAGCCATGCTTATTGGTTTAGCTTTGGTATCTGTAGCTTGTATTACGATGTATTTTGGAAACTCATTTGAAACAGCTAAAATACTTTTTGCGACTGTTGGAGTTTCATTTGCTTTGATAAAGGTGTCCGTTTATTCTCTTATTGGAACCGTTACTGAAAATCAAAAAGAACACAATAGTTTAATGAGTAGTATTGAAGGGGTTTTTATGATTGGAATTGCGCTGGCATACTTTTTATTCCCCGCTTTCAACTCAGAATCGGATCCTGATGCATGGTTGAACGTGTATTGGTTATTAGCGGGAATTTCATTGTTATCATTTGGATTCTTGTTCTTTGCCAAATTTGAAGACCAAACCGATATTCCTGGAGTTGATTTAGCGGATGATTTTAAACAAATGTTCAAGCTGTTTGCTAAACTACTGACTATTGTTTTTGTAATTAGTGCCTTTCTATTTGTAATGATTGAACAAGGAATTATGTCATGGTTGCCTACTTTTAATAGTAAAGTATTACACCTTCCAGAGAATATAAGCATAATGATGGCGAGTATTTTGGCTATTACTTTGGCGGTAGGACGATTACTTGCGGGTGTAATTACTAAAAGTATAAATTGGATTTGGGTCCTTAGTTTTTGTATTGTGATGGCCATGTTAATCGTTATTTTTGTATTGCCAAGGACGGTTGGGCTGGATGTTAAAGAAATCAATTCGCTAGGAGATATTCCTTTAATAGGATTTGCATTTCCTCTTGTGGGATTGTTTATCGCTCCAATATATCCCCTTTTAAATTCAGTTGTTTTAAGTGCTTTGCCCAAGAAACTGCACAGTTCCATGACGGGTTTAATTGTTGTTTTTTCAGCATTAGGAGGTACATTAGGTTCAAGAGTAATTGGGTATTTGTTTAAAAATGAAGGGCCTGAAAATGCGTTCTATTATACTTTGATTCCAATGTCTTTATTATTAGTCTCTTTCTTTATATTAAAAAAACTAACTGCTAAATCATGAAAATTTCACTAAACATAGATAAAACATTTCGCGAACTTTTGCTTCAAGAGGATACTGATAATGATAAAAAGATTACAAAGGATGACAATGGTCCTAAAAGATTCGTTTTAGTTGATGAAAAAACTAAAAAAGAAAGAGTAATTGAAGGAACCTATCATTTGGCAAATTTACTTCAAGAACTGGCAGTCCTCAAAGATAAAAAAACGGAATTGGGTGAAGTCGATTTAACACGGATTCAAGAGGAGCCTGTAGATCGTATTTCGAGAAAAATCAGAGAGGATTATTGGGATGAACTTACTAGAACTATTGATAAGAAAGGCCTGATGCAAATTCTACAAGATGAAAAAACGACAAATGAAATACCAACTCTATATGTTTCCGCTAAAGATAAACAAGGGGTGAAGTATTTTCAGGATTTAGAAAAAGAACTGCAAAATTTCAAAGTAGGAGTTTTACCGGAAGATTATACAGAAGAGTATGTTGATACGTTGAATACAAAACCCGGGATTCTTGCGTTGGCTTTAGAGCAAAAATTATACAGTTTACAAGGAGTTCCATTTGTTGTCCCAGGTGGGAGATTTAATGAAATGTATGGTTGGGATAGCTATTTTATTGGTGTTGGATTGCTAATTGATAATCAGCTGGAGAAAGCGATGGCTATAGCAGATAACTTTAAATATCAAATTGTTCACTACGGAAAAATACTAAATGCCAATAGGAGTTACTATTTAACTAGAACACAGCCACCATTATACTCCTCTTTATTAGTTGAGATTGTAAAGAATAAAGTTCCAAATTTAGAATGGTTGAAAGGCCATCTAGAAACGGTTATTCTAGAATACAATACAGTTTGGATGGTGCAAGGCGGTCGATTGACTCCTACAGGATTAAATAGATATAAGTCAGGTGGTGTAGGAATGCCTTTTGAAGTGGAGCCAGGACATTTTGATGATGTTTTAGAATCGTATGCAATAAAATATAATTTGCCAATTAGAGAATTTGAAAAGCAATATTTAAATAGAACTATTGTTGATGCTGAACTTGATGAGTATTTTGTTCATGATAGAAGTTTACGCGAAAGCGGACATGACACTACTAATAGATTGATTAATACTTGTGCTAACTTAAATTCAGTTGATGTAAATAGTTTTCTTTACAAATATGAAAAAGATATAGCCTTTTTGATTAAGAATTTCTATGATGATAAAATACAAATAGCTGATACTCATTACACATCTAAAGATTGGGAATCCAAAGCAAATTCAAGAAAAGAAAAAATGGATGAATTATGCTGGAATGAAGAATCAACTATGTATTTTGATTATGATTTTGTAAATAATAGACAATTCCCTTTTGAAGCTGCAACTACTTTTTTCCCTTTATGGGCCGGATTATGCAATGCTCATCAGGCAAAACAATTAGTCGAAGTAGCCTTGCCACAATTTATAAAAAGTGGAGGAATTACAGGAAGTACAAAAGCAAGTACGGCAAATTTTCCTGAGGATGCGCCACAAAGGCAGTGGGATTATCCTTTTGGGTGGGCTCCACACCAAATGCTGTTGTGGGAGGGCTTACTTAATTATGGTTTTATTGATAAAGCCCAAGAAATGGTGTACAGATGGCTTTGGTTGATTACTAAAAATGCAGTGGAATACAATGGAACGATTCCAGAGAAATTTGATTTGGAAACCAGTTCCCATAAAGTTTTTGCAGAGTATGGTAATGTTGGGACGGAATTCGATTATATTTCTAAAGAAGGTTTTGGATGGGTTAATGCGTCCTATCAATATGGATTGCAAATACTAAACGATCATTTGAAACAAGAACTAAATAGACTTACTTCTCCGGAAGATTTATTTAAAGGCTAATTTTTTTTTGTAAAGCTGTATTTTGTATGTTATTTTTTTTAACTTTATAGTCAACTAAATTTTTTCAACATGACTGTAAATCAAATATTAAGCACAAAAGGAAAGGATGTTCATTCTATAGTTTCTACAATCACCGTATATGATGCATTGAAAGTGATGGGAGAAAAAAATGTTGGAGCAGTATTAGTCATTGAAGATAATATTTTAAAAGGAATACTTTCTGAAAGAGATTATGCTAGGAAAATTGTCCTAAAAAATAAAGCTTCAAAAGATACGTTTGTACATGAAATCATGGAAAAGGATGTCATTACGGTAAAACCAACGGATGATCTTGATTTCTGTATGGGAATTATGAGTAAAAGAAGGGTTAGACATTTACCAGTTGTAGAAAATGATGCCGTTACTGGTGTTATTTCAATTGGTGACGTAGTGAAAGCAATAATAGAAATTCAAAAAGAAACAATTCAGCATTTGGATTCTTATATTAGTGGATCAAAAGGTTAAAATAGAATTTAAAAATAAGTATAAATAGCTGCAATTTAGTGCGGCTATTTTTTTTTCTACAAATAGGGTTTGGTTTTTTTTTAAAAGAATAGAAGAAAAGTCTGCTTTTTAAACCAAGTCTTATATCTTTGTAAGCTAGAATAAAACATTAAAAAATGAACAAAAACAGCAAAAGAAGAGAAGCGTTATTATATCATGCAAAACCTACTCCAGGAAAAATTCAAGTAGTTCCAACTAAGAAATATGCAACCCAAAGAGATTTATCTTTGGCTTATTCACCTGGTGTAGCTGAACCTTGTTTAGAAATTGCTAAAGATGTAAATAACGTATATAAATATACAGCTAAAGGAAATTTAGTTGCGGTAATTACTAACGGAACTGCAGTTTTGGGTCTAGGAGATATTGGACCTGAAGCTTCAAAACCAGTTATGGAAGGAAAAGGATTATTGTTTAAGATTTTTGCAGATATTGATGTTTTTGACATTGAGATTGGTACTAAAGATATTGAGGAATTTATTCAAACCGTAAAAAATATTGCTCCTACATTTGGAGGGATAAATTTAGAAGATATAAAGGCACCTGAGTCTTTTGAAATTGAACGTAGGTTAGTTGAAGAATTGAATATTCCAGTGATGCATGATGATCAACATGGAACAGCAATTATATCTTCTGCAGCTTTAATAAACGCATTGGAATTAGCTGATAAAAAAGCTGAGGATGTGAAAATGGTAGTTTCAGGTGCAGGTTCAGCAGCATTAGCTTGTGCTGATTTATATGTTTTACTAGGAGTTAAAATAGAAAATATATTGATGTTTAACAGTAAAGGAGTCTTGACAAAAGACAATCCATCACTATCTGTTATGCAATTAAAATATGCAAAAGATATAAAGCCAGTAAGTCTTGAAGAAGCTTTAAAGGGAGCAGATATTTTCTTAGGACTATCTTCTGGAGATATTATGAGTCCTCAAATGTTATTGGGAATGGCTGATAATCCAATCGTTTTTGCAATGGCAAATCCAGACCCAGAAATAGATTATAATCTTGCTATTTCAACACGAAAAGATATTATCATGGCTACAGGAAGATCTGATCATCCTAACCAAGTGAATAATGTACTTGGGTTTCCATATATTTTTAGGGGTGCTTTAGATGTTCGCGCTACTAAAATAAATGAAGCGATGAAAATGGCTGCTGTTAAAGCATTGGCTTTATTAGCTAAAGAGTCAGTTCCAGAGCAAGTTAATGTTGCTTATGGCGCTACTAAATTAGTTTTTGGTAGAGATTATATTATCCCAAAACCATTTGATCCAAGATTAATTACTATTGTGGCTCCTGCAGTTGCTAAAGCTGCTATGGATTCTGGTGTGGCATTAAACCCTATTACTGATTGGCATAAGTACGAAGAAGAACTTCTAGACCGATTAGGGAATGATAATAAAATGGTTCGATTGATTACCAATAGAGCTAAAATGGATCCTAAAAGAATTGTATTTGCAGAAGCAGATCATTTAGATGTACTTAAGGCAGCACAAATTGTATTAGAAGAAGGAATTGGACATCCTATTTTATTAGGAAACAAGGAAATTATTTTAGAATTAAAAGAAGAATTAGGTTTTGATGCTGATATTGAGATAATTGATCCTAAAATAAAAGAAGAAGACGCTAGAAGAAATAAATTTGCGACTACCTATTGGGAAACTAGAAAAAGAAAAGGAATTTCTTTATATGATGCTGAAAAGTTAATGCGTGAAAGAAATTATTTTGCTGCCATGATGGTCAATGAAGGAGAGGCTGATGGATTAGTTACAGGTCATTCTAGAAGTTATTCTTCTGTAGTGAAACCAATGTTGCAATTAATTGAAAAAGCGCCTGGAGCCTCTATTGTGGCGACTACAAACATGATGATGACTGCTCGTGGTCCAATGTTTTTGTCAGATACTGCGATAAACATCGATCCTTCTGCAGATGACTTGGCAAAAATTGCTATTATGACTGCTAAAACAGCAAGAATGTTTGGTGTAGAGCCAGTAATAGCGATGGTTTCATTTTCTAACTTTGGTTCTTCTAGTGATGCTAATGCTACTAAAGTAAGACAGGCAGTAGCTTATTTACATGAGCATCATCCTGACCTTATTATTGACGGTGAAGTTCAAGCAGATTTTGCCTTGAATCCAGAAATGCTGAAAGAGAAATTCCCGTTTTCTAAACTAGCTGGAAAAAAGGTAAACACTTTAATTTTTCCTAATTTAGATTCTGCTAATATTACGTATAAATTATTGAAAGAATTAAACAAAGTGGATTCAATCGGGCCTATTATGCTTGGAATGGGAAAACCAGTTCACATTTTTCAATTAGGTGCAAGTGTAGAAGAGATGGTCAATATGGCAGCAATTGCTGTAATTGATGCGCAGGAAAAACAAAAGAAAAAACAAATTAATGCTTCTTTATAATTAGCTTTATAAAAACAATAAATTGTTTCATATACAAACTATAAATGATAGCACATTTACAAGGGAAATTAGTGGAAAAAACACCAACACATATCGTAATTGACTGCGGTGGTGTTGGTTATCATGTAAATATCTCGTTACATACTTATTCATTGCTTCCTAATACTGATTTTGTAAAGTTATTTACACATCTTCAAGTTAAAGAGGATTCGCATACTTTATTTGGATTTGTAGAAAAATCTGAGAAAGAGATTTTTAAATTGTTAATTTCCGTTTCGGGAATTGGGGCCAATATTGCGAGAACAATGTTGTCGTCATTAGATCCTAAACAAATTACAAATGCGATTGCTTCAGGGGATGTAGTTACAGTTCAATCGATAAAAGGAATCGGTAGTAAAACAGCTCAAAGGGTGATACTTGATTTAAAAGAAAAAGTGTTGAAACTATATGATTTAGATGAAGTTTCAATGGTGCAAAGCAATACAAACCGAGATGAAGCGTTATCAGCTTTGGAGGTATTAGGTTTTGTTCGAAAAACTTCTGAAAAAATCATTGAAAAAATTGTAAAAGAGGATCCAGATGCTTCTGTTGAATCAATTATTAAAAAAGCTTTAAAGAACTTATAAAAGGAACTCGGAAACACGAATTATATGCAGAAAATTTGTCTTTTTTTGTTAGTTTTATTTTGTGGTTTTGCGTCTAGGGCTCAGGTAAAAGAAGAAGCTCAAGATACAATTAATAAGGGTTTCTCTTTAGGAAAAGTCCAAATAAAAAACCCTCAAAGTATTCTCTCGGCCTATACTTATGATCCTGTTACGGATAGGTATGTTTATACTAATTCTGTTGATGGGTTTTCTATCAATTACCCTATTATATTAACTCCAAAAGAGTATGAAAGTTTAGTCTTGAAAGAATCTATGAGAGATTATTTCAAGAAAAAAACGGATGCTATCGATGGTAAAAAAGAAGGAAGTGAGGCTGCGAAAAAAGATTTATTACCTAAATATTATGTGAATTCGGGTCTTTTTGAAACTATTTTTGGTAGTAATACAATTGATGTTAAGCCTACAGGTTCCGTTGAAATGGATTTGGGTGCTCGATATACCAAACAAGATAATCCTTCTTTCTCTCCAAGAAATAGATCTAATTTGTCTTTTGATTTTAATCAAAGGATAAGCATGAGCTTAATGGGGAAAGTAGGTACAAGGTTGAATGTTAATGCAAATTATGATACGCAGTCTACTTTCGCATTTCAAAATTTAATTAAATTAGAATATGCTCCTTCAGAAGATGATATTATTCAAAAAATTGAAGTTGGAAATGTAAGTATGCCTTTGAATAGCTCATTAATTAGGGGAGCGCAAAGCTTATTTGGTGTAAAAGCCCAATTGCAATTTGGAAAAACTACAGTTACAGGAGTCTTTTCAGAACAAAAATCAAAAACAAAAAGTGTAGTTGCAGAAGGTGGTGGAGTAATTCAGGACTTTGATATGTATGCACTTGATTACGATAATGACAGGCATTTTTTCTTGTCACAATATTTTAGAAATAAATACGATGCTTCGTTAAAAAACTACCCTTTTATTGATAGTAGGGTTCAAATTACAAGACTTGAAATTTGGGTTACTAATAAACAAACTCGTGTTAGTACTAATTCAAATAACTTACGAAATATTATTGCGCTTCAAGATTTAGGAGAATCGCAATTATCGGGCTTGGCAGATAATGAAGTGGTAGTGCTTGATCCTTCAACAGGAATATTTAATAATCCAATAAATTCGCCCACAGACAACTCTAATAACGATTATGATCCAGCACAAATTTTAACTGGTTCAGGTTTGTTAAATAGTAATATTAGGGAAATAGTTACTTCTAATTCTGGATTTAATGTCACTGTTAGCGAAGGTCAAGATTATTCTAAATTAGAAAATGCTCGAAAATTAACTTCAAATGAATATACCTATAATGCTCAATTAGGATATATATCGTTGCAACAACGATTAGCAAATGATGAGGTGCTAGCCGTTGCTTATCAATATACAATAGGTGATAAAGTGTATCAGGTAGGTGAATTTGGTAGTGATGGTATCGATGCAACTGTTGTAACGGGGACTAATTCTTCCCAAGCAATTATCACTCAAAGTTTAATTTTGAAAATGTTGAAAAGTAATTTAACAAATGTCAAAAATCCAGTTTGGAACTTGATGATGAAAAACATTTATCAAATACCAGGAGCTTATCAAGTGAAACAAGAGGATTTTAGGTTTAATATACTATATACTGATCCGTCTCCATTAAATTACATTACTGAAGTGTCGGGAAGTCCTTTTCCTGCAAGTCCATCACCTGATAATAAAGTTGCTGAAACTCCTTTATTGAAAGTATTTAATTTAGATAAATTAAATTATAATAATGATCCACAAACTGGAGGGGATGGTTTTTTTGATTTTATGCAAGGCATCACTATTGATTCCCAAAATGGAAGAATAATATTTACTACCAAAGAGCCATTTGGTGAATTATTGTTTTCCAAATTGTCAAACACAGGTTCAGGAGAAAACTATAACGATGCTAATACTTATAATGCAAATCAAAAGAAATATGTGTTTCGTAATATGTATCGCAACACCCAATCTGGAGCATTGCAAGATAGTGACAAGAATAAATTTCTTTTAAGAGGTAAATATAAATCATCAGGAGGTGATGGAATTCCTATTGGAGCGTTCAATGTTCCTCAAGGTTCCGTTGTAGTGACTGCTGGAGGACGAGTTTTAGTTGAAGGAATTGATTATAGTGTAAATTATCAATTGGGTAGGGTTCAAATTTTGGATCCATCTCTTCAAGCATCAAATACGCCTATTAATGTTTCTCTGGAAAATAATTCTGTTTTTGGTCAGCAAACCAGAAGGTTTATGGGGGTAAATGTAGAACATAAAATTTCGGATAAGTTTTTGGTTGGAGCTACATTTTTAAAAATGACTGAAAAACCCTTTACTCAAAAATCAAGTTTTGGTCAAGAATCGGTAAACAATACTATTTTTGGTTTTAATACTAATTATTCTACTGAGGTTCCTTTCTTTACTCGATTAGTGAATAAACTCCCTAATATTGATACCGATGTGCCTTCAAATCTTTCGGTACGTGGAGAAATCGCTTTTTTGAAACCAGACACACCAAAAGCAGATCAGTTTCAAGGAGAGTCAACAATTTATGTAGATGACTTTGAGGGATCTCAATCTACAATTGATATGCGTTCTGCTTATGCCTGGAGTTTATCTTCTACACCAGATAGAAATACAAGAAGTGCCTATGATTTTAACGCTAACGCTAATGATTTAAGTTATGGGTTTAAAAGAGCGAAGCTAGCTTGGTATACTATTGATCCCGTTTTTTATACGCAAAAACCATCTGGAATTTCAAATGATGATTTGTCATTGAATACTACAAGAAGAATTTATAGTGAAGAATTATACCCATTAACTGATATTGCTCAAGGACAATCGCAAGTTGTTAATACTTTGGACTTAAGTTATTATCCTTCTGATAGAGGTCCTTATAATAACAGTTCGAGTTTTTCTGCAAGCCCCGGAACTAATTATGGTGGAATTATGAGAGCTATAAATTCAACAAATTTTGAACAAGGAAATGTGGAATATATTCAGTTTTGGGTAATGGATCCCTACGTTGGTAAAGGCCAGGTTCCAAATGATAATACTGGAAAAATATATTTCAATTTAGGGGAGATATCAGAAGATGTTTTGAAAGATGGGCGCAAACAATATGAAAATGGACTAGGGCCAGATCAAATATTAGTAAATCCAAAACCTATTTGGGGAGATGTTCCTGCGTCACAATCTTTGATTTATGCTTTTGATACTAATGCGGATAATAGAAAGAATCAAGATATAGGTTTAGATGGATTGTCTAATGCGAATGAAGGGACTGTCTATACTAATTTTGCTTCAGAGTCTGATCCAGCAGCTGATGATTATACCTATTACTTAAACACTACAGGTAGTGTAAAAGAGCGATATAAGAACTATAATGGTGTTGATGGAAACTCAGCTGTAAGTGTAAGTGATCCCAATAGAGGTTCATCAACAGTTCCAGATGTTGAAGATATTAATAGAGATAATACAATGAATACCATTAATGCTTATTATGAATATAGTGTGGATATTCAACCGAATATGAATGTTGGTCAAAACTATATTACTGATGTGAAAAATACGCAAGTAACATTAGCAAATGGTGAAGTTACTGATGCAAGATGGTTACAATTTAAAATCCCTGTTTCTCAGCCAGAAAATACAATAGGAAATATTTCAGATTTTAGATCCATTCGTTTTATGAGAATGTTTATGACTGGTTTTAATCAAGACGTAACTGTTCGTTTTGGTGCTCTAGATTTGGTCAGAGGAGAATGGAGAAGATATACGAATACATTGGATTTTAATGATACAAACGTAGCTGATGATGGAACTGATTTAGATGTGTTAGCAGTGAATGTTCAAGAAAATAATGACAGATGCCCAGTTAATTATATTATCCCTCCTGGAGTGCAACGAGAACAATTGTATAATAATAATACGATTATAAATCAAAATGAACAGTCGCTGTCACTTAGAGTTTCTGGGAACGGTCTTGAGCCGGAAGATTCAAGAGCCGTTTTTAAGAATGTTAGCATCGATATGAGGCAGTTCAAAAAATTAAAAATGTTTTTGCATGCAGAATCATTGCCAAATCAAACAGTACTTAGAGACGATCAAATGATTGGATTTATTCGTTTTGGAAATGATTTTACACAGAACTTCTATCAAATAGAAATTCCTTTGAAAGTAACGACTCCTTCTTCTACTTCAGGTTCTAATTGTTCCGCATTGAGCGCAGAAGAGGTTTGGCCAGAAGATAATAATATTGATTTAACGCTAGCCTTGTTAACTCAGCTTAAAATTCAGGCAATGAGTATCGATTTGAGTACTCTACCATTGGATGGAATCTATTATCAAAATGAAGATGAGTTAAACCCAAGTCTGGCCAATAAAACAAATAAGTTGAGATTGGGGATAAAAGGAAATCCTAATTTTGGATTGGTTCGTACACTTATGGTTGGTGTGAAAAGCAATGAAACACACCAAGATATAAAAGGAGAAGTTTGGTTCAATGAACTTCGCTTGGCTGATATGGATAATCAAGGCGGTATGGCGGCAGTTTTAAATGTTGATACAAACCTTGCCGATTTTGCAACTATTTCCGCAACAGGTAAAAAAAGCACTATTGGTTTCGGAGCTTTGGAGCAAGGGCCAAATGAGAGAAGTCGGGAAGATATTGAACAATATAATATTGTCACTAATCTTAATTTAGGGAAATTACTGCCAGTTAAATGGGGGATAAATTTACCATTTAATTATGCCGTTGGAGAAGAGACAATCACACCAGAATATGATCCTTTTAATCAAGATATCAAACTAAAACAGTTGCTGGACAATACAAGCGATACTGCGGATAGAAATAATATTACTAATAGGGCTATAGATTATACAAAACGAACAAGTATTAATTTTATTGGTGTTAGAAAACAAAGAAGTCCTGAGCAAAAACAGCATGTTTATGATCCAGAGAATTTTACTTTTTCTCAGTCATACAATAAGGTAGAACGACATGATTTTGAAATTGAAGATTATATTGATCAACAGGTAAATACGTCAGTGGATTATGCTTATAGTTTTCAGCCAAAACCTGTTGAACCATTCAAGAAAACGGAATTCATGAAAAAAAGCAGTTATTGGAAGTTGCTTAGTGATTTCAATTTTAATTATTTGCCTTCTAATGTTTCTTTTAATACTAATATAATTAGACAATACAATCGTCAACAATTTCGTCAAGTTGATGTTGAGGGAATAGGTTTGGATCCTTTGTATAGGAGAAATTTCTCCTTTAATTATCAGTATGGATTTAATTATAACCTTACAAAATCTTTAAAACTAAGTTATACAGCGTCATCTAATAATATTGTAAAAAATTATTTAAATCAGGATAATGAACCTATTGACAGTTTTACGATTTGGGATAGCTACTGGAACATAGGAACGCCTAACCAACACATGCAACAGTTGGTTTTGAATTATGAAATTCCAATCAATAAGATTCCTTTATTTAGTTTTGTGAAAGCAAATTATTCCTATACAGGAGACTATAGCTGGCAACGTTCGTCAAATGCATTGTCACAAATAGAAATAGGAGGAGTAGATTATAATTTAGGAAATACGGTTCAAAATGCGCGTTCGAATACTTTGAATGCAACTTTTAATATGGATATGCTTTATAAGTATTTAGGGTTAACAAAAAATAATGCTAAAGTAACAAGTAAACCCAAAGCTTCAGCTCCTAAACCAGGAGAAAAGGTAGTGAATAATACAGCAAAACCAGTTGTTCAAAACAATGAATTTGTAGATGGACTTATGGGTGTTTTAACGAGTGTAAAAAATATTCAGGTAAATTATACGGAGAACAGCGGTACAGTTTTACCGGGTTATACTCCAAGTGTAGGTTTCTTTGGGTCTTCAAGACCTACTTTAGGGTTTATATTTGGTAGTCAAGATGATGTTCGTTATGAAGCTGCTAAAAATGGTTGGTTGACCAATTATCAGGATTTTAATCAAAACTTTTCACAGGTAAGTAATAAGATGTTTAAGTCAACTGCGAATGTAGATTTGTTCCCCGATTTAAAAATTGATTTAAATGCAGACAGATCGTATTCTGAAAATTATTCAGAACAATACGATGTGACTAATGGAGAATATAATTCGAGATCTCCTTATACATACGGACTTTTTTCAATATCAACGGTTTTGATTAAAACGTCTTTTTCGGCAAGCAATGAAGTTTCCTCAGTGGCATTTGATGACTTTAGAAGCAATAGATTAATAGTTGCTAATCGATTGGCATCACAACGTGGTATTGATGTTACTAACCCAGCTAATTTGGATGAAGATGGATATCCGTTAGGGTATGGTAAAAATAATCAAGCAGTTTTATTGCCAGCTTTTTTAGCTGCCTATTCTGGCAGTAGTGCCTCAAATGTTTCCTTAGGGATTTTTAGAAGTTTTCCAATACCAAACTGGGCTGTAAAATACAATGGATTAATGCGTTATGATTTGTTTAAAAGGAATTTTAAACGATTCTCGTTGCAGCATAATTATAGAGCTTCTTATACCATTAATCAATACCGATCTAATTTTGATTATGATAATGACAAGAATGGAGTTGATGCAAGTGGTAATTTTTTGAATAAAACAATCATGTCAAATATTAACTTAGTGGAGCAATTTAGTCCGCTGATTAGAATGGATTTTGAATTGAAAAGCTCATTAAAAATTCTTACTGAAATTAAAAAAGATAGAGCATTATCGATGAGTTTTGATAATAATTTATTGACCGAGGTAAAAGGAATTGAATATGTTGTTGGGCTAGGATATCGATTTAAAGATGTTATCTTTTCTTCTAGACTGGCTGATAATCCATCAGGCATTATAAAAGGAGATATTAATATGAAAGCTGATTTTTCTTATCGAAATAATCAAACAATTGTACGTTATTTGGACTACGATAATAATCAATTGGCGGGAGGTCAAAATATTTGGTCATTAAAATTAACTGCTGATTACTCTTTCAGTAAGAATCTTACCGCCATATTTTATTACGATCATTCTTTTTCTAAAGCTGTAATATCGACTTCATTTCCATTAACAAATATCCGTTCGGGGTTTACACTTCGTTATAATTTTGGGAATTAATTTTTTAAAATCTAAACCAATTTTCATTAGAAGATTGTTACATTTGCCGTACAAAAAATCAATTATCAATTATCAATTAGTATTTATATGAATATACCATCAAATTTAAAGTACACTAAAGATCACGAATGGGTTAGTTTACAAGGGGATGTTGCAACAGTAGGGATTACTCATTTTGCTCAAAAAGAATTAGGAGATATTGTTTATGTTGAAGTAGAAACGTTAGATCAAACTCTTGAAAAAGATGAGGTTTTTGGAACTGTTGAAGCGGTAAAAACAGTTTCTGATTTATTTCTTCCATTAGCTGGAGAAATTATTGAATTCAATGATGCTTTAGAAAGTACTCCAGAAACTGTAAATTCAGATCCTTACGGAGCGGGGTGGATGATAAAAATAAAAGTTTCTGATGTTGCGGATTTTGATTCGTTACTATCTAGTGAAGCTTACAAAGAATTGATCGGTGCATAAACAATTGTATTTTTGGATTGCAGTTTTTTGGACTATAATAGTTACTTTTCTTTGTTTAACACCGTCAAGTAATATTCCAGAAGTAAGTATTTTATATCTTGATAAATTGATTCATATCTTTTTTCATTTTGTGTTTACTACTCTTTGGGTTTTGTTCTTCAAAGTAAAAATGCAAAGTCCAAATAATTATAAGCCTTTTTTTTATTCATTTGGTTTATCTGTTTTTTTTGGAATTACAATTGAAATATTACAAGAAGTATTGACCACTACCCGAACTGCTGATGTTTTTGATGTTTTGGCCAATATAACGGGAGCGAGTTTAGCAATCGTTGTTATGATTCTATATTTTAAAAACAAGAAATAAACAGTATATAATTCAATTTAAATCCCACTTTGGTGGGATTTTTTTATAGTAAAAATTTAAAAAGTAATTACATATAATTAACTCTTTTGAATATAAAATGTATTTTTGTAACCTATCATTTATAATGGAATAGATATAACATGAACATTAGACAATATTTAGATTCTACCTATTTAAAAACGGCGATTCAAGCGGGACTTGATGAAGACCAGAATAGTGTTATAGTTAAGAAGTTTATTCAGGAAGCTATTGATGAGAATTTTAAACTCATTATGATTCGGCCTAATATGGTTGCTATTGCAAAAGAAATGATAACTACAGCCAATTCTAAAGTAGGAGTAGGAACAGTAATCGATTTTCCAGATGGGAATTCAAATGTGGAGGACAAGCTTGTTGAAGCTAATCTGGCAATACAAGATGGTGCGGATGATTTAGACTTTGTTTGTAATTATAACGCATTTATTGCGGGCGATAGCGACTTAGTTAAAGAGGAAGTTTTAGAGTGTACAAAACTTGGTCTGGAAAAGGGAAAAGTAGTAAAGTGGATAATTGAAGTGGCTGCCCTTGATGATAAGCAGGTCGTTCAATTAACAGCTTTAATAAAAAATGTAGTTGTTTCTAATTTCAAAGAAATTTTTTATAATTCGGTTTTTGTTAAATCTTCAACTGGTTTTTTTATAACCCAAGGTAATCTTCCGAACGGGGCTACAATTTCAACAATTACCATGATGCTTGAAAATGCGTTTCCGCTTCCAGTTAAAGCGGCTGGAGGAGTCCGAACGTATGAGGAGGCTGTTGCAATGATTCAATTAGGTGTAAAGCGAATAGGTACCTCTGGAGCGAAAATAATTGCAAATGGTGCAGGAACACAACTAGAATACTAAATTCACAATCAAAATTAATATGAGAAAAAGTTTCTTAACTTTATTTATATCATTTATATCTTTTTTTACGTATTCTCAAGTTGAAGATACTAATAATTTGCAAGCCAAATTGTCTACAGAACGGTTCCCCGTTTTTCCTAAATGTCAAAATTTAGAATCTGTAGCGTTAGAAAGTTGTTTTTATAGTGAAGTTCAAGATTTTGTTTTTCAAAATTTTGTTGTGCCAGAAACTTTAATGAAAAATAATTTCCGAGGGAATATAAAAGTGCTTTTTGAAGTAGACAGTAATGGTATTTTTAAAGTAATTTATGTTAATGCAGTAGATGAAGAGTTAATTCAGGAAACCAAAAGAGTTTTTAGTAAGTTTCCTAAAATTAGTCCTTCTACTTACAATGGTAAGGCGGTCTATTCTAGATATAATATTGCGATTTCAATTCCGTTGAAAAGCCAGGAAACAATCGCATCAGAAGCATTGGCTAGAGCAGAAGTTGTTCCAAATAAGACAAAACAACTTACTGAATTGGATAGTATCGTTTATAAAAAATACCACAATCCTGAATTCGAAAGCCATCTAAATATACCTTTCTCTCATAGTTATTATGCTCAGTTTGATGGTGCAATGAATCAAGTAGGAAGTAATAATCACACTGCTTCTAAACCATATACTTATCAAGAAGTTTCTAAATATTACAATCTTAAAGAAGCAAATGAAAAACTTAAAATAAAAGCTTCAAATTGGTGGGCAAAAAAATTATGGAATGAAAATGCTGTCGAAATTCAAGGTGATGGGTATTGGCTTACATTAAATCCAATATTAGATTTACAAGTTGGAAAAGCAACACATAGTGATGTTTCCTATACCTACGTTAATACACGAGCACTTAATTTTAGAGGAGGAATTGGGAAACAACTTAATTTCACAACTACTGTTTTTGAAAGCCAAGGACGATTTGCTGATTATTTTAATCAATATGCTGAATCTATTGCGCCTGCAGGAGGGAATCCTGCTATTATACCTGGAATAGGAATAGCTAAAGACTTCAAAACAAATTCATATGATTTCCCTTTGGCTGAAGCCAATATTACATTTGCTCCAAATAAAAATATTGACTTGCAATTGGGCTATGGCAGAAATTTTATTGGTGATGGGTATCGTTCACTTTTGGAAAGTGATGGTGCCAGTCCTTACCCTTATTTTAAAATAAATACTAAGTTTTGGAAAATTAAGTACACGAATACCTATATGTGGTTAAAAGACGTTCGTCCCGAAGTTACTCTAGAAAGAACGTATGCTACCAAGTTTATGGCCAATCATTATTTAAGTTGGAATGTTTCGAATAGATTAAATATTGGTCTTTTTGAATCAGTAATTTGGACTAATACCAATAATAGAGGTTTTGATGTTAGTTTTGTAAACCCAATTATTTTTTATAGATCTGTTGAGTTTGCTTCTTCAGCAAGAACTGGAAACGCACTTTTGGGTTTTAGTTATAAATACAAATGGAGTAATCAAATCAATTTTTATGGTCAGTTCCTTTTGGATGAATTTTCACTTGGTGATATTAAAAGGGGGGATAATAGTTGGAAAAACAAATATGGTTATCAGCTAGGAGTTAAATATTACAATGCATTTAAGGTTGATAATTTATTGTTGCAATTAGAATACAATCATGTTCGTCCTTATGTGTACTCTCATAGTGAACCGATAACTAACTACGGCCATAATAATCAAAGTATTGGGCATCAGTGGGGAGGTAATTTTAAAGAGTTTATAGCAATTGCTCGTTATCATAAAGGAAGGTATTTTGCTGATGCAAAAATTACTGCGGGTACCCGAGGTTTGGATTTTGATACAAGTACTGATAGTTTTAATTATGGCGGAAATATTTATAAGGATTATGATGAGAATCGTCCATTTGATAGCGGAGTAAAAGTAGGTCAAGGAAACAAAACGGCAGTTTTTATTGCAGATATTCAAGGAGGGTATTTGATCAATCCGACTACCAATTTAAAACTTTTTGGAAGTTATATTTATAGAAGTTTTGATCCTACACAAAATACAAAAACTGCGTTTACCCAAAGTACTAATTGGTTTACGATAGGTTTAAGAGCTGATGTCTTTAATTGGTATTTTGATTATTAGTATTTAATCGAGATTCGCAACGGGTTTAATTATAAGTGAATTAATAGTTGTCTTTTGATTGTAAAAAAACAGGTAATAATTACGTTATGAATATTAGTTTTAAAAAATCTAAATTCTTCATTCTTATTTCTACATCTAATTTGTACCTTTGCACCAGTTTTATAAAAACCTAATGGATACCGGATTGAATACTACAACAAATACATTTTCTCTAAAGAGGATTTTTTTAGATTTTAAAGAAATTACTAAAGCTGGACTTGCTATTAGTGTATTGTTTTCTTCTATTGCTGGATATTTTTTAGGGATAGATGATGCAAATCCTTTTGAGTGGTCTGTGTTAATAATGCTTATCATTGGTGGGTATTGTATGGTAGGTGCTTCAAATGCTTTTAATCAAGTTATTGAAAAAGATTTGGATGCATTGATGGATCGAACTAAAAATCGTCCTGTCCCAGCAGGTAGAATGTCTCCAAATACTGCTTTGATTGTAGCTAGTTTGCTAACAATCGTTGGAATTTCATTGCTTTACGCTATTAATCCGAAGTCGGCCATGTTTGGGGCGATTTCAATATTTTTATATACTAGTGTGTATACTCCTTTGAAAACGATGACATCGTTGTCAGTTTTTGTAGGGGCGTTTCCCGGAGCTATCCCATTTATGTTGGGTTGGGTTGCGGCAACTGGAAATTTTGGAATTGAAGCGGGAACTTTGTTTTTAATACAGTTTTTTTGGCAGTTTCCTCATTTTTGGGCAATAGGTTGGTTTTTGTATGAAGATTATGAGAAGGCAGGTTTTTTTATGCTTCCTACTGGAAAAAAAGATAAGGGTACGGCTTTACAGGTTATTTTATATACCATCTGGTTGATTATAGCTTCTTTATTGCCAGCATTAGGTTATACGGGAAAATTATTTTTAACGCCAGTTGCGGCAATTTTGGTTTTTTTATTGGGAATATGGATGTTGTATTATTCAGTCCAATTGTACAAGTTAAGAAGTGCAAAAGCAGCAAGAACTCTTATGTTAGTAAGTGTTTCGTATATTACGTTGTTGCAGTTAGTTTATATATTTGATAAATTTTTAAGATAGTTATGGAAGTTACAATGACAACGAATGAACATAGATTAAGAACCGCAAGATCCTATAAGCTGATCTTGTTGTTTGCGATGGTTAGTATGACTATGATGTTTGCAGGGCTTACAAGTGCTTTTGTGGTAAGTAAATCGAGAGTGGACTGGTTGAAGGATTTTCAATTGCCTACAGCATTCTATTATAGTACGATTGTTATTATTGGTTGTAGTGTTACATTCCATTTAGCAAAAAAAGCGATTCAAAAAGACAATAAAAGTGCGACTACTACATTTCTTTTAGCTACTTTAGCGCTGGGGATTTTATTTGTTGTTTTACAATTTGTCGGCTTTGGACAAATAGTAGAAAACGGGTATTATTTTACAGGAAGTGAGAGTTCAATAACAACAACATTTTTATATATTGTTACCGTTGTGCACTTAATTCATCTTGCTGGAGGGCTAATTTCTCTCCTTATTATAATTTATAATCATTTTAAACAAAAATACAATTCGACTCAAACTCTTGGAATAGAACTAGGTGCAATGTACTGGCACTTTCTTGATTTCCTATGGCTTTATTTATTTGTATTTTTATATTTCTTTAAATAAGAAAAAAACGTAAATTTGGGAACTTTTTAACGAATAACTTTTATGGAAGCGACAGTTACTACTGCAAATAGTGAAGAAAAAACTTGGGGAGGCGGCAATGAGCCAATGGGAGCAAGTTATGGTAAATTAATGATGTGGTTTTTTATCGTGTCAGATGCCTTAACGTTCTCTGGATTTTTAGCAGCTTACGGTTTTTCTCGATTTAAATTTATTGAGACATGGCCATTGGCCGATGAAGTGTTTACTCACTTCCCATTTATGCATGGTGTATCTGCACCGATGTATTATGTGGCATTAATGACTTTTATTTTAATTTTCTCATCTGTGACAATGGTATTAGCCGTTGATGCAGGTCATCAAATGAAAAAAAACAAAGTTGTTGTTTATATGTTTTTAACCATTATCGGTGGTATGATCTTCGTAGGGTCACAAGCTTGGGAATGGAAAAATTTCATAAAAGGGGAGTATGGTGCAATTGAAACAAAAGGTGGTAGTTTACTTCAGTTTGTCGATAAAGAAGGGCATCGTGTTGCTTTAGCTGATTTCGCCGCAACTTTGAATGAAGGTAGAGAACGATTAACTGGTAATAAAGGAGATTGGTTTATTAGTGAGCCAGCTTTGCCATCTTATTCTGTTGCTGAAGTTCAGGCAGGTTTTAAGGCACATCCAGATTTATTAATCAGAACAGAAGTTATTTATGAAGGGGACGAGGCAATTGCTAAAGATCCTAAAATTAATCATGAATTAACAAAGATTAAACACAAAACGATTCTTACTAGACAAGAGTCTGAGTTGAGGTTGGCTCAAGCAACGTATGTTGTTGAAGGTGCAAACTTGACAAGAAACGAATACGGTAGTAAGCTGTTTGCTGATTTCTTTTTCTTTATAACAGGATTTCACGGTTTTCACGTATTCTCAGGTATAATTATAAATATCATTATATTTTTTAATGTACTTCTTGGAACATACGAGAAAAGAAAGAGTTACGAAATGGTTGAGAAAGTTGGTTTATACTGGCACTTTGTCGATTTAGTTTGGGTATTTGTATTTACAGTATTCTATCTAGTTTAATTTTTAAAGATTATTATTATGTCACACGAACACGTTTCTAATACAAAGAGAATTTGGTTTGTTTTCGGATTATTATCTCTTGTAACAACTGTTGAGGTTTTTCTTGGGATTATAAAACCAGAATTTTTACACCTTAACCATTTTCTTGGCATGAATTTGCTGAATTGGATATTTTATATTTTGACTGTTTTTAAAGCTTATTATATTGTATGGGCATTTATGCACATGGAAGGTGAAAAAAGTAGTCTAAGATGGGCGGTTGTTTTGCCTGTTATTTTCTTAATTTTATATTTACTTTTCATTCTTTTGACTGAAGGGCATTATATTTATGGGGTTTTTAAAGATTCGACCATTAAATGGAATTTTTAACAATATATTAATTCAAAAAAAGGGTACGCATTGCGTGCCTTTTTTTATTTTTGTACTTTAATTTTTATCCAGTAATGAAAAAAAATATTGTTCTTTTTATTCTTTTTATTTTACCTATCGTTGCTTATTTGTTTTTTGCTTCAGGTATAAATAGTTTTACAAAATTACCTGTTATTACCCCAAAAGTTGCTGACCTTGGAAATTGGGAGTCTTTAAATAATGAAAAAGTTACTTTAGATAATAAAATAACTATTTTGGGTTTTTCTGGAAGTGATGTTTTAAAAAACAGAGGTAATCTATTTAATCTAAATGAAAAAATTTACCAGCGTTATCATACATTCAAAGATTTGCAATTTGTAATGATTTGTCCACTTGGTGCTGAAAACGATATCAAAAGTATTTTAGATGCACTTGATGAATTTACAGATGTTTCACAATGGCATTTTGTTTTTACTACTCCCCAAGAAATTAATGGATATTATAAACAACTTAATTTAGTAGGAACCCTTGATAAAAATTCAGGAACTCCACTTGTTTATATTATTGATAAAGAAAGAAATCTTAGAGGAAGAAAGAAGAAGAAAGAATATAAAGAAGGCTATAATACTTTTCACCCTGCAGACTTGAGTAATGAAATGTTAGATGATTTTAAAGTAATTTTATATGAGTATCGTGCTGCTCTTAAAAAAAATCATAATGCTACTAAACAACTATTAAAAGAGTAATATGTTTAAAAATAAATCATATATCGGTATTTCATTTGTTATTTTAATCTTTGGGATTTATGCTGTTCCTAAAATTATTGATAGAATACAAAATGGGGAAGTTGTAAAGGCAGATCGTTTAGATCTGGTTAAAACTGTATCTAATAAAGAGGGTAAATTAGTGAAAATTGGTCCTGCTCCTAAGTTTGAATTGGTTAATCAAAATAATGAAAAGATTACTAATGATAGCTATAAAGGGAAAGTATACGTTTTAGAGTTTTTCTTTACTACATGTCCTTCAATTTGCCCGAAAATGAATCAAAGTATGTTGCTTATTGAAAAGAAATTTTTTGGAAACCCTAATTTTGGTATTGCTTCAATTACAATTGATCCAAATCACGATACTGCAAAAGTTTTAAAGGATCATGCGGAGTTATTAGGTGTGAAATCCTCTAATTGGAATTTTTTAACTGGTGATCGTGAATACATATATAGTTTGGCTAATAAAGGATTTAACCTTTATGCTGCAGCCAATAGTAATGTTGCTGGAGGATTTGAACATTCAGGATTATTTGCTTTAATAGATAAAGACGGTAATATACGTTGCAGAAGAGATGATTTTGGAAATCCAATCTTATATTATGATGGTCTTGACAAAAAAGGAGTTAAAGATATTCAACAAGATATTAATGTTTTATTAGAAGAATAAAGGAATATGAAGGAGAGTGAACAAAATTTAGAAAATAAATATAATAAATGGATTGTGCTGTTGTCAGTTGCAATTCCTTTAGTGGTCGTTTTGCTTTTTAGTGTTAATTTGCGTAAGATGGGTTTTGATGTTGAGCCTCTTACTTTTTTGCCACCTATTTACGCAACAATTAATGGTATTACTGCTGTCTTGCTTGTTTCGGCTGTTTTAGCTATAAAAAACGGAAACAGGAAATTGCATGAGAACTTAATGAAAGGAGCAGTAGGCTGTTCTATTGCTTTTCTAGCAATGTACGTTGCCTATCATATGACTTCTGATTCTACAAAATTTGGAGGTGAAGGTGTAATTAAGTATGTTTATTATTTTATTCTAACCTCTCATATCATTCTTTCAGTAATTATTATTCCGTTAGTATTAGTTACTTATGTTCGTGCTTTAGCTCAAATTTTTGATAAACATAAAAAAATTGCTAAAATCACTTTTCCTATTTGGTTGTATGTAGCCGTTACTGGTGTTATAGTTTATTTAATGATCTCTCCGTATTATGTTTAAAAATAAAAAAAATCAATATTTATTTCTTGTTTTCTTTTTTATCTATTCTGTATCGTCAAGTGCACAATGTGCCATGTGTAGAGCAGCATTAGGGGGTGAAGGAAATAAGGCACAAGCTCAAGCTGTAAATGATGGAATTGTATATTTAATGGTTATACCCTATTTATTAGTGGCTCTTCTAGGGTATGCTATTTATAGAATGAGAAAAAAGAAAAAATTGGATTAATTCAACTAGTTATTTTAAACCATCTACTGAAATATTTATTTCACCATTTACTTTAATAAAAGCAATAATGGCATTTTTTGTTAATTCGATTTTTTGAAATTGAATGTCATCCATTTTACCGTTTACAAATACACCTGACATTGGAGAATAATTTTTAAGGTAAGTTGTCATGGTTCTCTTTCCTTCTTCTAAATTAGGTTGAATGGAATAACGACAGTTTTCTTGAATTTTTCTTAAAACTATTCCTTGTGCTAGCCAATTAGCAGTTCTCATTAATTTGTTTTTGGTGTCTAAAACATAGTCTAATTTGTCAAAATAGATTTCTTTTGTTTTATCATCATACTGTGGAAATCCAGCTAAATAAATTGTTCCATTTACAGAACCAATTAATTCCAGTGCTATAACCATTTTTCCATTTTTATGCCAAATAGATACGTCTTGAATTTTGACTTTCTTAGATCCAGATCCAAAATCTTGACCTATAAAATTTTTACGTATTATCTTTGATGCATCTTGATAGGTGGATACCGCTACAATATTTGCTGTAATTTGATTGGGAATTTTCAAAACAGGTTTTAATGTGATTTTATTGGCATCAAATTTAGATTCGGGTTCTAGTCCGATTAATGTCTCCATATTGCATTTCATACCCATTTGCAATAAAAAAGTATCATCTTTTAATTTAGCTGCGGTAGTGTATATTTCAACTGGGACAATCCTAAGCCAACTTTCGTATGCTTCATTCATCTGAAAAGGGGTGCAAATTTTCTCTAATGCAGTCAACACATTAGGTTTAAAGTCCATTGATTTTTCAATTGCTTCGTCGATTTTTCTTTCAATTTTCGATTTAAAAATTTGGATTGCAGGGTTGATTAGATACGTGACTGGAACATTTTTCCCGAAAACGGTCATTGTAGGACTTTCATTCCAATCGAGTGATTTTAATTGAGTCTTTGTTTTTAATTTCCAATTATTTAATGCCACATCACTGTTCAAAGTAAGTACGCCATTTAAATTAAATTCTCGTGTATTATACAGTTCAACCCCCATTGTTTTTGTTCCTATTCTATATTTAATTATAGCTTTTAGAGGTAAAATGGTTTTTATTTTTTCACCAGAAACTGCATTCTCATTTTGGATAGTAATAGGAGCCAATTTCCAAATTTTTATCTCAATATCATCATCTTCTATGTTTGTGTCTTCATAGATTAATCCATTCAACAGTGAGTTGGTTTTGTTCTCGATATCTTTCAGTTTAACGCTGATGGGTAAGTTGATAAAGGAAGGAACATTTTCATAGACTATCGGACTTGCATCATCAGGGGCGGGTCTTAATGTGTCAATTTTTTGTGAAGTGGAGCAGCTCAATAGAAAAGAGCAAAATAGGGCAAGACTCGCAATGTATTTCAGCATTTTGTTATGTTTTGAAGCTGTAAAATTAATAAAAGAAATATATTTTCTAATGAAACTGTAACAATTATATTATAATTAAGTCTTATGCATTAAGATGTTAGGTGGCGATTCAGCTTTAGGGTTGATAATGGTTTTATTATTCGAATAAACTATTATTATAAAATATAAATATTATGATAGAAATTAAAGATTTACATAAATCCTACAAAATGGGAAGCTCCGAATTACATGTCTTAAAAGGCATTAATTTTAATATTAAAGAAGGGGAACTAGTTGCTATAATGGGTTCTTCTGGTTCTGGAAAATCGACTTTACTAAATATTCTTGGGATTTTAGATGAAGCGGATTCGGGAAATTATATATTAGATAAAGTTCCAATCAAAAAATTAAATGAGACTATCGCTTCAAGATACCGCAATCAATTTTTAGGTTTTGTTTTTCAATCTTTTAACCTGATTAATTATAAAAGTGCATTAGATAATGTGGCTATGCCTTTGTATTATCAAGGTGTAAAGAGAAAAGAAAGATACGAAATTGCGATGCGATACCTTGAAAAAGTGGGATTGGGTACGCATTCACATCATTTACCTTCGGAACTTTCTGGAGGACAAAAACAACGTGTGGCTATCGCTAGAGCATTGGCATCAAACCCAAAAGTATTATTGGCCGATGAACCTACAGGGGCTTTGGATACTAAAACTTCATATGAGGTAATGGAATTAATTCAAGGTATTAATGATGAAGGGAAAACGATATTAATTGTTACTCATGAGCCGGATATTGCAGCTATGTGTAAAAGAAATGTTGTTTTAAAAGACGGATTAATCATTGATGATAAAATGGTAGAACAAGTTAGAGCAGCTGCTTATGTTTAATACAGAACGCTGGCAGGAAATATTTGAAGCTATTGCTAAGAATAAACTGAGAACATTTCTCACGGGTATTTCTGTGGCTTCTGGTATTTTTATTTTAGTGATACTTCTGGGCGTGGGTAAGGGGCTTGAAAACGGGATATCTAAACAGTTTGAAAACGATGCAGATGGGGTTATTTGGATTTGGGCCGGAACCACCACAAAAGAGTATAAAGGATTGAATCCAGGAAGGCAGATTCAGCTGCATAATAGTGATTATGAGTTGTCAACGCAAAAATTTGATAAACAAATAGACAAAGAGAGTTCCAATTATGCACTTTGGAATGCGAATATTGTTTATGGTAAAGAAACGGGGAACTATGATAATCAAGGAGTAACTCCCGAGCATCAGGCAATAGAGAGACTTACTATTATAAAAGGCAGATTTATAAATGCGAATGATTTAATTAATAGTACAAAAGTCGCAGTAATTGGTGAAAAACTAAGGTTGGATTTATTTAAAGATAAAGAAGCAGTAGGGGAAGAAATTGCTATAAGTAATATAAAGTTCAAAGTTGTTGGTGTCTTTATGGATCCTGGTGGAGAAAGAGAAGAATCTAGAGCTTATTTGCCATTGACTACTGTACAAAAGGTTTTTGTGGGTAGTGACAAGATTAGTAATTTGGCTTTTACACTTCATAAAAAAGATACTTACGAAGAGGCTTTAGCAGAGTCAGTTAAGTTTACTACAGAGATTAGCCAAATGCTTAAAGGTAAAAATACTGTTTCACCAGATGATTTGAGTGGTATTGGAATCAATAGTACAATTGAAAACGTTAAGCAATTTTACGATTTAAATTTATATATCAGATTGTTTTTTTGGTGGGTCGGAATTTGTACCATCATTGCTGGTGTTGTTGGGGTAAGTAATATTATGATGATTATTGTAAAGGAAAGAACAAAAGAAATTGGAATCAGAAAAGCGCTAGGTGCTTCTCCATTCTCTATTGTTGTAATGATTTTACATGAATCTATTTTTATAACTACTATTTCTGGATTTGTAGGGCTTTTATCAAGTTTGTTATTACTAGAATTTGTAGGTCCGCTGGTTAAAAGTGATTATTTTTTGAATCCTGAAGTGAATTTTGGAGTGGCTTTAACTACTTTAATTTTACTTGTCTTTGCAGGAGCTTTAGCTGGTTTTTTTCCAGCTTATAGAGCAGCAAGTATTAAACCGATTGTAGCACTTAGAGACGAATAATTATGTTTGATAGAGATAGATGGATTGAAATTTTAGAGGCGCTAACGGCAAATACTTTCCGAACTGTTTTAACTGCTTTCGGTGTTTTTTGGGGAATTTTTATCTTAGTAATTTTATTAGCTGCGGGTAAAGGTTTAGAAAATGGTGTTAAAAAGGGTTTTGATGGAATTGCTACAAACACCATGTTTATGTGGAGTCAAACTACTTCAAAACCGTATAAAGGGCTTCCAAAAACAAGGCAGTATCATTTTATAAACAATGATGTTGTCGCCTTAAAGGAAAACTTTCCAGATCTTCTATATGTTTCTCCAAGAAATCAATTAGGTGGGCACAATGAAGCCAGTAACGTTATCCGAGGAACAAAAACGGGTTCGTATACCATTTTTGGAGATTATCCGGAGTTGGTTAAACAAGAGCAAATGGAAATTGTTAATGGACGTTTTGTCAATCAACAAGATATTCTATTGAAACGGAAAGTAGCAATTATAGGCCGTGGTGTAATTAGTGAATTGTATGATAGAACTGAAGATGTTATTGGTTCTTATATTAAAGTTAATGGCGTAAATTTTATGGTGGTGGGTGTTTATAATTCAAAATCTAGAAATAATGGAGATGCTGAATCGGCTCAAAAAAATATATTTATACCATTTTCTACTTTTCAGCAAGCTTTCAATTATGGGGATACTGTGGGATGGATGGCATTAACTGCCAATGATAATGCGTCGATAACAACTTTAAAACCTCAAATATTAGACTTTATAAAATCCAGACATTCAATACATCCTGATGATGATCGAGCCATTGGTAATTTTGACTTATACCAAGAGTTTAGTAAGATCCAAGGATTGTTTTTAATTCTAAAATTTATAGCTTATTTCGTAGGGACTTTGGTATTGCTATCTGGAGTGATAGGGATTTCAAATATCATGTTAATCGTAGTAAAAGAGAGAACTAAAGAAATAGGAATTCGTAGAGCCTTAGGAGCTACGCCAGCTGCAATTCGATCTCAAATCTTATTAGAAGCTATTTTTTTAACAATCATTGCAGGGATGTTTGGTATTGCCATGGCGACTGGAGTTGTTGCACTTATTAATATGGTATTAGATAGTATGCCTAGTGAGGGAATGATGTTTGCTAACCCCAGTGTTGACCTGACTGTAGTTTTTATTGCCTTATTTATATTAGTAGGATCAGGTTTGTTAGCTGGATATATTCCTGCACAAACGGCAATAAATATCAAACCAGTAGATGCATTACGAACGGAATAAATTATCAATCAAAAAATAAACGAATAAATCAAAACAAATGAAAAAAGGAGTAACCATAACTATTTTAATTTTTATCGCCTTAGTCTTTTTTGGAGCGTTATATTATTTATATGCAAAAAATCAACAAGCTCCCGTAGTTTTTAAAACGGATAAAGCGGAAATTAAAACAATTGTTAAAAATACTATTGCTACAGGAAATATTGTGCCAGATGAAGAGGTCTTAATAAAACCTAATATTTCGGGAATTATTGAAGCTGTCTATATTAAAGCCGGGCAAAACATTAAAGCAGGAGATTTAATTGCTAAAATTAAAGTGGTTGCTAATGTTTCTAATTTAAGTAATACGCAAAATCAATTGCAGTCGTCTAAAATTGAATTAGATAATCAAGAAAAATTACATCAAAGACAAAAAACATTGTTTGATAAAGGGGTTATTTCAGCAAATGATTACGATGCGGCTCAATTAGCGTATAATAGTGCAAAGCAAAATTATAACGCAGCTAGAAGAAGCTTAGATATTGTTAAAACAGGAACTACATCTGGACTTGGGGGTTATGCTAATACTTTAATCCGATCTACTGTAAACGGAATGGTACTTGACGTTCCTGTAAAAGTGGGGAATCAGGTTATTGAGAGTAATAACTTTAATGAAGGGACGACAATTGCCAGTGTTGCTGATGTAGGAAGAATGATTTTTGTTGGTAAAATTGATGAATCAGAAGTAGGTAAAATAAAAGAAAAGTTACCTATCGAAATTACTGTAGGCGCAATTGAAAATAAAAAATTTGATGCTGTTTTGCAATATATAGCACCAAAGGGTGTGACGGAAAATGGTGCGATTCAATTTGAAATAAAAGCCTCTTTAGAAAATAGAGATGACACCTTTATTCGAGCTGGATTAAGTGCTAATGCTTCTATTATTTTAGAAAAAGCAGATAAAGTTTTAGCATTAAAAGAAGCGCTAATTCAATTTGATAAAAAAACACAATTGCCTTATGTTGAAGTAGAAACTAGCTCCCAAAAATTTGTTAGAAAGGATCTTGTTTTAGGTGTGAGTGATGGGATTTATGTTCAAATAAAAAGCGGAATAACGGCTTCTGACAAGATAAAAATTTGGAATCAAGGTTTAAAAGGCCCAGATTCTAAAGAATAAAAAACAGATTAAAAGATTTTTAGTTTATAGATAAATGTTAAATTTGTGTAGTACCTTTGTTACACTTCCATTCAAAATATATGAAAAAAAATAGTTGGATACCTTTAGTTTTACTCTTTGCCTTTAGTTTGTCATCAAGTGCACAAACTAAAAAATGGACTCTAGAAGAGTGTGTGAAATATGCATTAGATCATAATATTTCAATAAAACAAACAGCATTAGATAGTGAGTCCGCTTTAATTGATAAAAAAGGAGCACTGGGTAGTTTTCTTCCTTCGGTTAATGCTTCAGCCTCTCATTCATGGAATATTGGTTTGAATCAAGATATTACTACGGGGCTTTTGCAAAATAAAACTACGCAATTTACCTCGGCTGGTGCTAGTGTTGGTGTTGATATTTATAAAGGACTGCAAAACCAAAATACACTTAGAAAAGCAAGGCTTTCAATAATTGTAGCAAAGTATCAATTAACAAAAATGCAAGAAGATATTGCACTTAATGTTGCGAATGCTTTTTTACAAGTGCTCTTTAATAAAGAAAATTTAAAGGTGCAAAATGAACAATTGAGTATAAATGGAAAGCAGTTAACTCGTTCCAGAGAATTGGTAAATGCTGGAACAATACCTAGGGGTGACTTATTAGACATTCAAGCTACTTTGGCATCGGATAATCAAAAAGTCATAGCTGCCGAAAACTCGTTGTTGATCTCAAAATTAAGTTTAGCGCAATTACTTCAATTGGATAGTTTTGAAAATTTTGATGTAGTTGATGATACAATGGCTAAAGATGAAAATAATATATTGTCTCAAGAGCCTACTGCCATTTACGATAAAGCAAAAGAGGGAAGAACAGAGTTAAAAATTGCTCAAACTAATCTAGAAATTGCCGAAAAAAATGTAGCTATTGCAAAAGGGAAATTTCAACCTACTTTACAAGGTTTTTATAATTTTAATACGAGAATATCATATGCTGATATTGCGTTAAGAGATAGCAATGGAGCTGTTATCGGAGTACAGTCTGCACCACCGTTCTTTAATCAGTTTAGTGATAATAAAGGGCAGTCTTATGGTGTACAACTGAATATTCCTATTTTTAATGGATTCTCTGCTAGAAATAATGTAGAGCGCTCTAAAGTAAGTTTAGAGAAGTCTAAGATTGTATTAGAACAACAAAATTTAGATTTGCAAAGAAATGTTTATACTGCATTTGCAGATGCAAAAGGAGCATTAAAATCTCATGAATCTGCTCTTGTGGCATTGGAATCGAGACAAGCTTCTTATAATTATGCCAAGGACAAATTTGATGTTGGTTTGATGAATTCTTTCGATTTGAATCAATCACAAACATTACTGTCGAATGCGCAATCAGAAGTTTTGAGAAGCAAATACGATTACATTTTTAAAATTAAAATATTAGAATTCTATTTCGGAATTCCTATCATTAAAAACTAAATACATTATGTCAAAAAAATCAATTTATTATATAGTTGGTGGAGTAGTTCTACTTATAGTTGCATTAATAGCGCTTTCAAAAGCTGGAATAATAGGAAATAAGGATAAAGGTACCGAAGTAGAAATTGCTCAGGTAAATACTTCAACAATTGTTGAAACAGTATCGGCAACTGGAAAAATTCAACCTGAAATCGAAGTGAAAATTTCATCAATGGTTTCTGGAGAAATTATTTCATTACCTGTAAAAGAAGGGCAAGTCGTGAAAAAAGGAGAATTATTGGTAAAAATAAATCCGGATTTATATACTTCTAGTTTAAATAGAACGATTGCTGGTCTATCAGGTTCAAAAGCAGGATTAACTCAAGCTGATGCTCAGTTTAATGAGGCTAAGTCAAGTTATGAAAGAAATAAAACTTTGTTTCAAAAAGGAATTATCTCTAAATCTGATTGGGACAAAGCCATAGCTTCTTATGAAGTGGCCAAGGCGACAAAACAATCGGCATATTTTAATGTACAAAGTGCTTCGGCATCTGTAAATGAAGCTAAAGACAATTTAGGGCGTACTATTATATACTCTCCTGCAGATGGAACAATTTCTATGCTTAATGTTGAATTAGGAGAGCGTGTTTTAGGAACACAACAAATGACAGGTACTGAGCTTTTAAGAGTAGCCAACTTGAATAATATGGAAGTTGAAGTGGATGTAAATGAAAATGACATCGTTAAAATTAAAGAAGGGGATGAAGCTAACGTTGAAGTTGATGCTTATTTAAAAAAGAAATTTAAGGGTGTGGTTACAAGTATTTCTAATTCTGCAAGTAGTACTTTGACTTCAGATCAAGTAACTAATTTTAAAGTTAAAGTACGAATTGTTAAAGAATCGTACCAAGATTTATTAGTAGGGAAACCGGCTACTTATTCTCCTTTTAGACCTGGAATGACAGCTACAGTTGATATTATGACTAAAACAAAAGCAAACGTGCTGAATGTTCCAATTAGTTCTATCGTTATCAAGTCTGATACAGCAGCAGTAAAAGAAGTTAAAATGGTGGAGACTCCCGAAGAAAAAAATGCAACTCCAAAAAGCGATAAAAAGTTTGAGTGTGTTTTTGTGAAAGTGGGTGATAAAGCTAAAATACGGATTATTAAAACGGGAATTCAAGACGATACAAATATTGAAATACTTAGCGGTTTGAAAAAAGGTGATGTTGTAATTACGGGACCTTATACTACTGTTACAAAAGAATTAAACTCTGGTGATAAAGTAGTGTTGAAATCAGATAAGAAAGAAGATAAAAAATAGATTATTCAATAACTAGTATTGAATATTTTTAAAACCCTTTGTGAGAGCAAAGGGTTTTTTGTTTTCAATTAAGAAGTCTTTCAATTTTTGAATTGTTTTCTATGCCGTTTTTTTATTCCTTTGCAGAGCCTTTGATGGTTCCTTTTTTTTTCTAATTTAAATCTCATAATGACGTGTCATATATTCTAAATATTGAAACAGCTACAAAAAACTGTTCTGTTGCAATTGCAAAAGAGGGTAAAACGATTGTTTGTAATGAAATTGCTGAAGAAGGATATTCTCATGCAGAGCGACTACATGTTTTTATGGAGTCGGTTTTGACAGAAGCGGGAATTACATTTAAAGATTTAGCCGCAGTTGCTGTAAGTCAAGGCCCAGGATCGTATACAGGACTTCGCATTGGTGTTTCAGCAGCCAAAGGACTCTGTTTTGCCTTGTCAATCCCTTTGATAGCTGTAGATACTTTAAAAGTGTTGGCAGCACAAACGAAAGTCTCAGATGGATTAATTATTCCTATGATTGATGCTCGAAGAATGGAAGTGTATAGTGCTATTTTCTCTGCTGAATTAGAAAATAAAAGAGAAACTCAAGCTGAAGTTATTACTGAAAATTCTTTTGAAAATATAAAAGAGCCCATTTATTTTGTAGGTGACTGCGCTGAGAAATGTAAAACGGTATTAACAAAAGATAATTTTATATTTCTTGATGATATAAAATACCCATCAGCTAGAGAAATGTGCGCTCTTAGCTTTGCGAAATATGCAATAAACGATACTGTCGATGTAGCCTATTTTGAACCTTATTATTTAAAGGATTTTATGATTACTACTCCAAAAAAGTAATGGTTAATTGCTTTGAGACATTTCTTTCACATACGGTTGTATATTGATTCCAGCATTGTCAAATGCTGCTTTGCAGTTTTCCAAAGTTTCTGTAAAAACAGCTCCAAAATCTTCATTAGTTGCCCAAGGTCTTACTGCTAATTGAATAGCGCTATCAGTTAGGTTTTTAACAAAAACCTCTGGTTTTGGAGTTTGAAGCACTTTTGGGTTATTGTTTAAAATTTCAATAATTAAATCTTTTGCTTTTTTAATATCCGAATCATAAGAGATAGAGAAGGTCAAATCAGCACGTCTGTTTTTTTGTAAAGAGTAATTTATGATAGTGCCGTTAGACAATACTCCATTTGGAATAAAAACCGTTTGATTGTTGGCGGTGATTAATTTGGTTACAAAAATTTGAATTTCATTGACTGTTGCGAGTGTACCTTGAGCTTCTATTGTATGTCCCACTTTGAATGGCTTAAATAGAATAATTAGCATTCCTCCTGCAAAATTAGATAAGGAACCTTGTAATGACAGTCCTACAGCAAGTCCCATTGCACCTAAAATAGCAACAAATGAAGAAGTCTCAATTCCTAGTTTAGAAATGAATGTTACAAATAGTAATACTCTTAAGACCCATAATAAAATATCAGCTAAAAACTTGGTTAGTGTGGGGTCAAGCTCTCTTTTAACCATTATTTTTCTAATAAGCCTATTGATAATGCGAATTGAGTATAACCCAATGAAAAGAATAATAAAAGCTGATATCAGTTTAGGAGAATAAGTAATAAATTCTTTAAAATATATGTTGGCATAATTAGTAACAACATCGGTAGTTAGGGTCATTTTTAGGTAATAAAAAACCTTCTATTATAAAGAAGGTTTGTGTTTATAAAGCAAAATTACAAAAAATAATAGAGTAATTAATTGACTTATTCTCCAATTTTATTTTGAGCGTCTTCTTGATTGTCTTGCGGTGTTAAAGATTTAATTTTATCACTTGCTATTCCTTTGGCTTCGACCGCTAAATGATCTATTTTGTCTTTTGCAATTTCGGCATTTTCTTTAATAGAAGCGATAGTTTTTCCTAATACATCCCCAGCTTCTTGACTGAACTCGCTGATTGTCTCTTTAGCTTGGTCTGCATAATCTTCAACTTTTTCTATCATTGGAGCAGCTGCTGTTTTTGCATCTTCCATCGCTTTTTCTGTTTTTGAGGCTAATTCACTAGCGGTTTCTTTAGCCTTAGCCATTGTCTCTTCGGCAAAATTTTCTGCTTTCTCAATATAAGGAGTTGACGCTTCTTTTGCTTGCTCCAACTTAATTTCTGCTTTATTAGCTAATTCACTCGAAGATTCTTTGGCTGAGCCAAATAAATTTTTAAAAAATGATGATACTCCCATAATGTTTTATTGTTTTAAATTTCTAATACAATATTAAACAATTTTATTGCAATTAATTTATTGGTTATCAATATTTTGTGATTTTATTTTAAAATGTAGAAACAATGATGTAGTTGTACAAAAAAAGCGTTTCGTAAGAAACGCTTTAATTTTTTTTAGAATAAAGTTTACTCAAGTTCGAATGTTACTTTAAGTGTTACTCGGTATTCTGATATTTTGCCTCCATCTACTGATGCACTTTGATCTTTAACATATACAGATCGTATATTTTTTACAGATTTTGATGCTTTCGTTATGGCTTTTTGTGTTGCTTCTTCCCAACTCGTTTTTGAACTTGAGAGTAATTCAATTACCTTTAATACTGACATAATTTCTACTTTTTTAGTTAAACTTAAATTTAACTAATTTTTTAATTTTCCCCCTATAAAAAAGGTTAAATATATCATAATTATCAGTAAATCAGTGTTTTGTAATTATTAGGCGTTAGCGGCTTCTACATTTATTTTATCGTCGTTAAGCATGCTTTTTAGCATGTTTTCTATTCCGCTTTTTAAAGTAAATGTTGATGATGGACAGCCACTACAAGCTCCTTGGAGTGTTACTTTTACGGTTTTAGAAGTTTCGTCATAGGATTCAAAGGCAATGTTACCACCGTCAGCAGCAACAGCAGGTTTTACATATTCTTCTAATATATTAATGATTTTTTGAGAAGTTTCGTCTAATGAATCAAAATTTGCATCTTTTGTTTTTTCGTCTTTTACAATAGTTTGAATTAGACTTTCGTCTAAAACTGTTCCTCCATTTTCAATATATTGTTTGATGAAGCTTCTTAATTCCAAAGTAATTTCCTCCCAGTTATTGACCTCATATTTGGTTACTGAAATATAATTTTCATCAATAAAAATTTCTTTTACATATGGGAATTTAAATAATTCTTTTGCTAAGGGAGATGAAGCAGTTTGGTCAATGTTTTTAAACTCAATAGGATTCTTAGTTAGCATTCTACTAACGACGAATTTTAAAGCTGATGGATTTGGTGTTGTTTCTCCATAAACAGTAATAGGCTGTTTTTTTGTTTTATTTTCCTCAATTGTAATTATGGTACCTCCATTAGTAACAAATGTTTCAATTTGTTCAGCAACGGCATCTTTTACATCATCCCATTCTACAATACTATATTTTTCAACAGCAATAAATTTTCCAGAAATGTATATCGTTTTTACAAATGGTAAATAGAATAATTGTTGTGCAAGTGGTGATGCTTTTGCTTCATCAATGTTTTTAAACTCAAAACTTTCATTTTTAGTAATGAAATCTTCAAATTCAAATTTTAGTATAGTTGGGTTTTGCGTTTCTTTTATGGTAACTTTTGTCATAACTTTTGTAAATTTTTACAAATTTAGTAAAGTTATTTTCTACGAATAACTATATTTGATATATTAATGAATAAATTAACTTTAGTTTAGTATTATTACGGACTATCTATTCTTTTTCTGTAACACTTATATTCATTTTTTATATAAAAGTATTTCAATGTATATCAAAATTAAAATTTTATTTGTACTTTTTTTTATTACTTCCTATTCTTTTTCACAAGAAGGTATCGCTGTATATTCTGATTATTTATCAGATAATTACTATTTGATCCATCCTTCGATGGCAGGTGCCGCAAATTGTGCAAAAATAAGACTTACCTCTCGTTCGCAATGGGCTGGTCAAGAAGATGCTCCTAAACTCCAAACAGTAAGTTTTAATGGCAGGGTGAGTGAGAAAGCAGGGGCAGGGATTATTCTTTTTAATGATAAAAACGGATATCATTCTCAAAAAGGAGTTAAATTATCCTATGCTTACCATCTTATGTTTTCTAGAGATGAAATAGATTTGAATCAATTGTCTTTTGGAATTAGTGCTGGTTTGATCCAGAGTCAATTAGACGAAACTAGTTTTCTGCAATCAGGCGATTTTGATCCTATTATTGATGGAACTATAGTACAAAAAGATTCTTATTTCAATATGGATATTGGAGCTTCTTATAATTTTTTGGACTTTTATGTACATGGTACTGTAAAGAATGTACTTGAAACTAGAAGAGATATTTATACAGAATACGAAAGTGATAATTTAAGAAAGTTCTTATTGAGTACGGGATACGTTTTTGGGGACAAAGATAGAATTTTATGGGAACCATCTATTTTATTTCAATTAGTAGATAAAACAAAAGAAAAATCATTTGATTTTAATTTGAAAGCATATAAAAACATGGATTTTGGAACACTATGGGCGGGATTGTCCTACCGTAGAAGTTTAGATGGTGCAGAGTATTCAGATGCTTCAGGGATTTCTACACAAAAATTACAATATATTACTCCTATTATTGGAGTAAATTACAAAAATGTGATGTTTGCTTATACTTACTCTCATGTTTCTGGCGCAGTTAAATTTGATAATGGAGGATATCATCAAATTACTTTGGGGCTCAACTTGTTTTGTAAGCCTGAAAAATACGAATGTAACTGCCCTGCGATTAATTAATTCTAATTTTCTTTCATGTTAATAAAGTCGGTCAACGGAAAAACACCACTGATACCAAAAGATTGTTATGTTGCTGAAAATGCAACTATAGTCGGTGAGGTTAGTTTTGGTGATTCATGTAGTGTATGGTTCAATGCTGTTATTCGAGCAGATGTGAATTTTATTAAAATTGGTAATAAAGTAAACATTCAAGATGGTGCCATAATACATTGTACATATAAAAAGCACCCAACTATAATAGGTAATAATGTTTCCATTGGGCATAATGCTATTGTTCATGGCTGTACTGTACATGACAATGTTTTGATAGGTATGGGAGCGATTGTAATGGATAATTGTATTATTGAAAGTAATTCAATTGTTGCTGCTGGAGCTGTTATTACTCAAAATACAGTTGTTTCTTCAGGTTCGATTTGGGCTGGTGTTCCTGCCAAGAAAGTAAAAGATATTGATCAGTCTAATTTTGCAGGGGAAATTGAACGTATTTCTAACAATTATGTAATGTATTCCAGTTGGTTCAAAGAAGAAGAATAATCAGTTTTACTTTTCAATAATTAATAGGATGGGAAAAAGAAAAGATAAAGCATCACATATATTAAATACGTCATCAACTTTATTAGGAATATGTTTTTTAGTACTTACTTCTATTAAAGTCAATAACAGCAGCGAGACTACAATTATTGATCAACTTATAGCAATTTCTATTGTGATGTTTATGACAAGTAGTATTCTGTCTTTTTTATCCATGCGAAAAACTAAAAAACCAAGTGCTCATTTTGAAAAAATAGCAGATTTAATTTTCTTGATAGGTCTTTTTTCATTGTTCATCATAACGATGTTGGTCACTTTGAACATCATTAAATGATAGGGTTTATATAATAAAAATTTATAAATTGATTCGTTCAAAGAAGGAACTCTTGTAGCTTTCGCTAATAGGTATTCTTTTTTCGGCAATTACTACTTTGTTTTTCTGGATTGACTTGACGTGTTTTATATTAATGATGTAAGAACGATGTATTCTAGAGAATCCCTTTGATGAAAGTAAGTTTTCGAGTTTTATTAAGCTAATTAATGTCAAAGTATATTTGTTGTCAGTGGTATATATTTTGACATAGTCCTTCAAGCCTTCAATATATAAAATATCCGAAAAATTCAATTTAACATTTTCATATTCAGCTCTTACGAACATAAAATCTTGCTCGATTTCAGGTGCAGAAATCAAATTTGTATTTGTTGGTACATTTTGTGGGTTGAAAATTTGTTGCGCCCTCATTACTGATTTCAAGAATCTATGAAATGGGATTGGTTTTACTAAATAATCTACAGCACCAAGATTAAAACCCTCCACAGCATAGTCAGAATAAGCTGTGGTAAATATTATTAATGGTTTTTTATCAATTGCATTAATAAAGTCAATACCGGAAAAATGGGGCATTTCTATATCTAAAAAAATTAAATCTACATTAGATTGGTTGATTATTGATATTGCATCAATGGCGTTGTTGAAGGTGTTAACAAGTTCAAGTGAATCTACTTTGCTAACAAATTCTTTAATCAAATCAACCGCTAGTGGTTCATCATCTATAATAACACATTTCATCATATTTTCTATTTAATAACTTTTTATTTTAATCTAGATAATGGTTCCTTGTGTTTGATCTAAAATCAGATTTAAATGTACGCTATAATTATTTTCAGTTTCAGTTATAGTCAGTTGATGCGAATTTGGATAGAGAAGATCGAGTCTGCTTTCAATGTTTGTTAGTCCAATTCCAGAGTTTTCAGGATCTTTTTTATAATTTTCCATTTTATTTTCTATCCAAAAATCCAAAACATTCTCGGTAATACTAATTTTAATTTTTACATAGGCTACTCCTTTGTAATCCGTCCCGTATTTGAAAGCATTCTCTATAAAAGAAATTAAAAGTAAGGGTTCTATATATTTATTTCTAGTTTCTCCATGAATATTTATATAAATATTTTCAATATTGTTAAGTCGTAACTTTTGTAGTTCAATATAATTTTTAATGTAGTTTATCTCTTTTTCAAGAAATACAGTTTTATTATCTGTTTCATAAAGCATATAACGCATCATTTCGGATAAGGTAACTATGGCATCTGGAACCAAATCAGATTTCTTATAAGCTAATGAATAAATGCTATTGAGAGCGTTGAATAAAAAATGTGGATTGGTCTGTTTTCTCAAATAGTTTAGTTCAGTAGTAGTTTTATGAGTTTCAGCTATAAGCTTATTTTGCTGATTATTATAAAATTCCGATAACGTTTTAATAATTGTACTTGTAGCTATTATAAAAACATAAAAAATGGAGGGAAATATTTTCATAAAAAAAGGAGCCCTTCCCTGAAAAACCTTTGATCTTATCATTTCATGGCCTGAGGAGTCGAACATTCTTGGATGAGCGAACTCTTTGAAACTTGGCATGAAATAAATTGACCTTATAATCATAAAAAAAGTGATTATCGATAGTATTACTGCTAAAAAGAACCAGTATTTTTTATTCAAGAGTAATTTTGGGACAAAATAAAAATAATTTAAATAAAACAAAATGATGCCAGTAGTCCATTGTACGTAGAAATCAGGTTTTATAAATAAAAGATTTTCTGAAAAAGAAATTAAAGAAGTAATAATAAAAAAGCACCAAATGATACTATGTACTAGTATTTTGTTTAAATTGTTATTCTTAATTCCGTCTAATTTCATCTAGGTTTTTATAGCTAATAAAAATAAATCTTTTTTTGTTACAGTAGGGGATAAATTGTCTTTCAGTTTTTGCAATACTAAATTACCCACTTTTAAGGCTTCTTCTTCGGTTTTGAAGCTTTTATTCTCACTTATTACAGGGATTACCGTTTGTTTAATAATTATTTTTTCATCTTTAGTTATTATATATCCCCAACCAGAATCATTTTTTAAAGATTTTACTTTTAAATTTTCGGTGTGATTACACGAAATAAATAAAGAAAAACTAAATATCAATAAAATAGTGTATTTGTTTACTAGAAATAGATTCTTCTGGATTGTTGTCCAGAAGAATCTATTGTTTAAATTAATTGTCATCATCGCTTTGTTCGTCTAATGGTTTAAATTCCCAAGAATCATCAAAATAGGAAGATCCTGACCTTCCTAATAATAGGAATCCACGTTGGTTGATTGCAAACCCTGTTGCATCAGTTCGTGCAGATCCCTCAAGAGACGTTCTTTCTTCCCAAATATCGTTTGTAGGATCGTACTCCCAAACGGATCTGGTACCTTCTCCACAGGCTACATATCCAAATCCATTCATTGAAAAACTGGATGCATTAGACCTTACAATTACATAGTCATCATTGTATGAATAATCATCATCGTCGTCTTGATCGATATCACGTTTTCTTGTCCATATGTCAGTTGCAGGATCAAACATCCAAAAATCTACTTGATATGTTCCACTATTAACCCCTAACCCTAAGTATACTTTATCATCAATTACAAAAATACTTGCGCCTCTACGTTTGTTTCCACTAAAGCCATTTACTAATGTCCAAGTGTTTTCCGTTGGGCTATATTGGTAAAAATCTTTAAGGTAATTTCCATCATATCCCGTTCCAAAGTAGGCTTTTCCACCTGCTTGAAACCCTACTGCAGAATAGCGCGCTGTCCCAGCAAAATCGGCTTTTTGAGTCCAACTATTACTTACTGGATCATATTCATAAAAGTCTTTCAATTTATTCGTCCCATCATAACCAAGACCTACATACCCTTTAGAATTTAATTCAAATCCCGAGGCCGCACTTCTTTCTACACCTGTAAAGTCTGCTTTTTGCTCCCAGTAATCGCCATCTGAATTGTATGCCCATAGATCTTTTAAATATTCATCTCCTGTATATCCTGTTGTAACATATGCATAACTACCAATCACAAAACTTGTTGCACTGGATCTTGCAGGACCATCAAAGGAGGACTTTTTAATCCAGTTTCCAACTAAATCATCATCGTCATCATTGCTACAACTTACCAATACTAAACTCATAATAAGTGTGGTGAACAACATTCCTTTTTTTAAACTATTCATATATTTATTGTTTTTGTTAATGTTTGAATTTTATACCTATATTAAAAATGTATCCGTTGTTACTATTAAAATCATATTTTAAATCCCCTTTATTATCCGTTAGATAATATTTATTATGGAATCCGTAACCTCCTTTGAAATTTATTGACCAGGAAGAATCTATACTTCTTTCGTATTCAAGTGTTGTTGCCATTTGTGAATAGGTCATTTTTGTTGCGTTATTATAATTGTCATTTGGCTCAGGAGTATCTAAATTGTAAATAGCCCCTTGGAAATTATTTTTAAACAAGAATGTGTTTTTATTATTATTCGAATATGAAAACTGTGAATTTGGGAACCCAATTTCAATTGCCATATTTTGATGCATACGATGTAGGAATGAAAATGTTGGCAGAATAGTTGTTTTTCCAAAAAGGGTACTTCTTTGAGTACCTATAGATATTGAGTTTGAAGGATTAAAAATGTGATTTATTTTTAGTCCGCCTAATATATTTACATCTGAAATCCCTACATTTTCTTCAAAATTGATTGTTGGTTTAATTTCGATATTCAAGCTTGTTTTTCTATTTAAAGCATATGTAATTTCAAAATTATTTTCAAAACTGGAAAAATCAGTAAGGTTATCTTGTAAGTTGTATTTTTCTAATTCATAATTTATTCCTGTTTTTTTGTATTTTAAAGTATTTGTTATTTTAATTTCCGAACCAATGTTTTTTAAAACACCAAACCCAATTTCGGTTTCGTTCCTAGTTATTTTTTCTGTTGGTTCTGTTTTTGTATTTAATTCTAAAGAGAAACTGCTTTGGGCAGAAATATCTAAAATTGAAAACAGAAACAGCAGTGCTGCATAAATCTTTATTCTCATTGTTTTTTTATTGTTTCAAAAGTAGTTGCATTATCTAATCTAAAAAAAGAAGATATATATACCCGCCTATTTCATAGACAAACGGGTCGTTTATATAGCTGAATCAATATTACAGTTGAGTTATTGCAGTTGTAGTCATAATGTGGCTTTTTATAGAGATAAAACTAGGAACGGTATATGTTATAATGCACTATAAAAATGGCTCTTATATATTTGTTCAAAAACATTTATGTATAAGTTATTGTTGTTGCTTTTTCTTGGAGCTGTAATAACCTCTTGTAATTCTGATGTAGATACAGGAGAGTTCGTTGTTGGGTCGGATTATTTATCAGTAAATAATAAAGTTATATTGATAGATACTTTGACGGTTGATGTTTCGACAATTAATTTGGATTCATTAATAACGTCAAGTCAAAAAAGAATTTTAGTTGGAAATTATGACGATCCATATTTTGGGAAGGTAAAATCAGATAGTTATTTTCAATTGTCTTCGTCGGGGTATACTTTAAATACGGATAATTCTGATACTGATGCTCCAAACTATGTTTTTGATTCTATACGAATGATTTTGAGGCCTGATAAGTATTACTATGGCGATACTACTAAAGTACAAACAATTAGTATTCATCGATTACTTCAAAAAGTGAAGCCAAATGTTGATGACACCAATTTTTATAATGATTCCAGTCTTGACTTTGATTCTGAAAGTTTAGGTTCTGTTTCATTCAGGCCAAAACCCCACAGTAAAGATTCTGTTGTTGTAAATATTAAAGATGTTTTTGGAGATGCTCTTTTTCAAAAAATAAAAAAAAGAGAGATAACAAATTTTGACGAGTTTACTGAATATTTTAGGGGACTTGTTATAAAAACAACAACTAGTGGTTCTTCAAGTATTGTAGGTTTCAATACGGCTAGCGTACTCCGATTGTATTATTCAAAATATTTGGGAAATTCTGATGAGTCACTAGTCAAGGATTTTAATATTTTGGATGCGACAAAGCAGTTTAATAATATAAGTTTGGACAGAAGCGGTACTTTAATAAAGGACTTGCCAGTTTTTACAGACCACTTGTCTAGTTTGCAAACTGGAAATAACGCATTCATTCAATCTGGAACAGGCTTGGCATGTAGAATTGATTTTCCAAATATAAAACAACTGAAATACATTTCGGATAAAGGGGCAATTGTTGATGCTCAACTCATTATTAAACCCATAAGCAATTCCTATTCTGATTCCTATCCATTGGTAGATTCCTTACGAGTTTTTGTGGCAGACAAATTAAATAGAATTTCAGGTACTTTGAATAGTACGGGCAGTGCTACGTATGCTATTTTGAATACCGATGCTGATGAGTTTAATGAAAACATAGGGTATAAAGTATCTATTGGTACTTTTTTGCAAAATGAAATGATAAAAAAGTCTGATTCAAGGTTGTCATTAATTCTCACTTTACCAAGTATTTCCAAAGCAGTAGATCGATTACTAGTGGGAGATCAAAAAAATAGCAACAATAAAATTCAATTGAAAATTTATTATATTTCTTATTAAATGAAAAATAAAATAGCGCTTGCAAGTTTATTTATGCTTTTTACCATAAATACATTTTCACAAAGTATATCAAGTTCGCCATATTCCATGTATGGTTTGGGGAGCTTATATGATTCTGATTTCGGTTCGATTTCTTCTATCGGCTCTTCGGGAATTGCTTTGCCTTCCAATCGATTTATTAATAATCTAAACCCTGCATCTTTGGGTTATATGTATCAAAATCATTTTTTGTTTGATGTGGGTGGGAAGTCCATTTTATCCACTTATGAAAACAGTTCAAAAAAAGAAAGTAGAAATAATTTTCAGTTTTCTCATATTGCTTTAGCTTTTCCTGTAACGTCAAAATCTGCTGTTAGTGTTGCTTTACAACCGTATTCAAGCGCTGCTTTTAAAATATCAAATTTACTTTTGCCAATTGAAAATAGTGCTGACACTTATGTTTTGAATGCTTCTGGTTCAGGAGGGTTAAATGACTTTGACCTTTCTTATGGATACAGAATTGGAAAAAAAATTGCATTAGGGATTTCAACTAATTTCCTTTTTGGTAATACAATAGATAATAGAGACTATACTGTTTCGAACTCAATAACTACCATAAATAAAAAATCGTATTACAATGGAGTAAGGGTATCATTAGGAAGTCAGGTACAAATTGATTCTACATTGTCATTGGGTGTGAATTTTAAATCGCCGAGTCAAATTAAAGCTTCAAAAGTTCAATCTGTTATTTCGTATAATAACTCAATAACTACAACAATTGAAACGGACGCCAATTATGATGTAGATGATTATTATTTGCCTTTAGAAATTGGAGTAGGGTTAAGTAAGGTTTTTAAGAATAATTTAAACTTTACTATAGATTATAAAAAAAGCCTGTGGAATGGTACGAATCAATCTGATATATATGGGAATTATCTCAATCAAGATAAATTTGCTATGGGATTTTCGTATAGTAAAACGAAGAGTATAAGAAGTTATTTGGATAGGATTCAATATGCAACGGGATTTAATTATGATTCTGGATTTTTAGAAATTGATAATAAAAGAATTAATAATCTGTCTTTTTCGGTTGGTGTTTCATTACCAGTTGAGAATCAAACTTTTTCAACTCTTAATGTGACGTATTCTTATGGTCAAAAAGGGAGTATTAGTAATGGTCTAATTAAGGAAAATTATCATAAAATTTCACTTAATTTAAGTTTAGATGGGATTTGGTTCGTTAAAAGAAAATTTGAATAAACTAAAAATCTCTTTCTATAACTTCATATTTGTTTTCTAAAATTTCTTTTAAGACTTTAGGATTAGTATTCGTATAGAAAACGGGGTTGCTATTTTCTTCTGTGGAAAAACCAATTTTATTATTTAATATATTTTTAGTTTGTTTGGCCACAGCTTCACCTGAATCTATTATTTGAATATTATCTGGTAGAATCTTTCTTATTTGTGGAATTAGGTAGGGATAGTGGCTACAGCCTAATACAAGGTAATCGATGTCAGCCTCAATCATAGGTTGCAAATAGGAGTGAAGTAACTCGCTCATTTCAGGTGAGTTTATTTCACCGTTTTCAATGAGCTGTACTAATCCGTGACCTACTTGTTCTATTATTTTTGTGTTTTGAAATTTTTGTGTTGTATTGTAGAACAGTTCACTGATTAATGTACCTTGAGTGGCCAAAATGCCAATTGTTTGTGTTTTGGAATTAGTAGCCGCCGGTTTTATTGCAGGTTCAATACCAATAAAAGGGATGTTGTATTTTGCTCTTAATTCTTTAATTGCATTTGTGGTAGCTGTATTACAGGCAACAACAATCAATTTACAACCCATTTCAAGTAATAGATCTGTATTTTTCATACTCAGAGCTATGATTTCTTGTTTTGACTTTTGTCCGTAAGGAGCATTTTTACTGTCAGCTAAATAAATGGTTTTTTCATTAGGGAGTAAATGGTGAATCTCTCTCCATATTGAAGTTCCTCCTATGCCTGAATCAAAAATTCCTATGGGTTGATTGTTATTCATTAAAACAAAGTTAAGTGCTCTACATTAAATATCCTAAAAAATAGTGCTACAAAAAAACCGCTCATTTCCTGTGTTAGGATGAGCGGTTTTTTAAAATATTATGATTTGTATTCTACTAGAAACCTAAATCTTTTTTTACATCTGCAGTTAAGTTTGGACCGTCAGCAAGTAAAAGTGTAGAACCATCAAGAACATATTGGAAACCTTTTGCTTTTCCAACTTTTTCAATTGATGCTCTTACTTTTTCCATTAATGGTTTTACTATATCTGATTCTTTTTGTTGCAATTCTTTTTGAGCGTTATCTCTAAAGTCAACAATTCTTTTTTGCATGTCTTGTACTTCTTTAGAACGGTCGCCGTTTATAGCGTCAGTAACAGTTGCAGATTCAGCTTCGTATTTTTTTAATTTTGCTTGGTACTCTTCAACCATTTTTTTGTAATCTGCATCGTAAGTAGTACTTAATTTTTCAAGTTGTTTTTGAGCATCTAACATAGCTGGCATTTTTGCCATGATTTCACTTACATCAACATGTGCTGTTTTTGCTTGTGCAGTAATAGTTTGATTTGCTCCAAGAATAAATAGTGCAGCAATTAATAAAGTTTTAATCTGTTTCATCGTTTTTAAAATATTAAGTAATTAATTATTGTTTTAGTTTAATTTGTTCTTCTCTTGATTTTTTTATGGAATCCCTCACTTGGAGTATTCGTATTCTTCTGTCCTCTACTGCTTTTTTACGGTCTTCAATTACTTTTTTACGTTCTTCTAATTTTTGAGCGTTAGCGTCGATTTGTTTTTGTTTAGCTTCTTCGGCTTTTGTCTTAGCACTTTCTTTTTCAGAATCGTTATTTACCGAAGTAGTAGCTTCTGTTTTTGTAGAGGCAGAAACCGTGCCATTTTTTTTAGCTTCTCTGTCAGCTATTATTTTTTGTCTTCTTTCTTCAAAATCTTTTTTCTTTTGTTCTTGGGCAAGTTTTCTTTCTTCAATAATTTTATCCCTTGCTATTTTCTTTTCTTCTAATGCTTTCTGTCTTTCGGCTAATACTGGATTTTCATCAGCAGCATCTTCTTTATTGTCTTTAGCTTCTTCAGCAGCAAGTTGCTTTTTTGTTAGTTGCTCTCTTTTTTCAGATCGGTTTATTACTCGCAACACTTGGTCGCTTATGTCAAACCTTTTTGCAGCAAAAAGCATAGTTAAATCCGAAGATTTGTCAAAAATAAAATCATATTTTTTTACTTCTGCAATATCTTGTACTGCGGTAAAAACTTGATCTTGGATTGGCTTTGTTAATACGGATTTTTGAATCATCAAATCTCCATTAGGACCAAATCTTTTTTGTTGGTAATCTAACATTTCTGTTTCAAGAAACTTAATTTCTGTTTCTCTTTCTCCTATTAATTCTTTTGTTAATAAAGCTTTTTCAGCACTTAATGCATACTTTATTTTACTTATTTCAATTTTTTTGGCCTCAATTTCTTGCTTCCATTTTTGTGCTTTTTGTTCTAATTGTACAGTAGCTTCTGTGTAATTGGGTACATTCTGTAAAATGTATTCCATATCAATGTAGCCAACTTTTGTTCCTCTGGTTTGCGAATGAATCGTATGTGCTACAGTCATCGCTAAAAATAAAAATAAAAATTGTTTTCTCATAGCTTCATGGTATTAGAAAATCATATGCCAATCTATTAAAATTGTTGTCCAATAATGAAATGGGTTTCCCATCCATTAGCTTTTGTCTGTCCAGGTAACGCGTCAAAACCATTACCGAAATCAATACCCAATAAACCAAATGCAGGCATGAATACACGTAACCCAACTCCCGCTGATCTGTTTAAAGCAAAAGGATTGTAGCTCTTGAAATCAGCATAGGATGAACCTGCTTCTAAAAAGGCTAATGCATATATAGAAGCTGATGATTTTAAAGTTATTGGATAACGTAGTTCCATAGAGAATTTATTGTACACTGTTGCACCAATTTGTTCTCCAGCACTATTTATAGGAGTCAATGAGTTATTAGGATATCCTCTCAACTGTATTGTCTCTCTACCATCCATTGAATAGTTGGCTAATCCATCACCTCCAACATAGAATCTTTCAAAAGGAATTACACCTCTATCTTGATTGTATGCACCTAGGAATCCAAACTCAGTCAATGTTCGTAATACTAATTTACCATAAACTTTGGTATACCAGTCTGCTTTGAACTTTATTTTGTAATATTCTAACCAATTAAATTTCTTTTGATCCACTAATGCTGGGTCTGCGGCAGCATCTTTATAATTGAATACTTTGTTTCCCGCAGCATCGATATAGTCACCAATATTAACAGTATTTCCATTAGCATCGACTTGATTAGATCTGTCAGTAGTGTTTTTTAATTTATATTCTTCTTTATCTCCTAAAGTGGCATAGTCTATACCATTAAGTAAAGAGTAAGGAAGTGAAAATTTTCCTGTTAAGCTAAATTCTGAACCATAAGTTGGGAAAATAGGGTTAACTCCTTTATTACTTCTGGATATACCAACTGTATATGCTAAGTTTCTCGAAGCTCCATTTCCAAATGTAAATAATCCAGTGTTGTAATTATGTAAATCATAATGTTGGTAACTTAATGATTGTGATAATACAAAATAATCATCTGGTACGGTTAATCTTTTTGCCAATCCTACTGATAATGTTAAGATATTAAAACTTTTACTTTTATCAACTCTTTGAGTAATGTAATTGTTTAAAAATTGCTTACTGTATGAGATAGATGAGCTAAACTGTACAGGTTTCTTTTGTCCAAACCATGGTTCAGAAAAGGATACGCTATAGGTTTGAAAATAAGTACTTCCTTGTAATCGTAAGGATACTTTTTGTCCATCACCCATCGGTAAAGGTTTGTAAGCTTCTTTGTTGAGTAAGTTTCTTGCTGAAAAGTTATTAAAGGACAAACCTAATGTACCTATGAATCCACCTCCACCGTAACCTCCTTGAAGTTCAATTTGGCTAGATCCTTTTTCAACTAGATTGTATTCAATATCTACTGTACCTGCTGCTGCATCTACATTTTTGAATTTAGGATCGATTGCTTCAGGATCAAAAAATCCTAATTGACCAATTTCACGAATTGTTCTTACTAATAGTTCTTTACTGTATTTTTCTCCTGGTTTCGTTCTGAGTTCTCTATAAATTACACGGTCATTCGTTTTGTCGTTTCCTACCACTGTTATGTGATTAAAATAAGCCAAAGGTCCTTCAGTAACTCTAATTTCGAAGTCAATCGTGTCATTTGCAGTTTTTACTTCAACCGCATTTATATTCGAGAATAAATATCCGTTATTTTGATATAAATTGGTAATATCTTCACCATCTGGTTTTGATTTATCTGCAATTCTCTTTTCTAGAAGTACACCATTATACGTTTCTCCTTTTTTCACTCCTATTATTCTGTTTAAATATTGATCAGAATAAACGGTGTTTCCTAAAAACTTAATATTTCCAAAGTAATATTTATTTCCTTCTTCTACATTTATTTTAATAGATAAGGCATTTTTATCTTTATCAAATGCAACAGTGTCTGATAGGATTCTTGCGTCTCTATATCCTTTTTCTTTGTAAGCTGCTATAACCTTTTCTAAATCGGCTTTGTATTTTTCTTTTATGAACTTTGAGGCTTTTAATATGCGTATTGGATTTTTTTGTTTTGTATCTTTCATTGCTTTGCGTAAAGCCTTGTCAGATATTTTTTCATTACCAATAAAGTCAATTTTACTAATTTTAACTTTATCACCTTTGTCGATATTAACCACCATATTAACTTGGTTAATGGTAGTTGTATCTTTAATTATATTAATATTAACTTTAGTATTAAAATAACCGTCTTTTTTGTATTTATTCTCGATGTAGTTTCTAGTAGTTGTTATTAAATTTTCATTTACAACTTTACTTTTTGTTAGTCCGTTATCTTTAATTAAGGCTTCCGTTTTGTTTTTCTTGATACCAACAAACTTAACTTGTCCTAATTTGGGTAATTCTTTAATGTCTAAATCTAAGTAAATACTATCATTTTCAACTCTATTGATATAGAATGAAATTTCGTCAAATAGACCCAGTTTCCCTAATTTTTTTATAGCTGCGCTTATTTCTTCTCCAGGAATAGTGATTTCTTGTCCTTTTTGAAGTCCGGCAAATGTTACAACAGTTTGTTTGTTGAAGCTAATGTTATTTGTAACAGCTACGTCTGCTAAAATGTATTTTTTACCTTGATCAAAGGGAACTCTGTCTTGCGCTTTAATTTGTGAAAAACTTCCCAATAATAGTAGGGTAAGGACTGCTTTTATACTTTTATTCAACACTAAAAAATTATTTAATTTGTTCACTTGTTTTTCCAAATCTACGTTCTCTTTTTTGATAACTAATAATAGCCTCATATAAATTCTGTTCTTTAAAGTCTGGCCACAATACATCAGTAAAATACAATTCAGCATAGGCTATTTGCCACAACAGAAAATTACTTATCCTATGTTCTCCACTTGTTCTTATTAATAAATCTACATCAGGTAAATTTTGCGTGTAAAGATGCTCATTTATAATTGAATCGTCAATAGAGTCTATTGAAATTATATTATTTTTAACTTTATTACTGATGTTTTTTACTGCATTTACAATTTCCTCTCTTGAACCATAACTCAATGCTAGTGTTAGGGTCATTCGGGTATTGTTTTTGGTTTTTTCAATAACATCAAGGAGCTCTTTTTGCGCTGATGCTGGCATTTTTTCTAAATTACCAATGGTGTTCAGTCTGATATTATTTTCTTGGAGCGTTGTCAGTTCTTTTTTTAATGATTTGATGAGTATCTTCATTAAAGTGTCTACTTCCAGTTTGGGTCTATTCCAATTTTCTGTAGAAAAGGCATACAAAGTAAGGTTTTGGATCCCTAATTTGGCACAAGTTTTAATAATGATTTTAACGGATTTGGTTCCACTTTCATGACCAAAAGCGCGTAATAACCCCTGTTGCTTAGCCCAACGCCCATTACCGTCCATAATAATGGCCAAGTGCTCTGGTAATTTATTTTTATCTATACTGTCTAGTAAATCCATTTTTTTTAGTCTGCACAATAACAAGGTTTGTTTCCAAAAGTATACGTTAAAGTAATACCTGAAAAAACATACCAATCATTATTATTTATATTTCCAAATTGTAATGTTTTCAAACTTTCATTCTTTGGATTGCTCCCATCAAGATTGTCCGTAAGTGTGTAACGTGCTCCTACTTCTAACGCTAATATTAAACGCGGAGTAATATTCGATTTTACTCCTAGAACCATAGGTATAGCAAATGTATTCTCTGCTTGATCTTTTCTTGTTTCTCCTGATATAATGTACAACTCGTCATACCTAAAATAACTAATTCCTGAATATACATAAGGAGTAGTTTTTCTATCTAATTCATGCAGGTTAAAATCAAAAAAATTGAATTCAAGGCCTAAAGATACTTCTTTTATATTATTTTCAAAACGATAGCCTCTTTGGCTTCTGCCTGGTTCTTTTGAATCAAGGTCATTTGAGGTTATTTTTGATTGTGTATAAGAGAAACGATAGGCGTGTCTCGGACTTTTATTCCACTTATAAAGTAGTCCAAAAGCAGGCTCATGTGGAGCTATATAAGTAGTGGGGCCAACGTCTCCAATATAGTTGCTTCCACCTAGAAAAACTCCAACTTCATGTATCTGAGAGTGCATGGCTATACTCAAGAATAAGCATATAAATAAGCTGAAGATTTTAGTCATTTTAATTTAAAATTGCGTGCAAATATAATAATTATCAATAGGAATCAATATTCATTGTGTTAAATGTCATAATTATTTCATTTATGACCGCCCAATTGATATGAATTGAAGTTGTTAAAGCAAAACGAAAAAAAATGATAAAATCGTATAGCGCAGTAATAAAAAAATTAATTTCTTTTGTCTTCTCCCCAAAGTAGTTTTGTGCGAAGTGTTTTAAGAAACGTTTCGTCGGGGATTTCCACCATGTTTATTTGGAAAGGGGTTTTCTTAATTGTCAATATAGATTCGTTTCCTACAGAAGTAATTCGGGAATCCAGTGAAACTAAATAATTTTCTTCTCGACCGGAAACTTTTAGTTTAATTTCAGTCTCATCAGGAATGACAAGTGGTCTTGCATTAAGATTATGGGGAGCTATTGGGGTAATAACTAAGCTTTTTACATCGGGAGTCAGTATAGGGCCACCACAGCTTAAGGAGTAACCTGTAGATCCTGTAGGGGTTGATATAATTAATCCGTCAGCCCAGTATGAGTTTAAAATCTCGCCATTTAAAAAGGTGTCAATTGTAATCATGGATGTGGTGTCCTTGCGACTTACCGAAACTTCGTTCATTGCAAAGTTAATATCCTGAAGTGCTTCGTTAGGCGGGTCACAGGTTAAACTTAATAAGGTTCGTTTAGAAATAGTATATTTTTTATCAATCACAATTTGTAAAAATTCATGAATGTTTTCTTTTTGAACAGTGGCAAGAAAACCCAATCGACCTGCATTTATTCCTAAGATCGGCACACCAGAATCACGAACTAAAGTGGCTGCTCTCAAAATAGTTCCATCGCCACCAATGCTTACCAACAGATCAAAAGTAGCGTCAAGCTCTGCATGGGAAGAAAAGGTATTGTAATCTTTTTGAATAATTTTTTTTTCATATAACATGTCCAAAAAATTAGCTTCAATGACCAATTCTACGTTGTTTTGATTAAAAAAAACAAAAATATCTCTTATGATTGGTTCTGTACTGTTTTGATAATATTGACCGTAAATGGCTACTTTCATTTCTTTATTTAATCGTTTGTTTGGAATTTTTAATCTAATAATTACCTCAACTATTTTTATATATTAAGGTATTTATCTAAATAGTCTGAGCGCTCTTTCAAGTTGTTTATATAATCATCCTCATGATGCTCAGATGTAATTTCGTAATTGTATCTTCTAAAAGTTTGAATAATCTCGTTGATGGCGCCTAAACTTATTTTCATAGTGACTTCAATGGTGTCGATATCAGCTTCAGAGATGAATAATCCTAAAAGTTTACCATTATTGCTTTCCACAATTTGAGTGATTTGACTCATGGAATAATCAAGAATTCCTTTTTTTACCTTTATAATTCGTCCTTGCTCTTTCAAGAAGGGAGTTTGGTGAAAAAAGCTCATGATGTCATCTATTTCATAATAGCCTACATAGGTATTGTTTTCGTCTAAAACTGGAATCAAATTAGAATGGTTTTTCGCAAAAACTTCTAAAACTTCAAGCCATAAAGAGTCTGTTTTAGTAAAAAACCCTTCAAGAGTATATCTGTAGTCAATTACTTTTTTATCATTTTCAAAAGTTTCTAAGTCTTCAGATGCAATGCTTCCTATATATATCCCTTCTTCCACAACTGGAAAATGAGAAAAGTTCAAATCATCAAAAAAATCTTTAACAGTCTCGATGGTATCTTGACTGTCAATGGCTTTAAAATCAGTGGTTATGTAGTTTGTAATTTCCATCTTAAATAAATCCTCAATTTTTATGCAAAATAATCAAAAAAAGGCAAAAACTCCTACCTTTTACTTTGTATTTTTGCTTCTATTAAACAGTTATTTATAATCAAAAAGTATTCCAATGACAAAGTTAAGTGTAAATATCAACAAAATAGCTACTTTACGTAATGCTCGTGGTGGAAATGTTCCTGACTTATTGAAGGTAGCCACCGATATTCAAAAATTTGGAGCTGAGGGAATCACCATTCACCCTCGTCCTGATGAACGCCACATTCGCTATCAAGATGCTCGCGATTTGAAAGCCATTGTTTACACCGAATATAATATAGAAGGAAATCCACTACATAATTTTATCGATTTGGTTTTAGAGTGTAAACCGGACCAAGTTACTTTAGTTCCTGATGCTATTGGAGCCATTACATCGTCTGCGGGTTGGGATACCATAAAAAATCAATCGTATTTGACCGAAATGATTCAAGAATTTCAACGCAACGGAATCAGGACTTCCATCTTTGTAGATCCAGTTTTGGATATTATTGAAGGGGCAAAAAAAACTGGAACGGATAGAATCGAATTATATACCGAAGCTTTTGCGCACCAATATAGTTTGGGGAATCAAAACGGAATTGATCCGTATGTAAAATCAGCAGTTTTAGCTAACGAACTAGGTTTAGGAATCAACGCAGGACATGATTTGAGTCTGGACAACATTCAGTTTTTTAAACAAAATATCCCTGGATTATTAGAAGTTTCCATTGGGCATGCACTAATTTCGGAGGCTTTATATTTAGGACTAGAGAATGTGGTCAATATGTATTTACAAAAATTAAAATAAAATAATTGGGGCGTGACCCGCCAAAAAAGGCGGGTCGGGCTATACGCTACAATCTTTTTATTATTCCGCTATCGCTCCATATAAAAAAGGATTTCCGCTACTATCCCTCACGCAAACCCAGAATAAAAAGAACAAACAAATGCTGTATTCAAAAATAGAAGGCGAAGGAAAGCCACTTTTAATTCTTCACGGATTTTTAGGAATGTCTGACAATTGGAAAACACTTGGAACACAATTTGCTTCAGATGGTTTTCAAGTTCATATGTTAGACCTTCGCAACCATGGTCGAAGTTTACAATCAGAGGAATTTAGTTATGAATTTATGGTGCAGGATGTTGTTGAATATTGTCAAGGCCATAATTTAAATTCTATAGATATAATAGGACATTCTATGGGTGGTAAAGTTGCAATGCTGTTGGCAACTAGTTATCCAGAATTGATTGATAAATTAATCGTAGCCGATATTGGGCCTAAATTTTATCCGCAACACCACCAAACTATTTTAGCAGGATTGAATGCAGTAGACTTTGCTAACAAACCAAGTCGTTCAGATGTTGAAGCAACCCTATCAGAATATATAACGGATTTTGGTACAAGGCAGTTTTTGCTAAAGAGTTTGTATTGGCAAGAGCCAGGTCAATTGGCCTTTCGATTCAACCTATCCGTTTTTAATGAAAAAATGGAGGAAATAGGAGTGGCACTTCCAGAAAATGCAATTTTTAATAAGCCTACACTTTTTATCCGTGGTGGAAACTCTAATTATATTTTGGACAGTGATTTTGAAGCGATAAAAAAACATTTTCCGGATTTAAAAATTGAAACAATCCCTAATGCAGGTCATTGGCTTCATGCCGAAAATCCAAAAATGTTTCATGAATTGGTAATTTCTTTTTTAGAAATAAATTGATTCATTTAAAAATTTAGTACTTTTAATTAAAATAAAAAACATGAAATTACTTTTTAGAATTCTTATAACATCTGTTTTAGTACTTTTACTTTCGCATTTTATGACTGGTGTTCATGTCGCAGGTTTTACTACTGCATTGATTGTAGCGGTAGTTCTTGGATTGCTAAATATTTTTGTAAAGCCTATCTTGGTCATTTTGACATTGCCTATTACCTTTATAACTTTAGGTTTGTTCTTATTAGTAATTAATGCGTTAATCATTTTATTATGTGATAATATAGTAGGTGGATTTAGTGTTGATTCCTTTTTTACAGCCTTGTTATTTAGTATTATACTTTCTGTTTCTCAGTCACTTATGTATTCGATATTAGGGGAAACTAAATAAAACAGTAAGAAAAAAGTGAATTAGTAAAGTTGTTTTAACAATTATTTAGTGGTTATCTAAATATAGATTTACTAATTTTGTTCCTTATTACAATAAAAATGAAAAAAATCCACATCATACTAATCGTTTTGCTTGGCGTCTTCTTGATGCCAACTTCAACTTTTGCATGTGGTAATCATTCAGAAAAAAGTTCTTGTTCTAAAGAAATGTCTTCAAAAACAGGAATGAAAGATTGTTGCAGCACGAATTCTCATTCAAAAAGCAAAAATCACAATGGTTGTAATGGAAAATGTGGACATGCTATGTGTAGCGTTTCATCATTTAATATAGGGGTAGTTTCTTCTATTCCATTAGAGGTTCAAGACAATGTCTTTAATTTTTCTACCAAAAAACAAAAATTTTACCAATCCGCATCTTTTACTTCTGCGGGCTATTCTTCTATCTGGCTTATTCCTAAAATAGGCTAAATTCTTTTTTTGACAGCCAATCGTGTGTCAAATTCAAAGCTCATATTGCTTTAATCAATTATTTATGGTCATTACAATTGGACAAATTATAGTTTAATTACTATCGTTTGGATATTGATTTGCCCTATTCAACTTCAAATTATTTATACAATGAAATCACTAAACAAATCAGTGATGGCAATAACATTATTGCTATCAGTCGCATTTACTAATGCGCAAATTAAAAATGCCAAAACCGAAACGGTAAAGATTTTTGGTAACTGTGGAATGTGCGAAACTACCATAGAAAAAGCAGGCAGTCTTAATAAACTAGCCAGTGTAGACTGGGATAAAGACACCAAAATGGCCGCGATTACCTATGACAGCGCTAAAACCAATCCAGATGAAATTCTAAAACGAATTGCATTGGCAGGTTATGATAGTGAAAAATTCCTTGCGCCAACGGATGCATTCAATACACTTCCAGGATGTTGTCAATATGAAAGAGAGGCTAAAGTTGCTGAAAAAATGGAAATGTCTTCAATGAATACAATGGGTGGGCATGATAATCATTCGGATGTCAGTGTTACGACAAAAGAACAAGTGAATCAGTTAAAGTTAGTTTTTGATGATTATTTTTTACTAAAAGATGCCTTAGTTAAAACAGATGCTTCAGTGGCTTCAATGAAAGCAAAAGAATTATTGACAGCTATTGCTACCGTAAAAATGGAAGATTTAAAAATGGAAGAGCACATGGCTTGGATGAAGGTTTATAAAGAGCTGGGTTCAGATGTTAAAAGTATTTCTGAAACACAAGATATTAAAATTCAGAGAGATTTTTTTAAATCGGTTTCAAAAAACATGTATGAGTTGATGAAAGTATCAAAAACAGACACACCAACATATTATCAATATTGTCCGATGGTAAAAGCAAATTGGTTAAGCAAAGAAAACGAAGTTAAAAATCCATATTACGGTTCAAAAATGATGAGTTGTGGTAAAACAGTTGAAACTATTAAATAATTTAAAAACAAAAAAATGAAAAACGTATTCAAATTAAGCATCATCCTTTTAGTATTGGCTTTTGCTTCATGTAAGGACAATAAAACAGAAACTAAAAGTGAAGTAAATTCAGAGAAGACTGCAGATAATCAATTGTATTCCTGCCCGATGCATCCAAAAGTGACAGGAGCCAAAGGCGAGGCTTGTTCTGTTTGCGGAATGTCATTGTCAGAGCCAGTTGTTGAAGCTAAACCAGTTGTTGAAGCGGTGAAAGAGGTGGAAATTATTAAAAGTAACTCTTCATTTTCAATTGACCCTATTTTAGATAATTATTTGAAATTAAAAAATGCATTGACAAAAGACGACTCTAAAGGGGCAGCCGAAGCAGGAAAAGAATTGTATGCTACTTTAAAAAATTCGAACTCAGATAAAATTGAAGCTAATATTAAAAAAACCTATGCAGATATCACTGATGATGCCAAAGAACATGCCGAACATATTGGTGATAATGCAGGTAAAATTGACCACCAAAGAGAGCATTTTGCCATGTTAAGCAAGGATGTAAATGATTTGATTAAAATCTTTGGAACAGATAAAAAAATATATAAAGATTATTGCCCAATGTATGATCAAGGGAAAAGTGGCTATTGGATTAGTGAGGTTAAGGATATTAAGAATCCCTATTATGGATCCGAAATGCTAACCTGCGGTGGAATTACTAAAGAATGGTAAAATGAAGAAAGTTTTCAAAAAAATAGCCGCAATTGCATTTATTGTTTTTTTGTTGATGCAATTGTATCAACCTGTTCGTACGATTGATTATGTACCGGTTCCAGCTTTGGATTTTATGAATGCTTATGCAGTTCCAACAAAAGTGGAAACTATTTTGAAAACTTCTTGTTATGACTGCCACAGTAATACTACAAATTACCCTTGGTATTCAAATATTCAGCCTGCAAGAATGTTGATGGATAGTCATATAAAAGAAGGCAAGGAAAATTTGAATTTTAGTGAGTGGGGGAATTATTCTCTTAGAAAACAAGGAAACAAATTAAATGAAATTAGTAAACAAATAAAGAAGGGTGAAATGCCTTTGACGTCTTACACACTAATTCATAGAAACGCAATCCTTACTTCAGTTCAAAAAGAAGAAGTAGTTCAATGGATCGATAAAGTGAAAGATAGTCTTTCTCAAAAAAAATAAGTTGTTATGGTCGAAAAATTAATTTCTTTTTCATTAAAAAACCGATTAGCTGTCTTACTGGTTTCTGCCTGTTTGTTTGGTTGGGGGATTTATAGTGTGCAACAAAATCCTATTGATGCAATTCCGGATTTATCCGAGAATCAAGTGATTGTTTTTACGGAATGGATGGGTCGAAGCCCACAAGTTATAGAAGATCAAGTAACGTATCCCTTGGTTTCTAATTTACAAGGGATTCCAAAAATCAAGAATATCCGTGCTTCCTCCATGTTTGGGATGAGTTTTGTGTATATCATTTTTGAAGATGATGTAGATCCTTATTGGGCTAGAACCCGTGTATTGGAGCGACTGAATTATGCGCAACGGCTATTGCCCGAAAGTGTAGTTCCCACACTAGGACCTGATGGAACAGGGGTTGGTCATGTTTTTTGGTATCACTTAGAAACTAATGGAATGGATTTAGGTGAACAGCGCGCTTTGCAAGATTGGTATGTGAAGTTTGCCTTGCAAACGGTTCCCGGAGTGGCGGAAGTCGCTTCTTTTGGTGGGTTCGAAAAACAATACCAATTGGTTTTAGATCCACTCAAAATGCAATACTACAATGTTAGTATGATGGAAGTGATGAAAGCGGTCAAAAGCAGCAACAATGATGTGGGTGGCAGGAAATTTGAAATGAGTGACCGATCGTATGTAGTAAGAGGATTGGGATATATCAAAAACATAAAGGATGTGGAGGAAATTGCCATTAAAAACTACAATTCGGTTCCTGTAAAAGTCAGTGATATTGGATCGGTACAGATGGGTGGCGATTTGCGTTTGGGAATTTTTGATGCTAATGGTGAAGGGGAAGTGGTAGGCGGAATTGTAGTGATGCGTTACGGCGAAAATGCCGATAAAGTAATTCAAGCAGTAAAAGCCAAAATGAACCAAGTCGAAAAAGGCTTGCCAGAAGGGGTGACTTTCAAGACGTCGTATGACCGAAGTGAATTGATAGAAAAAGCAATCGAGTCTGTTAAAGGAACTTTGATAGAAGAAATGATTGCAGTGTCGATTATTGTTTTATTATTTCTTTTTCATTGGAGAAGCGCGCTTATAATTCTGATACAATTGCCTATATCCGTAGCGATAGGATTTATCTTTCTTCAAGCCTTTGGGATTTCATCCAATATTATGTCGCTTACAGGTATTGCCTTAGCAATTGGTGTTGTGGTTGATGATGGGATTGTAATGGTGGAGAATGCCTATCGAAGTATCTCTGAGAGACAGGAAGAACTGGACAATAAACATTAACCAACAGCAATGAAAAAAATATTTAAAAATATATTCAAAAAAGAACATGATCCAGTGTCTTCTGAAGAAAAAATGAAACTGATTGAAGACTCCTCAAAATTAGTAGGACCGGGTGTTTTTTATTCTACATTAATCGTGATTGCTTCTTTTTTACCCGTTTTTCTATTAACAGGAATGGAAGGGAAATTGTTTAGCCCGTTAGCGTGGACGAAATCATTTATTCTAATTGTGGATGCTTTTTTAGCTATCACATTGACGCCGGTTTTAATCAGCTATTTGTTAAAAGGAAAATTGCGTCCCGAGAATAAAAACCCAATTAATAGAAAATTGGAAAGTATATATACGCCTATTTTAACTTTTTGTTTGAAATGGAGAAAATCAGTATTGGCAGTAAACATCGTCGCTTTATTAATTGGGGGATTGATGTTTACTCGATTGGGGTCTGAATTTATGCCACCATTGGATGAAGGTTCAATCTTATTTATGCCAGTAACTTTACCTGATGTTTCGAATGCAGAGATTAAGCGAATTTTGCAGGTTCAGGATAAATTGATAAAATCAATTCCAGAAGTAACCCATGTTTTGGGAAAAGCAGGAAGAGCTAATACAGCAACGGACAATAGTCCGATAAGTATGATTGAAACCATCGTTTTACTAAAACCTCATAATGAATGGAGAGAAGGGAAAACTAAAAGTGATATTATAACTGAAATCAACAATAAGCTCCAAATTCCAGGTGTGACTAATGGATTTACTCAGCCCATTATCAACCGGATCAATATGCTATCTACAGGAATTAGAACCGATGTAGGAATTAAAATTTACGGTGAAAATCTGGACACGATAGATGCATTGGCACAAAAAATAAAAAAATCCTTAGAAGGCACAGCAGGAGTAAAAGACTTGTTTGCGGAACCTATTACAGGAGGGAAATACATTGATATTGTTGCTAAACGAGAAGTTATAGGTCGTTATGGTCTTAGTGTTGATGATGTAAATAGTGTGGTAGAAGCAGCGATTGGTGGAATGACATTAACGACTACAATTGAAGGACGACAACGTTTTTCTGTCAATGCACGCTATGCACAAGAATACAGAAATAGCCTAGAAGCCTTGAAAAAATTACAGGTGCAAACAATGGAATACGGACCAATACCATTAGAAACTGTTGCTGATATTAAAATCAGCGATGGACCGCCCATGATTAATAGTGAGAACGCCATGCTCCGTGGAAGCGTTTTATTTAATGTTAGAGATCGGGATTTAGGGAGCACTGTAAAAGAAGCGCAGGACAAACTGAATGCTATGATGACCAAAATGCCAAAAGGATATTACGTGGAATGGAGTGGACAGTGGGAAAACCAAATTCGGGCCAACAAAACATTAAGCTTGATTATGCCTCTTGTTGTAGTAATAATATTTTTGATTTTATTTTTTACTTATGGCTCCATGAAAGAAGCATTCGTGACCATGATTACAGTTCCTTTTGCTTTGATTGGTGGAATTTTTATGGTTTATTTTTATGGGATTAACTTATCTGTGGCTGTGGCTGTCGGGTTTATTGCTTTATTTGGTTTAGCCATTGAAACAGCCATGTTGATTACCATTTATTTAAATGAAGCCATGATTAAAATGGTCGAAAAACATGGGAATAGTAGTGAAACCATTACAGAAGATATTTTGCGAGATTATATTATTTATGGTTCGGCCAAAAGGTTGCGCCCTAAATTAATGACGGTTTCTGTGGCTTTGTTTGGATTAATCCCCATTCTATGGTCAACAGGAACTGGAGCGGATGTAATGATTCCAATTACAGTTCCACTTATTGGAGGGACAATTACTTCCACTATTTATGTATTATTAGTAACGCCAGTTGTTTTTGAAATGACAAAACTTCGTGAATTAAGAACAAAAGGTAAAATAGAAATCATCAATGCGAAACATTAAAAAGTATATCATTATAAGTGGTCTGATGTTCGGATTTGCAAATGTAAATGCGCAATCACTTTCATTAGATGAAGTTTTGGGGACCATCAAGACCAATAATCCACAGCTAAAAATGTATGATGCCGATATTCAAAGTATGGATGCTGCTGCTAAAGGAGCCAAAAGCTGGATGGCACCGCAAATAAATACCGGTTTGTTTATGACACCTTATAATGTCAAAATGTGGAAAGCAGATGAAATGAATCCAGGAATGGGCGCATATATGGTAGGCTTTACGCAAATGATCCCCAATGCATCCAGACAAAAAGCCGATTTTAATTACATGAGTGCTATGTCATCTGTGGAAGCCGAAAATAAAAATTATACTGCCAATCAGTTGGAAGCTTTAGCAAAAACTAATTATTACCAATGGATCGTATTGGATAAAAAAATAAAAATAGCCAATGACAATTTGTTGCTTATGGAGTACATGATAAAAAGCATGGAAATTCGCTACCAGTACAACATGGATAAATTGTCAACGTACTACAAAGCCAAATCAAAATACAACGAATTGCAAAGTATGGTGGTTATGTTGCAAAATGAAATTTCTCAAAAAAGAATTATGTTGAATACGTTGATGGCAAGAGATAAAAAACTGTTGTTTGAAATTGATCCCAATTATACTTTAAAAGAGTTTGATTTATTACAAACAGATACCACGGCACTTTCTCAAAACCGAAGCGATGTGAAGGCAATTGAGAAAACAATGGAATTAAATCAGTTGAAAATTGCCACCGAAAAATCAAAGTTATTACCCGAGTTTGGAGTAAAATATGATCATATGTTTGCTTTTGGGAAGAACCCACAACAGTTTAATTTGATGGCAATGGTCACTATTCCGATGCCATGGTCTACTAAAATGAACAAGGCCACAATCAATAGTATTCAAATAAAAAATGAGAGCTTGGAATGGCAAAAGCAAATGATTTTGAACGAAGCAACAGGTATGATTTCAGGCATGCAAACCGAATTGACAAACTTAAAAAAACAATATGAGATCGCCGATAAAAGCATCATTCCAGCTTTGAAAAGGAATTATGATACGGCAGTTTTGGCTTGGCAAAATAATACGGGTGAATTATTTGTGGTGCTAGATGCTTGGGAAGCATTGAACATGGCTCAAATGGATAAGTTAGATAAATTACAAGCTATTTTGAATACTCAAGTAGAAATTGAAAAACAACTGGAAACAAAATAATTATGAACAAATATTTAAAATATAGTTTATGGACTATTGCCGTTGTAATGGTGGGTTTTGCCGTATATTATTTTGTCGAAAAAGCCAATAATTCAGCGACGCATAAGCAGAAGGAAGAAATTTATACTTGCTCGATGCATCCCGAAATTATACGAAATGAACCGGGTAATTGCCCTATTTGCGGAATGAATTTAGTAAAAAAAGTCTCTGAAAGTCAGCCTGTTGAAAGTCATTCAATTGAACATTTATTAAAACCGACAGATGGTTTTGTGGTGGGAGATTTTAAAACAACTACCGCCAAAGATACTGTTCTCAATAGCTCCATAAATTTACCTGGACTGGTGGCGTATGATCCCAATTCAGCTGTGAATATAGCCGCACGAATTAATGGAAGAATTGAAAAAATGTATGTTCATTATAAATTTCAAAAAGTTACAAAAGGGCAAAAACTATTCGATTTGTACAGTCCAGAATTAGTAACGGAACAGCAAAATTTTATTTATTTAGTTTCAAATGATTCTGAGAATACAGCCATACTAAAAGCATTAAAGCAAAAATTAGCGCTTTATGGGATGAGTACCAATCAGATTAATGCTTTGGCTACAGCCAAAAGAATAAATCCAGTAATCTCAATTTACAGTCCAGTGACTGGAATTGTGGATGGAACGGATGGTATGGTTTCTACTAGTATTGGCACTATGCAAAATACAACGGCAACAACGACGGCTTTAAATTTGAAGGAAGGGGATTATATTACAAAAAACACTGTGGTTTTTAAATTAGTAAACACGAATAAAGTTTGGGGTGTTTTTAATGTTATCCAAGGCTATAATAGTCTAATAAAAGTCAATCAGTCGATTCAAATTTCATCAGAATTGGACGCAGATGCGATTGTCAATGCAAAAGTAAATTTTATTGAAACACAACTTGATCCAACAGATAAGACCAATCGCATTCGCGTGTATCTCAATAATGAAAAACTGCAATTCCCTATTGGTTTGAGATTGCAAGGGAAAGTAGCAACGAATGCAGTAGAAGGGATTTGGCTTCAAAAACAATCTTTGGTTAGTTTAGGTAACAAAAAAATAGTTTTTATCAAAAAGGGAAATGGTTTTCAAACTGCCGAAATAAAAACGGGTATCGAAATAAATGGCTTTGTACAAATAGTAGATGGTATTTCAGTTTCGGATATCCTTGCTGATAATGCCCAATATTTGATAGATAGCGGAAGCTTTATAAAAACAAAATAATAATGAAACAGCTCAAAAAAATCGGTTTTCTATTGCTGGCATTCACCTTGGTTGTGGCCTGCAATACTAAAAATAAAGAGGAACACGAGAAGCATCAATACAAAGAAAGTATTTATTATACGTGTTCGATGGATCCTCAAATAAAAGAAGACAAACCTGGAAAATGCCCCATATGTCATATGGATTTGACTCCAATACAAAAAGACAATGGAGCTTCAAATGAAATTTCATTAAGTGACCAGCAAATGAAGTTAGGCAATATTACTACTGCTATTATTTCAGAGTCACAAAGCAGTTTGCAAGCAGGTTACACTGGCGTTTTGACGATAAATCAAGAGAAAATAAGAAGTGTTTCTGCTAGAGCAATGGGCCGAATCGAAAAATTATATTTTAAAACTGAAGGGGATTATATTCAAAAAAACCAGGCGGTTTACCAACTTTATAGTGAACCTATTGCCATAGCCAAGCAAGATTATGTAACCGCTTACAGGCAACTGGCTATGCCAGGAGATTTTGGTAAAAATGCAAAGAATATGCTGGATGCAGCCAGACAAAAACTAGTATTTTATGGACTTTCCAATGCGCAGATTGAATCCATTAAAAAGACGAATGAAGTTTCGCCATATACTACTTTTTATAGTACCTATAGTGGTACCATTTCTGAAATTGTTGCGACCGAAGGTAGTTATGTGATGGAAGGGGCGGCTATTATTAAATTGGCCGATTTAAGTAGTCTTTGGTTAGAAACGCAAGTCAATGTAAATTATGCCAAAAGTTTGCGATTGGGTCAAACAGCTACAATTTCTTTTATGGATTATCCCACAAAGACTATAAAAGCAGCCATTTCTTTTATCAATCCAGAAATTAATCCGGATTCTAGATTGCTGTTAATTAGAATGGAAGTACCCAATCCTAATATGCTTTTAAAACCAGGAATGCAGGCCAATGCACAATTAATACAATCCAATTTAAATGGAATGTTTATTCCTATTGATGCCGTAATCAGGGATGAAAATGCCACTTTTATTTGGGTCGAAAAAAGCCATGGTGTTTTTGAAAATGTAATGGTTGAAACAGGTGTGGAATCAAATGGGATGATTGAAATCAAATCGGACATAGATCCTAATAAAAAAGTAGTAATTACTGGAGCGTATGCTATCAATAGCGAATATAAATTTCGAAAAGGAAATGATCCTATGGCAGGAATGAAAATGTAAATTAAATTAATTATCTATATTTCAAGGTTTTAAATATTAATATTCTGTCAAAAAAGCCTCGTTTTAATTCAAAAAGGTTGAACTTTGATAGCATGTTCTAACAAACACTTTATAAATGAAGCTTACTATTAAAAATATGGTTTGTGGCCGTTGCGAAATGGCTGTAAAATTGGAGTTAGAAAGAATGAAGCTTCCTGTAAGTTCCATTAAATTAGGTGAAGTGAATTTGTCTCGAGAATTAACGGATATTGAAATTCAGGAACTCAGTACTAACCTGGAAAAACTAGGTTTTGAATTACTGGAAGATAAAATAAGCCAGACAATTGAACAAATTAAAAACTTGATCGTTGAACTAGTACATTATAAAAAAGATCAGTTGAAAGTCAATTTATCGACTTATTTATCTGAATGTTTAAATCAGGATTATAGTGCTTTGAGTAAGTTGTTTTCGGATAATGAAGGCACAACAATTGAACATTATTTTATTGCCCAGAAAATCGAAAAGGCGAAGGAATTGTTGGTTTATGATGAACTTACTTTAAGTGAAATTGCCATAGCACTCAATTATAGTAATGTAGCCCATTTGAGCAACCAATTTAAAAAAGTGACTGGATTTACACCTACCTATTTTAAAAAAATGAAAGAGAATACCCGAAAACAAATAGACTCTTTGTAAATTATACAAATCACTTCCACAATTGTGTAATAATAAAAATGGGTTTCATTCGGATATTTGTACTATAATTTTAAATAGCGAAAAAAATGAAACATACATACACAATTACTGGAATGTCTTGCGATGGTTGCCGAACCAAAGTGGAGAAAACACTCAATGGAGTTGAAGGAGTTGAAGCGGTGGTTTCTCTTGATCCACAAGAAGCTGTAATTACAATGGAAAAACACATTCCAACACCCGTTTTGCAAGAAGCATTGTCAGGAGTTGGGAAGTACACTATAGAAATGAGCCATCCTAAAATGGCGATGGATAAAACAGTTGAAGAGACTAAAGCTAAAGCGTGTTGTAGTAATGACGCGCATCAACATCATAAAAAGGAAGACAATGCGATTCCCAATACACCAGGTAAATATTATTGCCCCATGCATTGTGAAGGCGATAAAGTATATGATAAAGCGGGAGACTGCCCTGTATGTGGGATGGATTTAGTAAAAGCGCCAGATTTAACTGCTGTAAAAACACAATATACTTGTCCGATGCATCCACAAATCGTGCAGGACGGACCAGGTTCTTGCCCGATTTGTGGTATGGATTTGGTTCCAATGGAACCCACAGCTAGTGAGGAAAATAAAACCTACAATGACTTGGTGCAAAAAATGAAAATTGCACTTCTTTTTACCGTGCCCATTTTCATAATAGCCATGTCAGATATGATACCAAACAATCCTTTGATGCAAATCATGGATATGAAAAGCTGGAATTGGGTGCAGCTAGTTTTGTCTATACCAGTTGTTTTTTATGCGACTTGGATGTTTTTTATTCGCGCTTGGAAATCAGTCGTTACATGGAATCTCAATATGTTTACCCTTATCGGAATTGGTTCTGGAGTCGCTTTCTTGTTTAGTATTTTTGCTCTTTTTTTTCCAGATGTTTTTCCAGCGGAATTCAAATCCGAAAGCGGAAGTGTTCATTTGTATTTTGAGGCCACAACGGTAATCCTAACATTAGTTTTATTAGGACAATTATTAGAAGCTAGAGCGCACAGTCAAACGAGTGGTGCGATAAAAGAATTATTAAAATTAGCGCCTACAGAAGCTACTTTGGTAGCTGAAGGAGGAGATAAAGTAATATCGATACATGATATTAAAAAAGGAGATTTATTGCGTGTAAAACCCGGAGATAAAATTCCAGTTGATGGTAAAATAACTGCTGGCGAAAGTACAATTGATGAGTCAATGATTTCGGGAGAACCTATTCCTGTAGATAAAAAAGTTGATGATGCCGTTGTTGCAGGAACTATTAATGGGAATAAATCATTTGTAATGGTTGCTGAAAAAATTGGTTCAGAAACCTTGCTTTCGCAAATTGTACAAATGGTCAATAATGCCAGTCGATCTAGAGCACCCATTCAAAAATTAGCCGATAGAATTTCGAAGTATTTTGTGCCTATCGTTGTCGCCGTTTCAGTGATTACTTTCTTTGTTTGGGCAAAGTTTGGTCCAGAACAAAACGCATTAATCTACGGTTTTATTAATGCGGTTGCCGTTTTAATTATTGCTTGTCCTTGTGCATTAGGATTAGCAACTCCTATGTCAGTAATGGTGGGAGTAGGTAAAGGAGCGCAATCAGGAGTTTTGATAAAAAATGCCGAAGCACTAGAAAATATGAATAAAGTAAATGTTTTAATTACAGATAAAACGGGAACCATTACCGAGGGAAAACCATCAGTAGAAAAAGTTTTTTCATCTAATAATCAAGAGGATGATTTGTTGCAAAATATAGCTTCACTCAATCAATACAGTGAACACCCTTTGGCGCAAGCCGTAGTCAATTTTGCGAAAACGAAAGCAGTTTCGTTAATCGAAGTTAAAGATTTTGAAGCTGTTTCCGGAAAAGGAGTAATAGGAACGGTTTCAAATAAAAAAGTAGCATTAGGAAATAAAAAACTAATGGAACAAGTGAGTGCTTCAGTTTCGGAAGATATTGAAAACAAAATAATTGCAGAACAAAAACTGGGAAAAACAGTTTCATATATCGCCGTAGACCAAGTAGTTTTGGGTTATGTGACGATCACAGATGCTATAAAAGCGACAAGTGTGGCCGCTGTAAAAGAATTGATGCGTCAAGGTGTTGCTGTGATTATGCTTACAGGTGATAATGAGAATACGGCTAAGGCTGTGGCCGATGAATTGCAATTAACTTCATTTATTGCGGGTTGTTTGCCAGAAGATAAACTCAACGAAATTAAACGCTTGCAAGCCGAAGGTAAAATTGTAGCGATGGCTGGTGATGGAATTAATGACGCTCCTGCTTTGGCGCAAGCTGATATTGGAATTGCAATGGGAACAGGGACAGATGTGGCGATTGAAAGTGCCAAAATTACTTTGGTAAAAGGGGATTTACAAGGCATAGTAAAAGCGAAGGAACTGAGTCATGCTGTGATGAAAAATATCAATCAAAACTTATTCTTTGCCTTCTTTTACAATGCATTGGGAATACCAATTGCAGCAGGAGTATTGTATCCTTTTTTTGGGATTTTATTATCTCCTATGATTGCCGCTTTGGCGATGAGTTTTAGTTCTGTTTCGGTAATTGCAAATGCATTGCGATTGCGTAGTTTGAAATTGTAATAGAATAAAAATTAAATTATTAATAAAGTATAAACCTAAACCTAAAAAGTTATGAATGATCATGGTAATGAAGGAATGCACATGGGATCCTATATGTTTATGGGAATGCATGTTTTTTGGTGGGTGTCCATATTGATTTTTGCTCTAGTATTATTAGCGGTAGCTCACAGGTATAGAAAAAGGAAATAATTTATTATAAAGAAAGTAAAAAAATGAAATTTAAATTAACGGTATTAGTAGTACTAATTGCATTTATTTCAAACGCTCAAAAAGTGGTGCGTTACGATTTGTACGTAAGAGATACTATTGTCAATTTTTCAGGAAAAGATAAAAAAGCGATAGCGGTCAACGGACAAATTCCGATGCCAACCCTAACTTTTACAGAGGGTGATATTGCTGAAATTTATGTGCATAATGAACTTGAAGAAGGAACTTCCTTGCATTGGCACGGTTTGTATTTACCTAATAAAGAGGACGGAGTGCCATTTCTTACTCAAATGCCGATAGCGCCTCACACTACTCATAAATATACATTTCCAATTGTACAAAATGGAACCCATTGGTATCATAGCCATAGTGGTTTACAAGAGCAAATAGGTATGTATGGGGCTTTAATTTTGAAGAAAAAAACAAGCGATCCTACTTTCAGAAAAGGAATTGATGATTTGCCTACGCTTCCTGTTGTTTTGAGCGAATGGACGGATTACAACCCTAAAAATGTACATCGATTGCTACATAATGCTTCAGACTGGTTTGCCATTAAAAAAGGAACGACTCAAAGTTATGCCGAAGCCATTCGAAGCGGACATTTTAAAACCAAATTCAATAACGAATGGAAACGGATGTTGGCCATGGATGTAAGTGATGTGTATTACGATAAATTCTTGATTAATGGATCTAATGAAGCTATGGCAAAAGTTTTAAGTAAATCTAAAGGGGGAGACAAAGTACGTATACGAATTTCAAATGCGGGTGCTTCCTCTTATTTCTGGTTGACTTATGCCGGAGGGAAAATCACGGTCGTTGCCAATGATGGGAATGATGTAGCACCCGTTGAAGTAGACCGATTAATTATTGGAGTATCGGAAACGTATGATGTTGTAGTTACCATTCCTGCGGATAATACAGCGTATGAATTTTTAGCAACACCCGAAGACAGAACCAAATCAGCTTCATTGTATATAGGCAACGGTATCAAACAATTAATATCTCCATTACCAAAATTGAATTATTTTGAAGGAATGAAGATGATGAATGGTATGATGAATATGGATGGAACTATGGACGATATGGGTATGGACATGAGTCTTCAAAAAATGGATATGAACACAGTGATGTATCCAGAGATTTCCGGAAGTCCAAACATGAAAATGGATGATTCAAAAATGAACATGAAAATGGATATGAAAGATTTAAAAATGGATCATTCAATGCATAATATGAATTCAAGCCCTGGAGATATTGTGACCCTAAATTACGCGATGTTAAAAGCTCCAAATATAACTACACTTCCAAAAGAGGCTCCTGTACGAGAATTGCATTTTGAATTAACAGGAAACATGAATAGGTATTTGTGGAGTATGGATAATAAAGTGTTATCGGAATCGGATAAAATTCTAATCAAAAAAGGAGAAAACGTTCGAATAGTAATGCATAATAATTCCATGATGCGTCATCCGATGCATTTACATGGTCATGATTTTAGAGTATTGAATGGACAAGGAGCGTATGCGCCATTGAAAAACGTACTGGATATTATGCCAATGGAAACAGATACGATTGAGTTTAATGCGAATGCGGATGGAGATTGGTTTTTTCATTGCCATATTTTGTATCATATGATGGCAGGAATGAATAGAGTTTTTAGTTATGAAAATTCGGCACCAAACCCACTTTTACCCAATAAAGATTGGGCTTATAAAAAATTACAATCTGAAAGCAACGGACTTCATCTTATGGCTGAAAATGATTTTGCTACCAATGGAAATGATGGTAAAGCGATGGCGCAAAATGCAAGATGGAGTTTTGGTACTGAATGGCGTTTGGGGTACATGGACGAACACGGTTATGAAACCGAAACACATATTGGTAGATACATCGGGAAAAATCAATGGTTAATGCCGTTCATAGGTTTTGACTGGCGTTATAGAAAGTTTGGAATGAACGAAGTAGAAAAAAATGTTTTTGGTCAAAAGAATACTAAAGACAATCGTTCGGTAGTCAGTTTAGGGGTTAATTATACCTTGCCACTTTTAGTTATTGCACAAGCTGAGGTTTTTCATGATGGTAATGTTCGTTTGCAATTAATGCGAGAAGACATTCCAGTTTCTAAAAGATTACGAATGGCGCTTATGGTAAATACCGATAAAGAATACATGGCGGGATTAAAATATATTGTAGGTAAAAATATTGGAATAACGACCCATTACGATAGTGATATGGGTGTAGGTTTTGGAGTGAATGTGAATTATTAAATCTATTGAGAAGTAATTTTTAAAAAAAGTATAGGCGGATATTGTATTGCTAAATACCGACAACTAGTATTCATTACTTAAAAAAGCCAGCTTACTATCTAAGCTGGCTTTTTAATAAGCTTAAAATAAGGTTGTTGTGTGTAGTACATTCACAAAACATGTGAATTATATAATCATTATAACGAATTGTATGACACTTCTGAAAAGGGATAGGGTTATTTTTGTTTAACTGGAACACATTGATTTCGGACCATTATTTAAAATTATTTATATGAAAAACCCTTCAGCACCAAAGAAAATTACATGGATTATAGGATTGATTTTTGGTATCCTTGGAATAATCGGGCATTTTGCAGCTGTTCCGTTTTTAGCAGAACATAATTACACGCTATTGCTTTTTGGTTTCATTGTTTTAGCTGTAGGAACCACTTTCAAAGAAGTTTAAATAATTTGGAATAATGCCCCTAAATTTTACTTATAAATAGCTACTCATTGAATTAGTGATGGTTTGATTCATGAGGCTACTATTGCAAAATAAGAAAAGTAGTGCATCTGTTTAGCGCACAATTTTTACAATTTAACACAAGTATTAATATAATAAATATATAATTATGTCAGGAAAAAATAAAAAACAATTTGGAGTTTGGATGGATTCACATCAGGCAACTATTGTAGGGAGAGAAAATGTAGATTCAGGTAAGTTCGTTGTTTTAGGTCACGAAAATGTTGAAGATCAATTTGTACATACAAGCGAAAACGCATCAAACAATGCAGAAAGAGATATGCTGCATAAATTATTCAAGAACATCACTGCACATATGCAAAATGTTGATGAACTGCATGTGACTGGAACTGGAATTTCACAAGAACAATTTATTAATTATTTGAATGAGACGCCACAGTATAAAAATGTGGAGGCTAAAGAAAGTACTTCTATTAAGATGAGTGACGACAGTTTAATTGAATATATGGCTGCTCAATTCAACTAATCAGTTTTAAATACAAATATAACAGATTAGTCTGTTTACATAAATGCCCTCAAATAGTCAGATACTATTTGGGGGCATTTTTTATATAACGAAAAGGCAATTGTCGATTTTAAATTTCGACACGTAGCAGCTGTTTTTAAAATAGAGCGAACTAATGAAGTTGTGTCTTTACTTGAAAAGTAAGAATTTACATTTTAAAAAAAACTTTGTAATTCTTTTTTACGGTAAGTGCTAATTCTGAATTAATTATAATTTGTAAATAAAAAAAAAGGAGTATTCACTAGCCCGTTTTGGAATTTGGCTTGGTGCATCTCAAAAATAGTACTACTTTTGCACCCGAAATACGAATGCAAGGCCCGTTCGTCTATCGGTTAGGACGCATGGTTTTCATCCATGTAAGAGCGGTTCGATTCCGCTACGGGCTACAATATTTTACATATAAGAATTTCAGTATTTTTTGAAAATGGAATTTACTTTTTGAATGTGTAAATTAATTCAATTTCCCTCCTAGAAACAAAAAGTAAGCCTCGAAAACTAACCCTTTCGAGGCTTTTTTTGTTGTTTGTGTTGGCTGTACTTTTTTGTAGATTTGATAAAAATAAAGTAGTTATGCTTCAACTTTCTGAAATCTGGATTTATCCTGTAAAATCATTAGGAGGAATTCTCCTTCAAGAATCTAATGTTACACATCGTGGACTTGAACACGATCGCCGCTGGATGTTGGTAGATGAAGATGGTGTTTTTCTATCGCAAAGAACCACTCCTGAATTAGCCCTTTTCCAAACTGAAATTGAGGGCGAGTTTTTAATTATTTCTCACAAAGAAAACCCAACCAATAAAATAAAAGTACCACTGAATCCTTCGCCTGTGGAAGAAAAGAAGGAGAATATAAAAACAGTTCTTTGGGAAGATGCAATTGATGCGTATGAAGTCGATAAAGAATTATCGCATTGGTTTTCTGAAATTTTAAAATACTCCGTTCGATTGGTGTATATGCCCGAAGAAAGTCACCGAAAAGTAGAGCCTAAATATGCCATTTCAGGGAATGATATCAATTCGTTTTCGGATGGATTTCCTTTTTTAATTATTGGGCAGTCGTCTTTAGATGATCTGAATTCCCGTTTGAAAGAAGCAGTGCCCATGAAACGATTCCGACCCAATTTTGTGTTCACTGGAGGACAAGAATACGAAGAAGAAAATTGGAGTGAATTCACCATAGGAAATTTTCCTTTTTATGGAGTGAAACCGTGCGGAAGATGTGTGATGGTTACTGTAGATCCCGAAAAAGGAATTGTAGCAGGGAAAGAGCCTTTATTGACCTTGTCTAAATATAAAAGAGTAGGGAATAATGTGATTTTTGGTCAAAATTTAATTGCACAACAGGAGGGAAGTGTCCATGTTGGCTCTATTATAGAGGTGTCTAAAAAAGGAGCTGTTTAAAAGGACGTACGATATTCATAAAATTCAAAAGCCATGATGTACTCATGGCATTTTTTATATCCAATTGAGCCATTATACATGGCACGATTGCATTATTGTTATGAAGAAAATGACAAGATGAATTTTAAATTAGAATGCTAAAAGTAATGAAATCAATCTTTTTTATGGTGTTGTTCGGTTTGATTTTGTTTGTTGTGCGTCATGTTGTCGCCTACATTCATTCCGTTTGACATTCCTATCATAAATGCGGTTAGGAATAGCATGATTTTTCTTTTAGCCCAAAGAATAGGGCGCTTGGATGGCTCCAAACGAGATTGGTTTTTGTTTTTATACATGGTGTAAATGATAAATGATGAGACATTAGGTATCATTGTTATGCGTGGAATAGCATAAATGCGTAGAAAGACTTTTCTAGGCTATGTATAAAATGGTATAAGAGTTGGTTGAAGTAATTTTCTTGTTTAAAAAGAGTTGTTGTTCGATAAATGAACTTACTTTTTGAAACAGTTGTGTTCTTAATTTAAATAGAACAGGAATGGTAAGACTGTAGCTTGTTGCAAACTGAAGATATTTAAAAGGAATTGAAATCGCTGTTTTTACAGCGTTTACTAGATTGAAAACGTATAATGTAGAACGGCTATTTTTCCATTCACTACTTACAATTGCATTTGAAAATTGATAATAGCTAGCCGAATTAGATCGAGATTCTAAAACGCCATCATTCACCATCAAGCCAAAAGCCAGAAAAAGGGAAAGAAGGTATTTTAAATGTTTTGTCAATTGTGTGGGTTTAAATTATAATTCAAAAGTACAAAAGTTGCAGCTAGTTAAATTTTTATCTTACACTAAACTTACATCCCCTCTTTTTTAGCGGAGCCAATTAAAGAAAGGTCAATAAGTTCTAGAGATTGAACCATGTTTTTTACCGTTTCCTTGTATTTTTTAAAATGCAAAGTTTCTATATGTGATTGGTAGGCTGCTGTATTTGCATATATTTCAAGAATTGTAATTTTTGATGGGTCACTTTTTTCTGCTACTGCAGTATAACTTAATACGCCTGGTTCTAATTTAATGGCAGTATTCATTTGTTCTTGTAGTGCAGTGTTGTACTTTTCTAATTGTGAAGGGTCAATTTTTAATTTTGCAAACCGAACCATTTGAGTTTTTTCTTGTGCCATAATTGAATTGCTAAATAACAGTATAAATACAAGGGAGCTAAGAACTGCAATTAGAAATTTACGATTTGATTTAGACGTTTTCATACTTTTTGAAACTATTTTATATTTAGAACTGCAATATAATTTAATTTCTATTACTCGGGCACATTTTTAATTTGGAATTTCAGCGATTGTCCGCGTGTCTACTTGGGTTGTCTTTGTTGGTCTAAAAATGAGTTAAGAGCTTTGCATCTAGTAAGATGAATTCTTTTTTTGCGGTATCGATTTTTCAAATTAAAGCAAGATTTACTACAATTTAAATACAGCAAAAGGCATATCGTCGATAGTTTTTTTTTTCGAGCGTCATATTAATTTTGATATGCCTTCTGCTGTTTTAAAAGTAGGGTTAGCGAGTCCTGCACATAAAAAAAATATAGAAGGTAATTTTACCAGTTTTTGGATTTCAATTATACAAAACCATACTATAGTTAGAAAATAGTACACAAAAATCTTTGTGAAAATATAAGTTGTTTTTTTATTTTAAATAGAGAGAAGCTGACTTTCCCCCCGAAAGACAGTCTCTTTTTTTTTGTGTTCTGGAGCGCGATTTTTGAATTAAAAAACGCGCCACAGTATAAAATAGAAGTATTTATTTCCCTGTGGCGTGTTTGAAATGAAGATTTTAAAATGTCGAAATTGATGGTTTATTTTCCAGGTTCTAATTGCGTACTTACGGCAATTCTATTCCAAGTATTAATAGTTGCAATTGCCATAATGATTTGAGCAATTTGGTTTTTGTCGAATAAAGCAGTTGCTTTTTCATACGTTTCATTTGACAAACCATGGTTGTGAATCAAGGTAATTTCTTCGGTCATGGCTAAAATTACTTTTTCTTCGGCAGTAAATAAATCGGTTTCACGCCAAGCATTTAAAAGAAAAATGCGTTGGGTAGTTTCGCCGTATTTTAGCGCATCTTTTGTGTGCATGTCGATACAAAAGGCGCAACCATTAATTTGTGAAGTTCTAATTTTAATTAGCTCTTTGTTTATTTTAGATAATTCTGTGTTCCCTAAATAGTTTTCTAAGGCAAACATAGCTTTGAACGCTTGTGGTTCGATGTCGTTGATGTTGATTCTTTTTTCCATTTTTTTATTTTGTTTTATTTGATAGAACAAAATTCGGAAATAGGAAACGGTAAAAACTTAAACTGGTTTAAGAACGGTTTTTATTTCGTATTTCACTTAAATATTCTGGAGTGAAACCTAAAAATGAAGCGATTAAATATTGTGGAATTCGTTGTACAAATTCAGGTTGTTTTTTGCAAAGCTGGTAATAGAATTCTTCTTTTGTAAAATCGTATAAATATTTGATTCGCATTTGTGAAGCAGCATAAGCCCGTTGGTAGATGAACCTAAAATAACGTTCCATTTTTGGGAATTCCAATAGTAGTTTTTCCTGAGCGTCCCTACTGATGGTTAGAATTTCAGTACGTTCTACAGCTTGAATGTAGAATTCAGAGGCCAATCTATGTTCGTAAGCAATGTTATCCGTCATCCACCAGTTTTCTATAGCAAATTCAGTGGTTTGTTCAATGCCTTTGTTGTTGATGAAAAATTTTCTCAAACAGCCCGTAAGTACAAAATAATGCGATTTGCAAATAGCTCCTTCTACAAGTAGGTTTTCTTTTTTTTTGAATTTTTGAATTTCAAAAAAAGCCATAATTGATGAAAATTCAGTTTCGTCAATTTCGATGAATTTCTCTAAATGGGTTTTAAAAATAGGTGCCATTTTTAGGGTTTTGTTTTTTAATTCAATTTTCTAGTTGTAGAAGAGCTCAGTTCTACATTCTAATGTATTCTCTTTTTTAAGAGCTAGTAAATTTAACCAAAAAATATAGCTTGTAATAATGTAGCGGTCAGATTGTTTATTATGTTCACGAGCGAGACGCTCGCGCCAGTAGACTGGGGCTGGTTTTTTACTTAGGTTCGTTTTTAAGTATATTTAAAGCCACAAAGTATAATCCCAATAAAACAAAGGGAATACTCAATATTTGTCCCATATTTAAACTCATTCCTTTTTCAAAATCTACTTGATTTATTTTAATAAATTCTATTAAAATCCTCATTATGAATATTAAAGTTATTGTTAAACCAAACAAAAATCCATTTCCTAACTTTATGTTATTAGTTTTATAAATAGTGAAGACTGTAATGAAAATTAAGAAATACGAAATCGCTTCATAAAGTTGTGCTGGATGTCTTGGTATATTATCAACACGTTTAAAAATAAATGCCCAAGGCATTGAAGTCGGATTGCCAATCATTTCAGAGTTCATTAAATTTGCAAGTCTTATAAATGTTGCTCCAAGTGGAGCGACGATTGCTATTAAGTCAAGTGTTTTAAGATATTTCATTTCATATTTTTTTGAATATAAATAAAGTGAAATAATTAACCCAACTGTTCCTCCGTGACTAGCTAAACCTGCAAAGCCGATAAATTTGTATTCTCCATTTAGAGTTTTCTTAATTGGTAAAATAATTTCTAATAGATTTTTAGAATAATACTCAAAATCATAAAATAAACAATGTCCTAATCTTGCTCCAACAAAAATTCCAACTATTCCGTAAATAAACAATGCTTCGTGTGCACTATCTTTTAAGTTTTCTCTTCTGAAAATTCCTTTCAGAATGTACATAGATAAAAGTAATCCACAAGCAAATAAAAGTCCGTAATATTTTAATGGAAAACCATAAATGTTTATTATTTCGGAGTCAAAATCCCAATTTATGTACAATGCAATCATATTCTTTTTTATTGATTTTTATTTTCTGCTATTTTTAGGTAAACTCGCGACTAAAGTTATGCTGCTACAGCGGGTTTGGGATTAAATTAAGCCCTATTTTCCCTTTGCTCGCGCGAGCGTCTCGCTCGTGCCCGCAATCAAAATCAATTACTAATTATTTTAAAAGTAGATAATTATTAATTAACTAAATTTCCTGTTGCTCTTTTTATACTTGGTATTCACGAGCGAAACGCTCGCGCCAGCAAGGGGGAAAAGTTTTGAGCATTATCAATTAGTTTTTTAGTTTTTCGGCTACCTCATCGTAATATTCTTGTGTTAGTACCTCAGTCCAAGTTGTCGGTTGTCCACCAGCATATAAAGCTAAATAAGTCACATCACTAACCTTGGTTGAGGAATGCCAGTGTTCTATATCTTTTTCACATTTAATCACATCACCTTTTTTCAGACTCATGGGTTCTTTTCCTCTTTCTTGATAATATGCTTCTCCATCTACAATTATTAAGACTTGTGCAGAACCATGTTTATGCCAATCCAAGGTTGAGTTGGCTTTAAATGTTGCTTTTGTGATATTATAACCCAATTCAGTATCATCGTGAATAATTGCATTCAACCAAGCTTCTCCTATGTAATGAGTATTTGGTGCTTTTGTGCCCTCTGAAAGATATGAGGAAACTTTATATTCGGAATTTTGGGAAAATCCCGATGATGAGGCTAAAATAAATAGGGCTAAAATTGATTTTTTCATTTTATACTTTTTAAAGGTTTTATATTTTTTGTTTGCATTAGATTTTTCAAGATTGCGTACAACGTTTTGCCTTTGAGATGGCTGGATGTTCGTAACCGCTCGATTTTCGGCTTAACGAAAACTTGATACGAAACGATAATTCCACTAAATTCCAGCTATATCAAAACGGCGGTTGTGAGCAGTCTTTCATATTTCGGCACTATTCACCATGTCAGAATAAGCTTCAAGCATTCTAATAGCCATATCCCATTTATCATCAATTTCAAGTAGCCACTCGACTGCATGAGAACCTTGTCTTTTAATTTTCTCAATTACCCAAAGTAAATAACCAATTGTTATTGCAACTTCTCCTAATTCAAATGCATAGGCATTGTTTATTGGAGCATATTCTGGATTAGTGCTATTTTCTTCTACTATTTTATTTTGAAGTTTTTCACTTTTTGAGGATAAAGTATAATTTTGAATTTTTTCAAATTCTTTTTTATGCTTTTCAGCAATTGCTCTAGCTTCTTCGAGTTCAGTTATTAGTTTTAATAATTCGGCTGGCTTTTCTTCTATAACTGTTTTACTGTCTCCCAAACTTCTTAATAACAAATTTAGCTTTTCTGAATATTCAGCATCGCTAGAAAAATCACCATAAAATTTACCTTTCAAAAATCCAGGAAGTTCTACGTTTTCAATTAATAATGGCAAAACAATTATTTTCTTTTCGTCAATTTCTCGATTAGAAGCGATTTCTATTTCCTTTTGAACCCATTGACTATTAATAGATGCATTTGATAAAACAACAGCAACATAATCAACAGAATCTAATCCTTCACGAATTTTCCCAATTAGTGAATCTCCAATATTAATTTCTGCTTCGTCAATCCAAACTGTATGGCCATATCGTCTCAAATCTGCTGATAATTTTCTAACAAATGGTTTATCAATGCTTGTGTGACTTAAAAATATTTTACTCATGTTTCTCTTCGATATTTTAAGATTGCTCTCAACTTGCATATATCATCAAATATATGCAACTTTTTCCGCTTTCTATTTATGGAATGTAATTGTTTTCTTTCGAATCGTCTTGATTTGAAACTTCGGTTTGACTTTAAGCCTTTCGACTTTCTAACTTTCGACTAGGAACTGCGTGAAGGATGGCAGTGGAGCTCTTTATAGTTTTACCCTTCGGGATAAAACTATAAAAGCGGGAACGAACAGCCTGACCCGTACTTTTTAGGAAGGGTCACGCCCAAATGCTTAGGAAAATCTTCGTTATTGCAGTCTAAAACGCATAGAAATTTCATTCTGTATTGACGCTTCAGTATCGGTGGTAAAAAAACTTGGTTGGCGAGCAAAAATTTTATAATTTTGCAGGCGAATTTTATCATGTAAATTAAAGAAGAAGATGGATATCAAAAGAGTAGCAATAGACGCTGTAAACGAAACGATTGTAATGACAGTTGTTCAGATGGATTACAAAGGTCAAGTAGCAAAAAGAATAAACGAAAAAATGCCTTTGGCAACAGTTAAAGGATTTAGAAAAGGAGCTGTGCCTAAAGATCTTGTTGAAAAACAATACGGTAAAGCGATAAAAGAAGAAGAAGTTAAAAAAGTGGTTGACTTGGCTTTAGAGCGTTTTGTACAATCAGAAAGATTAAACCTTCTTGGGACTCCACTTCCTAAAGTAAACGAAAACTTTGATTGGGCTGCTGAAGAATTGGTTTTTGAATATGAAATTGGTTTGGTTCCTAACTTCGAATTGGATTTAGAGGCTAAAAACGATATCGTGAAATATGTAGTTACTGCTGACGATAAATTAATCGATGGTCAAGTAGCTCGTATCCAAAAACAATTTGGTACTGCAATTCCTCAAGAGGTTGTTGCAGCTGACTCGGATGTTACTGGAACATTCTCTAACGAAGAAAAAGGAATTAATAACGCAACTACTATTGCTGCTGATCTTTTTAAAGACAAAGCGACTTTTGATTTATTCATTGGTAAAAAAGTAGGTGACGTGGTTACTGTAAATACTAAAGGTTTATTTGAAGACGACCACCAATTGATGGACGTAATGAAAGTAAGTCATGATGATGTTCACGGTTTAGATGCTGATGTAAACTTCACTATTGAAGCAATCAACGCAGCGGAACTAGCTGAATTGAATCAAGAATTGTTTGACAAATTGTTTGGTGCTGGAACTGTAGCTTCATTAGATGAGTTGAAAGCAAAAATCAAAGAAGATGCTGAGGCGCAATTTGCAACTCAAGCGGACCAAAAATTATTAGGAGATGTTACTGAGTTCTTAATCGAAAACACAAAATTTGATTTGCCTTCAGAATTCTTGAAAAAATGGTTGCAAACTGTTGGAGAGAAAAAATTATCTCCTGAGGAAGCTGAAGTTGAATATGCACGTTCTGAAAAAGGATTGCGTTTTCAATTGATCGAAGGTAGAGCAATGGCTCAATCAGACATCAAAATCACTTTTGAAGATTTGAAAACATTTACTACAAAAAACATCCGTCAGCAAATGGCACAATTCGGACAAACAAATCCTACGGACGAAGAAGTTCAAGGAATTGTTGCAAGAGTTTTGTCTAACCAAGACGAAGTAAAAAGACTTTCTGACCAAGTGGTTGCTGAAAAATTGTTGGAATTGTTCAAAGAAAAAGCACAACCAACTACTAAAGAAGTTACTTACGACGAATTTATCGCTGCGTCTTACGGAGAATAAATTTTAGTCCTTAAAGTCAAAAGTCATAAAGTCAAATGTCAAAAATTATGATTTTATTACAAAGACTAAATAATAAAAAATAGTTATATTTGAGCGTCAAATGAATTTTTTTCTTTGACGCTCTTTTATTTGAATCAATTTCAGAAGCTAATCCAGCTCTTCGTTTCAAGTTTTTTCAACTGTTTCAGTTTTTATTCTTCTTGTAAGAGCTTCTTTCAGTCGCTTTACAAGAATGAAAAAACTAAAAAACAGTTTTCAAAAAGCTTTACACTGCGATCTGGGCTAGAAAAGGAGACAAATTGACATTATTTGTATTTAGGGTATGAACTTTGACTTACGGATTATGTAACTTTCAGACTTTAGACTTTCAAACTTTTAAACTTATAAAAATGAACTACGGTAAAGAATTTAAAAAATTTGCTACAAAGCATCAAGGAGTAAATGCAATGTATTACGATAAAATCGTAGCAGCAATGAATCCTACAAATATGACTCCATACATCATCGAGGAGCGCCAGTTGAACATCTCTCAATTAGACGTTTTCTCAAGATTGATGATGGACAGAATTATTTTTCTAGGTACAGGAATTGATGACCAAATTGCAAATATCGTTCAAGCACAATTATTATTCTTAGAAAGCGCTGATGCTTCTAAAGATATCCAAATTTACTTAAACTCTCCAGGAGGAAGTGTTTATGCTGGTTTAGGAATCTATGACACGATGCAATACATCAAGCCAGATGTAGCGACTATTTGTACAGGAATGGCAGCTTCTATGGGAGCGGTTTTATTATGTGCAGGAGCAGCAGGAAAACGTTCGGCATTGCCACATTCAAGAGTAATGATTCACCAACCATCAGGAGGAGCACAAGGTGTGGCTACTGATATGGAAATCAACTTACGTGAAATGTTGAAACTGAAAGACGAATTGTATAAAATCATTTCGCACCATTCAGGACAAACATTCGAAAAAGTACACAACGATAGTGAACGTGATTATTGGATGATTGCTGATGAAGCAAAAGAATACGGAATGATTGATGAAGTTTTAAGAAGGAGTTAAAAAAAATAGTTACAAGTTTAAGGTTTAAGGTTGCTGTGGTAACTTTAAACTTTAAACTTTAAACAAAAAAAGATGGCAAAAGAAAAATTAGAATGCTCATTTTGTGGAAGGAAAAAACCGGAAACTCAACTATTAATTGCTGGAATAGATGCGCATATCTGTGATAAATGTATCGAACAAGCGCATGGAATTGTACTGGAAGAAATAAAATCATCTGGCAGTTCTAAACTAACTGGGGATCTTATTTTAAAGAAACCAAAAGAGATTAGAGCGTTCTTAGACCAATACGTTATTGGGCAAGACCAAACTAAAAAAGTAATGTCGGTTGCTGTTTACAATCACTACAAACGTTTAATGCAGCAGCAATTAGATGACGAAGTAGAGATTGAAAAAAGTAATATCATCATGGTAGGACAAACTGGAACTGGAAAAACATTAGTGGCAAAAACCATTGCTAAAATGTTAGACGTTCCTTTGGCTATTGTAGATGCTACGGTGCTTACTGAAGCTGGTTATGTGGGTGAAGATGTCGAAAGTATTTTGACTCGTTTACTACAAGCTGCGGATTATGATGTAGCTAAAGCAGAACGCGGAATTGTATTTATTGACGAAATAGACAAAATTGCTCGTAAGAGTGATAATCCATCTATTACACGTGATGTTTCGGGTGAAGGTGTGCAACAAGCGTTGTTGAAATTACTAGAAGGAACGGTTGTTAATGTGCCGCCAAAAGGAGGACGTAAACACCCAGACCAAAAATTTGTTGAGGTAAACACACAAAATATTTTGTTTATTGCTGGTGGTGCTTTTGATGGAATCGAAAGAATTATTTCGAAACGATTGAACCGTCAAGCGGTTGGTTATTCTACTTCTAAAAATGTGGATAACATTGATAAAGACAATTTGTTGCAATACATTATTCCAAAAGACATCAAAGATTTTGGATTAATTCCTGAGATTATTGGTCGTTTGCCAGTGTTAACGCACATGGATCCATTAGACAGAGAAACGTTAAGAGCGATTTTGACTCAACCTAAGAATGCTTTAATCAAACAATATCAAAAATTATTTTTGATGGATGAAGTAGATTTCAGCATTACTGATGAAGCATTGGATTTTATTGTTGATAAAGCATTAGAATACAAATTAGGGGCTCGTGGATTGCGTTCTCTATGTGAAGCGATATTGACGGATGCCATGTATGAACTACCAAGTTCTGATGACAAAATATTAGAAATTGATGTAGATTACGCTAAAGAAACGTTGAATAGAAATTTATTGAAGCGTTTGGAAATTGCTTCATAAAGATTGCGTTTTTCTCAAAAATATAAACCTGTTCATTGATTTGAACAGGTTTTTTTATGGGTACTTTACACTATTTGTTATTGTAAAAAAAAACAAACATTATTCTTTTATATCTACAATAGATTGCCGATTTTTGTTCGCGTAAATCAATATTAAACAAAATGATAACAGAAGATAAAGAGATTATTTTATTAAAAGTTTCTGGTCAGGATAAGCCTGGTGTAACAGCTGGTTTAACTTCTATATTAGCAACTTATGATGCTATTGTTTTAGATATTGGTCAAGCTGATATTCATGATACACTTTCTCTAGGAATTTTATTCGAAATACAATCGGGTTCTTCTTCAGCACCTGTTTTAAAGGATTTATTGTTTAAAGCCTATGAGCTGGGAATCAAAGTGAAGTTTATTCCAATCACAATCCCAGATTACGAAATTTGGGTAAAAGCGCAACGCAAGCAACGTTACATCATCAATATTTTGGGAGAAACATTGACAGCTGTTCAATTAGCGGCGGTTACTAAAATCATGTCGGATCAAAATTTAAATATTGATGCTATCAAAAGATTAACGGGTAGAACTTCTGTTGTAGAAAAGGAGGAATTTCCTCGTTCTTGTGTACAATTATCCGTAACGGGTAATATTGTAGATAAAACGTTGATGACAGCTAGTTTTATGGAAATTTCCAGAACTTTAGATGTCGATATCTCTTTTCAAGAGGACAATATGTATAGAAGAAACAGACGATTGGTTTGTTTCGATATGGATTCTACTTTAATTCAAACGGAAGTAATTGACGAATTAGCGGATCTTGCAGGAGTAGGGGAGCAGGTGAGAGCCATCACTGAATCAGCGATGAACGGCGAAATTGATTTTAGCGAAAGCTTCAAGAAACGTATGGCTTTGCTTGAAGGTTTAAGTGAAGAGGTTTTACAAAAAGTAGCTGTTAATTTACCAATAACGCAAGGAGCACATCGCTTGATGAAAGCCCTGAAGTATTATGGATACAAAACGGCTATATTATCTGGTGGATTTACCTATTTTGGTAAATATTTGCAAAAGGAATTGGGGATCGATTACGTTCATGCCAATGAATTAGAGATTATTGATGGAAAACTAACAGGAAAATATATAGGGGAAATTGTTGATGGAGCTAAAAAAGCCGAATACCTACAAGCCATTGCCGATAAAGAAGGAATACATATCAACCAAACCATTGCAGTAGGTGATGGAGCCAATGATTTGCCAATGTTAAACTTGGCAGGTTTAGGAATTGCTTTTCATGCTAAACCTACAGTAAAAGAAAGTGCTTCTACTTCAATCTCTAGTTTGGGATTGGATGGTGTTTTATATCTTTTGGGGTATCATGATAGACATATTGATATGATGGAGTAATATATTATTATAAAAATATTTATGGCCTTAACTCAAATTGAGTTAAGGCTTTTTTATTGTTAATATTTTCATTAAAAAAGGATTTGGTTTTAAATAAGTTGTAATTTTAATGTTCGTTTTTTTTACATAAAGCAGTAGAAACCTCAATTGAAAAGTGATGCTTAAAATAATTTAATAGTTAGCAAAATGACAAAACAAATCTGGCTTAATTTACCTGTTAAGGATGTTAAGAAATCAAAAGTATTCTTTGAGAAAATAGGCTTTTCTTTTAATGAGAAAAATGAAACAGCGCATTCGGTTTGTATGATAGTAGGAGATAAAAATTTTGTGGTCATGCTTTTTGAGGAATCTGTTTTTGGTAAATTTTCACAAAATAAGATTACCAATACTAAATCTAGTTCGGAAATATTAATTTCGTTAGATGCAGAAAGTAAGAAAGAAGTAAATGAATTGGCAAAAAAAGTAACTGATGCTGGAGGTGTTGTTTTTTCTAAACCTGCTGAAAATGAAGGATGGATGTATGGCTTTGGTTTCGCGGATTTAGATGGACATCGTTGGAATGTTTTATATATGGATTTTGGAAAACTTCAAAAGTAGATAATTTAATAATTTAAAAAAATAGAATTATGGCAACAATCAATCCTTATTTAATTTTTAATGGCAATTGCGAAGAAGCATTTTTATTTTACCAATCAGTATTTGGGGGTGAATTTCCTTATGTCGGAAAATTTAAAGACATGCCAGCCTCCGATACTACTACTCCAGCACTATCTGAAGAAGATGCCAATAAAATAATGCATGTTACCTTGCCCATTGGTAAAGGATCTGTATTAATGGGTAGTGATAGTAATTCAGCCAGTGGCTCCGTTGTTTTTGGAGGAAATGTTTCTCTTTCTATCAATGCTGAAAGTAAAGAAGAAGCGGATAAATTGTTTGACGGACTGTCTGCGGGAGGGAATCCTTTTATGCCAATGAATAAAACGTTTTGGGGGGCTTATTTCGGAATGTTTGTGGATAAATTTGGAATTCACTGGATGGTGAATTTTGATGAAAATGAAAATTAATTCTCATTAAAAACAAGGGTATGCTTCTTAATTTCCATAGATTTTAGATGATGAGGAGCTTTGCATATTCCTCTGGCTCCACATCGCATGCGGTGTGGTCCGCAGGAGGCAAGTAGGGTAATACTAACTAATAAAAGTAAGACTTTTTTCATTTTTAGTAGATCACTTTAATCTGCATTTGTTTTAAATCTTCTAAATAATCACGCTGATTGGACAAGCGAGGAATTTTATGTTGCCCTCCCAATTTATGCCTGTCTTTCAACCAATCGTAAAATAAATTTTCGCGAGCTACATTAATTACTAACGGGTTTAACGTCATGTTATTGTGTCTTTTAGCTTCGTAATCTGAATTTAAAGACTGTAAAGTTTCATCCAATACTTTCTGAAAAAGAACCATATCAGTAGGTTTTCTCTTAAATTCTATCATCCATTCGTGAGCTCCTTTTTCTTTATCAACCATGAATATGGGAGCAACAGTATAATCAACTATTTCAGAATGGGTAATGCAACAGGCTTTAGCAATGGCCTGATCCGTATTCTCGACCATCAATTCTTCACCAAAAACATTAATATGATGTTTGGTTCGGCCAGTCACTCGAATTCGGTACGGATTTAAAGATGTGAAACGTACCGTATCACCTATTAAGTAACGCCACAAGCCAGAATTAGTAGTAATAACAATGGCGTAATTTTTAAACAATTCAACATCTGCCAATCGAATGGTTTTTTGATTGGGAGTCCCAAAGGTGTCCATTGGAATAAATTCATAAAAAATTCCATAATCCAACATCAGTAACAAATCACTAGAATTGTTCAAATCTTGAATGGCAAAAAAGCCTTCGGAAGCATTGTATATTTCGTAATATTTAAAATCTTTTTTAGGTAGAATTTTTTGGTATTGTTCGCGGTATGGATCAAAATTAACACCTCCATGAAAATACACTTCAAGATTAGGCCAGATTTCAAATAGATTTCCTTTGCCTGTTTCCTCTAGCATTTTATTCATTAAGACCAACATCCAGGATGGAACACCAGCAAAACTGGTTACATTTTCTTTCTTAGTTTCATTTATAATTGCTGCGATTTTAGTTTCCCATTCACTCATAAGCGAAATTTTGCTGCTAGGCGTACTACTAAATTCTGCCCAAATAGGCATATTTTCAATCAAAATAGCAGATAAATCTCCAAAAAAACTACTGTTGTTTTCATAGATCTGAGAGCTCCCGCCAAGGCGAAGGCTTTTGCCTAAAAATAATTCTGAATTCTCATTGTTGTTTAAATACAGGCATAATAAATCCTTACTTCCTTTGTAATGACAATCTTCTAATGCCTCATTACTTACTGGAATGAACTTGCTTTTTGCATTGGTTGTTCCGCTTGATTTTGCAAACCATTTAATGGGCGTTTCCCAAAATAAATTTTGTTCTCCATTTCGGGTTCGTTCAATTAAGGGGTTGATGTCTTCGTAACAAGTGACCGGAACTCTTTCGCTAAAAGTAGCGTACGAGTTTATTGATGCAAAATCATAATCTTTACCTAGAACGGTGTTCTTTGAAGAATGGATTAAATTCATAAGCAATTCCTCCTGAACCTCATTTGGGTATTTCAGGAAAAGTTCTATCTGATGGATTCGTTGTTTTAAAACCCAAGATGCAAACGAATTGATTATAGTTAATGGCATTTTTTAAAATTGGCGTTATGAAATTAGCATTATGAATGATAACTTTACCAAAAATAACAAAATTTGCCAAACATCAAACTTTAAACTTTAAACTTAATGCAATACGAAGGTGTACTTACTAAAATGCAAACTGAATTTGGAAATCCAATTCAATATTATTTAGTTTTCGAGGACGGTTTTTTAAATGTCAATCAATTATTAGATAAAAAAATTGAAATTGACTTTGTAGGGTATCAATGTTTGAATTGTGGAAAGAAGAAAAAAATATTTAGACAAGGATGTTGTTATGATTGTTTTTATTCCAGTGCTTCGGTTGGGGATTGGATTATGAAACCCGAATTAAGTACAGCACATTTAGGAATTGAAGATAGGGATTTGGCCTATGAAGAGAAAGTACAGTTGCAACCCCACATAGTCTATTTGGCTTTGTCTAGTGAAGTAAAAGTAGGAGTGACAAGAAAAACTCAAGTACCTACAAGATGGATCGACCAAGGAGCAAATGAAGCTATTTCAATTGTTGAGGTACCTAATCGCTATTTAGCTGGAATTACGGAGGTAGCGCTGAAAAATTATTATGCTGATAAAACCAACTGGCGTAAAATGCTTACCAATAATGTGGAACATGTAGACTTAATTGCCGAACGTTTAAAACTAGAAAATTTGATTCCAAAAGAGGTTCATGAGTATTTCTTTTTGAATAAAAATGACTTGTATGAAATGCATTATCCAGTGTTGGAATATCCCACAAAAGTGAAAAGTTTAAGTCTGGACAAAACGCCTAGTTTTCAGGGGAAATTAACAGGGATTAAAGGGCAGTATCTTTTATTTGAAGATGGAACTGTTTTTAATATCCGTAGTTCTGAAGGATATGTGGTAAAGATTTTAGTTTAAAATTAAATCGTATAATGAAATGAAAAAGGGGAATCTCAATGCTGAGATTCCCCTTTTTCATTACTGTTCAAATAAGGTTTTTAATTAATTTACTTTGGTTGTATCGACCACTTTTTTCTTTTTATTAAAAAAACCATTCAGTAAATCGGTAGCTTTCGTTTTTACTTGTTCAGTAGCTTTTGTTTTAATTTCTTCTTTGGTAACTGGGATAACTGTTTTTGTAGTATCACCAGGTTTTTTATTTTTATTGATTAAATCAGTCAAAGCAGAAGTTCCTTGTTTTACTAGTCGCTCTTTTTGTTGTTGAACTAATTGATTTGTCAAATTAGTAACCGCTGTTTTAATGTCAGTTGTAATTTTTGGAGAAGTGAAATTCCCAGTTAAAACAGCATTAATAGGGATGCTTTCCATTTTTGCAGCATCTGCAGGAGATAATCTAGCTATAAGTGCATTGGCTTCAGTTCCTAAGTATTTAGCGGGAACATCAAATTTTAAATTATAATTCATGCTTTGATCAAATCCATGCGTTCCGCCTATAGTTGCTTTAATGTCTTTGTATTTGATGTCAAATGGTTTTACATTCACTTTTCCATTTTCAAAAGTAATGGCTGCTTTTAAATCATTCAAATTAATTTTACTAACATCAATGAATTTCAAATTAGATCCCAATGCTGTTAGCAAAGTAGAGTTGGTTGAATTTAACGTAGTTGATAACAATTGTCCTAATAAATCTCCAGTCAATGTTTTTAAATCAGGGCTCATAGAATCTGTAAGATTTCCATTTAATTTAATGGTGGAGTTTAATTTTCCATTAATGATACCAGCTATTGGCGCAATCTTTTTTAACATGTCCAGTTGGGTAAAAGATTGTGCAATATCCACTTGATTTAAACCTAAGTTCATTTCAAAAGTTGGTGTTTTTCCTTTTGTGGAAACGGCACCATTCAACCCAATTGTTCCACCAAAAATTGACGTTTTAACATTTTCCATGGTCATTTTTTCGTCTTTTACGATCAATTTTCCAGACACCTCTTTCAATGTTAAATTATCATATAAAACGGTATTTGCTTTTGCAGTAAGCGAACAGTTCAAGAAAGCTGGGATTTTCATCGCTTCTGCTTTTTTAGCTTCAGCTCCTGAATTTGTTTCGGGTGTCATAAAATCACTTACGGCCAATTGATTTGAATTCAAATTAAAATTCCCTTTCAATTCTTGGTTTTTAAATATAAAACCATAGAAATTTTCTAAAACTCCCGTTATAGCTAAATCACTTTTTCCAGTTGTTGCATTAAATTGTTTTAAATTTACTTGACTAGGATTGAATTGCACTAATGCATTACTGATATTCATTGATTTGCCGTTTTCATCTACATATTTAAAACCAGACAAACTCATTGTACCAGCATTATTGATGTTTTGATATTCGCTTTTTTCAACAGATTGCATGTCAAATTTTGTCGTCACATCCGCTTTTAGAATTCCTGATAATGGTTTATCTAATTTAATTGGATAGGCTTGCGATAAATTGGACAAATTGATTGTCCCTTTTAGTACGGCATCCACAATTGCATTTTGTGTTACGTTTTTAATATTAGCTTTAGCATTAAAAACATCTTGATCTATTTTGAAAGATAGCTTGTCTAAATTGATGTAAGTATCGTTTAAAACCCCTGTTTCATTGATAATTTTAGTGTCAATTACAATATTTTGTACTGATTTTGGTAAGTCTGGATATTTAAAGGAAGCATTATTTGATGCGATTTCAACATTGAATTTAGGTACAGTTGTGTCTGAATATAATCCTTTGGCAAAACCAGTCACGGTAAAATCACCAGTTGTTTTTACATTGTCTAAACTGGCAGCATAAGCAGCAGGTATTATTCCTAAGAAATTTTTGAATGATGAAGTTGGGGTTTTGAATTTTAAATCATATTCCTGTCCAGCATCTACAAGTTGAATAAATCCATCAAACTCTAATGGTAATTGATTGATTAAAGCTTTATTTTCCTTAAAAGTATATTTGCTTTTATCTAGATCAATTCCTAGAACAGCGTCCAATGTCAAAGGAACTTTATTCATGTAATTGACTTTATCCATATCAAGAGATACCTTGGCTGTAGACTTTGTTACTAAGTCTAATTTTTGAGCTGCAAAATCACCTGTTCCTTCATGGTTTAAACTATCGATAACCATTTTAATTTTGGACGATTCATCAAAGTATTTGAACTTGAAATTTTCAATTTTATAATTTTGAATATTTAAAGCTAAGGGACTACTTTTCGAATCAGTTTTAGAATTGTCTTTTATAGCAATATCGTAGTTGCCTATTCCATCTTTATTAAATAGAATATTTATCAAACCATTTTTGGATGTAATTCCTTGAATTTCCATTGCTTCATTCTTGCCTTTAAAAAGCTCTTTGATTGACATTTTTAAATTCAACTCTCCCAATGAGATTAAAGTATCTCCTTCAAACGGAGCTTTGTTGATAATAACCAGCTTATTTAATGTAACATTTGCATTCGGGAAGTTTTTAAACAAACTCAAATCAGCATCCGCAAAGGAAACTTTGGCATCTACTTTTTCATTTATAGCATCAGTAATTTTAGCCTTTATTTGATCCTTAAAGAAATAAGGAATAGCAAAAAGAGATGCCACTATTAAAAGCATTATGATTCCAACGATTTTTAATATTTTCTTTAACATAAGGTTTGCTGTTTATTTTTATTTGTAGTACAAAAATGTTGCCGTAATTTATTTACAAAAATAGCGTATTAGGGCTAAGATAATTTATAATATTTTCATAATAAGTTATATCTTTTTTGTTAGCAGTAGTTTGGTTTTAAGTCCTATAAATATAAAAAAAATCCGTCTGGTAACTAAACGAGACGGATTAAGATAAATGTATATTATTATTATTATTATTATTTTATATTAATTTCAAATGGCATCATGGCTTGCACTCCTTTTTGTTCTTGAAATCTTTTTACTTGTTCCATTAGCATATAATTTTCTTCGCCTATTTCCTCTTTTATGAAGTTTACTTTTGATTGTGCAAACGGTAGACTAGATAATAGATCATTAAAATCTTTCTTGTACTCAGGATAGTTTTGAGTACCATATTTTTGTGTTTTACTTAACTTCGCTGCTTCTTTGATAGCATCATTCAAACTACCAATTTTATCTACAAGTCCAATTTTTAAGGCTTCTGATCCAGCCCAAACTCTTCCTTGCGCAATAGCGTCTACTTGTTCGAAAGTCATTTTACGTCCTTCGGCTACATGAGTAACAAATGTATTGTAGATATGTTCTACACCTTCAAGAGTAACCGCTTTAAATTTTTCGTCTAATGGGACAAATGGACTATAACGGGACGCATTTTCATGAGTTCGTACTTGTTCCACATTAATACCTATTTTTTTCGTCAGTTGACTGAAATTAGGTAATATTCCAAAAACACCTATAGATCCTGTAATAGTGTTGTTTTCGGCAAAAATAGTGTTCGCATTACATGCAATATAATACCCACCTGAAGCAGCATAATTTCCCATAGAAACAACCACTGGTTTTACTTTTTTAGTCAATTCGACTTCTCTCCAAATCAAATCTGAAGTCAAAGCATTTCCACCTGGACTATCAATACGAAGTACTATTGCTTTTACATCTTTATTTTTTCGGGCTTCTTGTAGAGAACGACGCATAGATCCTTCACCAATAGTATTCACATCACCTTCTCCACTTTGAATTTCGCCTTGAGCATATATGATGGCAATTTTATTTTGTGTATCAGTAACAATGGAAGTTGTTTTTATTTTTTTAGCATAGTCAAAAACGTTCACTTTGTTGTAATCTTCGTCTTTGTCCACTTTTAATGCTTTTCTAATCGCATCATGATACACATCTTCGTAAGCAATCACATCTATTAATTTTTGCGCTTTAGCCATTTCTGGAGTTCTAGCAAGAAGACCATTAGCAATTTCATTTAATTTTTCTACGGAGACTTTTCGGCTGGAAGCAATTTCAGAAACTACAGAACCCCAAATTGAATTTAATAAAGCAGTGGTTTGCTCTCTATTGGCATCACTCATTTTGTTTTCAAGGAAAGGTTCTACTGCACTTTTGTATTTTCCATGGCGTATTACTTCCATTTTTACCCCTGTTTTTTCTTGAAAATCTTTGAAAAACATCAGTTCTGCCGATAATCCTTTGAAATCCATGTCGCCTACTGGATTTAAGTAAATCGTATTAGCAACGGAGTTTAAGTAATATTCTTTTTGCGTATAGGAATTGGCATAAGCCATAACAAATTTCCCTGATTTTTTAAAGCTTTCTAACTCATCTCTTAATTCTTTACTCTGAGCCATTCCCAGTGAAGATTCGTTATTTAAAATAGAAATCCCTTTTATGTCGCTATCATTTTTAGCGACTTCAATCGCATTAATAACATCAGATAAACCAATGCTTTTTTTGTCTGAAAAAATGTTGATCCAAGGATCTTCATATTTTCCGGCATAATCATATTTTATATCTTCTAAGTTTAATTCAATTACCGAGTTGCTTTTTATTGCTACCGCTTCCGATTCTCCTCCAAAAACAGCTGCAACAAGCACTATCCCGAAGAAAAACAACATAAAAAAGACAAACAAACCAACAATAGTTGCTAATACATTTCCTAAAAACTTCATAATCTTATTTTTTTAATATGTCGCAAAAAGCATCTAAATGTTACAGATAAGATATGTATAACCTCTAAATTTAGTTACTAACACTTTGTGCAAATATAGTTCTATTCTAAAATTGTTTTAGTTAATTTGTGCTTAATATGAAATCACAACATCAGGTCGTTTTATCTCTAGGTAGTAATCAAGGCAATCGCCTTGAAAACATTAAAAAGTGTCTGGAATTAATTCACCAAGAAATAGGTACCATTATTAAAGTTTCTAAAGTATATGAAACACCATCATGGGGTTTTGAAAGTGATGCTTTTTATAATTGTGCATTGGTATTACATACTTTTAATTCGGCCAATAAAGTGCTTAATCTAGCATTAAAAATCGAAAAAAAACTAGGTCGGATTCGTACTGATGAAAAAGGATATCAATCTCGAATTATTGATGTTGATTTGATAGCTTTTGATGATATTATTATTGATTCTGAAAAGCTTCAAATTCCGCATCCTTTAATGCAAAAAAGAAAATTTGTATTGTTGCCCATTCAGGATTTAGATTTGAATTGGGAACATCCTATTTTGAAAAAATCGATTTCAGTATTATTACAAGATTGTCTGGATGACAGTAATTGCGTTGTGGTTCATAATTTAGAAAGTCCATTGCAAAATATTTCTTTCGAACAATTTAATTATGTAGCTTTCGAAGGTAACATTGGAGCGGGTAAAACGACTTTGGCAACAAAAATAGCCGAAGATTTTAATGCCAAAACTGTTCTAGAACGTTTTGCTGATAATCCATTTTTACCCAAATTTTATAAAGACCAAAACAGATATGCCTTTCCTCTCGAAATGTCATTTCTTGCGGATAGATACCAGCAATTATCTGATGATTTAGCCCAGTTTGATCTTTTTAAAGACTTTCTAGTGGCTGATTATCATATTTTTAAATCTTTAATTTTTGCGAAAATTACCCTTGCAGAAGATGAGTATCGCTTGTATCGCAATTTGTTTGATATTATTTATAGAGAAATGCCCAAGCCTGACCTTTATATTTATTTGTATCAAAATTCAGAACGTCTTTTGCAAAACATAAAGAAAAGAGGAAGAAGTTACGAGCAGAAAATCCCCGCTGATTATTTGGACAAAATTAATAGCGGTTATCTGGATTACATTAAATCACAAACGGATTTGAATGTTTTGATTATTGATGTTTCGGACAAGGATTTTGTAAAAAATCAAGAAGATTACCTTTATATTTTAGACGAAATTAGAAAGAAAATTGCTTCGTAATTTATCTTTTTAACGAAAAATGACCTCTGATTTCGGGGCTTTCAGAATCTAGTTTTAATACATACCAATAATCGGATGCAGGCAAATCAGCTCCATTAAAAGTGCCGTCCCATGTTGTGTTTGACGGATTTAAAATGGTAATTAGTTTTCCGTAGCGATCAAATAAGGTTACGGTGGCTTCGGGGTAATTTTCTAAACCTTTAACTTCCCAAAAATCATTAAAAGTGTCATTATTAGGTGTGAAAAATTTAGGCATAATAATAGTAATGAATGTTTGACTATCAAAACTACAATTTTTTGTATCTCTAACTGTTGCTGTTTGCAATCCGCTAGTGTATTTAGGAAAAACATTGGATCTTTGAAAATTAATTCCGTCAATCGAAAATTCAAAATAGTCAGCAGGAGTTTCAAGTTGAATCGAAATAGTGTTTTCCTCAATAAGCACCTCTTTTATTTTTGGCGCAGGATTTTCTATAACGGTAATTGTTTCGGTCAGAATACAGCTTTCTGGTGCTGGTCTTGTAACAGCTACAGTATAAGTGCCAGGTGTATTTATCTCAATAGTAGGTGTAGTTTCATTTGTCGACCATAAATATTTAACTCCGTATAGAGAGCCAGCAATTGTTATTTTTTCATCTTTGCATTTTACTATGTTTTGATCTTGAAATTTTGGCAAGTCATAAACCACTACTTCTACTGGCAGCCTTGCTCCAGTGGTACAGTTTTTATTTACGGCTTCAATATAAAATGTGGTATTTGTACTTAAAAACCGAGTCAAACTATTTCCAATCCCAATCAACGAACTTCCTGTTGGTTCACTGTACCAATAAATAGTACCTTCACTTACTGATGCAGTGAGGGTGATGTCACCTTCACCACATAAAGAGAATTTGGAATTCGGAGTAGTTATAACTGGAATGTTTAATATAGTAGCGATAATAGGGGTTCTAGTTGCTGATTTTGTACATAAGGGATATTTTGTTTCGACATAATAGGTTGTGGTTTTTGTAATTTCGGGTGTGGTGAAACTAGTTCCTGTAGCAATTGCTGTTCCGCCATTTTCGGTTTCATACCAATTAATAGTCCCTAAATTGGAGGTTGCCCCCAATGTTAACGTACCAGTGCCACATCTTGAATCAGTTGAGGTTTCAGTGATTTGGGGTATAATAAGAGAAGTACTTGTAGCGATGTGAATCTCTGGGTCACCTGGCATCCCTCCGTATTCAACAATATATCCATTGGCTTGTTGGGATCCTTTGTATGATTCTCCATAGTAATTTATATCATTCCATGATCCCTTGGTGCCAAGACCATCATTTTCAACAATAATTGCATAATCTTCGTCTTCGTTATCGATATTGTATAGATTGTCTGGTTCGTAATAAGGAATCCCAGCATACCAATTGCGACTACTTCTATTCCAATTCACATAATTGAGTGTTGATCCGATGCCGCGAGGGTTTGATCTGTAAACTCCAGGTGTCATTGTGCTTTCAAGATTGTAAAAAAATTGTATGCCTTTTTCGGGACCACTCATCCATCTCCAAATGCCTTCTTCAACTATGTCGGACCCTCCTATCCATCCTGTTCCTGATTGTTGTGTTGCTGCTAATTGATTTTCTTCGGCAGATAAAATAGTTGCTAAATAGCCTTGTAATCCATAGTATTTTTTGGCATTTGCTAAGTCATTTGCAACTCCCCAATCCAATCCAAATTTTGGTGCAGGACCAGAACCTGGAACAAATTCATAAAAATGGTTGTTTGAGGGTAAAAAACTAACTTTATCGACACTTATCGAAAAGGATCGGTTTCCAGTTGGCTTCAAGGAGGAATTTGTATATACAACATCTTTTATCGCATTAATGAATTCAGTATAGGAGACAAGTGAACCTGGATTTGAACTTGTAAGGGTAAGTCTTCCAGTATTTATATCCCAGTTTGCTATAATAGAAGGATGTGATCCCGTAAGTGATAATAAATCTTGTGTATCGTTGTAGCCAATTGAAATTTGGATATAAATAGCTTCTGTGCTTGTCTTTTCGGAATCATTTATAGTAAAGTCCGTTACAATATTTAAGCTGGTCTGCGGACAGTATATTTGATTTCCAGTTGCTTTTAAAATGGGTAATCCCACATTTATAATTTGAGGTAATTGTTTTTTTGAAATGGTATAATTTAATTTTCCTTCTTTAGATGAAAGTGTGTCTTTTTTTAAATCATAAAATGCATGATTAGCATACGTCATTTTTGAAGTCAAAAACAACAATAGAATACTACACTTAAAAAAAAGACTGCTTTTCATTTTATAAAAGTATTCTATTTTTTTGTAAAAGTAAATGAGTAGCTCTATTGTGTTTGTTTAAAGGTGTTTAAAAAATAATAATTTATCTTTTTAACGAAAAATGACCTCTAATTTCGGGTTGTGTGTCGTCTAGTTTTAATACATACCAATAGTCATCTGCAGGTAAAAGATTGGTGTTGTAACTGCCATCCCAGCTATATTTAACTGAGGTTAAATCTATTATTAATTTTCCATATCGATCAAAAATCTGAGCACTTGAATTGGGATAATCGCTCATTTCTTTTATTTTCCATACATCATTAAAACCGTCATTATTTGGTGTGAAATATTTTTGAATTGTAAAAATGGTAAAATCTTGTGCCACTAAGTTGCAATCATTGTTTTCTCTAACAAAAGCGGTATGTTGACCACTGGAAATAAAATAAAATTGATTTGAAACTTGAAAATCTAAGCCATTAATTGAATATTCGAAATAGCTTTCTGGATTTGCAAGCTCTATGGTAACTGAATTTTCATTAACCTCAATCGAACTAATAATAGGTTCTGGATGCTCTATTACGCTAATGTTCTTTTTCGATTCACAAGAAATAACAGTTGGGGAACTTATGGATACGCTGTAGTCACCAATAGTTGAAATTTCAATTGTCTGTGTGGTTTCTCCTCCTGGCGACCATAAATAAGTCATATTTGGAATGGATGCGTCTAGTATTTTCGTTTCACCTCGACACAAGACAACGTCTTGGTTCATAGTAGAAATAGGATATACAATTGCTGTAACTGGGATTCGGGAGCTTGGACATCCATCAGAAAACGCTTCAGCGTAATAGGTAGTTGTAGTATCTATATTAGGAGTCAAAAATGAATTTCCTGTAAATAATATAGAACCACCAATCGACTCTTTGTACCAATTAATATTGCCTACCGATGCAAATGCTTCTAGTATTACAGTTCCGGAGTCACATCGTGATGCTGCGGTTGTAACAATTACTGTAGGAGCAGCGTTGACTGTTGCAGTAACAGCAGTTCTTGTAGGACTTATGCATCCGTCTGAAATCGCATCGACATAATAAGTTGTTGTTGCGTTAATATTTGGAGTTGTAAATGAGCTCCCAGTGCGCAAGGAAGTTCCGCCAGTGGATGTGGCATACCAATTGATTGTTCCTGCCGAAGCTACTGCTCCTAAAGTTGCAGGTCCAGATTCACAAACTATTGATGGAGTCGTTGATGTAATTGTTGGTATTGTTTTGATAGTTGCAATAACAGGAGTTCTAGTTGAAATGCATCCTGCATCCACATAATAGGTGGTAGTTGCATTTAATAAAGGGGTGTCAAAATTATTACCTGTTTGTAATGTAGTGGTTGAAGTTGGAGAATCGTACCAATCGATAGTTCCAACTGAAGCTGTTGCATGAAGCGTCAAAGTACCAGGGCCACAATTCGTTGCAGGGATTGTTCCTGTTATTTTAGAAATTGTTATACTAGCACTTGCAGAAATTTGAAGAATTGGGTCTCCTGGCATGCCTCCATATTCCACAATATAGCCCTTAGGTTGGTAGTTCCCACTTGGGTCTCCGGATTCTCTTAGGTCATTCCAGGAGCCTTTAATTCCTACTCCGGGAGCTGTAATGTGTGCGTAATGTTCATTGTTGTTGGTGTTATTGGGTTCGTTTGTGTTCCAAAATGCAAAGTTAGGAGTGGAGCCGTTAGATGCGCCATTCCAAAATACAACACGATCTACGGCAGGGCCTGTTACCCATTTCCAAACACCTTCTGTTTCTGCATCGCTTCCACCAATCCAACCAGCACCTGCTGCTTGTTCTCCAGATATTTTTGCTTCATCTGCTGACGTGATAGTTGCTAGATAGCCTTGTAAACCATAGTAATTACTTCCTTCAGCAGCTAGTTTTGCATTAGTCCAACTTATTCCTAAAAAAGGAACAAATTCGTAATAATGACCATTTCTAGGGAGATAATTGGCTTGACCAATACTAATTGAGAAATCTCTAGTTCCAGAAGGGGAGGTTGTGGAATTTGAGAATTCAACATCTTTAATGGCTGCAATAAAATCTGCATATGTTACGGGTGTTCCGCTAATAGGGCTTGATAATTTTAGTTTGCCTTCATTTAAATTCCAAATGGCACTAATTGTTGGATGTGACAAAGGATTTGCTAATGACAATTGGTCTTGTCCGTTGACATATCCAGATGATATTTGGATATAAATAGCATCTGTGCTGAAATCGTCAGGATCTGTGATTGTAACATCGGTGACAATTTTTAATGAGGTTTGCGGGCAATAAATTTGATTTCCGCTCGCTGTAATTATAGGAGCAATATTTGTTTGACAAGTTGCTGAAAAACGAGAAGTTAAATCTTTAAAAACAGTGTAACTGGCATTGTAATATGCTACATTATCAACTAAGATACAAGATAAATCGGGGTTTAGAGTTGAGTCTAGGGCTAAATCATTTCCATTCTTTAAGTTCAGTGTAATGAGTTTGTTGTTCTTGCAATATAACCGCGCAAGTTTTGTATTTTTAGAAACGTCCAAATTTGTTAATTGATTCTGTTCGCAACTTAAAAATGTTAAATTAATATTCTTTGAAACATCAAGAGTTTTTAAATTGTTTTGATCGCAAATCAAAACTTGTAAATTAATATTTTTTGAAATATCTAAATTGTTAAATTGATTTCCTATACTGGTTGCTAAATATGTCAAACTAGTAAAATCCTCTATTCCAGTCAGATCAAATATGTTTGCAAATTGAAGATTTATGCTAGTAACTCCACTAATATTTGTTGTAAGAACTCTTCCGTCAATTGTTCCATTATCAATGCCTAAATTTATTAAAGCTTGCTCAAAATTCGCATCAGGAATTGATGTGTATTGGGCTTGTGCAGTAATATTTGCAAGCAAAACAAGAAGGAAGAATAGTTTTTTCATAAATAAGTGACAAAATAATAATAAATCAATTAAACTATAGGATAATGCACCAATTATTTATTTTCTTAATTAGCAGGCCAATTCATTTTTTGAAATAAATCCCAAACAACAATTCCAGCACTAACAGAAATATTTAAGGAATGCTTTGTTCCTAATTGAGGAATTTCAATGCAACCATCACAAATTGCAACAGCTTCTTGTGAGACACCATGTACCTCGTTCCCGAAAACTAAAGCATATTTTTCGCCTTTTTCCACTTTGAAATCTTGAAGAAAAATGGCGCTTTCTACTTGCTCAATGGCAAGAGTTGTCACTTTTTGATTTTTTAAATTTTGAATTACATCTAATACATTATCATTATGTTCCCAAGTTACCGTGTCGGTTGCGCCTAACGCTGTTTTGTGGATTTCTTTATTTGGAGGTGTAGCAGTTATGCCACACAAATATATTTTTTCTATTAAAAAAGCGTCAGCTGTTCTAAATACGGAACCTATATTGTGTAAACTGCGAACGTCATCCAAAACTAAAATCAATGGAGTTTTGTCAGATTTTTTAAAAGCTTCAATTGATTTTCGTTCCAACTCACTATTTTCTAGCTTTCTCATTTTTTAAGATTTGATCTAATAAAAAAAGCTTCCACTGTTAAGGGAAGCTTTTTTTTAATGTTTTTAAAATTTAGCTTTTTGAAGCATCATCTGCTAATACTACACCTTTTATAGTAAGGATTTTTGTAGCTTGTCCTGTAGCATTTGAAGTTACTGTTACCGTTTTTGTAAAAGCACCAACTCTGTCTGTAGCATATTTTACACCAATAACCCCTTTTGCTCCTGGAGCAATTGGTTCTTTTGGAGTAGAAGGTACTGTACATCCACATGAACCTTGAGTATTTGTAATAATTAATGGTTTGTTACCATTATTAGTAAATACAAACTCACGTTTTCCATCTGCATTATGAGCAATTGTTCCGTAATCAATAGTTTCAGAAACAAACACCATTCCTGCGCCATCTACCTTTGCAACTTTAGCTGCAGTAGCTTTTATTTTTTTTGTAGTTTCTTGTGCTTGAGAAGAAGTTACTCCTAAAACAGTCAGCATAGCTAGTAAAATTATTTTTTTCATTTTTTTAAGTTTAAAATTGATTTAACAAATCTAAAGAAAAAATCATGCCAATGACTTAAAATTTCCTTAAAAGTATTTAATTTTTTTTCAAGTGTTTAGTTATTCGTATTTAAATATTTAAATTCGCTGATATTTTTCTCATATATCAAAACACATATAATTTGGCAGCTAAAGATAAAGTAGTTAAGGAAACGCCCTTAATGAAACAATATAACGACATAAAAAGGAAATATCCAGATGCTTGTTTGTTGTTTCGTGTAGGTGATTTTTATGAAACATTTGGAGATGATGCTGTTAGAGCTTCAAAAATCCTTGGTATTACATTAACGAAACGTGGTGCAGGATCGGCAACTGAAACAGCACTAGCTGGTTTTCCACATCATTCTATTAACACCTATTTGCCAAAATTAGTTAAGGCTGGTCTTCGTGTAGCAATTTGTGATCAATTAGAAGATCCTAAAATGACTAAGTCTATTGTGAAACGTGGGGTGACAGAATTAGTTACGCCAGGAGTTTCCATGAATGATGAAGTATTACATTCTAAAACGAATAATTTTTTAGCGTCAATTTATTTTGCAAATAAATCGATTGGTATTTCTTTTTTGGATGTTTCTACAGGTGAATTCTTAACTGCACAAGGAAATGCGGAGTATATTGATAAGTTATTACAAAATTTCAATCCTTCGGAGGTTTTAATTCCCAAAAATTATAAGAATGAATTTCGAGATACTTTTGGGGAAGATTTTCATAATTTTTATCTGGAAGATTGGATTTATAAAGAAGATTATGCTTTAGAAACTTTAACGAAACATTTTCAAACTATTTCCCTTAAAGGATTTGGAATTGAAGATTTAAAAGAAGGGATTATAGCTTCAGGGGCTATTTTATATTATTTATCTGAAACACAACACAATAGAGTGCAGCATATTACTTCGATTCAACGAATAGCGGAAGATGCTTATGTTTGGATGGATCGTTTTACCATTCGTAACTTAGAATTATATCATAGTTATAACCCCAATGCGGTTACGCTTTTGGATGTTATAGATAAGACGCTTTCGCCAATGGGCGGTCGTTTGTTAAAAAGATGGTTGGCATTGCCATTAAAAGATGGAAATAAAATAAAAAACCGACATCAAGTAGTTTCTTATTTGAAAGAGAATCAAGAGGTTTTGCAGAAAATGCAATATCAAATTAAGCAAATTTCCGATTTGGAGCGTTTAATTTCCAAAATTGCAGCAGGAAAAGTATCGCCTCGGGAAGTAGTATACCTTAAAGAGTCGCTGGATGCCATTATTCCAATAAAAAAATTGGCTTTAGAAAGCCCGCAGGAAGCAGTTAAGATTATTGGTGACAGTTTGCATAGTTGCGAATTGTTACGTGAAAAAATCAAAACTACTTTAAATCAGGATGCGCCAGTGGCTATAGCCAAAGGAAATGCTATTGCTAAAGGTGTTAATGAAGAATTAGATGATTTACGTGCGATATCCATTTCGGGTAAAGAATTTCTAGAAGGAATTGAAGCTAGAGAGTCAGAACGAACAGGGATTTCGTCTTTAAAAATTTCATTTAATAATGTTTTTGGGTATTATATCGAAGTTAGAAATACCCATAAAGATAAAGTCCCGCCGGAATGGATTCGGAAACAAACCTTAGTTAATGCGGAACGTTATATTACGGAGGAGTTAAAAATATACGAAACTAAAATACTTGGAGCCGAAGAAAAGATTCATAAAATAGAATCGGAATTATTCGAGCAACTCGTAGCTTGGATTACCACTTATATCAAGCCTGTTCAGTTGAATGCTAATTTAGTAGCTCAGTTGGATTGTTTGTGTTCTTTTACGCAATTAGCAATTGAAAACAAGTATGTTTGTCCAATTCTTGACGAAACTTTTGAATTAGAGATTAAAAACGGAAGGCATCCTGTTATTGAGAAGCAATTGCCAGTAGGGACACCTTATATTGCTAATGATGTTTATCTAGATAGAGAAACACAACAATTGATAATGATTACTGGACCTAATATGTCTGGTAAATCGGCTATTTTACGTCAAACTGCTTTGATTGTATTGTTAGGGCAAATGGGAAGTTTTGTTCCAGCTGATAGTGTTAGGATGGGAATAGTTGATAAGATATTTACAAGAGTAGGGGCTTCGGATAATATTTCGATGGGGGAATCTACTTTTATGGTGGAGATGAATGAAACGGCATCCATCTTGAATAATATTTCAGATCGAAGTTTGGTGCTCTTGGATGAAATTGGTAGAGGAACGAGTACTTATGACGGGATTTCAATTGCTTGGGCCATCGCAGAATATTTACATGAACATCCGTCTAAACCCAAGACTTTATTTGCGACACATTATCATGAGCTGAATGAAATGAGTGAATCATTGCCTAGGATTCAGAATTATAATGTTTCAGTTAAGGAATTAAAAGACACTGTTCTTTTTATTAGAAAATTAGTCAAAGGAGGAAGTGCTCATAGTTTTGGAATTCATGTAGCAAAAATGGCAGGGATGCCTCAGATTGTAATTTTGAAAGCACAAAAACTCTTGAAGAAATTAGAAAGGAATCATTCCAGTGAAGCATTAAATGGAATTAAGTCAGACAAGGATGAAATGCAAATGAGTTTCTTTAATTTAGATGATCCGTTGTTAGAAGAAATTAAGGAAGAGATATTAAATTTAGATATAAATACAGTAACGCCGGTGGAGGCTTTAATGAAATTAAACGAAATAAAAAGAATGCTGACAAGAAAGTAATTTTTTTTATTTTTAAAGTTTAGGTTATCAGAAGTTTAACTTTTATCTTGATTTTTTTTGTGAAAAAGGCTTGCGTAATTCAATAAATGTCTTAAATTTGCATCCGCAATACAGAACAAGTATCGCGGTTCTTTTTAACGATTGAAAATGCGAAAATAGCTCAGTTGGTAGAGCGCGACCTTGCCAAGGTCGAGGTCGCGGGTTCGAGCCCCGTTTTTCGCTCGACACCACATAATGCTCGGATGGTGAAATTGGTAGACACGCTGGACTTAAAATCCAGTGAACAGCAATGTTCGTGCGGGTTCAAGTCCCGCTCTGAGTACTAAAGCCTCTTCTTTTGAAGAGGCTTTTTTTTGTCTATATAGAAAATTCATAAATATCACTTAAATAAAATATGGGTTCTTTTGTTATTAGTAAAAGGTTTAGCGGAGATTATAAATTTGAGTTTACTTCTAGAAAAGGAAAAACAATTTTCACTAGCAATGCATATGAATTAAGAATGGATTGTGAGGCTGACGCGGAGCATATCCGGTCGGTTTTTGAAACTTGTTCTTACGTGAAGTTTAAAACTACTAAAGGGAAGTTCTTTTTCAGGGTTGTAGTTGATGGTGTTGTCAAGGCAACTAGCAGAAAATATACCACAGAGTTGATGGTTCAAAAAGGAATTGATGAAATAGTCAAATATGGTTCAAAAGCAGAAATATTAGATTTCTCCAATAATGATTTTATATTTGAAGATTAGGGAAATTTTATGGTAAAGTAAAAAGGAGCTCTTGATTAATTAATCAAGAGCTCCTTTTTTATGACTGTAAATAAGTGATATAAAATAAAAAAGCCATCTCGCTAAGCGGATGGCTTTAAAATTTTTAGAATTAAATTCTAATTATTTTTTTGCAGCTTCAGTAGCAGTAGCAGCAGCTTCAGTAGCAACAGCAGCAGCAGAATCAACAACAACAGCAGCAGAATCAACTACAGCAGCAGCAGAATCAACAACAACAGCAGCAGAATCAACTACAGCAGAAGCGTCTTCAGCAGAAGCGTCAGCTTTTTTACATGATACAACAGTCAAAACAGCAACAGCAGCTAAACTTAAAAATACTTTTTTCATCTTAATTTAATATAAAGGTTAATTATTAATTCGACGCAAAGATATAAAATTTTTGATATGTAAATTATTTTTTCAATTTTTTTTTAAAATAATATGCAATTTAATTTTTTACTAAATATTGTAAAATTAGAAGTAGCAAAAAATGGAGTTGTTTCGGACTAGATTTAAACGATTTTATTGTATCTTGTAAATAGAAATTAAGTCATAGTATTCTATATATGAGGTGTTTATGATTTTGTAGATCAACTTGATTAAGACCTGTGATTATTTCTTTAGCGGTACTGTTTTAAGATTTACGGATACTGAATTAGAAGTAAATGGCTAAGGCAATTATCTAAAAAATTTAATGGATGTTTATTTTTTGTAAAAATTAAAAAAATAGCCTTATTTATTGCGATATAATCAAAGCGTTTTTTATCACTTTTACATGCTTTTTTAGGAGATGTTATTCATGATGCTATTTGTTGCTCCTTTATTCATTAATACAAAAGTGCTACAAATATGTCCTTGTTCGCTTCTGAAAGCTTCATCAAGAACAAGGTTTTTGAAGATACTATTAAGTTCACTTGTTTTAGAAACAGATACGCAACCACCAATGTTTACTAAAGCAATTGCTTCAGCAAAACGGGAGTAATTAGGGCCAATCACTATTGGAACTCCAAAAGTGGCTGGTTCTAATAGATTGTGAACTCCAGATTTTCCAAATCCTCCACCTACATAAGCGATGTCAGCATAGCTATAGATTTTTGTTAGAATGCCGATTGTGTCTATTATAAAGACATCATAATCTGAAAGATTTTTGCCTTCCATTTCAGTGAATAGAACCACTTTTTTTGAAATCTTATTTTTTAATTCTTCTATTTGTTCTTTTTTGATGTTATGAGGTGCAATAATGAACTTTACATTTAAGGTGTTGTTATTTATAAAGTCAAGTAAAAGAGTTTCGTCTTTTGGCCATGAACTGCCTACAACGATAGTCAAGGTATCGTTTTTAAAATCGGATATAAATTGTAGCGTATTGTCTTTTTCTAGAATAGCAGCCACTCTGTCAAAACGGGTGTCTCCTGAAATAACAACATTAGTTTTTCCTAATTGCTGTAATAATAGTTTGGACTTCTCATTTTGAACAAAAAAATAGGTAAAACTGTCTAACGCTTTTCTGTAAAAACCGCCATACCATTTAAAAAACATTTGGTTTTCTCTGAAAATACCTGAAATTAAATACGTGGGTGTGTTTTGTTTTTTTAATTCACTCAAATAGTTCAGCCAATATTCATATTTAATAAAAAAAGCTTTTTCTGGATTAACAATTTCTAGGAATCTTTTCGCGTTTTTCTTGGTGTCCAAAGGGAGATAGACGGTTACATCGGCAATGGTATTGTTTTTGCGAACTTCGTATCCCGAAGGTGAAAAAAAGGTAACTACAATTTTATGTAAAGGATACTCGTTTTTTATTCTTTCAATTATGGGAATTCCTTGCTCGTATTCTCCTAATGAAGCCGCATGAAACCAAAATGATTTGTCTTGGGGTTTGATTTGTTCTTCTAGAATTTGAAAAACGTTTTCTCGTCCATTGACAAAAAGTTTGATTTTTGGGTTAAAAAGAGAGATAAATTTTAACAGTGGACCCGTAATTTGTATCACGATGTTATAAAGAAAAAGCATACCAGAAATTTTATTTTGCTAAAATACAGTTTCTTTTGTTTATCATTTAAATCTTAGTGCTTAAATTCATATTTTTGCAATTAAGAGTTTTGATAAAGTTCAAATTAATCAGTTTAATTTAATGTTATAAGGCTAAGAATTAACCCCAAAACAGTAATTTTTGTGTTTTGTGCTTTTTTTAATTTTTAGATGAATTGGTTTTAATAAAATATAAATGAAAAAAATTCAAATGGTTGACCTAAAAAGTCAATATGATAAAATTTCGGCTGTTGTAAATGAGTCTATCCAAGAAGTTTTAAACACAAATACCTATATCAACGGTCCTCAAGTGCACCAATTTCAAAAAACATTAGAGGATTATCTAGATGTTAAGCATGTAATTCCATGTGCAAACGGGACGGATGCTTTGCAAATCGCCATGATGGGATTGGGTTTGAAGCCAGGAGATGAAGTTATTACTGCTGATTTTACGTTTGCTGCAACGGTAGAGGTAATTGCTTTGTTGCAATTGACACCAGTTTTAGTAGATGTGGATCTACATAATATGAATATTTCTATTGAAGAAATAAAACGTGCCATTACTCCAAAAACAAAAGCAATTGTACCAGTTCATTTATTTGGACGAGCGGCCAATATGGAAGCGATTATGGCAGTTGCCAAGGAATATAATTTATATGTTATAGAGGATAATGCACAAGCGATTGGTGCCAACTGTAAATTCTCGGATGGTACTAAAAAGAAAGCAGGTACTATTGGTCATGTTGGAGCTACTTCATTTTTTCCATCTAAAAATTTAGGGTGCTATGGTGATGGTGGCGCTATTTTTACTAATGATGATGCTTTAGCACATACATTGCGTGGAATTGTAAATCACGGAATGTACGAGCGCTATCACCATGATGTAGTAGGAGTGAATTCCCGTTTAGATAGTATTCAAGCTGCTGTTTTAAATGCTAAATTACCTTTGTTAGATGAATATAATAAAGCAAGACAAGATGCAGCTAGAAAGTATTCACTTGCATTTGAAGGACATAAAAACATTATTGCGCCAAACATTTGTGACATTTGTGATTGTCATGTTTTTCATCAATATACCTTGCGCATTATAGATGCGGATAGAGATGGATTAATGCAGCATTTATTAGATAAAGGAATTCCTTGTGCTATTTATTATCCAATTCCGTTACACTCTCAAAAAGCGTATATGGATGTTCGTTACAAAGAAGAAGATTTTCCTGTGACAAACCAACTGGTAAAAGAAGTTATTTCGTTACCGATGCATACAGAGCTTGATGATGAACAAATAAAATTCATTACGGACAGTGTTTTAGAGTTTTTAAAATAAGCAAAATGGAGACGCGATTTATCGCGTCTTTTTTATAAAATGAAATGAGAACTCTCATTTTAATTAAAAATAAATTATGAAAATACTTGTAACAGGAGGTTTGGGTTTTATAGGTTCACATACTGTTGTAGAATTACAAAATCAAGGTTTTGATGTACTAATTGTAGATGATTTGTCAAATACATCACTAAGTGTATTGGATGGAATTTCAAATATAACTGGAAAAATCCCAGCATTCGAAAAGTTAGATTTAAGAGATAAAACTAAGGTACAAGCGTTTTTTAATAGACACCACGATATAACAGGAGTAATTCACTTTGCAGCTTCAAAAGCAGTTGGAGAAAGTGTTGGAAATCCATTGTTGTATTATGAAAATAACCTAAGTACGCTAATCTATATTTTGCAGGAATTAGAGAAAAAAGAGGAGGCAAGTTTTATTTTTAGTTCTTCTTGTACTGTTTATGGTCAAGCCGAAAAAATGCCAATTACGGAGGATGCTCCTGTTCAAACAGCAATGTCACCTTACGGAAATACTAAGCAAATAGGAGAAGAAATCATTATAGATACAGCTAAGGTTACTAATATAAATGCTATTTTATTGCGTTATTTTAACCCGATAGGTGCACATCCTTCTGGGGAAATTGGTGAGTTGCCTCTTGGAGTTCCTCAAAATTTGGTCCCTTTTATCACCCAAACAGGAATGGGTATCAGAACTGAATTATCTGTTTTTGGTCATGATTATCCTACTCCTGATGGAACCTGTATTCGCGATTATATACATGTTGTAGATTTGGCGAAAGCCCATGTTATTGCATTACAACGCTTGTTAAATAAAAAGAATTTAGAAAAAGTGGAAGTTTTTAACTTAGGAACAGGTACAGGAAGCTCCGTTCTTGAAGTTATTTATTCATTTGAAAAAGGGAGTGGTAAAAAATTGCCTTATAAACTTGTTCCGCGTCGTGAGGGTGATGTGATCGAAGCATTTGCCAATACGGATAAAGCAAATAATGTATTAGGTTGGAAAGCAGAGTCAACACTTGACGAAGCAATGGCTAGTGCATGGGCTTGGGAACAGAAAGTTAGAAAATAGAAGTATGATAAAGAAAAGTATCCTGTTTTTGAGTTTAATTTTTATAGTATCATGTAAAAGTTATGATTTAAAAAAAAATAATATGCCAATTCAAAAACAGTTTACTTTGTCTGGTGAAAAAACAATTGTTATTGGGCACCGTGGCACGCCTGGGTATTTGCCAGAGCATACTATAGAAGGGTATACCAATGCAATAAAAATGGGGGCTGATTTTATTGAACCCGATTTGGTTGTAACCAAAGACGGCTTCCTTGTTGTTCGCCATGAACCCATGTTGTCAGGAACAACAAATGTTTCAGAAATGCCCGAGTTTGCTTCTAAAAAAACAACCAAAAACATTGATGGAAAACAAATAACGGATTGGTTTGTGTCTGACTTTACCTTGGCAGAGATAAAAAAATTGCGTGCGAAACAGGCTTTTGCCGAAAGGCCACAAGAATTCAATAACTTGTATTTAATTCCTACATTTGAAGAAGTTATTGCTTTGGCAAAACAAAAATCAAAAGAGTTAGGAAGGACCATTGGGATTTATCCAGAAACAAAACACCCTTCATTTCATGAAGCGCTAAACTTACCTATTACCGATAAATTATTAACGGCATTAGAAGTAGCTGGCTGGAATAATAGTGAGGCTCCAGTATTTGTTCAATCTTTTGAAGTTTCTAACTTACAATACATTAGATCCAAATCAACTGTAAAAACCATTCAGTTGTTAAGTTGCACAGATGTTGCTCTAAACGGGGACTTAATTTTTTCAGTACCTAAAGGAGAATTGATTTCTGATGGAATGCCTTATGATTGGTATTTAAAAGGGGATACTAGAGATTTTGGATTTTTCATCACGCCCAAAGGATTGGATTTTGTAAAAACCTACGCCACTGGAATTGGTCCTTGGAAACCTTTTATTATTCCTTATACTGCAACTGACGTAAATAAGGATGGTATTGCAGATGATAAAAATGCCGATGGTAAAATTAATGAAGCCGATAAAATGGCATTACCGCCTACAAGCTTAATTAATGAAGCACATAAAAGAGGATTGCAAGTGCATGCCTATACTTTTAGAAATGAAAGCCATCGTTTGTTAAGTGATTACAATAACAACCCCCATTTAGAATATCAAGCTTTTTATAGGCTAGGTTTGGATGGGGTGTTTTCAGACTTTACAGATACGGCTATTCAAGCGAGGTCATTGGATTTAAAATAGGTTGATACCCATATTAAAATAAAAAAGGCTGTCAATTGACAGCCTTTAATTCCATTATTTTGAAACTGCTTCTTTCATTTTTTCACCAGCTTCATCCATTTTTGCAGCTCCTTTTTCAAGAGTTTCTCCAACTTTTACTTTAGTGGAGTCAACCGCAGCATCAATTTTGACCGCAGCTGTATCCATTGCTTCATCCATTTCGTCGCCAACAGCTTCTGTGGCTTCTCCCATTTTATCTTGTGTTTTTTCTTTACAAGAGGTCATTAATGCCAAGACAAGGGCTAAACTTAAAAGTACTTTTTTCATTTTTTTAATGTTTTGATAATTAATTGTTTTAGAAGAACAAGAGTGTTAAATATACAACTTTTTACTCAAAAAAGTTTTTTTAGAAATTATCACAAAAAAAATCCTCACAAAAATTAATTTATGAGGATGATATTGAAGCCTGTTTTAAATTAAAATAGGAGTTGAATATTAATTAAGCATTTGCTGTAACCGCTTCTTTGTCGATTTTCCCAATCAAACCTGCTAATACTTTTCCGGGACCCACTTCAGTAAATAAAGTAGCTCCATCTTTTATCATTTGTTGTACTGATTGCGTCCATTTCACAGGAGCAGTCAATTGTATGATTAAGTTTTTCTTGATTTCATTGGCGTCAGAAACTGCAGTTGCAGTAACATTTTGATACACTGGACAAATAGGAGTAGAGAACGTAGTTGCTTCAATAGCCGCTGCTAGTTCTTCTCTTGCTGGTTCCATCATTGGGGAGTGAAAAGCACCACCTACAGGTAATAATAATGCGCGTTTTGCACCTGCTGCTTTCATTGCTTCACAAGCTTTTTCAACTGCAGTTGTTTCTCCAGAAATTACTAGTTGTCCAGGGCAGTTGTAGTTTGCAGCCACAACAACTCCGTCAATTGAGGCACAAACTTCTTCAACAATATTGTCTGCAAGTCCTAAAACTGCTGCCATTGTTGAAGGTTTGATTTCGCATGCTTTTTGCATTGCCAAGGCTCTTTGAGAAACTAATTTTAATCCGTCTTCAAATGATAAAGCACCGTTAGCTACTAATGCTGAAAATTCACCTAATGAATGTCCCGCTACCATTTCAGGTTTGAAATCAGCTCCTAATGTTTTTGCTAAAATAACCGAATGCAAGAAAACAGCTGGTTGTGTCACTTTAGTTTCTTTCAATTCTTCAGCAGTTCCTTCAAACATGATGTCTGTAATGCGGAAACCTAAAATTTCATTTGCTTTCTCAAATAATTCTTTGGCTAATGGAGAGTTTTCATATAAGTCTTTTCCCATTCCTGTGAATTGCGCTCCTTGACCTGGAAATACGTATGCTTTCATATTTTTTATTTAAAGTTTAAGGTTTAAGTTCTTTAAATTACAACAACAAAACCGACTGCAAAAATAGTATTTTTTTTAGGAGCACCAACAATAGTTGTTCTTTGGTACACTTCTCCTGCTGTTCGCTACAATCTCTGCGAGGATTTTCGCTGCCATCAGGGCTAAATATAGCGAACTTTAATTTCAACACATAAAAAAAGCGCTGCTCGACACAACGCTTTTGCAATAGAATTGCATTTTTTTTGAAATAGGAATTTTAAATAAAACTACAGCGTAATTGATTGTACAATTTGTAACAATTCATTGTTTAAATCGGTGTTTGTAATTCCTTCTTTTTCGTCAAAATTTTCATGGAAACTAGGTAAAGAAAAACTTCCTTTTACCACTGCGCCTTGAAAAGGGAAACGATTTTTTGCTATTTCTAAAACAGAAGCTCCACCTCTTGGTCCTGGTGAAGTTGCCATGATAAGCGTTTGTTTTTCTTGGAATGTTTTAGAATGGATTCTTGATGTCCAATCAAAAATATTTTTAAAAGCAGTAGAGTATGCACCATTGTGTTCTGCAAATGAAATGACTAGCAAATCAGCGCTCCCTAGTTTAGCAAAAAAATCCTTGGCTAATTCTGGAATCCCATTTGCTGTTTCTTTGTCCATAGAAAAAATGGGCATTTCATAATCATTCAAATCCAAAACTTCAACAGTTGCATTTTTAAATTGCTCGGCAGCATAAACTGCCAATTGTTTGTTTATAGAGGTAGTACTTGATGAAGCACCAAAAGCGATAATTTTTTTCATTTTATTTGTTTTTGTAATAAGTCAAAGCACCCGAAGGGCATTTATTTACGGTTTCAATTATTTTTTCAGTCGAAGAGCCTTCAATTTTTATCCAAGGTTTCTCTTTGGGTTGAAATACATCTGGATTATTTCTAACACAGTTTCCAGAATGAATGCATTTCCCAGATTGCCATACCACGGTAACTTCACCATTGGTATATTCTTTTTTAATGTCTTTTGGATCCATAATTATAGTGTTGTATTGATTATAATATTGTTTTTTAATATTTTAGAAACGGGACATTTTTCAGCAATTATTAAAAGCCTTTTCTTAATGTCTTCTTCAATATCCTTTGAAAAACTAATGGAGCGTGAAATTGTTGTAGTCAGCTCGGGATCGTTTTCTTGGTAAAAGTTTAAAGAAACATTTATTTCTGGAATATCCCAACCTTTGCGGTCAATATACATTCGTAAAGTAGATAACGTACAGCCTGCTAGTGATGCTAGGAGTGTAGAGTAAGGATCTGGACCAAGATCTTTTCCTTCAATACTATCGGGCTCATCCATTATAAGTTTGCCGTTTCGCCATGTGATAGTACAGAAATACTTTTGAGTTCCAATATGTCCAGTAATGTTATTCTCTAATACATTTTCCATGTTATAATACGTCGTTTAAAGTCGTATTTTTATCAAAAACATTTTTGGCAAATGGGCATAAAGGGAGAATTTTAATTCCTCTTTCGCGTGCATAAGCAACAGCACTTTCGACCATTTGTTTTCCGAATCCCTTTCCGTTTTGGTTCGAGTTGACTTCAGTATGATCAATAATAATTTGGTGCTCACCTGCAAAAATAAATGTCATTTTAGCTTGAAGCTTCCCTTCATTTTCTATGTAGAAAAAACCTTTTTTATCGTTTACTTCTAGTTTTATATCCTGTGTCATCGTTTCTTTTTTACTTTATAAAGTTAATATTTCATTGGAACTTCCATTAATAAAATTTCAGCCTCAGTTGTCATTTTTATTTCTAATGAATTGACATCCCAAATTCCAAAACCATCACGAGTTTCTAATTCTTGTCCGTTAATGGTCAACTTACCAGAAAGGATAAAGGCATAAACGCCATTTCCATCTTTTTTTAGATCATAAGTAACAACACTGTCTTTGTCAAATTTACCCAAATGAAACCAAGCATCTTGATGAATCCATACGCCATCGTCTTCTGGATTTGGTGATAGGATTTGTTGTAATTTATTATTACGATCTTCTTTATTTAAAGAGATTTGTTGGTAACGAGGAGTGACATTGCGTTTGTTTGGAAAAACCCAAATTTGTAATGACTTTGTTTTTAAATCGGCATTAGGATTGAATTCACTGTGTTGGATTCCGGTTCCAGCACTCATTACTTGCACATCTCCATTTTTGATTGTAGCGGCATTTCCCATGCTGTCTTTGTGTGCTAAATCACCTTCTAGCGGAATAGTGATGATTTCCATATTATCGTGTGGATGCGTTCCAAAACCCATTCCTTCTCCTATAATATCATCGTTTAAAACGCGAAGTGCGCCAAATTGTACTCTTTCAGGATTGTACCAACTTCCAAAACTAAAACTAAAATTAGCTTTCAACCATCCGTGATCAGCATGTCCTCTTGTATTGGCTTTATGTAAAACTGTATTTTTCATCTTGTATAAATTTAGTGATTTTTATACTACAAATTTACAAATAGTGAAGGGGGAAAGCACTTAACCTAGATTAAGAAAAGGAGTGCAGGATAAAAAGGGTTCCGTAAATAACTACTTTCTAAGTAGTCGAGATTTCATTTTGCTAAAAAATTCAGGAGTAACACCTATGTAGGATGCAATTTGTTTTTGAGGAACTTTTTGAATAAGTGTTGGGTATCTTTTGCAAAATTTCTCAAAGCGCTCTTCAGCAGATAGGCTTAAGTTGTCCATTAAACGCTCTTGATTGGCTACCAATGAATTTTCGGTTAGGATTCTAAAAAAGCGCTCTAGTTTTGGTATTTTGCTGTATAATAGTTCTTGATTTTCTTTAGAAAGAAAAACAATTTCAGCATCTTCTAGTACTTCAATAAAAAGATTTCCTGGCTTTTGTGATATTAAACTATACATATCTCCAATCCAATAGCCTTCACAGGCAAAATTAAGTACATGCTCTACTATATTATCATTAATATTAAAGCTTCTCAGCAGTCCAGAATTTACAAAATAGGAATGGGTACAAATTTCTCCTGAGTTCAATAAAATAGTTTTTGCCTTAAAATGATGTACTTCAATTTTGGATAAAAATAGTTGTTGCTCCTCAGGTGTGAGTAGGATGTGTTTTGCAATATTTTGAAGTATTAAAGGCATCTTATAAGGTTTCAGATGCTAAGATAATAGTTTTTAATAAAATTCGTTTGCTTGTTTTATAACGAATAATTTTTAAACATATAAATCCATAATAATCTAGAAAAACGGATATTAAAAGAAGCCATTGCTATGATTACAAAGGCGATGATAGCAATAATACGTAAGTCGAATGTTTCTACAAAGAAAAATTGGGCTATAACGTAGGTCGCAATTGATTGTGCAACAGTTAGTCCATAATTGACATACATGGCGCCAAAAAAGTAACCGGGTTCTTTCTCGAATTTATAGTGGCAGTGAGAGCAACTTTGATTCATCTTTGGAAACCCAATGTTAAAAAAGATGCTTTTTTCATTGAAAACCTTACCTTTATTACAGTGAGGACATTCATTATTTAGGATGTGAACAAGTGAATTTGCCATTTTATTTTTTTTTCAAAGGTATTCCATCATTCTCTTCTAGCTATTTTATATATTCGCTAGTTATAGCACAATAAAGACATTTTGTACAGTATGAAAAAATACCCTATTTACAACATACAACAGTTCAATTGCAATTCAGTCAACAGTGATTTTTATATCAATACGTTTAAGAATCATTTAGTGACTCATAGTTTTGTAGAAAAACCGCATCGGCATGATTTTTATTTATTAGTCTTTTTTACAGCTGGTTCAGGCAGTCACGAGGTGGATTTTGATAAGTTTAAAGTGCAACCTGGAAGTATTTTTGTTTTGCAACCAGGGCAAATGCATCACTGGAATTTATCAGAAGACGTAGATGGTTTTGTTGTTTTTTATTCAAAAGAAATGTACAATCTCTATTTTGGACAAAAAGACGTAGACAGTTTTCCTTTTTACTTTTCGGTGAACACCAAATCAGAAATTTTATTAACAGATCAAGAATCAATAGCACTACAGCCGTTGTTTAAAATGATGCTTGCGGAAAGTTTAGAATATAAAATTTTTAAACAAGACAAAATCTTGAATTTATTGGATTGTATTCATATTGAATTGGCTCGAAAATACAATGAGACCGTAGTACCTGAAGTACATGCCTACAATAGTAAAATCAAGCAATTTGGGCAATTAGTAGAAAAAAAATTTATTGATGAAAAAGCAGCCTCTTTTTATGCAGATGCACTGAATATTAGCTTAAAGCATCTCAATAGAATTTGTAATGAAATCCTAAAAAAGACAACGACTCAGGTTATAACAGACAGAATAATTCTGGAAGCAAAACGCATGTTGATGAATAAAAACTTAACCATAAACGAAATCGCTACCAAATTAGGTTACGATGATTACTCTTATTTTGTGCGTTTGTTTAAGAAAAATACTTCGATGACTCCAAAGGGATTTCGACTATCAAAGCAATAATTTAATAATGAACTTCTATTAATGCGGCTGCTTCTTTGGCACGTTCTACAATTTCTTCAATAGGGGTTTCTAAGGTGTCATTTGTTAATGCCACTCCCATTCTTCTGTACGGACGTGATGTGGGTTTGCCAAAGATTCTAAAATCAGTTTTTGGTAAAGCGGCTATTTGTTCTAGTCCAATAAATGTTGGATTTGTACTGTTTTCCGAAGCTAAAATTACCGCACTGGCTCCTGCTTTTTCAAGTGTAATTCCAGAAATCGGTAAACTTAAGATGGCTCGTAAATGCAATTCGAATTCATTGAAATTTTGTGTTCCTGCGAGTGTTACCATTCCAGTATCATGTGGGCGAGGGGAGAGTTCAGAGAAATAGACCCCATCATCGGCCAAGAAAAACTCTACACCAAAAAGTCCAGCACCACCAAGTGCTTCGGTTACTTTTTCGGCCATGTCTTGTGCTTCATACAAGGCTGCATCCGATATTCTAGCAGGTTGCCAGCTTTCCTGGTAATCGCCCCGTTCTTGTCGGTGACCTATAGGCGCACAAAACAATGTAGGATTGTTATTTTGGGTAACGGTTAATAAAGTAATCTCCGAATTGAATTTTACAAACGCCTCGACAATTACTTCAACCACGTCACCACGTGATCCTTCAACGGCGTAATTCCACGCTTGCTCAATGTCGGCTTCGGTTTTTATAGTGGATTGCCCTTTTCCAGAGGAAGACATTAAGGGTTTTACCACACAAGGCATTCCGACAGCTTCGACTCCTTTTTGCAGTTCTTCGGCAGTTGTGGCATAACGGTAATTGGCTGTTTTTAATCCCAATTCTTTAGCAGCGAGATCGCGAATGGCTTTGCGATTCATGGTAAAGTTAGCCGCTTTTGCCGATGGAACTACTGTAATTCCTTGCTTCTCATAATCATAAAAACGTTCGGTACGAATGGCTTCAATTTCGGGAACAATAAAATCAGGTTGGTGTTTGGCTACAATACGATCGAGTTCGACTCCATCAAGCATATTGATAACTTCAAATCCATGAGCTACTTGCATGGCGGGTGCGTTTTCATAACTGTCAACGGCAATTACGGTTTGCCCGATGCGTTGCGCTGCGATTACAAATTCTTTTCCTAATTCACCTGAACCTAGCAATAGTATTTTCATGTTTTTGTTGTCTTATTGAGATAGTAAAAGTAAATAAATCAATTTTTATTACCTCCAATTCATAAATTATTTTCTTAATAATACTTATTATAGTCACAATCCGCGTGAGGGATAGTAGCGGCATCTCCCGATTTAGAAAAACAAGGCTTTTTAGCCGTAGTTTTTGTTAATCGGGAATACAGCGAATAGCACGACCCTTTTTGGGTCACGCCCAAAAAAAATACCTCAAGAAAATTTCCTGAGGTATTTAGATGTATAAAAGTCGGTTTGTAGACTTTTAGATGTTTTATTATAGTGCTAATGCATCTTTGATTCTTTTTAATGCTTCTTTCAATATCTCGTCGCTAGTTGCGTAAGAGAAACGGATACAGTCAGGGTTTCCAAAAGCATCACCTGTTACCGTAGCTACATTAGCTTCGGCTAATAGGTACATAGATAAATCCATTGCATTTTTGATTTCAGTACCTTTTAATGTTTTTCCGAAGAAAGAAGAAACGTCAGGAAATACGTAAAATGCTCCTTCTGGAACGTTGATTTTTACTCCTGGAATTTCTTTCAATAAACCAACTACTAAATCTCTACGAGAATGAAAAGCGTCAACCATGTGTTTCAAAACCGATGGATCAGCATCGACTGCCGTAATTGTAGCACGTTGTGCAATACTGTTAGCTCCTGAAGTTACTTGACCTTGAATTTTGGTACACGCTTTAGCGATAAATTCAGGTGCTCCAATGTAACCAATACGGTATCCTGTCATAGCAAAAGCTTTGGCAACTCCGTTTACAGTTATCGTTTTGTCAAACATTCCTGGGATAGAACCAATACTACAAAAAGTTCCTGAGAAATTGATGTGCTCATAAATTTCATCAGCAACAACATATACGTTAGGGTGTTTTTCTAATACTGCAGCAAGAGCTGTTAACTCCTCACGGTTGTAAACAGATCCTGATGGATTACAAGGAGTTGAGAACCACATCATTTTTGTTTTTGGTGTGATTGCTGCTTCTAGTTGCGCTGGAGTGATTTTGAAATCAGTTTCGATAGAAGTAGGAACTTCTACAGGAACTCCTCCAGATAATTTTACGATTTCGAAATATGAAACCCAGTACGGTGCAGGTAAAATAACTTCGTCACCATCGTTTAACATTACTTGTGCAATGTTGTACAAAGATTGTTTTGCTCCTGTTGAAACTACAATTTGAGATGGTTTGTACTCTAAATTGTTGTCTCTTTTGAATTTTCGGCAAATTGCTTCTTTCAAATCACCGTATCCTTCAACTGGAGAATAAGTGCTATAATTATCGTCAATAGCTTGTTTTGCTGCTTCTTTAATGAAGTCAGGTGTATTGAAGTCAGGTTCCCCTAAACTTAAACTGATGATGTCTTTTCCTTGTGCTTTTAATTCTCTAGCTAAAGCAGCCATTGCTAATGTTTGTGAAGTCGCTAGATTGTTAATTCTGTCTGAAAGTGGATTCATTAAAGTAGTGTTGAATTCCCTGTTTGTTAAAAAAGGGAGGTTAATTATTTGTTTATAGTTTTATTTTTGATGTAGAGATGTATTTTATATCATTTCGGGTTTCATGCCTAACTCTTTCAAATGTTTAAAGTGTGCAATAACCGCAGCACGCATTGTCTTGTATTCGTAATAAGGCAAGTTACATTCTAATGCTGTTTCTTTTACAATTTTGGCAATTTTTCCGTAATGTACATGACTGATGTTAGGAAAAATATGGTGTTCAATTTGGTGGTTTAATCCTCCAGTGTACCAGTTTACAATTGCGTTTCTTGGAGCAAAATTAGTAGTGGTGAATAATTGGTGAATGGCCCAAGTGTTATCCATTTCGCCTAATTCATTTGGTGATGGATTAGTCGTTTCTTCTACAACATGTGCTAATTGGAATACTACACTTAGTATTAATCCAGCCGTATAATGCATTACAAAAAATCCTATTAATACTTTCCACCAAGTGATACCAATAACGATTGGTAGTACAATCCAGATAGAAACGTAGATGATTTTAGTGATAATTAATGTGGTCCAAAGTATTTTTGGACTCTTGGCTTCTCCATAAGATAGTTTTCTTTTTAGGTAACTTCTCATTTGCTTGAAATCAGTTGTTAAAGCCCAATTAAAAGTAAGTAAGCCGTATAAAAACACGGAATAATATTGTTGGAAACGGTGGAAATTATGCCACTTTGCGTCTTTTGTAAAACGAATGATTCTTCCTGCATCTAGATCTTCATCATGACCTGGGATGTTAGTATATGTATGGTGTAACACATTATGCTGTACTTGCCAGTTGTGAACATTTCCGGCCAAAACATAAATGGTTCCTCCCATAAATTTATTAACCCAACCTTTGTTAGAATATGAACCATGATTTCCATCATGCATTACATTCATTCCTACTCCAGCCATTCCTATTCCCATAACAATGGTCAATAGAAGATGTGCCCAGAAAGGCATGTCCAATGTTAAAATCAAGAAGTAAGGAGCTAGAAAAACGGTAATAAGAATAATCGTTTTTAAATAAAGCCTCCAGTTTCCTGTTTTTTGGATGTTGTTTTCCTTGAAGTAATTGTTCACCCGCGAGTTAAGTGTTCTGAAGAACTTCAGTTTATCTTGTTTTGCAAATGTAGGTGCAGTATTATTCATAAGTAATTGTAATAAGTTCCAAAGATAATTATTAAAATTTTCAACTCTGCAAAATTGAGTTAAATATTTCAGAGTTAAAAATAGTACTTTTGTTAAAAAATTAGAACGATGGATGAGATTATTAAGTATTTTCCTTATTTAACTGAGATTCAAAAAGAACAATTCGCAAAATTGGATTTTTTATATCACGATTGGAATGAAAAAATAAATGTTATTTCTAGAAAAGATATAGACGCTTTATATACTAAGCATATTTTGCATTCACTTGGAATTGCAAAAGTTATGAAATTTGAACCAGGAACTTTTGTTCTCGATGTGGGCACTGGTGGAGGATTTCCTGGAATTCCTTTGGCGATTCTTTTTCCTGAAACGCGTTTCTTTTTGATAGATATAATTGCCAAGAAAATAAAAGTAGTTCAAGGAGTTGTTGATGCATTAGAATTAAAAAATGTAAAAGCAGAACAATTACGTGCTGAAAATGTGAAGGGAGACTTTGATTTTATCGTAAGTCGTGCCGTTACGAATATGCCAGATTTTGTTTCTTGGGTGAAAACCAAAATAAAAAAGCAACAGAAACACGCTTTGAAAAACGGAATCTTATACCTTAAAGGAGGAGATTTAACCGAAGAGTTGAAGGATTTTCCTAAGGCAACAGAATATAATTTAGCCGACTTTTTTGAAGATGAATTCTTTGAAACCAAGAAGGTGGTGCATTTACCATTGAAGTTTGTGGTTTAATACAATGAATTAACATTATATTCGAATATTAAATTCAGAAATAACTACCCCTACAAAGACTTTGTGTTTTTGTAGGGTTTCTTTTTTTATCCAAATTTTGTAACATTCGAAAGTTTCAACTGTCTTATTATTTAGCTGATAATTAAAACCGGAGAACAATGAAAAAAATATCTAGACGCACTTTTGTACATAATTTTGGTATTGGAGTTGGGGCAACAACAGTAATGGCATCATTGCCTTCATTTATGAGCTTGGCTGAAAATAATAGTGCCATTCATGACGAAAAAAAACTGAATATTGCTCTTATCGGATTGGGTCGTTATGCAGGATATTTAGCCGAGGGATTACAAGTTTCTAAATATTGTCGTTTAGCGGGAATTGTAACAGGAACACCTTCAAAAGCTGTAGATTGGGGAAAGAAATACAATATTCCAGAGAAAAATAAATACAATTATCAAAATTTTGATAGCATCATTCACAACAAAGACATTGATTTGGTCTATGTGGTTTTGCCTAATGCGATGCACAAGGAATATGTGATTAGGGCTGCAAAGGCAGGAAAACATGTTATTGTAGAGAAACCTATGGCAGTTACGGCTAGTGATTGTCAAGAAATGATTGACGCTTGCGAGAAAGCGGGTGTTCAATTAGCCGTTGGTTATCGTTTGCATTACGAACCGTATAATTTAGAGATGAAACGATTGGGTCAAGAAAAGGTTTTTGGTCAAGTGCGTTTAATAGAAACTTCTTTAGGTTATAATACAGGCGATACGATTGATTGGCATCAAAAAAAGGCATTGTCGGGAGGTGGGCCGTTGGTTAATTTAGGAATTTATTGCATTCAAGCGAGTCGCTATATACTGGGTGAAGAACCTATTTCGGTAACGGCGCAATTTGGCCCCATTACTAATAAAATTAAATATGCCGAGGTTGAAGAATCGATTACATGGCAAATGAATTTTCCAAGTGGAGCAGTTAGTAACTCCGCTAGTACTAATAATTGTGGAGTTGATAGGTTATTTGCATCGGCTGATGATGGTTTTTTTGAATTAAGTCCTGCTATAAGTTACGGACCATTTAAAGGAAGAACTAGTAATGGAGAATTGAATTTCCCTGAAATAAATCAACAGCAAACGCAACTTGATGAAATAGGAAAATTGATTTTAGAAAATAAAAAATTACCTAGTCATATTACTGGAGAAGAAGGAATAAAGGATGTCCGAATTATAGAAGCTATTTACGAAGCTGCCGAAACAGGCAAAAAAGTTTCTTTGATTTAAAATAAAAACCCACAAGAACACTATTGGTTCTTGTGGGTTTTGTTATTTTTAAAAGTACTTTAACTTTTGTTAATTATTCTCCCAAAAACGGGTATCTGTAATCAACTGGAGTAACAAAAGTTTCTTTGATTGTTCTAGGAGAAGCCCAACGCAATAAGTTCAATGGAGAACCTGCCTTGTCATTTGTTCCTGAAGCTCTTGCTCCACCAAATGGTTGTTGACCTACAACAGCACCTGTTGGTTTATCATTGATATAGAAGTTACCAGCAGCATTTTGTAATTTTACGGTTGCTACTTCAATTGCATAACGATCTTGACTGAAAACAGCTCCCGTTAATGCATATTCAGATGTAGTATCTACTAATTCCAGTGTTTCTTCCCATTTCGCATCTTCGTAAACGAAAATAGTCATTACTGGTCCGAATAATTCAGTTGCCATTGTGGTGTAATGAGGGTTTGTTGTTACGATAACTGTAGGCTCAATAAAATATCCCACTGATTTGTCGTAGTTTCCTCCAACGATGATTTCAGCATCTGCATCTTTTTTAGCTTGGTCAATAAAACCAGCTAATTTATCAAATGAACCTTCATGAATAACAGCTGTGATAAAGTTACCAAAATCTTCTGGAGAACCCATTTTCATTGATTTTACATCAGTGATAATTTGTTCTTTAATCGCTGGCCACAAACTTTGTGGTACATAAGCTCTAGAAGCTGCTGAACATTTTTGTCCTTGAAATTCGAAAGCGCCACGTACAATTCCAGTAGAAACTTGTTTCGCATTAGCGCTAGGGTGTGCAATGATAAAATCTTTACCACCAGTTTCTCCCACAATTCTTGGGTATGTTTTATAGTGGTGAATGTTTGTTCCAATTTTTGCCCAAATGTCTTTGAAAACATGAGTTGAACCTGTGAAATGCAATCCTGCAAAATCACGACTTGCAAGAACCGTATCCGTAACCATTAACGCATCACCAAAAACAACATTGATAACTCCATCAGGAACTCCTGCTTCTTTGAATACTTCAATAATAATTTGTGCTGAGAATACTTGGCTATCACTTGGTTTCCAAATCACTACGTTACCCATCATGGCAGCACTTGCAGGAAGATTAGCAGCAATTGCTGTAAAGTTAAATGGAGTAATCGCGTATACAAATCCTTCTAGGGGTCTGTATTCTAGACGGTTCCACATATCTGAAGTAGACGTTGGTTGATCTCCGTATATTTGAGTCATAAACTCTACGTTAAAACGTAAAAAGTCAATCAGCTCACAGGAAGCATCAATTTCTGCTTGGTGTATATTTTTAGATTGCGCAATCATTGTTGCAGCATTGATTCTAGCTCTGTAAGGTCCTGCAATTAGTTCAGCTGCTTTTAAGAAAATAGCTGCACGTTGTTCCCAAGCCATGTTTGCCCATGCTGTTCTAGATTCTAAAGCATTAGCAATAGCTTTCTCAACATGTGATTTTTCAGCAAGGTGGTATGTTCCTACAATATGTTTGTGGTCGTGAGGAGCCGACATGTTTTTTGTATTTCCAGTTCTAATTTCTTCGCTTCCAATATATAGAGGGACATCGATTTTAGAATTCCACATTTTAGTGTAAGCTGCTTGTACGGCTGCTTTTTCAGGTGAATTTGGTGCATACCCTTTTACTGGTTCGTTTACCGCTTTTGGTACGTGAAAAAATCCTTTTAGCATGATATTGTAATTTTTTAATCTGTTTAAATACAGATAAGATTAGACATTCAAAGATAGATAATTGCACTAAATGTTGCGAATAATTTATTGCACAACAAAAGTACAAAGGATAATTTAAAAAATTGATAAAGAAAGTATAAGAAAAACGAAATATATTCTAAAGAAACAAAATAGATTAATTTAAAGCAAATGGTGCACTTAATCTAAAGGTAGGAACAAATACTTTAAAGGGTTTTGTAGTAGTGAAATTAATCATATTGAAGTACCCTTTCATAGCTCCATAAGGCGAAGCTAAAAGACAACCAGAACTATACGTGTGAAGCTCACCAGGTTTTAAAACGGGTTTTTTTCCTATTATGCCTTCACCGTCAACTATTTCTATATCATTTAATGAATCAAAAATTTCCCAATGACGAGAAGTTAGTTGAACCGAATCCTTACTGTGGTTCTCAATTGTAATCTCGTAACTAAAGGCAAAATGAATCTTATAGTTTTTGAAGTAAGTGCCTTCAAAACTAGTCAAAACGGAAATTTTTATGCCTCTTGTAATTTGAGAAACCATCTTAAAGTATTTAATACGTGTTTAATAGCAACAAAATTACGAAATTTTGATTTTGTAGAGCTATTTTTCGCAATGTTTTTTAGTTTATGATGTTTATCGAACTAGCGGTTCCTTTGCCAATAACCTTGTCGTAGCGATCGGTATTTTCTCTGTAATATACTAAAACGGAGTAATTATTCTCGGTTTGATAAAAATTTCCATCTATTGCATTTTCATAATCGATGTTTCCTTTCGTATCAGATACTACATATTCATAATTGGTAAATCCTTGTTTTATTAGCAACGCTTTTTCATAAATCCCTTTTTTAGCATTGTAATCCATCTTGTATTCTGGGGCCAAACTATAGTTGTTGAACATCCCGTTGATGTAAATGTCTTTGTTTATTCTAAAAGTAGGTGCGGAAAGACTAAAATAAACCCATGCATAATCGGCTTCGATTTCATTATTTTCAGCATTGATATTACGAACTAGAAAACGACCATCTATATCTTCCCGTAAAGAGTAAGGGAAATTTGTTCGGGCGTTATTAGTATATAAATAGGCACCATAAATATCAGTGCTTGAATCCACACGAGCTACATTATTATTGGCCACTTTTATGTCTTTATTCTCAAAATATAAAAATTCATTTCCCGCCCAAAACTGGGTTTCCGTGTCGTATTTATAAATTAAATCGTTACCTATCGTATATTGAGGCACTATATTTTTAATAGCATTGTTCAACTTGTCATTTTGAAATAGTACTACTTTAATATTTTTTAAGGGATTTTGAAAGTTGATTGTAGTTGATTTTATAGAAAACTCTAGATTTTGTTTATATTCTAAATTGGCTACTGTTCGGGCTCTTTTTATTTGAATTGGAACGGTTACCAAGTCTTCGTAAAGAATAAATTTTCTAGAAAAAACAACTTCTTTATTTTCATTTAAAATCTTCAATATATAATTTCCGCTAAGTCGTAATTGTTGGGTGTATTGATTGGGAATGGAAAGATTGTAGTGAGAGTATATCTGTAAAGTATTAAAAGAATTACTGTAATCTTGAATTCTTTGGTTGTCGAATCCTAGTAAGTAATCGTTTTTTGGTATTTCTGAAGGTGCCCAATTGTAATCACAATGGATAATTTCATAGTAATAATCAGCTTCATTTCCGTATAAGTCATCAAATTGTAATTGAAACCCACTACCCAATTCAAAAACAGGAATTGTATTTTGATTATTTTGGATAAAAGAAACCGTCTTGATATTAAATGGGGGAGCAACTTCAGTTTCTACTTGAGCAGAAGCTGAGGTGATTATAAAAAGCAATATTATTTTTCGAAAAAAAGAGTAGAGCATGTTTTCTATAGTTGCTAGAATGTAAATATAAGAATTTAAGCCATACTAATAGCGTATCAAAGAGCATGCTAAACTATAAATAGTTTCCCCTTTTTACTTATTTGAAGCAAACTGGGATGATTTCTCCTTTAGCTAAACAGTATTTTTCTACTAATTCTAGTGCAATTGTATTGGTGTAATCTTCTTCGATTACTTTAAAACCAATGCTTCTTAACTTATCAAAATAATCCCGACCGTAAATACGTACATGATCGTATTGCCCGAAAATTTCAGCACGTTTTTTTTGATCTGTAATTGTATCGTCAGCAAAAGTTACCGCGCGTTTCAAATCTTGTGGGATTTGCAAAATAGCCATTCCGCCTGGTTTTAGTACGCGATACAATTCTTGCATGGCCTTTGTGTCATCCGGAATGTGTTCTAGAACATGATTACATAAAATAACATCGTACTGATTGTCCTCAAAAGGCAAATCACAAATATCTGCTTTTACATCTGCCAAAGGTGAAAATAAATCGGTTGTGGTGTAATCTAGATTTTTTTGGTTTCTAAACAATTTATAAAATGCTTGTTCAGGAGCAAAATGCAAGACTTTTAATGCTGAATTCATTTCAGTATCTCGTAATTTAATTCTGTTTGTATTTGTAACAGAGGAACCTGAAACGAGTTCAGGTTTAAAAAAATCAGTCTTTTCATTTAAGTACAACCATAATAAACGGTGTCTTTCTAAAGAAAGCGTACTTGGCGAAAGAACATTATTTCGTTGCGTTCCATACCCATACGGCAAGAAAGTTTTAAAACTTTTTCCGTCAATAGGATCAGTAAAAGCAGTTCCTTTTAAGGCCAAAGCCAAAACAGGTCTCGCTACATAACTTAAACGAATAAGAATAGGACGAGGGATGGTATTGAGTACGAGTTTGAATAGTTTTTTCATATTTATTTCGCAAGAATCTTTGTAAAAAAGTTTAAGTTTTACTTCAATGACCTTAAATGTCTTAAATGGTAAGTTATTTACAAACCATATAAGACATTTAAGGCCATATAAGTTTTTAATAAATTCGGATTTATATTTTATAAAACTAATGGCACTTTTCTAAATTCATCTTCTTCATTACTCACAATGCCTAATGCTTGATATACATAAGCAAACGTAGAAAGGATCTCTGGTTTGCCATCAATTAAAGCCACATCATGTTCAAAATGAGCACTTGGTTTCCCATCAGCAGTTAAGATTGTCCAACCGTCTTTTAATTGTTTGATATTTCTAGTTCCTAAATTAATCATAGGTTCAATAGCAACAACCATTCCTTCAACAAACAGTTTTCCGCGACCGCGTTTTCCGTAATTAGGCATCTCAGGATCTTCATGCATTTTTTGCCCTAAACCGTGTCCTACTAATTCGCGAACCACACCATAACCATGAGATTCTGTATATTTTTGGATAGCATTTCCAACATCTTCCACACGATTCCCAGCTTTAAATTCGCGGATACCTACGTACAAAGATTCTTTGGTAACTTGTAATAATTTTTTTGTTTCAGGAGAAACTTCACCTATTTCAAAAGAATAAGCGTGGTCTCCGTGGTATCCATTTTTAAATGCACCACAATCTACCGAAATCACATCACCGCTTTCTAGAGGCGTATTATTTGGAATTCCGTGAACTACTTGCGCGTTCGGGCTCATGCATAATGAGTTTGGAAAACCATATAAACCAAGGAAGCTAGGTACAGCTCCGTGGTCGCGAATGAATTCTTCGGCTAATTTATCTAAATGTAATGTAGTTACTCCTTCTTTGATTTCAGAAGCAATCATTCCTAATGTTTTCGATACGATTAAGGCACTTTCGCGCATTAACTCAATTTCTTCACGGGATTTAACTATAATCATATTTTCTAATTTTCAGTTGGCAAAAGTACGATTTTTAAATTATTTAATCAGGATTGGCCATAATTTTAAAAAGTTCAGCATTTGAGTTAAAATATCTGTTTTCTAAAGCTATTGAAGCCAGCTGAGCACTGATTAAACTGTTCTCTCTACTGTTTATTAAAAACAGGGAGCTTTCGCCAAAAGTAAACAAGCGTTCCTCTGATTTTAGCATCACAGTATAATCTTCGGCCAGTGTTTTAATAATTTTATTTTGTTTTTCCAGAGACTGAATTTCTATTTTTTGAGCACTTATTTTATTCGAAAGTTGCACGCGTTCTAGATTCAAAGTAAACTCCGATTCCTGAATTTTGTATTGTGCTAGTTTCAAACTCCCGCGTTCTTTTCGTAAAAACAAAGGAAAATAAAAGTTCAAACCAATTTTATAATTTTCAAATTGATAGTTGTCAATATAACTGGGTTCAGCGATATAAGAATAACCCACGTCAATTTTTGGCAGTAGCATATTCGCTTTTAGCTTTTTTTCCACAGTCAAAATTTCGATTTTGTTTTCAAGCGCATTAATTTTCGGGTGATTGTCCAATGTGAAATCAGAATTCACTAAATCATTTGTTTTTAATGTTTCTTGAATACTAGCATCCACAGCTATTTCTGGAATAAGACTATCAGCTAATTCTAGCGGAATCGAATTTTCTAACCAAAGAAAGTTAGATAACTCTAGCTTGGCTTTGTTCAATTTTAATTTAGAGTCCTCCAGATTAAGCAGTCTGTTTTTTACGCTAATTCCAGCCTCGATACTGTCTATAGCACGTTTATCACCTGCTTTTATCAATGCTTTTATACCGTTGAAACGAATTTGTGCATTGCTGCTGTAGGTTTCGTATAGTTTAACTTCATTATAGGTTTTCTTCCAGTTAAAATAGGCGATAGAGGCATCATACAAAACAGCGATTGCTTGTAATTTTCGTTCAGCTTGGCTCAGTTTCAACTGAATTTTTGCCTTGCGTACATCGGCCATTCTTTGATTGATAAACAAACCTTGTCCTAGTGGCACCGTGATTCCTAAAGAGGTTAAACCTTGGTTAGGCACTGTGTTTTCAGGATTTAAGTAAATTCCGTCATTGTTGTCAAAACCCGCTTTTATTTCGATTCCGTACCAAGTAGGGATTTTAAAACTGCTGTTTAGTATTGAATAATATTCTTTGTCTTTAAATTGTTTTTCTTTAAAATCAACTTCAATTTTCGGGTCAAATCCACCGCGTGCCATCATCAAATTAGCTTGTGCTTTATTGATTTCTAAGTTGGCTGTTTTTACTAGTGGATGGTATTTCTTGACATAGCCCAAAAACTCATTATAAGTAAACTCTTTGTAAGAGTTATCGTTTGGGGATTGTCCAAAAGCAACACATCCAAAGAATAGAAAAAGGATAAGAAGTTGTTTCATTATTTTTTTTCTTTAACTGTTTTTACGTCTGTTTTATAATAATTTGGTGGAAACCCATTTAAAATTCTCCATACTTCAAACCAGATAGGCACGGTGTCTAGTAAGGCAATAGTTTCGGCACCTGAACCAATACTTATTTTTTTAGGCCAAGGAGCTTCTTCTTTGTCTGGAGCAATTAGAATTCGGTATTTTCCATTGTCACTAATGAAGTTTTCGATAGCAACAATTTTGCCGCCAAAAGTTCCATAAGAAACATCAGGCCAACCTGAGAAAACGATTGTTGGCCATCCATCAAACCAGACTCTCACTTTTTCCCCTCTATTAATTAAGGGCAAATCTATTGGGTCAACATACGTTTCAACGGCAATGTCGTACTGTGCTGGCATAATGCTCACAATAGGCGTTCCTTCTTTTACTGTTTGGCCTATTCCTGCTTGTAACACTCTGTTTACATAACCACTTTGTGGTGCTTTGATATAGTACATTCCGTTTCTAATACTATAATTTGCATATTGATTTTCTAATTTATTTACTTGTGCTTCGGTATCAAATTGATTGCTCATAGCCGTGTATTGATCGCTTTGTGCTTTGGATACTTTCTCCGCGTATTCAGCAGTAATACGGTTGGTTTCTACTTTGGAATTGATATATTCATTTTTACTAGTTAGGAATTTATTTTCCTGAGTAATAATTTTAGCTTCTACTTCTTGAAGTTTCAATTTTTTATCCTCGACATCAGTCAGTGGTTTAAGACCTTCTTTATTCAACTGTACGGCACGATCAAACTGCGTATTTGCAATCTTAAGTTGGGTTTTTACCGCTACTAAATCCATACTATCACTTTTTATTTTTAAAAGCGACTGTTTGATTTTGTTTTGTGCTTGTTCTAATTTTAGTTTTTTTTCACTTTCAATATTCTGAATTTGACCTGTCATGGTTTTTACTTTAGAACCATATGACTCCAGAGACAATTTCTTAGCATTAACTTGTTTTTGAGTATTAGCCACTAAATTTGGGTCCATATAATCCTCTTTAATTTCAGATATGAAAAGGATAGTATCCCCTTTATTGACAAAATCGCCTTCTTGCACGTACCAGTTTTCTATTCGACCTGAGATAACACTTTGTATTGATTGCGGTCTTTGGTTGGGCTTTAAAGTAGTCACAGCCCCAGAACCTGAGATGTTTTGCGTCCAAGGAAGGAATAGAATTAATATTCCCAAAATAAAAAACAAGACGATGATTTTGTTTAAAATCTTTGAATTCGAATTCAAGTTCAGGTTTTTAATTGTATTGAATTTTTTTAAACTCGGTGAATTCGTTTTGTTATTGTCAGATATGTTTAGCATAACCTATAGTGTTTTTGAGTCGTGTTGAATACGTCCGTTTTGCATGATGATTTCTCGATTGCATTTAGTTTTCCAATAAGGGTTTTTAGAGGATACAATAATGGTCCATTGGTTTTCTTTGGCAGTAATAAAATCAATAGTTTCATTGGCTACTTTTTCATCCATAGTGTCGGTTGGATCCTCATAAAATAAAATTCTCGGTTTATGAATGATGCTTCTGGCCAACAGTATTTTTTGAGCATTCGATGATGAAAGTTGTCTTCCTTCCGGGAAAATTTTTGTTTCTAAACTTTCTGGTAGTGATTTAATGTAGGATGTTAATTGTAGCCCGTCAATTGCCCACTTTAAATCTTCTTGACTGATTGAGTCATCGTTAAAAGTGATGTTTTCATGGATCGTTCCTTCAAATGGAGTTTCGCCATAAATAACACTTCCTATTTGAGAACGGTATTGTTTCAAATCGATTTTTTTGAATGTATCATCGTTGATGTAAAAACTTCCAGTTGTAGGTTTTATTAGTCCCGATAAAATTCGGATTAATGTTGATTTACCTGAGCCGTTTTCTCCGTTGATTACAATGCGTTCACCCTGTTCAATTTTCAAAGAAATGTCATTCAGAATTGTATTTTTAGAATCCGGAAATTTGAATTTTACTTTTTCAGTTTCTAAAGTGATATCTGCATAGCAGAAATTAGTATTTTCGGTATCAAACTCTTCTTCTAAACTCAAGTCAGCTACTTGACCTATTTTCTCAACCGAGGTTAGTACATCATAAAATGTTTCAAGACCAAGAATGATTTTTTCTACGGAGTTTATTACTAATAATATGATAATTTCGGCGGCAACGAATTGCCCTATATTCATTTGTTGCGATACTACTAGAAACCCGCCTATAGAAAGTAAACTCGCTGTGATTATAATTTTGAAAATAATTAATTGAGTAAATTGTCTTTTGATAACATTAAAATGTTTTTCACGATAGTTTAAATATTCACTTACTAACTGATCGTTTTTTTGAAGACCATAATCAAAGTTGAGTTGGTTTCTAAAACTATAATTATTTCGAGCCATTTCTTGTAGCCATCCTGCTACTTTATATTTATTTTTTGATTCTTTTAAACTGGTTTCTAAACCTGATTTATAGGAAAGTTTAAAGATGAAGTAAAGCAAAATAATTAACATTATTCCAAATACTATAAAATAAGGATGGTATAACGATAGAAGAATAACACCAAAAGCAATTTGTAGTAAAGCCGCCGAAAAGTCAATTAGTAATTTTGATGTACCTTTTTGAATGGTCATTGTATCAAAAAAACGATTGGCTAATTCTGGGGGATAGGTATTGTACAGTTCTTCAAATTTAATTTTAGGTAATCGAACGGCAAATTCAAATGAAGAACGAACAAATATTTTTTGTTGTAAGTTTTCTGTAATTCGCAATTGCATTAAAGATAGAATTCCAACTAGTGCTACACCCATTACGACTAGAAATATCAATACAATCCAAGAGACACTTACGCGACCCGATTGTATAAAATTAATAATAGCCTGAATGCCTAAGGGAAGTGATAAACTGATTAGTCCAGCAAAAATGGCATAAAAAAATAGTTGGGTAATGTCTTTTTTGTCAAGTGCTAATAAGTTGTAAAAGCGTTTTAGTGGAGTCATGGCCTTTTTATTTTTTTAAAATAGTTGTGATAAGATGAATGTAAAAGTCAGTTGGGCTTATTTTTTCATTACAGTTTGTAATTGTTGTCAAGTGATCTTTTAAAAAATGCTGATGGAGTGCACCTTCTATTATATTTGAAGCTAGGCTTTTTGCAAATGGATAGTCAGGATTTACTTCAATGATTAAATTAACAATTCTATTAATTACTCTTTTGTAAATTAAAAAGAACCCTACTTTGTTCTCTTCATCTACTTCTTTAGTATGAAGTGTTTTTGTGAATTCAGAAATGATTATTTTATTTAAAATTAATTCATTGATGTGTTCTGTTTTTTCATCATCCTCAATTTTTTCAGTTACAACTGTGATCGCTTTTTTGAGTTTTTCAAATGGATCTTCAATATTATTTGTGGCAAAAAACAATTTATATTCCATCCAACTCCAGTACCATGAAGAAAGATAAACCAGTAATTTGTGTTTGTTTTCAAAATAGCGGTAAATAGAGCTTTCATTCGAGCCAATTTTTTCTCCTAATTTTTTAAAAGTGAAATTGTCAAAACCAATCGCGTCTATCAAAAGGATACTTTCTTGAATAATTTTTTTACCCAATTTTGATGTTTCTGGATCTTTTACATAGATGTTTTCGTTCACTTGTATTTTAATAGACGCGATCAAATCCTTCATAACTAATATTATTTAGTGCAAATATAATAGTAATACTATCAAAAACAATATTTTTCACATAAAAAAAGGCTATCCAAATAGAATAGCCTTTAATATTTAAATTTAATATGCTTTTTTACAACAATGAATGTTGAGTCATAACTGCTGGTTTTTGAATCCCCATTAATTCTAGAATTGTTGGAGCAATGTCACCTAAAACACCATCGTGAACTTCTTTTAATTCCTTATCAACTAAAATAAAAGGAACTGGGTTAGTAGTGTGAGCTGTATTTGGACTTCCATCAGGATTAATCATTGTTTCGCAATTCCCGTGATCTGCAATTACTAAAATAGTATAATCGTGAGCTAAAGCGGTCGTGATTACTTTTTCGACACATTTATCAACTGCTTCACATGCTTTGATAGCCGCTTCCATAATTCCTGTATGACCTACCATGTCGCCATTGGCAAAATTAAGACATACAAAATCTACATCTCCTTTTTCTAACTCTGGAATCAAGGCATCAGTTAATTCAAAAGCACTCATTTCAGGTTGCAAATCATACGTTGCTACCTTTGGGGAGTTTCGTAAAATTCTGTGTTCTCCTCTAAAAGGAATTTCTCTTCCTCCTGAAAAGAAAAAAGTAACGTGAGGATACTTTTCTGTTTCAGCAATTCTAATTTGAGTTTTATTGTTTTTTTCTAAAACTTCACCAAGTGTTTCGGTAATGTTGTCTTTATTGTAGACTACTTTTACATTTTTGTAGGTTTCGTCATAATTTGTAAGAGTTACATAGTACAAATTTAATTTATGCATGTTTTCTTCATGGAAATCTTGTTGAGAAAGTGCTTCGGTCAATTCGCGACCTCTGTCTGTTCTAAAGTTGAAGAAAATAACAACGTCGTCTTCTTGAATAGTTGCTAGTGGTTTGTCATTATCATCAACCATGACAATTGGGTGAATAAATTCATCCGTTACTTCATCTTGGTAGCTTTTTTCAATACTTACTATAGCATTTTTTGAGGGTGTTCCTTTTCCATTAACTAATAAATCATAAGCTAATTTTACTCGTTCCCAACGCTTGTCTCTGTCCATCGCATAATAGCGTCCAATAACTGAAGCTAATTTTACAGTGGTGTTGGCAATATAGTTTTCTAAATCTTGAATGTATTTTTTTCCTGATTTAGGATCAACATCGCGCCCATCAGTAAATGCGTGAACAAATACTTCTTGTAAACCGTAATCTTGTGTGGCATCAATCAATCCGCGTAGGTGAGAGGTATGAGAGTGAACACCACCATCAGAAACTAATCCTAAAAAGTGTACTTTTTTGTGGTTGTCTTTTGCGTATTGAAAAGCATCTTTGAGTACTTGTTCTTTTGCTAATGTTTTATTGGCTACAGCCAAATTAATCTTAGCTAAATCTTGGTATACAATTCTTCCGGCACCTAGGTTCATATGACCTACTTCGCTATTTCCCATTTGTCCTTCTGGAAGACCAACATGAAGGCCATCAGTTCTAAGTTGGGCGCTTGGGTAATTTTTGTAAAGACTGTTTATAAAGGGTACATTAGCATTGTCGATTGCAGATACTTTTGGGTCAGGAGATTTTCCCCAACCGTCCAAAATCATTAGTATAACTTTTTTGTTCATTTCGATTTATTTTAAACAAAGATAAAGTATTTCTAAAAATGTTCGGACTAATCTAAAAGACTATTATACATTCCTTACGGAACATTAACAAATAAAGTTGATTTTGTTGTAGAACAAAGTCTGTTTCTTACGCTTGATGTGTTTTATGATTTGCGTTTTAAGCTATTGTAATCAATAAAGTATTTTACACTAATTGAAAAAGTATGGCTTAATGCGTCATTATTCAATAAATTCGTAATGTTCTTTTCGAAGTTTTTATTGATAGTATCTTCAAAATTAGCAGCATTATTTCGATATAAAACAGAAACTTGACTACCAGGTGCAAACCACCAAGAGTACGATAAGTCAAAATTCCAAGAATAAAAACTAGAGTTCTTATTGGTAGTGTAATTAGTATAGTCAACTAGTCTTCCGTTTTGTTCTAATGACAAAAAGTTTTTATTTTCAGCATAAGACCAGTATTGGCGAACAGCTAAATCGAAATTCATTTTGCTACTAATGGAGTATTTTCCAGAAACAGTGTTAGAGTACGTGACTACGTTTCTATTTGCAAAAATAATGGTTTCGGGTGTTCTACTGTTTAAATCATCATCAATGCTGTCTACGAATCCTTTATTATTGTTTTTTCTTTGGAAATAAAAGTTATAACTCATGGAAAATTTATCATTAAAACGATATCTAGGTCCTAAAGAAACTTCAAAAGTGTTTCTTTTTGTTTCATTAAAAATGGCATAATAAGGATTAAAATCAAATGCGAATTTGTTATTGTAATTTGAGGATATGTACAACCAAGCATTATACCTTTGTGGAAGAATTACATATCTGTTATCCGTCCTGGCTTCATAGAAATCATAAGATTCAAGAGGGCTTATATTAGTTCCAAAACCAAGATAATGATTTTTCTTGTTATTCAGATTTAGGTTTATATTAATGTTGTTGCCTTGAATTTTACCCGTTTCTTTATGAAACTGAGTGTACATATTGTAGTTGATTCTAAAGCTGTTGAAGTGTTTAGTAGGGTTTAAAATTCTATAGTTAGCATTTCCGTAAATCGAATAATAATTAGTTTCAAAATTAATGCCTAAGTCATTATTATCGTAGTCTTTTGTTACTAAATCTGCGCCAAAACTATATCTATATTTGCCACTTGTCTCAGCAAAATTTAAAGTAGTAGCGATTCCTTTTTTATCCTCAATATCATTTACAAAACTGTTTTTGAAATTTCCAGAAAGATTATACGTGTTTTTCTTAGTGTTTAAATCCCAAACCAATGCCGATACATTTGCATCGCGAAAATTTCTGTTTCGAGTCACGTTAGTATTAATAAAAGAAACTGACGAATTTTTTCTAAAGCGCTGGTCTAATACGAGTACATTGTAATTTGTTAACGGTTCCACTTCGATTCTGCGAGTTTCATTGTTTACTGTGTTCTTAATAGTAGCATACGTTTTTTCGGTAACTGCATTTAAAAATCCAATTCCTAGTCCGTTTTTTGTTCTTCCAGAAACTTTTAAAGCGTTGATTAAGTTTACGCTTGAAGGGTTGTCTTTAATCACTTCATTTTCAGTAGTGGTTGGGTAAACTGTAGGTCTTCCGCCAATTCTTCTAGAATAAAGCAAGTCACCTTTACTAAATAGGTCAGTGCCTTCTGTGAAAAAAGACCTGTTCTCGTTGAACTGCTGTTCAAATGGACCTAGATTTAATATTTTGTCGTCATATTTTGTTTGTCCAAAGTCAGGAACTAAGATGGCATCGAGGGTAAAAGCATCATTAATCCCGTATTTAATATCTAGTCCACCTTTGAGTGTACCAATTGTTTTTTGTTGTGCATTTGCATTGACATAAAAAGAAGAGTACGGTAAAAGGAATAAACGAGTAGGAGGTTTTATATTTTCAATTCCCTCAAGAACTCCAGATTGTTGTGTAAAGGTGCCTACTTTAGAGTCAATATAATTCCAAGTGTACTTTTGACGGTCTCGCTTAATTTCTCTAAAAAAATTAAGGCCCCATGTCTGTTTGTTTTCTCCTGAGAAGCGCAATGCAGCGTAAGGGATGCGCATTTCAACTACCCAACCAAAATCAGTAATTAAAGCTTTGCTTTTCCAAATCGCGTCCCAAGAATAGTCTTCTCCATTTGCATCTGTGGTAATGCAATCGGCTTGACCATCAGAAGCGCATACATAAAATTGAAAATCTTGTTGTCCGTCATTAAAGCCATTTATAAAAACACCAAATAAATCTGATGTTCCAAATTCGTCTCTTTTGGATATTTCTTTTAATATTTTATTGGGCTCGTCATCATATAATGTAGCGGCTATGTAAACAGCATCATTATCATAAATTACTTTGACTATAGTTTTTTTGTTCTCAGGAATTGGTTTTCCATTGTCTGGTTCAAACATAACGAAATTATCAGCTACGGGAGTTGTCTCCCAGATGCTTTCATCGAGTTTACCGTCAATAATAATGTTATTTGAAGTAATAAATGTCGTTTTTAAGACTTTTTTTTGGCTGAAGCCAAAAATAGAAGCCATTAAAAAAAATATCAAAAGTTGATTTTTCATGAAATTGTTTAATGTTGAAACAAAAAGATAAAACCAATTTTAAAACTATAGTAAATAGTACTTTAATTAGGTTTGTATAGTAGACTAAAGTAAGGGTCTATTGTTACAGTTTATATTAAAAAAATATTAAAATTTATTTTTAACTCTATTGTAATCAATGAAATAACGCAGACTTATTGATAAAATGTTAGTCATGTTGCTATTAAAAACATTTTTCAAATTAGTGGTAAGGCTTTTTTCGACAATACTTGCGCTTTCTTGAGAATAATTACGATACAAAATGGATAATTCGCTACCTGGAGCAAACCACCAAGAGTAGGCAAGGTCAAAATTCCAAGAGTTGAAATTTCTATTTTTATTTAGAGAATAAGTATTATTAGGCGTTAGATAGCCATTATCTTGTAAAGTTAAAAATTTGTGATTTTCAGAGTAGGACCAATAATAGCGAGCAGTAAGATTAACGGTCATTTTGTTGTTAATTGCATACTTCCCTGAAATGTCATTTTGCAAAATCTCTCTGTCTCGTTGTCCAAAAATAATGTCGTTATTTTCAAACCCTACCCAGCCACGGTCATTTTTTTTATTAGTATAATCTAAGATGTAAGAAAGAGATAATTTATCATTGAATCTATAGTTTGGTCCTACAGCTATTCCATAAGTGATTCTTTTATTTTGATCGTATACAGCGATACTTGGAGTAAAGTCAAAAGTAAAAGCGTTATTTTTATTAAATTCAACTCCAAAATAAGAGGTGACTCTTTTAGGTATTTGTACATATCTTCCTTCAACTCTGGGTTCGTAGAAATCGAATGTCTCAACAGGAGTTGCTACAATGGCAAACTCAAGATAATCGTTCTTTTTTGTAGTCGCTTTAAAGACCGTTTTATACCAGGCTTCTTGCAGTTTTCCTGTAGTATTTTGAATTTCTAAATTCAATTCTTGTTCAACTTTAAAGGTATTAAAATATTTTGTAGGATTTAAAATTCTATAACTTCCATTGGCGTAAGCATTATGATAGTTAGTGTAAAATACGATTCCAAGATCATTCACATCATAATTTTCTGATATGTATTTTCCTGAGAGTAAATACCTGTATTTCCCACTCGTTTTCGCAAAATTCAAAGAGGTTTTGTATCCATTATAATCAACTACATCGTTTATGGTACTGTATTTATAGTCTCCATATAAATTATACGTATTTGCTTTTGTGCTTAAATCAAATACTAAAGCAGAAACATTGGCGTCTCTAAAGCTTCCATTACGCGTCGTGTTTGTGTTAACAAATGAAACTGATGAGTTTTGATTGAAACGTTGATCTAGAACAAGGATATTGTAGTTTGTTAACGGCTCAATAACTTCTTTTCGCGTTTCTTGGGTGTCAGTGTTTTGAATTTTAGCAAAAGTTTTTTCGGTTAATGCATTTAAAAAACCTATTCCTAAACCTTTTTCGGTTCTACCAGAAATTTTTACGGCATTGATTAAGTTGACAGAATTTGGATAGTTTGTGACTTCTTCTGCATCAGTTGTTGATGGATAAGTGCTTGGCGCTCCACCAATTCTTCGAGAATAAAATATATTTCCAATATTAAATAAGTTAGTACCTTCAGTAAAAAAAGGACGATTTTCATCTAATTTTTGTTCAAAAGGTTCTAAATTTAAAATGGCATTATCGAATTTTGTCTGACCAAAATCGGGGACTAAAATAGCATCTAAAGTAAAGGCGTCGTTAATTCCGTATTTTATGTCTAATCCAGCTTTCACTGTTCTGTCAGAGGTATAGTTGTCTTGTTGGTAATACGCCGAAGTGTAGGGAATAAAGAAAAGACGTGTTGGTGTTTTAATGTTTTCAATACCTTTCAAAACTCCAGCTTGCGTAATCACGGCTCCAATTTTAGTATCAACATGATTCCAAGTGTATTTTTGGGCATCTCGTTTAATTTCGCGCATAAAATTTAAACCCCAAACTTGTTTTTTGGCTCCAGAGAACCGCAATGCAGCGTAAGGAATTTTCATTTCTACTACCCATCCAAAATCAGTTATTTTGACCTCGCTATCCCATATAGCATCCCAAGAAAAATCTTCATTACCTTCGGTTGCAAGACAGTCCATTTGTACTCCGGCTGCACTTACATAAAAGCGAAAGTCTTGTTGACCATCATTAAAACCATTTATAGATACTGAAAAATGGTCTGAAACTCCAAAAACATCTCTATTGGTTATCTCCCTTTGTATTTTGTCAGGTTCATTATCGTATAAAACCGCCGAGACGTAGATGGCATTATTATCGTATACTACTTTTACTTCGGTTCTTTTATTATCGCTGATTGGTTTCCCATTATCAGGCTCAAACATTACGAAATCTGTTGCAATATTTTCATCCTTTACCCAAGCTTCTTCATCTATTTTTCCATCAATAGTAATGCCTTCTAAAATTGCTTTTGCATTAAGTACTTTTTTCTGACAATAAGCGTTTAAACTAAAGAAAACTATAGTGAGTAGTGTTAAAGGGTATGATTTATGCATAAATTAAGAATATGGTTAAGCAAAAATAACATTTTTAACACAAAAAGCAAATACAATGTGATTTTAAATGTAATCTTTTGTTTACAAATAATATATTAAATTTTCTACTTAATTTTTTTTTCAACAAATTTTGAGTATATTCGCAATCCCAAATAAATTACATAACATAATTAAAATCAATGATTTATAAAATATTTCCTACTGTGCTTCTTGTTGTCTTATCATTAATTTCAACTAATGAGTTCTTTAATGAAACTCATAATATTAAAAGAACGGAAGCGGTTAAATCTATCAAAACAAATTCTGAAACTAGTGAAGAGCTCGTTTATAATAATTTGAATTCCAACCATTTTTCTTTGCCTAAACTAGAAAGTTTTGCTGAGGCTTTAAAAGGTTTTTATCTTTTAAAAGAGAAAGGATTAGTAAGTAAAAATATATTAACGCTCATCGACTTCAGTCTGTCTTCCAATTCAAAGAGACTTTGGGTTATAGATTTAACTACAAATACAATCCTATACAATTCGCTTGTGGCGCATGGCCGTAATACGGGTGATGAATTTGCAACAAGCTTTTCAAATTCGGCAGAATCCTATAAAAGCAGTTTGGGTTTTTACGCAACTGGGGAGATATACAATGGCAAACATGGTAAATCTTTAAAATTGGACGGTTTGGAAAAAGGGATTAATAGTAATGCTAGAGAAAGAGCTGTTGTTATTCATGGAGCGCAATATGTTTCGAATTCATTTATTCAAAACAATAAAAGATTAGGAAGAAGCTTAGGTTGCCCAGCAATTCCTTTGGAATTAACAAATGAGATCATTCAAACAATTAAAGATAAATCATGTCTGTTTGTTTATTATCCTTCAAAAGCATACAAAATAGCATCTAAATTAGTGATGTAAATATTTAAAAAATAACTTATAAAGCCAATCAGAATTTATTTTGATTGGCTTTTTTTATAAAAAGGGAATGACTCCTAGAGATTTCCGATTTATAAAAAGACCAAATTTTACTTTAATTAATAAGTTTCTTGATCTAAACCGAGAAGTTGACTATTGATTTTCATTCTCGAACTGGTTGATATCTGTCAGTTTTGGTGTTCAAAAGTGTTATTTTTTTATTGAAGGGTATGTTTGTTTGGAATTATAAAGCTGTAACAATTTAATTTTAAATTGGTTATGTTGTGGTTGAATTTTTTATAAAAAAATCATTAAAAAAACTTGCTACAAAGTGAACTTATTATCTATATTTGCACCACAGTAATGCGAAAGTAGCTCAGTTGGTAGAGCTCCAGCCTTCCAAGCTGGTTGTCGCGAGTTCGAGCCTCGTCTTTCGCTCTTTAAAGCCGAAACTTTATGTTTCGGCTTTTTTATTAGAACTTAAAAGCATTTTTTTGTTCTAAAAAATTTAAAATAAAACGAGTTTAAATTTTTTATAAAAAAACTTGTGTTCGTGTAAATTAATTTATATATTTGCACCCTGTTAATGCGAAAGTAGCTCAGTTGGTAGAGCTCCAGCCTTCCAAGCTGGTTGTCGCGAGTTCGAGCCTCGTCTTTCGCTCTTAAAAGCCGAAACATTTTATGTTTCGGCTTTTTTATTTGATATCGCTTATATCGCTTTGGCTTTCTATTTCTTCTGAAGCTTGATTTTGTCTAAAAAGAATTCCTTTCAAATTACCTTTCAGGATGATTTTTGAACCTTTTACGTCTAGCCAGCTTCCTTCTCTTAATCCTAAAACAGGAATTGAATTATAAGCATGAAATTCTTTTATTCGAGTCTCTCTAGTTTCACCCATATGTTTGGACTGTAAATCTGGATCTAAATAATGCGCATTTATATTAAATGGAATTAATCCTGTCGTTTGAAAGCTTGGTGGATATACAATAGGCATGTCATTGGTGTTTTGCATGCTTAAACCACAAATGACGCTTCCAGCACTTGTGCCTAAATATGGAATCCCTTTTTTGACCGCTTGACTAAGCACAGTCATGATATTGTTTTTGTATAATTCGTTAACCAATACAAAAGTACTTCCGCCACCGGTAAAAATCCCTTCTGCATTTTCAATTGCCGAAATTGGATTTTGAAATTCATGTATTCCTTTTACGTTTATATTTATTTTAGAGAATGCAGCTGCTGCTTTGGCTGTGTATTCATCGTGAGAAATACCACTTGGTCTGGCATAGGGAATGAAAAGAATGGTTTTGCAATCTTGAAAATGTTTGCTCAATTCAGGTAATAAATATTCTAAATAGTCTCCCCCGTGAAGTGTTGATGTACTTGCGATTATTATATTTTTCATTTTTTTATTGAATTTTATATGCTAAAGGTATAAAATCAGACTTCGAATTGGACTTAATTTTTATTAACATTTTTTTACCATGTCCTTAGTAATTAATTTGGAACACATTAAGATACTTTTACAACTTATCAATAATTATGGTTATTACAAATACAATGAATAAATTAGGATGTATCTTTTTTGTTTTATTTGCAACAGCTGGTCTGGCTCAAGAATCTGTTTCTACCGAATTGAATGGAAAGGTAAATGCAGATATGTCTAATTTGGAAGGGATTTATGTTATAAATTTAAAAACAGAAAAAGCTGTAATTACGGATCAACAAGGTTATTTTTTCATTAAAGCGATTGTAGGAGATACTTTAATGTTTTCTTCGATTCAGTATAAAGGATTGAAAATTGCTTTAACTAAAGATGATTTTAATAAAAGACTTTTCTTTGTTAAGATGGTTCCAGTTATGAATCAATTAAACGAAGTTGTGATTAAAAGATACAATAATATCAATTCGAGGTCCTTGGGTATTATTCCTGAAAATCAAAGATCGTATACAGAAGCAGAACGTAAATTAGCAACAGCAACAGGTCTCAATCCTAGTGCTAGTCTAAGTGGTATGGCTGGAGGCTCAATTTCTGCAGATCCCTTGTTAAACTTCCTTTCCGGAAGGACTGCAATGCTTAAGAAAGAACTTGAAGTAGAGAAAAAAGAAGCTTATTTAGTAATGCTGGATGAAATGTTTGATTTGGATCAATATGTAGGAAAGTTTCAAATACCTTTATTATATGTAAAAGGCTTTCAATATTATGCAGTTGACAACGATAAATTCACCAAAATTCTAGATCAAAAAAATAAAACAACCATTGAATTTTTATTAGGAGAACTAGCATCAAAGTATAAAGAAATAATTGCCTGTGAGAACGAATAATACTTTCTTATTTTTTATCTGTTTGTTTACTCAAATTATTTTTGGTCAAGTTTCCAATGAAAAAAAAATTCACGGCCTAATTACTGCAGATTCGACTTCGGTTGAAGGGATAAATATTGTCAATCTAACAACGGATAGAGCGACCTCTTCTAATAAAGATGGTGTGTTTCATCTTTTTGTAAAAGAAGGGGATCTTTTAGCTTTTTCTGCTGTAAATCTCGTAACTTTACGTAGAAGGATATCTAAAGAGGACATTTTAAAAGAAAATGTAAGTGTTAAAATGCTAGCCAATAGTATTCCGTTAAAAGAGGTTGTGGTAAATGAAAACTCACAAATCAATGCCGAAAATCTTGGAATAATTCCTGAAGGGCAAAAAAAATATACCCCTGCCGAAAGAAAATTATACACCTCAAGATCGGGATTGTTAGATAGGCCTTTAAACTGGATGTCTGGAAGAACTGCAATGCTAAAAAAAGAAGTTGCAGTAGAATATAAGGAGCAACTCATGAATAAACTAGAGTATCTATTTGAAGATAAATATTATATAGAGACTTTAAAAATTCCTGAAGAATACATTAAAGGATTTCAATATTATTGTGTTGAAAACACCGATTTTGCAGCGGCACTGAAGTCTAAAAATAAAACATTATCTATGTTTTTGATTATTACTTTAGCAGAAAAATATAATAAAATTATAACCGATGAAAACTAAAATAGGGGTAATCTTTTCAGTATTATTTTTTCAGGTTTGCTTTGCGCAAAATGAAACTAGAAAACCGTTACATGGACAGGTAGTAAACGACTCGTTAACTTTAGAAAGTGGGTATGTGTTAAACATTAACTCACAAACACGGACTTTTATTAATGCTAATGGTTTGTTTGATATTTTGGCGAAGCCAAAAGATACTTTGTTATTCTCAAGCTTGGCCTTTCAGTCTAAAAAAATTGTATTGACTGAAAAAAACTGTCAAGAACGACTCTTCTTAGTGCAAATGGATTTAGTAAATAATGAATTGAAAGAAGTAGTTGTTTCTAATGGGTTAAAAGTAAATAGTTTAGGTGGCGGGTCACAGCGATTTGTAGATAAAAAGTTTTTTGATGATGAGAAATCATCGCCTAAAAACCGATTAATGCCAGCAGATGGGACTATAGAGAATGGAATGGATTTTGTTCGTATTTTTAAAGATTTTAAAAAAATCCTAAGAAAAAAAGAGGAAGTTAAAGAAGATTTTATTTCAGATGTTGCTTTCTCAGAATATGTAAAAGTTAATTTTAGTCCCTCTTTTTTCTCTAAAGATTTAAGTTTAAAAGAGGATGAGGTGGAATTGTTCTTGCTTTATTGTTCGAATGATGCTGCTTCGAAGAAGTATTTGAAACCGGAAGACAGATTCATGTTAATGGATTTTTTGATTACTAAAAACAAAGAGTTTAAAAGAATTGCTACTTTTGGAAAATGAAAAAAAGAACTTTATACCTTTTTATTGGATTTTTAATATTGACTTTGTCGTCTTTTGCTGCTCATAAATTTTATATGGGTATCTATCAGATTAATTATGCACCCGAAAAGAAAATGTTACAAATTACTTCTCGTATTTTTCTTGATGATTTAAATAAGACATTGGAGAAAAAATACAAAAAGCAACACTTCCATATTGGGACTAATCAAGAGACACCTGAAGAACTAGAGTTGTTTAAAAAATACCTTGGGGAGAATTTCTCGGTTAAAGTCAATGGGCAATCTAAACCAATGAATTTTTTAAGTAAAGAAATGGAAGACGATGTGTTGATTTGTTATTCTAATATCAAAGGAATTTCAAAAATCAGTACACTTGAAATTTATAATTCTGTTTTGATGGATTGGAGCTCTGAACAGCAAAACATTACACATATTACGGTGCTTGGAACTAAAAACAGCATTCTTTTTACAGAATCTTCAAGGAATGGAATGTTAAAATACTGATTAAAGGACGGTTTTTTGTTAAAAATTATTATTTTCACGAACTGAAACTACTAGCGTTTTATTTATGAAAAAAATTTCTTTACTCCTTTTTCTTCCAGCTCTTATTTTTGCACAAGAAAAAACGACAACCGTAACTCCTAAACAAACAGGCAAATACGACACCAACAAATTCAGTCAAATGTATGACTTATTGGCAACGCCCAATATGTTTAGAAATGCAGCTGGTGCTCCTGGTCCAGCGTATTATCAGCAACAAGCTGATTATAAAATTGACATAGAATTAGATGATAAAAATGCTAAGTTAATGGGTTCTGAAACCATTACTTACTTTAATAATTCTCCTGATAATTTAGATTATTTATGGGTACAATTAGATCAAAATCAAGCTGCTAAAGATTCTGAATCTCCATTGGCTGAGAGTGAAAAAATAACACAAACTTTTCCTGCTTCAAATTTTGCTGATAAATTTTTGAAAAAAGATTTAGAACGTGGATTTAATATTGAATATGTTAAGGATTCCAAAGGGAATTCAATGACGTACAATATTAATCATACCATGATGAGAATTGATTTGGCTTCACCAATGAAACCGGGTACGTCAATTTCTTTTTCAGTAAAATGGTGGTATAACATCAATAATTATCAAAAAGAAGGGGGTCGTTCAGGATATGAATTATTCGAAAAAGAAGGCAATAGATTATATGTAATAGCACAATTCTACCCTAGAATGGCAGTGTATAATGATGTTGAAGGATGGCAAAATATGCAATTTTGGGGAAGCGGAGAATTTGCTTTGCCATTTGGAAATTTTGATGTAAATATTACAGTTCCTGCTGATCATGTTATGGAAGCAACAGGAGAATTGACAAATAGAAGTGAAGTGTTTACTCCAGCTCAAGTAAAAAGATGGGAATTGGCACAAAAAACATTTGATAAACCAGTTGTTATCGTAACTCAAGCGGAAGCAGAAGCAGCCGAAAAAGGGTTTTCAACTAAGAAAAAAACATGGAAATTTAGCGCAAAAAACGTTAGAGATTTTGGTATAGCAACTTCAAGAAAGTTTATTCTTGACGCAATGGCGGTACAATTGAGTACTAAAACAGCGATGGCAGTTTCAATCTACCCTAAAGAGGCTAATCCACTTTGGGGAGAAACGTCAACAATAACAGTAGCTCATACTTTAAAAAGTTACTCTTCCCACACTTTTGATTATCCTTATCCAAAAGCGGTATCTGTTTCAGCAGAAGATCAAGGAATGGAATACCCAATGATTTGTTGGAATTTTGGTCGTCCTGATGAAAAAGGAGTAACAAGCGAGCAAACAAAGAACGGAATGATGGGTGTAGTAATTCATGAAGTGGGACATAACTTTTTCCCAATGATTGTAAATTCTGATGAACGCCAATGGACTTGGATGGATGAAGGTTTAAATTCATTTATGGAATTCATGGCCGAACAAGAATTAGAGACAAATTTCCCATCAAGAAGAGGTCCTGCTAAAAATATTATTCCATATATGAGTGGAGATCAAAAGTTTTTAGAGCCTATTATGTCAAATTCAGAAAGCATTATTCAATTTGGAAATAACGCTTACGGAAAACCGGCAACTGCATTAAATATTCTTAGAGAAACAATTATGGGTAGAGAATTGTTTGATTATGCTTTCAAAGTATACGCAAACCGTTGGAAATTCAAACATCCTACTCCAGAAGATTTCTTTAGAACAATGGAAGATGCATCTGCAGTTGATTTAGACTGGTTCTTTAGAGGGTGGTTTTACTCCACTGATTTTGTAGATATAGGTATCAATGAAGTAAAGCAATATTATGTATCGGAGACACCTTCGGCTGAACTTAAAAATGCTAAAGTAAGAAAAGGACGTTTTGGTGTAGATGCTGGTCCATTTGTTTATTTAATTGAAGAAAACAATGTAGCATTAAAATCAAACCAAAAGAAAGCATTAAAAGTAGAAGATGTAAAATTACTTTCTGATTATGTGAGCACGCTTACAGCAGAAGAGAAAGGAACTTTAAAATCTCCAAAGTATTTTTACGAAGTAGAGTTCAATAAGCCAGGAGGATTAATAATGCCGATTCTTGTTGAAATTACTTATGAAGATGGAACGGTAGATAATTATAAGTATCCAGCTCAAATTTGGAGAAAGAACAATGATACCGCTAAGAAAGTATATGCTACTGAAAAAGCAATCAAAAAAATTCAAATTGACCCAAAATTAGAAACAGCAGATATTGATGTGACTAATAACACTTGGCCAAAAGAAGAGATAAAATCTAAATTTGATTAAGTTCAACTTTCATATAAAAAAAAGACTCAATTTTGAGTCTTTTTTTTTATGAAAAATTTAAAAGAGGCGGAATCAAAAATTGGTATATTTGCAATATTAAAATAGAAAAAATATGTTTGGAATAGGAGGAGGAGAGTTAGTTTTTATTATGTTTATAGTGCTAATGCTTTTTGGATCAGATAAAGTTCCAGAAATGGCTCGTACTATGGGTAAAGCAATGGCGCAATTAAAAAATGCGACAAATGATATCAAAAGTGAAATCCAAAAAGGGGTTGAGGCCAATGGTTTGGATACAAAATCATTGTCTGAATTGACAGGAGATATAAACTCTCATATTAATAAAGTAAAAGAAGATCTTATGGGTGATAGTGTCGCTCAGGCAAATAAGGTGAAAACAGATCTTTTAGGAGATTCAGTTGTGCAAGCAAATAAGGTAAAAGAAGATATTGAAGACATTACAGGACCAGTAAAACGTCAAAAATAATGTTGGAAAAAATACTTTCTTTAGATACCCAATTACTTGTTTACTTAAATAGTTTGGGTTCTACGCAATATGATGGACTTTGGTTGATTATAACAAATCAACTCAATTGGTTGCCTTTATTCTTATTGTTATTGTATGTGATTTTTAAAAAATTAGGAACAAAAAAAACCTTGTATTTACTGCTATTTATTGCTATTTTATTAACGTTTACGGACCAAATTACGAACTTGTTTAAAAACGGATTTCAAAGACTTCGACCGTGTAATAATCCAGAAATAAATACCATAATAAGAGTCGTTAAGAAAAGTAATTCCTATAGTTTCTTTTCAGGTCATGCAGCTAATAGTATGGCAGTAGCCTCATTTTTATACTTCACATTACGTAAATATTCTTTCTATTTTATTCTATTGTTTTTGTGGCCATTAATTTTTGCCTATAGTCGTATTTATTTAGGATTGCATTATCCGCTAGATATTTTTTGTGGGTATGTATTCGGGATATTTTCAGGATATCTATTTTCTATTCTTTATAAGAAAGCACAAAAAAAATATTTTCCAGTTTAATTTTAAAAAGCTATTTCCAGCGGTACATTTCAATCTTCTGGTAAAAATGATTTTTCAATAACAATAAAGGAGCTTCCGTTGGTCGCTCTTTTTTGTTTAGAAAAATTTCATTTTTATACCATAAGGATTTTCATTTCCATCTGGGCTAGAAAATCTGAGGAAACGATAAAATAATTAAAGTACTCTACTTACAGTCAGTCCATCACGTATGGGTAGCAAAACAGTTTCTACTCTAGGGTCATTTTTTAATAAGGCATTATACTCCAAAAGTACTTTAGTGCTAATGTCTTTTGGGTTTAAGGGTTCCAAGACTTTTCCGCTCCATAATACATTATCCGATAAAATAATACCGCCTTTATTCATTTTTGGAACAATCAGCTCAAAATAGTTAATGTAGTTCTCTTTGTCTGCGTCAATAAAAACCAAATCAAATTTTACGTCAAGATTTGGTATGATAGCAGTAGCTTCACCTAAATGTTGTACAATTTGTTTTCCCCAAGGTGATTTGTCAAAATGTTTTCGCTGAAAATCGATCAGTTCTTCCTTAATGTCAATGGTGTGTAATACACCACCTTCTTGCATTCCTTCACATAAACACAAAGCAGAGTATCCCGTGTAGGTACCAATTTCAAGGATATTCACAGGACGAATCAATTTGGCTAACATACTCAAAACACGCCCTTGAAAATGACCGCTTAACATGCGTGGTAAAAGAATTTTTTGATACGTTTCTTTATTTAAAGCGGCTAGTAAAGCAGGTTCTTTTTCAGAATGTTGTTCAATATAATCTTCTAATTCTTGTGAGATGAAATGCATTTTTGACTTTTTTAATTGATGCAAAGTTACAAATCAAAAAATGGGAATAAAAGAAGTTTAAAAGTAAATTTAAAGGAAGCTTTTTGTGTTAGAAATCAATTATTGTATAAACTAAAATCAATAACAACCTGGTCTCTTACTTTTACAAGACCAGCCATTTTTACTGGCGGATCAAGGTCAATATCTGAAAAATTGATATTGATAGTGCCATGAATTTTGTCATCTTCTTTATATAGTATAAAGTCTTTGTAATTCAGTTTTTTATCTGTTATTAAAAAAGTAAGGTTGCATTTGTAATCGGACTTGTAAGCTTTGATGTCTGTTATTGTAACATGGCTGTTTGGGAATTCTTTGCATTTTACAGTGCTTCGTAAATCTTTAGTCATGATTTTATTACCACAATCAAAGTTTAGCATTGGGATATCTGCATTTATAGAGTTTTTCTTGTTTAAGTTCAAATTGATAGTGTCATTTATATAAAAAGTATTGGTACAATGGTATTTTCCCACGTTTGAAGTTCCGCTAATTTTTATTTCAATTCTATTTATTATCAGTGTTGCATTTTTTAGTGCAACAGTGGACTTAGCACCTCCTAAGAGTGTGAAAAGTGCTAAACCCATTATACCTATTGCAATTCTTTTTTTCATTATATTAAAATGTAATTACGGCTTCAAATAGGACTCCATTAAAGTTTCCTCCATATAAATCATTAGGATTTCCTGCTGTAAATTGACTAAAATCTTTATAATTTTGATCTACATAAACTACTTTAGTCAATATGTTTTTAGTCATAAACCAACCTAGTCCAGTTTCTAATCTATTTACTGTAACGGCATTTGCATCGGCATTTTTTAGTTTTCCTGTAACTAAATTATATTTGGCTCCAACATAAAGGTTTTCGTTTTTTCCAAATCGGTACAATACATCACCTACATATTGGTTAACAGTTCTTTTATCGTCATTTCCTTTTGCATCTCCTCCAGAAGAGAATTCTAATGTTCCAAAGAATTCAAGGCCTTTGTATTTTATAAAAGGGTTTATCATGTATGAAGTTGCCCAGTTGCCATATCCAGGATTGAATCTGCCAGTATCTTTGTTTGCTGCAGGATCAAAGTTGTCAGCTACTTCTCCAGAAACTCCTGTGTATGCCGCATGAGACATAACACCATAAAAGCGGCTACCTGCTCTATCAGATCCATATAAGTTTCCACTTATATTTGAAACATGATATAAAGACCCAGTTAATCGTACTCTTAAATCAGAATCAATTTGTTTGTCAAATCCTATTTTTGCTAAAATAGTGGGGCTAATAGTTGTGTTTTGAGTAGGTGAACTTGCAACTATTTCTTTTACATTTTGATTTAGTTTTGAGTTGGTAACACCGATCATACTTACAAAACCGTTTCTGTTGTAATAAAATTCAGCACCCATTTCTGTAGTGAAAGCATCCATAATGTTATTTCCAATAAAAGGGTTGGCCAATGTATTTCCATTGTCAGATCTTCTAAAATGGGCATCACCATAGTTGTTTTCCATTTGCCCGATTTTGATGGTTGCATATTTCATAAAATCAGCTAAGAAGTCTTTTTTGATAAAATCTAATTTATCAATTTGTAAATAACCTCCTTTTACCCATGTCTCATTGTGGTGTCTCGCGGCCAAATAGAGTTCTAAATTTACTCGCACACCATCGTATAATTGCGCTCCAATAATCATATTCGCTGTAGGTAAATTAAAATTATTTCCTAGATTATTTAATCTGTAACCGGTAATAGGAGCAGGTAAATTGGATTGGTCATTAAAGGATTTTACTACTTGAAATTGCAAAGCAAATGCAGCTCCAAGATCAACGCTAATTCCTTTATATGCTACGCTGTCTTTTTTTACGTCAAATTGATTTATTCCATTTTGATCACGTGGAATCGTATTTTGAATTTGTCCAAAACTATTTTGTGCAGTTACTGTTGTCAAACTTAATACGACAGCAGCTAAAAGATAAATTATTTTCATGATTGCTTTAATTAAAGTTAATATTGAATTTTAGTGTAAGTTCTTTTCCGGTTTTAATAGTTCCAAATAATGCAGTTGGTGGGGTCATGCCAAATTCATCAAATGTAATTTTGTTCGATCCCTGTATAGTAACGAAACCGTTACTTATTGTTGTTTGTACTTGTGTTTTGAATTCTTTGCTAACGCCAGCAATACTAAATGTTCCAATTAAATCCCAAGTTGTTTCATTTACCTTTTCAGCAGTTTTTAAAACATATTTAATGGTTTTGAATTTATTTGTGTTTAAGGTTTTGTATGCTATTTTGTCCATAGCGCCTTTGCCACTTTTTATACTTTCCGATTTTAGATTTATTGTTATTCCATTAATGGCTTCTAATTTAGAATTGGTAATAGTAATATTTGCAGTACCAGTAGCTGTGCTTGATTCCATTTCCCAGTCATGTAATGTTGAAGTTCCCAGTACAGAAAAAGTTTGTTTTTTATTTAACTCATAGTTTTTTTGCGCATTTGAAGACCATATTATTCCCAATAAAGTGATTGCTAAAAAAGCCGATTTAAGTGTTGTTGATTTCATGCTGTTATTTATTAAGTTAATGATGGTTTGTAAATTCCATTTTTTGTATTAATTATGAGACAAATTTATACCGAAGTAGAAGAGCAATACATGATAAATATCAGTGGTTAAGGGTTTATTAAAAAACAGTAGTACTATATCGATATCTTTGATGTTTTTTTGAAATAATTTTATTTTAAAAACAGCAATAGAAACAGCTTGAAAAGCTGAATTTGTGTGGATAATTATTTAATACAATAAATAGTCATTAAATTTGCAGCATGCAAATTGAGAAAAAAGACATACGGGCAGTATCCAAAGAAGAATTACGAGATTTTTTTGTAACCAGTGGCGACAAAGCTTTTCGTGGTAATCAAGTATATGAGTGGTTGTGGAATAAAGGGGCGCACAGTTTTGAGGATATGACTAATATCTCTAAAGAAACGCGTGCGATGTTAGAAAGCTACTTTGTAATCAATCACATAAAGGTAGATACAATGCAACGTTCTGAAGACGGCACGGTAAAAAATGCCGTCCGTTTACATGATGGTTTAGTAGTAGAATCTGTTTTAATTCCTACCAATACCAGAACAACAGCTTGTGTTTCTAGCCAAGTAGGTTGTAGTTTAGATTGTAATTTTTGCGCTACAGCGCGATTAAAAAGGATGCGAAACTTAGAACCTGCTGAAATATATGATCAGGTTTTGGCCATAGATAGAGAAAGTCGTTTGTATCATAATCATCCTCTTTCTAATATTGTTTTCATGGGAATGGGAGAACCATTAATGAATTACAATAATGTATTGAAAGCTATTGAAATGATCACATCCGAGGAGGGATTAGGAATGTCACCCAAGCGAATTATGGTTTCCACATCAGGAGTTCCTAAAATGATAAAAAAATTAGCTGATGATGATGTGAAATTTAAATTGGCCGTTTCCCTGCATTCAGCTATTGATGAAATTCGTGCTCGAATAATGCCTTTTAGTGCTAATTTTCCTTTGGCAGATTTGCGTGAATCATTAGAATATTGGTATCGAAAAACCAAATCAAAGATCTCTTACGAATACGTAGTTTGGAAGGATATCAATGATAATAAGGAATCAATAGATGCTTTAGTTAAATTTTGTAAATACGTACCTTGTAAAGTAAACTTGATCGAATACAACCCGATTGATGACGGAGAATTTCAACAAGCCTCAGAAGAAGCGACTAATGCTTACATAAAAGCATTAGAAGCAAGTGGGATTGTAGTTAAAGTTCGTAGAAGTAGAGGTAAAGATATAGATGCTGCTTGTGGGCAACTTGCCAATAAAGAAGTGTAGTTTTATTTAAATATAAATAAATATTTTAGAAATTGAAAAAGGGTTTGACTTATGTCAAACCCTTTTTTTGTCAATATTAAGAAGTGATTATTTTACTACTCCAGGTATTTCTTTTGCGATTGGATGGTTGGCTTCAAACGTATAGCCCATAATTTTTGCCATTGTTTGTGCAAATTGGTTTTGGTACAATTGGTTTTCATTTTTCATTTCCCCTTTTGCTTCAATTTGCGGTCCCATAGTGGCAAACCATATTTCAGAAGCGTCTTTAATTTTTGGACCATGACTTGTCCATTCTGATTTAGTGATATCACCACGACCATGATCAGTAGTGAAAAACAAAGCAGTTTTATCTTTGTACTGCGGATCATTTTGAACAAAGTCCCAAATCTCTTTTATCCAAGCATCTACTTGATGAGCTGCATCTAAATAAGAACGGTAAAAACCGGCATGTGCCCACTCATCAGTTTCTCCATAAGAAATATATAAGACACGTGGCTTGTTTGTTTTTAATTCTTCCAATGCGCCATAATGTGTAAATACATCTAAACATTCTTCTTCATGAAAAGGTTTGAAAGAGTCTGCCAACATAGCATTAATCAGTTTTTGTTTCTCCGTTGGATTTTTACCACCCACTTTGTCAAATGCAGATATTACAGGAAAACCAGCTCTTTTTTCGTTCAGAATATTATCAAAAGCATCCCAAGCACCAAAAGCAGCAACTCTCCCTTTTATTTTGGGTTGCTTGTTTAAATATTCTAAAATAGTAATATTAGGATTTGCAGGGTAGTGATTAGAGTTAATCAAAGTATCAGCATATCCCGTCATGATCTCGTTATAACCAGGATAACTAAACCAGTAAGGGTTGGCATTGTTTACTTTATTGCCAAGTGTTCTATTACCATAAATTTGTCCTTTTTTGGCAAGTACTGACCACATAAAAGGCATTAGCTTTTCTCTGCGTTCATTGATGTTGTCAGCCCAATATTTTTTATAAACATAGGCGCTATCTGCTTGGTTGAATTTTTTGTCTCTTGCTAATGTTTCATCCATTCCTTTAAAAGCTTCTTGCCATCTAAAACCATCTGTTGTGATAATGATGATATTTTCAGCTTTTTGTGCATGAGTAATTACAGCACTAAAAAGTAGTAGAATTAAAAATATTTTTTTCATGTTTACGTTTTTTTGATTAAAAATTATCCCACCATACTTTTGCATTGATATCATCTCCACCCATTTTTTGTAATGCCTCACTATTGTTTTCGGCATTTACTGATTGCTCTAAACTAGGATACATGATTCTTCTTGGAACTTTACCATTGTTTTTTGAACCAGGGCCTGCTTTAATAAAACTTGGTTTACCCGTTCTTTTCCAGTCTAACCAGGCTTCTACTCCAGTGTGGTATAAAGCTAACCATTTTTGAGTATATAATACCTCAGTAGTTGCACTATAGGGTGCAGTTGTAGTCAAGTAATCTGCAGGCATAATTACATTCCATTGTTTGAAAGAAGCTTCTACAGCAGTATCGTAATACGTTTTCGCAGATCCAGATGTGATAAGATTGCGTTGACTTGCTTCAGCTAATAAAAAGTTTAATTCACTATACGTCATGAATATTGAAGATATTTTTGTTTTGGTATAAAAATAATCTTCCGCTCTTCTAGAATATTTTGTAGGTTCTCCAATTTGATCTAAAGTAAGACCAGGTTGAAGTCCTAACTGATTAGTAGTTCCCACAATTGGATCAATCCATTCTTCTAGTCGGGGATCGTTATTTGTAATTAACGTGTTTACTAAATTAGTAGATGGAATTACAATATTATATCCATACAGTCTATTGATACCATCACTCATAGGAGAAATATTAGGAAAACTTCCCGAGTAAACATAGTTAGCATTATCTACATTGGATTGAAATAAAGGAAACTCTGCAGGTTTTGAAACAATGTCATTTAATTTGACGCTTACATTTATTTTATTAGAAATACGCATCAAAAGCCTTACGTGTAATGAATTACAGAATTTTTTCCATTTCAACATGTCTCCACCATACAATAAGTCACCTTCTACTTTTGTTTTTGTATCTATTAAAGTATTTGCCTTATCTAAGTTTAAAAGTAATTGGGTGTAAATTTCTTCTTGAGAATCGTACTTAGGTTTTAAAATTCCTTCTTCTCCTTTTGAGGCTTCAGAGTAAGGGGCATAACCATAAGAATCCGTAATAAGACTCATCGTGTAGGTTTCAAGAACCAGACTTATCGCTTCATAGTTTTTGTTGTTTAATAGAATTGCTTGCTTTTTAATGTCGTAGATGTCATTAAGCCATTTGTACATTCCCCAAAAACGGTTGTCGGCACCCCAGTTGTAAATGTCTAATTCATTGTACTCGTAGTTACCGCCATATTGAGCCACGATATCTCCAAAGTTGAATGAGTTTGAAACATTATTATTTGCTAAATTGAAAATAACGTTGGGAAGTAATTGCTTCGGTTGTGAGACAGTTGGTTGGTTTTTATTAGTGTTGATTTCTTCAAATCCATCGGTACAAGAAATACTGACACTTAGTAATAGTATAAATAATATGATTTTTTTCATGATAATTTTTTTAGAATGAAGCATTTAATTTGATTCCATAGTTTCTAGAAGAAGGCAGTTGTAGAACTTCAAATCCTGGTAATAATGTACCGCCGCTTATCGCTTGAGTTTCTGGATCGATGTTTGGAACTTTTGTCCAAAGTGCTAAATTATTTCCAACTAAACCAATGCTTAAGTTTTGCATTTTTACCGCTTTAATCCATTTGTCAGAAAATCTATAATTTAAACTTACTTCTCTTAGTTTTACATAAGACGCATCAAATGAATTGGCTTCAATATTATCTCTACGAAAGGCATTAGAGTAATACCAGTTTTCGGCACTTATTGAAGTAGTATTTGGGCTGTAAGTTCCATCTGTGTTTTGTACCACTCCTTTTCCAACGATTCCAGTTTCTCTACCAGGTAATGAAACCGCTAGTATGCCACTTTCCATTCCTATAGCATTGGTCATCGAATAGATTTTTCCACCATGTCTTACATCAAATAAAGCATTAAGACTGATGTTTTTGTATTTTAAATTAGTAGCTAGACCCAACATCCAATCTGGATTGTAGTTTCCTATTTTTTTAATTTTAGTATCTAAAATTGGAGAACCAGTATTGTCATATACAATTTGGTTGTCAGGACTTCTTAAATAACCACGACCGTATAAATCTCCCATTCGTTCACCTACACGTGCTTCAATTGTACCACCATTAGGACCTTGAGCAATGATATAATTATTAATCCCATCTGTCAATTCTTTTACGGTACCTCGATTTTGAGTAAAATTGGCGTTAAGCGACCATTCAAAATCTTTTGTTCTAACAGGTGTAATTCCTAGACCTAATTCGATTCCTTTATTTTGAATTTTACCCGCATTAATTACATTCGAATTAAAACCAGTTGATTGTGAAATATCCAAACCTACAATTTGATTCTTAGAGTTGGTAATATAATAACTCGCATCAAGTGTAATTCTTTTTTTGAAAAACTGAGCTTCAACACCCACCTCATAAGAAGTTGCAATTTCAGGTTTTAAATTACTGTTTAAAATAGAATTAGGATTGGTTAAAGTCCCAGCCAAAGCTCCATTGTCATAGGTTTTTACTAATCGATAAGGATCAGTATCATTTCCTACTGATGCAGCGTTCACTCTTAGTTTTAAGAAATCAATATTTTCATTCATTTCAAATAATGAGGTTGGAATAAAACTCAATGATGCCGATGGATAGAAATACGAGTTGTTGTTTGCAGGTAATGTAGATGACCAGTCATTTCTTGCGGTAAGGTCTAAATACAGATAATCTTTATATCCAATATTGGCCAAACTATACATACTGTTGATACGCTTTTTGTAAATGTTTCTCGATTGAATCGGCATCACATTGATGTTCTGTAAATTGTAGATACCCGGAATACTTATTCCTTGCCCTTCAATCTTACTTTCGGATGTGTATTGATTCATACTATTCGCACCGTAAGATATTTTAACGGAAAAATCACCAAAACTATGATCGTAACTCAATAACATATCGGCATTATACTCTGTAAACCCAATGGTTTGTTCGCGATACATTCCGTTAGTATATCTTGAAGAACCAATAGGTCTTCTGGACCATCTAAAATCATTTGAATTATCCATCCCAATACGAGCCATGAATGAAAAGTCATTGTTGATTTCATAAGTAGAAGAAATATTACCAAAAAGGCGTCCTTTTTTGAAAGCATTGATGTTCTCGTAAGCAATCTTGAATGGGTTATCTCCCCAACCAAACATGCTATTTTGTTTCACATCCTTTGTAATCCAATAGTCTTTAAGCCAGTCTAAGTCAACATTAGTATGATTCCAAAGTAAATTATACATAATACCTTGGCTTCCGTAACCCGTAACAGGCGTGTTATCACTTGAACTTTTTGTATAAGTGGCTACCGTACTTAATTTCCATTTGTCCGAAATAGAATAATTAAGGTTTAAGCTTATATTTTCTCTTTTCAAATTAGAATTAGGAACAATATCTTCGCTATTTGTTTTACCATAGCTCAGTCTGAAATTTGTTTTTTCATCTGAACCAGAAATAGATACAGTATTCGAAATAGAACTTCCTTTTCTAAAAAAGTCGTTTAGGTTGTATCTAAATTCAAACGGTAATACTTGCCCTTGTCCTATTGAATAGCCAGGACTTCCGTTTTGTAATAGAGAAATACCAGAGTCAAATCGAGGACCTAAGTTAGTATCAGCACCTGGATCATATGTTTGTTTTGAACCAGCGCCATAAACACCTTGAATTTCAGGTAGTCTTAAGGCTTCACTTGTCATAAAAGAAGAAGAGATGGAAACTCCAAGTCCTTTTCCTTTCTTACCGGATTTAGTTGTGATAACAATAACTCCATTTGCGGCTCTGGAACCATAAAGTGCCGATGCAGCTGCTCCTTTTAATACGTTTACACTCTCAATATTTTCTTGATTAATTTCCGAAGCACCATTTCCATAATCAGTTGGTAAATCAGTTTGGGTCGTTGCAGATCCACCCACGCCATATACATTATTATTGATAGGTATACCATCTACAATAAATAAAGGCCCGTTATTATTAATATTCAAAGATTTATCACCACGGATTGTTATTCTTGAAGAACTTGTAATTCCGTTACCAGAACCAGTGATTTGTACCCCAGATATTTTCCCTGTTAAGTTCGAAACAAAATTAGATGAGTTTACTTTGTTAATATCATCCGATTTTAATTCTTGTGAAGCATATCCTAGTGCACGTTTGTCTCTTTTAATTCCTAATGCAGTAACAACCACTTCGCCCAGTGATATGGAATCATCTTGTAGTATTACATTTTGATTTTCTTGATTACTAATTAAAACTTCTTTTGTTGTGAATCCCATAAAAGTAAATACTATTGTTTTTCCTTTTTCGACATTAATAGTATAGTTTCCATTGCTATCAGCAATAGTTGCATTTTTAGATCCTTTAACTAAAACTGTTGTTCCGGTAAGTGGGAAACCAGACGAATCGGTGACTTTTCCAGAGATTGATTTTGTTTGTGCATTCACTAAATGCATACAAAACACAAGTAAAAGAAATAGTAGATTTTTTCTTGAAATTTTCATTTTTTTTTGTTGTTTGTTTTCGTTGTGCAAACTTATAGGTAGGATTTCTACATCAGATTAAGACAACTTTAACAAAAAGACAAATGAAATTAAGAATGGGTTAGCAATGTTAAGGAGAAGGTTTTTTTTAAATGAATGACTAAAATTGAATTTAAGGCTGAATATATTTATCAAAAGATGTAACTTTGAATGCTAAATGAATGTCACTTCTCAAATAAAACAGCCCATCTTTAAAGAAATGGAACTTTTTGAAAAAAAGTTCTATGAATCGATGACTTCACAAGTGGCATTACTCAATAGAATCACTTATTATATCGTAAATAGAAAAGGGAAACAAATGCGACCGATGTTCGTTTTCCTAACTGCTAAGATGGTTTCTGGAGGAACAATAAACGAAAGAACCTACCGCGGGGCTTGTGTGATTGAATTGATTCATACTGCAACATTAGTGCATGATGATGTGGTGGATGATAGTAATCGTCGCAGGGGTTTTTTCTCCATTAATGCATTGTGGAAAAATAAAATCGCTGTACTTGTGGGAGATTATTTGCTCTCAAAAGGATTGCTGCTTTCAATTGATAATGGTGATTTTGATTTACTTAAAATTATTTCTGTCGCTGTTCGCGAAATGAGTGAAGGAGAATTACTTCAAATAGAAAAAGCGCGAAGACTCGATATTACCGAAGATATTTATTACGAAATTATCCGTAAAAAGACTGCTACACTTATAGCAGCTTGTTGTGCTCTTGGCGCAAAATCAGTTATTGATGATGAGGTACAAGTTGAGAATATGCGAAAATTTGGTGAGCTTATTGGAATGGCTTTCCAAATCAAAGATGATTTATTTGATTATACTGATGATGCTATTGGGAAACCAACAGGTATTGATATTAAGGAACAAAAAATGACTCTTCCTTTAATTCATGTTTTGAATACCTGTACTTCAAAAGAGAAATCATGGTTAATCAATTCCATAAAAAACCACAACAAAGACAAAAAAAGGGTAAAAGAAGTGATTGAGTTTGTAAAAGATAATAATGGTTTAGGGTACGCCGAAAACAAAATGGTCGAATTTCAACAAGAAGCACTTTTGCTATTGGATAATTATCCCAACTCGGCCTTTAAAGATGCTTTAATCTTAATGGTTAATTACGTTATTGAAAGAAAGAAATAGTTTTTTTAAAATTATAACTCGCTGGCAGTTATTGTTTTATTTTTTAAACCCATTTTTTTTTAACTGCTATGCAACCTTTTTGCATTGTCAATCGTCTATATTAATAGAAACCCTTTATAAAGACTTTGAAAGTAATCAACTTACATCAAGAGGAAAAAGAAATGATCCAGCTAGCTGTCGAGAATAATCGTCAGGCACAGCAGCAAATTTATTCTCGGTTTTCACCAAAAATGTTAAGTATCTGCCGGCTTTATGTAAAAGACGTACAACAAGCCGAAGATGTGATGATTACTTCCTTCATGAAAGTATTTACTGGTCTTAAAAATTTTCAACACAACGGGAGTTTTGAAGGTTGGATTAGGCGAATCATGGTTAATGAATGTATCTCTTTTTTGCGAGTGCATAAGAAAGTAAGCTTTATTGAAGATGTAGTTCATGTAGAGGAAAGTGACGAAGCTGAAGAATGCGAATTTTCAACAGATGACATTCAGTGTATGATAGATAATTTACCTGATGGCTATAAAATGGTTTTCAATTTATATGCTATTGAAGGTTTTAAACATAAGGAAATAGCCATTATGCTTGGGATCAATGAAGGAACATCTAAGTCACAATTGTCACATGCAAGAAAAATTTTGCAGAAGCAAATTAACGCAACAAAAAAATACGATTATGGAACCGAATAAATTGGATAGCATAATAAAGGAGAAATTGGAGGCAAGAAAAATTCAGCCTTCTGCTCAAGCATGGGATCGATTGGATGCGATGTTGACTGCTACTGAGAAACCGAAAAGGTCTTTTACTTGGATGTATATTGCAGCTAGCTTTATAGGTTTCCTAATTGTTGGGACTATTTTTTTTAATGGTTTTGGAGCTAAAAAAATAAGTACTACTACTCCAGTTGTATTGGAACAAAAATTAGATCGGAATACTACTGAAGAACAAAAAGTAAATATTAAAGATACTACAACTTCTATAAGTACTAAAAGTTTGATTAGGAGGAAAGAAGTGGTGGCCGAGAATAATAATCTAAACAGAAAGCCAACGCAATTATTGAATAAAAACAAGGAGGTTTCAGTCATCAATCAAAACAAATCAGAAAACAATCAAAATAATGTCCCTGTTCCTTTAGTTGCTGAGAAAGCGAGTAATAATACAATCAATACTCTTTTAGGATCTATTGAGTCAAAAATGGTTAAAGAGAACCAAATAGGGCAAAAACAATCAGTTTCTGTTAATGCGAATAACTTACTTTCACAAGTAGATAACGAACTAGAGCCTTCTTTTAGAGAAAAAGTAATTGTAAAAATTAACAAAAATTACCAAACTGTAAAAGTAGCGTTGGCGAATAGAAATTTAGAATAAACAAATCATCAATCATTATTAAAATCAAATTATCATGAGAAATTTTACAATTTACTTAGTACTTCTGACATGCCTTTTAGCAAGTAAAATGATGGCACAAGATTCATTCGAAAAAAGGGCAAAATCAATTGCCAATACGATCGAAATGATAACCAATGAAGAGAAATCAGCTTTGAAATTAGAAGTAGATTTGGTCAATGATGAATTAATTAATGGAAACATTACGAAAGAAGAAGCAGAGCTAAGAAAGAGAAAGCTGGCAGAAGTAAGGGCAACTAATATCGAAAATAGAGTAGCACTAGAACAAGAAGCTTTGAAAAATTTGGTTCAAGAAAAAGTAGACGGCCAAATATCAGAATCAGATACATTAAAAAAACCGTATAAATTAATATTGAAATGGGAAAAAGGAGATAAAGGGTATGAGAATAATAATAGAAATGAAAAAAGAACTACTTCTCAATTTGTTTTTGCATTGGGATTAAATAATGTTGCAACTGAAGGTGAAGTTAAAGATTCTGATTTTAGATATCTAGCATCTCGCTTTTACGAATGGGGTTTTACCTCTAATACAAGACTTTTTAAAGAAAATAATCTGTTGCACTTAAAATATGGGTTTTCAGTGATGTATAACAATTTACGACCTACTGATAATCGTTTTTTTGAAGTTAACGGTAAACAAACTGTTTTGCAGGCAAATTCTAATGATCCAGCGGGTAATAGTATAAAAATAGAGGAAGCTCGTTTCAAAAATGTTTATTTAGTATTGCCTTTGAATTTCGAATTTGATTTTTCAGAAAAAAAGACAAAAGTGGATCAAACGTATTTTAGAACACATCAATCTTGGAGAATTGGTTTAGGAGGATATATAGGAACAAGATTAAAAACAAAACAAATTTTAAAATACCAAGTCGATAATCACGATGTCACTGATAAATTAAAAGGAGGTTTTAACACCAATGATTTTATTTACGGTTTGAGTACATATGTAGGGTACAAGGCAACTAGTTTGTATCTTAAATATGATTTAAATCCCATATTTAAAGAAAACGTACTAAAACAAAATAATGTTTCTCTAGGATTACGTTTTGATTTCAATTAGAATAGTTTTGAGTTAGTTAATAAACCCTTTCAGATATTGAATCTCGAAAGGGTTTTACTATTTAAAAACTTTGTAACTTTGACCTTTTATAACTTTGACCCCAAATTAAATTGATTTCAAAAGCGACTATAGATACTGTTTTCGAAACTGCTCGAGTAGAGGAGGTTATTGGCGATTTTGTTAATTTAAAGCGCGCCGGTAGTAATTTTAAAGGTTTGAGCCCGTTTTCTGACGAGCGTTCCCCTTCCTTTATGGTGTCGCCTGCCAAAGGTATTTGGAAGGATTTTAGTTCGGGAAAAGGGGGGAATTCAGTGGCATTCTTGATGGAACATTCCCATTTTACCTATCCTGAAGCCATTCGATACTTGGCTAATAAATACAATATTGAAATTGAAGAAACGGAGCAAACAGATGAGGAAAAAGCCATTACTGATGTTCGAGAGAGCATGTATCTAGTTTCTGAATTTGCCAAAGACTATTTTCATAAGACCCTTTTAAACTCTGAGGAAGGTAAAGCTATTGGCTATTCGTATTTTAAAGAAAGAGGGTTTACAAATGAAACTATTAAGAAATTTAGTCTAGGTTATTCTCCTGAAAGTTGGGATGCATTTACTAAAGAAGCATTAGGTAAAGGGTATAAATTAGAATTTTTAGAAAGTACAGGTTTAACTATTGCTAGAGAAGACAGGCCTTTTGATCGCTTCAAAGGGAGAGTAATGTTCCCTATAGAAAGCATGTCTGGTCGGATTTTAGGTTTTGGAGGACGTATTTTGACCAATGATAAAAAAGCGGCAAAATACTTAAATTCGCCTGAAAGCGACATTTACCATAAGAGTAAAGTTTTGTATGGTATTTTTCAAGCCAAACAATCCATAGCTAAATTGAACAACTGTTATTTAGTAGAAGGATATACAGATGTGATTCAATTCAATCAAGCAGGTATTGAAAATGTTGTTTCCTCATCTGGTACAGCATTGACCCCAGATCAAATTCGGTTGGTGAATCGATTGACAAAAAATATAACAGTACTTTTTGATGGTGATGCAGCTGGACTTCGTGCGACTATTCGTGGAATTGATTTGATTCTTGAAGAAGGGATGAATGTAAAAGTATGTGCTTTTCCTGATGGAGAAGATCCAGATAGTTTTGCCAAAAAAACTTCTTATGATGATTTAGTAGCTTATTTAGAGACTAACGCCAAGGATTTTATACAATTCAAGGCTTCAATGTTAATGAATGAAGCCAAGAACGACCCAATTAAGAAAGCCGATTTGATTCGAGATATGGTATTGAGTATTTCGAAAATCCCAGATCGAATTCAAAGAGAAATTTACATTCAGGAATGTTCTAGAATAATGGATATTTCTGAACAAGTATTAGTGAGTACTTTGGCTCAATTAGTTCAAAAAGATGTTGTTGAGGTTGGGAAAAAACAAAAACAGGAGCAAGGAAAAAAATCCTTTGAAGTAATAAAAAATGAGAATCCAGTTGAAGCTGAAAAAGTCGATATTCTCTATCGTTTGGAGCGAAAAATAATCGAAATATTACTTTTGTATGGCAATAAGACAGAAGAGTTTGAGGATACATTCATGAAAACTAATGAAGAAGGAGAGATTGTCATGGTTGTTGAAAAAAGAGAATTTAAAGTTTTTCAAAGAATTTATTTGAGTCTACAAGAAGATGAGGTGCAATTAGCAAATCCTTTATTTAGAGAAATATTTAATGACTTGACAAATTATTACCTCCAAAATGATTCTTTTAGTTTAGAACAATATTTAATGCATTTGCAGCCAGAATTTGCACAAGAAGTTACAGACATCTTGATGGAAGAGGAAAGGCTTGTTATGCACAATTGGGAGGGGCAAAATATTTTTCCCAAATCAAAAAATGACACCATTGCTCAAAATGTTTCTGAAACTATTTTGACATTGCGTTGGTATCTAGTAGGCAGGATTATTGAGGAATTAAAAGGTTCAATATCAGCTGATGCAGATAATACAGAACCTATGACAATGATTCAAGATTATAATGGCTTAACTCATGCTTTTTCAAAAAAATTAGGACGAGTTATGTCAAGATTTAATTAAACGATTTCTAGCTTTTTTGCTTTATCAACTAAATCTACTAGATTGGTTACGTTTAATTTGGTTAACAATCGTAATTTATAGGTACTGATTGTTTTTTCGTTAAGATTTAGGATTTCTGCAATTTCATGGTTCTTTTTCCCGCCACTTAAATAACGTAGCACTTCTACTTCGCGATTGGATAGTTTTCTATACAGTCGTTCACTTTTACTTTGTTTGGCAATTAAAGCAAGGTTTTTCTTAACGGTCTCATTCATTATAATCTTACCTTGGTAGACTTTTATAATGGATAGACCAAGTGTTTCTAATTTTTCTTTTTTATGAACAAATCCAGATACACCCGCCTTAATTGCATTTGGCGCATATATTTGTTCAGATAGTCCACTGAAGATTATAATTTTTGTTTTTGGAAAATTTTTCAAAATTGATTTTACTTCAAAAATACTTGAAAGGCCTTCCAATTCTAAGTCTAAAATTAAAACATCAATATCCTTAGTGAGTAGAATATCTCTAATCATTAAAAAACTTCCCACATTTGCGGTAATTGAAATTTCACTATGGTCTTTGAAGTAAGACTTTACTCCAAAATGCACTACCGGATAGTTATCTGCTAAACAAACTTTTATCATAATATTGTTTTTTTAAGAGTTTTTTACTGAACGATGTCATTAAAGTTAGTTAAAAAAATAGATAATCACTATTTATTTCTGATAAAATGCTATTAATCCCGATTAAGTAAACAAACTGGTATAGGATTCATTTTATGCTGATTGATTTTGTTTAACCTTTTGTAAATTTCGTAAACTATTTTTTCTCTTTCGGTAAAATTTTCTTGAGATTTATCTTGTTCGTCTACAAGCATTGCCCATTCTAATTCGTCATAACTTGCACCTAGTTGTTCTTCATCCGTTTTTTCGTCTCCAAATAGGCCGTCTGATGGTGTGGCTTCTAAAATGGAATTGGGTACCTTTAAATATGCTGCCAACGCAAAAACGTCTGATTTCATTAAATCTGCAATTGGACTGAGATCAACTCCTCCGTCACCATATTTTGTATAAAAACCAACGCCAAAATCTTCTACTTTATTTCCTGTTCCAGCAACTAACAAACCGTGAATTCCTGCGAAATAATATAAAGTTGTCATTCGTAAACGTGCTCTAGTGTTAGCTAGTGTGATAGGGAGTTTACAATCTTCGACATTTGTAGGCATCGTTTTTTTGAAAGTTTCAAAAAGCAAGGTTAAATCTGTTTCAACATTAGAAACATTTGGGAATCTTTCCTTTAGTTGTTTAATATGCTCTCGTCCACGACTTACATGGCTTTCGTGTTGATGAATTGGCATTTCGACACATAATACCTGTAATCCAGTTTGGGCACATAAAGTGGAGGTAACAGCAGAGTCCACCCCACCAGAAATTCCAATAACAAACCCGTTTACTTTTGAATTTTCGGCATATGTTTTTAACCAGTTTACAATATGAGTATTGACTTTTTCAACTTGAATAGTATTTTTTTTTGTCATAATAGTTTAACTTTTAGGTAGGAGGAATGTATATTTGCAAAGTCATTTGGCAGTATGTACTTTTGCCTTATTTTTCGTATGCAAATTTAATTAAAAAAATGAAAATATATATAATTCCTTTTGTTCTATCTCTGTTTTTTTTATCCTGTGGTCAAAAAAATAAAATTGAAAAAGCAGTAGCTGAAGTTCCTGTTGAATTAAAAGTAGTTCGTTTTGACAAGCTTTTTTTTGAATCACAACCCAAAGATTTAAATAAACTTAAAAAAGAGTTTCCTTTTTTCTTTCCATTAGGTAATGATGACGAAGTTTGGGTGGAAAAAATGCAAAACCCTCAGTGGCGTGAATTATATAGTGAAGTGCAAAAAAAATATGCTGATTTTGAACCAACAAAATTAGAATTAACTTCGCTTTTTCAACATATAAAGTATTATTTTCCTAAAACGAAAACTCCAAAAATAATTACCGTTATATCTGAAATGGATTACAATAACAAAGCAATTTATGCGGATAGTCTTGTAGTCATTTCTCTTGAGATGTATTTAGGTAAAGAACATAAGTTTTATCAGTTTCCTAATTATATCAAGCAAAATTTTGAACAAGAACAAATTATGCCTGATGTAGTTTCTGGTTTTTTTAAATATAAAACGGCACCTAATCAAGAAAAGAGTTTATTGTCTGATATGGTTTATGCTGGGAAAGAATTGTATTTAAAAGATATGTTTTTGCCTGATTATAGCGATGCGGATAAAATGGGATATACGCCTGAGCAAATTAAATGGTGTGAGGAAAATGAAAGTTATATATGGCGTTATTTTATAGAAAAAGAAATGCTATATAGTGATGATCAAAAACTGATTCCTCGATTTATAAACCTAGCACCATTTTCTAAATTTTATTTGGAAATTGATAATGAGTCTCCGGGAAGAGTTGGTTCTTGGATTGGATGGCAAATTGTTCGTTCATATATGAATAACAATGAAGTATCTTTGCAAGGATTATTAAAAGCAAATGCTAAAGAAATATTTGAAAAATCAAAATATAAACCAAAGAAGTAATGTCAGATATAAATAGATCAGAAATTAAATTTCTAGTAGAATTAGATGAAAACCGTGTTCCAGAAAAATTACTTTGGTCTGCCAAAGATGGTGGGGTGGAATTAGAGGAAGCGAAAGCGATTATGTTGTCTGTGTGGGACAGTAAAACTAAAGAAAGTATGCGTATTGACTTATGGACAAAAGAAATGCCAGTCGATGAGATGAAAATTTTCTTTCATCAAACCTTAGTTGCTATGTCAGATACTTTTCATCGTGCTACAGGTGATGAAAAAATGGCCGATACAATGAAAGATTTTTGTGATTATTTTGCAGAAAAATTAGAGTTGACAAAGTAGTGGCAATAAAACAGTGAAATATTTTAAGGGTAGTTTTTTTAAACTATCCTTTTTTTATGTCAAAAAACAGAAAATTTTATTTTTAGCGCTAGTTTTTTTTATGAGTTAGTTATATTTGTTATGTAGTACATTGTATAATGGGATGTTGTGCAATTGGAAATTTGATTTTTAAATTAGTCTGCAATTAAATCTTGATGATATGTTATTTCCATTTATTGTTAGTTTAGTAGGTTTGTTTTTTTTACTTATTAACGGGATACGATTTTACTTGGCAAGAAAAAACAAGGATGTTTTGTATCGTATAATTACTGTTTATTTAATTTTGTTGTTTATTATTGAATTTTGTTGCAATCTAATAGGTTTTTTAAGGCCAGGAGAAAATTTTTATTTGTCTCATTATTATTTTGTTTTTCAATTTGTTGCAATGAGTCTGTTTTTTTATAATATATTCTCAATTGGATTTTTAAAAAAAAATTGTTGCATTTTTATTAATAGCAGTTCTTCTTTTTTTAGGAATTCAATATTCAATAGATCCATCTATTTATTGGCAATTTAATATGCTTGAAATTGGTATTACATCACTATTGTTAATTAGTTATGGAATTTTGTTTTTAGTGTTTAATATTAAAAAGGATAAAAGCGATTATTTTTATTTTTGTAACGGCTTAATACTTTATTTGGCTAGTAGTGCTAGTATCTTTTTAAGTGGAAATAGTGATTCAGTGATTTTCACTAAGCCATTCTTATTGGATTTTTGGTTTTTTAATTCCTTGTTCTATATTTTATATCAGTATTTAATATATAAAGAATGGAAAGTCTTAAATCTTGAAATAAAAGATGATATTGATGAAAGTACAAAAAAGAATATCCATTTGTTGGAATCAAAATAGTTTCTTTTTAAAATATAAAGTAAAAAAAAAGTACAGCGCTAGCTGTACTTTTTTTGGTATAAAAATCTTCTTTTTGAAGTGGATAATGAACAGTAATTTAAAACTGTCCATTGTTTTTGAAAACTTCTTGATTTACTTCGTCTATATAGGAAAGTAGTTCTTCTTTTCCAATATTTTCAGTAGCTGATGTTACGAAATAATGAGGCATTTCTGCCCAGTTATTGGCAAACATATTCTTTTTATACGCTGCGATATGAGAGTCAATTTTTACTTTGCTAATTTTGTCTGCTTTTGTAAAAACAATACAAAAAGGAATTTCACTTTCACCCATATAAGACATAAATTCAACATCTATGGCTTGAGCTTCATGTCGGATGTCAATTAAAACAAAGGCGCAAACTAATTGCTCTCTTGTTTCAAAATAATCCGTAATAAATTGCTGAAAAACTGATTTTGTTTTTTTAGAAACTTTAGCATATCCATATCCTGGTAAATCAACTAAGAACCAATTGTTGTTTATTAAAAAGTGGTTTATCAGTTGTGTTTTTCCAGGTCGCCCAGAAGTCTTAGCTAGTTTTTTTTGGTTGGTCAACATATTTATTAATGATGACTTTCCTACGTTTGATCGGCCAATAAAAGCATATTCAGGTAAAAAGTCCTTAGGACATTTTGAGACATCTGAATTGCTAATTACAAATTCGGCTGTATTAATTTTCATTTTTTTTAGGTATAAATTCTCCTTTATAAATTTAATGAACTGATAAATGGGTATGTGTTAACCAGTCTTCTAGCAAACGATTGAACTCTTCCGGTTGTTCCATCATTGCTGCGTGGCCACATTTGTCAATCCAATATAGAGTTGAGTTAGGTAACAATTTGTTAAACTCTTCTGCAACATCAGGAGGGGTTACTTTGTCATTCTTACCCCAGATAATACACGTTTGTACATGCATCTTAGGTAAATCTTTTGCCATATTGTGTCTAATCGCACTTTTAGCTATCGTTAGCGTTTTTATTAATTTTATTCGGTCATTAACGGAGGCATATACTTCGTCAATAAGTTCAGGGGTTGCTACTTTAGGATCGTAAAATACATCTTCGGCTTTTTTCTTAATGTATTCATAATCACCTCTTTTTGGGTAGCTGTCTCCCATTGCACTTTCGTAAAGCCCAGAGCTTCCTGTAATTACAAGTCCCGCTACTTTTTCGGGATACATTTTTGTATGGTACAATGCGATATGTCCCCCTAATGAGTTTCCTAAAAGAATTACTCTGTCAAAACCTTTGAAAGTAATAAAGTCTTTAACGTATTTAGCGAAATTTTTAACATTAGTTTTTAAAATATTTTGAGTATATAATGGTAAGTCTGGAATAACTATTTTATATCCTTTATCAGAAAAGTGTTCAGCAACTGCATCAAAATTGCTTAGTCCACCCATTAGCCCGTGTAAAATTACGATAGGCGTTCCTTCTCCAGCTTCATAATAACTGTATCTGCCTTCTTTCTTATAGTTTTTTTCCATGTTTATGAATGCGATTTTTCAATTTTCACAAATATATGATTTAATAAATTAAAAAGAATTTTTGAATGCGATTTTTGAGTATATAATTAATCATTTATTTTTTAATAGATGGATTGCTTCAAAATCCTTTGGATTTCAATTTTCGCGAGACTTTTTGTAATATAAATAGTATCGTCTTAACGTTAAATTATTGATTATAATTTGCTCACTTTTTCGATAGCCTGAATATTCTTACACTTAAATTATTAAGATGCTAACAGTCTGACAGTCCAAAAATTAAGGTGTTTTCTCTAAAAGCGGGTAAACTTATCAACAAAGTGGGATATAGTGGTAAATAGTGGTAATATTTTTCATATTTTTGCTCTATATCATTTAAAAGCTATTTGTTTGAATACAATTGTTGGAACATATGAATGTAAGGTCGATGCTAAAGGAAGGGTGCTGTTACCAGCTCCTTTGAAAAAGCAATTGGCGCCATCTCTTCAAAACGGTTTTGTTTTGAAGCGTTCTGTTTTTCAACCGTGTCTTGAGCTGTATCCCATGGAAGAATGGGATTTGATGATGTTGAAAATTAATAAGTTAAATCGATTTGTTAAAAAGAACAATGATTTTATACGCAGGTTCACTGCGGGAGTTAAAATTGTTGAGATTGATTCTTTGGGAAGATTATTAGTTCCTAAAGATTTAGTTGTTTTTGCAAATATTACAAAAGATGTTGTTTTTTCATCAGCAGTAAATATTGTTGAAATCTGGGATAAAGATTTATATGAAAGATCAATAAGCGGAGAAGATGTTGATTTTGCTGATTTGGCAGAAGATGTAATGGGAAATATAAATGACGACGACAATGGAATATCATAATCCGGTTTTACTAAAGGAATCTGTAGATGGTTTAAATATAAAGCCTGACGGTATATATGTAGATGTGACCTTCGGTGGAGGAGGGCATTCTAAGGAGATTTTGAGTAGGTTAGGGCCTGAAGGAAAGCTTTTTGCATTTGATCAAGATGAAGATGCTTTAGAGAATACCTTGCATGATGATCGTTTTGTGTTGATTAATGAAAATTTCAGATTTATTAAGCGGTTTTTACGTTTTTACGGAGTGAAAAGTGTAGATGGAATTTTGGGTGATTTAGGCGTTTCTTCACATCAATTTGATGTTGCGGAGAGAGGGTTTTCAACTCGATTTGATGCGGAATTGGATATGAGGATGAGTCAAAAAAACGATTTGAATGCATACAGAGTGGTGAATGAGTATGACGAAGCAGATTTGAAAAGAGTTTTTTTAGATTATGGTGAGTTGAAAAACGCGCCTGTTTTGGCAAGAACAATTGTGGAAGCAAGAGAAGTGCATCCAATAAAAACAACCGATACGCTAAAAGAAGTTTTGGCAAAATATTTACCGGAAAGAGTTAGGAATAAAATTTTAGCTCAAATCTACCAAGCTATTCGAATTGAAGTGAATCAAGAGATGGATGTTTTAAAGGAATTTTTGGAGCAATCATTAGAAATTTTAAATCCAGGTGGAAGGTTGAGTGTTATTTCATATCATTCTTTAGAAGATAGATTAGTGAAGCGATTCATGAAAAACGGAATGTTTGATGGAGAGCCTGAGCGTGATTTTTTTGGTAATTTTTCTGTTCCTTTTAAAACGATAGGTAAATTAATTATTCCTGGAAATGAGGAAATTAAAGTTAATAATAGAGCGAGAAGTGCAAAACTAAGGATAGCCGAAAAGAAATAATTTAAGGTAATGAAAAAAGGCATTTACGGTATATTGAAAGCTAAGTTTCTTATCGATGATGACGCGGTAAAAAATTGGCGTTTTATAGTTTTTTTAATATTACTGGCTATAGTTATGATTGCAAATACACAACGTTTTGAGCAAAAAGTTTTTCAAATAGCTCAGTTAACAACTGAGGTCAAAGAATTGCGATCCGAATTTGTGGACAGACGTTCACAGTTAATGAAGTTAAAAATGGAGTCGACAGTTTCTGAAAAAATGATTGAGAAAGAAATTTTTCCATCAACAGTTCCTCCAATTAAGATAAAAGTAAAAAAAGAAGAAGAGAAAAGTTTTCTTAAAAAATTATGGCAGTAGAAGATAAATACATATCGTACCGAATCTATCTGGTTGCATTTGCTATTTTTTTGATAGCGATTGCGATTGCCGTGAAATTGACAAATATTCAATGGGTTGAAGGGGATTATTATAGAAAATTAGCCAAAGAGAGAACGGTTAAGAATTTTGTAATTCCTTCTAATAAAGGAAATATTTATTCATCTGATGGGAGTTTGTTAGCGACTTCGATTCCTAATTATGAAATACGTTTTGATGCTTTGGCACCAAAAGCAGAGGTATTCGAAAAAAATGTTCAAGCATTATCAGATTCTTTAGCTACAGTTCTAGATAAACCGAGTAGTTTTTATCAAAATGAATTAAGAAGAGCTAGAGCAAATAATAATAGATATTATTTGATTTCTCGTGATTTAAGTTATACCGATTATATTAAAATAAAAGGATTTCCCTTATTCAAATTAGGAGCTTACAAAGGAGGAATTATTGTTGAGCAAAAGACCGTTAGGGAGCATCCGATAGGTAAAATTGCCGAAAGAACGATTGGCTATGAGCGTCGAAATTCCAATGGAACTTCTGATGGTAAAGGAATTGAATGGGCATATAGAAAATATCTTAACGGTAAAGACGGTAAAATCTTAAAACAAAAAATTGCGAAAGGGCAATGGAAACCCATACGTGATATAAATGAAGTAGATCCTCAGGATGGTTACGATGTAATTTCGACTATTGACGTTTATATTCAAGATATTGCACATCATGCTTTATTGAAGCAATTGGAAGATTACCAAGCGGATCATGGTTGTGTTGTCGTGATGGAAACTCAAACTGGTAAGGTAAAAGCGATAGCTAATTTAGGAAGAGCTAACGATGGTACTTATTATGAAACTACAAATTATGCTGTAGCTGAATCGCATGAGCCGGGATCAACGTTCAAATTGGCTGATTTAATGGCTATTCTTGAAGATAAAGTGGCGGATACAAGTACTGTTTATGATACACATGGTGGGGTAGTTAAATATTCCGGAAAATCGGTAAGGGATTCTCATACAGGAGGATATGGTAAGATCTCATTGGCTAGAGGTTTTGAGTTGTCTTCAAATACGGTAATGGTTCAAGCGGTTTATGATAATTATAAAAATAATCCTACCAAGTTTGTAAACCACGTTAATTCGTATGGATTGAATAAAAAATTGAATATGGATTTTGAAGGAGAAGGTAGGCCGTTTATACCGCAACCTTCTGACAAGAATTGGTCTAATATTTCACTTCCTTGGATGGCTTTTGGGTATGGTGTTTCGGTTACGCCAATGCAAACGTTGGCCTTTTATAATGCTGTAGCAAATAATGGTGAAATGGTGAAACCACAATTTGTTTCTGAAATTAAAGAATGGAATAAAACGATTGTAAAGGTCGAAAAAGAAGTAATTAATCCTAAGATATGTTCTAAGGAAACTCTATTGAAAGTAAAAGCAGTCTTGGCTAATGTGGTTAAAAAAGGAACGGCTTCTAAATTGTTTTCCAAAGAATTTTCAATGGCTGGAAAAACGGGAACTGCTGCCGTTAATTATGCCAAAGATGGAGGAGCAGGAAAATACTATGCCTCTTCATTTGTAGGGTACTTCCCTGCAGATCATCCTAAATATTCGTGTATTGTAGTCGTGCATAAGCCGAGTACAGTGAACAATAATTATTATGGTGCCGATGTTGCTGGACCAGTTTTTAAGCGAATTGCACAAAAAATATTTACAGATGTGCCTTCGACTAATGAAATTAAAAAATTAAATAAGAAAGTCCCAAAACAAGAAGATAGCTATAACAATTACTTTGCTAAAGTACAAAAACAACAAGAACTGGTTCCTGATGTTAAAGGGATGCCGGGAATGGATGCAGTTGCTTTATTAGAAAATCTAGGCATTAAGGTAAAAGCGGTAGGAATGGGGAAAGTAAAAACGCAATCGCTTCAAGCGGGTCAGAATATAATAAAAAACACAACTATAACATTAGAATTATTGTGATTATACTAAAAGACATATTATATAAAGTAGCTATTGAGTCTATAAACGGTTCAACGGATATTGCTATTAACAAAATAGATTTTGATTCTAGGAAAATAGAGCAAAATGATATTTTTATAGCTATTCGTGGGGCTATTTCGGACGGTCATGATTTTATTCAAAAAGCAATTAATTTAGGTGCTAAAGCAATTGTTTGCGATGCCTTTCCTAAAGTTTTAGTAAAAGGAGTTACGTATGTACAAGTATTGGATACAAACAAGGCTTTGGCTTATATGGCGGCTAATTATTTTGGAAATCCTTCGGAAAGTTTAAAATTAGTAGGGATTACAGGAACCAATGGAAAAACTACAATTGCTTCTTTATTGTATCAATTGTTTAAAAAAGCAGGGTTTAAAGTTGGGTTATTGTCTACCGTTAAAATAATGGTTGATGATGTTGAATATAAAGCAACTCATACAACACCAGATTCTATAACAATCAACTATTACTTGGCAGAAATGAAAGCAGCCAATGTTGATTATTGTTTTATGGAAGTGAGTTCACATGGAATTCATCAGAAAAGAACGGAGGCATTATTTTTTGCGGGTGGAGTTTTTACCAATTTATCACACGATCACTTGGATTACCATCCCACTTTTGCTGAATATAGAGATGTGAAAAAATCTTTTTTTGATCATCTTCCAAAAACGGCATTTGCATTATCAAATACTGATGATAAAAATGGGGCAATTATGTTGCAAAACACAGCGGCCAAAAAGCGCACCTATGCATTAAAATCGTATGCTGATTATAAAACCCAAATCCTAGAAAATCAATTGTCAGGATTGTTATTGAAAATTGATGGAAATGAAGTATGGGTAAAATTAATTGGAACTTTTAATGCTTATAATGTTTTGGCTATTTACGGAACCGCTATTGAATTAGGTTTAGATAGTTTAGAAACTTTAAGATTGTTATCTGAATTGGAAAGTGTTTCAGGAAGATTTCAATATATCGTTTCTGAGTCAAATATTACTGCTATTGTGGATTATGCACATACTCCGGATGCATTAGAAAATGTTTTGAAAACGATCAATGATATTCGAACCAAAAACGAACAATTGATTACAGTTGTAGGTTGTGGAGGTAATAGAGATAAAACAAAACGTCCTATTATGGCTGGGATTGCTTCTGATTTGAGTGACAAAGCAATTCTTACATCCGATAACCCTAGAAATGAAGATCCAGATACTATTCTAACTGAGATGGAAACGGGTGTTGCTCCTCAAAACTATAAAAAGATCTTGACAATTACTGATAGAAAACAAGCTATAAAAACAGCTTGTCAATTGGCTCAACCCAATGATATTATTTTAATAGCAGGAAAAGGACACGAAACATATCAAGAAATTATGGGAATTCGCCATGATTTTGATGATATGAAAATTGTAAAAGAAATATTAGAACAACTTCATAAATAGTAAAATATGCTGTATTACTTATTTGAATATTTAGATAAAACGATGAATGTTTCTGGAACTGGTGTTTTTCAATACATCACTTTTAGATCGGCATTGGCTTTCTTATTATCACTATTATTATCTACTGTTTATGGTAAAAGAATTATCAATTTTTTACGCAATCAGCAAGTAGGTGAAACAGTTAGAGAACTAGGTTTGGCTGGGCAAAACGAAAAAGCAGGTACTCCTACAATGGGGGGGTTAATCATCATATTTGCCACATTGTTACCAGTTATGTTATTCGCAAAATTGCATAATATTTATATTGTCTTGTTGATTGTTACGACTTTATGGATGGGAACAATTGGTTTTGTAGATGACTATATAAAAATTTTCAAAAAAGACAAGCAAGGACTAAAAGGGATTTTTAAAGTTTTTGGACAAGTGGGGTTAGGTTTAATTGTTGGGACAGTTCTATATTTTAATCCAAGTGTAACAGTACGTACTGATACGGGTAAAAGTGATGTTTTTAAGATGACCACTGAGAATGTTATTTATGAAGCTCCTTTGGAAGAAAAGTCGACAGCGACTACAATTCCATTTTTCAAAAACAATGAATTTGATTATGCTGAATTATTAGCTTGGACTGGAGAAGGATATGAAAAATGGGCTTGGGTAATCTTTATTCCTATTGTGATTTTTATTATAACAGCAGTTTCTAATGGGGCTAATTTAACTGACGGTATAGATGGACTCGCCGCGGGAACTTCGGCAATATCCGTACTGGCATTAGGTATTTTTACTTTCGTTTCAGGAAATATTATTTTCTCCAATTACTTGAATATTATGTACATCCCTAATTCGGGTGAGATGACGGTTTTTATCGCCTCTTTTACAGGGGCACTAATTGGATTTCTATGGTATAATTCGTATCCAGCATCCGTATTTATGGGAGATACTGGAAGTTTGACGATCGGTGGGATTATTGCCGTCTTAGCGATTGCAGTTCGAAAAGAAATGTTGATTCCATTATTTTGCGGAGTGTTTTTAGTTGAGAATTTTTCGGTGGTATTGCAAGTGACCTATTTTAAATATACCAAGAAACGTTTTGGTGAAGGACGAAGAATATTTCTAATGGCTCCTTTACATCATCACTATCAAAAGAAGGGCTATCATGAAAGTAAAATTGTAACTCGTTTTTGGATTGTAGCTATCATGTTAGCGATACTTTCAATTGTTACTTTAAAATTAAGATAACATGAGACTAGTTGTATTAGGCGGCGGAGAAAGCGGAGTAGGAACAGCAATCCTAGGTAAGAAAAAAGGATATGATGTTTTTGTGTCTGATTTTGGAAAGATAAAAGAAAACTATAAAGAAGTTCTTGTAAGTAATGGTATTGATTTCGAAGACGAACAACATACTGAGGATTTGATTTTGAATGCTGACGTGGTTATGAAAAGCCCTGGTATTCCAGAAAAAGCTCCAATTGTTAAAAAACTAATCGAAAAAGGGATCCCTGTGATATCAGAAATAGAATTTGCGGCTCCTTTTACAAAAGCAATAACTATTGGGATAACTGGAAGTAATGGGAAGACTACGACAACAATGTTAGCCTATCATTTGTTAAAATCGGCTGGATTGAATGTCGGTTTGGGGGGTAATATTGGAAAGAGTTTTGCCTGGCAAGTAGCTGATGACACATTTGATTCCTATGTGTTAGAATTAAGTAGTTTTCAATTGGATGGCATTAAAGATTACAAACCTCATATAGCAATTATTACCAATATTAGTCCGGATCATTTAGATCGATACGATTACAAATACGAAAATTATATTGATTCAAAATTTAGAATAACAATGAATCAAACAGAGGATGATTACCTCATATATGACGCAGATGACGAGGCTATTAATGAATGGCTAAATAAAAATAAAACAAAAGCAAAACTAATCCCTTTTTCATTAACAAAAACTTTTAGTGAAGGAGCATTTATCAAAAACAACATAATGGAAGTATCAATTAATCAAGAGGAATTTAAAATGGACACGGAGTCAATTGCTTTGGAAGGAAAACATAATATGAAAAATGCAATGGCAGCAACCTCTGTGGCTAAATTGATGCAAATTAGAAAAGCAACAATTCGTGAAAGTTTATCTAATTTCCAAGGAGTAGAGCACCGTTTGGAGAAAGTATTGAAAATTCAAAATGTTCAATATATCAATGATTCAAAAGCGACAAATGTAAATGCTACTTTCTTTGCTTTAGACAGTATGAACACACCAACAGTGTGGATTGTAGGTGGTGTCGATAAAGGGAATGATTATAATGAATTGATGTCATTAGTTCGTGAAAAAGTAAAAGCAATAATTTGTTTAGGAGTCGATAATAAAAAAATAATTGATGCATTTGGTAATGTAGTTGATATTATGGTTGAAGTTACCAATATGAATGATGCCGTAAGAATGGCGCAACGTTTGACCGAAAAAGGGGATACTGTATTGTTATCGCCTGCATGTGCAAGTTTTGATTTGTTTGAAAACTATGAGGATAGAGGAAAACAATTTAAACAAGCGGTACAAAACTTATAGAAAGAAGGTAAATTATAAAGAGTAAGGTTGAACATTTTTAAACTTTAAACAAGTGAAACTTTAAACAAATTTTGAAATGAAGCAATTAATAGGTAATTTAAAAGGAGATAAAGTAATATGGTCATTCGTGGCTTTATTAGCGCTGTTTTCGTTTATGCCTGTTTTTAGTGCCAGTAGTAATTTAGCCTATTTAGGACATGGGACGGGTAATACATTGGGTTATTTGGTAAAACATTTAGCTCATATTTGTATTGGATTTACTATTATTTATTTTGTTCATAAAGTGCCATATCATTATTTTAGAGCCATCTCTAAAGTGGGATTACCTGTTGTTTGGATATTATTGGCTTATACCTTAATCAAAGGAACGGTAATTGCAGGTGCTAATGCAAGTCGATGGATTCAAATTCCGTTTGTGGGCATTACATTTCAAACATCAACATTAGCATCCTTAGTGTTGTTCATTTATGTTGCTAGGTATTTATCTAAAACTCGAGAAGAACCAATTGATTTTAAAGAATCTTTAAAAGAACTTTGGATTCCCGTATTTATAACTTTAATGTTTATTTTACCTGCCAATTTTTCTACAACAGCCTTGATATTTTCAATGGTAATTATGCTTGTTTTTATTGGTAAATACCCAATAAAATATATTGGTTTTATAATTGGTTCAGGTATTGTTTTTCTTGCCTTTTTTGTGCTTGTTTCCAAAGCGTTTCCTGATTCTAGATTTTTTAGTAGGGTAAGTACGTGGAGTAGTCGAATTGAAAATTTTACAACCGACAAACCAGACGAAGATGATTACCAAATTGAGAAAGCCAAAATTGCTATTGCTTCAGGTAAAATTTATGGATTAGGACCGGGGAAAAGTGTTCAAAAGAATTTTTTACCACAATCTTCTTCTGACTTTATTTATGCTATCATAGTCGAAGAATACGGTTTAATTGGAGGGCTTGGTGTTCTTACCTTATACCTTCTGCTTTTATTCCGTTTTGTCATTGCTTCGCATAAAGCAAATACCTTATTTGGAAAATTAGTCGTCATAGGGCTCGGTTTTCCAATGATATTTCAAGCCATGATAAATATGGCCGTAGCTGTAGAGTTACTGCCGGTTACAGGGCAAACGTTACCCTTGATCAGTAGCGGAGGAAGTTCCATTTGGATGACGTGCTTTGCACTCGGTATTATTATAAGTGTGACTAAAAAAGACGAAGAAATAGAGGAAGAATTAAAAGTAGCAGCTAAAAGAGAAGAAGCGCTTCAAAAATTAATTGATGCTGAGCTAGCTTCTGAAGAAGAAATTAATTCGGATTATTCTATTGAAGATAAAGCTGGAAATCCTATGGATGCGGTGATGAATAAATAATATTTAATTGAAGTATTTCATAACAGTAATTTTAAATTAAATGAAACAATATAAATTCATATTAAGTGGTGGAGGAACGGGAGGACATATATATCCTGCAATTGCTATTGCTAATGAATTAAAAATGCGTTTCCCTAATGCTGAATTCCTTTTTGTAGGAGCCAAAGATAAAATGGAAATGCAAAAAGTTCCTCAAGCGGGTTACAATATAAAAGGATTGTGGATTGCTGGTTTACAACGTCAGATTAATTTAAAAAACGCGATGTTTCCCTTTAAATTAGTTGATAGTTTATGGAAATCCAGAATGATACTTAAGGATTTTAAACCAGATGTAGTTATTGGTACAGGCGGTTTTGCTAGTGGACCATTATTACAAGTAGCTAATACAATGGGCATACCTACTGTAATTCAAGAACAAAATTCTTATCCTGGAATTACAAATAAGTTATTGAGCAAAAAAGCAAGTGCTATTTGTGTTGCCTATGAAAATTTAGAGCGTTTTTTTCCAAAAGAAAAAATGGTTTTTACGGGTAACCCAGTTCGTCAGGATTTGATTGCTATCGAAAGTAAGAGAGGGGACGCAATTGAATATTTTAATTTAGATCCTAATAAAAAGACGTTGCTTGTTCTTGGAGGAAGTCTGGGTGCTAGAAGAATGAATCAATTAATTGAAAAAGAATTAGATAAGATTGTTTCTCAAAATGTTCAGATTATCTGGCAATGCGGAAAATTATATTACGAAGATTATAAAAAATACAATACGGAGAATGTTCAGGTTGTTTCTTTTATCGAAAGAATGGATTTTGTTTATGCAGCAGCAGATATTATTATTTCACGTGCTGGTGCTTCATCCGTATCAGAATTATGTATTGTTGGAAAACCGGTGCTGTTTATTCCATCACCGAATGTGGCAGAAGACCATCAGACAAAAAATGCAAAAGCAATTGTTGACAAAAAAGGAGCATTGCTTTTAAAAGAATCAGATTTGGATTCTCAATTCAGTCTTGTTTTTGAGGCCCTTTTAAAAGATGAAGGAAAGCAAAAGCAGCTAAGCGAAAATATAAAACAACTAGCAATGCCAGAAGCAACAAAGCAAATTGCTGATGAAATTGTGAAATTAATTAAAAAATAACAAACAGTAAGTTCAACGGACTTTAAGATATTAAAAACAATGAATTTAAATCAAATACATAACGTCTATTTCATCGGAATTGGTGGCATCGGAATGAGTGCCTTGGCACGGTATTTTAAGAATATCGGGAAGCAAGTTTCGGGTTATGATAAAACGCCAACGATGCTGACGAGAGAATTGATTGAAAGTGGAATTGAAATTCATTTTGAAGATAATATTGATTTAATTCCGAAAAATTTTTATGTAGAAAATACTTTGGTGATTATTACGCCAGCTGTACCAAAAATGCATTCTGAATGGAATTATTTTTTGGAAAGAGAATATCAAGTAAAAAAGAGAGCGGAAGTTTTAGGTATAATAACAAAAGACACTTTTTGCTTTGCTGTGGCAGGTACACATGGAAAAACAACAACATCAAGTATTCTAGGGCACATTTTATATGAAAGTGGGGTTGATGTAACAGCTTTTATTGGAGGAATTGTAGAAAATTATAATTCGAATTTAATAGGTAGTGGTAAAACAGTTACGGTAGTTGAAGCGGATGAATTCGATCGTTCTTTTTTGCATTTGCATCCTAATATTGCTTGTATCACATCTATGGATGCAGATCATTTAGATATTTATGGGACAAGTGATGCTATAGCAGAATCGTTTGTAGAATTTGCAAATAAAATTGAGGATAAAAATAAATTATTTATCACTAAAGATTTGCCTTTAAAAGGGGTGACAGTTGCGGTAAATGAAGATGCTGTTTACAATGTCTTTAATGTGCGAATTGAAAATGGGAGTTATGTTTTTGATATAAATACTCCAAAAGGGATTTTAAAAGATTTTCGTTTTGGTTTACCAGGAAGACACAATTTGATGAATGCTTTAATGGCTATTGCAATGGCTGAAATATTCGGCACCCCAACCGAGGCCATTGCAGTAGCCTTAGCATCATTTAAAGGAGTTAAGAGAAGGTTTTCGTATCAAATTAAAACAAAAAACTTAGTTTACATTGATGACTATGCGCATCACCCTACTGAGATTGATGCTGTGCATCAGGCAGTAAGAGAATTGTATCCTGATAAAAAAGTTTTGGCTGTATTTCAGCCTCATTTATTTAGTAGAACAAGGGATTTTGCTGATGATTTTGCCAAAAGTTTGTCTAATTTTGACGAAGTTATTTTAATGGATATTTATCCGGCCCGTGAATTGCCAATTGAGGGAATTACTTCGGATTGGTTGTTGTCTAAAATTGATAATCAGCATAAAAAATTAGTTCAAAAAGAAGAATTAATAAAGACTATTTTGGAAAGTAATGCTCAAATAATTGTTACTATTGGAGCAGGTGATATTGGGGAAATGATAGTGTCAATAAAACAAGCGCTAAATGAGAATATTTAACTGGACAAATATTAGATTATTTCTTATGTTAGGATTAGTAATTTTCCTGTTTTCATTTACGTCAAATCGAAATGAACATAGAAAATTAAAGAAATCCGTAGTTGTTTTTGTAGGAGATAACGCTCTTTTTGTGAAAAGAGAAACGGTTAATAAATTGTTAATAGAAAATAAAGAGAATGCTTCAAGCATTGAAAAAGATAAATTAGATTTGAATAAGCTGGAAAGGATACTGGATTCAAATGCTATGATTGAGAAATCAGATGTGTTTGTAAGTATTGATCGTGTTCTAAAAGCAGTAGTAAAACAAAAGACTCCTATAGCAAGGGTTTTCGAAGGTGACCACTCTTTTTATGTTGACTATGAAGGGGGTAGGATGCCATTATCAGATAATTTTACAGCTAGAGTTCTACTTGTTTCGGGGGAGATAAATAAAAAAAATAGCGAAGATTTAGCTCAATTATTTCATGTAATTTATGACGATGATTTTTTGAAAAAAAACATCATTGCAATTCAAATTATGCCTAATGGGAGCTTAAAAATGTTCAATAGAAATTTTAATTATCAAATTGATTTTGGAAGATTGGTAAATGTGGAACAAAAATTCAAAGATTACAAGGCCTTTTTTCAAAAAGCAGTTTTAGATAGTTCTTTATATAAATATAAAAAGATTGACCTGAGATTTACTAAACAAGTAGTTTGTACAAAATAAATAGATAATGGAAAAAGAGAATATTGCAGTGGGTCTAGATATTGGGACTACCAAGATTGTTGCCATGATTGGCAAAAAAAACGAATATGGTAAACTTGAAATTTTAGGCGTAGGTAAATCTAAAAGTTTGGGTGTTGCAAGAGGTGTTGTAAATAATATTACTCAAACAATTCAGTCCATTCAGCAAGCAATACATGAAGCAGAAAATAATTCAGGGTATAAAATAAAAGATGTAGTTGTAGGAATTGCTGGACAGCACATCCGAAGTATTCAGCATACTGATTATATCAGCAGAAGTAATCCAGAAGAAGTGATAGGTGGTGATGATATTCAATTGCTAATTGATCAAGTAAATAAGTTGGCCATGTTACCTGGAGAAGAAATAATCCATGTTTTACCACAAGAATTTAAAATTGATGGGCAGTCTGAAATTAAAGAGCCAATAGGGATGTACGGTGGCAGACTAGAATCTAGTTTTCATGTTGTTGTTGGTCAAGCGTCCTCTATAAGAAATGTGGGTCGTTGTATTCAGAGTTCGGGGATTGAATTATCTGGATTGACATTAGAACCATTAGCATCTTCAGATGCAGTCCTAAGTCAAGAAGAAAAAGAAGCGGGTGTAGCTTTGATTGATATAGGTGGAGGAACAACAGATTTAGCTATTTTTAAAGACGGGATTATTCGTCATACAGCAGTAATTCCTTTTGGTGGAAATGTAATTTCTGATGATATAAAAGAAGGGTGTTCTATTATTGAAAAACAAGCAGAATTATTAAAAGTAAAGTTTGGTTCAGCTTGGCCAGGTGAAAATAAAGACAATGAAATTGTTTCTATACCTGGATTAAGAGGGAGAGAACCTAAAGAAATTTCTTTAAAGAATTTGTCAAAAATAATCCACGCACGCGTTGTTGAAATTGTGGAGCAAGTTTTTACTGAAATTAAAGCGTATGGTCATGAAGATCCTCGTAAAAAACTAATTGCAGGAATAGTACTTACTGGTGGTGGAGCACAATTAAAGCATATTAAGCAGTTAGTGGAATATATTACTGGAATGGATACTAGAATTGGATATCCTAATGAGCATTTAGCAGGTGATTCTGATGAAGAGTTTTCAAGCCCATTATATGCTACGGCTGTAGGATTAGTAATGAATAGCATTGAAAATAAAACGCAAAGCGCTATTAGAAAGGAAGAGGTGCCACAACCAAAAGCTCCAGTTTATCGTGCCCCAATTGCCGAAAGTTATCAGGATATTCCTGAAGAAAATGAAGAAGAAAAAAGGATTAATCATGCCAAGAAGGAAGAGTCTACAGGAGATAAAATAAAAAGATCTTTTTTTGACCGATATGTAGATAAGATTAAAGATTTTTTAGACAACGCGGAATAGGGTAAACCTAAATAAAATAGAACAACAATTAATAATTAATATCAAAAACCAAATAAAATGATGAGCAACTCAGAATTTGGAAGTATTTCATTTGATTTACCAAAAAACCAATCAAATGTAATCAAAGTAATTGGTGTAGGTGGAGGTGGAAGTAACGCTATAAACCACATGTTTAAGCAAGGAATTAAAGGGGTGGACTTTATTGTATGTAATACTGATTCTCAGGCATTACAAAGTAGTTCAGTACCTAATAAAATTCAGTTAGGGGTAAACTTGACTGAAGGACTTGGTGCTGGTGCTAATCCTGATGTAGGGCAGCAATCAGCTATTGAGAGCATTGCTGAAATTGAAAAAATGTTGGACCGCAATACTAAGATGGTTTTCATCACAGCTGGAATGGGTGGTGGTACTGGAACAGGTGCTGCGCCGGTTATTGCTCAATTAGCCAAAGAGAGAGAAATTCTTACTGTAGGTATTGTAACACTTCCATTCTTATTTGAAGGAAAAGTGCGTCAAGAACAAGCGAAAATTGGAATAGAAAAATTACGCAAGCAGGTAGATTCTTTAATCGTTATTAATAATAATAAATTAAGAGAAGTATATGGTAATCTTGGTTTCAAAGCAGGATTTTCAAAAGCGGATGAAGTTTTAGCAACTGCCTCAAGAGGTATTGCTGAAGTGATAACACATCACTACACTCAAAATATCGATTTACGTGATGCGAAGACCGTTTTGTCTAATAGTGGAACTGCAATTATGGGTTCGGCTGTTGCTGAAGGAGAAAATAGAGCAAAAGAAGCTATTATTTCTGCTTTAGATTCTCCATTATTGAATGATAACAAAATCACAGGTGCCAAAAACGTATTGTTGCTCATCGTTTCTGGAACTAATGAAATCACTTTAGATGAAATCGGAGAAATCAATGACCACATTCAAAATGAAGCAGGTCACAATGCCAATATTATTATGGGTGTTGGTGAAGATGAAACTCTTGGTGATGCTATTGCAGTTACTATAATTGCAACAGGTTTTGATATTGAACAACAAAATGGAATCGTAAATACGGAGCCGAAAAAAATAATTCATGCACTAGAGGATGAACAAAGTAATGTTTATAATCTATCAAAAAATGCGGTACCTGCTTTTGATTTAAATACAGAATCACCAAAATCAAATTCCGATGAAAGAATCGTATTTGATTTGTTAGAAGACAAAGTCGTGCCTGAAGCAATTGTTCCAGTTCCAGGAAACGAAGGTTTATTGGCCATGTCTGAGTTTATTAAGAACTTAGATGTTACTTTTGAAATCGTTTCTCCTATTAAAGATATTGATTTTACATTTACAGCTCCAAAACAAGTAGAAGCAGAAGGGCAACAGCCTAAAGTAATTGAAAGACAAGAGCAAACAACATTTTCTTTTGACTTGCCAATTGCAAAACCTGAGCCAGTTGCAGAAATAAAAGAAGAGAAAGTTTTATTTGAATTGACAAATGAAACACGTGAGATAAAAGTGAATCAACCCGTTCAATTTGTTCCAGTAACTGAATTGTCTGATAATGGAATCATTAAATATTCTCTTGAGGAGTATATGGAAGCGGAGAATGAATTGATTTCTTCAAAACCAGTTGCTAAAGTTGTGGAAGAAGTGATACCAGCTGAATTGAATATCACAATGAAGCAAGTGGATAAAAGTGTAAATGCTCCTTCTCATTTTGAGGAGATATCTCCAATGGAAATGACAATTGAGGAAACATTGAGGCTAAGAGCTGATGAGAGAAGAAAAAAGCTAAAAGAATTCAACTATAAGTTTCATAATAATGTTTCTAAAGTGGATGAATATGAAAGAGAACCTGCTTACAAAAGGTTAGGAATAGATATCTCAAATACACAGTCAAACAATACAAATTCTAGAATTTCTGTTGGTACAGACAGCAATAATGATTTACAGCTGCGTTCAAATAATTCTTATTTACATGACAATGTAGATTAATTAATTTTAACCAATAAGAACTAGCCCGAAAATTGAATTTAATTTTCGGGTTATTTTTTTTATCTTCGCACCACTATTTTAGCAAAGAATATTTTTTGTGCCTTAATCCAGCTGTCCGTTACAAGATTTTATCGCCAAATGGTTTTTTCTACGTCTTTAAAAGAGCTTCCTTCGGTCGCTTTTTAAATTCAAGAAAAAAAGCATTGGCTCTCAAAATGCTTTTCACTACCATCTGGGGCAAAAGATAGTTCGTAACAGGAATTCAACAATCGATGAATAATCGATTAATCAAATAAATAATAAAGAATATGAGTTTATCAGTACAAATCATGGACGAAATGAAAACCGCCATGAGAGCCAAAGATACAGTTGCATTAGAAGCTTTAAGAGCTATTAAATCTGAGATCCTTTTAGCTCAGACAGCAACGGGATCAAAAGAAGAAATTACCGAAGATGACGAAGTTAAATTACTACAAAGATTAGTGAAAACCCGTAAGGAAAGTGCTAGAATTTTCACAGAACAAAATCGTTTGGATTTGGCCGAACCAGAATTGGCTCAAATTGCAGTAATCGAAAAATTCTTACCTGCACAATTAACAGAAGCTGAAGTAGAAGTAGTGATAGCAAAAATAATTGCCGAAACTGGAGCTGTTGGTATTGCATCAATGGGGAAAGTAATGGGATTAGCTGCTGCTCAATTAGGTGGTACTGCCGAAGGGAAAGTTATTTCTACAATAGTGAAAAAACTATTGACATAAATTTTAGGATTCAAGGTTAACGATTTTAAATCACAAATCTAAAATCGTTAATCTAAAATCAAACGGCTGCGTAGTTCAACTGGATAGAATATCAGATTTCGACTCTGAGGGTTGCAGGTTCGAACCCTGTCGCGGCCACAAATAATATAAAATTTTTAGTTTTACATAAAAAAAGAGCGATTATATAATCGCTCTTTTTTTATTTGCACCTTTTCTTAATGTAATCAAAGGGGTAGGGATAGCCAAGTTCAGCTGCTTTATTTAAATCACTACAGCCACTTTCTGTTTGGTTTAATTTAAACTTCAATTCAGCCCGGTCATTATACGCTTTGCTAAATTTCGGATCTATTTCAATAGCCTTAGAATAATCTTCAATCGCGCCGTTATAATCTTTCAAAATACTTTTAGTAGCTGCTCTAGAATAATATGCTTTGCTATGATTTGGATCAATTTCTATCACTTTAGATAAATCTTTAAGAGCGTCTTTGTACTCTTTTTGAATGTTTTCTACTAGTGCTCTTGAGTAGTAAGCTTTGCTAAAGTTGGGTTTTAGTTCAATGGCTTTACTGTAATCTTTAACTGCTTCTTTGTAATCTTTTAATAGGTTTTTGTTATTCCCTGATGTGTAGTAGTCACTAGCTATTTGAGAATTGGCTTTTATACAAATAATAAAGGTAAGCGCAATAAAAATTTTGTTCATTTCTTTTTTTTTAATTTCAATTAATGGGGTTGTTTGTTTTAATTTAAATGATTCGACGAGCAATAAGTTAGTTAACTGTTTGATTTCTAGGAGAGACTAAACTTTATTTTTTTTGTGAATATTTACTCACAAATATTTGAAAAAATAAATCGATAAACAATACCCACATTCGGTGATTTTTTATAAAAAAGTGGATTAAATTGGGTCTTAAAAATATCGTGTTTTTTGGATTTATTTCCATTTAATATAAAGATATTTTTAGTTTTCTCGTTTGTTTAATAATTTAAATTGCTATTAATTGTGATTTTTAAGTTGTAAATTTAAGTAGAAATTAAAAAAGCAATGTCATGAAAAGTATAGTTCCGGTTTCAGAGATTATGACCAGAAACATAATTAAATTGAATCTTTCTGACGAATTGACTAAAGCAGAAGATTTATTTAAAAAGCATAAAATTAGACATATTCCAGTAGTGAGTGATGGTAAAATTATTGGGATGCTAAGTTATACTGATTTGCTGAGAGTCTCTTATGCAGATGTTGTTGAAAAGGAAGCAGATGAAGTAGAGTCAATCGTTTTTAATATGTTTTCAATTCGGCAAGTAATGACCAAAGAAATTGTGATTATTAGCCCAGAGACCACAATAAAAGAAACAGCTGAAATTCTATCCAAAAATGAATTTCACGCACTGCCAGTTTGTGAGAATGGTGTTTTAATGGGGATTGTAACTACAACGGATTTAATTAAATATTTTGTGGAGCAATATGAATAGATGAATAGTTTTAAAGTTATAAAGAGGGAGCTTTTTATTTTATTTCGTTTGTTCTAATTTACTGTTGTAAATTTAATTTTGGTACCATTTTTTTTTATATTTGTTTTTCAATACTTTATAATAGCTGCTAGGGAATATTATTAAATACTACACTTCACATTCATAAACTAATGTATTTTCAAAAATAGCAGGCTATTTCTGTGTTTTTCATCATAAACTAAAAGTTATTAGTATTTCTAGACTAATAATATACTATAACCAACCAATCTGATCATGATAAGAAGTATCTTTTTTGTACTGCTTTTAAGTTTCGTTTTAATACAAAGTTCTTGTAATTCTTCAGCTACGGATAATCGTAAAATAACTATTGGTTTTTCTCAAAGTATAGATCATGATATTTGGAGAAAAACAATGGATCATAGTATGCAAGTAGAAGCCTCGCTTCATCCAGAAGTTAACTTGACTATTTACAATGCCAATCGTAGTGCAAAAAAGCAAATTTATGATATTGAAAGATTTATTGCTGATAAAGTGGATGTTATTATTGTTTCTCCTTTTGAATCAGACTCAATTGTCCCTGTAATAGAGAAAGCCAGAGAAAAAGGCATTCCAGTAATTATGGTGGATAGAAAGGCAAATACTCCAAATTATACCGCATTTTTAGGAGCAGATAATATTGAAGTTGGGCGATTAGCGGGTAAGCATATTGCTTCCATTTCCAACGGACATGCTACTGTGGTTGAAATTGATGCAGATTTAAAAACATCTCCTGGGCTTGAAAGAAGTATAGGATTTCAACAAATTGTTAAGCAATTTCCTGGAATTAAAGTTATTATTACTGACTCTAATGACTTTGGGCATCCTAAATCAACTTTTGGTAAATTATTAGACAGTTTGCCAAATATAGATTATGTCTATTCTTTTAATGATTTGATTGCTTATAATGCATGGAAGATAGCCAAGTTAAAGGGTTTAGAAAATAAAATAAAATTTATTGGGGTCGATGGACTTAATGGACCATTTGGAGGGATTCAGCTTGTTCAGGACGAAATACTGGAATCTACCATTTTATACCCCACAGGAGGGAGCGAAGCTATCAAATTGGCAATGAAAATAGCGAATCAAGAGAGTGTACCCAAAAATAATAAACTCAATACCATATTGATAAATTCTCTTAATGCAGATATTATGAGTAATCAATATGATAAAATATCAAAGCAACAACTTGATATTGAGGAACAACAAAGTGTTATCAAAAAACAAGTAGAGAAATATTCAAATCAAAGTAACCTTTTAAAGCTTTTATTTTTTCTATTTATCTTGGCATTAGGTTTAGCTTTTTTTAGTATTTATTCCCGTATAACAATAAGTCGTAAAAAGATTGAATTAGAAGAGAGAAATAAAAAAATTAAAAGTCAAAGAAATGAAATTAGAAAATACTCGGAAGAAATAAAACAAAGTAATGAAGCACGTTTGAATTTTTTTATGGGTTTGTCTCATGAATTTAAAACGCCTCTGACTCTAATTTTGAGTTCGGTCGAATCTTTGAGTACTGAATTAAAAACTAAGGGGAGTTCAGTAAATAAAGAGATTAATTTGATGTATAATAATTCCAGAAGGCTACTCCGTTTAATTAATCAGCTATTGGATTATAGAAAAGTGGAAGATAAAAAATTTGTACTAAGGGCTTCAAATACTAATTTATTGGATTTTTCAAATAGTATTATTGTCGATTTTACAAGAGAAGCTAAGAAGCGTAATATCGACTTCTCCTTGGTGTCAAATAATCCTGAACTTGAAGTTTATATTGATCGCAATTTAATGGATAAAGTCTATTTTAATTTACTGTCGAATGCATTTAAATTTACACCTGAAAATGGTAAAATCGCAATAAAAATACGAGAAGATAAAGCTAATAATGTAGTAAAAATATCTTTTAAAGATTCGGGAATAGGAATCCCAGAAAACGAATTAAATCAAGTTTTTAATGCCTTTTACCAAGGGTCGAATAATTATAGAAATAGCTCAGGGGTTGGGTTGCATTTGTCAAAAAGTTTTATTGATTTGCATAAGGGAACTATAGAGATTATTTCTAAAAATGGGACTGAATTTATAATAACATTACAATTAGGAAAAGCACATCTTGACGAAAAGAATATTCTAAAGAATCTGGTTTTAGACATCATTAATCAAACGGATTATTTGGATGAGGAGGTAATTCAAAGTTCAGGTACCAAAACTAATGAGGATAAATATTCTGTTTTGTATATTGAAGATAATAAGGATTTATCTGATTTTATTTCAGATAAATTGTCTGTACAGTATAACGTATACACCTCTAATGGATTTGATGCTATTGAGCAATCGTTGGAAATAATACCGGATGTTATTATTTGTGATTTAAACTTACCTGGAAAAAACGGTTTTGAAATATGTCAAATTTTAAAGAAAGATCTTAGAACTTCACATATTCCAGTTTTGATACTGACCGCCTCAGACGATCCAGATTCTTATTTAAGGGCATTAGAGAGTGGTGCTGATGTGTTCTTAACAAAACCTTTTGATTTAAAAGTGTTGTCTCAATCTATAAAAGGGTTGCTTTTTAATAGAGAGAAACTTCGATTTTATTATACAAATAATATTTTAAATATTGAGGATGGTGATTTTGGTGTTTCTGAACAAGATTTTATAAGAAAGTTAAATGATCTTATTGAAAAAAACTTGGATAATTCTGGTTACACTGTTGAAGATCTTGCACGAAGTTTAACTATTTCTAGGGTACAATTGTATCGAAAAGTGAAAGCTATATTAGGAATAAGTGTAAGTGACTATATAAATAATATGCGATTAGATAAATCAAAGGAGCTACTGAAAAAGTCAGAATTAAACATTTCAGAAATTGCCTATGCAGTGGGTTTCTCTTCACCAAATTATTTTTCAACTTCCTTTAAAAATAAATTTGGAGTTACACCTAAAGAATACAAAAGTAAAAAGTAGATTATTATCGATGGAACCATTTTCTTCCTAACAAAAATAGCGTAACATAATTGTACTTTATGTAACATAATGGCAACTACAACGAAGTAGTTGCTTTTTTATTTTGTATATAATGTGTTGATAATTAGAGTTTTTGAGTTGTTTTTTATGATTTTGTAAAGCATTATATGAAATCACACTATTCTTGATATAAAAGCTGATTTTTTAAAAATATCTTGGTAATTGAATTTAAGATCTAAACATAATTATTTTTTTGTTTCAATTTAAATTACAGCTGCGAAAGATCTTGGAAGTTTTTAATTTCTTTTTGATCGTTTCCTTTTTCTCATAGAAATATTTAATCGAAGAGTATTAATGTCTTTTTTATGCACTTAATCATTCTCGTAAACCATCAAAATATGAAAATAGGTTTTAAGTTTTTATGTCTTCCACTTTGTTTTGCATTGATTTATAATTGCAGTAGTGATAATAAACCAGGAGTTGAAATTCCGGTTGCCGAAACAACTGCGCCAGCTTGTCAGACGACTGTTGAATCGGCAAATCAGTATACCACTTTTTATAAACCAACTACTGGTTGGGTAGGAGATCCTATGCCATTTTATGAAAACGGAAAATTCCATATTTTCTATTTGTATGATGCCAGAAACGCCTTGCCTACGTTTCATCCTTGGTATAAAGTAACTACAACTGATTTTTCTTCATTTGCAGACAATAGCGAAATGATTGCCACAGGAACTGCGAATCAGCAGGATGGTGCATTGGGTACAGGATCCGTTTTTAAAAGGAATGGTGTTTATTATGCTTTCTATACAGGGCATAACGGAAATCTTGATCCCAAAGAAAAAATTATGCTTTCAATGTCTACGGATTTAAAAAATTGGACCAAAGATCCTTCTTTTTTATTGCAGGCTTCTTGGGGATATGATCGCAATGAATTTAGAGACCCAATCGTCATAGAAGATAAAAGTACAGGAACTTATAAAATGTTGATTGCAACACGTTCTGAGGTTGGTATAGTTACTAATAGTACTGTGCCATGGCGAGCAGTAATCGCTCAATATAGTTCTGTGAATTTGAGAGATTGGACTTTGGAAAAGCCATTTTATGAGGATACAACTACCTTTATTACTGAATGTCCTGATGTGTTCACGATGGGTGATTATCAGTATTTGATTTACTCAAATATTGATGATCGAATGGTACACTATAAATACCGTTTACTGACAGCTAATACTTGGATTTCTCCTATAAATAATAAGTTAGATGGGATTGCCTTTTATGCTGGAAAAACAGTTACAGATGGTACCAATCGATATATAACAGGATGGTGTCCTACGAAAAATAAAGATATTGATTCTAATAATTTTGATTGGGCTGGATCTCTTGTAACGCATCGAATTGTTCAGCATCCAAATGGAACATTAGGTATTGCGATACCTAATGGTGTAGATAACAAGTTTATTATTAATAGAGCTTTAAATTCGAAAATAAGTTTTGGAGCTACAAAGCAAGGAGATGCCTATACATTGAAGGGTAATGCTTCTGAAAAAGCATTTTCAGTGTTTGACAGAGAAACTGGAGCATTTAAAATTAAAACACATATAAAAGCGACATCATCCACTCAATTTGGTTTTGAATTTGGAGCCTGTGGGACACGAAATGAAGTATTTGCCATTGTATTCGATTTAGCCAAAAATCAATTAAGATTAGATAAGGTTATAAAAAATGCGTCCTCCATAAATGTAACGCAGCTTCCGCTAACTGTGTTGGCAAGTAAAGAGTTTGATGTTACAATCATTTCTGAAAATTCGGTATGTGTGATATACATTAATGACGAAATCGCTTTTACAAACCGTATCTATAAAATGAATCAGAATCCGTGGGCTATTTTTTCGGATAATGGTGAAGTCACTTTTTCAGACTTAAAAATTTTTAAATAAAGGAGTATAGAAAAGGGTGACTTTAGTCTTTTTAATCTTTTTTATAACGCTTGTTTTTAAAGGATCAGTAATTAAAATTAATTCTGTTTATTTTTTACTTTCTTACCTGCGAAATCTTAAAATCAAAACCATCAAAATCTAATTTTGATGGTTTTTTTTATGGCTTTATTTCAATGCAATAATTCTGCTGCTTTCCACGCTGGATGTAACTATTCGGAATCTGGGTTCGAGTGCCTTTTGTATAATAAAACGGAGCAGAAGATATATTGGGATTGTTTTAATACAAGTTGTCTTATTCTTGTTGGAATTCCTGTACTCTGGTATAAAAACGTCACTGAATCTTGAGCTCACATTGCATTTCATCTGTTTGATTTTTCTTGAAAAGCTTTTGAATACTTCAAAATATAGAATAGCTTAATAAATTCATTTTTTTATCGATTATTTTTAAACTTCCTGTAAAAATAAATTTAAAATTTTATTAATCGAATAAAATTCGTCATGCGACTTTTATTATTCCTGAATATCTATTTTTTTTAGAAAAATACGTGTAACATGATTGTAACACGTGTAACATAATCGAACTACAACGAAGTAGTTATTTTAGCGATTTTAATTTTAACTATTTGATAATAAGCACTTTGTTGTTTATTCGTTATTGTGAAACGGTATTAAATGAAATTGTAACATCCTCAAAATAAAGGCAGAATTTATACGGATATCTTAGCAATCTAATTTAATATTTTTTGATAATGAAAAAAATAGTTGTTTGGGCATTGATTGCTTCTTTAGCAGGATTCCTATTTGGTTTTGATACCGTTGTTATTTCTGGAGCTGATAAAAAGCTTCAAGTTCTTTGGAATTCCTCGGATGCATTTCACGGAACAGTTGTTATGGGAATGGCCTTATGGGGAACCGTTCTTGGAGCAATATTTGGTGGGATTCCTACTAATAAGATAGGGAGAAAAAATACTTTATTATGGATAGGTGTTTTATTCTTGTTTTCTGCTATTGGGTCTGCTTTTGCAAATAATCCTTTTGTTTTTTCTGCTTTTCGATTTGTTGGTGGTCTTGGTGTTGGGGCATCAACTATTTCAGCACCAGCATATATATCAGAAATTGCTCCTGCAAAAGATAGAGGTAAGTTGGTTGCTTTTTATCAATTCAATATTGTTTTAGGAATTCTTATGGCTTTTTTATCAAATTATCTTTTAAATGATGTAGGTGAAAATTCATGGAGATGGATGATGGGAGTGCAAGCAATTCCATCTGTCATTTATGTTTTGTTAATTATTTCGATTCCTAAAAGTCCAAGATGGTTATTATCGAAATCTAAGAATGAGGAGGCAAGAAAAGTTTTACAGTTAATGGGGCAAGAAGCGGATTATGAAAAAATAAAAGAAGAGATAGATAAAGATAATAAAGATGCTTCTAAAGTTAATGATACTATCTTTTTAAAGAAATACAGAACCCCGTTGGTATTGGCTTTTTTAATGGCTTTTTTCAATCAATTATCGGGGATTAATGCTTTTTTATATTATTCGAGCAGAATATTTCAAGAAGCGGGTCTTGGAGAAAGCACTGCTTTGTTAAGTAGTATTGGAATAGGTGTAGTGAATTTAATTTTCACACTGCTTGGAGTTTTCTTAATCGACAAATTAGGTCGTAAAATATTAATGTACATTGGTTCTGTAGGCTACATTATATCACTTTCACTAGTTGCAATGGCTTTCTTTTTTCACTGGGAAGGAATGGCTGTTCCCATTTTCTTATTTCTATTTATTGCTGCTCATGCTATAGGGCAAGGGGCCGTAATCTGGGTTTTTATTTCAGAAATTTTTCCAAATCATTTAAGGGCATCAGGACAATCCTTTGGGAGTACTACACACTGGGTTTTAGCAGCTATCATTCCATCATTAATTCCATATCTATTTTCTACAGTAGGACCTGGAGCAGTATTTCTATTTTTTGCAGTGATGATGGTTTTTCAACTCTTGTTTGTTGCTTTTATGATGCCGGAAACAAAAGGAATTTCTTTGGAAGAATTGAGTAAAAAATTAATTAAATAATAGTTATGAAGACAATAATAAAAAAAGAATTTTTGAAACTCTTATGTATGATTTTAGGTACAGTAGTCTTAGTAGGATGTAAGCAATCTTTACTTAATGAAAAGAAGGACTATTCAGAGGCAGAATTATACAGGCCAAATTTCCATTTTACTCCCAAAAAAGGGTGGATGAATGACCCAAATGGGATGTTTTATTATAATGGATATTACCACCTTTTTTATCAATATTATCCTGATTCAAATGTATGGGGACCGATGCATTGGGGACATGCAATAAGTACTGATCTTATCTCATGGACTGAAAAACCTATTGCACTTTATCCAGATGAAAAAGGGTATATTTTTTCAGGAAGCGCCGTAGTTGATGTCAAAAATACATCAGGATTTGGGAGCTTAAAAAACCCTCCTATGGTCGCTATGTTTACTTATCATGATGCAATTAAAGAAAAATCTGGAGAGATTAATTTTCAGTCACAAGGTATTGCGTATTCCTTAAATGAAGGGTTGACCTGGACGAAATATGAGGCTAATCCAATCATTAAAAACCCAAATATCAAAGACTTTAGAGACCCTAAAATGACTTGGGATGCAATTCATCAACAGTGGATTATGATTCTTGCAGGAGGAGATAAAACAATGCTTTACGGTTCTAAAAACTTGAAAGACTGGTCACTGCTTTCCAATTTTGGAAAAGAGATTGGTGCTCACGGAGGGGTATGGGAATGTCCAGATTTCTTTCCCATGCTGATTGATGGAACTGATGATTACAAATGGGTTATGTTGTCAAGTATTAATCCTGGAGGTCCTAATGGTGGTTCAGCTACACAATATTTTGTAGGTGATTTTGATGGAAAAACATTCACTATAGATACATCTTTTGCAAAAGATGTTAAAGAACAAAAAGGCCTTTGGATTGACTACGGAAGAGACAATTATGCGGGTGTTACTTGGTCAAATATTTCTGAGGTAGATGGCCGTAAAATATTTATTGGATGGATGTCAAATTGGGATTATGCTCAAAAAGTACCTACGGAAACATGGAGAAGTAGCATGACAATTCCGAGAGAATTGGTACTTATAAAAGAGGATGGGCACTTTATTGTTTCGTCTAAACCTGTAAAAGAATTACAAAATTACATCGCTAAAACGATTAAAAAAGAATCTCTTAAAATAGATAAAGAAACGGTTTTAATCGATAAAGGTTTAGTCAATTTATCTAAACTAGATATTCGATTTTCATTAAAGAATCTTAAAAAGGATGTTTACAGCTTTTCGTTGTCTAATGATGCTAACAATTCAATTCAATTTGGAATCAATAAAAAGGAAAATTACTTTTTTATAGATAGATCAAAATCCAGTAAAATTACTTTTTCTGATGTTTTCGCAAACAAGATTTCAAAAGCTCCTTTTACTGGTGATTTTGATAAAATGGATATAAGAATAATCGTCGATAAAACCTCAATTGAAATTTTTTATAATAATGGAAAGACAGTAATGACAGAAATATTTTTTCCTGATAAACCAATGGAATTTTTCTCAGCTTCTAAAGCTAATACGGAGTATACCATTGAAAACGTAATTATTAATCAACTAAATTTTAACTAAACCAACTTAATTATGAAACACAAAATTATTCTTTACCTAATCCTAATGGGATCCTTTTTTTCTTTATCGGCCCAAAATATTGGAATCAAAGGAGTGGTAACTTCTTCGGAAGATGGGATGTCTCTACCTGGTGCATCAGTACTGGTTTCTGGAACAAAAATAGGAACCTCTACAGATCTTGACGGCCAGTTTTCGATTAACAATGTAGACAAAAATGCAACTTTGGTATTTAGCTATACTGGTTATGCAACACAAACTATTAAGCTTAATGGACAAACTTCTTTAAAAATTTCAATGAAAGCAGAATCCTTGAAATTAGATGATGTTGTTGTAACTGGGTATTCTAGAGAGAAAAAAGCCGATTTAACAGGTGCAGTTACAGTAGTAGAATTGAAACCTATTACTGGGCAAACCATGAGTTCTGGAAATGCTATGCAGGCTTTGCAAGGAAGGGTAGCTGGTTTGAATATAGAGAAATCAGGAGATCCAAGCGGAGCAAATAGTAGAATATTAATTAGAGGGGTAAGTACACTTGGTAATACAGATCCATTGTATGTTATCGATGGTGTTCCTACAACAAGACCTGAGGTTTTTGCTAGTTTGAGCCCAAGTGCTATTGCATCTATTCAAGTCTTAAAAGATGCATCGGCTTCCTCTATTTATGGATCGAGAGCTGCGAATGGGGTAATCATTGTTACAACTAAAAATGCTGCAAAAGGTGGCGTGACTAAAGTATCATATAGTACAAATGTTTCTGTTCTTTCTGAGAAAAAACAACGATACAAAATGCTTAATGCTTTGGATAGAGGAAAAGTATTATGGCAAGCATCTGTTAATGATGGAGCAAGTCCGTCAGGTGGATATGGTGAAATCTATAATTTTGATTGGAATAATGATTTTAATAATCCAATATTGAATAGTGTAAGTGTAAAGCCTTATGTAGGTGGCGATACTAATGTTCCTGTTGGTGATACAGATTGGCAAGATACTGTATACAAAACAGGATTGCTTATTAATAATGATTTATCTGTATCTGGAGGATCTGAAAAAGCAAATGCAGTATTAAACATGGGGTATTTAGATAATTCAGGTATGCTAAAATATACTAATTATGAGCGATATTCTGCAAGACTTAATGCCAATTTCAAGTTATTCAATGACAAAGTGAGATTTGGTGTTAATTCTCAATTTACACAGTCAAATGAAAGAGCTGCTGCAAATGATGTTGGAAACGCTCCAACACCAGGTTTAGCAATAACTCTTGCACCAACTATTCCAGTTTATACTGCGTCTGGTGATTATGCTGGCCCATTGGGGTCTGGTTATTCAGATAGAAATAACCCATTATTAATGCAATATCTGAACAGATGGGATAATAGCAAAAAAATTGCTTTATATGGTAATGTTTTTACAGAAATTGATATTTTAAAAGGGCTAACCTTCAGAAATAGTATTGGAATGGATTTTAATGATTTCAGTAGAAAAGACATTGAGCCAATAGTTAGAAATGGATTTGTTAATAGAGGTAATAATAGTTTAACCTTTGATACCAATAAATATTCTAGTTTAACGATTTCAAATACTTTAAATTATAATCTTACTGTTTCTGAGCATAAATTCGGAATCCTGATAGGAACTGAATCGACTAAAACAGATTTGAATACGTTGTATGCCCGTGCAGAGGGATTTGCAGTTGAATCAGAATCTTATTTTACACTATCTGCGGCTACAGGAGCGAGAACAAACAATGGAATTTCAACCGGTAGCAGACTACTTTCTCAGTTTGGAAAATTTAATTATTCCTTTTCTGACCGATATTTAGCTTCATTCACTATTCGTAGAGATGGTTCATCAAGATTTGGTCAAGACAATAGATATGGTATTTTTCCAGCTGTTACTGCAGGTTGGAGGATAAATAATGAAGAATTTCTTAAAAATGTGAAAGCAGTTTCAAACTTGAAGCTACGTGCTGGTTACGGAGAAGTTGGTAATCAATCCATTGGTGATAATGCTCGTTTTGGACTATATGAAGCTAGATACGGACCGAATCAAAATGTATATTATCCAGATTTTTTCAATATTTATTATAATGTAGGAACTGCTTATGATTTAAATGGAACCAATACTGGAAATTTGCCTTCAGGCTTTGTATCTATACAAGCTGCGAATTCAGGATTAAAATGGGAAACTACCAAAGAGGTTAACGTAGGTTTGGATTTTGGTTTTTTTGAAAACAAATTATCAGGTTCTTTTGATTATTTCTCAAGAAAAACAGAAGGAATCTTGATTAGACCACCAGTTGCATCTGCTGTTGGAGAAGGGCAACAACGTTTTGTAAATGGTGCTTCGACAGCAAATAAAGGTTGGGAACTTACAGTAGGATATGCTGATAAATTAGAAAATGGATTATATTTTAATGTTACCACAAATTTTGGTGCAACCAAGAATAAAATCACGGATTTGCCTGAAGAGGTAAGAGCAGCTTATCCAGGAACTGCAGCTAATTCGATAATTGGACATTCACAATTCGAAGTTTTTGGATATAAAACAGAGGGCTTATTCCAAAATCAAGCTGAAATTGATGCGCATGCTACTCAAGTAGGTTCTCGATTAGGGGGTATTAAATTTGTTGATATCAATGGGGATAATGTGATAAATTCAGATGACAGAACTTTTATTGGTTCAACACTTCCAAGATTAGAATATGGTATTAATATTAGTTTAGCGTATAAAAATGTTGATTTTTCTATTTTTGGTTCTGGTGTAGCTGGAAGAGTTGGAGTTGATCCATATATCTATTGGAATAATTTTGTTCAAGGGAGAGACAATGCTGCCCCTGGAACATTGAATGCTTGGACGCCAACAAATACAAATACTGAGGTGCCTTCTCTTTCATTAGCACACAATGACTCACAAATGTCAGATTATATCTTAAGAAATAATTCTTATTTCAAACTAAGAAACATGCAAATTGGATATTCATTTTCAGATAAGCTAGTTGAAAAATCGGGATTCATTACTAGTTGCAGAGTATATGCACAAGGAGAAAATTTATTTTGGTTTACGCCAAAAGGATATATTGGTTCCGATCCAGAACGAACAGATGTTAATAGAATACCAGTACCAACTACATTCTCATTAGGTGTAAACTTTAATTTTTAATTAATTATCATGAAGAAATATAATAATATAGTTATCAGTTGCTTGTCAATTTTGTTTTTGGCATCATGTAGCTCCGATTTTTTAGATTATGAACCAACAGGAGTGCTATCTTCTGTGAATGTGGCAACTGCTGCAAATGCGGACGCTCTTGTTACCGCAGCTTATGCAGCAATTGGGAATGATGAAATGGTTGGGCCAATAACAAACCAATGGGTTTATGGAAGTGTACGATCTGATGATGCCTACAAAGGTGGAGGTGGTCGTGGTGATGTTGATGTGATAGATACATACGAACAATACAATACAACAATCGCTGATTATGGTGACTGGATGTTGCCTAGAACTTGGACAAATCATTATAAAGCAATCTCTAGAGCAAACTTTGCTTTGTCTGTAATCAATGAAATTCCTGATGCAGATTATCCGTTAAAGAAAGTAAGACAAGCAGAATTGCGTTTTTTAAGAGCACATTCTCATTTTATGCTAAAGTTATTGTTTAATAAAGTTCCGTATATCACAGAAGAACTTTCTCAGGAAGATATATTAAAAACGTCAAATGATTTAACAAGCGATGCTTTGTGGGATAAAATTGCTGAAGATTTCAAATTTGCATTCGATAATTTACCACAAAGTCAAGATCAAGTAGGTAGAGCTGATAAAAATGCCGCTGCCGCTTATCTTGCAAAATTAAGTCTATATCAAGCCTATAAGCAAAATGATGCGCATCAAGTTACAAGTATAGATGCAGCAAAATTACAAGAAGTAATAGATTATGCGGATAAAGTTACTGGTGCTTTAGAGCCAGATTATGGAAATAATTTTTTGGATGGTCATGACAATGGTTCTGAATCGATTTGGGCTGTTCAGTTTTCTATTAATGATGGAACAAATACTGGAAGAGTAAGTTTTGTTACAGGCTTAAATTCTCCTCATGGAACACCTCTTTACGGCTGTTGTGGTTTTCATATGGCTAGCCAAAATATGGTGAATGCTTTTAAAACAGATGCAAATGGCTTACCATTATTAGATACTTTCAATAATTCAGATGTTTTTAATACAATTACGAATGGTAGTGCTCCTCTTGCTGCTGGTGTTACACTTGATCCAAGAATTGACCATACAGTAGGAGTTCCAGGAAGACCATTTAAATATAAAAACACTTTAAAAACTTCTGGAGATATGGTTTATAATTTTAGTTGGGCTAGAGATCCAGGTGTTTATGGGTATTTTGGAAATATGAAAGAACAACAATCTCCAGATTGTTCTTGTTATGTGAAAAACGGACCATTTATAGGTACTTCTAAAAATGTTGATTTTATTAGATATGCAGATGTTTTATTGTTCAAAGCGGAGGCATTAATTCAATTAAATAGATATACAGAAGCGTTGCCTTTAATCAATCAAATTAGAGCTAGAGCAGGTGCGAGTGAGTCTATGCCATTAGCAGCAGGAGCTTCAAATGTTTATAAAGTGCAGCAGTATTCTTCTTTTCCTTCGAAAGACTATGCTATGAAGGCACTTATGTTTGAAAGACGTTTGGAATTTGGTATGGAAGGTCCACGATTTTTTGATTTAGTAAGATGGGGTATAGCTGAGCCTGTTTTAAATGCGTACCTTAATGTAGAGAAAACGAAAAGAGATTTTCTTACTAATGCTAAGTTTACAGCAGGTAGAGATGAGTATTATCCAATACCTCAAAGAGAGATAGATTTTACAGCAGGGTTGTACAAACAAAACCCTGGTTATTAAGGAGTAAATTTGTTTGGTGGTTTTTTAATTCTGTTAAAGGCAAGATTTATTCTTGCCTTTAACTTTTAACTGTTTTATTGAATAAGTTATTTTTGTGCTTGTTCTTAATTTTTAATTAGTTTTTATTATGAATGCAAAATACACTTTAAGTGCAGTATGTTTTGGGGAAGTCCTATGGGATATTTTTCCAACACATAAAAAAATTGGAGGAGCTCCTTTAAATGTGGCTTTACGGATGAACTCTTTAGGGGTTGAAACGACTATGATAAGCCGAGTAGGTGAGGATGAAAATGGGGAAGATATTTTATCTTTTTTAAACAAGCAAGAGGTTACTACTGATTTGATTCAAGTCACTAAGGAATATAAAACGGGTGCCGTTCATGTAATGATAAATGAAAAGGGAAATGCTTCTTATGATATATTATATCCTTCTGCTTGGGATAAAATTGTAGAAACAGAAGTAATGGATAAAGTGATTTCTGAAGCAGATGTATTTGTCTTTGGGAGTTTAGCTTCTAGAGATGAAGTTTCTCGTGAAACTTTGAATTCCCTATTGGACAAGGCAAAGTATAAGGTTTTTGATGCAAATTTAAGATCGCCTTACTATACAGCAGAGGTGTTAAATGAGCTGATGCAAAAAGCTGATTTTATTAAGTTGAATGATGAAGAGTTACGTGAAATAAGTAGAGAGTTGGGTTCTCCATATAACTCATTTGAACAAAACATAAAATTCATTGCTGAGAAAACAAATTCAAAACAAGTTTGTGTAACTAAGGGGGAATTTGGAGCGGTTTTATATTATAATGATAAATTTTATTATAATAGCGGTTATTTTGTAAAAGTAGTAGATACCGTTGGTGCGGGGGATTCTTTTTTAGCGTCTCTTCTTATACGATTACTTAGAGGGAAATCGCCACAAAAAGCATTAAATTATGCCTGCGCAGTGGGAGCATTAGTGGCAGGACAAGAGGGCGCTAATCCTAAGATTAGTGAAAAGGATATTAAAAAATTCATGATGATTTAATACAATACTACTCATGAAAGTTAAATAAAAAAGTCCCAATTAAGGGACTTTTTTGATTTTATAGAGTGGTCAATTTCTTTAAATCGGCAATAGTTGCTGTTGGGTTTTCTGCTTTAAAAACATAGCTTCCTGCAACAAGAACATCAGCTCCTGCTTCGACTAGTTGTTTAGCATTTTTATTGGTAACTCCACCGTCAATTTCAATAATGGTGTTGGCTCCTTTTCTCGTGATTAATTCTTTTAATTTTTTAACTTTAGTGTAGGTGTTTTCTATAAAAGATTGTCCGCCAAAACCTGGGTTTACACTCATGATGCAAACTAAATCAATATCATTGATTACGTCTTCCAATAAATCAACGTTAGTATGAGGATTTATGGCAACACCAGCTTTCATTCCTTCTGCTTTGATTGCCTGAAGCGTTCTGTGCAGGTGAGTACAAGCCTCGTAATGTACACTAAGGATATTTGCTCCTAAGTCTGCAAAGGTTTTAATGTAGCGATCAGGATCAACAATCATCAAGTGTACGTCGATTGTTTTCTTAGCATGTTTGTTGATTGCTTCTAAAACGGGCATTCCGTAAGAGATGTTGGGTACAAAAACTCCATCCATAATATCAATATGAAACCAATCTGCTTCACTGTTGTTAATCATTTCAATGTCACGTTGCAGGTTAGCAAAGTCGGCCGCTAATACTGATGGAGCAATAAGTGTATTTTTCATTGTTTTGTTGTTTAATCTGAATTTATTTCAGATTCTTAAGTTGTTGTTTGTGCAAAATTAGTTTATTTAAAACAAACGGGAAAGTTTTTTTATAAAAGGTACAACTCGCGAGTTACCCATGTTTTGCGTAAGGGATTGAAGTGGAAATCCTTTTTATTTTTTTTTAATAAAAAGATTGAAACATAAAGCCCGACCCGAAGTTTTTACGAAGGGTTACGCCAGAAAAGAGAAAAAAGAGGAAAGAAAAAAGAGGAACGAGGATCTGGAATTAAGATAGAAGAGAATCTGAAATGAATTCAGATTAAAAAAATAAAACTCCGGTAATCAGCCGGAGTTTCAATCATCAATCAAAAAACGAACAGTCAATCAAACTGTTGTTCATTTTGAATTAAAAAATTTAAGTTTTAAAGATTTTAATTGGGGAATATTGTGAATTAACCTAAGTAGGTTTTTAATATTTTACTTCTTGAAGTGTGTTTCAATCTTCGGATTGCTTTTTCCTTGATTTGACGAACACGCTCACGAGTTAGGTCAAAAGTTTCACCTATTTCCTCAAGAGTCATTGGGTGTTGATCACCAAGACCAAAGTACAAACGAACCACATCAGCCTCTCTAGGAGTCAATGTTTCTAATGAACGCTCGATTTCGGTACGCAATGATTCGTGGATTAATTCTCTGTCTGGATTAGGAGATTCACCAGAACGTAAAACGTCATAAAGGTTAGAATCTTCTCCTTCTACAAGCGGCGCATCCATTGATAAGTGACGTCCAGAGTTTTTCATTGACTCTTTTACGTCATTTACGGTCATGTCCAATTCTTTTGCAATTTCCTCAGCAGATGGTGGACGCTCGTTAGATTGCTCTAATAAAGCGTACATTTTGTTGATTTTATTGATAGAACCAATTTTATTTAATGGTAAACGAACGATACGGGATTGTTCAGCCAATGCTTGAAGTATCGATTGACGAATCCACCATACGGCATACGAAATGAATTTGAAACCACGTGTTTCATCAAAACGTTGTGCTGCTTTTATAAGACCAAGATTTCCTTCGTTAATTAAATCGGGAAGCGTTAATCCTTGGTTTTGATATTGTTTTGCTACCGAAACTACGAAACGTAAGTTGGCTTTTGTTAATTTCTCTAGTGCTTTTTGATCACCAGCTTTAATCTTTTGAGCTAATTCTACTTCTTCGTCAGCGGTAATAAGATCAACTTTTCCAATTTCTTGTAAATATTTGTCTAATGATGCAGTTTCACGATTCGTTACCTGCTTGGTAATTTTTAGTTGTCTCATGTTTTTGTCTCCTCAAGTTTTAAGTGTACAAGTGATTATACGTACGAAGTTGTGAAAAAGTTACAAAAGGGATGAAATAAATATTTATTTTATTTTTTAGACCATTTAATTTGGGCATTCCCTGCGGTCGGGCTGTCCGCACTCGCTTTTTTATTCCATTTCATTGCATAAAAAGAGCTCAAACAAACGCTGCCATCCCTAATGCAAAACAAAAATCCCGTTTCAAATTCATGAAACGGGATTTCCTATAAATAAACCTTTAGTAAACTAAGATCTGATTACTCTTTTCTTTCCTCACGTGGAGGTCTTGGTAAAAGTGCTTTTCTTGACACTTTTTCTTTTCTAGTTTTTGGATCCATACCTAAGTATTTCACTTCAAAAACATCACCCATGTTCACTACATCAGAAACATTTTCTGTGCGTTCCCAAGCCAACTCAGATACATGTAATAAAACTTCGTTTCCTGGAGCTGATGTATACTCTACAACTGCACCAAAATCTAGCATTTTGATTACTTTTACCTCGTAAGACTCATTCATTTGAGGCTTGAAAGTGATTGATTTAATTTTAGCCAATACTGCTTCAATTCCAGCAGGATCAGTTCCTAAAATTTCAATAACTCCTTCTTCAGTAGTTGGATCTTCATTGATAACAATTGTAGTTCCTGTAGTTTTTTGTAATTCTTGAATCACTTTTCCACCAGGTCCGATCAATGCTCCAATGAAAGCATTAGGGATTCTTCTTGTAATGATTTTTGGAGCATATGCTTTAACATCTGCTTTTGGCTCAGCTAAAGTTTCGATTAATTTACCAAGAATATGTAAACGTCCATCACGAGCTTGAGCTAGTGCTGCTTCCATAATCTCGTATTTCAATCCGTCAATCTTGATGTCCATTTGACAAGCAGTAATACCTACAGAAGTTCCTGTTACTTTAAAGTCCATATCTCCTAAGTGATCTTCATCACCAAGAATATCAGACAATACAGCATAACGATCTCCGTCAGTAATCAATCCCATTGCAATTCCAGAAACGGGACGAATCATTTGAATACCAGCATCCATTAATGATAATGTTCCAGCACAAACAGTTGCCATAGAAGAAGAACCATTCGATTCTAATACTTCAGATACAACACGGATTGTATAAGGACAATCAGCAGGAATCATGTTTTTTAATGCTCTTTGAGCCAAGTTTCCGTGACCTACTTCTCTTCTTGAAGTTCCTCTTAAAGGACGAGCTTCACCAGTTGAGAAAGGAGGGAAGTTATAATGTAGGTAGAATTTCTCTTCACCTTGTTCTGATGGAGAATCAATTTGGTTTGCTTCTCTAGATGTTCCTAAAGTTGCTGTTGCCAAAGCTTGCGTTTCTCCACGAGTAAACAATGCAGATCCGTGTACAGATGGTAAGTAATCTACTTCACACCAGATTGGTCTGATTTCTGTAGTTTTTCTTCCGTCTAAACGGGTTCCTAAATCTAAAGTTACGTTACGAACTGCTTCTTTGTTTGTTTTCTTGAAGTATTTAGAAACTAAATCTCCATCAGCCGCCAATTCTTCTTCAGTAAATAATGCTTTAACTTCTTCTTTTACTTCGTCAAATGCAGCTGTACGTTCTTGTTTAGAAGAACCTTTGCTTGCAATAGCGTAAATTTTATCGTAAGATGCCGCTTTTACTTTAGCGTAAATTGCTTCATCTTCTCTTTCTCCTTCATACGTTCTAGTCTCTTTTTTTCCAAAAGCAGCTTGTAAACGCAATTGAGCAGAGATTTGATTTTTAATATGTTCGTGAGCAAATTTAATTGCTTCAAGCATTTCTGCTTCTGAAATTTCTTTCATTTCACCTTCTACCATTGCGATAGAATCCATAGAAGCTCCAATCATCATATCAATATCTGATAATGCTAATTGTGCGCGAGATGGGTTGATGATGAATTTTCCGTCGATACGACCAACTCTAGCTTCAGAGATTAATGTTTCAAAAGGAATGTCAGATAAAGCTAATGCTGCTGATGCTGCTAAACCTGCTAGTGCATCTGGCATAATGTCTTCATCGTAAGACATTAATTGAATCATTACTTGCACTTCTGCATGATAGTCATCTGGGAAAAGTGGACGTAAAACACGGTCTACTAAGCGCATGGTTAATACTTCGCTATCACTTGGTCTTGCTTCTCTTTTGAAGAAACCTCCAGGGAAACGTCCTGCTGCAGCAAATTTTTCACGATAATCTACCGTAAGTGGTAAAAAGTCGATACCTGGACTTGCTTTTCTTGAAGATACTACTGTTCCTAAAATAACAGTTTTACCTATTCTTACTACTACAGATCCGTCAGCTTGTTTAGCTAAACGACCTGTCTCGATTGTGATGTTTCTGCCATCACCTAAATCGATACTTTCTACAAATAATTGTGGAATCATAAATTTAATTTATTAGTTAAACATGGGTTCTAGTTGTGTTGTAGTTGTTGTTTGCGTAGTTAATGCCTAAAACCCAATGAAAAACCAAACTTTTTTATTCTTGTGTAAAAACAAAAAGAGGCACTTACGCACCTCTTTTTTATATTGATTATTTTCTGATACCCAATACTTTGATAATCTCACGATATCTGTTGATTTCTTTCTTTTTCAAGTAATCTAACAATGATCTTCTTTTACCTACTAGCAATACTAATGAACGCTCTGTGTTATAATCATGACGATTTTTTTTCAAGTGCTCAGTTAAGTGGCTAATTCTGAAAGTGAATAAAGCGATTTGTGCTTCAGCTTTTCCAGTGTTTGTTTTTTCTCCGTGTTGTGCGAAGATTTCTTCTTTAATCTCTTTAGTTAAATACATTCCAATATTTGTTTAATGATTTTTATGTATGTCATACAGCTATTGTAAGACGGGTGCAAAAGTAATTAATAATTATCAATTAATAATTATGAATTGTAAATTATTTTAAATCTTAATACAATTTTGCAACCTCCTCATTTACAAACTCCAAAAATCGTTCGTCCGCTTCTGTAAAAGGGTCAATCACATGACTGTCAATGTCTATTTGCCCAATGTTTTGCCCATTTGCAAATAAAGGAACAACAATTTCTGATTTTACAGTAAAGCTACAAGCAATATAGTTGTCTTGAGCGGCAACATCTGGCACAACAAAATTATCGTTTGAAACTGCTACTTGCCCACAAATTCCTTTTCCAAATGGGATAACGGTATGATCCGTTTCTGCTCCTACATAAGGACCTAGATGTAATGTTTTTGTATCGTGGTTTGCAAAATAAAAGCCTACCCAATTATAGTATTCTATGCTGGAATTTAAAAGTTGGCAAATGATCAATAATTTTTCGTCTCTTGTAAGTGAATTGTTTGATGTTATTGCTGTTACTTTTGGTTTCAATTCTTGAAATGTCATTTTGTTCAATTTTTATACAAAAGTATTTAAAGTCCTTAATCTTATTTATATTAAATTTGTTAAAAATTGCATTTTGAGAAAATATATTGTTTTGTATAAGCCTTTTTTGCTTTTTTTGGCAAAGTTTTTTTTAACCTACATAATATTAGCTTTTGTTTATCAAATGTTCTTAAATGGTTTTGAGAGCAATCAAACAGATTCAATTACAAAATTAGTCGCCCAAAACACAGAACAATTATTGAAACTGTTTCATGCTGATGTGGTACTTGAAGAAAATAAAACAGATGATTACATCAAATTGATTTACAATCAAAAATATGTTGCCAGATTGATTGAGGGGTGCAATGCGATTAGTGTTATTATTTTATTTATTTCGTTTGTAGTTTCTTTTTCAGGAAAATTAAAACCTACAGTTTTATATATTATCGGAGGAAGTTTAGGTATTTTTTTTTTAAATGTGATGCGAATTGCATTATTGTGTATTCTGATTTATTTTTTTCCTACACAAGAATCTATTTTACACGGTGTGTTTTTTCCGTTGTTTATTTATGGAGTCGTTTTTATTTTATGGGTAATTTGGGTTAATAAATTTTCATTATATGCTAAAAATTCTACTAACACATAAATTTAGATTTGTTGCGGCAGCACTGTTAGTGCTATTACTTATTTTAGTTCGCGCCTTTGAAGACCGTTTATTCTATGATCCTTTCTTAAATTATTTTAAAAGTGATTTTAATAATTTACCGCTACCTATTTATAGTCCATATCGTTTGTTTATAGGTTATTTATTTCGATATGGACTTAATACTATCATTTCGTTAGTGTTGCTTTATGTATTATTTAAAGATGTTGAGATAATTAAATTCGCTGCTATTTTGTATCTGCTTTTTTTTATGATTTTAATCGCTTCTTTTTATATGGTGATTAATTTTTATGGAGTGAATAATAATCTTTTTCTTTTTTATATTAGGAGGTTTTTAATTCAGCCTATTTTTGTCCTATTGTTTATTCCTGCTTTTTATTTCCAAAAGGTTAATAAATGATTTATTTTTATTATCTTTAATTTAATATTAAATCATTAATAATCAATAATTTAGAGTCATGAAAATAGTAAAACACTCTGGAGATATTGTTGATTTTGAGCCAGAAAAACTAAAGGTTTCATTGTTGAAATCTGGTGCTAGTCCTGTTATTGTTGAAGATATTTTGAATAAAATTAAAAATGAACTTTACGAAGGAATTTCAACCAAACATATTTATAAAAGAGCTTTTCTTTTATTAAAAAAAGAGGCTAATTCACATGCAGCCAGATACAATCTAAGAGCAGCACTTCAGTTGTTAGGTCCTGCTGGTTTTTTCTTCGAGAAATATATAGCTCGACTTTTTGATGCCGAAAAATATACAACTACCACAAATCTGGTTTTGCAAGGAAAGTGTGTTTCACATGAAATAGATGTTTTAGTAAAGAAAGATAATGTGATTTCGATGATAGAATGTAAGTTTCATTCTAGTAGGGAAGCTGCCTCAGATGTTAAAGTACCATTATATGTGCTTTCAAGATTTAATGATTTGAAAGATAGAAACCATATGATTTTTTCCAAAAAAGATACGGTATCAAAATGTTGGATTTCAACGAACAACCGATTCACCTCAGATGCAATAGCATTTGCTAAATGTTCTGGAATGAATTTATTGAGTTGGGATTATCCTAAAAATAATAGTTTGAAAACAAAAAACGATAATGACTGTCTTTATCCAGTCACTTGTTTAACCACTTTGTCACTTGCTGAAAAAGATAAATTATTATTTCTGGATGTGATTTTAGCCAAGGAATTGATAAATAATTCAGATGCTTTAGAAAAAATTAGTTTGAGTTCCAATAGGATTAAAAATGTTTTGAAAGAAGTTAGGGAATTGTGTAAATGTGTATAAAATAACTATTTGATTAATTGTTCATTATAAACACGGAATCATGAAAATAAAATTTATTGGAGGAGCTGGAACAGTTACAGGTTCAAAAACATTAGTAGAAAGTAATGGTGTGCGGATTTTGATAGATTGTGGACTTTTTCAAGGGATAAAACCTTTGCGAGAGCTTAATTGGAACCCTCTTCCAGTTTTGCCTTCAACTATTGATTTTGTTCTATTGACCCATGGACACTTAGATCATTGTGGTTGGTTGCCAGTTTTAGTTGAACAGGGATTTAAAGGAAAAATTTATTGTTCAAGCCCAACCAAGGATATTGCTAAGTTGATTCTTTTGGATAGTGGTAAAATTCAAGAAGAAGAAGCGTACAAAGCAAATAAGGAAAAATATTCTAAACATGAAGTCGCTAAACCTTTATATACTGCTGCGCAAGCCGAGAAAGTATTTCCTTTTTTTAGAGTTGTTAATGTAAAGGAAACAGTTCCACTGGATGCTGAAATTTCAGCAGTTTTTACAAATGCAGGACATATCATTGGGGCTTGTAGTGTAGAATTGAGTTTAGAAGGTAAAGTTTTGGTTTTTTCTGGAGATGTAGGTAGGGATAATGATGTTTTAATGTTTCCACCCACAAGGCCAACAAAAGGGGATTATATATTTCTGGAAAGCACTTATGGTAATCGTCTTCATCCTGAAACGGATGCGAAATTAGAATTGGAAACGTATATCAATTCTACTTTTAAAAATGGTGGGACAGTAATAATTCCCTCTTTTGCTGTAGAGCGGGCACAGAGTATAATGTATTTATTATGGAAGTTAAAAACGGATAAAAAAATCCCAGACATTGAATATATTATTGATTCCCCGATGGGAGTAAGTGCATTTGATGTTTTTTTTAACAATTTAAAATGGCATAAGCTTTCCATAGACGATTGCGTGGCTATGAGTAAAATGTTCACGATGATTACGGATTATAAAGATACAATAGAGGCTATTTATAATAAAAAACCAAAAGTAGTAATTGCTGCTAGTGGAATGGTGACTGGAGGACGTGTTTTAAGTTATTTAACAAATTACATTGGATTACCAGAGACTACTATTATTATTGTGGGGTACCAAGCGGAAGGAACTAGAGGACGCAAATTACTTGAAGGTGCCAAAGAAGTTAAAATTTACGGAAAATATTATCCTGTTTTAGCTAAAATTCTTGACATTGAAGGGCTGTCAGCACATGGTGATCAAAAGGATTTACTTAATTGGCTTTCGGCCTTAGAAAATAAACCTAAAAAAGTATTTTTAGTCCATGGGGAAAATATTCCTGCTGATGAGTTGCGTATAAAAATTAATGAACATTATGGATTTGATTGTGTCATTCCACTAATGGGACAAGAATTTGACCTTTAATCCTTCATATTGTAATTCAGTTGAATATACTATTAGGCGTAAAAAAACTAGATTGTTAAATCTGTACTAGAAGCATGTAGGGTTGTCATGGTATTTTAATTTTAGATTAATCGTTAATTAATCTTTAAAAAGATTCAATAAATTGTGGTTCATGTAAATTATACTTACTTTCACGCACAAAACATTTTTGAATAAAACCCCACAGAATGAATAGCTTTGATTGGAAGAATTTGATAGACCCACTTTTTTATATTCATTTTGATGTGAATGGAATAAAATTAGGGATATACATCGTATTGTTTATTGTTTTTGCCGAGACAGGATTGTTTGCTGGTTTCTTTTTACCTGGAGATAGTTTGCTATTTCTTGCTGGAATTTACAATCGTGAATTGATTGAAAATATATTGTTTATAGATAGTGATTTTATAAATGTTGTTCTCTTGTCGACAATGGTTGGGTTTGCAGGTATTTTAGGTAATATTGTCGGCTATTGGTTTGGATCAAAAAGCGGATACTATCTCTATAATAAAAAAGATACTTTTTGGTTTAAGAAAAAATACCTTGTTCAATCTAAAGATTTTTTTGAAAGGCATGGAGGTAGAGCAATTATTTTCGCTAGGTTTTTGCCAATATTTAGAACTTTCGCTCCTATTGTTGCTGGAATTGTGACTATGGATAAAAAGAAATTTATGTTTTATAATGTGGTTAGTTCTTTTCTATGGTCATTTATATTGATTTTCGCAGGACATTATTTATATGGATTTTTACTAGATAATTATCAAATAAATTTGAAAGAACATATTGAGTTAATCGTTATTGGTTTGGTAGTAATTACTTTATCGCCAGTACTAATCAAGTTAGCTAGAAAGCATCCAGTTTCAGAGGAATAAAACTAAAAAAGTAGTGCTTATTTGACGAAATATTATTTTCAAAAAAAAGTATAAATAAAAAATCCGTTCAACATTGTTGAACGGATTTTTTTATATCTAGAAGGGTTTGATATTACATCATTCCTGGCATTCCGCCTCCCATTGGCATTCCGCCTCCGTTATCTTCTTTAATGTCAATTAATGCACACTCAGTAGTAAGAATCATTCCAGCAACTGATGCTGCATTTTCTAATGCTACACGTGTTACTTTTTTAGGGTCGATAATTCCTGCTTTTAGCATATCTACATATTCATCAGTTTTGGCGTTATAACCAAAATCACCTTTTCCTTCAGCTACTTTTGCTACAACTACAGAACCTTCAAGACCTGCATTTTCAACAATAGTTCTTAATGGAGATTCTACTGCACGAGATACAATTTGAATTCCTGTTGCTTCGTCAGCATTGTCTGCTTTTACAGTAGTTAATGCATTTTTAGCTCTTAATAGTGCAACACCACCACCAGCAACAATACCTTCTTCAACAGCAGCACGAGTTGCATGTAATGCATCATCTACTCTGTCTTTTTTCTCTTTCATTTCTACTTCAGAAGCAGCTCCAACATAAAGAACCGCAACACCGCCAGCTAATTTAGCTAAACGCTCTTGCAATTTTTCTTTGTCATAATCAGAAGTTGTAGCCTCCATTTGACCTTTAATTTGGTTCACACGATTTTTGATCATGTCAGCTTCACCAGCTCCGCTTACAACAGTAGTATTGTCTTTATCGATAGTCACTTTTTTAGCAGTTCCTAACATTTCAATTGTTGTGTTTTCTAAAGTATAACCTCTTTCTTCAGAAATTACAGTTCCACCAGTTAAAATTGCAATATCTTCAAGCATTGCTTTTCTTCTGTCTCCAAAACCGGGTGCTTTTACAGCCGCAATTTTTAATGCTCCTCTTAATTTATTTACTACCAATGTAGATAACGCTTCACCATCAACATCTTCAGCAATAATTAATAAAGGTTTTCCAGATTGTGCTACTGGCTCTAATACAGGAAGTAATTCTTTTAGTGAAGAAACTTTTTTATCATATAATAAAATGTAAGGGTTTTCTAATTCCACTTCCATTTTTTCAGGATTTGTAACAAAATATGGAGAAAGATATCCTCGGTCAAATTGCATTCCTTCAACAACGTCAACATAAGTATCAGTTCCTTTAGCTTCTTCAACTGTGATAACACCTTCTTTTCCTACTTTTGCAAAAGCAGTAGCAATCAATTCACCAATTACTTCGTCATTATTAGCAGAAATAGAAGCGATTTGTTTGATTTTTTCAGAATCAGTACCTACTACTTTTGATTGTTTTGCTAAGTCAGCAACAATGGCCTCAACAGCTTTGTCAATACCGCGTTTCAAATCCATTGGATTTGCACCTGCAGCAACGTTTTTTAAGCCTTCTTTTACAATAGCTTGTGCTAAAACTGTTGCAGTTGTAGTACCGTCTCCAGCTAAATCATTAGTTTTAGAAGCGACTTCTTTAACCATTTGAGCTCCCATGTTTTCTAATGGGTCTTTTAATTCAATTTCTTTTGCTACAGTAACACCATCTTTAGTTACATTTGGTCCACCAAAAGATTTTCCGATGATTACATTACGACCTTTTGGTCCTAGAGTCACTTTTACTGCATTAGCCAATGCATCTACACCACGTTTTAGTCCGTCACGTGCTTCAATATCAAATTTTATATCTTTTGCCATCTTAATTTTTTTTGTTTAATGTTTGAAATTTTTTTGTTTAAAGTTTCATTTTAGGATTCGAAAATTGAAACCTGACCCGAACGATAGTGAACAGGCGAAGCAAACTTGAAACAAAATTTAAATTATTGCAAGAATATCATCTTCTCTCATTATCAAGTAATCTTTACCTTCCAATTTTAATTCAGTACCTGCATATTTACCGTAAAGAACAGAATCACCAATTTTAACAGTCATGGAGTGATCTTTTGTTCCGCTTCCTACAGCAACAACAGTTCCTTTTTGTGGTTTCTCTTTTGCAGTATCTGGAATGAAAATTCCTGAAGCAGTTTTTGTTTCAGCAGCAACTGGTTCAATAAGAACACGGTCTGAAAGTGGTTTAATGTTTAAAGCCATAATTATATGTTTTTATTGTTTTATATAGATTGTTAATACGATTTCAGAAATTGTGCCATCTTGCTATAACTGACACATTTTCTTATAAAAAATGCCAGCTTTGACAGGCTGGCACTTAGTAATATTTATATAATGTAAATTATTTTGCAGGTGTTGTTGGTGCAGGTGTGTTTTGTACTGGCGAAGCAGGAGCTGCAGTTTGTGTATTGTCAATGATTTTAGAATCAGTATCGCTTAATGTTCCAGTAAAACTCAAACTAGAAAGTAATATTAATGCAATTAAAATTGTAGCTAATGTCCAAGTACTCTTGTCCAAAAAGTCTGTTGTTTTTTGTACACCACCCATTTGAGTCGATCCTCCTAATGTAGAAGAAAGTCCACCACCTTTAGGGTTTTGAACCATTATTACTACGATCAATAGAAAACAAACTATTGTGATTAAAACTAAAAAAATTGAAAATGTGCTCATTGTTTAATTATTATTGTTTTGTTGTAAAATCTTAATATCCGATATACGGTCTGCAAAGAAACTACTTTTTTCTGGATATTTCAAAATTAATATATCATAAGCTTGAATCGCTTTTTGATATTTTTTTTGTTCCAAATAGACTCTTGCCAAAGTTTCGGTCATTAATGACGAATTATCGTCTTTATTAATGTCAATATGAATAGTGGAAGGTACTCCATGTTTTACAGGTGAAATCTTAGGACTTGATTCGATAAAGCGGTCAATTAGTTTTGCTTTTTTCTTTTTTGTCTCATCCAGAACAGTGTTTTCTGGAGTTTTATTGACTTCGGGTTCTCTTATTATAGGTTGTGTTCTAGAAAGCTGAAGCCATTCCTGAAAAGAGTGTGTCTCATTTTTAGAAAAATCCAAAGGCTTGCCTATGGCCAATTTTTCTTCAACTATTTTTGTGCTGTCAATAGTTTCATTTGAAGCTTTCTTAATAGAAGTGAGAATAGATTGTTCTATAGGTGTTTTCTCTATCTTTAAATTTTCTTTTGAAATAACGACTTCACTATCGATTACAGTTATGTCAAGAAGCTCAAGTGATTTCTTGTCATAAAATTCTTTTTGAATCGCAATAAAACTATCCGAAGTGATAAAATCAAATAAAACGGTTCTGTCTGTTGTATGGGCTGCCGTAACTTTTAATGCAAAATTATACTTAAAACTATTTTGATTATACAGTCCTTTTAATCGCAAAGCTCTTGCACTTTGAAAAAAAGGAAACTCATCCAGCACTTTTGTTAAAGCTTCTGTTTGATTTTCTGTAATCGTATTTGGTTTATTAATTAAGTAAGTATAATCGGTTACGTTCATAAATAGTTATTCAGTTGTATGTATTGTTTTGTAAATTATTTGAAATTATAATTTCATCTACCACTTAGCTAGTGACTCGTTAAAGATATCTTGTGTTATTCTGTCAAAAATTTCTTTTAAAGCATTACTCAAGGTTGCTCCGCCTAATTGTTGCGTAGCTGGATAATCATAATAAAATTCAAAAGTTTTTTCAAAATTATCTACTTCTTTATTTTTGTTTGTAAATCGAACATTTACTCTAATCTTTAAACGGTTTTGAGACGCTTTTTGATCCGCTGTTGCAGTCATTGGGCTTATTCTGTAATCTACAATTTCTCCTTCGTATGTCAAATCACCTCCTGTTTTCACTAAATTTAGGTTGGTTTGATTCTGTATAATATCTTGAAGCGCCAGTGTGAATGTACGGTCAATTCCGGGTTCAATCAGGTCAGCATTATTTTGAAAAAAGTTGACTTGAAATGTTTTGGCATCAATTTTTCCAGTTCCTGTAAAGTTATATACTGAGCAACTGTTAAGTGCAAATAGTAAAGCGATTAAGAGGGTATAGTGTAGTTTTTTCATTTTCATTTAAAAATTGCTACGTTAGTTGGCTAACGCTCGGTTCAAAGGTATTCAAAAAATAGTTTGTAAATATCTATTACTATTTGCTAATTTTTTAAAGGTCGAATTGCTTAATTTTTCGGTATAATGTCCTTTCAGAAATCCCAAGTTCATCTGCAGCTGCTTTACGTTTTCCTTTGTTTTTTTCTAATGATTTCTTAATCATTTCGATTTCTTTTTGTTCCAATCTTAAAACTTCTTCTTCTTCAATAGTCTCCGCAAACAAATAATTCTCGTCATTTTCTTCGTAACGTTCTTCTTTATTTGGTGTGGAAATTAAAGCAGTTCTTGGTTCTTCTTCAAAGTCTATTTCACTGTCATTTTCTTTCGAACCATATATTTTCTGAATTAAAGAAGGATTGATGTCCTGTGCTTTTGATGCACCACTTTTCATTAATTCTAGAGTTAGTTTTTTCAAATCATGTAAATCACTTTTCATGTCAAAAAGCACTTTGTATAAAATATCTCTTTCGGTACTAAAGTCGCTTTCTGCTTTTTTATCTTTAATAACCGATGGTAAGTTACTCCCTTCTGAAGGCAAATAGGATTGTAAGGTTTGAGCGGAAATGTCTCTATTTGTTTCTAATACTGAAATTTGTTCCGCTACATTTCGTAATTGACGGATGTTTCCACTCCAACGAAATTTTTGTAACACTTGAACTGCATTTTCATCTAGTTTTAATGGGGGCATTTTATATTTATGAGCAAAATCAGCAGCAAATTTTCTAAACAATAAATGAATATCATCTTTTCGGTCCCTTAAAGGAGGTAAAAGAATATCTACTGTACTTAAACGGTAATACAAATCTTCACGAAATTTTCCTTTTTCGATGGCATCAAATAAGTTGACGTTGGTTGCAGCTACAATACGAACATCTGTTTTTTGAACTTGAGAAGAACCTACTTTAATAAATTCGCCATTTTCTAAAACACGAAGTAATCTCACTTGGGTAGTTAATGGTAATTCACCTACTTCATCTAGGAAAATAGTTCCCCCATCAGCCACTTCAAAATACCCTTCACGGGTACTTGTTGCTCCCGTAAAAGCTCCTTTTTCATGACCAAAAAGTTCACTATCAATTGTTCCTTCAGGAATGGCACCACAGTTAACAGCAATATATTTACCGTGTTTTCTATGGGATAGCGAATGTATTATTTTAGGTATACTTTCTTTACCTACACCACTTTCACCTACAACCAGTACTGAAATATCGGTTGGGGCAACTTGAATGGCTTTTTCTATGGCACGATTTAATTTTGGATCATTTCCAATAATTTCAAATCGTTGTTTTATGGCTTGAACTGTATCCATTATTTTGTATTTAAAGTTTTGAGGTTTAAGTTTTCAAGTTCAAAATCGAACTCTATTTAATTAAACGATTCACTTTTGTAATTTATTTTTTTGTCAAAGTATCTTTTACAGTACTCGTTTTTTCTACTTTGTGCTTTGGAAAGTAGGTTCTAATTATATAAAACGTTCCCCCAAATCCTATGATGAAAGTAAGTATTGCTATGATTATTTGTTTTTTTGTCATTATTTAATATTGTAAAATAGTAATTTTTGTTTTTTGTCACAGATTTAAATAATTAAAAGATTTTCAAATAATCTGTGAGAATCTTTTGAATCTGTGGCTAACTTTTTTAATTCATTTCACTCAAGCCAACAGCTTCGCCTTTCAAAGTTCCGCTAGTACAAGAATTGATTTTTACATTTACAAAATCACCAATTTTATAATTCTCTTTCGGAAAAACTACAGTAATACTCTGCGAATTTCTACCTGAAAACTCTTCAGTCGATTTTTTCGAAACTTTTTCAACTAAGACTTCTACCGTTTGTCCAATAAATTCTTCTGATCGCAACCAAGCGTGTTTTTGTTGTAAGTCTACAATTTCCTGCAATCTTCGGGCTTTAGTTTCTTCGGTTACATCGTCATCCATTTTTCTTCCAGCCAAAGTTCCAGGGCGTTCAGAATACGAATACATATAACCAAAATTATATTTCACATATTCCATTAAACTCAATGTGTCTTGATGATCTTCTTCAGTCTCAGTTGGGAAACCAGCAATCATATCTTGTGAAATAGAACTGTTTGGAATTATGGTTCTTATTTTATCAATCAAAGTCATGTATTCTTCACGAGTGTGCAAGCGGTTCATTTCTTTTAGAATTCTATTGCTTCCTGATTGAACAGGCAGGTGAATGTGTTTACATATATTATTGTGTTTTGCAATCACATGTAAAACACTCTCATGCATATCCTGAGGATTGGATGTTGAAAATCGAATTCTCATTTTAGGAAAACCTTCAGCGACCATTTCTAGTAATTGATCAAAATCTACTGCTGTTGCTTTTTGCATTTCAGAGGCATTTTCAAAATCTTTTTTCAAACCACCACCGTACCAAAGGTAACTGTCAACATTTTGTCCTAAAAGAGTAATTTCTTTAAACCCTTTATCCCATAAATCCTGAATTTCTTTCATGATACTTTGTGGCTCACGACTCCTTTCACGACCGCGGGTAAATGGAACTACGCAAAAAGTACACATGTTATCACAGCCACGAGTTATAGAAACTAATGCGGTTATTCCATTACTCATCAATCGAACAGGAGAAATATCACCATACGTTTCATCTTTCGATAAAATTACATTTATGGCATCACGACCTTCTTCAACTTCTGCTAATAGATTAGGTAAATCTTTATAGGCATCAGGACCTACTACAAGATCTACAATTTTTTCCTCTTCTAAAAATTGACTTTTAAGGCGTTCCGCCATACAGCCTAAAACACCCACTTTCATTTTAGGGTTAATGCGTTTTACTGCATTGTATTTTTCTAAACGTTTACGAACAGTTTGTTCTGCTTTATCTCTAATGGAACAAGTATTTACTAAAACCAAATCGGCTTCTTCCAGAACTTGCGTTGTATTGTATCCATTTACGGATAATATGGAAGCAACGATCTCACTGTCCGAAAAGTTCATCGCACAACCATAGCTTTCTATAAATAATTTTTTTGTATTCTCAGGTTTGTTTTCCAGAACAAGACTTTCGCCTTGTTTACTTTCTTCAATAATCTTTTCCATTGTATATTTTAAAAACGCAAAGATAAGGCAATTTCAATCAATATGACAAGATGTCAGACGAAGAATTAACATTGTTTTAAGTCATTTTGGGAATACTATTTTAACAGCTGTTTCTTACTTTTTGTTTCGAGGTTTTATAAAAAAATAAGGATTACAAGTATTATAAAGCGCTACTTTCGGTCGCTTTTAAGGCACCAAAATCGGAAGTTTTTTGTAGGTTTTCCCCAGCTATCTAGACTGAGGATAGGGCGTTATTTTATTGTAAGGATTCCACATTGATCTTGTGGAAATAATTAGTTTGTAATTGAAAAATTAAATATTTTTATGTCTTTTATACCCATATATACGAAATCAAAATTACTTTCAATTTTTTGACAAATAGATGTTTATCTCATTAATAGGAAAAGCAGTACTGTCTGTGTATTTAAATTTATTTTTCAATCCTTAAAAGCGGGTAAAGGCGATAACTCAATTCTAAAAAGATGGAGTTTCTACTACTATGATCATTGCAGTTGTTATTTGTGATTATTTAAGCCGCTTTAAAGTAGTGTGTAAACTTAAATTCGTTTAAGGGAATTTTATCAGAAACGATAGTGTGTTTTTTTACAAGTCAAGTTGCCTCTGTAAGTGAAATTACAGAGGTTATTATTATTATTATTTAAGTTAGGGTTATATGAGCAATAAATATAATAATGCAGCCAAGCTTGAACCTACGATTGGGCCTATAATAGGAACCCAGGCATAACTCCAGTCGCTGTTTCCTTTTAGAAGTATTGAATGTACAATTCTAGGGCCTAGGTCTCGAGCTGGGTTAATAGCGTATCCCGTTGTGCCACCTAGGCTTAATCCAATTGCCCATACAAGAATTGCTACAGGTAGAGCACCTATTGAACCTAATCCAATTTTAGCATCAGCGGCTACTGCAATACTTACATTAGGACCTGCGAGATAAAAAATCACAAAAATAAGTACAAAGGTTCCTATGATTTCGCTTATTAAGTTAGATGAATAGTTTCGTATAGCTGGACCTGTACTAAAACAAGCTAATTTTGCGGCTTCATCTTCAGTAGCGGCGAAATGATCTTTATGTGATAGCCAAACTAAGAAAGCGCCTAGCATAGCTCCAATCATTTGAGCGATTATATAGGTCGCTACTTGACTCCAGGCAAATTTACCAATAATTGCTAGTCCAAGTGTTACAACAGGATTTAGATGCGCTCCACTTACTGGGCCAGCCACAGCGACACCTACAAAAACAGCAAAAGCCCATGCTGTAGTAATTACAATCCAACCTGAATTGTTTCCTTTTGTTCCTTTAAGAACTACGTTTGCAACTACTCCGTTGCCTAATAAAATCATTAGCATAGTGCCAATAATTTCTGCTATAAATGGTGTCATCTTTTGGTGTTTTTTTTGGTTACAATTAATCTTCGATCCAGTTTGAAGCTCGTCCAACAGCTCTGTCCCACTTATGTACTAATATCTCGACTTCATTTCTTGGCATTTCCGGGGTGAATTCACGGTCAATTGACCATTGTTGTTGTAAATCGTCCACACTTTTCCAATATCCAATTGCTAGTCCAGCTAAGTATGCTGCTCCTAAAGCAGTTGTTTCTAGTGTTTTTGGTCTAATTACTTTAAAATTAAATAAATCAGATTGGAATTGCATCATTAAATTATTTGCTGCAGCTCCTCCGTCCACCCTTAATTCGGTTCCTTTTTTACCAAAATCAGCTTCCATAGCTTTGACTAAATCGTATACTTGGTAGGCGATTCCTTCAAGAGTAGCGCGGGCAATATGTGCATTTGTTGTTCCTCTTGTTATTCCTACAATTGCGCCTCTTGCATACTGATCCCAATATGGAGCGCCAAGACCTGTTAATGCTGGCACGAAATAAACGCCACCATTATCTGGAACTTGTGATGCTAAAGCTTCGATTTCTTCTGCTGATTCAATTATTTTAGCTCCATCTCGCAGCCATTGTACGGCAGCACCTCCTACAAAAACACTTCCTTCTAATGCGTACGTTGTTTTTCCGTTGATTTTCCAAGCTATCGTAGTTAGTAAATTGTTTTTGGAATAAACAGGTTTTTCTCCAGTATTCATTAACATGAAACAACCCGTTCCGTATGTGTTTTTAACCATACCAGGCTTTGTGCATAATTGACCAAAAAGTGCTGCTTGTTGGTCTCCAGCAACCCCTGCAATAGGGATTTTTGTTGCGAATAATGTGGTGCAAGTTTCTCCGTATATTTCGCTACTTTCTTTTACTTCGGGAAGCATTGCTCTTGGAATGTCAAATAACTCAAGTAGTTCAGTGTCCCATTCTAGTGTGTGGATGTTTAATAATAATGTTCGACTGGCATTAGAAACATCTGTCATGAACATGGCTCCACGAGTAAGTTTCCAGATTAGCCATGTGTCTACAGTTCCAAAACATAGTTTTCCTTGTTCCGCTTTTTCACGCGCTCCAGGAACATTGTCTAAAATCCATTTTACCTTTGTCCCAGAAAAATAAGCATCTAAAACTAAACCGGTCTTTTTCTGGATCATTTCTGCGTGTCCTTTTGCTTTTAACTCATCACAATACTTTGCGGTTCTTCGATCTTGCCAAACAATTGCGTTGTAAATAGGTTCGCTAGTTTCTCTGTCCCAGACAATTGTAGTTTCTCTTTGATTTGTAATGCCAATTGCAGCAATTTGTTTTCCGTTTATTCCTGTTTTTGCAATGACTTCGGCAGCAACACTAATTTGGGAAGACCAAATTTCGTTTGGATCGTGTTCAACCCATCCTGGTTTAGGGAATATTTGCTCAAATGACTTTTGAGATATGTTTACTATTTCTCCACTATGGTTAAAGATGATTGCTCTTGATGATGTTGTCCCTTGGTCGAGGGCAAGGATTAATTTATTTTGCATGGTTGGCATTTATAGTTAAAGATTAATTTATTTTAAATTCCGATAAAAGGAATCCGTTGGCTAAAGTCTTAAATTCGGTTATTTGTTTTTCTGTCCAATCTTCATCGTGTCCAAGTTCTTTAGCGATCAATTGAGCTACTTTTTTTGAAACGGCAATAGCTGCACGAGCATCTAAAAATAAGAGGCGTACTCTTCTTGAAAGCACATCGTCAACTGTTCTTGCCATTTCATAGCGAATTGCCCATGCAACTTCTGCCATGGTATAATCATAATTTGGATGGAGTTTTTGTTTTAATTCGGGTTCTTCATTTTGTAATTCTAGTATTTTAGGAGCATCAGTTCCGTATATGTATAGGTGGTTTTCGCGATCAACAGTGTTTGTTTTAATATTTCCATGAATGGATATGTGTTCTGTTTGACATTCTTTTTTAGGTAGATGTCTTACAGTTATCGCTTTGTCAATAATATCCTCAGCAATTTTTCTATAAGTGGTCCATTTTCCGCCTGTGATAGTGATTAATCCAGTTTCAGAAACAATTATTTTGTGACTTCGTGAAACTTCTTTCGTGCTTTTTCCTTCTTTTTCTGGAGCTGCAAGTGGTCTTAATCCAGCAAAAACGGACAGTACATCTGCGCGTGTGGGCTTTTTTGCTAAGAATCGCTGTGCTGTCTCTAATACGAATTCAATTTCTTTTTCTAATGCTATAGGTTCTAAACTGTGACTCTTGATTAGTGTATCAGTTGTTCCAACTACAATTTTATCATGCCAGGGCACTGCAAATAAAACACGTCCATCACTTGTTTTAGGAATCATCAATGCGTAGTCACTAGGTAGGAACGATATGTCAAAGACAAGATGGATGCCTTGACTTGGAACAATGTATTTTCTATAAACAGTATCGTTTAGTTTCATTATTGCATTAGTAAAAACTCCAGTTGCGTTTATGATCGCTTTTCCTTTTAACTCAAATACCTCTCCAGTTTCTTGGTTTTTTACTTGCACACCAGTAACTTGGTTTTTACTGTCCTTTAATAAGTTAACTACTTTGGTGTAGTTTAAAAGGCAGGCTCCTTTTTCCACGGCGGTCTGACCAATATTGATGGCTAAACGTGAATCGTCAAATTGACCGTCTTGATAGATAACACCACTAACTAATCCTTTTTGTTCAACTGTGGGAAGTAACTCAATTGTTCTTTTCTTTGAAATATATTTAGATTTGCCTAAGCTTAATTTACCAGCTAACATGTCGTAAATGGTAAGTCCTATAGTGTAAAAATAACCGCCCCACCAATTATAGTTGGGTATAACGAAAGATTGGTTTTTAACAAGATGACCAGCATTTTGGGCCATTAAACCTCTTTCTTTAAGAGCTTCTCTTACAAGAGAGATATCACCTTGCTCAAGATAACGTACACCACCGTGAACTAGTTTAGTACTTCTACTTGAGGTGCCTTTTGCGAAATCTACTGCTTCAACTAAAATCGTTTTGTACCCTCTGCTAGCAGCATCAAGTGCAGTTCCTAGTCCGCTGGCCCCTCCACCAATGATGATTACATCCCATTCTGGTGTTTGTTTTAGTTTTGTTAATTGTTCGGATAGTTTCATTGTGTGTTATATTTGTTGTTTTGTAGCTTCGATTACTTTCGAATAACAAACATAATGAAATTAAATGAAGGTAAAATTATTTAAATGAAATTTATTTATATATTTTATTTTTGTACCTTTAAAAATAACCAAAATTAAGCAACAGGAGAGATATTATGACTATAATCAATAGAAGGCAAGAAGATATACTTAAAGAATTAGATCAAAAAGGATATGTGAATGTGGTTGATTTATGTGAAACACATAATGTTTCAACCGTAACCATACGAAAGGATTTAAATTTTTTGGAAAACGAAAAACTTTTGCATCGTACGCATGGAGGAGCTAGTAAACAGCCTATTTATGCTTTTGAAAGGGATGTAAGTGATAAGGAAACGTTGCAGGTAGAGCAAAAAAAACAAATTGCAGAAGAAGCCTTGAAGTATATTAGTAATAATGATTATATTATATTAGGGTCGGGTTCCAATATTCATTATTTATCACGTATTATTAAAGGTTTTCATAAATTAACAGTCCTTACGCCATCGTTAAAGGTTTCGTTAGAGCTTTGTAAAGATACAAGTATTGATACAATTCAATTAGGTGGAGATATTCGAAATAGTTCGACTTCGGCAGTTGGGCCTATTGCAGAAGCCACTTTAGGTCAGTTTTCTTGTAATAAGTTGTTTCTAGGAACGGATGGTCTTCATTTAGAATTTGGTTTGAGTACGTCAAATGCTCTTGAGGCACATCTTAATAAAGCGATGATTGACGTGGCTGAGAAAGTTATCGTGTTAGCAGATTCTACAAAAATGAATATTAGGGGGTTTGGTAAAATTTGTAATTTAAATAAAATTGACGTTTTGATTACGGATAGTGGTATTGATAACGAAACAAAAGTAAAACTAGAAGAATTTGGTATTGATGTTGTCGTTGCTGGAAAAGGATGATTCTTATTAATTAATGTATACGTATTAGTTGTAAAAGAATTGATTTTATTGGTTTTAATGATTGTTATTAGTTACCGTTTTAGGGATTAGTTTTTGGATGAAAAATATTTTAAAAATTTTCAAAAGCCCAATATTTAAAAAAAACTTCTACTTTTGTCCTAGAAAAATAGAGCAATGGCAAAGAATTTAGTAATAGTTGAGTCACCTGCAAAGGCAAAAACAATCGAGAAATTTTTAGGAAGTGATTTCCAAGTAGAGTCAAGTTATGGGCATATTGCCGACTTGCCTTCAAAGGAAATTGGTGTAGATGTAGAGAATGGTTTTAAACCTAAATATGAAGTTTCGGCTGATAAAAAAGCATTAGTAACCAAGCTAAAAGGATTGGCTAAAAAAGCCGAAATGGTTTGGTTAGCAAGTGATGAGGATCGAGAGGGGGAAGCTATTTCTTGGCATTTATCGGAAGAATTAAAATTAGATGCAAAAAAAACAAAGCGTATTGTTTTTCATGAGATTACTAAAAATGCCATTTTAAAAGCAATTGATAATCCTCGCGAGATTGATTATAATTTAGTGAATGCGCAGCAAGCACGTCGCGTTTTAGATCGATTGGTAGGTTATGAATTATCTCCTGTTCTTTGGAGAAAAATAAAAGGCGGACTTTCAGCAGGTCGTGTACAATCAGTATCCGTTCGTTTAATTGTGGAGCGTGAAAGAGAAATTCAAAATTACAATTCAATTGCAACTTATTCTGTTGTTGCAGAATTTACTAACGAAGCAGGAAAGTCATTCAAAGCAAAGCTGCCTAAGAATTTCAATACTAAAAAAGAAGCCGAAGATTTTTTAAATAAAAATGTAGGTTCTACTTATAAGGTTTCAGATTTAGAAACGAAACCGACAAAAAAATCACCAACAGGTCCGTTTACAACTTCAACTTTACAACAAGAAGCGGCACGCAAGTTGTACTTGCCAGTTGGAATTACTATGCAATTAGCACAACGTTTATACGAAGCTGGACTTATCACTTATATGAGAACCGATAGTGTTAACTTGTCTAAGGATGCTATGGATGCGGCTCAAGCTGAAATTATTAAATCTTATGGTAAGGAGTTTTCTAAGCCTCGTACTTTTGTCAATAAAAGTAAAGGAGCTCAAGAAGCGCATGAGGCGATTCGTCCTACGGATATGTCAAGACACACTGTAAATATTGACAGAGACCAAGCTCGATTGTATGACTTAATTTGGAAAAGAACATTGGCTTCCCAAATGAGTGATGCGCAACTGGAAAGAACAAACGTAAAAATTGAAGCTAATAATCACGGAGAGTTGTTTACAGCTTCTGGTGAAGTATTGCTATTTGAAGGGTTTTTAAAAGTATATCTTGAAGGTCATGATGACGATGAAGAGGAGCAAGAAGGAATGCTTCCTGCAATGAAAGTCAATGAAAAGTTATTAAATAACTACATCACTGCTACAGAAAGATATTCAAGACCACCAGCTCGTTATACTGAAGCTTCTTTAGTAAAAAAATTAGAAGAACTAGGGATTGGGCGCCCATCTACTTATGCTCCAACTATTTCTACAATTATAAATAGAAACTATGTAGAGAAAGGAAATCTTGACGGTCAGGAGCGTAATTATACTCAACTTACTTTGCAATCAAATAAAGTAGGAGAGAAGTTACTTAAAGAAAATACCGGTTCAGATAAGGGAAAATTAGTGCCAACAGATATTGGAACTATTGTTACTGATTTCTTGGTTAAGAATTTTGGAAACATATTAGATTACAACTTTACCGCCAAAGTTGAACAGGATTTTGATGAAATTGCAGAAGGAAATGTTGATTGGGCAGTAATGATGAAAGAATTCTACGATCAATTTCATCCAATAGTTAAAGATGTAGAGGCAAATGCTGAAAGAGAAAGTGGAGAGCGAATTTTAGGAACAGATCCAAAAAGTGGAAAGCCAGTTTCTGTTCGTTTAGGAAAGTTTGGACCTATGGCTCAAATTGGAGCTGCAGATGATGAAGAGAAAAAGTTTGCTAGTTTGATGGCAGACCAAAATATAGGAAATATAAATTTAGAAGAAGCATTAAATTTATTTTTGCTTCCTAAAAATTTAGGAGAATACAAAGGAGAAGAGGTCGAAGTGAGTAATGGTCGTTTTGGTCCCTATATTCGTCATGGTGCTGCATTTGTATCTTTGCCAAAAGGAGAGAATCCACTTGACGTTGATTTTAAAAGAGCGCAAGAGTTAATTGACGAAAAAGCAATTGCTGACGCTCCAATAGCTGTTTATAAAGGAGAAGGAGTTCAAAAAGGAACTGGCCGTTTTGGTCCTTTTATAAAATGGAATGGTTTATTTATTAATGTAAGTAAAAAATATAATTTTGATAATTTATCGCAATCGGACATAGAAGCATTGATTGAAGATAAATTACAGAAAAATATCGACAAGGTATTACACAACTGGGTTGAAGAAGGGATTTTAGTTGAAAAAGCACGTTGGGGTCGTTCCGTTATTACTAAAGGAAAAATTAAAATTGAACTGAGTAAGGACGTAGATGCTACTAAATTAACTTTGGAAGAAGTTCAAGAGATGATTGCTAAGAAAACACCAGCTAAAAAGGCAGCAGCTAAAAAAGCTCCAGCTAAAAAGGTAGTTGTGAAAAAAGTTGCTATTAAGAAACCTGTTGTAAAAAAGAAATAAAATGGAATTTGATTTTTTAAAACCCATTGATAGTGATTTTTTGGAAAAGTTGTCTTCTCAGCAATTGGGAAGTAAAATTGTTTTTCACACTAAAGATCAATTTCCGGATTTAAATAAAATTAATATCGCTGTGATTGGTGTACTGGAAAATCGCGGAAGCGATACTGCATTTTCGGAAGTGGATATAATGGCTATTCGAAAAGAATTGTACAGTATGTTTCCGGGAAATTGGGACGCTTCAATTGCGGATTTAGGAGATATTCTTGCCGGAGATACGATTACCGATACTTATTTTGCTTTACGTAAAGTAGTTTCTAATTTGATAAAAAATAAAATTATTCCAATTGTTATAGGAGGTTCTCAAGATTTGACCTATGCCTTATATAGAGCATATGACGAATTAGAACAAATGGTTAACCTAGTTTCTATAGATAGTAAATTTGATTTTGGAAAAGAAAATGAAGAAACATCTTCAAATTCTTATTTGACCAAGATAATAATTGACGAACCTAATAATCTCTTTAATTATTGTAATATAGGATATCAAACCTATTATAATTCTCAAGAAGAGATAGATTTAGTTGAAAAGCTATTTTTTGATGGATATCGCTTGGGTGAAATTTCTAATAATATAGCTTTGGCTGAACCCGTTTTTAGGGATGCTGACATCGTTAGCCTTGATTTGAATTCTGTAAAGTCCTCAGATTCAGGAAATTTCAGTATATTTACGCCTAATGGTTTTAATGGAAAAGAGATTTGTTCCTTGTCAAGGTATGCTGGTATAAGTGATAAAGTATCCATGTTTGGGATATTTAATCATAATAATTCTGTACAGGAATCAGTATTAGTTGCACAAATTATTTGGTATTTTATTGAAGGGTTTCATTATCGTTCTAATGAATATCCTTTTGGAAGTAGAGAAAATTATATAAAATATATAGTTCCATCTGAAGAAGAAGTTTTAGTTTTTTATAAAAGTGATAAGACGGATAGATGGTGGATTGAAATTCCATTTATTTCAAATGGGAATAATAAATTGAAAAGAAATACGTTATTACCATGTTCTTATGATGAATATATAGGGGCATGTAATCAGGAATTACCTGAAAGATGGTGGAAGGCACAGCGTAAAAACAGTATTTAAAAATTGTTTTTAAGCTTACTGAATTTTTATTGTAAAAAATAATGTTGTTTAGTGTAAAATAATTGTTTTTTAAAAAAATAATAAATAGGTTTACACACTTAAATAATAATGAATAATTAACCCGAATTTATATGAAGAAGTTCATTGCATTTATGGCAATTTTGGCGCTATTAATAAGCTGTGGTAAATCAGGCGACAAAGGTGAATTGGTAGGGATTAATGGAGGGAAATGGCATCCAGAAAAACCTTATGGAATGACTTTAGTTCCTGGAGGTGCATTTATAATGGGTAAATCTGATGATGATGTAGCTGCAATTCAAGATGCTCCAACAAAAACGGTTACTGTTCGTTCCTTTTATATGGATGAAACTGAAATTACCAATAGCGAATACCGTCAGTTTGTAGAATGGGTAAAAGATTCTACAATGAGAGTAAGATTAGCTATTCTTGCAGATGAAAGTGGTATTAAAGCAGGTGATGGAAAAGGAAAAGGTAAAAATGCTGGAAGTATAGGTGATTTTGCTTTTAATGATTCTGATCCGGAAAAAATGACTGCGTATGATAAGTATATGTACGATAACTATTACAGTATAGGTACGGACGACGATCCTTATGCTGGTAGAAGATTAAATAGAAAAGTAAAATTAATTAAAGATACTAAGTTATATCCTGACGAATATTACGTTGAAGTAATGGACTCGATGTATTTGCCCTTAGCGGCTTCTTATAATGGTTTAAGGACTATTGATGTAGATAAGCTTAAATTCCGTTACTCTTGGATGGATATTCAGGCCGCAGCTAAAGCTAAAGTTGGAAAAAGAAAAGATTTTATTAAAACAGAAGAAGTAAAAGTATATCCAGATACAACAGTTTGGATTAAAGATTTTTCGTATTCTTACAATGAACCAATGCATAATGATTATTTCTGGCATAAAGCATATGGAGATTATCCTGTTGTTGGTGTGAAATGGACACAAGCAAAAGCTTTTTGTGCTTGGAGAACACTTAATAAAAATACATATATCAAATCAAAGAAAAAAGGACACGACTTAATCAATTCATTCAGATTGCCTACGGAAGCAGAATGGGAATATTCAGCTAGAGGTGGTTTAGAGTCAGGTACTTACCCTTGGGGAGGTCCTTACACTAAAAATGATAGAGGTTGTTTTCTTGCTAATTTTAAACCAAATAGAGGGGATTATGCAGCTGACCAGGCATTGTATACTGTAGAAGCTAAATCTTACGAGCCAAATGGTTATAATTTGTATAACATGGCTGGAAACGTTTCGGAATGGACTGATTCATCATATGACCCAAATGCTTATGAATATGTTTCTTCAATGAACCCAAATGTTCAGGATGGCTCAAACAAACGTAAAGTGGTTCGTGGAGGATCATGGAAAGACGTTGCTTATTTCCTACAAGTAAGTACTAGAGATTTTGAATATGCTGATTCTGCAAGAAGTTTTATTGGATTCAGAACTGTTCAAGATTACATGGGATTAGAAACAACCGGAAACGGTAAGAAAATTAAAAGATAAATAAAAACAAAAACCAAATCTACTAACTACCTAAAAAAAAATTAAATTATGGCAATATTAAGCAAAAAAGCAATGAATTTCTGTTATGGAATGGGTGCTGCAGTTGTAATCGTAGGAGCATTATTCAAAATAACACACATAGAATTTGGTCCTATAACTGGTAATTTAATGTTAACGATTGGATTGTTGGTTGAAGCTGGGATTTTTGCTCTTTCGGCTTTTGAACCTGTTGATAATGAATTAGACTGGACTTTAGTATATCCAGAATTGGCAAATGGTGAGGCAAAAAAGAAAGCACCTAAAGTAGAGGCTCCAGTTGCTGAAGCTCAAGGTTTACTTTCTCAAAAATTAGATGCCATGTTGAAAGATGCAAAAATTGACGGGGAATTGATGTCAAGTTTAGGAAATAGCATTAAAAATTTCGAATCAGCTGCAAAAAGTATTGCTCCAACTGCTGAATCAATGGCATCAACTAAGAAATACAGTGAAGAATTGACTCTTGCTGCTGCTCAAATGGAATCTTTAAATAGTTTATATAAAATACAATTGCAAAGTGCGTCAAGAAATGCCCAAATTAATGAAGAAGTTGTCGAAAACAACTTGAAATTAAAAGAGCAAATGCAGTCATTGACTACAAATTTGTCGTCATTGAACAATGTTTATGGTGGAATGCTTTCTGCAATGAATAACAAGGGATAATTAGTTTCGAACTATAAAAAAACAACTAACTAATTAGTAGAAAATATGGCAGGAGGAAAACTTACCCCTAGACAGAAGATGATAAATCTGATGTACTTAATTTTTATTGCAATGCTGGCTTTAAATATGTCAAAAGAAGTTTTATCTGCTTTTGGGATTTTAAATGTTAAAATTGTAGAATCAAATGCAATTACAGATCAAAGAAATGAAGGCTCATTTGCACAATTGGCGCAAAAAGCGGTTGATCAGCCGGGTCAATTTGGAGATAAAAAGGTAAAAGTTGAAAAGATAAGAGCTTTATCTAAACAATTTAATGATTATTTAGAAAATATTAAAGCATCTGTTACTAAAAATTTTGAAAGAGACGCTAAAGGTAATTTGCCTTATGAACAAATGGATAAGGGCGATTTAATAGATCGCATGTTTTTTACTGGAGATAAAGTTTCTAAACAAGGTAAAGAATTTTTAGATAAAATAAATAGTTATCCAGCTCAGATTAAGCAAATTGGAGGTAGTTCTATTGCAGAGTCTGAAATGACAAAAATAGAAGCTAGATTTGCTACAAAACCAGTGTATTCAGAAAAAGCAGGTGCTAATTTAGATTGGATTGATTATAACTACAAAGGTTTTCCTTTGATTGCTACAATTACTAAAATATCTCAATTGCAAGCTGACATTAAGGCTACAGAAAGTGATATTATGAGTGGAATGTTTCAATCTGATTTGGTTGCTGCTGCATCACTTACAGCTTATCAACCAATTGTAGTTCTTGATAAATCAGTATTCTTTCAAGGTGAAGCAGTTTCAGGTAAAATTATATTAGGAAAATTTGATCCATCATTACAGGCTAAATCAGTTATATTGAATGGTTCAAATATTCAAGCGATGGCTGGTCAAGCTAAATTTTCTTTTGGAGCAGGTAATATTGGTGAACATCCTATAAATGGTTCGTTTAATTTTGATGAGGGAGGGAAGACAGTAAGTTTAGCAATTAAAGACAAATATGTGGTTGTTGCAAGACCTAAATCGGCTACCATTTCAGCGGATAAAATGAATGTAGTGTACAGAGGTGTTGTTAATCCAATGACTATTTCATTTGCTGGAATCTCTGCTGATAAAATTTCAGCTTCAGCTCCAGGATTAAGCTCTGCAGGTGGTGGTAAATTTAGCATGAGTCCTACATCTGGGAATGAAGTAGTGATTAATGTTACAGGTACGTTACCTGATGGTTCTAAAGTTTCAGATAAAAAGACATTTAGAATTAAAGGAATTCCAGGACCAACAGGAACAATTAGAGGAGAAACGGGTGTTGTAAAAGGGCCTAAATCTAATCTTGAGATTGCAACGATAGGTGCTAAATTAGAAGATTTTGATTTTGAAGTGGGGTTAAATGTTGTAGGGTTCAATTTAAAAGTTACTGGACAGCCAACAGTAGTTGTACAAGGTGATAAATTAAATTCTCAATGTAAAGCTGTACTTTCTAAAGCGGGAAGAGGAGATCAAGTTACCATTTCTGAAATTAAAACAAAATTAGTAGGTGCTGGTAGTTATTTATTACCTAGAACTGCTCCGGTTATTTTTGAAATACAATAATAAGTAGGTTGCCTTATTGGCATCTTCAATATCTTATAATGAAAACATGATGAATGTGAGAAAATTTTTATTAGTTATTATTTCCGTTACTGGAAGTGTTTCATCTTTTGCGCAATCTAATTTGCTAAATGCAAAAACACCTTCTGAAATAGGTCTTAAAACTGCTGCTCAGCTTATTTCTGATAATGATAAGCCTTTGGCCTATGGTTACGTTCATGATAGAGATGTATTAATGGGTAAGACGACTTGGGAAATTATTGATTTAAGCGAGAAAATCAACTTCGCTTTATACTTTCCTATTGATACTGCTAACATTGGTTCTGATAGACGTTCTTTATATGATGTTTTGACAAAAGCAATTAGAAGCGGTGCAATTAGTGACGTCTATTCTGATAGTTATTTTAATACTAAGAAATCTTTTAAAGACATTCAATCTTCTTTAACAAGAGTTGATACTACGGATGCTGGTAGGGAGCAAATAAATGCTGGATCACAGGTTTCTCCTGAGTATATTTTGAGATCTGATTTAACAGCTCAAGATGTAACACAATACAAGATTAAAGGATATTGGTATTTTGATAAACGTCAAAGTGAATTAAAATATCGTCTTTTAGGTATTTGTCCTGTGACTCCTGATGTGTACACTATGAATAATGATGAAAAAGATTATATTGAATTATTTTGGATCTTTTTTCCGTCGGCTAGAGAGGTTTTGCATGAAGCAAAAGCATTTAACGACGTGAATTCTGCCATGCCTATTTCTTTTGATCAAATTTTAAATTCAAGGCGTTTTAATAGTGTTATCTATAAAGAAGAAAATGTATATGGTGATAGATCTATTGCTGAATACATGAAAGATAACGCTCAAAATCAATTGTTGGAATCGGAAAGAGTTAAAGAAAAGATACGTGATTTCGAATCTGATATGTGGAATTACTAATTTCATTTATTAGTTAATATTAGAACTCTTGCTGTAAAGCAAGAGTTTTTTATTTATAGCTGACTTAGTTTTATTTTTTAATACACGTACTTTGTATTTTATTCTAAAATTCATTTTTTAATATGATTGATTATTTAATTGTTGGTTCTGGATTAGCAGGAATATCATTTTCCGAAATGGCTCTAAAGCATCATAAGTCAATTTTGGTTCTGGATAATTATTCTCAAAATTCATCTAGAATTGCTGGGGGATTATACAATCCTGTTATTTTAAAACGATTTAGTGAAGTTTGGTGTGCTCAGGAACAATTAGTATTGATGGAAAGCTTTTATTCTGTTATTGAAAAGAAACTTAAAATACAATTCGATTTTAAAAAGCCAATTCTAAGAAAGTTTTTTTCTATAGAAGAACAAAATAATTGGTTTACAGCTTCGGATAAAGAAGCTTTATCTCCTTTCTTGTCTCCAAATATAATTACAACCCAATTTTCTGGAATTCACTCACCTTATAATTATGGCGAAGTACTTCATACTGGATATATTGATACAGCTTTGTTATTAGAAAAATATAGAGCTTATCTAATGGAGCATAATTTATTTTTGTGCGAATCCTTTGATTATGATTCTTTAGTCATCCATAATGAAGGTGTTAGTTATAAAGATATCCAAGCTAAGAATATAATCTTTGCTGAGGGATTTGGTATGCATGCAAATCCTTTCTTTAACCACTTGCCGTTAGATGGTACAAAAGGGGAGTTGTTTATCATCAAAGCGCCACAATTAAACTTAGATGTAATAATTAATACTAGTGTTTTTATTTTACCACTAGGCGGAGACTTGTTTAAAGTAGGTGCCACTTATAATTGGAAAGACAAAACAGATTTGCCTACAGAAGAAGGCAAGCAGGAGTTAATAGACAGAATAAAAGAAATTATTACCTGTGATTTTGAAATTGTGGAACACTTTGCTGGTGTACGACCTACAGTAAAAGATAGAAGACCTTTGGTAGGAACACATTCAGAGCACAATTCAATGCATATTCTTAATGGACTAGGGACTCGTGGCGTAATGCTAGGACCTGCAATGGCAAAAGCTTTATTTGAAAATATTGAAGAAGGAATACCTTTAGATACAGTTATTAATATAAATCGGTTTAAACCTAAAAAACAATAAGTATTAAGCTTTAAAATTTGGATCGTAAGAAACAAACATATTAATATAGATATTTCTTGACCATCTTAATATAAATGGAAATAATATAATAATAGATGCTATTATAGCTATAAAAGCCACTTTTAAAGAGGAGCCAAAAATTAAATAGGAAACTATAAAGGCAGCAATTCCTGTAGCTACATTTAGTCCATAACTAACGTACATAGCTCCATAAAAGAAGGAGGGTTCAATTTGATATTTTAGACCACAATGACTGCATTTTTCATTCATTTTTAAAATATTGCCCAAATGCAGCACGTTTTGATCTAAATACATGCTCTCTTTCTGACATTTAGGACAAGTTCCTGTTAAAATGCTATATAATTTGGATCCTTTTTTTAACATTTGCAAAAAATTTAATTTTTCCTTTTCTGGAAGTTGTAAATTTACAAATTCAAAAAGGAATAAACTCATAATACATGCTTAATATACACAATTTATCCGTTTCATTCGGAGGTACTTATTTATTTGAAGAAGTAACATTTCGTCTTGGAGCTGGAGATCGAGTAGGTCTTGTTGGAAAGAATGGTGCAGGTAAATCGACCATGCTAAAAATGTTAGCAGGAGATTTTCTTCCTGACACAGGTGTGATTTCTCAAGAAAAAGATGTTAGGATGGGTTTTTTGCGTCAAGACATTGATTTTGAGCAAGGACGTACAGTTCTAGAAGAAGCCTATGAAGCTTTTATAGATATTAAAATTGTAGAAAAAAAATTAGAAGAAATTAATCACTTATTGGTCACTCGTACTGATTATGAAAGTGAAGAATATTCAAAAATAATTGAAGATTTATCGGATTATACGCATCGCTTTGAATTGTTGGGTGGTTATAATTACGTGGGAGATACGGAGAAAATTCTTCTTGGTCTTGGTTTTAAAAGAGAAGTTTTTAATAATCAAACAGAAACTTTTTCTGGAGGTTGGAGAATGCGTATCGAATTAGCCAAATTATTATTACAAGCTAATGATGTATTGTTACTCGATGAGCCTACCAATCACTTGGATATCGAAAGTATCATTTGGTTAGAGAGTTTCTTACGTAATTACCCTGGAGTTGTTGTTATTGTTTCGCACGATAAAATGTTTTTGGATAATGTAACCAACAGAACGATCGAAATTTCGTTAGGAAAAGCGTATGATTTTAACAAGCCTTATTCTCAATATTTAGAATTGCGTCATGAAATTCGCGAGAAACAATTGGCCACACAAAAGAATCAAGCGAAAAAAATTGAAGAAACAGAAAAATTAATTGAGAAATTCCGTGCCAAAGCTTCTAAAGCTTCTATGGCGCAGTCTATGATTAAGAAATTAGATAAGATTGAACGTATTGAAGTAGATGAAGATGATAATTCGGTGATGAACATCACTTTTCCAGTTTCCAAAGAGCCAGGTAGAGTAGTAGTTGAAGCTGAAAACGTAACCAAAAGTTATGGTGATAAAACCATCTTAAAAGATATTAATTTATTAGTTGAAAGAGGAAGTAAAATTGCTTTTGTTGGTCAAAACGGACAAGGAAAATCAACTTTTATCAAAGCGATAGTTGACGAATTTGAGTACGATGGTACTATTAAATTAGGACACAATGTACAATTGGGTTATTTTGCCCAAAACCAAGCAGAATACTTAGACGGAGAAATTACGTTACTTCAAACTATGGAAGATGCCGCTGCCGATACGAACCGAATGAAGGTCCGTGACATGTTAGGCTCGTTCTTATTTCGTGGTGATGATGTAGAGAAAAAGGTAAAAGTGCTTTCAGGAGGAGAAAGAAACCGTTTGGCACTATGTAAATTGTTATTACAGCCCATCAATGTTTTGCTGATGGATGAGCCTACGAATCACCTGGATATTAAATCTAAGAATGTGCTAAAGGCAGCCTTACAAAAATTTGGAGGGACCTTACTTTTGGTTTCTCACGATAGAGATTTCTTACAGGGAATGTCAAATCTTGTTTATGAGTTCAAAGATCAAAAGATAAAGGAATATTTGGGTGATATAAACTATTTCTTGGAGCAACGCAATTTAGAGAATATGCGTGAAGTCGAGAAAAAAGATGCTCAAAAAGCTGCAGCACCTAAAGAAAGTAATAAAGCATCATACGAAGATCAAAAGAAAGGGAAATCGTTACAGAATCGCTTGAGTAAAGTCGAAAGCCAAATAAAGCAATTGGAAAAAGACATTCAAAATGATGATAAAATGCTTGCTTCTAATTATGACAAACACATAGAAGATGCTAAGTTTTTTACAGCCTACAATAAAAAGAAAGCCGAGTTAGATAAATTATTAGCTGACTGGGAAAACGTACAAGAAGAAATAGATAATTTGTAGCCAATCCAGCTATTCATTACAATCTTTCCACAAAAAATCTTTTTTTACAAAACTGTAGCAGGAGCTTCCTTTGGTCGCTCTGCCTCAGTTGTAAAAAAGGATTTTTTTTATGGAAAGGATTTTCATTCCTATCTGGGCTATAAGTGTATGAATTTGAAGACTATTCGTTAATCAATTAACCCTATTTTTTTTGAATGAGCAATTGCTTCAGTACTAGTTTTAAAATAGCAAACGGAAATATTTAAGGTTTCTAGATTAGTTAAGGCTTTAATCACCTTAGTTTTCTTATGTTTGCCCGTTTGCCGAATGTAAATAACCTTAACGGTTAAAGGGAAAATTTTACTAATAGCTTCGTAAAGAAATGGATCATGTTGAGAATCATCACCAATTAAGACATATTTTAGATTTGGATAGAATTCTAAAACATGTTTTATTTTGTCAAATTTATGATTATGACCTCCACGTCCAGTCCAAAAAAAGTTAGTCAAACTTGTTTTAATGTCTTTTAATAATAAAACAGCTTTTGGTAATTTGTGGATGTCTGTAAATTTCACTAGGAAACGATATAAGTTCCATTCACTACTAGAAACATAAAAAAAAGCATTTAGTTCTTCATTGTTTTTTCTTCCAGCAGTGCTTAAGGCTTGATAATGCTGGGCTACATCTGCGAAAATTTTTCTGGTATTTACATTTCTAAATAAAAGGTGATATAGTTTTTTGAGTGGATTAATCGTGTAAGAAACTAAAAAAGTATCATCAATATCTGAAATAATTCCAAGATTTCCTTTGAATGGTCGAATGAAGCTCTCCTTACTTGTAATGGTATGCGTTTCGTGAATAATACTCACTTCATAATCAATCCAACCATAATGAATGTTTTGATCTAATGGAATACAAAATTTAAAATAGCCGTCTATTAATGTTTTTGTGTGAATTTTGGTATTGTTATGGGTCAAATAAACATCGGCATTTGCCATTGTTTTTATTCTGAACATACTGATTACCGAGCTTGCGTTTTTGAAGTTTTTTGAAAGAAAGTCATAATCTTTCTTTTTTGTAGGCTTGAAAACATGCCCCATCACAATTAACTCTTGCTCATTTGCATAACCACGATATAATTTTAAAACAGGTCTCATTTTGTAGTACTTTTGAAGTAAGTTGAAAATTAATTATTTTTAAGCAATAAAAGCAATAAAACTTTGAAAAAGAATATCGTAATGATTACTAATCCTGTGTCAGGAGGAATTGACAAATCAGAATTTATAGAGGCAACTGCACTTTATGCCGCTAAGGAAAACCTTAACTTTGTATTATATGAAACAACAGGGGATGCTGATAGCAAAAAGATTAAAGAAATTTATAATACATTCAAACCAGAAAGAATAATTGTAGCTGGAGGAGATGGTACTATAAAGTTAGCAGTGGAAGCATTAGAAAATGCTGAAGTTATTTTTGGAATTTTACCTGCAGGATCAGCAAATGGATTAGCAACCGATTTAAATTTACCAAAGACTCTTGAGGAGAATTTAACGATATGTTTTCATAATGATTATGTAGAAATAGATATAGTTGTAATAAACGGTAAAAAAAGTTTGCATTTAAGTGACTTAGGGTTGAATGCTTCACTTATTAAAAACTATGAAAATAATGCGCTGCATGGTAAATGGGGCTATGCTTTGCAAGCATTTAATACTTTGATTGATAGAGAAGATCCTTTTAATGCAACAATAGAGGCAAATGGAAAAAAGTTTGACTGTTTAGCACAAATGATTGTTGTTGCTAATTCTCAAAAATATGGAACAGGAGTGACTATAAATCCAAACGGACTGATGAATGATGGTAAATTTGAATTGGTAATTATAAAAAATTTAGATTTGCTTGTTTTTGGCAAAATTATTACAGGGAATTTACCATTAGATACCGAAGACATTGAGATTATTTCAACGGACAAAGCCATAATCAAAACGGATAGGCCAGTAAGTTTTCAAATTGACGGAGAATATTATGGGTTAGAAACGGAACTTAATATTTCAATTTCTGCTCAAAAAATGAGGGTAGCTATTCCATAATATTTCTATTATTTAAATGGGTTTCTTTCTTTCCATTCCATTACAGGTTCAAAATAACTAAACGTTTTTGAAACAAATAAATTAATAAAAGGATTGCTATGTTTCATTAAACCATACATTTTAATTGGTTTTGCGCCTACCGAACTTTTTATTTCTAAAGCTGTTCTTGCAAAAATGATTCGTTTGTATCCTTTATTGATTGAATAACCAATCATATCATACAACATATTGAGATATAACATTTTTTCACGTTGGTGCTTCTCATCATATCCCAAGAAATAGGTGTCAATGTCTTTGCCATTTTTTATTAAGGTATTAAATCCGATTAATTCATTATCAATAAAATAACCGTAAAAAAGAAACTGGTCTTTTAGTGCTTTTTTAAATTCTTCAAAATGATTTTCAGGCAAATAAAAAGTATTAAAAGGTGCGTTCTTTGCTACATTCATATATAACTCATGTATTCTTATATTGTATTCTTTTATTTCTTCTAGAGATAATTTTTTCTTAGTAATAGTTGTTGCTTTTTTTCTTGCTCTCTTGTATTGATCTCTATATTTTTTGGATAAATCATTGATATAATCATCAAATATATTCCATGATTCTTGAATAGAAAAAACCATATTTGGTTGTGTGGAAAAGTTGAAAAAAGAATTGTACTCAGGAATTTTAAAATTTTGAATTTCTTGATTTGCAAAATCTTTAAAAATGGTGAGATGTATTTTTAATCCCTTTTTTTTGAAGATTTTCTTTAATTCCTCGGATGCTTTTTCTAATAAAATTAAGCCTTCAGTTACAGGTAATTTTTCATTAAAGCAGTAACTGTTTTGACCAGTAAGCATATTGTTTCCAATCACCAATACTTTCGAACTAAGATTTTTAAAAACTAAATTCCGAATCACCGTTTTTAAACAATGATCTCTTTCTCCAAAGGAACTTACCTCACTTAAATTAATAAATTGTGACAAAGCCGCGCCAATTAATTCTTGGTCTTGAAACAAACCAATAAAATGGCAATCCATATTTGTAGGGGCGGATGATTCTAGAACAGATAAATAATCACTTGAAAGAAAGATGTTGTCAACAACTAATGAATCCCAGCCAATAGGTAGATTTTTTGAGGAAGAATAGATTTGAAATGAAAAGTTAGAGCCCAATAGATAGTTAATTAGTATTTGTCTAAATTAATATATAAAGTTAAATGAGAAAGAGATTATATAAATTTTAACTAATTTTAATAAAAACATATTGTTATGGAAAAGTACAATGAAGAAACAGCTCAACCTAAATTGAGAGAAATAAAAGGTTGGTTTTTTAAAAATGAAGCAATTGAGAAAAATTTTATTTTTAAAAATTTTAGTGAAGCGCTAGGGTTTATTGTTCAAGTTGGATTGCTGGCTGAGAAACAAAATCATCATCCAGAGTGGTTTAATGTGTATAATAAAGTAGATATTAGATTATCAACACATAGTGCCAACGGACTTACTGATAAAGATTTTGAATTAGCTAATTCAATCGAACAGCTTTTTTAAAAAAAAATCTCATTTCATTTTTTTATGAAATGAGATTTTAATAGAGAGTAGAATATTTAGTTTTTATTTCCAAGCACAAATAATTCCGCCCATTAGCATAAAACATACTATCCAAAAACCACCACTTACTAACGTGTACTTGTAGCTTTTTCTTTCAAAAAGTGCATTTGTTCCAATAATGGGTAACGCAAGAAAAAGTCCCGAAATGAAACCATGTAACGCTCCATGTTTAAAAGTTCTAAATGCTGTTCCGTAATCTGCCATAAATGCTGTGTAAGATGGTTTTGCAATTGTAGCGTCACCGCCAACCATACTTAAGGCTCCAAATTGATGAATGGTTAGGGTTTGAAGGACCATAGCAATTAAAAAAGCATAAAAAACGGCCATGCCAAAAATCAAGGCCATATTGCCGCCTTTCATTTTGTCTTCGGTCATTCCTGACTCTTTCATCCATATTGTTCCAAAAACTTTTGGATGATACCATACAAAACCGACTAGTAATGTTGAAATTGCAGCAACAACAAGTGCTAAAAAGTTAATTTCCATAAAGTTATATTTAAAGTTGATATTTCAAATGTAATATTTTTTTTATTAATAATAATTCATTTTTTTGTAGGAATATTATACCATTATAATTACAATTGATGTATTTCATCGATTTTATTTGTTGATAAACTCCTTTGTATGTACTTTTATTCTATCAAATAAGTAATACCCCAATTATTATGAAAAATATTTTAACTCTACTTTTAACTGTTTTAACATCATTTTCGATGATGGCAGATGTTTCTTTTTCTGATAAGGCAGTGCTGTTGAAATTGTATAAAGCAACTAATGGAGACAATTGGACTACAAAATGGGATTTAAATACCCCAATTTCTACTTGGTATGGTGTCAAATTGGATGGAGACAAAGTAATTGCAATCAATTTATCTGATAATAACTTAGTTGGTGAAATTCCTAGTGAAATTTCAAGCTTAGTCAATTTGCAAGAATTAAATTTACATAAAAATAATATTTCTGGAAGTATACCTTATGCTTTGGAAAATTTAAAAGAACTTAAAGTACTTGATCTTTCGTTTAATAAATTGACTGGAATTATACCAGCTACTATTTGTGAAATGAATAATTTAAAAGATCTTGAACTTTACATGAATAGAATTTCTGGTGAATTGCCTTCTCAAATTGGGAATTTAAAATCTTTAGAAACTTTAGCCGTTTTTAATAATGAAATTGAAGGTCAAATACCTAACTCTCTTTATGAAGTAAAAACATTAAAAGTTTTGCTTTTAAATAGTAATAAAATAGTTGGGAAATTAAGTGTTAATGTTGCGAATTTAGAAAATTTAGAAAACCTTAGCTTATTTGAAAATAATATGGATGGACAAGTTCCTTTCGATTTAGAGAAATTAAATAATCTAAAAGAAATGAATATTTCATACAATATGTTTAGTGGTTTAACATCAAGAAAATTGGCAGTATTAGATACTTTAAATATGACAATGGTTAATGATAAAGGTGTTGCAGTACTATTAGATGTAAAAATGGATGTTGAAAGACCATTAGTATCTGAAGATTAAAAATATATTATAAAATTTGGTTGTTTTAAAATAAGTTTTTGTGATAAATTTAGTTAGTTTAACCTGTGATGTAAAACATCACAGGTTTTTTTTTTGAAAGAAACTTTTTCTAATCAACATATTTGTGTTCTTTTAGCCAATTTTGACAGTCAGTCGTCCAATATTTACTGCTGTGTTCTTTACCCAATCCAAAACCATGGCCACCTTTCTCATATAAATGGAGCTCCGCTGGAACTTTATGTTTAATTAAAGCTTCATAATAAACAATGCTATTTTTTGCTGATACCACTGTGTCATCCGATGCGTGGACAAGAAAAGCCTCTGGAGTTTCGGACGTTACTTGTAACTCATTGGAGAACTTCTCTATTGATGATGCTGAAGCTTGATTTCCTAATAAATTAGTTTGTGAGCCTAGATGAGTAATCTCACTATTCATAGAAATTACTGGGTAAATTAAGAGGGAAAAGTTTGGACGAGCATTTGTAGTGTCTGTTGATTGATAAACCTTTTCATTATAATGTGTAGCTAGTGTTGAGGCTAAATGTCCTCCAGCAGAAAATCCAATAATTCCAATTTTATTTTTATTTATATTCTATTTAGCAGCATTTCGTCTCACGTACCGTATTGCTTCTTGTGCATCTTGCAATGGTCCAGTAGTTTTATCTTTCATTATTTGATCAGTTGGTAACCTATATTTTAATACATAGGCTGTTATCCCCATTGTATTTAACCATTCTGCAACTTTATTCCCTTCTTTATTTATTGCTAAATGTGAATAACCTCCACCTGGGAATACTATTACAGCAGTTCCAATTTTGTTTTCATCAATTGCAAGGAGGAATTTTAATGAGAATGGGGTTTTAGTTGGGACGCATGGTGATTATCCATTAGAAACTCGTCTGGTAGCACAAGAATATAAAGTACCTTTTGTAGATTTAGAATATTATTCCGAATTATTAGAAGCTTCATATGGTTCCGAAAAATCAAAAGGGTTGCATTTACATTTCAAACCAGGAGAGATTCCATATTACCCAGAAGGAAAATCAGATGATACCCATTTAAGTAAAAAAGGCGCTTTGGCAATTGCGGGTTTAGCAATAGATCAAATCAAGTTATGGAATGATGATTCTTTAGATAAGCTTAAAAAAGCGATTAAATAATAAAAGTTACTGAGGGGATTGACTAGGATGTTCAGGCTATTGTCGTCTTAAATAGAAAAAAGCCTCCTATTTCTAGGAAGCTTTCTTAGTAGCGGGAACTGGACTCGAACCAGTGACCTTCGGGTTATGAGCCCGACGAGCTGCCTACTGCTCTATCCCGCGATGTGCGTTTGTAATCTCAATAAAATTAACTTAGTAGCGGGAACAGGACTCGAACCTGTGACCTTCGGGTTATGAGCCCGACGAGCTGCCTACTGCTCTATCCCGCGTTGTTTCGGGTGCAAAGGTACAACGAAATTTGGTATTTGCAAGATAAATTTAAAAAAATGTTTTATTTCATCTATTGACTTGATATAACTACCTTTGCAAAATAAATACATATTAAATGTCACATAAAGCAGGTTTTGTAAATATCATTGGAAATCCAAATGTTGGTAAATCAACTTTGATGAATGCCTTTGTTGGAGAAAGGTTATCAATCATTACTTCCAAAGCACAAACAACACGTCACAGAATTTTAGGGATTGTAAACGGAGAAGATTTTCAAATGATTTTATCGGATACTCCTGGAATCATTAAGCCAGCATACGAAATGCAGGAATCGATGATGAACTTCGTAAAGTCAGCATTTGAAGATGCTGATATTTTGATTTACATGGTCGAAATAGGAGAGCAAGATTTGAAAGATGAAGCTTTTTTCAATAAAATCATCCACGCCAAAATTCCAGTACTATTATTATTGAATAAAATAGATACTTCTAATCAAGAAAAATTAGAAGAACAAGTAGCTTTCTGGGCTGAAAAAGTACCTAATGCCGAAATTTTTCCAATATCAGCATTGCAAAACTTTAATGTTCCTGAAGTTTTCCAAAGAATAATTACTCTTTTACCAGAATCACCAGCTTATTATCCAAAAGATCAATTAACGGATAAACCGGAACGTTTTTTCGTTAACGAGACTATTCGTGAAAAAATCTTATTGAATTACAGCAAAGAAATTCCTTATGCGGTAGAAATTGTAACCGAAGAGTTTTTTGAGGATGAGAACATCATTAGAATCCGTTCTTTGATTATGGTGGAGCGCGAAACTCAAAAAGGAATTGTAATAGGTCACAAAGGAGCCGCTTTAAAGAAAGTGGGGATGGATTCTCGTGCTGATTTAGAGAAGTTTTTTGGAAAACAAATACATATTGAACTATATGTGAAGGTAAATAAAAACTGGAGAAGCAATGCCAATATGTTAAAACGTTTTGGTTACAATCAATAGTTTTATTGAAGTTATATTAAAAGCCCCGATACGATCTTTAGTGATTGTATCGGGGCTTTTTTATTTTTATTACGATTCTAAAATGGTATTAAAATAATTTTCCAATTCGTTCATTTGCGGATGTCCTTTTTTCCGAATGGATTTAGCTAGATAATATAGGAAAAACCAAAAGAAAGTCATCAACGTGATGATAATCAAATCTAAAGTAATGGAATTTTTTAAAATATAGTCCGAATAAGCAATCGCACAAAAAATTAGAAATATACCTGCAATTATAAAATGGAGAAACATGAAGAAGGTCCAAAGTGTAGGGTCTGGTCCATATAATCCTCTAATATGAGTTTCGGAATCACTTTTAGGTTCTAATTCTAGATGCAGATGCGGGGTCCAATATTTTCTTTTTGACGCAATAATGTCAAGCCAAATATGATTGTCACTTGTTTTTATGGTGAAATCATCTGATTTTATTTTAGAATAGTTTTCGAATTTTAAAAGTAGAGAAGCGCTGTTTTCTTTAATATCTTTATGAAAACGCAAACGAAGTGTAATCTCATTTTCAGTATCCATCTAATCGATTTTAAAGGGTTAAAAGGTTGATTATAGCTAATATAGTAAAATAATTGATATTCACGCTTTTTACACTACCTTTGCAAAATATTTGAATTTATATTATGAACAATATTGTTGCGATAGTAGGAAGACCTAATGTAGGGAAATCAACCCTTTTTAATAGGCTGATACAAAGAAGAGAAGCTATAGTAGATTCAGTTTCGGGAGTTACCCGTGACAGAAACTATGGTAAAAGTGAATGGAATGGAAAGGAATTTTCTGTAATTGATACAGGAGGTTATGTACGTGGTTCTGATGATGTTTTTGAAGGCGAAATCCGTAAACAAGTAGAATTGGCTATCGATGAGGCTGATGTTATCATATTTGTAGTTGATGTTGAAGAAGGGATCACACCAATGGATGATGCCGTTGCGAGATTATTGCGTAAAGTGACTAAGCCTGTTTTGCTAGCTGTAAATAAGGTAGATAACGCAATGCGTGAAAAAGATGCTATTGAGTTTTACAACCTAGGATTAGGGGAATATTACACTTTTGCAAGTATTTCAGGAAGTGGAACTGGAGATTTATTAGATGCTTTAATTGAAGCATTCCCAATAAAACCAGAACCAACGCAAGAGGAAATTGCATTACCTCGTTTTGCAGTTGTAGGTCGTCCAAATGCTGGAAAGTCAAGTTTTATCAATGCATTGATTGGAAAAGATCGTTATATAGTTACTGATATTGCGGGGACAACCCGTGATTCTATTGATACAAAATTTGACCGTTTTGGTTTCGAATTCAATTTAGTGGATACAGCGGGAATCCGTCGTAAAGCTAAAGTAAAGGAAGATTTAGAATTTTATTCTGTAATGCGTTCTGTTCGTGCCATTGAACATGCTGATATTTGTATTTTAATTATTGATGCTACTCGTGGATTTGAAGGTCAGGATCAAAGTATTTTTTGGTTGGCTGAAAAAAACAGAAAAGGGGTTGTGATCTTAGTAAACAAATGGGATTTAGTTGAAAAAGAAACCATGTCTACTAGAGATTATGAAGATAAAATTAGAGAAGAATTAATGCCATTTACGGATGTGCCTATTCTTTTTGTATCTGCATTAACAAAACAACGTTTATTGAAAGCATTAGAAGCTACGGTAAAAGTGTACGAAAGCAGACAACAACGTATTGCTACTTCAAAATTCAACGAATACATGTTGAAAGTGATTGAAGCATACCCGCCACCAGCAACAAAAGGGAAATATGTAAAAATTAAATATTGTATGCAATTACCAACACCAACGCCTCAGTTTGTGTTTTTTGCCAATATGCCACAATACGTAAAAGAACCGTACAAACGTTATCTTGAAAATAAAATTCGTGACAACTGGGACTTTTCAGGAGTGCCAATAGATATCTATATTAGAGAGAAATAGTTTTTATTTCTACAATGTTTTCAGAAAGTTTATTGAGTTAGTAATAACTCGATAAACTTTTTTACTTTTATAAGAAAAATGGATTCCATAAATAACAAGGTAGTTTGGATAACAGGAGCTTCAAGTGGTATAGGAAAGGCTTTGGCCTATGAGTTATCAGGCCGCAATTGTAAACTCATTCCATCGGCGCGTAATATTGAAAACTTAGAACGGGTAAAATCCAAATGTGCGAATTCTGAAGTGGTTGTTTTACCATTTGATTTGTCGGATTTTGATAATGCCAAAAAACAGGTAGCCAATGCAATTTCTTTTTTTGGAAAAATTGATATTCTTATAAATAATGGGGGAGTAAGTCAACGTTCTCTTTTGGTAGAAACAGACTTTGAAGTGGATAAAAAATTGATTGAAGTGGATTATCTTGGCACTGTAGCATTATCAAAGGCGTTATTGCCTCATTTTATTCAAAATCAAAAAGGACATTTTGTAACTATTACCAGTTTGATGGGGAAATTTGGCTCTCCATATCGTTCCGGTTATTGTGGTGCAAAACATGCTTTACACGGTTTTTTTGATGTGTTACGTATGGAGCATGAAAAAGATAATATCAATGTAACATTAATTTGCCCTGGTTTTATTCAAACTAATGTGGCTATAAATGCACTCACAGGAGATGGTACAAAACAAAATAAGGATGATACTGCAACCTTAAACGGAATGGAAGTTAGCGTCTTTGCTAAAAAACTAGTTAAGGCTGTAGAGGCTAATAAATTTGAGGCTTATATTGGTGGAAAAGAAGTTTTAGGCATTTATTTAAAACGCTTTTTTCCGAAGTTGCTGCATCGTTTTGTATTAAAAAGTAAAGTACGTTAATTTTTGATCTTTGCAATAAAAAAAGGAAGAAGGCATGTAGTGAAACTTTAATGCCTTCTTCCATTATTCCTATAGCAAAAATAGCAGCAGCTGAGCCGCATTCTTACATCAATACCTTTAATGAAACTAATGGTGTTTCTACTCATCCAAAGTGTCCATGGGATGATCTTCATACCAGTCTTTAAAGGTTTTTGTAGTGGTGTATTTATCTTTGAGAACCGTATAAACCATAAAGAGTATTAGTAAATGTCCAAAAATGAGTAAACTGATTAATACCGCTAATGGGATGTTGAATTGACATAAACCGGCAAAAATAAATACATACAAAGTGGTAAACCACACGAGTTGAATTGCAAAATTTTTCATGGCTTTGTTTTCTATTAAAGTTACGATAAACGCACTTTTTTATAAGTTAAATAACTTATAATCAATATGTTAATTTTAAATACAAAACTGTGGATTTTAACGCTACAATCTAACTCAAAAAACCTTTTACATAGTCCTTAGTCAATTTTTCTTTCGGGTTTAATAATATTTCCTCGGTAGGACCAAATTCAATAATTTCACCCATATACACAAAACCAATATAGTCAGAAACCCTGCGTGCTTGTCGAAGGATATGTGTTACCAATACAATGGTATATTTGTCCTTAAGCTGCAAAAACAATTCTTCTATATGTTGTGTAGAAATGGGATCCAATGCTGAGGTTGGCTCGTCACCCAAAATGATTTCGGGTTCAATAGCAAGTCCTCTTGCTAAACACAATCGTTGTTGTTGCCCTATGGATAAACGTGTCGCAGGCGATTTTAATCGGTCTTTGACTTCATCCCAAAGATTTACAGCCCGAAGTTGTTTTTCTACAATTTCATCTAATTCTTTTTTGTTATTATTTCCATGAATTCGTTGCCCATAGGCAATATTGTCATAGATATTCATTGGTAATGGAAAAGGTCTTTGAGAGAGTAATCCCATTTTTTTTCTAATGTGTGTAACTTCAATTTTTGGATCATAGATGTTTTCGCCATCAACTAAAACTTTTCCTTCTACACGTACATCGGTTTGTCGGTCTAGCAATCGGTTCATGGTTTTTAAAAGCGTTGTTTTTCCACATCCAGAAGGGCCAATTAATGACGTTACTTTTTTATCAGGAATATCCAGATTGATGTTTTTAAGGATGTGGTTTTCTCCAATGTGTACGTTTAAGTTTTGTATACTAATATGTGGTTGAATGATCATATTTTATTTTTTGAAAGATTTTTGCTTATTATTTTTGCTGAGATACTTATAACCAGAACTATTATAGTTAATATAACTGCTGATGCATAGGCTCTGTTTTGGACTTCTTGTATTGGACTGCTTAATTGAAAAAATATGGATAGTGGCAGTGTTGCTGCAGGTTGATCAAGTGAAGTTGGAATACTATCTGTAAAACCAGCAGTGAAAAGTACACAAGCTGCATCACCAATTGCTCTACCAAATGATAATAAAATAGCGGTTATGATTCCAGGAATAGATTGTCGCAATAAAATTTTGGCTGTTTCATAACGTGTTCCTCCAAGGGAATAAACCGCACTGCTCATTTCTTCAGGAATAACCCGTACCGCTTCATCTATGGCTCGTACAAGTATGGGGATTATTAATAAGGTTACTGTTATAATACCCGCTATTAATGAGGTTTTTAATCCCATATATACCATGATGGCAAATCCAAAGGCTCCATAAACAATCGATGGAATTCCAAATAAAATATCATAACTCAATCTCGTAATGTTAGCTAAGAGCGAGTTTTTATTTGCATAAACATTGATGTAAATTACAACAGGAATGCTGATTAATAGACCTAGAAATGTAGCGCCAATAGTGATGTATATGGACCCAATTATAGCATTCAGAATTCCTCCTCCTTTACCAATGTAAAATCCTCCTTCTGGAATTTTTGAAATCATGTCCCAACTCAAGGATCCGATACCTTTTGAAAAAATGGTATACAATATCAGGAACAAAGTACTACTGATGATGAATGTACTGAGTACCATCAAAAACTTAACTATATTTTCTTCTAATTTTCTCATCTTGATGGATTTAATTGGTTCTTTTTTCAATTCGGAATAAAATAATTCTAGACAGGGCATTAAACAAAAAGATAATGACAAATAGGAGTAATGCAGCAAACATTAGTGCCGAGTCATACATAGGAATCGACATCATTTCTCCATAATTATTAGCAATAAGTGCGGGCAAAGGATATCCTGAATCAAAAACCGTATTTGGGACTTGTGCTAAGTTTCCACAAACCATTAATACGGCGATAGTTTCTCCAAATGCTCTGGAAATGGCCAGAACTACTCCCGCTATTATCCCATCAGATGTTTTTCTAAGAAGTACTTTTTTTGTGGTTTGCCATTTTGTTGCACCCAGAGCTAATGAAGCATCTCTTAGTTCTTGCGGAACATTATCAAACACTTCTATCAGAATACTGATAATAAGCGGAAAAATCATAATGGCCAATACAATCCCTCCTGCCAGTATAGAATATCCTGTTGTGAATGTTATAAAATGAGGCGCTATCTTATCTTGTATTAATGGAACGATAACCAGCACGCCCCAAACTCCAAAAAGAACAGGTGGTATTCCTGATAATAATTCAATAAGCGGCAAAATCAATTTCCGGATTTTTATTGGAGCATATTCTGAAAGAAAGATTGCCGTAAGTATTGATAGTGGCAATGCGATACATATTGCTATTGCCGTTACCCATAGTGTTCCAATAATAAAAGGATAAAATCCGAAGGCTTCTTTGAAAGGTTTCCATTCTGATGAAAATAGTAAATTAGTCAAAGAATGTGTTTTTAATAGAGGGAAAGATTTGTAAAACAAACCCAAACCTATAAATAGTACTGTAGAAATTGATAATAGTGTCAGTACTAAAAATAGTTTGCTCAATGCACTGTCTTTCAGGAGTCGTATGTTTTTCATTTTTTACTATTTAAACTCCAATTAGTTCGATTGTAGAAGGAATTATAAGTTCTTTCCATTATTGCTAAAGGGAATATGAAACGATTTATTTATTTTACTTTCTCTAACTCTTTAGCGATTTTTTCTTTTGAAAACTTAATATATCCTGCTTCTTGAACAAATTTCTGTCCATCAGTAAGAATGTATTTTATAAATTCTTTTACGATTGGATTAGTAGGTTTATTTACAGTCACAAAATATAAATCTCTAGCGGGAGGCGATGGATATTTTCCACTAACAATAGCCGCAATTAATTGATCGATATCATCATAAAAATTCTCATCTGGATCTAATTTTCCATTGTTATTCAAATCTATTGGTACTGGAACAACTCCATTTGTTGGTTTATTTGTTTTGGTATCATAGATATACACGATATTATTGAACCCTAATCCAGAAGGATCTCTTTTTACTGCCTGTGCTAAACCTGGATCACCAAAAACAGCCACACCTTGTAAATCTTCCTGTTTTTTATTGAAATATTTAGCCCAAGTTTCAGCTGCTCCTGATGCATCAGATCTAGTATAAACATGTATTGGAGCTTCGCTTTTAAAACCTAAGTTATTCCATGTTTTGTATTTTCCAGTAATAAAGATGTGGTTAAATGCCTCTTTTTTAACTCCTTTTTCATACAGTACTTTTTTGTATGGACTCGTCGCACTTATTGTAGGTATCACAGCATCTTTAGTTACAGCAATGGCAAAAGCTCCTTTTTTAAACTCTGCCGCATTTAGATCACGAGATACTAAACCAATATCTGTTACTTTAGAAAGTACATCAGTTATTCCTTTTCCAGCTCCTCCTGCTTGAATGTCAATTTTTACATTTGGATTGATTTTTTTGAATTCTTCTGCCCATTTTACTGTAATGGGATACAAAGCAAATGCTCCAGAGATACTGATATTTCCTTTTAAATCTTGTGCCGCTACTTTTGAAGCGGTCGCATTTGCCAATACTAAAATTATTACGGCTACTAATGTGATTTTATTTGTTTTCATTTTATTTATTTTGGGGATTTTATTAATTAGAATTTTAATTGTAGTTGTGCGATGACTTCATCTTTGTTGATTGAATATCCTTGTTCACTTTTGTGCTTGTAGTTGACTTGAAATTTCACAAATGAATTTGGATATAAATTGGCACCAAGTGTATAGAATGAAGTTATGTCGTTTTTAGGATTGTTTTTTGTAGGGTCAAACGTGTCGTATTTTGCTACAAATTGTAGTTTTTTTGGTAGTGCAAAATAGCCTAGCTGCGCATACCAGCCGTCCTTAAGTAGATCTCTATTTACTCCATTTACAATATAAGTGCCTTGTTGTGCTTGTAAATATTCGGCTCTAAATGAAAAGTCATTATAATTTACTGCGACATCAGCTCCAGTACGTACTTGGTCTTGGTTTCTAGCTGGCGTAGTCCATGAGTCATGACCGTTTGAATATGAGATACCAAAATCCAAAAAGGAATAAGGATGACCTACAATTCTAGCTGTAATGTCTTTGGATTCGTTTTTATCGGCAGCGATATTGATTCCTTGTCCATCAAAATAAGCTACATAATAATCTAGTAAAAAACGATTTGAAGCTGTTTTGAATAAACTACCACTCGCTTGTATTCCTATATCGCGGCCATTTTGATCTCCTATTGCATCTTTATTTCGCCCTGTTAAGCCACTTATTTGAGCGCGGTCAATGGTTTCTAATAAATTGTCCGAAGTGGTACTTTCTAATGAATTGGGAATTAAAAATTGTCCTCCTGTTATTTTTAAGAACTCAAATGGTTTGTAGACAAAATAGGCATCTATTATTTTGGTACTGATTGCAAAATCGGTTTGTAATCGGTATTCCCATTCTGGCGAAAAATTACCTTTTAGATCAAAGCGAGCTCTTCTTATGTCAAAGCCGTCTGGCTTTCCTGGCTCTTGTAAAGATTGATAGCGAACCTGGGTGTAACCACCAATAGTAATATTGCGGCTGGAAAGAACATTAAATAGTTTTTGTTTTTCTTTTACTTCTTGTTGTTTGAAAGCATATTCAGCACGAAGCGAATCAGCATCAGTTTGTTTTACAATGCCTTTTTGAATTAGTAAATTGATTAAGTCATCTGATGATTGTGCCGAAACTATTTCGACTGAAAAAAAAGTGATGATCAGTAGGAGTATGTATTTTGTTTTCATTTTTATTTTTAAATCTTTATTGGATACTTTTTTATTTTCTTTTTTTATTTCTAATGAAACAGTGCTTAGTATGCCCGAAGGCACATATAACAAAAAGAATCCATTGCTCTAAATCTTAAAAATGCTATAGTATTTAAAACTTCAGTTTTTGATTGAATTGGTCTCATAATATAATTAATTATATAGGATTAGTCGAGTTTAAAAAATGCACTATTTTAAAAATTACTTTAACTAGTTAGTGTTATATAATTTTCAGCAAATATACAATTAATTCTATGTAATTAGTAGAGTTTAAAATAAAATTTTTATTTTTTTACTAATGAAGCAATTGTGATTTCTTCCATTGCCTTTAAAGTTTCATCTCTAACAGTGATTAATCCGCTTCGCAACAGGCAGTTGTGTTCGCTGGTGCAATCAGCACATCGCTCATAAAAATTTAAAGAAGCGCAAGGTAAAAGGGCAATAGCGCCATCAAATAACCGATAAATATCGGCTAAAGTGATGTCGTTTTTAGATTTTAAAAGATAATAACCGCCAAATTTACCCTGCTTACTACCCACATAATGTCCTCGTTTTAGATCCAATAAGATTTGTTCCAAAAACTTTTTTGGAATATTGGCCTCTTCTGCAATTTCAATTGTTCTTGAAATATGATTTTCATCTTGCTGAGCTAAAAAGAGTAGCGCTTTTAGTGCGTATTTGGCTTTGTGTGAAAGCATTTACTAGTATGGATTTAAAATTATTGCATGCATTTTTGCCTGGGTGCTACTTTATAGTACCGTTGATCATTGTATTGGTTTATAAAAAGGTTCTAATAAATAATTACCAGCCTCCACTAGAGCCTCCACCAGAGAATCCTCCTCCACCAAAGCCACCACCGAAGCCACCGCCTCCGCCGCCAAATCCACCTCCTGATGAACCGCCACCGAAACCACCGCCTCCGCCACGTCCAAGGCTACTTAAGATAATGACATCTAGTAAACTAGGGCCACGACCACCGCGATTTCCAGAGTTTCCGCCACCGCCACCTTTATTTTTAGAAATAAGAACAAGGATGATGATGATAATAACAATAAATGGTAAAATTGGAAAGTCTTTTTGCTGCGTTTGTTTTCTTTTTCCTTTGTACTTCCCTTTGAAAACATCAAAAAGAGCATCAGTTCCTTTGTCTAAACCATTGTAATAACTTCCGGCTTTGAATTCAGGTGTAATTATATTTCGAATTATTTCTCCTCCAATTCCCGCTGTTAATCGATCTTCCAATCCGTAACCGGGGTTGATTGCAATTTTTCTTTCGGCTTTAGCCACCAAAATTATAACTCCATTATCGTCTTTTGCAGTTCCTCCAATTCCCCAAGTTTGAGCCCATTTAGTTGCTAGTTGACTTACATCTTCGTTTTGTAAACTTTCAATAGTAATAACAACGATTTGCGTAGTTGTGGTATCTGAATAATGGATTAATTTTTCTTCAAGTTGTGCTTTTTCTGACGCACTTAAAAGATTAGCATAATCATAAACAGAGGTTTGTTCACTAGGGACTTTGGGTATTGTATATTGTGCAAAACCTATTTGAGTAATAAAAAAACAAATAAGTAGTTTGAAAAAAAGTGGGGTATTCGATTTAGATATAATCATATTATCCTTTAGATATTTCGTTTGATAATTCATTCGTATCATCTTCGGACCATGGAAAATGTTTTTTTAATTCTTCACCCGCTTTTAAAATACCATCAATCAAACCTTGTTTGAAATTGCCATTTTTAAAGTGAGTAACCATTATGTCTTTGGTACTGTCCCAAAAATCATTAGCTACAATTTCATTAATTCCTTGGTCACCACAAATCACAAAGGTTTTGTCTTTTACCGCTAGATAGATTAAAACTCCATTTTTCAGTTGGGTTTCATCCATTTTTAATTCATTAAAAACTTCTAAAGCACGATCAAAAGGATCTAATTCTGTCGTTTTTTCAAGATGTACTCTTATTTCGCCAGAGGTGTTTTTTTCGGCCACGCGAATCGCTTCTACAATTTCTTGTTCTTCTTCTTGTGTTAAAAAATCTTCTACTTTTGACATGGAAATTATTTTTTAATGAAGAGTAACGATTTCTGATTGGACAAGTTTTTATTCTGCTATCAAAAATCGGTACTCAAAAATTTAAATTCGGTTTTTAGAATTTTACTTCTACGGGTTTATCAGCACCTTCAACAGCGTTAAAGTATGCTTTTTCTTTGAATCCAAACATTCCAGCAAAAAGGCTGTTTGGGAACGTTTTGATGTGTGTGTTGTATGGTTTTACTGCTTCGTTAAAACGAGTTCTAGCCGTTAAGATTTGATTTTCAGTACTCGCCAATTCATCTTGTAATTTCAAGAAGTTTTGATTCGCTTTTAAATCAGGGTATTGCTCTACCGTTACCAATAAACGAGATAATGAACTACTAACACCACTTTGTGCTTTGTTGAATTCAGCTAATTGTTCTGGAGTAATGTTTGCTGGGTCCACTGTAACTTGAGTTGCTTTTGCTCTAGCTTCAATTACTGCAGTCAAAGTGCTTTTTTCAAAATCAGCTGCTCCTTTTACAGTATTAACTAAATTTCCAATCAAGTCATTACGTCTTTGATAAGCCGTTTGTACATCTCCCCACGATTGCTCTACTGTTTGGTTTAATGTTACAGCAGTATTGTTTATTCCTTTAACCCAGCTGTATATTCCTAAAATAACAACGGCTCCAATAATCCAAGGCAAAAATCTTTTCATGTTTATTTAATTTTAAAGTTGGTTTTTAATATTTGTTAATTGTGTTCGTATCGTTTCTAATTTTCTAATAATTTCAAACTTATCTAAGGTTTTCTTTTGTCCTTCTTTCAAATGCGTTTTTGCTCCTTCCAGTGTAAAACCTCTTTCTTTTACTAAATGATAAATGAGCTGTAAATTGGTCACATCCTCTGGAGTAAACATTCGATTTCCTTTGGCATTTTTCTTAGGCTTTAGAATATCAAATTCACTATCCCAAAAACGAATTAAGGATGCATTAACATTAAAAGCTTTGGAGATTTCCCCAATGCTGTAATATCTTTTATCTTTTGAAAGTTCTATATGCATTTTCTTGTTTAAAAGTTTAATGTTATAATTTTAAAGCCAAACGCTCCATTTTATAACGTCGATTTTATAAATTAATCCAGTGACTGGTTCTCTTGGTTGGCTAATTTTGATATGGCTACATATTCCACTGCCGATATATTTCCGTAATAGAAATTAAGTGGGTTGACCACTTTTCCATCTTTATGTACTTCGTAATGGCAATGTGGCGCTTCAGATCGCCCTGTGCTTCCTACATACCCTATAATATCTCCACGCTTCACTCTTTGTCCCGCTTTGCAATTGTATTTGCTTAAATGCGCATACAACGTTTCGTATCCATAACCATGCCTAATGACCACATGATTACCAAAACCTGAAGCATTACTATTGGCTTCAGCTATAACACCATCTCCAGTGGCGTAGATTGGAGAGCCTGTTTTGGCTGTAAAGTCCATTCCCTCATGCATTTTACGCGCTTTGGTAAATGGATCTGTTCGATATCCAAAACCAGAAGCCATACGTTTCAAGTTTTCATTTCGGACTGGCTGAATGGCAGGAATAGATGACAATAGCTTGTTTTTTTCTTTGGCTAATTTTAAAATATAGTCCAAAGATTTAGATTGAATTGCCAATTCTTTACTCAAAACATCTATTCTTTTTGTGGTATTTAAAACCAGTTGTGTATTGTTATATCCTTCAAGTGCTACATACCGGTTTACATCTCCAAAACCTGATTTTCTTTCCTCTTCGGGAATCGGAGCAGTATTAAAGTACGTGCGGTATAAATTGTTATCTCGATCTTCAATAGCTACAATGACATCATCCACCTCGTCCATTTTTTTATTTAAAACAGCATAATTCAGTTTTAAATTTTCAATTTCACGCAATAACAATCGATCCTTTGGAGTGTCGAAATAAGGGGTGTTCAATAAAACGACAAAACTTAAAACGCCAAACAATGCAGAAGCCACTAAAAACAAGATGGCAAAACCGAATTTCCATCTTTTTTTTGTTTTTATTTTTCGATATGCTAGATTTTCGGAATCGTAATAATATTTTACTTTCGCCATGTTTTAAAATACCCTATTTTTGCACATTGTAAAATGTTAGTCGAACAAATTTAATAAATGTTTCATTTGTTCAACCCTTTTTTCAGGAATAAATAAAATAATGTGCCTATTCCAGCTATTCGTTTCAAGTTCTCGTCTTGAAATCTTTTTTTCTACTGCGCTGGCAGGAGCTTCCTGCGGTCGCTCTACCACCACAAGAAAAAATAAATTTCAAAACCTCGAAGCTTTTCACTACTATCTGGGGCATGAAAAAAAATAATAAAAAGAGATAGTTTCTGGTCTAATCAACTTTAAACCTTAAACTTTAAACTAAAATAAATAATGAAATCACAAGACGTACGTAAACAATTTCTAGATTTTTTTCAAAGCAAAGGGCATTTAATCGTTCCTTCTGCACCAATTGTTCTTAAAGATGATCCTACTTTGATGTTCAACAACTCAGGGATGGCTCAGTTCAAAGAGTATTTTTTAGGAAATGCCACACCCAAAAGCAATAGAATTGCCGATACGCAAAAATGTCTTCGTGTTTCAGGAAAACACAATGATTTAGAGGATGTAGGTTTTGATACTTACCACCATACTATGTTTGAAATGTTAGGAAACTGGTCTTTTGGCGATTATTTCAAAAAAGAGGCTTTGCCTTTCGCTTGGGAATTTTTAACCGAAGTTTTAAAATTAGACAAAGACCGTTTATACGTTTCAGTTTTTGAAGGAAACGAAGCAGAAAATGTCCCTTTTGATCAAGAAGCATTTGATATTTGGAAACAGTTTGTGCCAGAAGACCGCATCATTCTAGGGAATAAAAAAGACAATTTTTGGGAAATGGGAGATCAAGGACCTTGCGGACCATGTTCTGAAATTCATATCGATTTACGTTCGGATGAAGAAAGAGCTGCTGTTTCAGGTAGAAGTTTAGTAAATGCAGATCATCCTCAAGTAGTAGAGATTTGGAACAATGTATTTATGGAATTCAACCGCAAAGCGGATGGTTCTCTTGAAAAATTGCCTTCCCAACATGTGGATACCGGTATGGGATTTGAGCGTTTGTGTATGGCGATGCAAAACACAACTTCAAATTATGATACGGATGTATTTACGCCACTTATTGAGAAAGTGGAACAGATTACAGGATTAAAATATACTTCAAACGAAGTTAAAGACATAAGCGAGGAACAAAACAAAACGAATATAGCAATTCGCGTTATTGTGGATCACGTTCGTGCGGTTGCTTTTGCCATTGCTGATGGTCAGTTGCCTTCAAACACTGGTGCGGGTTATGTAATTCGTCGTATTTTGCGTCGTGCGATCCGTTACGGATTTACTTTTTTGAATACTAAAGAACCTTTTATATTTGAATTGGTTGCTGTTTTGGCCAATCAAATGGGTGAATTTTTCCCAGAAATCAAATCGCAACAAAACTTGGTAACGAATGTAATTAGAGAAGAGGAAGTTTCTTTCTTAAGAACATTAGACCAAGGATTGCAATTGCTTGAAAATGTTATTACTGAAACAAAAGGAAAAGAAGTTTCAGGTGCTAAAGCATTCGAATTGTATGATACTTTTGGTTTTCCAAAGGATTTAACGGCTTTGATTTTAAGAGAAAGAGGATTAGAGTTGGACGAAGCGGGTTTTGATATTGCAATGCAAGAACAAAAAGCGCGTTCTCGAGCAGCATCGGAAGTTTCAACAGAAGACTGGTCTGTTTTAATACCTGGAAATGTAGAAACATTTGTAGGCTACGACGACACAGAAGCAGACGTGAAAATCACCCGTATCCGAAAAGTCGATTCTAAAAAAGATGGCGTTTTATACCAAATTGTATTAGATAATAGTCCGTTTTATCCAGAAGGAGGAGGACAAGTAGGAGACAAAGGAACATTGGTTTCAGCAAATGAGACCATTCAAATTATAGATACTAAAAAAGAAAACAACCTTATTTTACTTTTTGCTAAGCAATTGCCAGAAAATGTAAATGCTAGTTTTGTTGCTAAAGTAAATACTAATTTAAGAACAGCAAGTGCCAAGAATCACTCGGCTACCCATTTAATGCACTTGGCATTGCGTACTGTTTTAGGTACACACGTAGAGCAAAAAGGATCATTGGTAAATCCGAACTATTTGCGTTTTGACTTTTCACATTTTGCAAAAGTAACGGATGAAGAATTGCAGCAGGTAGAGGATTTTGTAAATGCTAGAATTCAAGAACAATTGCCATTGATTGAACGTAGGAATATTCCTTTTGCGCAAGCGGTAGAAGAAGGAGCGATGGCACTTTTTGGAGAAAAATATGGAGATCATGTACGTGCTATAAAATTTGGTGACAGTATGGAATTATGCGGAGGAATCCATGTGAAAAACACGGCGGAAATCTGGCATTTTAAAATCACAAGTGAAGGAGCAGTTGCGGCAGGAATTCGTCGTATTGAAGCAATAACTAGCGATGCTGTAAAAGCTTTTTTTGCATCTCAGGAAAACATGTTGAGCGAAATTAAAGTAGCTTTAAAAAACCCACAAGATTCGCTGAAAGCAGTAGTTTCTCTTCAAGAGGATAATGCCAAATTGAAAAAACAATTGGAAACCTTATTGAAAGAGAAGGCTAAAAATATGAAAGGGGATTTGGCTAAAGAGTTGAAAGAAATCAATGGTATTCAGTTTTTAGCAAAACAAGTGGATTTAAATCCAGAGGGTGCTAAAGATTTGGCATATGAATTAGGAAATCTAGGAAGTAATATGTTCCTAGTTTTGGCTACAGCCGAAGAAGGAAAGCCAATGTTAAGTTGTTATATCTCTAAAGAATTAGTAGCTGATAAAGGCTTAAATGCAGGACTGGTGGTTCGTGAATTAGGGAAGTATATCCAAGGTGGAGGTGGAGGCCAACCCTTCTTTGCCACTGCAGGAGGAAAAAAAGTAGAAGGAATTCAAGAGGCTTTGAATAAAGCAGTTGAGTTTGTGAAGTAAAATAGTTTTAGTTATTATATAAAATAACCCTTTTAGAGCATGCGCTTTAAAAGGGTTTATTTTTTTGTAGAATCTATTGTAAAATGAACCACATAGGTTGTATTTGTTAGTTTTTTAAAATAGTAGTTTAACCGAAATATAAGGATTGTAGCGATGAATTTTGTAGCTTTTATTTTATTTTTTTACGTTTGCCCCATCAATTTAAAAAACAGAAACATTTAATAAATGTGGATAAATTAAGTAACATGCAAACACCAACTAAAATAGTTTTACTAGTTTCAATCTTATTAATAACTCTGTGTTCTTGTACTAACGATAACGGGAATGACAATCAAGCTCTTTTATTAAAAAAGATTGTTGAAGTTGCTGTTGATGGATCTTCGAAAGCAACATTTATTGCTTATGAAGCTAATAAAATTGTGAGTATTGATAAAGTTGGTGAATTTTCAACGTTTTATTATACAGGAGATTTAATTACTAAAATTACTGTGTTAAATAAATCAACCCAAAATCAAAATACGTTAGAATATGTATACTCTGATAATAAATTAGTAAAAATTATTTCTTCAGATAATTATACGTTGAATTATATTCACAACACAGATGGTACAGTTTCTTATGAAAAACTAACAAAGGATTCAAATGCTAATGAGGTTAGAAGTAATCACGGAACTTTATATTTTCAAAATGGAAACCTTATCAAAGATGAAAAAGTTTTAGATAATGTGGGGACAGGAGTTTTGGCAGTTAATAAAATGGAGGTTACTTATGATTATAAAAATAACGCATTGCTTAATATTTTAGGATTTAGTAAACTGTTAGATTATTCTAAATTTATTTCTTCAAATAATGATATTAGTAGTATGGAAACATCATCAGTTAAATATGTAAATGAAGATCAAGCTATTTCAGCTGTCAAAATGAACACCAATAAATATAAATATAATTCGAATGACTATCCTACGGAAATAGTTTCTGAAAATGAAATGTTTGGAGGACATAATGCGAATCATTTAAAGTCGCAATTATTTTATAATTAATGACATTATAAAAAACAACAAATAAAATTCATCTTCCAAGAAGCAGGTTGTTTTAATTCTAGAATTTGTAGTAGCGAACTGATGATTTTTTAAATAAAATAGGATTGTTTTTAACTCGTAAATTCCCAAAATCATTACTTATATACTCTTTTTTCAAGGCTATTAATAAGTAGTTAATCCGAAAAATAAGGATTGTAACGATGAATTTTGTAGCTTTTATTTTATTTTTTTAGGTTTGATATTGGTAAAGCCCTATGCGTCGACCCTATTAGATTTATTATAATGAGAAAAGGAAAAATTTTATTTGGGGTGGTGTCAATTTTTTTATTGATTCTTTTTTCATGTTCAAAAGATAATAGTGACAACATAAAGTTACTTAAAAAATTAGTTGAAACTTCATCTGATGGTACATCAAATACGACTTTGTTTACTTATAAAGGAAATGAAATTGTAAATACAGACAATGAAAAACAACATGTTGATTATACATATACGAATGGCTTAATCACTAAGATAATTACGAAGACGAAGGTAAATCAAAGTAGTACTTCCTTAGAATTCACTTATGATAAGGACAAATTAGTGGGTATAAAATCATCAGACAATTACTCGATTAAATTCACGCATAAGTCCGATGAAACGGTTTCTTATCAAAAAACAACTTTGAGTTCTCAGAATGAAGAGGTTAAGGTTTATCATGGTGTTTTATCTTTCAAAAATAAAAACTTGATTAAAGACAAAAGAACGCTTGATGATACTGAACCAGGGATCACTTCAAATTACGACCTGAGTTATGAATATGACTTAAAAAACAATCCCTTTTATAACATATTGGGCTTTGATAAGTTGCTGAATCAAAACGATTTAATTTCTATAAATAATAGCCAGATAGGTATTGTGGAAGCAACAATTACAAATGCAGAAGATCAAATCACATCATCGGCTAATTTTTACAAGAGCTCTTTTAAATATGATAAAGAAGGATATCCTACTGAAAAAGTTGCTGAATCAGTGATGCCATCTGATGGGAAATCAGGGTATTTAAAAACTGAATATTTCTACAAATAAAACAGAATAAAAAAGATTGAATTATAATAAAAAACTCAATGGTCTTGATTAAAAGACAATTGAGTTTTTTTGTGCAAAAAATAGTGTTAAATGTTTTTTATTTACTTTATTTATATAAAAAATAAACATGAATAAATTAGCTTTAGGATTAGTCGGTTTAATGCTGATGTTGTTTTCCTGTTCAAGTGATTCTTCTGGGAGTGATTCGCCAGTTGTAGTTGCGCCTTCTGCATTAGTAAAGAAAATTACTACATCTGATTCAGCAGGAAAACTTTTAGTCACAACAACCTTTTCTTATGATGGGAATAAAATTGTAAGTGAGTCTTGGAAGCAAAATAGTTTTAGTATGGGGACTGATATAGGCTATAGTTATAGAATGGATTATAGCTATACAGGAAATTTGATTACCAATAAAAGAATTTATGTGACTCCTTTAGGGTATACAGAGAGGCAAATTATCAAAATTGATTATGTTTACGACAGTAATGGTGATTTAATTTCATCAGTTGAAGAGCATTATCTTGAAAATTACAAAACAATTTTAAAAATTTTATATATTAAAATTGATAATAATACACAAGATTTTAAAATATTTTTGACTGATAGTCGAGATAATATTGAGACTCCTTATCAAAATGGTAAAATCTTTTTTGATGCAAATAGAAATATTATCAAAATGGCTTATTCTGAAGAGGAAGGTTATTTCTCGACTCTCGTTTATGATTTGAAATCCAATCCTAAAAAAAATATTTTAGGATATAATAAAATTATATATTTTGGTCTTCCAACAAATTTCAATCTACACCCTTTGATTCCTCACCTGGATCGATCAAACAATATTTTAAAAATGAATATTCCGGGTTATTATCCAACAAAAAATCAATATACATATAACACAAATGGATATCCTATTGAAAGAAAAGAATATTATGAATATAATGGTGATAAACTCAATGCTATTTTTCAATATTTCTATGAGTAAACAATTTAGTTTGTAAAACCATATAAAACTACCCTTTCAACTATAAAACGTTAAAAGGGTTTTTTGATGCTATTTTTTGATGAAGGAAAAAAACAACTAAACCGTGTTTAAGTCACTAAAATTATTCAAATTTGTAGTAAATTAGAATGATGCAATTCAGAACCCAAATACCTATTCCTAAAAGTAATTCCCTCCTTGATTATAATTCAAAGGTGATTTCTTTAGGTTCTTGTTTTGCAGTCAATATGGCGGAGAAACTAGATTATTATCAGTTTCAAAACAGTTGTAATCCTTTTGGGATTATTTTCAATCCTGTTTCTATTGAAAAATTAGTTCGGTTTGTGGTTTCAGAAAAACAATTTACGGAGGAGGAGGTTTTCTTTCATAACGAACGTTGGCATTGTTTCGATGTTCATTCGGATTTAAGTTCCAATAGTAAAGAAGAGCTATTAATGACTTTAAACTCTATTCTAAAAATTACAAAACAGCAATTACTCGAAGCTTCTCATATTATTATTACCTATGGAACTGCATGGATATATCGTGCTACAGAAAGCGATGAAATAGTAGCGAATTGCCATAAAGTACCGCAAAAACAATTCGCCAAAGAATTGCTTTCGATAGCTACAATTACAGAAAGTATTTCTAACACTATTCAGTTAATTCAATCCATTAATCCAGAAGCAAAATTTATTTTTACCGTTTCGCCAGTGCGTCACATTAAGGATGGTTTTGTAGATAATCAACTAAGTAAAGCGCATTTAATAAGTGCGCTACATGCAAGTTTTGACTTTCGACTTTCGGCTGTTACTTATTTCCCGAGTTACGAAATCATGATGGATGAACTGCGTGATTATCGCTTTTACACAGAGGATATGTTACATCCAAGCGCATTGGCGGTTGATTATATTTGGGAGCGTTTTAAAGAAACAAATATTGCCGAAACAGCTTACGAAACAATGGATGCCGTTGCGACCATTCAAAAATCATTACAACATCGAGCTTTTAATCCAGCATCTGAAAGTCATCAAAAATTTGAATCCAATTTGCAAGCTAAAATCAGCAAAATGGTTTCCCAATATTCATTCATGAAATTTTAATTATGTTAAAAAGACTATTCGTTTTTATAGGTTTAATAGTAACAGTGGTGCTGTTATTCAAGTTTTGTGAATTTAAAAAAGCTGATGATGCTACAACTATAGATGGCGCTGGTTTAATTCAGCAGCAAATTGTAAACGTAGGAAAACTGGTTGTTACCGAAGGGCATTATTCGGAAGTAATAACCTATAAAAACCAAGAGAAATACTTGATGGGAATGTTTTCTTTTGATAAAAAAGCATTGATTGTCGTAAATGCAGATGTGACAGTGGCTTACGATTTACACAAAATGAAATACGATATTGATGAGAAAAACAAAACAATCTCGATTGTTTATATCCCTAAAGAAGAAATAAAAATTAGTCCTGATATCAAGTTTTATGATGTAGAACAAAGCAAGCTGAACCCTTTTACGGGTGATGATTATAACAAAATCAACAAGTCAGTAAAAGCTAATTTAGCTAAGAAAATGGAAACTTCCACATTAAAATCTAATGCTCAAAATCGCTTAATAAGTGAATTGTCTAAGATCCTTATTACAACCAGTAATTTAGGTTGGACTTTAAAATACGAAGGCAAAGTAATTGAAAGCGATAAAGATTTAAGTCAGCAAATAAAGTTGTAAAAGAAAAAGCCACGAATTTAATTATAAAGTGAAAGCCACGAATTCACTAATTTCTATTATAATTATCTCAAAGTAGATAACCGCAAGTCCGCTAAAATAATTTGCGAATTTGTGTTCGTTTTTTTTTTTAATCTGCCTCTACAATAGTCAGTTTTAATTATAAAGTGAAATCCACGAATTCACTAATTTCTATTATAATTATCTCAAAATAGATAACCGCAAGTCCGCTAAAATAATTTGCGAATTTGCGGTTATCTATTTACAATACGAATCAACTTTAATCAGTGCATTCGTGGCTAAAATTTTATGCTTTTGCCTTCTCAAAAATCAAGTCCAATCCTCCAGTAATCAAATGCGCCACTTCGGGTCTGGCAAGTTTTAATTGTTCGAGATGTGCCAATACTTCATCCAATAGTGGAGCATCATTGCGGTCTTTTAAAAGCTCCACAATCTCAACCGAAAGTAACCAATCTTTTGGGTGATTTACTTTTAATTTATGAAAAATAGGACTAAGCGAAGCGTAGATGTCATGTGTCTCCCTGATAATTCTAACAGTTTGGTATAAAATTTCTAAATCATCGCGCTCTGCAGTATGTGTCGCTTTAATGGTGGTGCTAGATGGTAAATGGGTAATCAAATCAAAACTATTCACATCGGCAGGACCAGAGAAAGCCGAAACTACTTTTTTACCCACCGCCATATCATAAACACCCCAATCGGGTTGGAATAAAATCGTTTCACCATGCGTCACCGTACAGTTTTTAAAACGAATCAAGATAATCTCACCTTGTAGGTTTCTAGAACCCGTTACAATTTCGCCTTCCACAGTGATACCGCCTTCAAACTCTAGTTTAACGGCTTTGGATTCTATAATGTCATAGGCATGCAAGTCCTTCGGACTCATATCTTCTATCGCTAAGTTAATTCCTTCCAGTTTTCCTATTGGACTACCAAAACCTTCGGCATGAGTCAAAGTACCATGGCCTACTAATTCTTTTTCGCGGGAAGCCAAAGCTGTTTTTCCAATTGTTTGTATGTAAATCGGTTTCCCTTCATCAGCAATTACTTTGGTAAAAACACCCGAAATTTGCAATCCCGTGCTCAATTCAATCGTTCCCAAAGCGCCCGAGTGAATCAATTTCTCAATTCCAGACAAGCCGCCTGTGCGCAATGCCATTTTATTCGCAAATTCTTCCAAAACCAAATTCAAATACGCAAAAGTTGGCGTAACATACAATTGGGGTTGTAGTTTTGTAATGTCAAAACTTTGGTTGGCTGCTGAGATATCGTAAGGGATTTTCTTCACTTGATCCGTCATGCAGTACGCACTTTCACCAATAGACGACAACAATCCTGCACCGTAAATCTTTGGATTTTCTACCGTTCCTATCAAGCCATATTCCACAGTCCACCAGTGTAGGTTGCGTATTTGAGCCATTTCAGACAGTTCGCCCATGTTGTTTTGCAAGTCTTCGACTGCTTTTTCGGCAGCTTCAATCGTAGCTTGTGGCGTACCTTCAGCTTCTTTGACGATGGATAAAAGTCGGATTGCCTCATACATTTGATAATCCTTGTCCGATGAAATCGCTTTGCATCCTATTTCTCCAAAACGGCGCAAATATTCCGCATATTCTGGATTGGCAATAATAGGCGCGTGACCGGCACCTTCATGAATAATATCGGGAGCAGGCGTGTATTCAATATGTTCCAGTTGGCGAATATCCGAGGCAATTACCAAAACGTTATACGCTTGAAATTCCATAAAAGCATTGGGCGGAATAAACCCATCCACGGCAACAGCAGCCCAACCTATTTCGGTCAAAATGCGGTTCATACCGTACATACTCGGGATATTGTCAATCTCAATTCCTGTTTTCTTCAACCCTTCCAGATACGAGCTATGCGCCACTTGAGCAAGATAATCCACGTTTTTACGCATCACATAGCGCCAAACCGCTTGATTGATAGGCGTATAATCGCTATAATCCTGAGGTTTAATAAATTGCTTTAAATGTTTGGGTAATCGGTCTAATAACGGATTACTTTCTATAATTGAGTTCATTTCGAAATCGTTGTAGTTATCATGCAAAAGTACGAATTCTTGAAGCCATTTCCCGCTTTTCATTGCAAGTTTTTGTCCAGCCGTTTGTTTTTCCATAGTTTATAAAAGAGCTTCCTCTGGTCGCTTTTTATAAACAGGAAAACCTAAAAAAACGGCTTGTACAAAAAGCTTTCCATTTCAGTCGGGGCTAGGGGAGTTGTGGTAAAATGTTTGTTTATTGATTCCTGTCCTGCAAGGTTTTTTTGAACCTTGTAGGTTTATTTTCATTCCAATCAATGAAGAATTCCAATAATAAGTAAACGTGCAGCAAGTCATTGCGAGGAACGACGCAATCACACTAAAACTCTTTTACAAACAAATTCTACATTCTTTTTCATTCCGACGAAGGTGACTCGAGCGTTAGGGAACAGACGAAGTAAATCACATCCAGAACCAATGTGTATTTGTATGAAATTTATCTTTTATTAAGACGAGCCACACGAAAGGATTCGTGCGGCAGCGGGGGGGAGGATAGAACTGTTCGCTGCGGCGAATGTCATCACATGAACCAATTAAATTTAATATATTCTCTTTAGGATTGTAGTTGTAATAATAATGAACCACACGAAAGGATTAACTTCGGTGAATTTCATTTTGTGCAGTAGCGGTGGAATATTCTAATTTAATTTCAGCAAATCCCATATGTAAAATGAAGGCATTATTATCGCTAATTTACCTCCTGTATTGTCAGAATGTGTTCCACTAACAATTCCTACTAATATTGTTCTATCTAAAGCACCAATTTCTACCATTTTACTTATTGATAGATATAATCCTGAACCACTTGCTCCTTGAATACTAGATTTGTCTAAGTAAAATACCGAACACTTTTTATTTTTTCCATAATAAGAAAAAGTTTGGGTTATTAATCCACTAGCATAATTACTTTTAAAGGATAATGCTGAAAAGTGTTCCAATATTAAATCAGTTACTGGATAACCCAGAAAAGTCAGTTCAAATTCTTTCCATAATAGTGTTTTTTCATCACTGATTAATGTTGAAGGAAATGAGGAATTGATAAATCTATTTTTTATATCTAAATTGTAAGGTATTAGTTCCATGATTGCAATATCAGCAATTTGATGAAATTGCCAATTCATTTTTTGATTTAGAGATACTAAATCGATTACCGCTGGCTGATCGTTATTTATTCTAAAAATAATTTTTGAAGTATTTTTTAATTCTTTAGCAACATGGGCAGCAGTCAATAAGAAATATTTGTTTTTGTATTCGATAATAGTTCCTGTACCGTTAGTTCCAGTCGAATCATTAATTTGTTGGTATAACATTACAGTCATATCAGAAACCTCATCTAATGAAAATTTTATTTTAGATTGTGCAAAACTGTGATTTATTATCAGAAATATTATGATGATGTATAATCGCTTCATTTTAATCGTTGTAAGTTAAAAAGTAAAGTTAGTCTTCTAAACCAATTAAATCAATGTTTAGTTATATAATTTATTTCTGAAAAATCTTATTAATTAAAAGTATTTTTTAATTGCTTATAATTTGGTATACAGTTTTGTAATTATAAAACTATTTTAATTTACTTCTAAAATAAACTATCTTTACTCTATTAAATAATTATGGTTATGAATATTGAAGCGCATAAAAACCAGTTGATTAAGAAATTAATTGATGTTCAAGATGAAACACTTTTGGATAAAATTGATGCTATTTTAAATAGCGATTCTATTGTCGCTCTAACATTAGATGGAGAATCTTTAACCAAATCAGAATACATTGCGCATATTGAATCAATAAGTCAATCCGTTGCTGATGGTGCTGAAACCTATACTTCTGAGCAAGTTCGTACTTCTATTTTATCTAAAAAGGAATGACTGTAGTTTGGTCAAAAGAAGCAAAAGACTCCCTTTCTAAAATCTATTATTATATTTTGGAAGACAGTCCTCAAAATGCTGAAATGGTTTTGGATAAAATAATAGCATTAGCAGAATCTCTTCATGATTCTCGTTATGAATTTGCCATAGAGCCAATTATCAATAAAGAAAGATTTCGGCATATTAGCATTTGGTCTTACAAAATCATTTATGAGCGCAAATTAGATTTTGTCTTGATTATTGATATCTTCAACGGAAAACAAAATCCCAATCGGTTGAATAAGTATTAAAAAAAAAATCCACTACAGCGCTGCCACGGATTCCTATAGATTAAAAAAAGTTCTCTTTTTACTCCACTTCAAAAAGCAATATCTGTGTTTTCTGTTTGTCCGAGAAATTATTATCGGATACAAAAAGTAAGGATTGCTTGCCATTGGCTAGTTTTGGTCCAAAAGTAATTCCTTCGATATTATCCGTAAAAATTTCTAAATCGTCCATGTTCAAGAGCAGTTTTTTGGAGGCCAATTGAATGCCTTGATTTTGTAAGGAAGCAATATCTTTTACATTGGTCGCTTTGGTAAAATCACATAAATACACTTTTATCGTGCAGGCTTGTTTTCCAGTAGAGTAGGAGCGCTCCACAATCAAGAGTTGGTTTTTACTGTAATACTGTATCGAGGAAATTCCGTTTACGGCAAAGCCAGTATGTGGGTTGGGTTCATGTGCAATCGGATCGAGAAGGTAACCGTATTGCGCCGTGTTTTTTCTCGATTTTGTATCAAATTCAAACAGACGAATCATTCCGCCTTTGGTAGTTGTAGCTTCGGTGTCGTCTTCGTACAGCGGTTCTTCCACGTTCGTGTACACTTTGCTGTAGTCTTTGTTGAAGGTTATTCCTTCGAGAACACCATTGCTACGTGGTCCTTTTTCCTCTTTTTGCATGTTGAGGTTGGTGGGTAAACTAAAGTCGTTGACGAAATTTCCGTTTAAGTCGGCTGTTTGCAACGAAGGATTTTGCAAGACCACAAAATCTTTGGCAATCACTCGAGCCCCTTCGCTACTCCAAACCACTGACTTCGTTTTGGGGTTGTAACGCATTTCTTCAGGATCGATAGATTGAGACGGTTTTGTCTCCCAATTACTGTATTTGGCTCCAGCTTCATTTTTTAAAGTAACCACATTCTCAAAAGTAATATTTTTGATGGTATCTGAATCCAAATGAATTTTGGCAGTATAAAAACGGGCATCATTATAAATGGATCTATCGTCAGAAATGAAATAATACAAATCATTTTTGGCATCATAATCAATACTGGATAAGCCGCCTATAACGGTGTTTTTAAATTCTTGATTGAAAGGCACTTCAGTGGAGTTGATGAAGTGTAAGGTTGGGCTGCCGTTTGCTGTTTCTGTAGGTTTTACACTCGAACAGGATATAAAAGCAAGTTGTAAAAAAGCTAAAAATAATAATTTGCGCATGAAGTGTTATTTAGAATTTAAAAGATCTCCTTTTTGTCCAGCATCTCTGAAATAGTTAATCTTATAATTGAACATCTCAGCCATGTTTTTGGCGCGTAGTTTAGCTTCCTCAGCAATAGTTCCTGTAAATAAGGAGTCTACTGTGGCAATGAAAATTTCCATCCAGCGGTCAAAATGGACTTTGTCTACTGGTAAATGTTTGTGCGGAGGAAAAGGACTTCCGGAATAGGTGTGTACTTCTAGTAAAATAGTTTGCCAAAAGCGGTACATTTTTTCCAAATGTTCAGGCCAGCGGTTGCCTATTTTTTGATTGAAAATAGGACCTATGAAATCGTCTTTTTGCACTTTAGCGTAAAAGGTATCTACCAGTAATTTAATATCGTCTAGGGTAGTTATGTCTGTTTGTATGGTCATAATTGGGTATAAAAAAAGCCTACACAAAGGTAGGCCATTTCTAGTATATACGGTTTAAGCTATTGTTATTTTGGTGGGAATTGTGATAAAATTTTAGCAACAAACTCATTGATTTGACTTTCTTTTTTGTCTCTATTTTCAGTTAAATAACCCACGCCTTCACCTTCCCAAACCAATTCTTTTTTCTTGGCATCAATTAAGTCGATGTATAATGTTCCTTCAGTAGAAGAGGTAACATAGGTACGTCCTCCCCATAAGTAAGGATTCCAACCGTAACCCCAGCCATAACCCCAACCTGCATTGTACTGGTTAACGTCTAGTTTTTCTCTTTCTTTAGTCAAAATGTTGATTAGCAAATCTGGATTTTCACTTTTAGTCATTCCTTTTTTGCTGAGTTCCGCATCAATGGCACGAAGTATTCTTTTTTTATCCAGTTCAGAAACCTGTACTCTATCAATTCCGCTTTTTTGAAAAGCATAAGTTTTAAATTGACTAAAATCTACATTTTTATCATAATCAGAATTGACTCTGATAGAGCTACAAGCGCCCAAAACGAAAAGAAAAAGTACGGGAAGAAGTTTTATTGCTTTCATGGTATGATTATTTGATTAATATGGGTTTACTAAAGTTACGATCAAATTTTTAAAAATCCAATAAACTATCGTCAACTATATTAGGGATGGTCACTTTTAATAAAGGTTGCGTTTCCATAGCCCTTTTTATTGCAAAAATAGCCCCTTCATTACGCGCCCAACTTCTTCTTGATATTCCGTTATTGACATCCCAGAAAAGCATTGAGGCTAAGCGTCTTGAAGCTTCTTTAGAACCATCAAGAACCATACCAAAACCACCGTTAATTACCTCTCCCCAGCCTACGCCACCACCATTGTGAATAGATACCCAAGTTGCACCACGAAAACTGTCTCCAATTACGTTTTGGATAGCCATATCAGCAGTAAAACGAGATCCGTCATAAATATTGGAGGTTTCTCTATACGGTGAATCTGTTCCCGAAACATCATGATGATCTCTTCCTAGCACTACAGTTCCTATTGAACCTTTGGCTATAGCCTGATTAAAAGCTTCGGCGATTTTCACACGACCTTCGGCATCGGCATAAAGAATTCTAGCTTGTGAACCCACCACGAGTTTATTGGCTTGAGCCCCTTTGATCCATTTGATATTATCTTGCATTTGTTGCTGAATTTCAATAGGAGCCGTTTTTGCCATTTCTTCCAGCACAGCGCAAGCAATATCATCTGTTTTTTGTAAATCTTCTGGTTTTCCTGAAGCACAAACCCAACGGAAAGGTCCAAAACCATAATCAAAACACATAGGTCCCATGATGTCTTGTACATAACTAGGATACCTAAAATCAATGTGATTCTCAGCCATAATATCCGCACCTGAGCGGGACGCTTCTAGTAAAAAAGCATTTCCATAATCAAAGAAATAAGTTCCTTTGGCGGTATGTTTATTAATAGCAGTCGTATGTCGACGTAACGTTTCTTGTACTTTTTCCTTGAATAAATCAGGATTATTAGCCATCATATCATTCGCTTCTTCAAACGTGATTCCAATAGGATAATAACCACCTGCCCAAGGATTGTGCAATGATGTTTGATCACTTCCTAAATCAATATGGATGTTTTCTTGGTCAAATTTTTCCCATACATCCACCACATTTCCTAGGTAGGCAATAGAGACTACTTCTTTATTGGCTTTCGCCAAAGCGACTCTGCTTACCAATTCATCCAAATCTTCGATGACTTCGTTAATCCAAGCTTGACTGTGACGGATGTGCGTGATTTTTGGGTTGACCTCGGCACATACGGTGATGCAACCCGCAATATTTCCTGCCTTGGGTTGAGCGCCACTCATTCCGCCTAATCCAGAGGTTACAAATAATCCTCCTTCTGGCGTTTTTTTTATTTTTCTAAAACCATTCAAAACTGTAATCGTCGTTCCATGTACAATTCCTTGCGGACCGATGTACATATAACTTCCAGCGGTCATTTGGCCGTATTGCGATACACCTAAAGCATTCATCTTTTCCCAATCATCCGGTTGAGAATAATTAGGGATTACCATACCATTTGTCACCACCACTCTTGGAGCTGCTGCATGTGAAGGGAATAAACCCATAGGATGACCAGAATACATGGTTAAAGTCTGGTCTTCTGTCATTTCCGACAGGTATTTCATGGTCAAAAGGTACTGTGCCCAGTTTTGAAAAACGGCTCCGTTACCACCATAAGTAATTAATTCATGGGGATGCTGCGCTACGGCATAATCCAGATTGTTCTGAATCATTAACATTATAGCTTTTGCTTGTTCGCATTGTCCAGGATATTCATTGATAGGACGCGCACGCATTTCATAATCAGGGCGCAAACGGTACATGTATATGCGTCCGTAAGTTTCTAATTCGGCTTTGAATTCCGTGATTAGTTCCGCATGATGTTTGGCATCAAAATAGCGTAGAGCATTGCGAAGCGCTAATTTTTTTTCTTCGGCTGACAGTATTTCTTTTCGCTTTGGAGCATGATTTATATTTGTCTCATACGTTTTTGGTTGTGGCAATAGCGTAGGTATTCCTTGTTGGATTTGTTCTTGAAAAGTCATTTTTTTAATTTAAAGATTGAAAAATTTAAAGATTGAAAAAGTGATAATTGCTAAAATTAGAATACTCTAATTTTAAATTAGCACATTTTCTATTTAAAAAAAGTGACTATGGATAACGAATATCCGACCTGTGATAGGATTTGTAGATGGTAATCCTAAATTTTTGAAAGCAAATATCCATTTATTTTGTTGAGTTGAATTTGTGATTGAGCATTGAACACTGCTTACTTTTTAATAGTTCCCGTTTTTTTATCAAATCCGTAGGGACAATGACGACAACCACTCTTACAGCAATAGCCTCTTTTTAAGTGGTGTTTTTCAGTGAAGCATTTATAACCTTCTGTGGTATAATAAAAATCTTCCCCTTCAATTAATTCAGTATTCTTATTTGGGTTAATCATTTTAGTCGTATTCTGTTGAAATGTATTTTAAATTTCTAAGTTCAAAGAGAACTCAAACGATTGAGTTTTTCTTTAAAAGAAACTATTTTACCAATACAAATTTATACATTTTATAATGATTGTATTCTCTTAGTGCTAAATAATTAATAATGATGAGCGATCATTTTAGTTGATTTTTTGTTTTTTAGTTAACCACTTCTACTTTTTTGTATTGATTATAAATTTTAGGGCTATAAAAAAAGCCACTCAATTAAGTGGCTTTTTAAAAATTAATAAATTATTTTCTTTGAAATGACTTCATCATTATCTAATGTTATCTTGAGTATCAATCCCGAATTTGTTTTGTTTAGCTGATTTAAGAGTTGAGTTGAAGCATTCACTTTTTTGTAGCTATCAATTTTTCTTCCTAATAAATCATATACCAAGATGGTTTTTATAAGTGCTGTGTCTGATTGTACAGTTACTCCATTATTGACGATTACTTTTATACCATTTTTTAAATTAAAGTCTGTAGTTCCTAATGTTTTGGATGTCATAGAACTAAAATGGAGAACAAAGCGGTCATTAAAGGTGCCTTCGGGAAGTTCAACTTCATACATTGTATTCTTTATAGAATTGTAAGTATTAGTTTCCTTGTCAAAAATATATACATTTTGACTTTCGTCAAAATTTTCTAAAGAGTCTATATTAAAAGAAATTTTCCCGGCAACTTCGTTTCGTATACCAATTGGATATGATGCATTAGTATCAAAATAGCCTTCACCCTCAATTGCTAATTCATTTTCTTTATTTAATAGATACATATCACTAGGAGAGTCGTCAATGTTCAGAGCATCGTACCCATCGTTAATTTCACTATTTGCTTTTTCATCCATAAATGCTAACAATACTTGTCTATGGAAATTTTGGTTATAATAATTATACCCTAATCGTACTCTTTTGTAATTGTCTTTTTCAAGCGTAGCATTACTGTTATCAGTCCAATGGGCTTCATATCCTTTTTGGTTTTCAGGAATTTTATAAGTGGTTTGTGAAACTCCTATTTCATCCTCTTTATGAAAATCTCTTTGGCTGTTGTTGTATATTACGTTACCACCAGACCCTATTTTACCATTAATAAAGAAAGCTTGGCCCACAGGGATAAATTGATTTGGAGCAGCTTTGCTTGTTGCTCCAGAACCACTAATAAAATTAACGCCTACTGAACTTGGTGCAACACCGCCCGATAAATTTCGGATTCCATAACCGCCTTGGTAACTTCCTAAATTATGACTAACATTGGTTGCGTAATGCTCCCAGAAATAGAGTGCACCATCAATAGCGGGATTGGATGTTGAGGTTTCAATAGATCCTATATTATCATTTATAAACTTATTTGCATCTAATGCCGATGGGTAGGGATTCCCTGTAAGTAATAACTGATCGGCTCCAACTGTATTTGTAATGGTTCCATTATTTGGTTTTCCCACGAAGGTAAGGTTTTGCGTAGCTGTTGCAGCTCCACTTCCTTTTAGCGTAAATCCTTTACCAGCTTGTAAAGTACCTGTTTCAAAAAGTTGATTCCAATTATAATAGTCATTGGCTAAGTTATCAAATTTGTAAATCCAATAGCGCGCTAAACTAATTGGCGTTGTAGGAGCTCCATCATACCCTCCAACCCAATTGATAGCTACGAGTGAAGCTGGATTAGTTCCATCTTTTAGTATTGTTCCTACAGTAAAAGGAGTATTATTTGCTGAATTGTTAATGGTTCCTACAGGGGAACTCCAATAATTATAATTGTATTTATTAGCCTGTCCTTGTTGGTCTCTTTCAATTGAACCGGAACTTGTAACATCTAAATCACTTCCTAATTTTTGTACGAGTTGTGAGCGACCTACTAAATCAATTTTACCGTCTAATTTTAAATAATGAGAAACTTCTATTTTAGTTCCGTCTGTTTGTAATCCACCAGTTGTTGTTGCAGTTAAAGTACTTCCTGTTCCTACACCTACATATAACCCTAATACAGTTTTGTTTCCTTGAGAAGTGATATTGTGAGTCGTTTTTACAATATTCCAATTGATAGTTTCAGTGTCATCTACGATTGATAAACTATATGGAATGTCTTGGACTGAATTGTTTTTCCATGTCTCAGGAGTTTGCCATAAACCATTTGTTAATGATTCATAAGGTAAAGGTGCTGTTTGTAAATTTACTGTTGTTAAATTTCGTAAGGCAGCCGTATAATTGTTGTTTGAAATATCTTTAGCATTAGTAAATGTATAGGTAGACATAGGGTAATAAGCACTTAAATTTGACCATGGAATACTACTAATTTCATTTGATGAAATAGTATTGGGAATTATTTTACCATTAGTTGCTATTCCATTACTTAGTATTTCTTGATTCATTACGTAACGCAATTGATTTACGGTAAGAGGAACACTCCAAACGCGTACCTCATCAATTGTTCCGTTGAAGAATGAAGTTGGATTTGTTCCGTCTGCGGCAGCAATTAAAAATGATTGTGTTGGATTAACTGGCACCTTACTTAATGTCTTGCTTGCATCTTCAAACCCATCTACGTATAATTTAGCTGTAGAGGTAGTATTATCATAAACTATACATATGTTATGCCATTTTTTTAATGGCATAATTATGGAAGAAGTTATGGTTTGTTTAGTTCCATTAAACCAACTCATTTCAACTTTTCCAGCTACATTAATACTCAAATCATATCCTGCTGTATAGGGGCTGTTTCTTTTGGAAAGTATAGTTTGATTTGAGCCGTTGGTTTTCATCCATGCTGATACTGTAAAGGAAGAATTTAAGTCTAAAACTTTACCAGCGTCTAAATAATCACTTACTCCATTAAAATCAATAGCCCTTTCGTAGGTGCGCTCTGGGGCATAACCAAAAGTGATATATTTAGTTCCATCAAAATCATAGTCAGTTTCTAGTTTTGATCCGTTGACGCGCATCACTCTATATTCTGATATTGCATTAAATTGAGGAGTAGTGGATATAAACATTAAGAAATCCCCTGGAGGAGTAATTGTCGAGGTAAGAAGAGTAGAAGGTATCGAAACCTTGCAAGAAGGAATGTTACCACCAGTTTCTTTGACTCTCCAAGTTCGTCCAATAGTGATATAATCAACATTAGTGGAAAGGGCTGGTGTTATTCCAGAACTTATATTTACAACTACCGAAGGTTGAGCAAGTAGTGTTCCATTATCACTTCCCCAAACTAAAAACTCTTTATCATTGACAAAATTATTTGGATTATCTGTGTTTTTATCATAGATGCCTCCAAGTCCTATGGTAATATCATCAGAGGTGTTTTCAGTTTTGGATTGTCTTTGTTTTAATGCAGATTTATCATCACGGCCTATACCGGCAATATTGTAATTGAATCCTGCATTTTCGTCATAGATTGATGAAGCAGTATTTGTAGAGGCAGAGTTATAATAATTCAAACTGGTTCCATTATTCCCCAAAGTAATTCCATATTTTATTGCTAAATAGGTCTCTATTCTTCTTCTATCGGTTGCATTATTACTAGTATTGTAGTTGATGATTTCAAGGATATCTCCTTCATAACTAGGTCCAAAGGTTTCACTTGCTCCTAACCAATATCTTGAGTTTATTATATTTTTATAAGTACTTGTATTTGCTTCAGTTGTAGATAGTAAAGTTCCATTATTGTACATTCCCATACGAGTCCCATTGCCACTAGGATTGAAAATGTTGACTCCAGTATATGATTTTGTGGTACTAAGTTCACCTACTCCATAACTAGTGCTTGCCGCTTGATTATAGGAGACAACTTCATTGGTGTATCTTGCAGATCTTCCTCCCATTTCAAAACCAGTAATATCTTGATTTGGTTTGTTTGAAGCTATATCATCTCCACAATAAACATCACTTGCATTTGATTGATAATTTACAGTTGAAGATGGTTTTACCACAACATACATATCAAGGTTATTAAAGCCTTGACCACCGGTCATAGCAGTAGAACCGTTAAAATAAATTACGGGATTAAAATTGACGTTTTTAGCAACGTTGTGGTTAAATTTGGGTTCTTTTCCAAGTCTTGCTACTGCACTTTTTGTACTTGCAGTAGTACTTTCTAGCCAACTAGACATTGAAGCTCCATCGGCTTTGTTGCCTATATTACTATCTGCTTTTAACCAAAACTTTAAATTAGGGGTTATACCGCCAGGAGCAATTGTTAGGGTAGTAGCGGCTTTTACTTCAGCTTGAACTACAAAAGTGTAAGTGCCTTCATCAGGATCATTACTAGTTACAGTTATTCTAGCTGTGTTTATACCTAAAGTTGCTGTAGGTGTAAAACTAACCACAAAATCAGTTAAATACCTTAATTGACCACTTGAACTATAGGGTAAGGTGGTTTGGCTTACATTTGTTGATGAGAAACCAGTTCCAGTCAAAGCGGTAACGGTAACGGTACTATTAACTGTTAAGCTAGAAGTACCAAAAGAATAAATATAAAATGGAATTTTGATAGGTGTCGTTGTGTCTGTGATTCCAAAATCTGTTTGATCTAGTGCACTAGGAGTGGTGTCCCCAGATACAATTGAAACATCATTACCTTGTACGTCTATTTCTCTCCCTGAGACTGTCGCATTTGCTGTGATTACAAAATCATAAATGCTTTCGTCAGTATCACTATTAGCTATACTGACAACGGCTAAAAAGTTACCACTTGTAGGGGTATTAAAAGTAATTTGAAAAGTTAAACTAGCTCCTGGAGCGATAGAATTACTAGATGGTTGGCTATTTACGGTAAATACATTATCTCCTGTAATCGTGACTATTGGCGTACCTGTTAGTATTAAAGGACCGGTACCTGAATTTTGAATAGTAAAGGTTTTTGTTGTATTAGTATTGATAAGTGGAGCTCCAAAATCGGTATCATCGGTTGTAGATCCAGATGTTGCACCGTCTTTAATGTTGGTTCCATTTCCTTGAAGGTTTATTTCAGGAGTAACGCCATTATCTCCAGTACCAGAGATATTAAAGTTAAAAGGATTCTCATCTGAATCATTGTTTATCAATGATAGAGAGGCGTTACGAACTCCTATAGCCGTAGGTGTAAAGGTTATACTGAATGTGGCGCTTGATTGAGGAGCTATTGTTGTAGGAGGGTTTGTCGCTACAAATTCGGATGCATTGGCTCCACTTATTGTAATGCTGCCTAAATTTAAGGTGGCAGCTCCTAGGTTATTTATAGTATACGTACGAGTTAAACCAATAAGAACGTTAGAGCTACCAAGGTCTGTAAAATTAGTAGTACTTGGTGTAGTACTATCATCTGCTATATTGATTCCATTTCCTGAAACTGCAATTTCTGGATTGTTTACTGTAGCCGTAATTGCTACTCTAGGACTCGAAGTACAAGATCCATTTGTGGACTGTATATAATAAGTTGTCGTTGTGCTAATAGATGGAGTAGTAAAGCTATTTCCACTGGCTAAAGCTGTTCCTCCAGTTGATCCAGAAAACCAAGAAATAGTTCCTGAAGATGCAGTTGCACTCAAAGTGACTGTACCTGTACCTGTTCTTGAACCTGGTGTTGTAGAAGTTGTTGTAGGTGTAGCAGCAACTGTTACTGCAGCAGTGTTAAATGTTGAAATAGTATTATTACATGTTCCTGCTGCTAATCGTATTATAGTTATGGTTGTAGAGCCTGAGTTTGCTAGGGTGCTGCTTGTAAAAGTCCCAGTACCAGCTGTGGTTACGTTCATAGTTGCTGTATTTCCAGAAGCGGCATTTGCCCCAGAAAAATTGTAAGTTACTGTATAAGTACCTATTGGTAGTCCAGCTGCTGTAGACGTCACGTTTATATTTGCGGCATAGTTAGAACATGAAGGAGTAGCGATATTAGTACCAGTCAAAGTAAAAATCGGGCATGTCCAAGAAATAATGACTTGGCCGCTACCCCCACCACCACCAGAGCGATCTGTATTTGTTAATGCAACTGCTCCTGCACCACCACCACCAGGAGAAAAACCAAAAGCACCGTCTCCACTATCTATAGATCCATCGGCTCCTTTAGCTCCAGCAGTTACTGCAGCTCCACCAGTTTGATTGACTCCTGCGTTTCCATTAGAACCGCTACCTGCACTTGATCCACCACCACCACCACCAGCATAACCGTTTGTGGTAATTCCGTCTCCACCTTTTCCTCCATAATAACTAAGGGTTCCTGTAAAACCACTGTTCCCTGTAGTCGTGGTATTTGCACCTGTCGTGTATGAATTATTCATAGCTGTTGCAGTTGCACCATTTCCTCCTACTGCTAATAATAAAGTTGTTCCTCCAGTACTTAGCGAGGATGATCCTCCAGATGTTCCGTTGTTCCTACTGCCAATACCACCACTACCCACAAGTACAGTATAGTTTGAACCAGGTGTTACTGTATAGGTATTTCTTCTGGCATAAGCACCACCAGAGCCACCACCAGCTGAACAATTGTTGCCAGTTGCTCCACCTCCAGCTCCACCAGCTCCCCATGCTTCAATATTGATACTAGTAACTCCAGCAGGGACAGTAAACGTGTAGGTTCCTGCTGTATTGTAAGTCTGGGTTGCTTGAGAAAATCCAGATAGACTAAGCAGTATAATAAATAATGTAAAAAATATATTATTTGACAAAAGTAATTTTCTATTCATGTAACAAAAGTGGATTAAAGTAGTGTGGTATTTATTTAAAATATAAAGCCTTTGTTATTTTATATCATTCTGTCAATTAATTTGTTATATTAATATCTGGATAAAAAAATAATTTACAAAAGTAATTTATTTTTACTTGTTATTTAAAATCAGTTGTTGTTTTTTTTAACGATAAAGTTTGGTAATTTTAAGCTTATTTAATAGTAATTGAATTCTAATTTAATTTACGTTTTTTTTTAAAGTTTAGTTTTATAAAATTTTGATTATTTTGCAATCAGTATAACTCTTATTTTTTAATTGAAAGCGAATGTATCTAGTAGTTACCAAATATTTAATACCCAAAGGATTTTCTGGATTAACCGCATTTCCTTTTATTTTTATAAAATACCATGTTGATAAAGAAAATCTTGTTTTTATCAATCACGAAAAAATACATTTGAGACAACAAAAAGAATTATTAATACTTCCTTTTTTTATATGTTATTTTTTGGAATATTTGGTTCGTTTGATTCAATTTAAGAATCGAAATTTGGCCTACAGGAATATTAGTTTTGAAAGAGAAGCTTATGCTAATGAATCGGATTTGAATTATTTAAAAAACAGATCCTTTTATGAATTCACAAAATATTTATTCATCAACTGAGTTTGATACTTCTATTTTAAAGATATAACTAAACATCTTTTTTGTTTTGTTTTCACATTTTTATAAATGTAAGATAATACTTCTTTTTATATTTAAAAGATGTATTTAAACGATGTATTTTACTTATTATCGTCATTTTATCCTATTTCACAATTATTTTTTAGTAACTTTAATAAAGTCTTCTAAAGTTAATCAGTTTGTAGAGAAATCTTTTGATTTTATTTTTACATTTTCAATAATTAGAATTCTTTTTTAACAAGAAATTAGTGTAATATATTAAAATACAATTATTTATGAGCTCAAAAATACTTAGGAATACAACAGTGATTATTATTGGGTTTTTATTTTTGCATGATTCTAATGCCCAAATGTTTGTTAGCCCAAATAGTTCTGTTTTTGTAAATAACGAAGTTGTTTTTATAAAAAATGAATTGGAATTAAAAGGGGCTACTAGTAATTTTTATTTAAGGAAAGATGCTCAATTGCTACAAGGGACTACAGCAGCAAGTGCTAATAAAGGATTAGGAACTTTATCTGTTTTTCAAGAAGGAACAACTAATAATTTTCAATATAATTACTGGTGTTCACCAGTAGGAGGAAGTAGTGCAACAGTTGGAAATACAGCTTTTGGAATTACACAACTAATGGATGTAGTAGATTTGACAAATAGTAATTCATCGACTATATTACCATCAAATAATTATAATGGTGCCTCTTCCCCTTTAGCAATTGCTCCATATTGGATATGGAAACTGCCTGCCAATTCCACTTCAAACTGGGTTTATGTAGGTTCAGGTTCCACTTTAAATACGGGTGAAGGTTTTACAATGAAGGGAACATCAGGGATTAATTCCATTACTGTAAATGGTGTGCAAAATAATTCAGGTAGTAAACAACGTTATGATTTTAGGGGTAAACCTAATGATGGTACTATCTCTATACCTGTTGTTCATGAAGAATTAACATTAACAGGGAATCCATATCCATCTGCAATAGATTTAGCTGCTTTTTTAACTAATGCAACAAATTCTACTGGTATTGCTTATTTTTGGGAACAAGATAAAACAGTAAATTCTCATTATATAGCTGATTATAAGGGGGGGTACGGTGCTTATTCTCCGCTAGGTGGATCTGGAAATGGAGTGTATACTCCAGCTACTTTTTATTCGTATGATGGTTCTGGAAATGAAGTAATATCAACTGGTTCTGGAGTAGTTTATGGGAGACGTTTTTCGCCAGTAGGCCAGGGATTTATGATTGAAGGTAAGGTTAATGGAATTGTCGAAATGAAAAATAGTTACAGAGTTTATGTAAAAGAAGGTGCTTCAAATTCATCTGAGTTCGAAAAGAATGCCAATATCCCTAAAACAGTAAAAAGCAATTCGTTTTTATCTACCATACAATCAGTTTCAGGATTTGATTATACGACAATTAATACAACTCCTCCGTCACAAATTAGATTAAATACATTGTTGAATGGACAGGGTGTTCGTCAAATGGTTCTTGCATTTGTCCCTGAAGCTACTGATGGTGTAGATCATGCCATGGATGCTTTATCAACGAGTGATAATGATCAAGCAGATATTTATTTTGTATTAAATGAGAATGAATATATTATAGATGCGGTACAATTTGGTATAGATAAAAAAATCCCTTTAGGATTTAAAAATCAAGCACAAGCCAATTATAAAATTTCAGTCAAAGAAATTATAAACTTCACAGAAATAGAAAATGTTTATTTGCATGATAAAACTTCCGATTCTTATTTTGATATCAAAAATAGTTTTTATGAGGTAGACTTGCCTGCGGGTGTTAATAATACCCAATTTGAAATCACCTTCAAAAATGGATCAACTTTAGGGGTAGAGGATGTAAACAAAGAAAAATTTTTGATGTATCAAAATAATAAAACTAAAAGCCTAACACTTAGTAACCCTTTGCAAAAGGAATTAGTGTCTTGTAGTTTATATGATGTTTTAGGAAAACTCATTTTTAATAAAAAAGACCTAGGGACTAATACTACTTATAGTTTTACAACAGCAAACCTAAGTGATGGAATTTATTTTGCGAAGTTAGCTACAAATGAAAACGCGATTTTCAATCAGAAAATTATAATTAAAAATTAGTTTGTTTTTTATGATTCTAAAAAATGCAATCAGTAACTGATTGCATTTTTTTGTTGTATATAAATTTTACCTTTGTAAAAAAAAAGATTGAATCAACACCTGACCATATCGTTTCCAAATTCGATTACCGTTTCTATAAAACGGGAAGATCTTATTCATCCTTTTGTATCAGGAAATAAATTCAGGAAGTTAAAATACAATTTGCTTCAAGCAAAAAAAGAGCATAAAGATACATTGCTCACGTTTGGAGGAGCTTATTCGAATCATATTGCTGCAGTTGCTTATGCAGGTCAAGAAAATGGATTTCGGACAATAGGAATTATTCGTGGCGATGAATTAGAAAGTAAAATTGCAGAAAATCCAACATTGCAATTTGCTAAAAACTGTGGTATGGAATTTAAATTTGTTTCTAGAGAAGAATACCGAAACAAGCAAGAAACATTGTTTTTAGAAACTTTAAAAAGTATTTACGGAAACTTTTACCTTATTCCTGAAGGAGGTACTAATGAATTGGCAATAAAAGGATGTCAGGAAATTTTAACTCCTGTGGATAGTCAATTTGATTACATTTGTTGTTCAGTGGGAACTGGTGGTACTATTTCAGGTATTATAAATAGCGCACTTCCTCATCAAAAAGTTTTAGGATTTCCCGCTTTAAAAGGAGACTTTTTAAAAGATGAAATTCGTATTTTTGCGCAGAATAAAAATTGGGAACTAATTGCGGACTATCATTTTGGTGGTTACGGTAAAATTAATGAAGAACTGATTGCTTTTATAAACCAGTTTTATCAAGAAAATAAAATTCCATTAGATCCTATTTATACTGGAAAGATGGTTTTTGGCGTTATGGATAGGATTGCTACAAATCATTTTCCTTCGCACTCCAAAATTTTATTGATTCACACTGGTGGAATTCAAGGAATACAGGGAATGAATTTGAAATTAAAAAAGAAAAAATTACCAACACTAGATATCCATGTTTAAAAAAATCGTACTCCTTTTTATAATTATAACGTTAATAAGTTGTAACGCTACAAAATCTCCAATTGTAACCACCAAAGCAGTTTCTCAAAGTAATAAAAAGCCAGTTGTTCGTACTTCTAAAAAGAAAATTATTGCAAAACCCATAGCTGAAAAGAAAGTACTTCAAGAAAAGAGAGAAAACGAAAAGAGAGCACAAGAAGATGAAATAATCGAATCCACTTCAAGAACGGTTGTTTCTAATGATGTTATAGGAAATTATATTTCTCAATATAAAGATATTGCCATGAATAATATGAAAGTTTATGGAATTCCAGCGAGTATTATTCTGGCTCAGGGAATTTTGGAATCTGGTGCAGGAAGAGGAGATTTAGCTGTAACAGCAAATAATCATTTTGGAATTAAATGCCATGTAGATTGGACGGGAGAAAGTGTTAGGCATGATGATGATTCCAGTCAAGAATGTTTTAGAAAATACAAAGAACCAGCTGAATCTTTTAAAGATCACGCCTTGTTTTTGACAGGGAGAAGTAGGTATTCCAGTTTGTTTGCCTTGTCAAAATCAGATTATCAAGCTTGGGCGAAAGGACTTAGAAGAGCAGGTTATGCTACAGATCCTAGATACCCTGAAAAGCTAATATCTTATATTGAACGCTATAATTTAGGGCAATATGATTCCCAAGTTTTAGGAATCAACTATACACGAACAGAAAATCAACCTATAAAAATAGCTAGTGTAAATACACAGTCTGGTGATTATTATGAGGTGCAAAAAGGAGATACTTTGTACTCTATTTCTAGGAAATACAACTTACTAGTTACCGACTTAAAACTAAAAAATAATCTGTCAGAAAATACAATCTCCATTGGACAAAAACTGAGAGTAAATTAAATTATCATAATTTCACATTTAGAATTTATACAAAAAAATGATATATAAAAGAAGTAGTCAGCTTTTTGCTGAAGCAGAAAAAGTAATACCTGGTGGTGTAAACTCACCAGTAAGAGCATTTAAAGCGGTAGGAGGAACTCCGATTTTTGTAAAAAGTGCCAAAGGAGCCTATTTATACGATGAAGACGGAAATCGTTTAATTGATTACATTAATTCATGGGGGCCAATGATTTTGGGACATGCTTTTGAACCAGTTGTACAAGCAGTAATTGAGAAAGCTAAACTAGGAACCTCTTTTGGAATGCCTACCGAATTAGAAACTCAAATTGCAGCCTTAGCTGTTGCAATGGTGCCCAATATTGATAAAATACGTTTTGTAAATTCAGGAACCGAAGCTTGTATGAGCGCCGTAAGACTAGCTCGTGGATTTACAAAAAGAGATAAAATAGTAAAATTTGCTGGTTGTTATCACGGCCATTCTGATTCATTTTTGATTCAGGCAGGAAGTGGTGCAATTACTTTCGGTAGTCCTAATAGTCCCGGAGTTACGGAAGGAACTGCCAAGGATACTTTATTGGCTAATTACAATGATTTAGAAAACGTAAAGACTTTAATTGAAGCCAATGAAAATGAAATTGCAGCAATTATTGTAGAACCTGTTGCAGGAAACATGGGTTGTATTCCTCCAAATAAAGGGTTTCTTGAAGGATTAAGAACACTTTGTACTGCTAATGGAATTCTACTTATTTTTGATGAGGTAATGACCGGATTCCGATTAGCAAGAGGTGGAGTTCAAGAACTTTTTAATGTGGATGCTGATATTGTTTGTTTCGGAAAAGTAATCGGTGGAGGTTTACCTGTGGGTGCTTTTGCTGCTCGCGAAGAAATAATGAATTACTTAGCGCCTCTAGGACCTGTTTATCAAGCAGGAACACTATCGGGAAATCCACTTGCTATGGCCGCTGGATTAGCCATGTTGCAAACATTAGATAATGATCGTGCTATTTTTCAAAGATTAGCAGATAAAACAGCCTACTTACATGAAGGGATTGATAAAGTTTTGAAAGCTAATAATGTTGTTTTTACAATCAATAGAATTGGTTCGATGATTTCAGTACATTTTGATGCGAGACCAGTTGTTGATCTTAAAACGGCAGGGAACGGTGACAATGAAACTTTTAAGAAATTCTTCCACGGATTATTAAATGAAGGGGTTTATATTGCGCCTTCAGCGTATGAAACTTGGTTTATTACGGATGCACTTTCATATGAAGATTTGGATTTTACGATTCAAGCCGTTGACAAAGTTGCTAAAACTTTTTAATACAAAAAAAAACTCTCGGCATTAACCGAGAGTTTTTTTTAAAATTATTTTTTCATTTCTTCTTTTGTGTTTCTTTCATGCATCCCTCTTCTTTGATGCATTCCTTTTCTATGATGATGGTTCTTTTTCATAGCATCCCATTTTTCAAATTGCTCCGGAGATAATATGTTTTTCATTTTTGCTTTCATAGCAATTTGTTCGTCTAACATTTTGTTTTTCATGGCAAAACGTTCGTCACTAGTCATCTCTTTCTTATCTGCCTTATGAGCCTCTCTCAAAGCTTCTCTTTTTTTGCTTTGTTCCATAATGACTTGTTTCATTTGATCTTGCTGTTTTGCATTTAAATCCAGTTCTAATGTCATTTTTTTCAACATTAGCTGATTTCGTTGTTCAGGAGTTAATTTTTCCATCTCAGCTCTATGTTGTTTTTTTTCCATTCCTTTAGAGTCTTGTGCAAAGCTTGTCATACTAACAACCAATAATGCAGCAATAAGTAATTTTTTCATTTTTATTATTTTTAAGTTATAGTAATAAGACAGGGATACGTTTCAAAGGTTTAATCCTTAACAAAAGTTTAATAAAAGCTAAAATTTATTTGATATTTTTAAAAATGGTAAGCTATCTTTGCACAGTGAAAAAAATCGCACTCATAATCATTATAGTTCTTTTTCTAAAACCAGTGTTTCCGGTTATAGACTATATCGTTAATTATGATTATATCTCTACAGTACTTTGTGTAAATAAAGACAAACCAGAGTTGCATTGTAATGGAAAGTGTCAGTTGATGAAAGAACTGGCAAATGCAGCTGATGATGAAAAACCCCTTTCTACCAATAAAAAAACAAATACCAATACGTTAAACGACCTTTTTGTTCAGGAAGTAAGTGAGTATGTATTTATGATTGGTAATAAACCAGTTCAATATATTTTAAATTCTAAATACACTAATTTATATTCCCATTTAGAAGTATACTCTATTTTTCATCCCCCAATTTTTATTTCTTAAATTTTAGTAAAAGCAGTGCCAGCTGTACTTTTCATTTGAACATCTTCATTTGAAAGAGACTTGTGCGCAAAATTATTTTAAAAAAAGAATGAAAATTTAAAAAAAGAATGAAAAATATATTGAATAAAGCAATTGCAATTATTGCTATTAGTATAGCATTTGCTTCATGCTCAAGTGATGAAATCGCAATTACAGGAACAGGAAATCTAGGAGTTGAATTTGATAATGCTTTTGGAGCCAATGATTTAATATTAGGAACTCAAGCAAATACCACTTCAAATAGTGAAATGCTTAAAATTAGTACCGTAAAATATATCATTAGTAATATCGTCTTGACAAAGGAAGATGGAACTACTTTTACCTATCCTAAAAGTCAAAGTTATTTTATTATTGATGAATCAGATTCTAATAAAAGAGTAGCGGAACTGGAAGGAATTCCTGCTGGAAATTACACCAAAATAAAATTCGGACTCGGAGTAGATAAAGCACAATGGGAACTTGGAGCAATAGGGCAAGGCGATTTTTTAGCTCAAGCTCAAGCAGCAGGAATGATGTGGAGTTGGTCAGCAGGTTATAAATTTGTGGCTTTCGAAGGAACATTTACCTCACCAACAGTAACAACTGCAAAAGATTTTAAAGTACACACAGGACAAACGGGAACCGATTATAATTATACCGAAGTAACACTTGATTTACCAACAAATGCGATGGTGAGAACAACAATTACTCCTGAAATCCACGTTGTTTCTGATGTATCTAAAATCATCGACGGAACAAATAAATTCAAATTATCTGACAATGCAACTATTATGGGAGGTTCCAGCTTAGCACTTATCACGGCTAACCTATCTAATATGTTTACCGTTGCTCATGTTCATAATGATTAAATAATTAAGGAGGAGCACAACTATTCTTTTTCATAAGGAATAGTTGTCCCGCCTTACCCTTTATCCACGCCAAAAAAGGCGCGGGATATCGGTTCAGTCGGGGCTATTTAGGACTTCTTCGTTTCTAAAACATTTGAGATGAGAAAAATATATTATTGCTTGTTGCTATTTCCATTTTTATTCAGCTGTACGGATAATGACGATGCTTATATCAATAAACCATTGGCTGTTGTAGTTCCGTCCAATTTTCCAGAATTAGCCTATAACATTGCTCTTAATCCACCAACGGAAAAAGGATTTGAGCTAGGGAAAAAGTTGTTCTATGACGGCCGTTTGTCCTCAGATGGATTAGTTTCATGTGGATTTTGTCACATTCAGGAAAATGCATTTACACATCATGGGCACACTTTTAGTCATGGAGTAGGAGAAGGTATTGGAACTAGGAACACACCGGCTATCCAAAACATGGCCTACCAAACTACATTTATGTATGATGGAGCAGCGAATCATCTCGATTTACAACCCATAATACCGTTAACAAGTACTGTGGAAATGAATGGAGATTTAAATGCTATTCTAGTAATGATGAAAGCCGATCCAGTCTATAAAACCTTGTTTAAGCAGGCTTTTACAAATGGAGACATTACTATTGAGAACATGCTGAAAGCACTTTCCCAGTTTATGGTGATGCTCACTTCATCTGACTCTAAGTTTGATAAATACAGAAGGGTTGAAACTGGAGGAAGCTTGACCACTGAGGAACTAGCAGGATATGCATTGTTTAATACAAAATGTGCTTCGTGCCACGCCACTGATTTGATGACGGATAACTCGTTCCGTAATAATGGATTGGTAATAAACCCTGCAATAAATGATGTAGGAAGGTATCGTGTTACGGAACTCGCCACCGATTATTATAAGTTTAAAGTGCCTAGTTTACGCAACGTAGCGATGACTGCTCCTTACATGCATGATGGTCGCTTTGGAACTTTAGAATCAGTATTGGATTATTACAGTTCAGGAGTTACTGATTCGCCAACATTGGATCCTATTTTAAAACAAAATGGTATTGTAGGGATTCCTCTTACTGCCACACAGAAAGTACAATTAATTACATTCTTAAATACATTAACCGACAATCAATATCTTACAGATAAACGATTTTCAGAATATTAATTACAATGAAAAATAAAATAATAATAACTCTTTTTTCGCTTTTTGCTATTCAGTATGCATCTGCAAAGATTGAAAACGACAGCATTTCCAGATTCACCTTTGTAAAAATGCAATTGCTGGATGATTGTGATGCATGTGGCTGTTCGGCAAGTGGTGGAAGTATGGGATTTAGCTCTATGCTTAATAGTAATTTTATTGGTGTTCGTTATTTTAATCAAAGTTATACGAGTCGTGATGGAATTTTTGCCAATTCCCCATGGATTGATGAAAACTTCAATACCGTACAAGTTTGGGCTAGAATTCCGGTAACACCAAAAATTCAACTAGCCGCCTTAATTCCGTATCAGTTTCATGAAAGAGCACTTACCACGGGAACGGAAAATATTCAAGGTCTTGGAGATATTTCAGTAATTGCAACCTATTCCGTTTATCAAACGGAAAAAGACAGCACGCTGTTTACGCATAATCTACAAGTTGGTGGAGGTGTGAAAATACCAACAGGTAAGTTTAATGAGGCAAATAATTCAGGAAGTGTAAACCAGAGTTTTCAGGTAGGTACAGGAAGTTTTGACTATCTGTTTGTGACTGAATATGTAATAAAAAAGCAAAATTTGGGTTTGAATGCTATGTTGAATTATACTGTTAAAACAGAAAATAAAAAGAATTATCAGTATGGGAATCAGCTTAATTATGGAAGTACTTTATTCTATCTTTTAGACTTTGATGCTATAAAACTGATGCCGCAAGTTGGTCTTGCTGGTGAGGTTTATGAGTCCAATAAGCAATATGGGACTACATTGCCTGATACTTCTGGAGCTATTCTGTTTAGTAAATTTGGTTTAGAAGCGGGGAAAGATAAGTTTTCTATTGGTGTCAATGCCATGTTTCCTATCAATCAAAATTTATCTAGTGGACGAATTGAAGCCAATTATCGTTGGAGTGTGAATTTGAATTATACTTTGTAAAAAGCACTTTTTTTGTAACAATTTAAATTTTTATAAAAGCTTGAATTTTGGAGATGCGTCTTCAAAATTCAAGTTTTTTTGTTTTATCTAAAATTAGAGCATGATAAATATCAGTTTTTTTATGGGGGATAATAACAATATTTGTGGATTATTTATTTAAAATTATAATCAATGACAACTACAAAACCATTACATACATTTCATATTCCTGTTATGGGATTGGCATACACGATTGATAGTCCGATTCGAGTTGCAAAATTTGGAATTTCCTCAGTGATTTCAATTATTGATGATGATCTTATTGAAAAAATGAGTGCTTTTTACAGCTCTAAATTCAATCTTCCTTATCAAGAAATCACACAAAAAATGCATGATTATCGTGCAAAAAGAATTACAACTTATTTGAATCTGGTTGACAAAATTGTAAAAGATAAGTTTGAAAACTTTAAAAATGAATTGTCTGAAAGCAAAATAGCATTAGACAATTATATTGCAATGTTGCCTAACAAATCAGCCATTAAAATTGGGTTGCAAAACATGATGGAAGACGGCAAGGAAGCAATTATGAATTATCTGGAAAGTAATCTAAGCCCTGGTGATATTGATGTGAATATCATGACTAAAATTGACAAGGATAATTTTATAAAAGACGAACAATTGCCTACTGAGTTTAATGACGCGCATGCTTCACTTCGTGGTTTTGCAAATAGTAATTTGTCATCATCGGTTGTGCTTTCTGCAGGGATGAACCCCAGATTGTATAGCTATTTCGAAAATTTCGATGTTTTTTTTCCAGATGAAAATAATCATCTGAATAAAAAAATTATTTTAAAAGTTAGTGATTTTCGTTCGGCCATGATACAAGGAAATTTTTTAGCTAAGAAAGGACTTTGGGTTTCTGAGTACCGCGTAGAATCAGGATTGAATTGTGGAGGACATGCTTTCGCAACTGACGGTTATTTATTAGGACCTATTTTAGAAGAATTCAAAGAAAAGAAAGAACAATTAATTCAATCAGCTCATGAATTGATGGTAAAAGCTTTAGCTATTAAAGGGAAATACATTCCAGAAAATCCATTAGAATTAAAAATTACGGTTCAAGGTGGAGTAGGAACCGCAACAGAACATGACTTTTTATTGGATCACTATCAAGTGGATTCTGTCGGTTGGGGAAGTCCTTTTTTATTGGTTCCCGAGGCAACTTCTGTAGATGTCCATACCCGTGAATTATTGGCGAAAGCCAAAGAAGAAGATTTGTATCTAAGTCCAATTTCGCCATTAGGAATTCCATTTAACACTTTGAGAGGAACGACAAATGAAACCCTCAAGCAAAAACGAATTCAAGATAATAAAGCAGGAAGTTCGTGTCCTAAAAGGTTTTTAGCATTGAGTAAGGAATTTGGAGCCGAAGGAATTTGTACCGCTTCTAAGAAATACCAAGATGTAAAATTGCAAGAATTAGAGGTGGAAAAAGAAACTTTGACAGCAACAATGTACGCGAATGCTAAAAATAAAATCACTGACAAATCCTGTCTTTGCGTTGGATTAGCCAATGCGTCTTATCTTGAAAACGACCTAAAAATTAAAGGGCAAGCACAAGGAGTGGTCATTTGTCCAGGACCCAATATGGCGTATTTTGATCATGAAGTTTCATTAATAAAAATGGTACAACATATTTATGGAAATGATACTGTATTAGATGGGGAAGGCCGTCCAAACATGTTTGTCAAAGAGTTGAAGATGTATATCGATTATTTAAAAAATGAAATTGCTACTGTTTCTGCATCCATAACAGCGGGACAAATTAAAAAATGGAACTTGTTTAAAAATAATCTTTTAGAGGGTATCGGATATTATGAGAATTTATTTGCAACTCCGTTTTTTGTAAAGGATTTTGTGAATAGTAAAATTGATTTATTAGATCAGTATAAAACCGAAATTGCAAATATCAAAATTCCAGAATTGGAATTAGCTTAAAAAAAGCGGCTTGAATTTTCAAGCCGCTTTTTTTATTTACCTTCTGAAATTGAGATTCTCAAAAACTAGTTTAATGAATTGGTTGTTCAAAAAAATAATTAGGCTTTTAGTTCTGCCATATCCGCCAGCATAGTATCTAGCTTTTTTAATATTCTTCCGTATACAAGATTCAAATCCCATTTCCCGATTCTCCCTCCGAAATAAGCTAATAAACTAATAATAGTAATCGCTATGATGATTAGAATTAGGGGAAAGCCTAAGATTAAATAGGTGTTGGGGTATTCCAAAAGCAAATAGTTTAAAAGTCTGTCACCCGGAACGTCTCCTCCAATGCTTCCAAACCAAAAACCGGAAACCATGATTATGAATACATAAGGATATAAAAAAGTTGACAACTTAGTGTTTACTGAAACCATTTCTTTTGTCCATTTGTCAAACGAAAGGAGGTATTGGTAACTGCTAACGGTTTTGTCTATTTTGTCTAAACTTTTACCAAATTTATCAGCAATAGCAGCTAATACATTAAATAAAATAAATATTCCGATACCCATATAGGGTATTTTGACTAAAAAAGAAATAGGTAAAATGATAAAGGCAAATGCAAGAACTGCAATCCGATTTATTTTATACATTCTTTTAAATTGTTCTACTATATCTATCGACTTTCGATTGTAGAGGTCATTCAATTTTGGTGCTATTAAAGCATCATTTTTCAAAAAACCTTCGTTCCAAATTGTTTCAATTGACTTTTCCATCTAATAATTTTTTTAAGCGTTCTTTAATTCTTTTAATGCGCACCCCAATGTTGTTTTGGTTTGTTCCAATAATTTCAGCAATTTCTTGGTACGACTTTTCTTCTAAATAAAGCATAATGACTGCTCTATCAATTTCAGATAATTGTCTGATGGCTTGAAAGAGTTGGTTAAGAGATTCATCTACAAAAGAACGGCTGTCCTCTATTGCCTCGTCAGGCATAGCATCAGAAACGAAATGATGTTTCTTTTTTTTCTTCAGTAAAGTCAAACACACATTCAATGATATCCTGTAAATCCAAGTAGACCATTCTGATTGTTCACGGAAATTAGCATGACTTTTCCAAATCTGTAAACAAACTTCTTGGTAGTAATCTTCAAAATCCTCTTGGGTGTTAGTATACGCCCTGCAAATCTTGATAATGATTCCTGAATACGGTAAAATGAATGTGGTGTAAAAATCGCTACTCACTATGTTTTTTCTTAATTAGTGGCTAAAGTTTAGAATTATTACAGGTAAAAGATTTTTTTTTTTTAAAGTTATCAAAAAAGGCTAAATTTTAAGCTCGCTTTTTTAGTAGAGGAGTAATTTGATTTAGCATTTGTTTTTATACGCTACCACAATTTTTTGTATGGCATTTAGTGAAAGTTTATGAATTAAAAAATGAGTTTGAAAAGGTTCTCAAACTCATTTTTTAATCTGAATAAGTACTGAATTGTTAATTCCAGAATTGATCTTCTTCATTTTCTATAAAGGCCATTTTTGAATGTGCTTCTTCGATTTCAGTTAGCTGCTCTACCGATGCAAATTTTTGAATTTCAGCATAAAGAGTATGTTCTTCAAAGCGGATGTGTGATTCTATTTCTTCTTCAATTTGGACTAACGTTTTTTCAATTTGTTCTGATTTTTTGAATAAACGCCTTAATCGGCGGTGGTCTGTCAAAGCTCTTTTAATCAATTCATTTTGATTGCCTAAAATAGGAAAAAGAAGTTCTTCTTCCAGTTGTAAATGTGGAACTATTTGATTTTCATAATACCAATCTACATATTTCTTAATTCGTTTTGGTTCTATTTTTTTGTTAAATCCAATTCTAATTTTCCTGCTTAAAAGTAATCCGTTATGATGATGAACAGTAATGGATTGTAATTCTTTAGCTCGTTTAATAGGTAATGATTCTGACATAATGACTTTGTTTATAATTCTTTAAAATATAGGACTAGTATATTTATCAAGAAGTAATATTGATCTTTCCTTAAAATAAAAAAGGAGTTCCAATTGGAACTCCTTTTTGTATCTCTATTATCCTTTCAATCGGCACGCTTTAACATCACCTTCAACAACTACTTCGGTCATTCCAAGTGAAGAAAGGTTTTTCATGGCTTTATCCCATTTTTTACCGCTTAATTCTGATTTTATTTTTAGTAAACCAAATTCCATTTGGTTATCATTTGCTTCTAAAATAGCAACAATTGTTTTTTCATCTGCTTCAAGCTCCACCACAATTTGTTTTTTCTCTGGACGCATTTGTGGAAACAACAATACTTCTTGAATAGAGGCATTATTAGTCAAGAACATAATTAAACGGTCCATTCCAATTCCCATTCCTGATGTAGGAGGCATTCCGTATTCTAATGCTCTAAGGAAATCTTCGTCAATAAATTCAGTCGCTTCATCATCTCCTTTTGCAGCTAGTTTTAATTGCTCTTCAAAACGTTCTCTTTGGTCAATTGGGTCGTTTAATTCGGAATACGCATTGGCTACTTCTTTACCACAAACCATTAATTCAAAACGTTCGGTCAAATCTGAATTATCACGGTGCTCTTTACAAAGTGGAGACATTTCCTTTGGGTAATCAGTGATGAATGTTGGCTGAATGTAATTTCCTTCGCATTTAGCGCCAAAAATCTCATCAATCAATTTTCCTTTACCCATGGTAGCGTCAACCTCAATTCCCATTCCGCGAGCCGCTTCAAAAAGTTCCGTTTCACTTTTTCCTGAAATATCAAAACCAGTAAAATGTTTGATAGAATCAGTCATAGTAACGCGAGCATAAGGTGCTTTAAAGTTGATAGTGTGTTCTCCAAAAGTCGCTTCACTAGTTCCATTAACAGCAATTGCGCAATGCTCTAGAAGATCTTCGGCAAACTCCATCATCCAGTTGTAGTCTTTATAGGCTACATATATTTCCATAGCGGTAAATTCTGGGTTATGGGTTCTATCCATTCCTTCATTTCTGAAGTTTTTAGAAAACTCATAAACTCCTTCAAAACCACCAACAATTAATCTTTTTAAATACAATTCGTTTGCAATACGCATGTAAAGCGGAATGTCGAGCGAGTTGTGATGTGTGATAAACGGACGTGCTGCTGCTCCACCAGGAATCGGTTGTAAAACTGGAGTCTCCACCTCAAGATATCCTCTATCATTAAAGAAATTACGCATCGCATTGAACATTTTTGTTCTTTTGATAAACGTTTCTTTCACATTTTGATTCACAGTTAAATCCACATAACGCATTCTATAACGCAATTCAGCGTCATTAAAAGCATCGTGTACTTTTCCGTCCTCATCTACTTTTGGTAAAGGCAACGGACGTAATGTTTTGCTCAAAAAAGTAAAACCATCCACACGAATACATTGCGCGCCTACTTTAGTAGTAAACAATTCTCCTTCAATACCAATAAAATCACCTAAATCAGTTAATTTTTTAAATACCTGATTGTATAATGTTTTATCATCACCTTCACACAATACATCGCGATTCACATACAATTGTATGCGCCCTTCGCTATCTTGTAGTTCAGCAAAACAAGCTTTTCCTTGATCTCTCACACTCATCAAACGCCCAGCAACAATGACCTTTTTACCTTCTTCAAAGCTTTCCTTTATTTGCTTCGAAGTATGATTTACTGGAAAAAGATTAGCTGGATAAGGGTTTATTCCCAAATTGCGTAAGTTTTGTAGTTTTTCTCTACGGATAATTTCTTGTTCTGATAATGCCATTTTATGCTGATTTTAAGAGCGCAAAGATACTTTATAAGTCGCAAAATCGCAAAGTTTTATGGGAGCAAAGTTTTTTTTGGAGCATTTTCCAGCTTTCCGTTACAATCTTTAGTTTTTTAAAGAAAAAAACTAAAGGATTTCTACTTTAATCTGGGCTAGGGATTCGAGTAATTATACTATATTCGATACTAATTTATAATCCAAATTTAAAAACTTGAAAACTAAAATATATCTACTTCTCATTTTAATGGTATCCTTAACTAGTTGCCAAATAACAGAAACTATTTATTTAAACCAAGATGGCTCTGGTAAAATAGAAACGGAATCGCTACGGGACGAAAATAGTTATATGCAATTGTCTGGTGAAAATTATTCAAAAGAGGAGAAATTTGAAGACACCACTTATATTTTTAAGGATTACATAAATAAATATTCGGAGAATTTTTTAAAACTTCCAGCATTCGAAAAAGCTATTTTTCAAAAATATGCAGCAGTACAGGTTCATATTAAGAATAGTTCTTATGAGAAAGAATTTCGAACAAAGATGAATCTAGATTTCAATAATATGCAAGAAGTGCCTGATTTATATAAAACTCAAGAATATGCAGATGATTTAGAACATAATTATGCTTTATCTGCCGAAGAACATTATTATAATGTCAGTTATACTTTTGACGGAAGTCATTTTAAAAGAATGGTAAAAATTACTGATGGAGCTGAATTAAAAAAACAGCAGGATAAAATAGCCGAATTAAAAACTCGGTTTTCTAATTTAAAAATAAGTCAGCCATATGTTTTACGCTACCATTTTCCTAAAAAAATAAAATCTGTTTCGAACACAAATGCAAAATTAAGCGCAGACAAAAAATCATTGGAATTACATTTTCTATTGACAGATTGTCTTCAAAATCCTGAGATTACTAATTTGGAAGTAGTTTTAGAGTAATGATGTTGAACTTAAAAAATCGTTTTTCTTGTCAAGTCGAGCGCAGTCGAGACTCATCTAGTTGGTCTCGACTGCGCTCGACTTGACAAATGTGTAATAGAAAACAACTTATTCATTCTTAAAAACTTTGTACCTTTGTCCCTCTGAAAATTTGAGACTTCAAAAAATGAATAAAACAATCCAACTTCAAGATTTAGGAAATAAAGACTACAAAGCAACTTGGGAATACCAAGAAGAATTGTTTAAAGGAGTTGTAGATTTAAAAATTAAGAATAGGAGAGAAGAACTAGAATTAGAAACGCCCAATTATTTTCTATTTGTAGAGCATCCGCATGTGTATACATTAGGGAAAAGTGGGGATTTGAGTAATTTATTGTTATCCGAAAAACAATTGGAAGACAAAGGAGCTACTTTCTACAAAATCAATCGTGGTGGTGATATTACCTATCATGGGCCAGGACAAATTGTAGGTTATCCTATTTTAGACTTAGAAAATTTCTTTACTGACATTCATAAATACTTGCGTTTTCTCGAAGAATCTATTATTCTTACACTTCAAGAATACGGTTTAGAATGTGGACGAAGCGAAGGAGAAACCGGAGTTTGGCTAGGTGTTGGAACTCCTTTTGCACGAAAAATATGTGCTATGGGTGTTCGTGCTTCGCGCTGGGTAACCATGCATGGATTTGCTTTAAATGTCAATGCCGATTTGGGATATTTTGACAACATCATTCCTTGCGGAATTCGAGGCAAAGCAGTCACTTCTTTACAAGTAGAATTGGGAGTTGAAAGAGTAGATGAAGAGGAAGTTAAAGGAAAAATTTTGAAACACTTCTCACAATTATTTGATGCAACTTTCGTGAAATCTGAAAGCATCAATCGTTAATCATAGATCAAATTTATACTGTTCCGGCAATAATCGAAAACTCATTCGGTGGTATTTAGTTACCCCATATTTTCTAATTGCTTCTCGATGTTCTTTAGTTGGGTAGCCTTTGTTTTTTTTCCAATTGTACATGGGGAATTCCTCATGAATGGCATTCATATACTCGTCCCGATACGTTTTGGCCAAAACGGAAGCCGCAGCAATACTCATGAATTTAGCATCTCCTTTTACAATGCTTTGATTCGGAATTGATTTTAATAATTCAATTTCAGTTTTTGAAAATTGCTTTCCAAAATTACTTTTTAAACCCAGTTTTGCATTCAATAACCGGTTGCCATCAACAATAATAAATTCGGGTACTGTGTTTAATTTCAAAACACATTCTTGCATTCCTTTCATCGAAGCATTCAAGATATTTATTTCATCAATTTCATTGGGATACAAATGAGTTACAGCAAATGAAACAGCTTGATTTTCGATAATAGGCCTTAGTTTTTCTCTCGTTTTGTCGGTTAACTGCTTGCTGTCATTCAAAATTATATTTTCAAAATCTTGTGGTAGGATTACTGCCGCAGCGGTTACAGGTCCCGCAAGACAACCTCGTCCCGCTTCATCGGTTCCAGTTTCTAGAATAAAATTAGAAAAATTAAGTGCAAGCATATTATTTTTTTGGTTTAACAAAGGTTATGAAATTTTATTAATAATGTTTCGTTATTTTAAATATTTGCAATATTAAGTCTGTAAATTATGGTGTTTTTTTATATGATTTTATCATTTACCTTTGCTCGTATTACTAGTGTGAAAATAATAGCCCTAATTATATATCCGTTTCAATGAGAATCCTCTTTTTTTTATATTTCATAATATTTCCTACTCTTTTATTTTCTCAAGTAAATTCAGGAAATGGCGGCAATAATAACAACAATAATAAATATCAAAGAGAATCAGATTCAATTAAAGTTCAAAAAGTAGCTACGATGGATATGTACCGTTTTATAAACATAGAACGTGATACCACTTATCTCGACACTGCTCTTACTATTAAAAGAGAATATTCGTTTAATTATTTACGAAAAGACATTTTTGGACTTTTACCCTTTTCTAATGAAGGGCAAACCTATAACACACTTCAATATAGTTTAACAGAGTTTTCTCCATATCCAGAATTTGGTTTCAAGGCAAAACATTTTAATTTTTTGGAAGCCAATCAAATTAAATACAGCTCTGTAGCAACTCCAGTAACTGAATTGTACTTCAAATCGGTTATGCAAAAAGGACAATCTCTGGATGCTTTTTTTGCTATAAATACGTCACCTAGACTCAATTTTTCTATCGCTTATAAAGGATTGCGTTCTGAGGGAAAATATATTAATCAGTTGGCTAGTACAGGAAATTTTAGATTCACAACAAGTTACAACACGCTAAATAACCGCTATGTTGCCAATGCTCATTTTACATATCAAGATATTTTAAATGAAGAAAATGGGGGTATAACAACCATTTCTGATTTTGAAAGCGAAGATCCTAAATACGATAATAGACAACGATTGGAGGTTTATTTCAATGATGCCAAATCCTTCTTAAAAGGGAAACGTTTTTTTGTGGATCATTTTTTCAGAGTGAATCCAACCAAGGGAGAAAATAATTTATATGTTGCCCATCAATTCAATTACGAAAATAAGTTTTTCGAATACAATCAAGCTACAGTTCCTTCTACAGTAGGTTCTTCAATTGTTTATAGATTTGGGGATTCTTTTGTAAGTTCTGGAATCAATGATCAAACGCATTACAATAAAATGTATAATAAAGTGGGGTTGGTTTATGAGAATACGACTTTAGGTAAATTTCAGTTTTTTGCCGATGATTTTAGATCGAATTATTACTACAATCAAATATTGATTTTTGATACTAAAACCGTTCCTGCTTCTTTGTCTAGAAATATTAATAGTGCAGGTGGGCAATACGAATATCAAAAAAACAAATGGAACGGAAAATTCTTGTATTCAAGATCGGTTACAAATCAATCGTTGTCGAATTTAGATGCTAAGTTGCATTATGAAATGAATGATGATTATCAATTTTCATTTGGATACCAAAACTTAAATAAACTACCAAACGATAATTACAACTTATATCAAAGTAGTTATATAAATTACAACTGGTCGAATGATTTCAAAAACGAAAAAATAAATTCGATAACAGCCAATGCGTCGACGCCATGGATTGAAGCTTCTCTTCAATTAATGACATTAAATGATCACTTGTATTTTGAAAACACAGCAACTGTTGACAGCCAGCAAATTGTAACGCCAAAACAATATGGTAATACGATAAATTACATTTCTGTTAAAGCGAGTAAGGAATTTAAATTCGGGAGATTTGCTTTAGATAATACCGTTTTATACCAAAAAGCAGATCAACAAGATGCTATTTTAAATGTTCCCGAAATAGTGAGTAGAAACACCATTTATTATACTAATTACCTGTTCAAAAAAGCGTTGTTTTTGCAAACTGGTTTCACATTGAATTATTTCACAAGCTACATGGCGAATGATTATAATCCGGTTATTGGAGAATTTTTTGTTCAAAATAAAAAAGAAATTGGTAATTATCCTAATGTTGATTTTTTCGTTAATGCTCGCATTCAACGAACAAGAATCTACTTCAAAGCAGAGCATTTTAATTCTTCTTTCACAGGAAATAACTTCTATTCAGCACCCAATAGTCCGTATCGTGATTTCACAGTTCGCTTTGGTTTAATCTGGAACTTCTTTAACTAATTCCCATTCGATTTTAAGTTTTTCTTGGGCGTTTCATCCTGCTATCCGCTATAGCTGGCACTTGCTTAAAGGGAGCAAGTAGAGGATGTCGCTTTTATCACGAACGCAAAACAGACTAATTGATGCTATTTTATAACAAAATGCTATCTTTGCGACTACATTTATAACATTTTGCAATTATTAAAATAAAATCAAATGCATTACGCTGAAAATATATTAGGTACAATAGGAAATACTCCTTTGGTTAAATTGAACAAAGTAACCGAAGGAATAGACGCTTTAGTACTTGCCAAAGTGGAAACCTTCAACCCAGGAAATTCTGTAAAAGATAGAATGGCAGTAAAAATGATTGAAGATGCCGAAGCGGACGGCCGTCTAAAACCAGGCGGAACTATTATTGAAGGTACTTCTGGAAATACAGGAATGGGATTAGCCTTAGTAGCAATTATAAAAGGCTACAAATTAATCTGTGTGATTTCTGATAAACAATCCAAAGAAAAAATGGATATTCTACGCGCTGTGGGAGCAAAAGTAGTGGTTTGTCCTACTGATGTAGAGCCTACAGATCCAAGATCATATTATTCTGTTTCTAAAAGATTAGCGGAGGAAACTCCTAATTCTTGGTACGTAAACCAATACGATAATCCATCAAATGCCATAGCACATTACGAACAAACGGGACCGGAAATTTGGGAACAAACAGAAGGTAAGATTACTCATTTTGTTTCGGGTGTAGGAACAGGAGGAACGATTTCAGGAGTAGGAAAATATTTAAAAGAGAAAAATCCAAATATTAAGATTTGGGGAATCGATACTTATGGTTCTGTTTTTAAAAAATACCATGAAACTGGAATTTTTGACGAAAACGAAATCTATTCTTATATCACGGAAGGAATTGGCGAAGATATACTTCCTAAAAATGTTGATTTCTCTTTAATTGACGGGTTTACAAAAGTAACCGATAAGGATGCAGCTGTTTATACGCGTAAAATTGCATTAGAGGAAGGAATATTTGTTGGAAATTCGGCTGGTGCAGCCGTAAAAGGATTATTGCAACTCAAAGAACATTTTAAGAAAGACGATGTAGTAGTCGTGTTATTCCATGATTCTGGAAGTCGTTATGTAGGAAAAATGTTTAATGATGACTGGATGCGCGAACGCGGTTTTCTTGAAGAAACAGTTACAAAAGCCGAGGATGTCATTAAAGATCATATTGATAAACCATTAATTGTAGCAAGAACTGAAGAATTAGTTTCGCATGCAATTGAAAGAATGCGTCAATATAAAATTTCTCAGATTCCTGTAATGGATATTACTGGATTTGTAGGTTCTCTTGATGAATCTGATTTGTTTCAAAGTTATGTAAGCGATAAAAATACCGCTGACAGACCCATTCGTGAGATCATGGGGAAACCCTATCCAATTGTGGAGCTAGGGACTACTATTGAAGCAGTATCTAAATTATTCTCTAGAGAAAACGCAGCTGTTTTGATTGATTTAGGAAACGGGAAACACCATATAATTACCAAATATGATATTATTGGATCAATAAAATAATTTCAAACCAATTTTTTTTTTGCCACGAATTACATAGATAAGCATAAATTAATTTTGTGTGCTATTTTAAATTCGTGGCTTTTTTAATTTCTAAAACGAGTTTTTTTAATTAATTTATATAAATTCGTTGTTGATAATTGCTTACTTATAATTATAATTTACAAATGACTTTTACTGCCATAGATTTTGAAACCGCAACTGCATTCCATCCTTGCTCTGTAGGTATTGTTACCGTAGAAAACGGAATAATTGTGGACGAGTTTGTTACTTTGATCAAGCCTCCCAATAATTTATATTCTCCATTTACCATTCAAGTTCATGGAATATATCCACGTGATACAGTGAATGCAAAAACATTTGCTCAAGTCTATCCCGAAATTCAAAAACGATTACAAAATAGAGTAGTGGTTGCTCATAATGAAAGTTTTGACAGGAATGTATTGGCTAAATCGATGGCACTTTACAATTTAAATTATGAAGATTTAAATATTGCCTCTCGTTGGGAATGTACCGTAAAAATCTATAAAGCCAAAGGGTTAAAACCGACAAAATTAAGTGATTGTTGCCGAGCAATGAATATTGCTTTAAATCATCACGAAGCATTGTCAGATGCTCGAGCTTGTGCTAAACTATATATGATGAGATAAGATGCTCAATTTCATCCTTTAAGTGAAACGGAACTATTTTTTCATTACTTTAGTCACTTAACAACAAGGCTTTAAGATGAAAGAAGATTTTCTGCACTACCTCTGGAAATTCAAGAAGTTTGATACTTTAAATTTAAAAACTTCAAATAAAGAAGAGGTTACAATTACTCATGTTGGCCAATATTTAGAATTAGCAGGACCGGATTTTTTTAATGCTCAAATTACCATCGGCAATCAAAAATGGGCTGGTAATGTGGAGATCCATCTTAAATCTTCTGATTGGTATGTGCATCATCATGTAAGAGATGCGGGTTATGAAAACGTGATTCTTCATGTCGTTTGGGAACACGATACCGAAATCTTTAGGAAAGACAATACCGAAATTCCTGTTTTAGAACTCTGTCAATATGTAGATAAGAACACGGTTGCTAATTATCAATCTTTAATGGCTCCTAAATCTTGGATTTATTGCGAAAAACAGTTAAAAGAGGTAAGCGAGTTTACATTGAAAAATTGGCAAGAGCGTTTGTTTTTTGAACGATTAGAAAGAAAATCCAAGCCTATTTATGAATTATTGGAACAAACCAATAATGATTGGGAAGCCGTTTTATTTAGCCTGTTGGCTAGAAATTTTGGGTTGAATACGAATGGCGATGTTTTTTACCAAAATGCCAAATCAATTCCATTTACTATCATTAGAAAAGAAAGTGCGGAGGTCGAAAATTTAGAAGCCTTACTCTTTGGAAATGCTGGACTACTCAATTCCGAAAAGGAAGATAATTATTTTAAAGATTTAAAAATCAGGTATTTTTATTTGCTGCACAAGTATCAAATTGATAAAATGAATCTGGCGCCAGTTCAGTTTTTTAAACACCGACCCGATAATTTTCCAACGATACGACTTTCTCAATTAGCTAATTTATATCACTCTAGACATAATTTATTTTCTAAAATTACTGATCTAAATTCAGTTAAAAGTTGTTATGATTTATTTCAAATTTCTTCTTCAAAGTATTGGGAGAATCATTATCAATTTGACAAGGAAAGTCCAAAGAAAAAGAAAAAATTATCTAAAGCCTTTGTCGATTTATTGATTATAAACACAATCATTCCTATTCAATTTGCGTATGCAAAAAGTATTGGTAAAGAAATTTCAGAAAATCTAATCCAGTTAGTTATGGATGTTCATCCAGAGAAAAATGCGATTATAGATAAGTTTACTTCTTTTGGATTAAAAACTTCAAATGCTTTTGAAACTCAGTCATTATTGCAACTTAAAAATGAATATTGTTCAAAAAGTAAGTGTTTAGATTGCGCAGTGGGAATGGAGTTGATGAAACAAGATTAATTCTTTGGTTTAGAAGATCAGAAATAATATCGTATTTTTGCTAAATTCAATTTTATAAAATAGATAATGGCTCAAAAAATTGCTAGAGTAATTAAACTTAAATATTTTTTCGAAAAATATGGTTTCCATGTATCTTCAAGATTAGCTGATAAATTAGGAATGCGAGTAACAAGTGTTCGCCTTTTTTTTATTTACATCTCTTTTGTTACAGCTGGTCTTTGGTTTGGTGTCTATTTAACTTTGGCCTTTTGGATTAGGCTTAAAGATTTAATTCGCGCAAAAAGAACCTCTGTATTTGATTTGTAAAAAAAATAAAAATAAAAAAAAGGGATTATAAAGCTTTGACACTTTATAATCCCTTTTTCTATTTATGACTACCAGATATTATTTATCTGGATTATTTAATTTACTATTTTTCTTACCGTAGGCAAAGTAAAGCCCAATACCAATTGCCATCCATATTACTAATCGCAACCAGCTTTCATAAGGAAGTGAGTACATTAAATACACACAAACAAGAATACCAGCGATAGGTACATATGGTACAAATGGAGTTTTGAAAGATCTTGGAGCATCTGGCATTTTTTTACGCATTACTAGTACACCAATACAAACTAATACAAATGCTAATAATGTTCCAATACTTACCATATGTCCTAAGTCACTTACTGGAACAAAACCAGCAAATAAACTTACAAAGATCATAAAGAAGATGTTTGTTTTCCATGGAGTACGGAATTTTTTATGAATATCTCCGAAAAAAGAAGGCAATAGGCCATCTTTACTCATGGTATAGAAAACACGACTTTGTCCCATTAACATCACAAGCATTACAGAAGTGTATCCAGCCAAAATAGCTACGATTAATCCAGTTTGAAGGAATGAATATCCAGTAACAGCAAACGCTGTAGCTGCAGGTTTTGCATCTCCAACAAATTTATAATAAGGAACAAGTCCTGTCATTACGTGAGCAAATAACACATATAAGATAGTACAAATAACTAATGATCCTAAAATTCCAATTGGCATTCCTTTTTGTGGATTTTTAGCTTCTTGTGCTGCGGTAGAAACAGCGTCAAAACCAATAAAAGCAAAGAAAACGGTTCCAGCTCCTGCAGCAATTCCTGACCAACCAAACTGTCCTTTAACACCTGTGTTCTCCGGAATGTATGGAGAGTAATTAGCAGGGTCAATATATTGCCATCCTAAGACAATAAATAAAATAACTACTATAACTTTTAGAACTACTAAAAAGTTATTAATATTAGCAGATTCTTTTGTACCTCTAATTAATAACAAGGAAAGAGCAGAAACGATTAATATAGCAGGAAGATTTATGTATCCTCCGTCTACAACCGTACCATCACCTAGTGTTAATGTTTCCCATGGGGAGCATATGAATTTAGGGTTCAGATGAACACCGTATTTATTTAATAACTCAAGTAAGTATCGTGACCAACTTACCCCGACAGTGGCGGCCCCTAAAGCATATTCAAGAACTAAATCCCATCCTATAATCCATGCCATAAATTCTCCCATTGTTGCATAGGAATACGTATAAGCACTACCTGCAACTGGTATCATAGAAGCAAATTCAGCATAACAAAGTCCTGCAAAAGCACATCCTACTGCGGCAAGGATAAATGATAAAGTTACTGCTGGTCCAGCGTGTTCTGCTGCGGCAATTCCTGTTAGGGAAAATAATCCAGCACCAATTATTGCTCCAACTCCAAGTGCTACTAAGGATCGCGAAGACAATGTTCTTTTTAACCCTTTTTCGTCTTCTGAAGCTTCATTTAGTAAAACCGACAGAGGTTTTGTTTTCCAAATTGACATATATTTATTGGTTTAATTGTTATTAGTGCTCAAATGTATTATTTTTTACAAAATATAAAAATAATTTTTTCAATTTTACTTAAAAATAAAAAGACTTTGATGTTTGTTTAATTTCGAATTTCGAAATAATTTTATTATTTACTAATAATAAAATTGCTTTTTTAGCAATTTGACACTAATAATTGTCAAATTATTTTTCTAGTACGAACCATCTTGACGTTTAATTGTATAAATTTAGAGCTCAGTAATTAAAGGGAAATATTGACCGATTTTTATCTAAAAAAATATAATTTTTAATCAATTTCTTGTCAATGGATTTTAAAAATATAAAGTCTTATTTTGAGTTTTCAAAGGATCAACGAGCTGGTATTTTTTCTTTAGTTGTAATAATGCTGTTTTTACAATTGGGTTTTTTCTTTTTTAATGAGAATGTAATTCAAGAGACTGACTTGGGTAAGCAAAAATGGCTTTCCATACAGTCTAAATTTGATGCTTTAAAAAAGGACAAGTCTCAAACACTATTTAAGGTCTATCTTTTTAACCCCAATTTCATTACTGATTATAAAGGCTACAAACTGGGTATGTCAGTTCAGGAAATAGATAGATTACTCGCTTATAGAAAAGAGAATAAATATGTAAACTCTGCAAAACAATTTCAGGCTGTTACTCAAGTATCAGATTCGTTATTGAATAGTATAGCGCCACTTTTTAAATTTCCAGATTGGGTAAACAATAAAAAGGAACGTAAAGAGTATGTAGATTATAAAAACAAGTCGATTGTAAATTTTCCTAAGAAGGAAAAATTAGTTTTAATTGATATCAATAAGGCAACGCAAGAAGATTTGATTAAAATTTATGGTATAGGCGAGGTGATTTCTAAAAGGATATTGATTTTAAAAGAAAGTCTTGGAGGCTTTGTTTCGATGGATCAAATGAAAGACGTTTGGGGTTTATCTCCTGAAGTGATCGCTAATCTTGATTCCCATTTTAAAATTGTTGCTGTTAGTAATTTGAAAAAAGTGAATATAAATAATGCGTCTTTGAAAGAAATGGCTCAATTTCCTTATTTTAAATATCCTTTGGCTAAAGAGATTATTATCTATCGAAGTATGAATGGAAATTTTAATAATATTGAGGATTTAATAAATATTAAGGGTTTTCCTGTTGAAAAAGCAAAAATAATTGCCTTATATTTGGACTTTAATTAGAAGTGTATAATTGAAATGGTTTAAATTTTTTTAATTTACTGCAAAATAGTTGTTTTTGTTGCGTATTTTTCTTTCATTAAATCAGATCTTAGTTATGTAGTTCAAAAAAAAACTTAAGTCTGAAATATAAAGCCTTTGCTTTTCTTTTCAATCACTTCAATTTATAAAAGTAAAAAAAAATATTAAAATACATGGATTCAAATTATTTCACAGAAGAACACCAATTATTTAGAGAGAGTTTAAAAGATTTTTTACAGAAAGAAGTTGTTCCGCATATTGAAAAATGGGAAAAAACGGGGACAATTGAGCGTTTTATATGGAAAAAATTTGGAGAAATGGGTTTTTTCGGAATACGCTATCCTGAGGTTTATGGTGGATTAAACTTAGATTTATTTTACACTGTTATTTTTTTAGAAGAACTTCAAAAAATTAAATCAGCAGGTTTTGCGGCTGCAATGTGGGCACATTCTTATTTAGCGATGACCCATTTGAATGCAGAAGGGGATGAGCGAATTAAACGTGAGTATTTAGCGCCAAGTATATCTGGTGATAAAATTGGCGCTTTGTGTATTACAGAGCCCTTTGGAGGTAGCGATGTTGCTGGTATGCGCACGACAGCTGTTAAAAAAGGAGATAAATATATTATTAATGGTTCTAAGACATTCATCACTAATGGTGTTTATGGAGATTATTATGTTGTTGCAGCCAAAACTAGTCCTGAGCTAGGTAATAAAGGGATCAGTATGTTCTTGATGGATAGTAATTTAAAAGGAGTTTCCGCTGTAAAACTGGATAAATTAGGATGGAGAGCTTCAGATACTGCGGAAATTGCATTTGATAATGTTGAAATTCCTGTAGAAAATTTGATGGGAGAAGAAGGAAAGGGGTTTCCTTATATTATGCAGCATTTTGCTTTAGAGCGTTTGATTATGGCAATAAATGGTCATGCTAGAGCGGAGTATGCAATTGATTATACGATCGAATATATGGGGCAACGTGAGGCTTTTGGTAGGACAATCGATAAGTTTCAAGCTTTAAGACATACTTTGGTAGAACATGCTACTGATGTTGAGCATTGCAAAGTGTTTAATTATGCTGCTGTAGCTCGATTGGATAAAGGAGAATATGTGGTTAAGGAGGCTACTATGGCTAAATTAAAATCTACAAAGGTGGCTGACGAAACAATATATAGTTGTTTACAAATGTTAGGTGGTTATGGTTATATGGAAGAATATCCTTTAGCACGTATGTTTAGAGACAGCCGTTTAGGGCCAATTGGGGGTGGAACTTCGGAAATTCTTAAAGAGATTTTAGCAAAAATGATAATTGACAAACAAAATTATAAGCCAGCGGTGAAATAAAAGCGAACGAACTAGAGTGATTTAGAAGAGCCAGTTTAGTTGTTGGCTCTTTTTTTATGTGTGAAGGATAGAAGTGAAAATCCTTTTATGAAGTGTAACGGAATAAAAGATTGTAGCGGATAGCCTGACGGCAAAAACGGAATGTTGTCTTGGAATGGAATTGTGTTTTGCCGGCACACCAAAAAATAATTGAAATTCATGGTCTGTAATTCAAATTAATGATTACTTTTGCACACTTAACGAAAGGGGGTGTCAATATTATGTTAATTATACCAATTAAAGACGGAGAAAATATAGATAGAGCATTAAAGCGCTATAAGAGAAAATTTGATAAAACAGGAACTGTTCGTCAATTAAGAGCTCGTACTGCTTTTATTAAGCCTTCTGTAAAAAATAGAATTAAAGTTCAAAAAGCAGCTTATATTCAAAACATGAAAGACAACTTAGAAAACTAAGTAGTTCTTTTTACATGATAATTACCGTTAGTCATTAAAGTTTTATAACTTTGATGCTAACGGTTTTTTTATTTTTATATATGGTTACTATTATTGCGGCATTTCGGGATTATTTATTGAAGGAGAAAAAGTATTCTTCACATACTGTAAATGCGTATTTAAATGATGTTTTGAGCTTTCAAACATTTAATACAATAAACTTTGACGAAGAAAATATTGTGCATCTGGGTTATGGTCGAATTAGAAGCTGGATCGTTTCTCTTGTAAACGGTGGTTTGTCTAATGTAACTGTCAATAGAAAAATAGCATCTTTAAAAGCTTTTTATAAATTTCTATTAAAGACAAAGCAAATAGAAGTTAGTCCTCTGTTAAAACACAAAGCTTTAAAAATTCCTAAAACGCTTCAGATACCTTTTTCAGAAAAAGAAGTGGTGGAAGTGTTGAGTACTATTGAGAATCCAATAGGTTTTGAAGAAATTAGAAACAAATTGATAATTGATTTGTTTTATACTACAGGTATGCGAAGGGCTGAATTAATTCATCTCAATATTAGTAATGTTAACGTTGAGAATAGTACAATTAAGGTACTTGGTAAGAGGAATAAAGAAAGAATCTTGCCTGTTTTGCCAATTATTAAATCTCAATTTTCTCAATATATAAAGGAGCGATCTGATTTGGAATATATTAAGGATAATGACTTTTTTTTTCTAACAAAAAAAGGGTTAAAATTGAATGAATCTTTTGTGTATCGATTAATAAATTCTTACTTTAGTACTGTCTCGGAAAAAGTAAAGAAAAGTCCGCATATTTTAAGGCATACATTTGCGACTCACTTATTGAATAACGGGGCCGATTTGAATTCAGTGAAAGAATTGTTAGGACATTCTAGTTTGGCTTCGACGCAAATTTACACGCACAGTAGTTTGTCAGAATTGCAAAAAGTGTATAAGGACGCTCATCCAAGGAATAAATAATAATTCGAAATAGTTTAACCATTAAAAAAAATGATTATGAAGGTAAATGTTCATGCAGTTAACTTTGCAGTTGACGGAAAACTAGTAAATTATGTTCAAGAACGAATGGATAAATTAGAGAAGTATTACGATAAGGTAGTTTCTTCTGATGTTTATTTAAAAGTTGAAAAGACGAGTGATAAAGAAAATAAAATTGTTGAGGTTAAAATTAATGTTCCGGGAGATGATTTTTTAGTAAAAAAACAGTGTAAGACTTTCGAAGAGGCAATAGAACTTTCGGCTGAATCGTTAGAGCGATTGTTGGTAAAAAGGAAAGAAAAGATAAGAGCACATATATAATATTAAAATTTTTTTAAAAAATGTTTTGATTGAGAGATAAAATCTCTACATTTGCAGTCCGTTAGAAATAGCGGACTTTTTTTATTGAAACTGCCAGCGTAGCTCAGTTGGCTAGAGCAGCTGATTTGTAATCAGCAGGTCGTGGGTTCGAGTCCCTCCGCCGGCTCAAAATAAGCAGTAGTATTGCATTTGGCTAAATGTAATATTAAGATAAAAAAAGAGGGGAGATACTCAAGCGGCCAACGAGGGCAGACTGTAAATCTGCTGTGTAAACTTCGCAGGTTCGAATCCTGCTCTCCCCACAAATTTAGATTAGATAAATCTAAATGAAAGTCTCTGCCGGTGTAGCTCAGGGGTAGAGTGCTTCCTTGGTAAGGAAGAGGTCTCGGGTTCAATTCCCGACATTGGCTCAAGTAAGTAGGAAATTGAAATGAATATATAACTAGATTAAAAATTAAGTAAAATGGCAAAAGAAACCTTTAACCGTAACAAACCCCACTTAAACATTGGAACAATTGGGCACGTGGATCACGGAAAAACTACATTAACTGCGGCAATAACTAAAGTGTTATCTGATGCAGGTTACTGTCAAGCAAAATCATTTGATCAAATTGACAATGCTCCTGAAGAAAAAGAAAGAGGTATTACAATTAATACATCTCACGTTGAGTATGAAACTGCTAATCGTCATTACGCTCACGTTGACTGTCCTGGTCACGCGGATTACGTAAAAAACATGGTTACTGGAGCTGCTCAAATGGATGGTGCTATTCTTGTAGTTGCTGCTACTGATGGACCAATGCCACAAACACGTGAGCATATCCTTTTAGGTCGTCAAGTTGGTATTCCTAGAATGGTTGTATTCATGAATAAAGTGGATATGGTTGATGATGAGGAATTATTAGAATTAGTTGAAATGGAAATCAGAGACTTATTGTCTTTCTATGAATATGATGGAGATAATGGTCCTGTTGTTCAAGGTTCTGCTTTAGGTGGATTGAATAATGATCCAGCATGGGTTCCTAAAATTCTTGAATTGATGGAAGCTGTTGACTCTTGGATTGAAGAGCCAGTAAGAGATGTTGCAAAACCTTTCTTAATGCCTGTTGAAGATGTATTCTCAATCACTGGTCGTGGAACTGTTGCTACAGGTCGTATCGAAACAGGAGTTGCTAATACAGGAGATCCAGTTGAAATCATTGGTATGGGAGCTGAAAAATTGACTTCTACTATTACAGGAGTTGAGATGTTCCGTAAAATCCTTGATAGAGGTGAAGCTGGAGATAACGTGGGTATCCTTTTAAGAGGTATTCAAAAAGAAGATATCAAAAGAGGAATGGTAATCTGTAAGCCAGGTTCTGTTAAACCACATGATACTTTCAAGGCTGAGGTTTATATCTTGAAAAAAGAAGAAGGTGGACGTCATACTCCATTCCATAATAACTATCGTCCACAGTTTTACGTGCGTACAACGGATGTAACTGGAATCATTACTTTGCCTACAGGTGTAGAAATGGTTATGCCTGGAGATAACTTAACAATTGATGTTAAATTATTAAGTCCAATTGCATTAAACGTAGGTTTACGTTTTGCGATTCGTGAAGGTGGTAGAACAGTTGGTGCAGGTCAGGTAACTGAAATTGCATAATTCTATAAAATAAATTTAAACCAGTAACGGCTTAGGTTGTTACTGGTTTTTAATACGGGCGTAGTTCAAGGGTAGAATAGCGGTCTCCAAAACCGTTGATGGGGGTTCGAATCCCTCCGCCCGTGCAAAATAAAATATATCATAATGGCAAAAGTAGTTAATTACATATCAGAAGCATTTGAGGAATTAAAGTCAAATATGACTTGGCCAACATGGGCTGAGGTGCAACGTCTAACGATTGTTGTTGCTATTTTTTCTGTTCTATTCGCTTTGGCAACATGGGGAGTAGATGAGTTTTTTGCAAAAGCATTAGCTGGATTTTTTAACTGGATAAAAGCGTAGTTTTTGTGATGGCAGATAATAATGTAAAAAAGTGGTATGTTGTTCGTGCAGTAAGTGGACAGGAGAATAAAGTGAAAGCTTACATAGAAACTGAAATCTCTAGATTAGAGATGGGTGATTATGTTTCTCAAGTTCTAGTTCCTACTGAAAAAGTAGTTACTGTAAAAGAAGGAAAAAAAATAATCAAGGATAAAGTTTATTTTCCTGGTTATGTTATGATTGAAGCAAATCTTGTTGGAGAGATACCTCATATTATTAAGTCTATAACTAGTGTTATTGGTTTTTTGGGTGAGACTAAAGGTGGTGAGCCTGTTCCTCTAAGACTTTCTGAAGTTAATAGAATGCTAGGTAAAGTAGATGAGTTGGCAGTTAATACTGATACTCGTGCTATTCCTTTCAATTTGGGAGAAACTATTAAGGTTATTGATGGCCCTTTTAATGGTTTTAACGGAACGGTTGAAAAAATCAATGAAGAAAAGCGTAAACTAGAAGTAATGGTGAAAATTTTCGGAAGAAAAACACCTTTAGAATTGAGTTTTATGCAAGTTGAAAAAGTATAATTTTTGTTACATTACATATAATATCCATTACAATCGCTTCCAAAGATTGTAGTGTTAAATTTTTTAAAAAATGGCTAAAGAAATTAGTAAGGTAGTTAAACTACAAGTTAAGGGAGGTGCTGCGAATCCGTCGCCACCGGTTGGACCTGCTTTAGGAGCTGCTGGGGTAAACATCATGGAGTTTTGTAAGCAATTTAATGCTAGAACTCAAGATAAACCCGGCAAAATATGCCCAGTACAAATTACTGTGTATAAAGACAAATCATTTGATTTTGTTGTTAAAACTCCTCCAGCAGCGGTTCAGTTATTGGAAGCTGCAAAGCTAAAATCTGGTTCAGGTGAACCTAATCGTAAAAAAGTAGCTAGTGTTACTTGGGAACAAATTAGAGCTATTGCTGAAGACAAAATGCCAGACTTAAACGCGTTCACTATGGAAGCTGCGATGAGTATGGTTGCTGGAACAGCTAGATCTATGGGTATAACTGTATCAGGAGATTCTCCTTTTTAATTAAGAGAAAAACATGGCAAAATTGACAAAAAAGCAAAAAGAGGCTGCTTCAAAAATTGAAAAGAACAAACTATATACTTTAAAAGATGCTGCGGCATTAATTAAAGTTGTTTCTTCTGCAAAATTTGATGAGTCTGTTGATATCGCAGTTCGATTGGGTGTAGATCCAAGAAAAGCGAATCAAATGGTTAGAGGTGTGGTAACATTACCTCATGGAACTGGTAAAGATGTTAAAGTATTGGCATTAGTTACTCCAGACAAAGAAGCGGAAGCTAAAGAAGCTGGAGCAGACTATGTAGGTCTTGACGAGTATTTACAAAAAATTAAAGATGGTTGGACAGATGTTGATGTTATCATCACTATGCCAAGTGTTATGGGTAAATTAGGTCCATTAGGTCGTATTTTAGGACCACGTGGTTTAATGCCAAACCCTAAAACAGGTACTGTAACTATGGATGTTGCAAAAGCTGTTCAAGAGGTGAAAGCTGGTAAAATCGATTTCAAAGTTGATAAAACTGGTATAGTGCATGCAGGAATTGGTAAAGTTTCTTTTGGGGCTGAACAAATTTTTGACAATGCTCACGAAATTATTCAAACATTAATCAAACTTAAACCAACTGCGGCTAAAGGAGTTTACATCAAAAGTATCTACCTTACAAGCACTATGAGTCCAGCTATTGCGCTTGACCCTAAAGCAGTATAATTGGTAGTTAAAAATTTTTAGTATGACTAGAGAAGAAAAATCAATCGCGATTGAAGATTTAACTGCACAGTTAGCTGGTACAAATATTGTTTATATAGCAGATATTTCTGGACTAAATGCAGATACAACTTCAAAGTTGAGAAGAGCTTGCTTTAAAGCAGGTATAAAATTAGAGGTGGTAAAAAACACTTTGCTTGTAAAAGCAATGGAGGTTTCTGAAAATGAATATGGTGACTTGCCTACAGTTTTAACTGGGAATAGTGCTATTTTTATCTCAGATGTTGCAAATGCACCTGGTAAGATAATTAAAGACTTCCGTAAAAAATCGGCTAAGCCAGTTTTAAAAGGAGCTTATATTAATGCTGAAGTTTATATTGGAGATGATCAATTAGATGCGTTAGCAACTATCAAATCTAAAGAAGAGCTTCTTGGTGAACTTATTGGATTACTTCAATCACCAGCACAAAGAATTATCTCTGCACTTCAAAACAAATTTGCTGGAGAAGAGCAAACAGAAGAAGCATAATAAAAAAAGGAGGTTTCCTTCGGTTTTATTATTTACAATGCGCACAATAAACAAAATATAATTTTACAAATCATTTTAAAACGATAGAAAAAATGGCAGATTTGAAACAATTCGCAGAACAATTAGTTAATTTAACTGTAAAAGAAGTTAACGAATTAGCAACAATATTAAAAGATGAGTACGGAATCGAACCAGCTGCTGCAGCTGTAGTAGTTTCTGCAGGTGGTGGAGAAGCTGCTGAAGAAGCTCAAACTGAATTCACAGTTGTATTGAAAGAAGCTGGTGCTTCTAAATTAGCTGTTGTGAAAATGGTAAAAGAACTTACAGGTTTAGGTTTGAAAGAAGCTAAAGATGTAGTTGATTCTGCTCCATCAAACGTTAAAGAAGGTGTTTCTAAAGAAGAGGCTGAAGGTCTTAAAAAATCGTTAGAAGAAGCTGGAGCTGTAGTTGAATTGAAATAATTCATTCTTAGTTTAGAATTAGGTTTAGGTCTTGGGTTTAGTCGCCCAAAGACCTAAACCATTTTTCGTATAATAAAAGTCTATCTTGTTTTACTGCAAAATAGATTTTCAGATTAAATTCCTTTTACCCATTACGAGGAAAAAAAATTAACAGATAATAAGAAAGTAGTTATCTTAAATTGGTTTTTAAAGATGTAATGGTCGTAAAAGAAAAGTATAAATAAATTCTTGTTTATACACAAAAAATTACTTTTTAATCAAAATTTTGTCCATTGATGATAACAAATCAGACTGAAAGATTGAATTTTGCCTCTACAAAAAATATCCCGAACTATCCAGATTTTCTAGATGTTCAGGTAAAATCTTTTCAAGATTTTTTTCAATTAGAAACTAAATCTGATGAAAGAGGCAATGAAGGACTTTATAATACCTTCATGGAAAATTTTCCAATTACAGATACAAGAAACAACTTTGTATTGGAATTCCTTGACTACTTTGTGGATCCACCACGTTATACAATTCAAGAATGTATAGAAAGAGGTTTGACACATAGTGTACCTTTAAAAGCAAGGTTAAAACTGTATTGTACAGATCCAGAGCACGAAGACTTTGAAACAATTGTTCAAGATGTATATCTAGGAACAATTCCTTATATGACGCCAAGTGGTACCTTTGTAATCAATGGTGCTGAACGTGTTGTTGTTTCTCAGTTGCATAGATCTCCAGGGGTTTTCTTTGGACAGTCTTTTCATGCGAATGGAACAAAATTATATTCTGCCAGAGTAATTCCTTTTAAAGGATCTTGGATAGAATTTTCTACAGATATCAATAGCGTAATGTACGCTTATATCGACAGAAAGAAAAAATTACCTGTAACTACTTTATTCCGTGCAATAGGTTTTGAAAGAGACAAGGATATCCTTGAAATTTTTGACCTTGCTGAGGAAATTAAAGTTTCTAAAACAGGACTTAAAAAATATATCGGTAGAAAATTAGCTGCTCGTGTATTAAATACATGGCATGAAGATTTCGTAGATGAAGATACTGGTGAAGTAGTTTCTATCGAACGTAACGAAATAATCCTTGATAGAGATACTATTATCGACAAAGATAATGTGGAAGAAATCATCGATTCTAACGTTAAATCTATTTTGTTGCATAAAGAAGATGCTAATCAAGCTGATTATGCTATCATCCATAACACGTTACAAAAAGATCCAACAAACTCTGAAAAAGAAGCTGTTGAGCATATCTACAGACAATTGCGTAACGCAGAACCGCCTGATGAAGAAACTGCTCGAGGTATTATAGATAAATTATTCTTCTCTGACCAACGTTACAACTTAGGTGAAGTAGGTCGTTATAGAATGAATAAAAAACTTGGTTTAGATATTCCAATGGAAAAGCAAGTGCTTACCAAAGAAGATATCATAACTATCGTTAAGTATTTGATTGAATTAATAAATGCAAAAGCAGATATTGATGATATTGACCACTTATCAAACCGTCGTGTTAGAACAGTTGGAGAACAATTGTCGCAACAATTCGGTGTTGGTTTAGCGCGTATGGCTAGAACTATTAGAGAGCGTATGAACGTTAGAGATAACGAGGTGTTTACACCAATAGATTTGATTAATGCTAAAACATTATCATCTGTTATCAACTCTTTCTTTGGAACAAACCAGTTGTCTCAATTTATGGATCAAACGAATCCACTAGCTGAGATAACGCACAAAAGAAGATTATCTGCACTAGGACCAGGTGGACTTTCGAGAGAAAGAGCTGGATTTGAGGTTCGTGACGTTCACTATACACATTACGGACGTTTATGTCCTATTGAAACACCAGAGGGACCAAACATTGGTTTGATTTCATCTCTTGGAGTTTATGCTAAAGTAAACGGAATGGGATTCATTGAAACACCTTACCGTAAAGTAACTAATGGAGTTGTAGATTTAGAGTCTACTCCTATTTACTTAAGTGCTGAAGAAGAAGAAGGAATGTTAATCGCGCAAGCGAATATTGAAATGGACAATTCTGGAAAAATCATTGCCGAAAACGTAATTGCGCGTCAAGAAGGTGATTTCCCTGTTATTGATCCTGCTCAAGTAGATTATACAGACGTTGCTCCTAACCAAATTGCTTCTATCTCTGCTTCTTTGATTCCTTTCTTGGAACATGATGATGCGAATAGAGCCTTGATGGGATCTAACATGATGCGTCAGGCCGTACCATTAATTCGTCCTGAAGCTCCAATTGTTGGAACTGGTTTAGAGCGTCAAGTAGCTTCTGACTCTAGAGTATTGATAAATGCTGAAGGTCCTGGAGTTATTGAATATGTAGATGCTAATATTATTACTATTAAATACGATCGTTCTGAGGAAGAAAGAATGGTGAGTTTTGATACTGATGAGAAAACATACAATCTAATTAAATTTAGAAAAACCAATCAAGGTACAAGTATTAACCTTAAACCTATCGTAAGAAAAGGGGATAGAGTAGTTCTTGGACAAGTATTATCAGAAGGTTATGCAACTCAAAATGGGGAGCTAGCTTTAGGTCGTAACTTGAAAGTGGCGTTTATGCCATGGAAAGGATACAACTTTGAGGATGCGATTGTAATTTCTGAAAAAGTAGTTCGTGACGATATTTTTACCTCTATTCACGTTGATGATTATTCATTAGAAGTTAGAGATACTAAATTAGGTAACGAAGAATTGACAAATGATATACCAAACGTTTCTGAAGAGGCTACTAAAGACTTAGATGAAAATGGTATGATTAGAATTGGTGCCGAGGTTAAACCTGGTGATATTCTTATCGGTAAAATTACTCCAAAAGGGGAATCAGATCCTACTCCAGAAGAGAAATTGCTTCGTGCAATCTTCGGGGATAAAGCAGGTGATGTAAAAGATGCTTCATTAAAAGCTTCTCCTTCTTTACATGGTGTTGTTTTAGACAAAAAATTATTTGCAAGAGCAGTAAAAGATAAACGCAAACGTACTCAAGATAAAGATGCTTTAGGCGCTTTAGAAATGGAATTCGAAACTAAATTTGTTGAATTAAAAGACAAATTAGTTGAAAAACTTTTCTTAATCGTTAACGGTAAAACATCTCAAGGTGTAATGAATGATTTGGGTGAAGAAGTTTTACCAAAAGGTAAAAAATATACTCAAAAAATGCTTTATGCTGTTGAAGATTTTGCTCACTTAAGCAAAGGTCAATGGGTTGCGGATGACTCAACTAATAAAATGGTGAATGAATTAATTCATAACTATAAAATTAAGTTGAATGATTTACAAGGTGCATTAAGAAGAGAGAAATTCACTATTACTGTTGGAGATGAATTGCCAGCAGGAATCTTGAAATTAGCTAAAGTATATATTGCCAAAAAACGTAAGTTGAAAGTAGGGGATAAAATGGCTGGACGTCACGGTAACAAAGGTATTGTTGCTCGTATTGTTCGTCATGAAGATATGCCTTTCCTTGAAGACGGAACGCCAGTTGATATTGTGTTGAATCCACTTGGGGTACCTTCACGTATGAACATCGGTCAAATTTATGAAACGGTATTAGGTTGGGCTGGACAAAACTTAGGTAGAAAATTTGCTACTCCAATTTTTGATGGTGCTTCTCTTGACCAAATTAATGAATTGACTGACGAAGCTGGAGTGCCACGTTTTGGACATACACACCTTTATGATGGTGGTACTGGAGAGCGTTTCCATCAAGCAGCAACTGTAGGTGTGATCTATATGTTAAAATTAGGACACATGGTTGATGATAAGATGCACGCACGTTCTATCGGACCATACTCGTTGATTACACAACAACCACTTGGAGGTAAAGCTCAATTTGGAGGTCAACGTTTTGGAGAGATGGAGGTTTGGGCACTTGAGGCTTATGGAGCGTCAAGTACACTTAGAGAAATCTTGACAGTGAAGTCTGATGATGTAATTGGTAGAGCTAAAACTTACGAAGCTATCGTAAAAGGAGAGTCTATGCCAGAACCAGGATTACCTGAATCATTCAATGTATTGATGCATGAATTGAAAGGTCTTGGATTAGACATTAGATTAGAAGAATAATAATATTTAGTAGTTTTCAGCCTTGATTTTTTCGGGGCTGAATTCTCATTTTTAAGAGTTTTTAGGATTTATACCCGTAACCCGTTCCGATTTTTTAATGAACTAAATTTAGTTTTTAATTAGCACTTCAAGTCGTTTGAAGTTTAGAGAAGTAAGCCGAGGTAATGTTATAGTCGAAAGTTTGAAAGTCGAAAGTCCAAAGTCGTTTATGACTTTAAAAACTTTATGACATTTGACTTTAGACTAAAACGAGAATCAATTTTCAATTGCTAATAAATCAATAGTAAAAACTATGATGAATAATAGAAATAATAATAAAGATAAGAATCCTGTAAAAAGGTTTAATAAAATTTCGATTGGTCTTGCTTCTCCTGAATCTATCTTGAAAGAATCAAGAGGTGAAGTTTTAAAACCAGAAACTATCAATTACCGTACGCACAAGCCTGAGCGTGACGGTCTTTTCTGTGAAAGAATTTTTGGACCAGTTAAGGATTTTGAATGTGCTTGTGGTAAATACAAAAGAATTCGTTACAAAGGAATTATTTGTGACCGTTGTGGAGTAGAAGTTACTGAGAAAAAAGTACGTAGAGATAGAGTGGGTCATATCAATCTTGTTGTGCCTATCGCTCACATCTGGTATTTCCGTTCTCTTCCAAATAAAATTGGTTATATCCTTGGTCTTCCATCTAAGAAATTAGACATGATCATTTACTACGAAAGATACGTAGTAATCCAAGCTGGTATTGCTAAAAATGCAGAAGGTGAATCAGTTCAAAGATTAGACTTCTTAACTGAAGAGGAATATTTGAATATCTTAGATACACTTCCTGCTGATAATCAGTATTTAGATGATTTCGATCCTAATAAATTCGTTGCCAAAATGGGAGCTGAATGTATTATGGACTTATTAGCTCGTATTGATCTGGATGAGTTATCTTACCAATTAAGACATAGTGCTAACAATGAAACGTCTAAACAACGTAAAACAGAAGCATTAAAAAGATTACAAGTTGTTGAGTCTTTCCGTGAATCTAACTTGAACCGTGAGAATCGTCCAGAATGGATGATTATGAAAGTAGTTCCTGTTATTCCACCAGAATTACGTCCACTTGTGCCACTTGATGGAGGTCGTTTTGCAACTTCAGATTTAAATGATTTATACCGTCGTGTAATTATACGTAACAACCGTTTGAAAAGATTAATGGAGATTAAAGCTCCGGAAGTGATCTTAAGAAACGAGAAACGTATGTTGCAAGAATCAGTAGATTCATTATTTGACAATACTAGAAAAGCATCTGCTGTTAAAACAGAATCTAACAGACCATTAAAATCATTATCTGATTCCCTTAAAGGTAAGCAAGGACGTTTCCGTCAAAACTTACTTGGAAAACGTGTGGATTATTCTGCTCGTTCGGTAATTGTTGTTGGACCTGAATTGAAATTGTTCGAATGTGGTATCCCTAAAGATATGGCAGCTGAACTATACAAACCTTTTGTTATCCGTAAATTGATAGAAAGAGGTATTGTTAAAACTGTAAAATCAGCTAAGAAAATAATAGATAAGAAAGAGCCAGTAGTTTGGGATATCCTTGAAAATGTAATTAAAGGTCACCCAATATTACTGAATCGTGCTCCTACTTTGCACAGATTAGGTATACAAGCGTTCCAACCAAAATTAATTGAAGGAAAAGCAATCCAATTGCACCCTTTAGTTTGTACTGCATTTAATGCGGATTTTGATGGGGATCAAATGGCAGTTCACTTGCCGTTAGGACCAGAAGCTATTCTTGAAGCACAATTATTAATGTTGGCTTCTCATAACATTCTGAATCCTGCAAATGGTGCGCCAATTACTGTACCTTCTCAGGATATGGTTTTGGGTCTATATTATATGACCAAAGAACGTATCTCAACTCCTGAACACATTATTTTAGGTCAAGATTTGACTTTCTATTCTGCTGAAGAAGTAAATATTGCATTAAACGAAGGTAAATTAGAATTGAATGCTCGTGTTAGAATTAGAGCTAAAGATTTTAATGATGCTGGAGAATTAGTATATAAAATCATTCAAACTACTGCGGGTCGTGTATTATTTAATGAAGTAGTACCAGAAGCAGCAGGTTATATCAATGATGTATTAACTAAGAAAAACCTTAGAGATATTATTGGTCACGTATTAAACGCGACTAGTGTACCTGAAACAGCAGCTTTCTTGGATAATATGAAAGATATGGGGTATAAATTCGCCTTTAGAGGAGGATTATCATTCTCATTAGGTGATATTAGAATTCCAGAGCAAAAACCAAAATTAATTGCAGATGCTAGAGAGCAAGTTGAAGGTATCTCTGCTAATTATAACATGGGTCTTATTACAAATAACGAACGTTACAACCAAGTTATTGATGTATGGACTTCTGCAAATGCTCAGCTTACTGAATTAGCAATGAAAAACATTAGAGAAGACCAACAAGGTTTCAACTCAGTGTATATGATGCTTGATTCTGGAGCAAGGGGTTCCAAAGAACAAATTCGTCAGTTAACTGGTATGCGTGGTTTGATGGCTAAGCCTAAAAAATCGACCGCTGGTGGTGGGGAAATTATTGAAAATCCGATTCTTTCTAACTTTAAAGAAGGTCTTTCTATCCTTGAGTATTTTATCTCTACTCACGGTGCGCGTAAAGGTCTTGCGGATACTGCCTTGAAAACGGCGGATGCAGGATATTTAACAAGAAGATTGCATGATGTTTCTCAAGATGTTATTGTTAACATCGAAGATTGTGGAACATTAAGAGGTGTTGAAGTTTCAGCATTGAAAAAGAATGAAGAAATTGTTGAATCATTAGGAGAAAGAATTTTAGGGCGTGTTGCATTGCAAGATGTTATTAATCCTTTAACTAATGAAGTATTAGTACAATCTGGACAACAAATTACTGAGGCAATAATGAAAGTAATTGAAGCTTCTCCAATCGAGAAAGTGGAAGTTCGTTCGCCTCTTGTATGTGAAGCTCCTAAAGGTATTTGTGCTAAATGTTACGGTAGAAACTTAGCTACTGGTAAAATGACACAAAGAGGTGAGGCAGTTGGTGTAATTGCAGCACAATCTATTGGAGAACCAGGTACACAGCTGACATTACGTACTTTCCACGTTGGAGGGGTTGCGGGTGGTATTTCTGAAGAATCTAGCATCGTTACTAAATTTAACGGTAAACTAGAAATTGAAGATTTAAAAACTGTTAAAGGTGAAGACAATGATGGTAATGCAGTTGACATCGTAGTTTCTCGTTCAACTGAATTAAAATTAATTGACGAAAAAACAGGTATTTTATTAAATACTCATAATATCCCTTACGGTTCAAGTATTTTTGTAAAAGACGGTCAATCCGTTGCAAAAGGAGATGTAATCTGTAAATGGGATCCATATAATGGAGTTATTGTTTCGGAATTCACGGGTAAAATTGCTTACGAAGATTTAGAGCAAGGTCAATCATTTATGGTTGAAATTGATGAGCAAACGGGTTTCCAAGAAAAAGTAATTTCTGAGTCAAGAGCTAAAAAATTAATACCTACTTTATTGGTTTACGGTAAAGAAGGTGAATTGATTCGTTCTTACAACTTACCAGTAGGTGCCCACTTAATGGTTGAAAATGGGGAGAAAATTAAAGCAGGTAAAGTATTGGTTAAAATTCCACGTCGTTCTTCTAAATCAGGAGATATTACAGGAGGTTTACCAAGAATTACAGAGTTGTTAGAAGCTCGTAATCCATCTAATCCAGCTGTAGTTTCTGAAATTGATGGTGTTGTTTCTTTTGGAAAAATCAAAAGAGGTAACCGTGAGATTGTTATCGAATCTAAATTTGGTGACATCAGAAAGTACTTAGTAAAACTTTCAAGTCAAATTCTTGTTCAAGAAAATGACTTCGTAAGAGCTGGTGTACCTTTATCTGATGGAGCAATCACACCAGATGATATCTTAAGAATTAAAGGACCTGCTGCTGTTCAACAGTATTTGGTAAATGAAATTCAAGAAGTATATCGTTTACAAGGGGTGAAAATTAACGACAAGCACTTTGAAGTAGTAATACGTCAAATGATGCGTAAAGTGAGAGTTCAAGATCCTGGAGATACTTTATTCTTAGAAGATCAATTGATTCATACTAAAGATTTTATCGTTCAAAATGATAAGCTTTATGGTATGAAAGTTGTTGAAGAAGCTGGTGATTCGACTAACCTAAAAGAAGGTCAAATTATAACTCCTCGTGAATTACGTGATGAAAATTCATTATTAAAACGTAACGATAAAAATATTGTTGTAGCACGCGATGTTATTACTGCTACTGGTACTCCAGTTTTACAAGGTATTACGAGAGCGTCATTACAAACAAAATCATTTATTTCTGCTGCTTCTTTCCAAGAAACAACTAAAGTATTAAACGAAGCTGCTGTTGCAGGTAAAATTGATTACTTAGAAGGATTGAAAGAAAATGTTATTGTTGGTCATAGAATCCCTGCCGGAACTGGTATGAGAGAATACGATCACACGATAGTAGGTTCAAAAGAAGATTATAATGATATGATGGCTAATAAAGAGGAATATATTTATTAAGATATGAGTAATTCTAAACAACAACAGGAACAAATTAATATAGAGTTGGATGAAAAAACTGCTGAAGGAATTTATTCCAATTTAGCAATAATTAATCATTCATCTTCAGAGTTTGTTCTCGATTTTGTAAGTATCATGCCTGGTATTCCTAAAGCTAAAGTAAAGTCAAGAATAGTTTTGACTCCGCAGCATGCCAAAAGATTGTTGAAAGCAATTGGAGAAAATATTCATCGTTTTGAACTTGCCCATGGTGAGATTAAAGATACTGAACAACCTCCAATACCGCTGAATTTTGGTCCTGCAGGACAAGCATAATTTTTATTAAAGGCTCCATTTTTATGGAGCCTTTTTTGTTATATCTTATTATTGCAAATGGGATATTCGTAGTAAGTAGTAAATATTTGTTGTTAATGTGAAAATTAGTAGGTCAGTGAACGTACATATTAGCGTTTAAACTGTTCTTTTGTTAGTTAACGAGTTTAAGTGGTGTTCATCGGAAATATTTTTTAAAAGTCTAATGCGGTTGTATTTTTGCTAAAGAATAAGGAGCTAAATTAATAATCCTTATTGAAAAACAAAAATTATGATCAATTCAGTAGCTATAAATAACAAGATAAATTCAATAACATTATTTTTAATGTTTGCTTTTATTTTGTTGTCTAATGTTTCATTTTCTCAAACTCAAATTGTTAATTCTTTAGTATCAAATACTACAGAATCTACTAATGAGGTTAAACAAGAAAATAACAAAGCAGCTAATATGGAATTTGTTCTTTGGTTCATGGGTTCAAAACAAGATCCAAACAGTACAATATCTACTGAGGGTATAAATACAAAAAAACAAATTATGACTTCTGGGTTGGCACCTAATCGTTTATTGATTAAAGCTTTCTTGAAAAAAGCAGTGAATTTTGAAAGTGCTTTAGCATAAACAAAATAAAATTTAAAAGGGATAAAAAAAACGCTAATGTGAATTAGCGTTTTTTTTTGTTCTTGTATTTTTTATAACCTTATTCAAATTCTGATGTAAAGAATAATTTTACACTTGGGTATTTGTTTTGAGTCATTTGGATTGTAAAGTCGGAATCAGCTAGAAAGACTAATTGTCCGTATTTATCGTGCGCTAAGAATTTCTGTTTGATTCTTTTAAATTCTTTAAACTCATTGTTTTTAGCATCATCTGGTTTTACCCAACATGCTTTGTGTACAGGAAAGTTTTCATAAGTACATTTAGCACCATATTCATGTTCTAGTCGGTATTGGATTACTTCATACTGAAGTGCACCTACAGTTCCAATGATTTTACGGTTATTCATTTCAAGTGTGAACAACTGTGCAACCCCTTCATCCATCAATTGATCGATACCTTTATCCAGTTGTTTTGCTTTCATTGGATCTGCATTATTAATGTATCTAAAATGCTCTGGAGAGAAACTAGGGATTCCTTTAAAGCTCATGATTTCTCCTTCGGTTAAAGTGTCGCCAATTTTGAAATTTCCTGTATCGTGAAGACCTACAATATCTCCAGGATAAGAGATGTCTACAATTTCTTTCTTTTCTGCAAAAAAAGCATTTGGACTTGAGAATTTTAAATTCTTTTTCTGACGTACATGATAATAGGGTTTGTTTCTTTCAAATGTTCCAGAAACAATTTTTATAAAAGCAAGACGGTCTCTGTGTTTTGGATCCATATTTGCATGGATTTTAAATACAAAACCAGACATTTTTTCTTCTTTTGGATCTACTAATCTTGTTTCGGATTCTTTTGGTCTAGGTGAAGGTGCAATAGCAACAAAACAATCTAGTAATTCTCTTACCCCGAAATTGTTCAATGCCGATCCAAAAAACACGGGTTGTAGTTTACCGTCTAAATAGTCTTGACGATCAAATTTTGGATAAACTTCATCAATCAATTCTAGTTCTTCACGTAAAGTATTTGCAGGTTTTTGACCTATTATTTTTTCTAATTCAGGGTTTTGAACATCAGAAAAAGCGATTGTTTCTTCAATATTTTTACGATTGTCTCCGCTAAATAAATTGATGTTTTGTTCCCATAAATTATAAATACCTTGAAAGTCATACCCCATTCCTATTGGAAAACTAAGAGGTGTGACAGTAAGTCCTAATTTTTGTTCCACTTCATCCATCAAGTCAAAAGCATCTTTTCCCTCACGGTCCATTTTATTAATAAAAACGATGATAGGAATTTTTCGCATTCTACAAACTGCGACTAATTTTTCTGTTTGTTCTTCAACCCCTTTTGCTACGTCAATTACAACGATAACACTGTCAACAGCGGTTAAAGTTCTAAAAGTATCTTCGGCAAAATCTTTATGCCCAGGAGTATCAAGAATATTGATTTTTTTATCTTGGTAATTAAAAGCCAAAACAGAGGTAGAAACCGAAATTCCTCTCTGACGCTCAATTTCCATGAAATCACTCGTAGCTCCTTTTTTAATTTTATTGTTTTTTACTGCACCAGCTTCTTGAATTGCTCCTCCAAAAAGCAACAATTTTTCTGTTAGTGTTGTTTTACCTGCATCGGGATGCGAGATAATTCCGAAAGTTCTTCTTCTTTGTATTTCTTTTAAAAAGCTCATATTTACTGTAAATAGTTTGCAAAAGTACTATTTATAAATGCTAATAAAAAAAAATGAGGCTCTCTTTTAGAATAGCCTCATTTATAATTATTGCAAACTCGATTTCAATAAGTTAAAAGGACTATTAATGCAGTACTTCTAATAAAGAATAATGCTCCTATAAAATTTTGTTAATAGTAGAGTGGAAACTTGTATTATGTAATTGAATTGTTATTTTTGTTCGTTTTAATTATGGGAAAAGGTTTGTAAGAACATTTTTATTTCTTGATACTTATAGCGTATATTTGGTCGCGAAAGTAAAGACTTCTATAAATAAATTTTGAAGAATTGAGGAACAGAATCCTTTGCCGTAATATAAATTTCAAATAATGCTATTAAATAAATTACAAATGAAGTCCATAAATAATAAAATTGCGCTTGTTTTTTTTCTTTTACTATTTTCAAGTACAATTTCAAGAGCTCAAGAGATAATTAAAGACAGTGTTATTGTTCCTGTTAAGAAAATCCAATCCAATCAAAGACAAAAAATAGACGGTGTAGTTGCTACTGTAGGGGATTATATTATATTGGATTCAGATATTGATAAATCGTATTTAGAAATTTCAAGTCAAGGAGGTTCAATTAAAGATATAACAAGATGTCAGATGTTAGGAAAACTAATGGAAGACAAACTGTATGCGCATCAAGCAATTCAGGATAGTATTAAAGTAACTGATGCTGAAGTAAAAGGGATGTTGGAAGATAGATTAGCCTATATGGTAGGTCAAATTGGATCTCTTGAAAAAGTAGTAAAATACTATAAAAAAAATTCAGAAGAGGAGTTTAAAAGTTACTTTTTTGATATTTTGAAAGAGCAAAAATTAACTTCTGAAATGACAAAAAAGATTGTTGAAGGAGTTGAAATTACACCAGAAGAAGTTCGTAATTTTTTCAAAAAAATACCTAAGGATGAATTGCCTCTTTTTGGTGCAGAAATGGAAGTAGCGCAAATCGTAATTACTCCTAAAGTTTCGGATGCTGAAAAACAAAAAGTAATTGATAAACTTAATGGGTTTAAGAAAGAAGTAGAAGAAGGTTCTAGTTTTGCAACTAAAGCAGTTTTATACTCTAAAGATCCTGGGTCAGCTACAAATGGAGGTTATTATAAAATGAATAGAAAAACAGCTTTTATTAAAGAATTTAAGGATGTTGCTTTTAGTTTGCAAGAAGGGGAGATATCGGCTCCGTTTGAAACTATTTACGGGTTTCATATTATATACATAGAGAAAATTAAAGGACAAGAAATTGAATTACGCCATATATTATTGACGCCAACAGTTTCTGACGAAGCTATTAATGAAGCTAAAGAGAAGATAAGTTTAATTAGAAGTAAAATTGTAGATAAAAAAATAACTTTTGCAGAAGCGGCTAGAACAGAATCTGATCAAAAGGAAACTAAAGCAAATGGTGGTGTTTTGATTAATCCAAAAACGCAAGATACGCGTTTCGAATTGACAAAAATGGATCCTAGTCTGTATGGTCAAGTTTCAAATTTAAAAGATGATGCGATTTCACAACCTATATTGGATACGGATGAAAACGGTAAAAAAAGTTTTAAGCTTATTACTGTGACAAATAGAATCAACGAACATGTTGCGGATTATGCCACCGATTATCTTAAAATAAAAGAGTTGGCTTTAAAAGAAAAACAAATTAAAGCTGTTGGAAAATGGTTTGATGAGAAAATAAATGAAACGTATATTAAGGTTCTTGGTGAATACAGAGATTGTGATTTTACCAATAACTGGTTGAAGAAAAAATAATTTTTATAAAATAAATAAAAAGAGTTAGCTTTATGGATTTTCATAGCGTTAACTCTTTTTTAATTTAAATAGGTTTATAAATGTCTGATGTAGCAGCAATACATAATTTAGTACAGAAACGGAACGATCTTAAAAACGAAATCGCCAAAATAATAGTGGGTCAAGATGCAGTAGTAGATCAAATTTTACTCTGTATTTTTTCTGGAGGTCATGCTCTTTTAGTTGGTGTTCCAGGATTAGCAAAAACATTGTTAGTAAATACACTGGCTCAAGCTTTAGGGCTTCATTTTAAAAGAATACAATTTACACCAGATTTGATGCCTTCCGATATTTTAGGTAGTGAAATATTAGATGAAAATCGCCAATTTAAATTTATAAAAGGACCTATTTTTTCGAATATCATTCTTGCGGATGAAATCAATAGAACACCTCCAAAAACACAAGCCGCTTTATTAGAAGCGATGCAAGAGCGTTCTGTTACAATAGCAGGTGAGAATTACAAACTGGATCTGCCTTATTTCGTTTTAGCTACACAAAACCCTATTGAGCAAGAGGGAACTTATCCGTTGCCAGAAGCGCAGTTAGACCGCTTTATGTTTGCTATAAAATTAGAATATCCTTCATTTGATGAAGAGGTAGAAGTGGTTAAAAGAACTACTTCTGATGTGAGTTCAAGTATTAATCCTCTTTTTACGGCTCAAGAAATAATAGACTTTCAGCATTTGATACGTAGAATACCAGTTGCCGATAATGTTGTTGAATATGCAGTAAGTTTGGTTTGTAAAACACGTCCTGATAATGCTTTGTCTGATGGGTTTGTTAAAAATTATTTAGATTGGGGTGCAGGACCTAGGGCATCACAAAATTTAATTTTAGCTGCCAAAGCTCATGCCGCTTTCAACGGTAAATTTTCGCCAGATATTGAAGATGTCAAAGCCGTGGCAATTGGCATACTTCGCCATAGAATTATCAAGAATTACAAAGCAGATGCTGAGGGGATAACTGAAGAGATTATAATCTCAAAGTTACTTTAAAATGAAATTTATTAGCTGGTTTGTAGTTGGGTTTTGAATAGAACTACAACGTTTTCTTGTTGAGTGTGATTTTTGCTTTTTAGAAAAAATACTAATACAAATGTTTGATTACGGATTAATCATTTTAGTGTTAAATTTTTTCTATTTTACTAATTATACGCATTAAAAATCAGTATTAGATAATAATAATTTTTGAAAAGGGCACCTCTATTAAATTTTTTTAATTCTCATCTTTAATATGTAAATTTGCACTTGAAAAAACAAAAATCACCTATATATAATGGCTTTTTGATATTGAAATTATCAATGGAATCTGCTATTAAAATTGAAAAAGACTTCTATTATGAATACGTATCAGGATTACATCCAAGAGATTGAAGAAAGAAAAAACCAAGGACTTAACCCAAAGCCAATTGATGGTGCTGAATTACTAAGCGATGTTATTTCGCAAATTAAAGATTTAAATAACAAGGATAGAGAAAGTTCTCTTGACTTTTTTATTTATAATGTGGTACCGGGTACTACTCCTGCGGCAGGTTTAAAAGCTAAATTTTTGAAAGAAATTATTTTAGGAGAATCAGTTGTTGCTGAGATTACTCCTGCTTTTGCTTTAGAGTTGTTATCACATATGAAAGGTGGAACTTCGGTTGAAGTGTTGCTAGACTTAGCTTTAGGTGCTGATGCTGCTATTGCAAAAGATGCTGCGGCAGTATTAAAAACACAAGTTTTTCTTTATGAAGCAGATACTGATCGTTTAGAAGAGGCTTATAAAAGCGGTAATGCTGTAGCAAAAGAAATCTTAGAGAGCTATGCTCAAGCAGAATTCTTTACAAAATTACCAGAAATAGCTGAAGAAATTAAGGTAATTACTTATATCGCTGGTGAAGGAGATATTTCAACTGATTTACTTTCTCCAGGAAACCAAGCACACTCAAGATCGGATCGTGAATTGCATGGTAAATGTTTGATTTCTCCTGAAGCACAAGATGAAATTAAAGCATTGGCAGAAGCTAATCCTGATAAAAGCGTTATGTTAATCGCTGAGAGAGGTACTATGGGCGTAGGTTCATCAAGAATGTCAGGTGTTAACAACGTGGCATTATGGACAGGTAAAAAAGCAAGTCCGTATGTTCCATTTATCAATATTGCTCCAATTATTGCCGGTACAAACGGTATTTCACCAATTTTCCTAACAACTGTTGGGGTAACAGGTGGGATTGGGATTGATCTTAAAAACTGGGCTAAAAAATTAGATGCAGAAGGAAATGTTGTCGTTGATGCAGCAGGAGAGGCTATTCTTGAAGAAGTGTACTCTGTTGCTACAGGAACTGTTCTTACAATCAACACAAAGACTAAGAAATTATATAATGGGGACAAAGAATTGATTGATATTTCATCTTCTTTAACTCCTCAAAAAGTGGAATTTATAAAAGCGGGTGGGTCTTATGCTATCGTTTTTGGTAAAAAATTACAAACATTTGCTTGTAAAACTTTAAATATTGATATACCTCAAGTGTACGCTGCATCAAAAGAAATTTCTATTGAAGGACAAGGTCTAACTGCAGTTGAAAAAATATTCAATAAAAACGCTGTTGGAACTACTCCAGGTAAAGTATTGCACGCTGGTTCAGATGTGCGTGTTACCGTAAATATTGTGGGTTCGCAAGATACAACTGGTTTGATGACTTCTCAGGAGTTAGAGTCTATGGCTGCTACTGTGATTTCGCCAATTGTTGACGGTGCTTATCAATCAGGGTGCCACACTGCTTCAGTTTGGGATAATAAGTCTAAGGCAAATATCCCTAGATTAATGAAGTTTATGAACGACTTCGGTTTGATTACTGCACGTGACCCGAAAGGAGAATATCTTGCAATGACGGATGTTATTCATAAAGTATTAAATGACCTTACAGTTGATGACTGGGCAATTACTATTGGTGGTGACTCTCATACCAGAATGTCTAAAGGAGTTGCTTTTGGTGCTGACTCAGGAACCGTTGCACTTGCATTGGCTACAGGTGAGGCTTCTATGCCAATCCCGCAATCTGTGAAGGTAACTTTCAAAGGGGAAATGAAGGAATATATGGATTTCCGTGATGTAGTTCATGCTACTCAATCTCAGATGCTTCATCAGTTTAAAGGAGATAACGTGTTCCAAGGACGAGTTATTGAGGTACATATTGGTACTCTTACAGCTGACCAATCCTTTACATTTACGGATTGGACTGCAGAGATGAAAGCGAAAGCTTCTATCTGTATTTCTGAAGATGCTACATTAATCGAATCTTTAGAGATTGCAAAAGGTAGAATCCAGATCATGATTGATAAAGGAATGGATAATAAAACACAAGTTCTGAAAGGATTGATTGCTATTGCTGATAAGCGAATTGCGGAAATCAAATCAGGTGACAAACCAGCATTGACTCCAGATGCAGATGCTAAGTATTTTGCTGAAGTTGTTGTTGATCTTGATGTGATTGCAGAGCCAATGATTGCAGATCCAGACGTAAATAATATTGATGTTTCTAAACGATATACGCACGATACAATTAGACCACTTTCTTTCTATGGTGGTGATAAAAAAGTAGATCTTGGTTTTATAGGTTCTTGTATGGTTCACAAGGGAGATATGAAAATTCTTGCTCAAATGCTTAAAAACATAGATGAGCAACAAGGTAAGGTAGAGTTCAAAGCACCGCTTGTAGTGGCGCCACCTACTTATAATATCGTAGATGAACTTAAAGCAGAAGGAGACTGGGAGATTTTACAGAAGTATTCTGGTTTTGAATTTGATGATAACATACCTAAAGCGATAGCACGTACTTCATACGAAAAAATGTTGTACTTAGAACGTCCAGGATGTAACCTATGTATGGGTAATCAAGAAAAAGCCGCCAAAGGAGATACGGTAATGGCAACTTCTACACGTCTTTTCCAAGGGCGAGTTGTTGAGGATACTGAAGGTAAAAAAGGAGAGTCATTACTTTCGTCTACACCTGTTGTAGTTTTATCCACAATTTTAGGTAGAACTCCTACTATAGAAGAATACAAAGTAGCTGTAAAAGGAATCAATTTGACTAAGTTTGCACCTCCTCATAAGCAATTAGTTAGGTAATTGTTAATCTTTATTAAATATATGAAAAGTCTGAGTTATTAACTCAGGCTTTTTTTTATAGCTCCTCATTTTTTTGTATATTGTGGTGTTTAAAATTGAACAACAAAAACACTTATATATTATGGCTTTTGATATTGATATGATTAAAAAAGTGTATGACAACATGGCTGCTCGTGTTGATGCTGCACGCGAGGTAGTGGGTCGTCCGCTAACTTTAACAGAGAAAATTTTATATACCCACTTGTGGGACGGAAAGGCAAAGCAAGCGTACGGACGAGGAGTTGATTATGTTGACTTTGCTCCAGATAGAGTAGCTTGTCAAGATGCAACTGCTCAAATGGCTTTGTTGCAATTCATGCATGCAGGTAAGAAAACGGTAGCGGTGCCTACAACGGTACATTGTGATCACCTAATTTTGGCGAAAGTAGGTGCTGAGAAAGATTTAGCAGTAGCAAAACAACAGTCAAGTGAAGTTTTTGACTTCCTTTCTTCTGTTTCAAATAAATACGGAATTGGATTCTGGAAACCTGGTTCGGGGATTATTCATCAAATCGTTTTGGAGAATTATGCTTTTCCAGGCGGAATGATGATTGGTACTGACTCTCATACTGTGAATGCAGGTGGATTAGGTATGTTGGCAATAGGTGTTGGTGGAGCTGATGCCGTTGATGTAATGTCAGGTATGGGATGGGAATTAAAATTTCCTAAATTAATTGGTGTTAAGTTAACTGGAAAGTTATCTGGTTGGACTGCTCCAAAAGATGTGATCTTAAAAGTAGCTGATATTCTTACTGTAAAAGGGGGAACTGGTGCTATTGTTGAATATTTTGGTGAAGGTGCTACTAATATGTCTTGTACTGGTAAAGGTACAATTTGTAATATGGGTGCCGAAATTGGAGCTACAACTTCAACATTTGGTTATGATGATTCTATGCGTAGGTATTTATCTGCAACGGGTCGTCAAGATGTAGTGGATGCTGCTGATAAAGTGGCTGATTATTTAACAGGCGATCCTGAAGTTTATGCTAATCCTGAGCACTATTTTGACCAAGTAATTGAAATAAATTTATCAGAATTAGAACCACATATCAATGGGCCTTTTACTCCAGATAGAGGTACTCCAGTTTCTAAAATGAAAGAAGAAGCTGCTGCAAATGGATGGCCTATAAAAGTAGAATGGGGATTAATTGGTTCTTGTACCAACTCTTCTTACGAAGATATGGCTCGTGCAGCATCTATCGTAAATCAAGCTGTTGAGCATGGAATTACTCCAAAAGCGGAGTTTGGAATTAATCCAGGTTCAGAGCAAATTAGATTTACAATTGAAAGAGATGGTATAATTGCTACATTTGAAAAAATGGGTACAAAAGTATTTACAAATGCTTGTGGACCATGTATTGGACAATGGGATAGAGCAGGAGCTGATAAACAGGAGAAAAATACAATTGTGCACTCTTTCAACCGTAACTTCTCAAAAAGAGCAGATGGTAACCCAAATACACATGCTTTCGTAACTTCACCAGAGATGGTAGCTGCGTTAGCAATTTCAGGAAGATTAGATTTCAATCCATTAACGGATACTTTATTGAATGATAATGGAGAAGAAGTGAAATTGAAAGCTCCTTATGGTGATGAATTACCAAAAAGAGGATTTGATGTTGATGATAATGGATTTCAAGCGCCTGCTTCCGATGGTTCTGGTGTTAAAATAGTGGTTAGTGAAACATCTGATAGACTACAATTATTAGCTCCATTTGATGCGTGGGACGGAAAAAATATTACAGGAGCTAAATTGCTTATTAAAGCATTTGGTAAATGTACAACGGACCATATTTCTATGGCTGGACCATGGTTGCGTTTTCGTGGACATTTAGATAATATTTCTAATAATATGTTGATTGGTGCAGTAAATGCGTACACACAAAAAACAAATTCAGTTAAAAATCAATTAACAGGTGAATATGATGCAGTTCCTGCAGTTGCTCGTGCATACAAAGCAGCTGGAGTCCCTTCCGTTGTTGTTGGAGATCATAACTATGGTGAAGGCTCTTCTCGTGAGCATGCTGCAATGGAACCTCGTTTCTTAGGAGTAAAAGCAGTACTAGTAAAATCATTTGCTCGTATCCATGAAACGAATCTTAAAAAACAAGGACTTTTAGGATTGACTTTTGCTAATGAAGCAGATTACGATAAAATCCAAGAAGATGATACAATCAACTTTATTGATTTAGTCGATTTTGCTCCAGCGAAACCAATATCAATAGAATTTGTTCATGCTGATGGAAGTAAAGATATTATCTTGGCTAACCATACATACAATGAAGGGCAAATTGGTTGGTATGTTGCTGGATCAGCATTAAACTTAATTGCAGCTGAAGCTTAATTTTTAGTTTTATTATATATTTAAAAACGCTCTGTGAAAACAGAGCGTTTTTTGTTTGTAATCTTATCAAGTTATAAAGTTTTTAAGTGGTAAATTTTTGTAATAGTAAATTCATTTAGATCAATACTGTAAAGATTAGCAGATGGGCTCTTCGAATAATAGTTTTCTATTGAACCCCCAAGTAAATATATAGTATCATTATAGAAATACAATTGAGAAGTCTTCATGGGTAAGTCAATTAAGTATTCCTTTAAAATATTGGAATTGAGGTCCAATGTGATAATTTTCCCGTTTTCAAATATATATATCGTATCATTATTTACTGTCAAAGCAGGTTTTTCCATTGCATATGGTAGATTGCCAATTGTATCCCACTTCCCAGTTAGTAAATCGAGAGTTGTAATTTCTGTTAATGGTTTATTGTCGTAGCCACCAATTAAATAAATTTTGTCTCCTACTAGAACACCGGATGTTTCCTTTGCAGTAGGCATGTCTTCTAGTTTGTACCAATATCCAGATTTAGTATCATAGTTGTGAACTTCTTTGGAATATATTTTCTCCCCTTTTTCATTTGATTTTGTGGATCCTCCCAAGAGGATTATATTATCTTTATAGGTAAATGAAGAAAAATTGGTGGCTTGGTGTGGATTTGTTTTATCAATTTCAATTGTTTTATTTTTCAAATCGTATACTTCAATAGTATTTTCTAAATAATCATAGACACCATTTCTAGATCTTCTTCTGCCACCTATTACGTATATTTTATTGTCATAATAATTAAGATTATGATACGCTCTTTTTCTGAAGTCAGCTGTTGATTTTTCCCAATAATCTTGTTTTATGTTGTAAATATATAAATTGCCTGAAAATGCAGTACCACTGAACTGCGTAGCTAATTCTCTCATATAATCTTCCAAAGTAAAGTCGGGGTTTTCGTATTGCAATTTTTTGAAAGCATCTGATTCAAATGAAGTATCACCACCAATTACGTATATTTTACCATCAATTAATACAGAGCCAAAAGAGTAAATCCCTTTTTTTAAGTTGCTTAACTTGGTGAAGCTAATTTTACTTTTTAAATTTTTGGTACTGTATATAGTCGTTTCTTTTAAATTTTCAATTTCAGTTTCTAGTTGGATAGAAAAATTATTTTTTTTGAATTCTGAAATAAGAATTCCTTTTGTAATATAACCTATATGCGAAAAATAGATGGAATCATTATATTGAATTTCATTTTTCAATTTTAAGTTAAATTTGCCGTCTTCATCCGTTAATGCAGTTGCCGTTGTTTTTTGGGAGGTAATATTGACATCCTCAATACCTAGGTTTGTGTTTTTATCTAGGACAACTCCTTTTATACTTTGTGCGTACGTAAGTAAAGAGGAAAATGTAAAAAGGAATATTAATTTTTTCAAAGCATTAATTTTAATATGAGATTCTAATTTAGAATTAAAAGTAAGGATAATATGACTGTATTTTAAAAAGTTTTTTTAATTTTTGAGGTTTGTTAAATTCTATATAAAGAGTTGTTAAAAAAATACGATATTTGTATTAATTGGTTAAATTCGCTTTTATCAAATGATTTTTTTGATTTTTTATAATTTAAAGTATAAAAAATAATTGATTTTTATTAAAGTTTTTTTATATATTGCTGGTAATTAAGGTGTTGTTTTTTGTATGTAGCGTTTAAATGTATTTTATGAGGTATAGTAATTGGATTTTAGGGATGGTATTTTTAACTGGGCTCAGTTCTTTTTCGCAAGAAAAGTACACAAAACATACCGTTTCTAAAGGAGAGACAATTACTAAAATAGCACAACAATACCATGTCAAGACAAGTGCTATTTATGAACTTAATCCTGATGCCAAAAAAGGGATAAAGTTTCACACCGTTCTATTAATTCCTTCAACTACAGTAAAAGGTAAAATTGCAACTACCGAAATTACTACCAATTTTCCTGAAAAAACACATACAGTTCTTTCCAAAGAAACACTTTACGGTATTGCTAAACAATATGGAGTTACGGTCAATGATCTATACAAAAGCAATCCTGCACTTGAAAAATCAGGATTAAAAAAAGGTCAAAAAATCACTATTCCAGGAAACGAATTAAATACTACAACGCAACAAATAGCTGTACAACAACCAGTAAAAGAAAATCCAAAAACAACAGTTCCCGAAAAAACACCATCAAAAAAAGAAACAGAAACAAATTCAATTGTTGCTGAAACTACTACTGATGGAATTGTTCGTGAAATACAACCTAGTGAAACCAAATATGCTATTGCAAAAGAATATGGGATTACGGTTGCCGATTTAGACAAAGCAAATCCAATATTGGAGACAGAAGCATTAAAAATTGGTCAAAAGATTATTATTCCTGTGAAACCAGAAAATAGTACTAAGCCAATCGCAACTGTTGATAATAATAATAATAATAATAATAAAACAGTAACTGAAAAAGTAATTTTAGACCCTGTTCAGCCAGTTGTATTAGATAATAAAATAGTTGAAACTTCAGTAATAACCCGTGAAGTTTTACCTAAAGAAACTAAATATGGTATAGCAAAAGAGTTTGGTATTTCAGTTAAAGAACTAGAGAGACAAAATCCTAAAATAGTAAAAAGACTACCTGTAGGTTATAAATTGTCAATTCATAGCCTTAAAATTGTTGAACCCGTTATTGTTAAAGAAGTAATTGCAGAAACGTCACAAACCCCAGATTATAATGTTAAAGGTTTTCACGGAACTGATTTTCTAGATCAATTAGTTTCAACCGCTTCTGAAAATATAGGGACTCGCTACCGCACAGGTGGAACTACAAAAGAGGGTTTTGATTGTTCCGGTCTCATGTGTACTACTTTTGGTGCATTTGATATCGATTTGCCTAGAACTTCTATTGAGCAGTCTCGTTATGGTGTTAAAATAAATAATGAAGATGCACAAAAAGGAGATTTAATTTTCTTTAAAACTAATGGAAGAAGACAAATTAATCATGTTGGAATGGTAGTCGAAGTAAATGATGGAGATATTAAATTCATCCACGCTTCTGTAGGCGGCGGAGTTATTATTTCTTCGATAAAAGAAAAGTATTATAGTAAGAAGTTAACTCAAATCAATCGTGTTTTGTAATATAAATCAAATATTAGATATATAAAAAAACTCTCAAGGCTACTTGGGAGTTTTTTTATGGAGCTTTTTCCTGCTGTCGTTACAGCCTTATTTTATTTCTTCCCTTTTTTCTAATGCCCTAAAAGGAGCTTCTTTTAGTCGCTCTTTTAGTTCAAGAAAAAGAGGGGAAGAATTTCATAATGCTTTCACTTGCATCAGGGCTATTGGTGTAGTGCAACGAAAATAGTTTATATTTTTTCAGCACTATTTATTTCAATCCAGTACCCATCAGGATCCTGAATGTAGACTTGTTGAATCCCATCAGCTCTAATGCTAATTTTGTTCAATGAACCTGCCCAATCAGAGTACGTAATTTTCATTTCTTTTAAAACATTCATAAAATGGTCAAATTCCGGAGTTGTAAATGCAATATGCACTGCTTTATTAATAACGACAGGTTCTTTGATAGTAGAAATAAGGTGTAGTTCTTTTCCATCACCTAGTGACATCCAGCGAATTCCTTCTTTTTCGGTGCGATTCGTAATTTCTTGAAGGTGCAATACATTTTTATAAAAATCAACCGAACGGTTTACATCCTTAACCGATATGGCGTCGTGATTTAATGTTAGTGAAAAGAAATTAGATTCCTGCGCCCAAAGCGAACCAGAACCTACAAGTACAAGTAATAATAAACCTAATTTTTTCATGATATTTTTTTTACTAAAGTAATATTTTTTTAAATGAATCGGGATTATTTGCTAGTATACTAGATAGTTAATTTAATGGTATTGCACTTTTATTTATTTGTAGGGCTCTTCATTTCATTTTCTTTTACCCTATAATCAACAATTTTGCGTATTAAATCATAGGGTATTTCTTTGTCAAAAGGAAACTGAATTGATCCCTTTGCACCTTTGTAAATTGAAAGTTCTTGTTTGAAAGCATCGATACCACCTGGTGTAGGATAAAAACCAATATGATTTTTAAAAGCTGCAAAATGTACCAAGTTGCCATGCAGAGTAAAAGTGGGAATACCATATTTAATAGTTTCTTTTGCTTTGGGAGCGCTATTTCGAATGGTTTCTCTCATTTTTTCCAAGATAATTTGTATCTCTTTTGGAAAATCTTTGATATAACTATCTATATTTTTTTGCGCGCGTTCCATACTTTCAAATCTAGGTAAACTTCTTTTTAGGTATTACTTTAAAACATGATGCGCCAATACTTTTTGTACTTCATATACATTGACTGATTTATTAAACTGTTTTCTGATGCTAGGCTGCAATTCACTAGAGACCCAAATTTTAAGTTCGGCATCAAGATCAAATGTTCCGGCTGTTTCAACACTAAATCTTGAAATACTTTTATAGGATATTGATTTGTATTCGGTTTTACTTGCGGTTAAACCTTGTTTGTCCACTAGAATTAGTCGTTTGGTGGTAAAAATAAAAGTGTCTCGAATGAGTTTAAAACCCATTTCTATTTCTTCTCCATCAATTAAAAGTTGACCGTATTCTTTCATTAATTGTTCTTGGCTTACAGTTCCTGCATTACCCAAAAGCGCTGAAAATAATCGCATATATTTTTATTGTAAATTATTGTTTATGTTTTAAACTACTTAAAATTGCCATTACATCTTGATCTCCTAATCCTTCTTTTTCTGCTGCAGCATAACTATTAAATAATGGATGTATCAATGGAGAATCTAGTCCCGCTTCTTTGGCTAATCGTAAATCTTTGACTAGATGTTTCAAGGCAAAGGCGGCAGGGTAGGAGTCATTTAAGATAGAAGGTGCTTTTATATTGGTAATTCCGTTGCCACACGCACCAGCATTAATTATGTTTAACATGTCTTCTTTGCTCACTCCATTACTTTCGGCAAACAATACGGTTTCGGCTAATCCTTGTAGGTTGAGTCCTAAAAGGTAATTAATCGCTAGTTTAGCTGAACTTGCTACACCCGCTTCCCCTACGTGTATTGCAGTTTTACCTAAAACGTCAAATATAGGTTTTGCTAATTCGTAATCAGTAGTACTTGAACCTACAAGAATTACTAGTGTTCCATCTTGAGCAGGTTTAACACTTCCTGAAACTGGAGCATCGATAAAATGGACATTATGGGTACTACAACTGCTTGCCAGATAACGAGATGTTTCAGGCGAAACGGTACTCATGTTGATAATAACTTTCGTAGGATACTCTTTGGATAATAAACCCGTTGGGCTTTCAAAAACTTCTTTTACTGCAGCATCATTGGATAACATAGTAATGACAACATCGCATTTTTCCATCAGTTCTTGTGGACTATTTGCTGTTGTAGCACCTGCTTCAATTAGTGGAGCTTCTTTATCTTTAGTTCGGTTGAAAACAGTTACTTCAAAACCTGCTTTTAGCAAGTTCATTACCATTGGATTTCCCATGTTTCCAAGGCCTACCCATCCTAATTTTAATGTATTCATTTTTATAGCGCTAATTTGTTTTTAAAAAAATAATCTGATTTTTATTTGAGCATAGAGCTCTTCTATAAACCTCAGAAAAGAAGCACTAATTTACCGTTTATTTTTCAGTAATAAATTATAATTATTATCGTGTTTTAAAAATTTAATGATTTTGTTATTCGATATAATAGCGAACCATCGGTCTATTCTTAGAAGTTCTATCGACAATCTCAAAACCAGCTCTTTCAAATGATTTATATAACCCAATCCAAGCAAAAGAATCAGGTAGTTTTTCTTGAGTGGGAATAGTAGGATACGCTTCTAAGATTTTTATACCTACTGTTTTGGCATAGTTTGCAATCCCTTTTAATAGCGCGACAGAAACACCATGGCGTCTGAATTTTTTTGCAATAAATGTACAGGGGATAGACCAAACTAATTTGTCATCAATGGGTTTGTGCACTCTGGATCTTGCTAGCTTGGAGAAGTCTTCTCTTGGAGCAAAGGCACACCAAGCAATGGGAATATCTTCATAAAAAGCTAAAATTCCCGTGGGTTGATTGTCCCATACAAGTTCTTTCATCGCTTCTTTATTCCCATCATTGCATTTTCCTTCGTCAAAATCACTTTTTTTAAGGCGATAGTACATGCACCAACAGTTTCCGCAAGCCCCATTGTTACCAAATAATTGTACAAACTGATTCCAATTCTTTTTGGTTAAAGGTTGAAATTGTAAAGAAGCCAAAAAATCAGTATCTAAAGGTTCGTTTTTCATGTCTTAAATGGGATTTACAGTACACTTTATATAAAATAGAATTGATGTAAATTAGGAATTTAAATTATAAAAAATACCCACGAATACAAAATTGTATATTTTATTTTGCAATCTTTGAACCAAAAAGAAATAAATAGCATTATGAGCAAGACAAAATTAATAATCAACAAGAACGGTTCTATTAAAATAGAAGGCGATTTTGAAATAATGGATAGTGAAGGAAAAGTATACGGATTAGAAGGAAGAACAGCATTAGGACTTTGTCGTTGCGGATTGTCATCTAACAAACCTTTTTGCGATGGTTCACACCGCAACGGTTTTGACCATGAATCAGCTGCGTTTGATTTGCCACCAATGAAAACAAAATAAATAAGTTTTGTTTTCTAATTGAATTATAAAAAAGCTGCATTTTGAGTAAATGCAGCTTTTTTATTGTGGTAGAATTATTATGTTTACGAGGGTTTAAAAAACTTGTTGTTACCTTGTTGCACGATCCAATTTAATATTAGTTATAGGCTGATAAACTAAAGGAATTTGTTCTATCTCAACATCTGATTTTTCTAATCCAAATGCTTTTTCATCACTTACTCCTAAACGTTTCAAAAAGAAATAACCATTTAGTAATAGCCCTTCACGTAATGTAAATTCGTTTTCGATAGATAAAAATTTCTCAATTACAATAAACTTAAAATCAGGCTCGTTATTGTATTTGCTGGATCCGTCAGGACGAATATGTAAATTAAGTTCTTTATTGTTTACTAATTCTTTCACTATATTTTTGAAATAAAGTTCCGTTTTAGGTTGTATTCGAAACCCTACATTGATGTTTACTTTTATAACTTTATCATCAACTAATTCCGAAACATCATACGATAATGTAAAGGGGTCTTCGGTACGATTGATGTGTAAAAACCAATATACATCGGCACGTTTTGGTTTTTTAGCAAAAATAGATTTGATTATTTTATCTTCTATTTCATGTCTTCTGTCAGCTTTAGTTAAATAAATTAAATGCGTTGCAAATTTTGGAATGGCATCGTCTTGACTTAATTCTGTAAGTTGGGAACTGTATTTTCCTATTTCTTCAAATTTTGTAAAACGATTGTGGATTTTTCGAGCATAATACCAAATGTACATTACCATAAAAATGAACAATTCGAAGAATAAAAACATCCAACGTTCTTTAATTTTTGCCACATTTGCTATGAAAAAAGATATTTCAATAGTTCCAAAAATGGTTAGAAATAAGATGACGTATATTTTTTTCCATTTTAATCTATAATAAATAAAATAGCTTAATAATAAGGAGGTCATCATCATAGTAATGGTAATAGAGAAACCATATGCAGCTTCCATGTGTGCACTTTCCTTGAAGTAAACCATCATTAAAACACATCCAAACCAAAGTATGGTATTGATACTTGGGATGTATATTTGACCTTTGCTGTCACTGGGTTGTCTTACTGTAATACGAGGCCAAAAATTCAGGTTCATAGCTTCACTAATTAGGGTGAAACTTCCGCTTATTAAGGCTTGAGAGGCAATAATTGTAGCAAAAGTAGAAATTATGACACTAGGTAATAAAAACCAGGTGGGGATAATTTCAAAAAAAGGATTTCTACCATTTAATAGAGTTTCGCCTTGATGCATAAGCCAAGCTGCTTGTCCTAAGTATGCAACAACTAAACTTATTTTTACGTAAACCCAAGTGATGCGAATGTTTTTTATACCGCAATGTCCTAAGTCCGAATATAGAGCTTCGGCTCCTGTTGTACAGAGAAAAACAGCACCCAATAACCAAAATCCCTTAGGGTAATTTACTAATAAATCATAAGCATAATACGGATTTAATGCGTGTAATATGTCTGTGTGTTGCGCGATTTCTTTAATTCCAAACACTAACAACATTGTAAACCAAATTGTCATTATAGGACCAAATGCTTTACCTATGACTTGAGTTCCAAAACGCTGAAAGAAAAATAATAATGATAAAATAGCTACTACAATTCCAATAGTTAAAAAATTACCAGGAATAATTATAGTTTCTAAACCGTGTACCATATTTAAACCCTCAATTGCAGAGGAAACAGAGATAGGTGGTGTTATAATTCCATCGGCCAATAGGGTTGTAGCTCCAAGTATTGTTGGAATAACTAATTTTTTGCCGTAACGTCTAACTAAGGCGTAAAGAGAGAAAATCCCACCTTCACCGTGGTTGTCTGCTCGAAGTGTAAGCCAAATATATTTGATTGTTGTTTGAAAAACCAAAGTCCAAAAAACGCAGGAAACACCACCATATACTAACATTAGGTTAATATCTCTAGATCCAATAATTGCTTTGAAAACATAGAGAGGACTTGTTCCTATATCTCCATAAATAATACCAAGTGCGACTAAAAGTGATGCAATAGTTACTTTATTAGCGACACCATTTTTTGTTGTATTCATTGTGTAATTTTTTTTAAAATTCTAATGATACAAAGGTCTTTAAAATGGTATTTGCAGAATATAAAGATATACGGGATAGATATAAAGATTTTATAAAGATTAGATAAAACGATATCCAACACCACTTTCAGTAATAATGTGTTTTGGGTGGTTTGGGTTTTCTTCTATTTTTTTGCGCAATGTTGCTACAAAAACTCTTAAGTATTGTGTTTCTGTTTGGTAGGCCACTCCCCAAATTTCTTTTAAGACAAATTGATGTGTTAATACTCGACCTTCATTTTTCATAAAAAGGGATAATAAATTGAATTCGGTTGTAGTTAATTTTAATACTTCGTCATTTTGTTTTATGATTCGAGCTCCAAAATCAATTTGTAAATCTCCACAAGTAAGAATACTACAATCATTTTGTAATTGATTTCGTCGAATTACTGAACGAATTCGTGCCAAAAGTTCGGCGTTTCTAAACGGTTTTGTTAGGTAATCAGTGGCTCCATTATCTAGTGCTTTTACAATATCATCTTCGCTGTCTTGTACAGATAGGATTATAATTGCCTTATTGTACCATGTGCGTAATTCTTTAAGAATCTCGTGTCCGCTTTTATCAGGTAAACCAATATCTAGTAAAATTAATTCTGGAGGATGATTTACAGCCATAAGAATTCCTTCTTTTCCTGTTTCGGCAAGCCACACTTTGTAGTCGTTACTTTCTAATGTAATTTCTAATAGTTTTCTAATTGGCGCTTCATCATCAATCACTAATATTTCGGCTTTATTCATTTTTGAGATTGTTTAAATAAGAGGTTTCCGTAGGAATTGTTACGGTGAAATTGGCACCAGAATTCAGATTATTTTTTAATTTTATAGTCCCATTATGGGCTTCAACAAAACCTTTTACAATAGATAGTCCAAGGCCACTTCCTCCCGTTTTTGTGCTTGGTAATCGGTAGAATTTATCAAAAGCAAATTGAATTTGACTTTCAGGAAAGCCATTTCCGTTGTCAGAAACTGAAAAAACGCAACTGTCATTTTGATGTGAAGCTTCAATTTTTATGATTGAGTTTTTGGGAGTATATTGTAGTGCATTAGTTATTAAATTTTGAATAATTTCTTCCATTAATCCTGCATCTAGCTTGAATAATGGTAATTTTTCATTTGAAATAAAATGAATGGTATGATTGTTTTTTATAGTTGCTATTTTTTGAATTACCCCATAAATAAGTTCATTACTATCACACCAGTCTAGTTTTAGTTTTAGCATTCCAGTTTCTAATCGACTCATGTTTAATAGGTTTTCTACCTGTCTGTTTAGTCGAATAGTAGCTGAGTCAATTTCATCTAATAGTGCGTTCTGATTTATTTCTGAAAGTTTGTTTTTATTTTCTTTAAGTATATCAATTGCTCCAATAATTGTAGCTATTGGGGTTCGCAACTCATGAGATAGGGAATTGAGTAAGGTATTGTATAGCTTTATTGTTTTTTCTTTTTCTTCTTTATCTCTTGCTTTTTTTTCGGCTTCTCGAATTTTTAAGGTTAAAACGGCATTTACTAACGCAATAATAAAATACATTAAAAACAGTAATATGTCTTCGGTATTTGTAATATGAAAAGTATAAAGAGGAAGTATAAAGAAGAAATTTAAAATCAAACCACTTAAAATAGCTGTTACTACAACTGGTATAATTTCGAAAAGCATTGCAACAATAGAAACCGTCATCAGTAGAATTAATGCAGTTATCCTGTAATCGATATATTTTAAGGAAAAAAAACAGATAATTGAAACAGTAAATACCAATGCGATGCTAATGGAAGACTGCATTAGTATTGAATGTTTTTTTGCTTTAAATTTTCTCAAGATAAAGTTGTTTTATGTTTCAACAAAAGTAATTCAATTCGTTAAATAAATAAGAGTTGTTTTTTGAGTTGCGTAGATGAAGTTATTATGATACGAAATAAAAATCAGTCTAATGATGCATTCATTAGTTTTGATTAATATGATTGGCCTTTAAAATAGTGTTAAATTGCTCTTCTTTTCCTTGTTTTTTCATTTCAGAATAAATGATATTAATAATTTTTTCGGCGTCAGTTCTATAAGGTGATTTTTGATCGATGTATAGATTGTAGGCTTTGCACATATTATCTAATCCTTTATCGTAATCCTTTAGGTTTGTTGTGTAAACATTTCCTATGCCATAAAAAACTTCAGGATTGTTGTTGTCTACTTTAGCTAATTTCTCATAGGCTTCTATGGCTTTAGAATATTCTTTTTTATATTGATATACAATTGCGATATTTTGCAAAGGCATTAATCCATTTGGGTCTAATTCTAAAGATTTTTTATATGATTCAATGGCTTTGTCAAAATTATTTAATTGTCTGTAACTAATGCCTAAATTATCCCAAGCAAAGGCAAATTCAGGATCTTCTTTCACCGCTTTTTCAAAATATTGTGCTGCTTTTTCATAATTTTCATTTTTAGATTCTTTTTGACCTTTGGAATAAAATTCTAAAGCTTTTTTATTCTCTGATACTGATTTTGTACTTTGTTTTTCAGTTGACGCCACTTTGTCTTTTATAGAGCTACAATTACTCATCATATACCGTTCTAATTCGTAATAAGATTTTTTATACTCTTCTGAATTTTTGTTAAAATCAATTGAAATATCCACTTGTTTTTTGCCTTCTTTCTCTTTGGCATTTTTTTTCAAGTCTTTGATATTCATTAGTTTTTTACCTAGTTGAAGTGCTCCAGTTTGTTCATCAATACATTTACTAATTTCTTTTGCTACTATATCAGTAGCTTTATCGTAAACATTAATTGAATCTATGCATTTGCAGCTGTTTTCAGCCAACTCTTTCAAAAGGGTGTCAGTATTTGATTTTTTAGTTTCTTGAGCAAGACCTTTTGAATAAAAAGAAAGTATAAGGAGTAGTAATGTTAATTTTTTCATTGGTATGATTAATGTTAATTTTTTTCTGTTTTTTTAAGAATTATTTTATTGAAGTACTATGGTAATATGATGGATAGTTAATGCTTGTGTACTTCAAATATATATAAATTTCATCTTCAAATCGATGTCTTGAGTGCGTTTTTTCTTGTTATTTAATCAAATCATTTTTTAGAATTCAATTTTTACTAAATTGTAAATTAAGTAATTATATGTTTGTGTTGCGTGAAGGATAGCAGTGGAAATCCTCCCGTTTTTCAGGGAGATTACTTCATCTGATATTATTTTATTTGGTATTCAGTAAATTTTATTTGAAACGGATAGCCTGACCTTGTTGCTGCACTTAAGCAGTTATTTTGCTGAAATTTTCTATAACATGGACACGCCAAAAAGAATAAGCGTAAGTTTTAAGGATACCTTAAAGTTTTTAGAAAAAAAGTATATCTTTAGCCAACCATTAAAACCAAAAACAAATATGCAAGACAATAACCAAGACGATTTTAAGAGAGAACTCGGCCTGCTGGACGGAACCATGCTGGTGGTGGGATCGATGATAGGTTCGGGAATATTCATAGTGAGTTCTGATATGGTTCGTCAATTGGGTTCGGCTGGATGGTTGATTGCCATGTGGGTGCTTACGGGTGTTATTACGGTGATTGCTGCAGTGAGTTATGGCGAGTTGAGTGCCTTGTTTCCTAAAGCGGGCGGTCAATACGTATACATTAAGGAAGCATACGGTAAATTAATTGGGTTTTTATATGGCTGGAGCTTTTTTGCGGTGATTCAAACCGGAACGATTGCTGCCGTGGGTGTAGCTTTCTCCAAGTTTGCTGCCTATTTATTTCCGTCGTTTAGTGATAAAAACATCCTATATGAAATAGGAGATTTTAAACTGAATGCAGCGCAACTGGTTTCTATTTTTACAATTATTTTATTGAGTTATATCAACAGTCGTGGGGTAAAAAACTCTAAGATTTTACAAACCGTGTTAACGGTAATCAAGATTTTATCGTTGGCGGGATTAATTCTTTTTGGTTTTTTTGCCGCTAAAGCTGAGGTTTGGGATGCGAACTGGGCTAATGCCTGGACATCGCAATCACTGGATGTAGCGAGTGGTTCTTGGATGCCTATTAGCGGAACGGCTTTGATATCGGGAATATCGGCTGCTTTGGTAGGATCGATGTTTTCGAGTGTGGCTTGGGAAGGAGTAACTTTTATTGCTGCCGAAATTAAGAACCCAAAACGCAATGTAGGATTGAGTTTGTTTTTGGGGACTTTGATTGTAAGTGTAATTTATATTTTAGCCAACTTAATGTATTTGGCGGTTGTGCCTTTGCAAGAAATAGCAACAGCCGAGTCAGATAGAGTAGCGGTAGTAGCTTCACAATATATTTTTGGCTCTATAGGGACCTTGATTATTGCGGTAATGATTATGATTTCGACTTTTGCTTGTAATAACGGTTTAATTATGGCTGGTGCAAGAGTGTATTATACGATGGCACAAGATGGTGTTTTCTTCAAAAAAGCAGCTGAACTGAATAAAGCAAGCGTTCCTGCTTGGTCTATTTGGGCACAATGTGTTTGGGCTTCGGCTTTGTGTTTAACAGGGAAATATGGTGACTTATTGGACTTTGTAGTCATCATCGTTTTGATCTTTTACATCTTGACTATTTTAGGAATCTTCATTTTGCGTAGAAAATTACCTGATGCTGAACGTACTTATAAAGCTTTTGGATATCCAGTAATTCCTGCTATTTATATCATTATTGCAAGTGCAATTTGTATTGCTTTGCTTTACACTAAAACGAGTACAAGTGGCTGGGGTGTATTGATTATGTTAATAGGTATTCCAGTTTATTATTTGACAAAAGCGAAAGAGTAGGTTACTATAGAGAGAAGAAGCTAGAATCAAGGGGTAAGAATCAAAAGATTAGAATCTGTTATGCTTTATAATTTGTTTTTTTGATTCTATCTTCTATTTTCTTTTTAATAAGAATAAAAAAATCCGTTTCGAAATTAATCGAAACGGATTTTTTATTAGATACAGGTTGGATTGCAATACTCTTTAAATCTAAAACTTGAACTAAAAACTAAAAACTAAAAATCTGCAATTACAAATTCCAACCTGTAAGCGATTTGCTAGTAGTACGTGAAACGTCTTACTTTTGCAATATATTTTGCCAAGCGAATTACTTGGTGGCTGTAACCGTATTCATTATCATACCAGATATATAATACTATGTTTTTTCCATCGTTAGAAACGATAGTTGCATTACTGTCATAGATCGATGGTGCCGATGTACCCACGATATCCGAAGAAACTAATTCGTTATTCATAGAGTATTTGATTTGCTCTACTAACTCTCCTTCAAGAGCGTATTTCTTCATTATCGAATTTATTTCTTTTATTGATGTTTTCTTAGAAACTTCTAAATTCAATACAACCAAAGATCCATTAGGAACAGGAACACGAATGGCATTTGAAGTTAATTTTCCTTCTAGTGATGGTAGTGCTTTTGCAACAGCAGTTCCAGCACCCGTTTCAGTAATAACCATATTCAAAGCAGCAGCTCTACCACGACGGTATTTTTTGTGCATGTTGTCTACTAAGTTCTGGTCGTTTGTGTACGAATGAATTGTTTCTAAATGTCCTTTTACAACGCCTAAAGTATCTTCGACTGCTTTTAGGATTGGCGTAATGGCATTAGTAGTACAAGAAGCTGCAGAGAAAATATTAATTTCGTCTGGATTGTATTCGTTTTGGTTTACACCGTGAACAATATTAGGAACTCCTTTTCCAGGTGCAGTCAGCAATACTTTGTGTGCTCCTTTTGAAACTAAATGTCTGCTTAACGCTTCCTCAGTGGTGAAAGCGCCTGTATTGTCTATAATTAAAGCATTGTCAATATCATAGACTGTATAATCAATTTCTTCAGGCGCATTAGCAGTAATAATATGTACTGTTGTTCCGTTGATAATTAAGGCATTATTGGCAACATCGGCAGAAACTGATCCTTGAAAATCACCATGAATGGAATCATAACGCAATAAAGAAGCTCTTTTTTCAAGACTGGAAGCATCGTTTTTATCTCTAGTTACAATCGCTCTCAATCGCAATTGATTTCCTTTTCCTGTTTTAGACATTAACTCTCTAGCTAATAAACGACCAATTCTTCCAAAACCATAAAGAACTACATCTTTGGGTTGGATTTCTTCAGAAGTTTTAGCTTCTTTCAGTTTATCCAATACAAAATGTCTCGCATCTTCAAATTTGTCTTCTTCTAAAAGGTATTCGTAAGTTAGTTTACCAATGTCCAACTTGGAAGGAGGTAAGTCTAATTCTCGAACTACTTTGGCAATTTCAACGATATCAAAAATACTAATAGGTTTGCCTACAAAATCGGCTGCATATTGATGCAAGTTGATAATGTCACTTACATTTTTGTCTAATAATTGATTTTTAAATAAAACCATTTCTATGGATTTGTCATACCATAAATCACTAACGATTTTAATTAATTTGACTCCCGCCCGACGTCTATCTACCTGAGATGAGACTTCTTTTTGGTACAAAGCTGTGTTTTTCATACTTGAAAATTTGAAAAATTGAGTAGTTATTTTTTTAAATTTGGTGCAAAAATACCCATTTCAATCGATTTCGTAGACTATTTTTCATTTTTTTTCAAATAAAAAAAACCAACTCAATGAATGAGCTGGCTTTCCTTGATTTTTAAGAATCGAATTAAATGATTATTCGAAATACTTCTCCATTTTTGTTGACCATTTCTAGTCTTACACTTTGACTTTCGTCTTTGCTATTTAAAAGTTTGGAAACTGATTCGATGTCTTTGGCTTTTACGTTGTCAATACTCAAAATAATATTTCCTTTTAATTCATCTGTGTATTGGACCAAATTTTCGTTATTGATAGATTTAATTTTTACTCCGTAATCCAAGTGAAATTTCTTTTTATCAGTGGCGTCAATATTTTCTAATTCAATTCCTTTGAACTCCGTACTAAAAAATTCGTTTTTACTCAAAATTACAGGTAGAGTTCTTTTACTTCCGTCTCTAATAATGGTTACATCCACTTTATCATTAGGTCTTTTAGTGTTAATATATCCAGATAAGTCAGCATAAGTAGCAATGTTTTGACTGTCTAATTTCACAATGATATCTCCCTTTGTAAGTCCAGCTTTCTCAGCTCCTGATTTTTTGGTTACATTTTTAATGTAAAATCCTTCTGTCTGGTTGATTCCTAATTCTTTAGAAACAGGGCCGTTCAATTCCCCACCTTCTACACCTAGAATTCCTCTTTGTACATTGCCATATTCCATAATGTCTTCGATAATTTTTCGAGCAATATTAGAAGGAACTGCAAATGAATATCCTACATAAGAACCTGTCATAGAAGAGATCATGGTATTGATTCCTATTAGATCTCCGCGGGTGTTTACTAAAGCACCACCACTATTTCCAGGATTAACTGCAGCATCAGTTTGAATAAAGGACTGGATTCCACTTGTTCCAATATCTCTCGCTTTTGCCGAAACAATTCCAGCCGTTACTGTAGACGTTAAGTTGTATGGATTTCCTACGGCAAGAACCCATTCACCTACTTTTACGGAATCAGAATTTCCAAAAGCAGTATAAGGAAGCTTTTCGTCGGCATCAATTTTTAACAAAGCAATATCCATTTTAGAGTCGGTTCCTATGAGTTTCGCTTTGTATGTTTTTTTATTATTTAAGGTAATTTCAATTTCTGAGGCATCTTTAATTACGTGATTGTTGGTCACGATATAACCATCTTCTGAAATTATTACTCCAGATCCTGTTCCTACTTGCTCCTGGGTTTGCCCTCCTTTGTACCCGTAATAATATTCCAGCATAGGATTAGTAACGGTTTTGTATGAAACATTTTTTACATGGACTACAGAGTGAATTGTTTTCTCTGCCGCATCGGTAAAATCAAGTACATCTGGGGATAGGCCTACATTTTTGGTAAATGAGTTGTTTGCAAGGGTAGTTATGGAATGATTTGAGTTGGAAAAATAACCATTAGTGTCAAATAATAATTTGTAAGCCCCTAATGTTATGGCTCCGCTAAGCAGAGACACCAGTAATAGGTGTGAATATTTTTTCATAATAGAGTGTGTTTTACGTTATTTGTCTAGTAAAAATAAAGCTATTTTAGATTGTTAAAAAACAGTTTAACGCTCTTTAACAATGATTAACATTTCATTAATAGTTCGTACTTTTGTGAAACACAATTAAAAAAATAATGCAAATAGAATTTTATAAATACCAAGGAACCGGAAATGATTTTGTAATGATTGATAATCGTTCGAATACTTTTCCAAAAGAAAATATACAGTTGATTGCTCATTTATGTGACAGGCGTTTTGGAATTGGCGGAGATGGACTTATTTTATTAGAAAATGATCCTGAAGCCGATTTTAAAATGGTGTATTACAACTCAGATGGGAATCAAAGTACTATGTGTGGTAATGGAGGAAGATGTTTAGTGGCTTTCGCCCAACAGCTAAAGGTCATTAAAAACGATGCTACTTTTAACGCTATAGATGGTTTACATCATGCAAGTGTAGCAGAAGACGGAATTGTATCATTACAAATGATTGATGTTTTAGAGATCAAAGAAACTCCTGATTATTCTTTCCTGAATACAGGATCTCCACATCATGTTCAGTTAGTAGAGGACTTAGAACATTATAATGTAAAAGAAAATGGTGCTGCAATTCGATACGGTGATTTATATGGAAAAGCGGGTAGTAATATCAATTTTGTAAATAAAATTGATGATACTACTTTTTCGGTCCGTACTTATGAACGAGGAGTTGAAGATGAAACATTAGCTTGTGGAACTGGTGCAACTGCGGTTGCAATTGCGATGAATGCAACGGGAGTTACTGATGCTACAACTATCGATTTGAATGTGGAAGGTGGAAAACTAGCCGTTTCTTTTGATAAAAAGAACAATGTATATACTAATGTTTTTCTAATAGGACCAGCCAAATTTGTTTTTAAAGGTGTTATTGAAATTTAATAAAAGCCTAAAACTTCAACTCACAAAATTTGTATGATAACTCTAAAAGGCGAAAATATATACATCCGCGCATTGGAACCTAATGATTTAGAGTTCATCTATGCCATTGAGAATGATCAGCGTATTTGGGAAGTAAGCAATACACAAACCCCATATAGTCGATTTTTAGTAAAACAATATTTGGAGAATGCGCATCAAGATATATATGAAGCCAAGCAATTGCGTTTGGCCATATGTCAAGACCAAGACTTTCCTGCATTGGGATTAATCGATTTATTTGATTTTGATCCAAAGAATAATAGAGCAGGAGTAGGGATTGTAATTCAAGGGCAGGAAAATCGAAAACAGAACATTGGGTCCGAAGCTTTGGAGCTTTTAATTCAGTATTCATTTCGCCATTTAAATTTACATCAATTATATGCAAATATTGGGACTGAAAATAAATCTAGTATCGCTCTTTTTACTAAATTTGGATTCCAAAATATAGGTACAAAAAAAGATTGGAATCTGGTGAATGGTGTTTACAAAGACGAAGCCGTTTTTCAATTAATCAATAATCAACTTTAATATTTAAGTTTTGAATTTTAAAAAATATATTACAATCGCAGCTGTTGTTTTAGTAAGTGGATTAATCATTTACGGTTTTGTTTTGATGAGCCAAATTTTTGCTGCTAACACTAAGTTTTCAGATAAAGAAGTTTATGTTCATATCCCAACAAATGCAACGTATACTGATGTCAAAAAAATATTGGCAGATTATGTCGTAAATATCGACCGTTTAGAAATGGTAGCCAGTAAAATGAGTTATCCTGAAAATGTAAAATCGGGACGTTTTCTTTTTACTAAAGGGATGAATAGTTATGAATTAGTCAAATCTTTAAGAAGTAATGTTCCTGTAAAGTTGGCATTTAATAATCAAGAGCGAGTGGAAAATCTTGCTGGACGAGTAGGATCCCAAATTGAGGCGGACAGTTTGTCATTATTAACTTCATTTAAAGATTCTATCTTCTTGAAAGAAAACGGATTTAATGAAGATAATGTTTTGGCTATGTTTATTCCTAATACCTATGAAACGTATTGGAACACATCTGCAGAGAAGTTTCGAGATAAGATGATTAAAGAATACCGAAATTTTTGGAATAAAGAAAGAGTTGCTAAAGCAGAAAAACAAGGTTTAAACCCAATTGAAGCTACAATTTTAGCTTCTATCGTACATAAAGAATCGGTTAAAAAAGATGAAAGACCAAGAATTGCAGGAGTTTACTTAAACCGTTTGCGATTGGGCATGCCGCTTCAAGCGGATCCCACAGTAATTTTTGCTATCAAGAAAAAAGACGATGACTTTAATCAAGTAATTAAAAGAGTGTTTTTTAAAGACTTGACTATGTCTTCTCCTTATAATACCTATGTAAATGTTGGACTTCCTCCTGGTCCTATTGCAATGCCCGACATTACAGCTCTAGAAGCAGTATTGGATCCAGAAAAGAATGATTTTATTTATTTTTGTGCTAGTGTAGAACGTTTTGGATACCATGAATTTGCAGCGACTTTGCCTGAGCATAATAAAAATGCTAAAAAATATTCGGATTGGATCAACAGCCAAGGAGTAAAAAGATAGGTTTGAAATATAAAGCTATTTTTTTTCTGATGTTTTTTTTGGTAAGTGGACTGCGTGATGCAGATGCTCAAAGTAAAAAATTCGATCGTTTTTTAAAACCTTCGGACACTTTAAATATAAAAAGACAAAATACAGTTATTCTTTCAGAATCAATATTGGCCTCTGCAGCATTAGTAGGCCTAAACCAGCTATGGTATGCCGATTATCCAAGATCTAATTTTCATTTTATAAATGATAATGCGGAATGGCTTCAAATGGATAAAATAGGACATTTCTATTCTTCGTATCAATTGGGAAGGATGGGAAGTGAAATGCTACAATGGAGTGGAGCTAGTAAAAAGAAGCAATTGCTATATGGTGCTGGTTTAGGATTTGCATTTTTAACGGCTGTTGAGGTTTTAGATGGCTATTCTTCTGAATGGGGAGCATCACCTGGAGATGTTATAGCAAATGCTTCTGGAACGGCTTTATATGTTTCCCAAGAGTTATTATGGAATGAACAACGTATTATACCAAAATTCTCTTTTCACACCACACAATTTGCCCAATATAGGCCCAACGTTTTAGGAAGCAACTTAGCGGAGCAGATCCTTAAAGATTATAACGGTCAAACGTATTGGCTTTCGGTTAATTTATATTCTTTTTCCAAAGGTTCTAAAATACCAAAATGGCTCAATCTCGCAATGGGTTATGGAGCGGATGGAATGGTGAGTGGAAATAGCGAAAATTCTGATAAATTACTCCTTCCGAAAACAGAGAGATTCAGACAGTTTTATTTGAGTTTTGACGTTGACCTGACGAAAATTGAAACAAAATCTCATTTTTTGAAGACTTTTTTTTCTGTTTTTAATACGCTTAAAATTCCAGCTCCAACGATTGAATACTCAGTTAACGAGGGTTTTAGAGGACGAATTTTATATTTTTAAAAAATTTAATAGGTTGATTTTCAGCTTTATAAAATTTATTGTATCTTTGCACGCAGAAATTTCTTAACGGGACAGCGTTTTGAAGAAAAACAATTTATGGTAAAGAAGTGGTATTTTTATACAAGTTTGGCGATTATTATAGCCTTTTTAAGTGCGGGTTTTAAACCTCTTAAAATAGAAAAAAATGATTGGTTTCTAATAAAAAACACGGATGGAACACGATACTTATATCCATCCATAGAACAAGAAGATTATATCAATTTAAATTTCCCTTTTACTGGAAATTTATTTATTGGTTTTAAGGAAGCTCTTGGTTTCAAAGAATCAGAAGGGAAATACAAAAAAATCAATTCTCTCGGTTATTTAGGTAAATACCAATTTGGTATAGAAACCTTAAGATCTGTTGGTGTGAAGGATAGTATTTTATTCCTAAAAAGCCCCAAATTGCAAGAAAGAGCCTTTGTAGCACTTTTATCAAAAAACAAATGGCTATTACAAGACATCATTGAGAAATATGATGGGAAAGTAGTTAATGGGATTCTGGTAACAGAATCAGGGATTTTAGCAGCCGCACATCTTGGTGGAGCGGGTTCCGTAAGAAGATACTTTAAGCACAATGGGAAGAAATTTATAAAAGATGCTTATGGTACTTCAATTAGAAGTTATATGAAAGCATTTGGAGGTTATGACACTTCCTTTATTGTGGCTAATGTAAATGCAGTGGCAAGTTTAAATTAATTTTCACAAAAACACTAAAAAATATAAAAGCAGTCCAAAATTATTTGGACTGCTTTTTTTTTATTTTGCTTTTAATATTTCGCCATTGGAACGAACTAACAATTTCATTTTTTGATTGCCTTTTTCAATTTTCAGATTGTATTGTTTTTTAACAATATCCCCTTCTTCTTGAGAATATAAGTACTTATCGTTGACAATATTCCAACCGGGATAGGTTTTATAGACTGAATAAATTACTTCATTAGGCAATCTTACATTTTGGTAATTTTCTACAACTCGAACTAATTTTCCTTTTTCATCATAAGTAGCTGATAAAGATCCATTTTTTGTTTCCATCAATACCAAATAGTTTTCATATCCCTCATAATCTTTCCCAATGTCATAAGCAATAAATTTTTGTTCCATATTTCTAACGTCTTGGTCGGGATGATTGTCTGGAATGTAAACAGAAAAATCAGAACCAATTCGTTTAATTACCACTGCGGGTAATTCTTCAACACTAACCTTTCCTTTTTCTGTATCTTGCGAATAAGCGGAAAAAGATAGGCCTACAACGAATAACATAATAATAAATGATTTCATAATATTTAGTTTTTAAATTAATATTTATTTATACATAATATTATAGGTTAATTCAATACTGAGGTCTTTTTAAATCATTGATAATCAGATAAGTAATCTTGTTAAAGGTAGTTTTTTTTTATCTAATTTCTGTTAATTTAATCCGTATCTTATGTTAATAAAATTGGTTTCTACTTCTTTTTTTTATTAAGAATTGTCATCTTTTGGATAAATTAAATTATATTTTCTATACTGTAATAGGTATTAATTTAGGAGGAAATTGAAGCGTTATTTATTTATCATTGATGATAGTTAAAACAAAAAAAGCTGCTCTTTTTTAAGAACAGCCAAATGATTTTATATTTTTTAAACTTAGATACCTGCAATAATTTTACCGTCTGGATGAACCGTTAATTTACGTGTTTCATTTCCTTTTTTAATTTTTAAATGATACTGTTTTTTTTCAATATCCCCTTCTTTTTGCGAGTATAAATATTTATCATTAACTATTTCCCAACCTGGATAGTTTTTGTAAACGGAAAAAATAACTTTACTGGGAAGCTTTACATTTTTGTAATTTTCCACGACCCGAATTAATTTTCCTTTTTCATTATATGTCGCTGCCAATGAGCCATCTTTAATTTCCATAACAACTAGATAAGTTTCATACCCTTCATAGTCTTTGCCAAGATCATAGGCAATAAATTCATCTTCAAGTTTTCTTATGGTATTGTCAGCATTACGATCTGGCAAATACACAGAGAAATCTGTTCCTGCGCTTTTAATGACAACAGCGGGTAAATTTTCTACTTTATAACTTACATCTTCTTTATCATCATTCATGATATCTTGTGAATAGGATAAAGTTGTTATCCCAAATGCAAAAATTGCAATAATATAGGCTTTCATAATAGTTGATTTTTAATTTGATTAATAATTATTTGTAGAATTAAATTAGTAAGGCCTATTGTTTTCTTCCCCTTCTATTATAATTTAATTTACATGTTTTAATAAAACAACAGTTAAGATTTGGAGCAATATATTTTTATTGTTGATTATATATGTAAAGTTACGGTTTTGTCATTTCGTTGATAGTTAAGTATTTGCTTAAGTTTAGTTAATAATAAACACTTTTAGTGTCATTTATTTAATAGGAAAGTGGTTTTCTTTATAATTTGTTAGAAAAGGGATAAAAAAGAAAATACCAACTTTATGTTGGTGTTTTCTTTTTTTTATATTGTAATGATTGTTTATTCTCCTATTAAAATTTCTAATATTTTTATAGCTGCTTCGCTAATTTTTGTTCCAGGTCCAAAAACAGCTACTGCACCAGCATCAAATAAAAATTGATAATCTTGTGCCGGAATCACACCACCTACAACTACCATTATATCTTCACGGCCATATTTTTTAAGCTCTTCTATCACTTGTGGAACTAGAGTTTTGTGGCCTGCAGCCAATGAGGAAACACCAAGAATATGTACATCATTTTCTATGGCTTGTTTTGCAGCTTCGGCAGGAGTTTGAAATAACGGACCAATATCCACATCAAAACCTACATCAGCGTAACCTGTGGCTACTACTTTTGCCCCACGATCGTGTCCATCTTGTCCCATTTTGGCAATCATGATTCTAGGACGACGACCTTCTTGTTTGGCAAAGGTATCGGCTAGCTGTTTTGCTTTTTCAAAACTTTTATCGTCTTTAATTTCTTTACTATACACGCCACTAAAGGATTTAATTTGTGCTTTATACCTTCCAAAAACAGTTTCTAAGGCATCACTAATTTCGCCTAGCGTAGTTCTGTTTCTTGCAGCTTCTACTGCGATTTCCAGTAAATTACCTTCACCAGTTTGAGCACAAAGGATTAATTTTTTAATTGATTCTTGTACCTTATTAGTATCTCTTGTTGCTTTTATACGATCGAGTTGTTCCAGTTGTTGCTTTCGCACCATCTGGTTATCGACATCTAGAATTTGTAAAGGATCTTCTTTGTCCAAACGGTATTTGTTGACCCCTACAATTATGTCCTGTCCACTATCAATGCGGGCTTGTTTTCTTGCCGCTGCTTCTTCTATTCTTAGTTTAGGAATCCCTGCTTCAATCGCTTTGGTCATTCCACCTAGTTCTTCTACTTCTTCAATAAGTTTCCAAGCACTTTGGACAATCTCATCGGTCAAGCTTTCTACGTAATAACTACCTGCCCAAGGATCAACAGTTTTTGTAATTTTGGTTTCTTCTTGTAAAAATATTTGTGTATTTCGAGCAATTCTTGCCGAAAAATCAGTTGGCAAAGCAATCGCTTCATCCAAAGCATTAGTATGTAGTGATTGTGTTCCTCCAAAAGCGGCTGCCGATGCTTCAATACACGTACGCGCTACATTATTAAAAGGATCTTGTTCTGTTAAACTCCAGCCACTTGTTTGGCAATGAGTTCTTAATGCTAATGATTTATCATCTTTTGGATTAAACTGTTTCACTAGTTTGGCCCATATCATTCGCCCAGCACGCATTTTAGCAATTTCCATGAAGTGATTCATTCCAATCGCCCAGAAAAAAGATAAACGAGGGGCAAACTCATCAATTTTCATTCCCGTTGCTAGTCCAGTGCGAATGTATTCCAATCCATCCGCCAATGTGTAAGCCAATTCAATATCGGCAGTAGCACCTGCTTCTTGCATGTGATATCCCGATATAGATATCGAGTTGAATTTTGGCATTTTCTTGCTTGTAAATTCAAAAATGTCGGCAATGATTTTCATGGATGGAGTAGGTGGGTAGATGTAAGTATTACGCACCATAAACTCTTTTAGAATATCATTTTGTATCGTTCCTGAAAGTAATTCAGGTTTTACCCCTTGTTCTTCGGCTGCCACAATGTAAAAAGCCATAATGGGTAATACGGCACCATTCATAGTCATGGAAACTGACATTTCATCCAATGGAATTTGATCGAATAATACTTTCATATCCTCAACCGAATCTATTGCTACTCCAGCTTTACCGACATCTCCTACAACACGTTCATGGTCTGAATCATATCCCCGATGGGTAGGTAAATCAAATGCAATGGATAATCCTTTTTGACCAGCTGCAAGATTTCTTCTGTAAAAAGCATTGCTTTCCTCTGCAGTTGAAAAACCAGCATATTGACGAATTGTCCATGGTCTGCGCACATACATCGTAGTGTATGGTCCGCGCAAATTTGGCGCAAAGCCAGCTCCAAAATCTAAATGCGCTAGATTTTCAATATCCTTTTCAGAATAGGTTGGTTTGAGTTCGATTCCCTCTGCCGTTAAGAAATTTTCAGACAATGAATTTTGATTGTCTTCTATTGTCTTAGTACTTTCTAATTTAATATGTTTGAGGTCATTTCTTATCATTTTGACTCTAATTTTTATGCGTTTTTAATTGATTCCTTTTATTGAAAATTACTCTAATGCGAGACGTTCCTGTTCCGTTTTCTCGGCAAGGCGTTTTTCTATAATAGGGGTTATCAACGTTTTTCTTGGATTGATTTTTATAAATGGATAAAGTTCTAAATCCTGTTTCATGCGATCTTCTTTATTAGGGTATTTATTGGTACCTAACAATACTTCTTTTCCTGAGTCAAAAAGATCTTGCTCTTTATCAGCACTTTCCTGAATTTTTCTTTTAATGATTCCTTCATTCAATTGTTTTAGAAAACCACCATTGGATTCGATGTCTTTAAACAAAGTCAACGATTTTTCGGCCAGTTGATTGGTGAGTGTTTCTATATAATAACTTCCATCAGCGGGATTATTTACTTTATCAAAATAGCTTTCATTTTTTAATACTAACAGCTGATTTCGAGCAATGCGATCTCCAAATTCATTGTCTTTATGGTACAAAGAATCATAAGGTAAGTTAGCAATAGTATCCGCACCACCAATAATTGCCGACATACATTCGGTTGTGGTACGTAACATGTTTACATTATAATCATAAATGGTTTTGTTTCGTTTTGTGGGTGTAACAAAGAGATGACAATCTAAGTAGTGATTATATTCTTTTGCAATTAGCTTAAATAAAAGGCGTAGTGCACGTAGTTTTGCAATTTCAAAAAAGTAATTGGTACCTACTGCAACTTCAAAAACGATGGGTTGATTTATAATAGGAATCCTATTAAAATATTCATTGGCATGCGCTAAACTATAAGCAATTTGCTGTACCATATTGGCACCTGCATTTTGATATAAACTAGTGTCAATGCTTAATACCGAATGTTGTGGTACGGCAGTAGTAATTAAATTAAGTGTGTCAAAATTGTTTTTGTCTTTCGTTGTAAACCAGTTTCCGTCTTTGGCTAATTGTCCTATTGGATCTAAATTGATAAATACAACTGCCTTTTTTTGTATTGCTATTGTATTGATTTTAGCTACGAAATCGATTGAAATAAAGTTTAAATTAAAGTAAACAAAAACATTTTCTAATGGTAAGTTTTCTAAAAGTTTAGTAATGTCAATAGTATCATTTTCAATAGTAAAACGAAGACTTTCAGCACCTCTATTTAAAGAATCTAAAGCTCTTTCTATTGATTTCTCAATATCAAAAACAAATATATTTTGGCAAATTTTAAAGTTGGAAGCCTTTGTGGTTAATGGAAAAGCTTTGGTAAACTCATCTTTGTGATAAAAAGGTTTCACCTTAATATCTTCTGGAGAATTCCATATTAAGGTATCATTATAATCGGCACCTTTAAGTTCAAACTGGATTTTTTGTTTCCATTGTTTGGAAGAAACAGGATCGAAATCTTCAAATAAATTAGTCGCCATTTTTATTTTTGTTTTTTATAATTCAGGGTTTATTGCTGTTCTCTATACTGTCACCTTCAAATTCGATCAGATAAATATCCTCACTATCTTTTTTCATATAGTAGTTTTCACGAGCATATTTTTCTATTTGTTCTGGGTTTTTTAGTTCTTTAATTTGTTCTTCATCTTTTTTTATTTCCTCTTGATAATATTCTTTATTATCTTCAAGTTCATTAATTTGAGTATCTAAAAATCGATGATCAAAATAGGAATAGTTGTCCAAAAAAACCATCCAAGTTGAAAAGAAAAGCAATACCCAAATGTATTTATTACTTAAAAATTTAAACCAAGGTTTGTCTTTATGTGGATTTGTCATTTCTTTTTTTTTAAAGTCCTTATTAAACGAATAGCCAATGTTTTATTAACATAACTAAAGTTGAAAACGTAAAATAATGCTTAGTTTATGCCTTCCGTTGCAATTAAATTCTAGAATCCTATATTCTGATAAAATTACAATAAAATTATAGAATTCTTTGATTTATTACTGCCCGAACTACATCAATAGCTACTGTATTGTATTTGTCATTAGGTATAATAATATCCGCAAATGCTTTTGTGGGTTCTATAAATTGCTCATGCATAGGTTTTAATGTTGTTTGGTAACGGTTTAAAACTTCCTCCATATCACGACCTCTTTCAGCAATGTCACGTTTCATTCGACGGATTAATCTTTCATCAGAATCAGCGTGAACATAAATCTTTACATCAAATAAATCTCTTAATTCTGGATTTGCCAAAATTAAAATACCCTCCACAATCATCACTTTTCGAGGATGTGTAAAAACAGTATCATCGCTTCGATTGTGCGTCACAAAAGAATACACGGGTTGATTGATGTTATTTCCTTCTTTTAATTCTTTAAGATGTGTGACTAATAACTCGAAATCAATTGCACGTGGATGATCAAAATTGATTAGTGCTCTTTCATCGAATGAAAGACCGTGATTTTCCTTGTAATATGAATCTTGTGAAATAATTCCTACCTCTGTTTCGGGTAATTCATTCATGATTTGATGAACTACGGTTGTTTTTCCGCTTCCAGTTCCACCTGCAATTCCTATAATAAGCATATAATAGTTGAGTTATTTATTGATGAAGCAAAAATAGGAATTTATAGATTGAAAATAGAGAATTGCTAAATTAGAATTAGTATTTATTAATTTTTTTAAACTAAAAATGGAAATCCGTATTATTCATTATAGATTAAATAGCTAATTTTTAGTTTGACCGAAGAGATACTCAGTTATAATGCCAATTTACCCACCAGTTTTTGAATTAATTTAGTACCTTTAATTTCCTAAAAATAATACTTTGTATACTCAAATCAATAAAAATATAAGCCGTTATGTCACTTTTGAAAAAGAGGAATTAAGCATTTTTAATTCTTTATTAGAAAATAAAAAAATTCCAAAAAAGACAATTCTTTTACATGAAGGTGAAAAATGCAATTTTGAAGCTTTTGTTGTAAAAGGTTGTGTTCGCAAGTATTATATAGATTCCAATGGTATAGAAGTGATTTTGCAATTAGCAATTGAAAATGCTTGGGTAAGTGATATTTCATTTAGTATTTATGAGGACAGTCCCAGTGATGTATTTATTGAAACCTTAGAAGATTGCGAATTTTTTATGTTCAATCCCGAATCTAAAGAGGTGTTATTTGCAAAGGCACCAAGATTTGAAAGGGCTTTCCGTATATTAATGCAACGCAATCTAGCAGTAACGCAAAAACGATTGTTTAATGCTATTTCTAAAACTGCTACAGATAAATATCTGGAGTTTTTAGATAAATATCCTACACTTTCTCAGCGTGTAGCGCAACATTATATCGCTTCCTTTTTAGGGATATCTCCTGAGTTTCTAAGTAAAATTAGAACAAAACTCGCTAAAAATTAATTTCAACTATTTTCATTTCTTGTCCTAGTTCAATGCTTTAGTTTCTTTTTAGTCGCAACTTTGTATCATAATAATTAACAAAAGCGAAAATGGAAAATACAAATAGTACTAAAGAAGGTTTGATTTCAAATTCTATTTTGCATAAAGCAAATACCAGAGGACATGCTAATCATGGATGGTTAGAGTCATTTCATACTTTTAGTTTTGCGGGTTATCACAATCCGGAACGTATGAATTTTGGTGTGTTGCGCGTTTTGAATGATGATAGAGTAAGTCAAGGAATGGGTTTTGGAAAACACCCACACGATAATATGGAAATTATTTCTATCCCGCTCGAAGGCGATTTAGAACATAAAGACAGTATGGGAAATACTACTGTAATTAAAGAAGGAGATATTCAAGCGATGAGTGCAGGAACTGGGATTTTTCACAGTGAGTATAATAAAAATAAAGACCAGTTGGTTAAGTTTTTGCAAATTTGGATTTATCCAAATAAAAAAAATGTAACACCTCGTTACGACCAAATCTCTTTGGACTTAAAGGATCGTCACAATAATCTACAACAAATTTTATCTCCAAATCCAGAAGATGAAGGCGTTTGGATTCATCAAGATGCTTGGTTTCATATTGGAAAATTTGATAAAGGTTTTTCGAATTCATACCAATTAAAGAAAGCAGGAAACGGTATTTATGCTTTTGTTTTAAAAGGAGACTTTACTATTGGTGGTATTACTTTAAATGAGCGTGATGGTCTGGGAATAACTGATACGGATTCATTCAATCTTATTGCTAATTCTGATAATGCCGAAATTCTTTTGATGGAAGTACCCATGAAATTATAATTAGTTACGAAATAAATTAAATAATTAAAAATAATACTATTATGTCAACAACAAAATGGGCAATTGACCCAACACATTCAGAAATTGGTTTTAAAGTGAAACACATGATGTTTACTACTATTTCAGGTAAATTTACAAAATTTGATGCGTCAATCGAATCCGATGATTCGAATTTCGAAAATGCAAAAATTGAATTTACCGGAGCAATCGATTCAATTGCAACTGGTAATGCGGATAGAGATACCCATTTATTAAGTGCTGATTTTTTTGATGCAGGGCAATTTCCAACAATTAAATTTTCGGCAACTTCATTCTCTAAAATTAATGAAGGGGAATATGAATTGGTAGGTGATTTAACAATGCATGGGGTAACAAAATCAGTAAAGCTACCAGCAGAATTTAGTGGATTAATGAAAGACCCTTGGGGAAATACAAAATTAGCTCTTTCATTAGAAGGTAAAATTAATAGAAAAGATTGGGGATTAACTTGGAATTCAGCTCTTGAAACTGGTGGTGTACTAGTTGGTGAAGAAGTTAAATTGGCAATAGAACTTCAATTTATAAAAGAATAATCGGTTTTTAGCATAACCTCAGGTACTTCATGTAGTTGAGGTTTTTTTTAGATAAAGTTATGGGAAATATAAATATTCTATACGTAGGCAGAAATTTTGAGATATTACGTACGGTAGTCCGATTAATTAATGCAAATGCTGATTGGTCTGGGATTGGTGTTTTGAATGATGAAGAAGCTAAAGTTCTTTTTCAAGAAAAAAAATTCGAAATAGTTTTATTGGGACCTGGAATTACTGAAGAAAGCGAAACCCATTTGCGTTTGTTTTTTAGGAAACAAAATTCTAATACTGCAGTGGTACAGCATTACGGTGGAGGTAGCGGATTATTGAAAACAGAGATTTTGATGGCTTTGAATGCCTAACTTTAAAAAAAGAGCGTTAATTAATTAGCGCTCTTTTTTTATAAGAATTTTGATTTTAGTTATTTATTCTTTTTTGCTTTAATCATCATTTCCAGTTGGTCCCATAATTCTTCTGGAATGGCTTCCAACAAATTAAACTGTCCAGCACCTTTAAGCCATTCACCACCATCAATTACAACTACTTCCCCATTTACATAGGCTGAAAAATCAGAAACCATATAGGCAGCTAAGTTGGCTAACTCTTGATGATCTCCCACACGCTTTAACGGCACTTTTTTAGCCATATCAAATTTTTCGGCAAGATCTCCAGGTAATAATCGATCCCAGGCTCCTTTAGTAGGAAATGGTCCTGGTGCAATTGCATTAGTTCGGATGCCATATTTTGCCCATTCTACAGCCAGACTTCTGGTCATAGCTAATACTCCAGCTTTGGCAGTGGCACTTGGCACAACATAAGCTGATCCTGTCCATGCGTAGGTAGTTACAATATTTAAAACAGTTGATGATGTTTGTTTAGTATCTATCCAATGTTTTCCAAAAGCAAGTGTACAGTTTTTAGTCCCTTTTAAAACGATATCAATTACGGTATCAAATGCATTAGCAGATAATCTTTCGGTAGGAGAGATGAAGTTTCCTGCAGCATTATTTAAAAGGACATCTACTTTTCCAAAAGCTTTCAAGACACCTTGCAGCATGTTTTCGACTTCTTCATAATGACGTACATCACACTGTAAAGGCAAACAGGTTCCACCTGTTTCTAATTCTAATTCAGAGGCTGTATTTTTTAATTTCTCTAGGTCTCTTGACGTAATTGCTACTTTTGCACCTAGTTCTAAGAAATATTTTGTCATTGCTTTACCTAAACCGCTTCCTCCTCCGGTTACGACTATAACTTTGCCTTTTAATGCATCATCGCGTAACATTTTATCTGTATAACCCATGATATAATTTTTTTATTGTAAATATAACAAATTAAATAGTATGCATGCATATAAAATCAAGTAATTGACTACACCTAAATTGCACATAGTTTTTTAGCCGCTTTTTCTAAAGTCGCATTGTCTTTTGCAAAACAAAAACGAATGAGGTGATGGTCTATGTTGTTTTCATAAAAAGTAGAGATGGGTATTGCCGCCACTCCATGCTCTGTGATTAATCTTTTGCAAAAATCAACATCGTTTTCATTTGATATAGAAGCATAGGATGCAACTTGAAAATAAGTGCCTTCGCAAGGCAGTAATTTAAAACGACTCTCTTTTAATAAAGCGCTAAAATAATCCCGTTTTTCAATATATAATTGACTTATTTCTTCAACAGATACTAAGTCTAAATAGTTGCTAATAGCCACCTGACAAATGCTATTCACACTAAAAACTAAAAATTGATGCACTTTCTTGATTTCTTTCATCAAATGTTCAGGAGCAATGAGATAGCCTATTTTCCAACCAGTAACATGGAAGGATTTTCCAAAAGAAGAAATTATAATGCAACGATTTAATAATTTTTCACGTGTATGAGCTGAAATATGTTTTTTTTCAAATGTGATGTATTCATACACTTCATCTGAGAGAACAATCATTTCAGGATATTTTTGTAATATATTTTCTAATGCTTCAAAATCAGAATGAATCCAAATTTTCCCAGTTGGATTATGCGGATTATTGATAATAATCATTTTTGTTTTTGAAGAACACGCATTTTCTATCTTTTCCCAGTGGGGAGTATAATTATCATTAAGAGGAACTCGCACTGGTTTTGCATTACATAAAAGAACTGGCGCTTCATAACAATCATAGCTAGGGTCTAAGATAATGACTTCATCATTAGATTTAATTAAAGCTTGAATGGTGGTAAAAATACCCTGGGTCGCACCAGCAGTAACAAGAATTTCAGTGTCTGTTCGAATGGTTCTTTTATAAGAACGGTAGGTTAGTTGAGCAATTTTGGTTAACAATGGAGGATAACCTGCCATTGGTAAATATTGATGTACATTTTCACTGGCTAACTGAGCTACAATAGTAGTCAAACGCTCGTCTACAGGAAAATTAGGAAATCCTTGTGAAAGGTTGACAGCATCATATTCTGTTGCCATTTTAGACATTACTGTAAAAATACTTGTACCAATGTTGGGGAGTTTTGACATGCTTCTTTTTTTAATGATCTAAAAGTAAGTATTTGATTTGAGTTTAGAAATACATTTTTCGGATTCATTTTTTTGTAATCGACATTGTATTTATTTAAAACGGAAACACAAAGTAAAGTACTTTGTTAGGAGTACTTTACTTTGTGTTTTTATGATATTGTTTTATTTTTTTGGTTTAGGCATATCAGAGTTTCCCATGTCTCGAATACAAATGTATTTGCCGTCTTTTTTTTCAAATAGGCTGATGAAGTTGCCGCTCATGATTTTTGCATCAGTGGAATCTTTGACCTCATAGCCGCCAATTTCTACCACTTGATTGGCATCATTTGAAACATGAACTTCTTTAGTTTCAAAATTGATTTTGGCTCCTTTTGGAAAAGTTTTTAAATCCTCTTTTATTGAAGCTTGAATGGCAGCTTTCCCTTCTAAAGGTTTTTTTTCATTTGAAAAACTGATGGCATCATCAGCGTAATACATGATGTTATCGGTGCTTCTCGCATTAAAGTTAGTTGCAAATGCATCTTCCATCGACTGAATTTCGGTTTTGATTGCGTCTTTGTCAATTACGGCCATGGGTGCCTCTTTTTTTTGATTACAGGCTATCAGTAAAGACATAGTAACCAACATTAATCCTCCTTTTAAAATCTTGTTTTTCATAATTAAATTTTTTTAAATTTATAATGATGATTTTTGGTTAAGATAAGGGGATATTAAATTTAAGTATAAAATATTGATTATCAGTGTTTAATATTTATTTTTTGATAATAAAATGAGTTTTATGCCATTTAATATTAAAAATTAAAAAGTGCTGAAGGTTATTATTAATAAAAACCAAAAATCCATTGCCATACAAAGCAGTTACTTTATAGGAAAATGGATATGGTTTTGAGATTTCTATTGTATAAAAAAGTTTATAGTTTAAAAATTACATTTTATGAATAATAAAAATAGTAGGTCGTTTATGTAAATCAATCGTTTCTTTTTTCCAAGCCGCAATTTTCTTAGTCTTGATGTATTCTGTTGGTAATGTAATGTCTGTAGCGATACATAAGTGTGTTTCAGGATGCAAGGTCAGTAATAAATCTTCGAGTAATTTATTGTTGCGATAAGGGGTTTCAATAAATATTTGGGATTGATTTTTTTCGAAAGAAATTCGTTCTAAAGTTTTAAAACTGGCTCGTTTCTCGTCTTTTTCAATAGGTAAATACCCGTGAAAGGTAAAGCTTTGACCATTCATTCCTGAAGCCATCATGGCTAATAAAATAGAAGAGGGGCCAACTAAGGGAACTACTTGAATTCCTTTTTCATGTGCTAGTTTTACGATAACAGCACCAGGATCAGCAACACCAGGGCAACCGGCCTCACTCATTAATCCCATGTTTTTACCTTCTAGTAATGGTTTGATAAAATCAAGATGTTCTTTTACTTCAGTGCGTTTGTTTAGAGTAAACAAAACTAAGTCCGATTGTTTTTTTTCGGGATTAACTTCTTTAATCGATTTTCGAGCTGTTTTGTCGTTCTCTACAATATAATAGTCAATAAAATCGATGGTCCTTTTAACAGTTTGAGGCAAAACATCCATTGGGTCGCAATCCCCCATTGTAGTTGGGATTAAATAGAGTTTTCCTAGTAAAGTATTTGGTTTCATTTTGATCGATTTATGTTTTTAATCTAATTTAGAAATGCAAAGAACGGCATTAATAAAGAAATGAATTTGTTTTGCAGGTAAAAATGAACTCCTAAAATTATGGGTGGGTCTCTTTAATTTTTGTAGCTATAATTTCGCAAACTTCATTTAGCATATTGTAAACGATGTCAAATCCATTGGGCATACCAAAATAAGGATCAGGTACATCTACATTTTCGTTGGGGTACAATTCGTTCAAAATGATTTGTACTTTATTCTTTTGTTCTTGAGTTTTAGATAATTCGATTACATCGTCATAATTGGATTTGTCCATGACATAGATGTAATCATAAGTTTCAAAATCAGAAGTATTGAATTGTCTTCCTTTTTGTTTTGAAATATCTAGTTTGTACTTTTTTGCTATAGCAATGGAGCGAGAATCTGGAGCGTGGCCAATATGCCAAGAACCAGTTCCTGCAGAATCTACTGTAAATTTTTCTTTTGGAAGTTTAGAAGCTAAGATACCTTCTGCCAACGGTGATCGACAAATATTGCCCAAACAAACCATTAAAATTTTTACGGGCATGATGCGTTTATAACGTTAATTTTTTATGGATATCTTCAACAAATTTTTTGAATTGTTTATCGGTTGCCACAAGATTGTCAACTGTTTTGCAAGCGTGTAATACTGTTGCGTGATCACGATCTCCAATTTGAGAACCAATATTGGCTAAGGACGCTTTAGTGAATTTTTTAGCAAAAAACATAGCCAGTTGTCTCGCCTGTACCACGTGTCTTTTTCTAGTTTTTGATTGTAATGTTTCTAAATCCAATTGGAAATAATCAGAAACAATTTTTTGAATGTAATCAATAGAAATTTCGCGTTTTACATTTTTCACAAATTTCTCTACCACACTTTTGGCTAATTCAATAGTAACCTCTTTTTTATTGAAAGAAGATTGTGCAATTAAGGAAATAATTGCTCCTTCTAATTCACGCACATTTGATTTAATGTTGCGTGCTACATATTCAATAATTTCTTCTGGAATCTCCACACCATCCCGATATAGAATGTTTTTCAAGATTGAAATTCTAGTTTCGTAATCTGGTTGGTGTAATTCAGCAGACAATCCCCATTTGAAACGAGATAATAAGCGTTGCTCAATATCTTGCATATCAACCGGTGCTTTGTCTGATGTAAGAATTACTTGTTTTCCATTTTGGTGTAAATAGTTGAAGATGTGGAAAAAGACATCTTGTGTTCCTGATTTACCCGAAAGGAATTGTACATCATCAATAATTAAAACATCGATCAATTGATAGAAGTGAATGAAGTCATTTCTATTATTTTTCTTAACGGAATCAATGTATTGTTGAGTGAATATTTCGGCTGAAATGTATAAAACAGTTTTATCTGGGTATTTGTCTTTGATTTCAACTCCTATAGCATGCGCTAAGTGTGTTTTACCAAGTCCAACGCCACCAAAAATCAATAACGGGTTAAATGATGTTCCTCCAGGTTTATTGGCAACAGCCATACCCGCTGAGCGAGCTAGCCTATTAGAATCTCCTTCAAGGAAATTATCAAAACTATAGTTGGCATTAAGTTGGGATTCAATTTTTAAATTTCTAATTCCTGGAATTACAAAAGGATTTTTTAATTCAGGATCTAAGTTTTTAAAAGGGGCGTCAACATTTTGTGGTTTCATTGGAGCCCGGTTGGCACTTGGTAATTGTTCCGTAAACGGTTGTTTATTACCATAAGTGTTTTCCATCTTAATTTTATAAAGTAACTTTGCGTTTTTACCAAGTTCCTTAGTTAAGGCAACTTTTAATAATTTCACATAGTGTTCTTCTAACCATTCGTAGAAAAATTTACTTGGAACTTGAATATATAATGCGTTATCGGTAAGTTCAACTGATTTGATCGGTTCAAACCAAGTTTTGAATGCTTGATCTTGAATGTTGTCTTTTATAAAAGACAAACAGTTTTCCCATACTGATTGAGCAGTTTTGTTCAT